>CAWBJW010000002.1:0-30000 GCA_963789255.1 uncultured Alphaproteobacteria bacterium | reverse complement strand
TTAGGGGTGAAAGGCCAATCAAACCCGGAAATAGCTGGTTCTCCGCGAAATCTATTGAGGTAGAGCGTCAACTATTACCGCCGGGGGTAGAGCACTGGATGGGCTAGGGGGGCGCGAGCCTTACCAAACCTAACCAAACTCCGAATACCGGCGAGTAGAGGTCGGCAGCCAGACGGCGGGTGCTAAGGTCCGTCGTCGAGAGGGAAACAGCCCAGACCGCCAGCTAAGGTCCCCAAGTCGTGGCTAAGTGGGAAAGGATGTGGGACGGCCAAGACAACCAGGAGGTTGGCTTAGAAGCAGCCATCCTTTAAAGAAAGCGTAATAGCTCACTGGTCTAGTTCAGTCTGTCCTGCGCCGAAAATGTATCGGGGCTGAAGCCACGCACCGAAGCTGCGGGTGTTCAGAAGGCAGGAATCAGGGATCAGGTATCAGAAATGAGTGAGTGGGTGCGGAGGTTCGAGGATCTCGGAGTGTTCCGGCGGGCGTACGCGTTGTCGCTGGAAGTGCATCGAGCGAGCCTCGAGTTTCCGCGGATCGAGCAGTTTGCGCTCGCCGATCAGGTGCGGCGCGCGTCGAAATCGATCTGCGCCAATATCGCCGAGGGGTTTGGCAAGCAGCGTCAGTCGCGCGTCGCGTTTCATCGCTTCCTGATGATGGCGACCGGCCCGGCCGACGAGATGCAGGTTTGGTCTCTCTATTGCCGCGATCTGGGCTACATCGACAAGGATGTAGCGGAGCGCTGGCAGGGCGAGTATCGCGAGATTGCCCGCATGTTGCAGGGCTTATCCCGCGCCAGTTCTGATCCCTGATTCCTGATTCCTGTCTTCTGAACGCGGTAGCGGAGCGTTCCGTAGGCCGGCGAAGGCGTCCCGCGAGGGGCGCTGGAGGTATCGGAAGTGCGAATGCTGACATGAGTAGCGTCAATGCGGGTGAGAACCCCGCACGCCGAAAGTCCAAGGGTTCCTGCGCAAGGTCAATCCGCGCAGGGTTAGCCGGTCCCCTAAGGCGAGGGCGAAGGCCGTAGCCGATGGGAATGGGGTTAATATTCCCCAGCCTGCCGGGGCGCGACGAAGCGCGGAGGCAAGTCATCCCTTATCGGATTGGGGTGGCGGCCGAAGGGCTTCCAGGAAACAGCGCCGGCGAATAAGACCGTACCCGAAACCGACACTGGTGGACTGGTAGAGCATACCGAGGCGTTTGAGAGAACGGTGTTGAAGGAACTCGGCAAAATGCCCCCGTAACTTCGGGAGAAGGGGGCCCTGTCCTGGCGCAAGCCGGGGCGGGGGGCACAGAAGAGGGGGTGGCGACTGTTTACTAAAAACACAGGGCTCTGCGAAGTCGCAAGACGACGTATAGGGTCTGACGCCTGCCCGGTGCCGGAAGGTTAAGAGGAGGGGTGCAAGCTCTGAATTGAAGCCCCGGTAAACGGCGGCCGTAACTATAACGGTCCTAAGGTAGCGAAATTCCTTGTCGGGTAAGTTCCGACCTGCACGAATGGCGTAACGACTTCCCCGCTGTCTCCAACACCGGCTCAGCGAAATTGAATTCTCCGTGAAGATGCGGAGTACCCGCGGTCAGACGGAAAGACCCCGTGCACCTTTACTACAGCTTTGCAGTGGTGTTAGGGATCGTATGTGTAGGATAGGCGGGAGCCGATGAAGCCCTGGCGCCAGTTGGGGGGGAGGCATCCTTGAAATACCGCCCTTACGGTCTCTGACATCTAACCGTGGCCCGTGAAGCCGGGCCCGGGACCCTGCATGGCGGGTAGTTTGACTGGGGCGGTCGCCTCCCAAAGAGTAACGGAGGCGCGCGATGGTGGGCTCAGGCTGGTCGGAAATCAGCTGCTGAGTGCAATGGCACAAGCCCGCCTGACTGCGAGAGCGACAGCTCGAGCAGAGAGGAAACTCGGCCATAGTGATCCGGTGGTCCCGCGTGGAAGGGCCATCGCTCAACGGATAAAAGGTACGCCGGGGATAACAGGCTGATGACGCCCAAGAGTCCATATCGACGGCGTCGTTTGGCACCTCGATGTCGGCTCATCGCATCCTGGGGCTGGAGCAGGTCCCAAGGGTATGGCTGTTCGCCATTTAAAGCGGTACGTGAGCTGGGTTTAGAACGTCGTGAGACAGTTCGGTCCCTATCTGCCGTGGGTGTTTGAGACTTGCGAGGCGCTTTCCCTAGTACGAGAGGACCGGGAAGGACGCACCTCTGGTGTACCGGTTGTGGCGCCAGCCGCACCGCCGGGTAGCTAAGTGCGGACGGGATAACCGCTGAACGCATCTAAGCGGGAAACCTCCCTCAAAACCAGGTCTCGTCGAGAGCCGTGAGAGACCATCACGTCGATAGGCCGGAGGTGGAAGCGGGGCAACCCGCGCAGCTGACCGGTACTAATCGCTCGATCGGCTTCGGGCGCCCGCACCCAGCGGCAAGAACCATGTCCGGTGGCACCACGGTGCCACCGAACCGACAGGCGAAGCCAGCTTCGCCGAAAGGCCCGGCGCGGCAAACATTCTCCTCGAAGACACCCGCACAACCCGCTTCCGGCCGGCCTACGGATCAATCCGCGGACGCCGCGCGCCCGGGCTTTCGGCGGAACGAGTTCCGCCTGTCGCCCGACGGTGTCGCGAGGCAACACCGGCAGGCTTTCGGCGGAACGAGTTCCGCCTGTCGCCCGACGGTGTCGCGAGGCGACACCGGCAGGCTTTCGGCGGAACGAGTTCCGCCTGTCGCCCGACGGTGTCGCGAGGCAACACCGGCAGGCTTTCGGCGGAACGAGTTCCGCCTGTCGCCCGGCGGTGTTGCAAGGCAACACCGGCGGCGGTCTTGGCCGGCCTGGTGGCCATAGCGAGGGGCAAAACACCCGATCCCATCCCGAACTCGGCCGTGAAAACCCTCAGCGCCGATGGTACTGCGCCACGAAGGCGCGGAAGAGTAGGTCGCCGCCAGGCCCGCCAAACCGCCGAACCGCGTCCCCGGACGCGCCGCCGTCGGCAAACCTGCCGCCGATCACACCCGGCGATCGCAAACCCCGGCGCCACACCGCAAGACCCGGCGTGCCGACACAACGATGACCCTCAACGCGGGGTGGAGCAGCCCGGTAGCTCGTCAGGCTCATAACCTGAAGGTCATAGGTTCAAATCCTATCCCCGCAACCAACTAAAACAAAGGGTTAAGCGAAAGCTTGACCCTTTTTTTATGCCATGTTAGGCTCAAAATCTCTAGCGCACCTCTAACGCACTTTAGCGCACTTTGCGGCCGCCACCGCAACGGACGCTGAGGAAAGGGATTAACGATGCCGATCCATAAATTGATGGGCGGCGACTTGCAGATTTTCCAGCGCGGCCGTAGCCGCTTCTGGCAATGCTCCGCCTCGATCGGCGGAAAGCAATATCGCCACAGCACGAAAGAAGAGAGCCTTACCCACGCGAAACAGCTCGCCGAGGATTGGTATCTCGGGATGCGCGGCAAATCGCGCGCCGGGCTTCTCACGACCGAGAAGACGTTTGCCGAGGCGTCCAAACAATTTCTCAAAGAGTATGAGATCATCACCGAGGGCCAGCGCTCGCCGCGCTGGATGGAAGGACATAAAGGCCGTGTCCGCCTTCACCTCGATCCCTATTTCGGCGAGATCGGTCTTTCAGAGATCACCGCCGGGAAGGTTCAGGAGTACCGGATGCACCGGGCGACGACACCGCCCGATTATAAGCCGATGCCCGGTCCCATGGGCAGGAACGCCGTCACCCGCAAACCGAAAACCCCAGCCGACTACCAGCCCCCATCGCGCAGTACCCTTCACAATGAAATCGTCACCATCCGCCTGGTGCTGAAGACAGCCATCCGTCACGGCTGGCTTGCCCATCTACCCGATCTTTCCCCGCCCTATCGGACGCAGGGAAAAATCGTGCATCGTCCGTGGTTCAGCCCCGAGGAATATAAGCAGCTCTACGAGGCGACCCGCGACTATGCGAACAATCCCCTCAACGAGCATTATCGGTGGGACGCCGAGCAGCTTCACGACTTCGTTCTCTTCATGGGGAACACCGGCCTGCGTCCCGACGAGGCCAAGAATCTTCAGTTCCGCGATGTGTCGATCGTCACCGACGACGCCACGCGCCAGAAAATTCTGGAAATCGACGTGCGCGGCAAGCGCGGTGTCGGCTATTGCAAAAGCCTGCCGGGCGCCGTGCGCCCCTTTGAGCGCCTTCTCGCGCGCGCCAAGCCAAGCCGAACGGCTCAAACCCGGCGCGCGCGCCGGATACGAGGCGAGACGGGCGAAGCGCCGCCGGTCGAAGTGAGGCTGCCGGAACCCACCGACCACCTCTTTCCCAGCAATTACACGAAGAGCTTCAACAGGCTCCTGGAGCGTACGAAGCTTAAGTTCGACCGCGATAATAAACCCCGCACGGCCTACAGCCTGCGCCATACCTACATCTGCATGCGCCTCATGGAAGGCGCCGACATCTATCAGATCGCCAAAAACTGCCGCACCAGCGTCGAGATGATCGAGAAATTCTACGCCGCCCACATCAAGAACACGCTTGATGCCGCGGCGATCAATGTCCGGCGTCCGAGGCCCGCGCGCCGCACTGCAAAAGCGGCGACGGACGGGGACGGCGCCGAGGCATAAACGATCAATTTCGATTCCGTATTGGGGACTGTTGGCCGCCCTTCATTTTCCCCGAGACGTTCAGCGGCTCGGTTTGCGCGCCCCTCGCGGGCAGCGCCGTACGGGGCTCGGCCCCGATCTCAATTCGCCGAAAGATCCGGTCTTCCCCGGCGAGCTGATCAAGATGTTCAACTGTTCAACAACCTCCTCACGCAATCAAAACTCAAGCTCGATCGCGACGGCCATCCGCGCACGGCCTACAGCCTGCGCCATACCTATATCTGCATGCGCCTCATGGAAGGCGCCGACATCCGACATCTACCAGATCGCCAAAAACTGCCGCACCAGCGTCGAGATGATCGAGCGGTTCTATGCCGCCCACATCAAGAGCACGCTCGACGCGGCCGCCATCAATGCACGCAAGTCGAAGCCGAAACCGAAGCCGAAGCGCAAGACGGTCAACGAGGCACGCCCAGCCCCGTAACGCATATCACATAGGTTTGGGAAGCCGGCCCGAGCTTCCCGCCATCTCAAGCGAGACGTTCACCGGCTCGCCCAGCGCGCCCCTTGCGGACAGCGCCAGATCGGGTTCACCCCAGATCCCAGTGCCGAACGGCACCCTGAAAGCCTGAAAGCGTTAGGGGGTGAGATTATCGGGGCGTCATTCCTCGACCGGATTGATGGTGGCGCGACGAGGCTCTGCTGCCCATGCTTATTCGGCAATACTTCCTCAGTCCTTGCAAGCCAACCACTGGATCAGGATTGTTATAATTCTGACCGAGTTCTTGATTTATGCCCAACACATGGATAAGCTTAGAAATTATGAAAGCTTCGCTATTCATTGCCAGCAGCCGCGAGGAAGTCGCCCGCGACGCGCCTTGGGCAAAAATCATCGAACCTTTACCCGAACTCAAAGACGGCTGGCTCGCTTGTGACACGCGCGAAGCCTACGATTACGCTTATGCCAATCGCGCCAAATTTCTACCTACCCCTCGTGAGGGGCGGCACAAGTCTTGATTTGTGCAAAGCAGGTTGGGCGCGGGTGTCCGCAATCAACCGGATTCCGCTACACGACCCCAATGGCTACTGGGCCGAGTTTTCGCCGTGAGCTTCCATCTGCCGGCCGACAACCTGGACCCGCTGAAATAGCCGTCATCGGCTAACCCCTTCCGTTGGGGATTGCGAGGGCGCCCGCGCGGGCAAGCCTGCGCGCCGGGCTCTCGCGAGCCAAGCCACCCCCCAGCGAGCTGGTTGGGTCTTGGCCCTGTCGGGCTGCGATCCCTGGCGCAAACCCGTGAACAGGACGGGGGCAAGACTAGGGGACCGGAAGCGGAGCGCCGCCGCCGGCTCCGAAAGCAAGGTGTAGAGGGAGAGGGCGGAGGGGATTCGGGGTAGAGTAGGGATGCAGCGCCTTACCCCGTCGCCGAGGCAGGTTTCCGCATCCCCCGCTCCGAACCGGACGTGCGAGTTTCCCCGCATCCGGCTCTCCATGCGTGGCTCGCGCCACGGGTGTCCCTCACAATGAGGCGAGGGCGAGGGTCGCTTCCCAGAACTTATCGGCTCCCTTGCGGAAGCGTTCGTCTGGGTCGTTCCATCCGTTCGGTATGCGTAGTCCCCGGTCCGGGTAGCGCAGGCGTTTGGTGTCGGCGAACCGGGCGAGCCTTTTGCCGTCCGATCGCCATCCACCTCGCTGCCGCGCGCCTGGCTCGGCATATCGACGGCGCAGCTTTCTTCGAGATGCTCCGCCGTGTTTCTTGCCAAGCCAAGCGGTCAATCGCCAGTACAGCCACCAGTCGTGTTTGGCGAACTCCTTCCCGGAACGCGTCGCGTACCGGTAGTAGTTGCGCCAGCCCGTGATGACCGGATTGAGGTGGTCGATGAGGTTGGCGAGGGTTCGGCCGGTGGGCGTTTCCCTCACCTTGACCTTGATTTTGTCGCGGAGGAGCTGCGACTTACCCTTCGGAATGAAGAGCATGCCGACGTGCCGTCCGGTTGACGGCATCTTCACCTGCGCGATCCGGTAGCCCAGGAAGTCGAAGCCTTCCCGGACATCGGTGATCTTGGTCTTTTCCATCGACAACTCCATACGCAGTTCCTCTTTGAGGAACCGCCCCAGCGACAGGCGCTCTTCTTCGGCATCCTGCTGTGTTCCCTGCACGAGGACGACGAAGTCGTCCGCGTAGCGCACCACGTAGAAGCCCGGCCGACCATTTTTGTAGTCGGACTGCAGGCGCTGCTGCGCCCGCACTCGGGTCTTGTCGCGCGGGTTGGGAACCCAGCGCCGGTATCTCTCGTCGATGGCCGTGAGATAGACGTTGGCCAGAAGCGGCGAGATGATGCCCCCTTGCGGGGTGCCGGTCACCGGATGCCGGCGATTGCCCTCGATCATGATGTCGGCCTTCAGGAAGGCGAGCACGAGCCGCAGGACCTTGCGGTCCCGGACACGGCGGCGCACCCGATCCATCAGCACGTGATGATCGATGGCATCGAAGGAAGCGGCGGCAGACTACCCATCGCCGTGATATTCCGGATTGGGTGACGATCACCCGCGAGCGCCATCCCTTCGAGGGACGCTCGCTTGACGTGCTCAGCAGCATCCGGCGCGGCAGCGTACTCTTCTTGCTTGTCATTCTGCCCGACGCCCTGACACTGCGCTGGAAGGGCGGCGCGCTCGACGAGATCAACCTGACCCTGCCGCGCTCGCGGCCGGCCACCATCCGCACCGACGAGGACACGATCGCACTGGTACGCCGGCTGGCGGTCCATTACCCCGACAGCGTGATCGCCGGCATCCTCAACCGTCAGGGGCGTACCACGGCATACGGTCATCGCTTCATCGCGGGCCGCGTCGGCAATCTGCGCCGCCACTGGGATATCCCTTGCTTCGAGCCGACACCCGTGGGCCTTCAGCCCACGGGCCTGTCCCGTGGCGCGCCCGAGGGCGAGCTGCTGACGATCACGAAAGCCGCTGTCGTGCTCGGCGTTGCGCCATCGACCATCCATCGCCTGCTCAACGACGGCATCATCGCCGGCGAGCAATTGACCCCCGGCGCTCCCTGGCGCATCCGCCTCACCGATGACCTCATGGCCCGCTTCAACGGCGATGCCGGCGATGCCTTCATGGCGATGCGGGAAGCGATGCGCGCGCTTGGCGTGTCGCGCCAGACCGTGTTGCAGCGTGTGAAGCGCGGCGAACTCGAGGCGGTTCATGTCATGCGCGGCAAGCAAAAAGGACTCCGCATCAAGGTGATAGCCCGACAGCCCGGGCTCTTCGATTCAACCTCATGAACCAGGGGGCATTATGCAGCAGGGTCCAAGCAGCCCTTGATATCCCCCTCGATCACATACCGGGTCCGCGAGGGACCGGCGGATGTCGGGTTCAACCTGTGCCGCACTCTTGAGAGTGCGTCATGGGTGCTTCGGCCGGGCCGAAAGCCGTACGAGGTCGGATAGAAGTCCGCCTCGAAAATCGGTTCCAGCACCAGCTTGAGCGCCATTTGGACCAGTCGGTCTTTGAGCGTGGGAATGCCCAGTGGGCGGAACTGCCCCGGCTTGCCCGGCTTCGGGATGAGTCGCTGCCGAACAGGCTCGGGTTGGTAAGTTCCTTGGCGCAGGCCCTGTCGGATGTCCTCCAGGAAGCCTGCGACACCATCGGGCCGCTCCTCGACCTTCGTCCGCGTCACGCGATCCGTGCCCGGCGTGTTGCTGCCCCGGTTACGGGCCAGCCGTTGCCACGCCCGGAAGAGCGTTCTGCGGTCGCACACAATATTGAACAGATCTGCGAACCTCTTGTCGGGGTCCGCAGCACTCCACCGATACAGCTTGCGCTGCATGTCGAGAATGAACCCGGTATTCACCGCGTCGGACAAGTTGTCCATCTCCTGCTTGCAAAATGTATCCACTGCCCGCCTTCGCCATGTGGACAGCTTTCCCGTCCTCCGACTACTACGCAGGCTCCGCCCCCGCTTCGCGCGTTCGCCGGTCGCTTCGGCCATCCGCTCCCCGCAGGGGCGGCAACGCGGGCGGGTTCCCAAGTTCCACCGTCACTCCTCGTCCGCTATAGGAGCCGACTCTACCCCGTGTGGATTCCGGCATCCGGGGCTTGCAGGCTTTCCCGGATGCTGACCTCGGGTTTCCCCGACATCCCTGAAGCGCGCCCATCAATCGCGCGTTGGCGCTCCACAAGTCTTTCGACTGCCTCACCCACTTCCGAGTCGGTGAGGACCCTCCTGACGGGGCTTCGGCCATCGGTTCGGTTTCCCTCTCCTTGGCGGACTCGCTGGCCGGGCCGGTTCGGGATCGGAAGTTCCCTCACGCCCGGCTTTAGCGGGTTCTGCTGATTTACGGCCTCCCGGAAGCCCCCGGTCGGCCTCACCCGCTTGCTTCGCACCCCACGCTGCACCGTGTGGCGGGAGGGGTCTCTCACCCCTCGGAGCGGTCGGTAGTTGAGCGTCTAACTCGGCGTCCTCCTTTCAGGTCAGAGAGTTAGAGTGCGGATTCCGATAACAACCGCCCACCTATTCCGATTTAAGTCCGCCCGGGGTTCCGATTTAATCCCGCCCACCATTCCGATTTAAATCCGCCCAGCATTCCGATTAATGTCCGCCCACCTGGCGCTGCGATGCGGGAGGGTTTTGGAATGCAGTTTTGGGACGATTTGCCAAACAGGTCAGCATCAACCAAGCATGCGGCTTCTCAACACAGCGAGGAGGCTCCGAATGCGAAAGAAGAAAGGTCTGACCATGAGACAAATACGAGAGTTATTACGACTGAAAGCCACAGAGCCGGATGTGAGTAGCCGAACACTGGAGCAACGTTTGAATGTGGCCCGTAGCACCATCCGGGATTACGAGAAGCGGCTTGCTAAAGCAGGGTTGATCTGGCCGTTGCCGGATGAGTTAACCGATGACGTACTGGAACAGAAGTTGTTTGGGCGAATGGGCAGAAAGCCCGGCAGCAGGAATCAGAAGGAACCGGATTGGTCTTTGTTGATGAAGGAGATGAAACGACACGGTGTTACGCTGCAGATCTTATGGGAGGAATATCGACAGGTTGATACTGATGGTTATGGCTATAGCCGTTTCTGTGAATTGTATCGCGCCTTTGAAAGCCGCGTGTCACCAACGATGCGGCAACACCATGTTGCCGGAGACAAGACGTTTGTCGATTATTCTGGGAAGAAGGTCGACATTATCAACCCTGAAACTGGCGAGGTGTTGGAGGCTGAGATCTTCGTCGCCGTTCTTGGAGCATCGAACTACACCTATGCCGAGGCGACCTGGACGCAGGCGTTGCCGGACTGGATAGGTTCACATGTGCGCATGTTCGATTTTATGGAGGGTTGTTCGAAGCTGCTGGTACCGGACAATCTTAAATCTGCCGTCAACAAAGCATCGTTCTACGACCCGGAGATTAACCGCACGTATGGCCGCATGGCGGAGCATTACGGCATCGGCATTATGCCGGCGCGGCCTTACAAGCCACGCGATAAAGCGAAGGTTGAGGCGGGCGTCAAGTTCGCCCAATATTACATCCTGGGTCGCCTGCGTAACAGGAAGTTCTTTTCGCTTGGTGAATGCAATCAAGCCATCCGAGAAGTTATGGTTGATCTCAATGGTCGCGTTATGCGACGGCTTAAGGTCAGTCGGCGCGATCTGTTCCTCGAAGTCGAAAAGCCGGCGCTGCATCCGTTGCCAGCAAGCTTGTACGAATATGCCGAATGGAAGAAGGCGCGGGTTGCTCCCGATTACCATGTCGAACTAGACGGGCATTATTACTCGGTGCCTTATAACCTGCTCCGGCAGGAGGTTGATGGCCGCAGTACGACCAATGCTGTCGAGATATTCCATCGCGGCAAACGCGTGGCTGCGCATCCACGTTTGTACATGACTGGAGCGGGACATCACCACGTCACGCTGCCTGAGCATATGCCGAAGAGTCATCAACACTATGCCGGTTGGAGCGAAGCCTACTTCCGTTCCAGCGGTGTTGCGATTGGTCCCAACACCGAAGGCCTCATCGTCGCGATCATGGCCAAGCGCAAGTACCCGGAACAGGGCTTTCGCTCGTGCAAGGCCATTCTGAAGCTCTTGCGGGGTATCGAGCGTGATCGGGCTGAAGGCGCCTGTGCGCGTGCCTTGGAGATTGGATCCCTGTCACCGAAAAGCTTGAGATCAATCCTTGACCACAATCTTGACCGAAAAGCCAGGCGGAAGGACGACGCAACCCTGCCTTTGTTCCACAGCAACATCCGCGGCGGCGGATATTACCATTAGGAGAATAACCATGTTGTCACATCCCACTCTCGATATACTGAACGAACTTGCCCTGCATGGCTGCGCCAAGGGGTTCAAGGAACTAGAAGCCAATCCGGCGGCCGCTTCCATGAGCCACGGCGAATGGCTGGCCGTGCTTTTGGAATACGAAGCCACGTCGCGAAGCCAGAAGCGTTACGAGGCTCGGATTAGCCGAGCCAAGCTACGTCAAAATGCGACCGTTGAAGATGTGGATTATCGTACTATCCGTGGCCTCGACAAAAAGCTGTTTTCGCAGCTGGTGAGCTGCCAATGGATACGTGATCATCGCCATGTGATCTTCACCGGCAAAACCGGTCTTGGCAAAAGCTGGCTCGCCTGTGCCCTGGGCCAGAAAGCGTGCCGCGAGGATATATCGGTGCTTTATCAGCGCGCACCGCGGCTGTTCACAGAGGCTCGATCTTGCGCGTGGTGATGGCCGCTATACTCGTCTGTTGGGCATCCTCAAAAGAACATCACTGCTGATTATCGATGACTTTGGCCCCGAACCGCTGACAGCTCGATCATCGGCGCGATCTTCTCGAAATCACCGAGGATCGCAACGGTTGTGGTTCTCTGATGATTACCAGCCAGGTGCCGGTTGACCGATGGCATGAAGTGATAGGCGACCCCACATTGGCTGACGCCATTCTGGATCGCATTATCCACGCGTCCTACCGCATTGATCTCGACGGGAACTCGCTGCGCAAAACGCGCGCAAGCAAAGGTGACGCATGACCAAAGCAAGCAAGAACATTGAGCCGCGCGGGGGCGCGCGGCCTGTGCGCGTGCGCCAGAAGCGCCAAAGCTGGCGCGGGCGCACCGACGCGCAAGCGCGCGTCAAAAGATGCTCGGCGAGGAAAAGAAAGAAAATTAAGAGGGTCTCACATGCTCTCAGCATTGGCGTGGATGTCACCATCAACAGCCCTTTTCCACCCTTGACCCATGGCCCATCTCACGGTACCCATGGTGTGCAACCTGTCGGGTTATACCGTCACAAAAAAACGGCGTTTCTAGTTCGGTAAAACGGGCGGACATTAATCGGAATGCTGGGCGGACTTATCCTGGAATAGGTGGGCGGAAGCTTTGGAATCCTCAGTTAGAGGGCTGCGCTTGGCGCACTGACGGGTTTGGAGGCTGAGAGAAAGCTCCGGCCGCCCGTCTCGGAGGACTCCACCCATGGCAAGAACCCAACCCACCGTCGTCCTGAGCCGGTCTCAGGATATTCCCTTCAACACGCTGGTCCCGTCCCAGGCCAACGTCCGGCGCGTCAAGACCGGACTCTCGATCGAGGAACTGGCCGAGGACATCGCCCGGCGCGGGCTCTTGCAGAGCCTGAGCGTCCGACCGGTGCGCGACGCCGGCGGCGCCGATACCGGCGTCTATGAGGTCCCGGCGGGCGGGCGGCGCTTCCGCGCCCTCGAGTCCCTGGTCAAGCAGAAGCGCATGGCCAAGACCCAGCCGGTGCCGTGCGTCGTGCGCGAGGACGGCATCGCCGAGGAGGACAGCCTGGCCGAGAACGTCCAGCGCGTCGCGCTGCACCCGCTCGACCAGTTCCGGGCGTTCCAGACCCTGCGCGACGCCGGGCTCAGCGAGGAAGACATCGCCGCCCGCTTCTTCGTCGGCGTGAACGTGGTGAAACAACGGCTCAAGCTCGTCGCCGTCTCTCTAAAGCTGCTCGACCTCTACGCCACCGACGAGATGACGCTTGAGCAGCTCATGGCCTTCACCGTCACCGACGACCAGGCGCGTCAGGAGCAGGTCTGGGAGGGCTTGGCCAGCGCCTACAACAAGGAACCCTATTACATCCGCCGCCAGCTGACCGAAACCGCGATCCGCGCTTCCGACAAGCGGGCGCGCTTCGTCGGCGTCCCGGCCTACGAGGTGGCCGGCGGCATCGTCATGCGCGACCTGTTCGAGCAGGACAATGGCGGGTGGCTGCAGGATTCGGCGCTGCTCGACCGCCTCGCCATCGCCAAGCTCACCGCCGAGGCCGAGACCATCCGCGCCGAGGGCTGGAGATGGATCGAGGTTGCGACCGAATTCCCCTACGGCCATGCCGCCGGGTTGCGTCGCCTGACCGGCGCCGCTGCCGAAGTCAGCGCTGAGGAACAGGCCTGGCACGAGGCGCTGTCCGAGGAGTTCGACCGGCTGAACGAAGAGTATGCCGACGCCGACACCGACGACCTTCCCGAGCAGGTCGCCCGGCGGCTCGACGAATTGGAGGCCGAGCTGCAAGCCTTCGCGGACCGGCCGGAGATCTACGATCCCGCCGACATCACCCGCGCCGGCGCCTTCGTCAGCATTTCCAACGATGGCGGACTGCAAATCGCGCGTGGCTACGTGCGGCGCGAGGATGAGGTCCCGGCGGAGGGCGCGCCGGGCGTGGTGCCGGGCGCACCGGATAGTTCAACCCGGCGGCCGATCATCATCACCGTCGGTGGGGATGCGGGGTCCCCGGATGCCGAAGCCGGAGACGAGGACGATGGCATCAAGCCCTTGTCCGAACGGCTCGTCACCGAACTCACCGCGCACCGGACGCTGGCATTGCGCGATGCGCTCGCGGGAGATCCCGAAATCGCCTTCGTCGCGGCGCTGCACGCCCTCTGCCTCCAGGCGTTCTACAACTCCACCGTCGATTCCTGCCTGGAGATCCACGCCACCAGCACCGCGTTCCTCCACCAGGCGCCGGGGCTGGCCGCGTGCGACGCCGCCAAGGCGATCGAAGCCCGCCAGGAGGCTTGGGGGAAGCGGTTGCCCGAGGATTTGGAAGATCTCTGGGGCGCGTTGATCGCCCTCGACGCGGACTCACGGGCAGCGCTCTTCGCTCATTGCGCGGCGCTGACTGTCAACGCGGTCCACGACCCCTACAGCCGCAGTCCGAGCCGTATCGCGCACGCCTACCGTGTCGGCCAGGCGGTGAGCCTCGACATGGCAGCGCACTGGACGCCGACGATCGAGAACTATCTCGGCCGCGTCACCAAGACCCGCATCCTCGAAGCGGTGCGCGAGGGCAAGGGCGAGGCGGCCGCCCAGCTCATCGACCACCTCAAGAAGCCGGAGATGGCGAAGGAGGCCGAACGGCTGCTCGCCGGGACCGGCTGGCTGCCCGAGCCGCTGCGATTGCCCGAGCCGGAAGTGCCGGCGGACACCGCAGGCGCCGATGTCGCGGAGAGCCTGCCCACCTTCCTCGACGGCGAAGACGCGCCGCCCGCACCAATGGCCGACGCAGCCGAGTGATCGATCGCGGGGTGGCCAGTCACACACCGCGGTCGCCCCGCTTTTTTCCAACCGGATTTCAGGAGACCCCAAATGACCAACGACACATCCCAACCCGATCCCGAAGCACGCCACGACGCCTGAATTGCCCGGTACCAAGACCACGCCCGCCGCGTCGCTGACGCCCGGCCTGCCAACAAGGCCGCGCTCTACGACGCGCTCGCCCGCGCCGGCATCACCAGCGTCGTGGGGGGAATGGCGCAGTGATGCGCCGTTCCTACTCGAGATCCGCCCCGAGCCGTGGATGGGCCGCGCCCAGCCGATTCATCGTGACGTTGATCCGTTTGCCGCCGAAGGCTGATCGCAGGGTTTCGGCACAGCCGCGCCTCGCTGCTGGACCATTGCGCAAGCTGCGTTGTGTGATTGACAAACTGAGAAGATCGATAAGGCCGAGAATCCCATTTCTTAATGGCTCACTTTAATCTCTTCATCGGGGGCTGCGCAGTGCAACAAATTTCTATCTCGTGGCTCATCCCATCCGGAAGCCATACGCTGACCAAAGCGACGGAGTTCTTGGTCAAACTCTGGAATGTCCAAGCGACGGAGCACCGAATAGTTGCTATCTACGACCTCCCTCATCAGTCGCCGCATTTCGTCTTGGCTGATGCGCGATAGGTTTTTCCAAGGAATTTCGCCGTCCGGAGTTACAACCTTTACGTCCGAATAATCCCCCGTGACTGACACGGGAAACTTTCCCGCGTGAAGCTCTTCAAGATATGTGTTGCGGACGCATAAAACAGTCATTCCAATCGCCAGTTCTTTTGAATCTTTGTGATCCATAGCACTCCTCCATCATGGTCAAAATAAAAGTTGAGACATTACACTAAATCTTTTTTAGCACGGCTCGAGAATATTGGTAACATTTTTTTACATGCGTTGTAGTTCTCATTTCTGATTTTCTGATTTCAGATATATAAATCAGATCAATGGCGAGAAATCGGGAATGATACATCCCGAAGTGCATCACGGGCTAACGCCCATGGCCTCCAACGGGCAAGCCGATTGCGAGAGTCAGAGGGCAGCCGGGAGAGGGTCAGCCCGGAGGGATGCAGAGAGCGCGCGCCGCCGGGCTTTCCCGTCCCCGCTCTCGGAGAATTTTCCATGTCCAATTCCTCTGCCGCTATCGCTTTCGATTTCCGTAAGCGCGTCGCCTACAATTCCGACGCCAAACGGCTCTTCCATAGCCGCGCGCGCCGCCAGCTCGGCCTCCTCGCCGCCGCGCTCGGTATGGCGCCTGGAACCTTTGACCTCCGCTCCAATCAGGGCGGGATAGCGGTTTCCGGCGAGGCGACCCTGCACGCCGATCATCTCTATGTGCAGGCGTGCCAGCCTGCGACCGGCCACGATAGCGGCGTGCTGTTCCGTACCTGCGAAGGTCGCAAGGACTATACCGGCGGCCGCAAACAACTTCGCGTCGCTCGATTTTCTCAACGATCCCGGCCAGCTCGCCCGCCTCATCCGAGGCACGTGCCCCTCCTGACCCAGACGCGTCCTGCCGCCCAACGGGCAGGCCGGGTATCTCCGACATGATCGTGATCATCGACCTCAGGGCTCGCCTCGGCGAGCCCTTTTTTTCTGGCGCGGCCACGGAGAGTGAGAGGGCTGCCGGGAGCGAGGTGAGACCTGGCGGGTGAAGAGAGCGCGCAGCCGGGTCTCTCCCATCCCACGCTCCCGGAGACCTTCCCCATGACACCCATCGCTTCCGCTGCGGTCCAGGCCCCGGCCAACCTCCCGCTGTTCCCACCTTCTCGCCGTCCCGACACCGCCTCGTCCGTTCTTCAGGCTGCGACCACCCTCATGGAAGCGCTGGCCAAGGGCCAGGCGCTCGATGCCCACGCGCTACGCGCGGCGATGGAAGCGGCCTTCGGCGCTTCCGATGCCGCCGGCGCCTGGGACTGGAAGCTCGCCTACGAGGCCTGCGAGGCAGCGCAGATCCTGTTCCTGCGCAAGTTCGGCCCCGCCATGCGCGCCCGCGCGGGATCGCCTGCCGCCTTTCTCGCCATGCTCGGCAAGCTCGCGGCGCTGGCGCCGTCGCAAACCCGGCGGTCCGAAGAGTCGCAAGCGCTTCAGCAATTCTCAACACCGATCGCGCTCGGCTTCGCCGCCGCGACGGCGGCCGCGATCACGCCATCCGATCTGGTGCTGGAACTCTCGGCAGGGACCGGCTTGCTGGCGATCTTCGCCGAACTCGCCGGCGCCCAGCTGGCGCTGAACGAATTCGCCGAAACCCGCGCCGCTTTGCTCGACGCGTTGTTTCCGGCAACGCCGGTCACCCGCTTCGACGCCGCGCACATCCACGACCACCTCGACGGCGGCGTGCGCCCGACCGTTGTGCTGATGAACCCGCCTTTTTCGGCCGCGGTTCATGTCGAGGGCCGCGTCGCGGACGCCGCGCTCAGACACATCTCGGCGGCGCTGGCGCGCCTCGCCGACGGCGGACGCCTCGTCGCCATCACCGGCGCGAACCTCGGCCCCGACGCGCCCGCCTGGCGCGAGGGCTTCGTCCGTTTGCAGGAGCGAGGCCGCATCCTGTTCTCGGCCGCGATCGACGGCGCCGTCTATGCCCGACACGGCACGACAGTCGCGACCCGCCTGACCGTGATCGACCGCGTACCAGCCGCCGATCCGGCGGTGTTCCCGGTATCGCCGGGCGTCGCGCTGGACGCCGCCACGCTTCTGGAATGGGTGATCGCGCAGATTCCGGCCAGGACGGAAGCGGCGGTGACACCGCTCGCGCCGATCCTGCCGCGCCCGATGGCGCGTCCGCGTCCCGTTGCGTCCCGACCATCGGCACCCGTCGCCCCGGCAGTCGATGCGGTGGAACTCGCCTACGAGTCTCTGCGATTGGGTTCCGGCCGAAGGCGGCCGCCTCACCGAGGCGCTCTACGAGGGATACACTCTGCAATCGGTCCGCATCCCGGGCGCGCGACCGCACCCGACCAGGCTGGTGCAGTCGGCGGCGATGGCCTCGGTCGCGCCGCCCAAGCCGAGCTACCGCCCGCATCTGCCGCCCACCGTGCTGGCGGACGGGCCGCTATCCGACGCGCAGCTCGAAAGCGTCATCTATGCCGGCGAGGCCCATGCGGGTTTCCTCGCCGGATCGTGGAATGTCGACGAGACCTTCGATGTCATCTCGGCCGCGCCCGATGAGGCCGAGAACGCCGTGCGTTTCCGGCGCGGCTGGTTTCTCGGCGACGGCACCGGCGCCGGCAAGGGCCGCCAGGTCGCGGGCATCATCCTCGACAACTGGCTCAAAGGCCGCCGCCGTGCAGTCTGGGTGTCGAAGTCGGACAAACTGCTTGACGACGCCCAGCGTGACTGGTCGGCGCTCGGGCAAGAGCGGTTGCTGATCACGCCGCTCGCCCGCTTCCGGCTGGGGACGCCAGTTCGCCTCGCCGAGGGCATCCTCTTCACCACCTACGCCACGCTGCGCGGCGAAGGCGGCGAAGGCAAGCAATCGCGGGTGCGCCAGATCCTCGATTGGCTCGGTCGCGATTTCGACGGCGTGATCGTCTTCGACGAATCCCACGCGCTCGCCAACGCCGCCGGCGAGAAATCCGAGCGCGGCGACAAGGCAGCCTCGCAGCAGGGCCGCGCCGGGCTGCGGTTGCAACACGCGCTGCCGGACGCCCGCGTCCTCTATGTGTCGGCGACCGGGGCGACCGCCGTCCACAATCTCGCCTATGCCCAGCGCCTGGGGCTTTGGGGCGGAGCGGATTTCCCGTTCGCGACGCGCGCCGAGTTCGTCCAGGCGATCGAGGCGGGCGGGGTCGCGGCGATGGAAGTGCTCGCGCGCGATTTGAAGGCGCTTGGCCTCTACGCCTCGCGCTCTCTGTCTTATGAGGGCGTCGAGTACGAGCTGATCGAGCATGCCCTCACTCCGGAGCAGGTCCGCATCTACGACGCCTATGCCGGGGCGTTCCAGATCATTCACAACAATCTGACCGCAGCGCTTGAGGCGACCAATGTCACCGCCTCGTCCGGGACGTTGAACGCGCAGGCCAAGGCCGCGGCGCGCTCGGCCTTCGAGTCGGCCAAGCAGCGGTTCTTCAACCATCTGATCACGGCGATGAAGACGCCCTCGCTGACCGCGGCGATCGACCGCGATCTCGCAGCGGGACACGCCGCAATTGTCCAGATCGTCTCGACTGGCGAGGCGCTGATGGAACGGCGTCTCGCCGAGATTCCGACCGAGGAATGGGGCGACGTCTCCGTTGACATCACGCCGCGCGAGTACGTCCTCGATTATCTCGCGCATTCCTTCCCGACACAGCTCTACGAGCCGTTCACCGACGAGGAGGGCAATCTCGCCTCCCGTCCGGTGTTCCGCGACGGCCAGCCCGTGCAATGCCGCGACGCGGTGGAGCGCCGCGACCGCATGATCGAGCGGCTGGCGGCATTGCCGCCGGTGCCGGGCGCGCTCGACCAGATCGTGCAACGCTTCGGCACCGATCAGGTCGCCGAGGTCACCGGCCGCGCGCGCCGCATCGTGCGGAAGGGCGACCGGCTCGCGGTCGAGAACCGTGCCGGTTCCGCCAATCTCGCCGAAGCCCAATCCTTCATGGACGACGAGAAGCGCATTCTGGTGTTCTCGGACGCCGGCGGCACCGGACGGTCCTACCACGCCGATTTGGGCGTGAAGAACCAGCGCCTGCGCGTCCACTATCTGCTCGAAGCCGGATGGAAGGCGGATACCGCCATCCAGGGCCTCGGGCGCTCGAACCGCACCAACCAGGCGCAGCCGCCTTTGTTCCGTCCCGTCGCCACCAACGTCAAGGCCGAAAAGCGCTTCCTCTCGACCATCGCGCGGCGCCTCGACACGCTGGGCGCGATCACCCGCGGCCAGCGCCAAACGGGAGGCCAGGGCTTGTTCCGCGCCGACGACAATCTCGAATTCGGTCTATGGCCGGGCGGCGCTGCGCCAGCTCTATCTGCTGATCTACAGCGGCAGGGTCGAGGGCTGCTCCCTGCAGGCCTTCGAGGCCGCGACCGGCCTGTCGCTCACCGACCGCGACGGCGGGCTGCGCGACGAGCTGCCGGCGATCTCAACTTTTCTCAACCGGCTGCTCGCGCTCAGCATCGAGCTGCAGAACACGCTGTTCGCCGTGTTCGAGGAATTGCTGACCGCGAAGATCGAAGGCGCCATCGCCTCTGGTACCTACGATCTGGGCGTCGAGACGCTGACCGCCGAGAGCCTCGCGGTCACCGCGCGGCGGACGATCTACGTCCATCCGGCGACCGGGGCGGAGACGCAGGTGTTCACCGTCGCCCGGCGCGACCGCAACAAGCCGCTGGCGCTCATCGATGCGCTGGCGATCGCCGTCGATCCACGTACCCGCCTGCTGCTCAACGCCCGTTCCGGTCGGGCCGCGGTGCAGATGCCAACGCCGAGCCTGATGCTCGACGACGGCGAGATCGAGCGCCGCGTGCGCCTCATCCGCCCGATGGAGCGGGGCTCGATCGCGCTGCACGCGCTCGACGACTCGCAGTGGCATGAGGCCGGGCGCGAGGCCTTCGCCACCGCCTGGAACGAAGAGGTCGCGGCGGTTCCTGAATTTGCGACCAGCACCTTCCATATTGTCACCGGCCTCTTGCTGCCGATCTGGCGGCGGCTGCCGCAGGACGGTTCCCGCGTCTACCGGCTTCAGACCGATGCCGGCGAGCGCGTTATCGGGCGCCTGGTCTCGCCCGCCTGGATTGCCCAGTCGGTCGATACGGAGGTTCCGTCGCTGTCGCCCGACGACGCCTGGAACGCTCTGCTCGACGGCAAGACGGGCCTCGAACTTGCCGACGGGCTCGAACTCCGTCGCGTCACGGTCATGCACGAGCACCGCGTCGAACTTGCCGGCTTCACCGACGGCATGGTTGACCGCCTCAAGGCAATGGGGCTGACCTCCGAGATCATCTCCTGGCGGCTGCGCCTTTTCGTGCCGGTCGCCGCCACCGGCCCCACGATTCTCGCCGCGCTGATGGAGCGCCATCCGCTTGCCCGCATTGTGGAGCGGGGAGCGTGAGATGTCCGGCCCAGCCAGTGTACTGGCGCGCCGCCTCGCGCGCGAGGCCGAGGCCGTGTGCCGCGCCTATCTCTCCAATGGCCGCCGCCAGGGCAATTACTGGACGGTCGGCGACATCCACAACACGCCCGGCCGCAGCCTTTATGTCCGGCTCAAGGGCGCCGATTCCGGCCCCGGCGCTGCCGGCCATTGGACCGATTCGGCCACCTCCGAGCATGGCGATCTGCTCGACCTCATCGCCCGCGCCCGCAATCTCGACCGACTCGGGGATGTCCTCGACGAGGTCCGCACCTTCCTGTCCTTGCCGCGACCGGAGTGGAATTCGCCATCGCTGATACCGCCTGCGCCCCCGGCTTCCGCCGGGGCAGGCTTGGGGTCGCCCGAGGCCGCCCGCCGCCTGTTCCGCGCCGGACGCTCTCTCATCGGCACGCCCGCCGAATCCTATCTCCGCGCCCGAGGCATCACCGCGTCTCTCCACTGGTCAAGCCTGCGTTATCACCCGTCGGTCTATTACCGCGCCTTCGAGGACGCTCCCCGCGAAATCTGGCCGGCGCTGCTGGCAGCGGTCACCGACCCTGAGGGGCGGATCACCGGCCTCCACCGCACCTGGCTCGATCCCACTCATTCCAGCAAGGCGCCGCTCGCCGATCCGCGAAAGGCGCTCGGCCATCTGCTGGGGAACGGCGTCCGGTTTGGCGTTGCCACGGATGTCGTCGCCGCCGGCGAGGGCATCGAAACAATGCTCTCGCTGAAATCGATCTTGCCGACCCTGCCGATGATCGCCGCCCTTTCGGCCAACCATCTCGCCGCACTCGATCTGCCGCCCAATTTGCGACGCCTTTATGTCGCGCGCGACAACGACGATGCCGGACGTTTTGCGGCGGTGAGGCTGCGCGACCGTACCGCAGGGGCCGAACTCGAGATGTTCGAGCTCAGACCGCTGCTCGCCGACTTCAATGTCGATCTCTGCCAGCTTGGCGCTTCGACGCTGCTCCGTCACCTCGTTCCGCAACTTGTCCCGGCCGACCAAGTGCGGTTTGCGCCGGATGTGGCTGAGGGTGACGTGCCGGAAGCGAGATCATGATCGTCGCCGCCGACATGCACCGGGAACGGGGCGTGGCAGAAGCGGGACCTTCCTGCAGAGAGCGCGCCCAAGTGGCCTTCCCGAGCGGGCGATTTGCCAGAGGCGCCGGGCGGCAGCGCCGCCCTGAGCCGCCCCGGAATGTCGCCGGACGACTATTTTCCGCCGCCGGGTTTCACCCGGCTTTGCAGCGCGAAACAAAATAGCCGTCCGGCTTCATCCTCCGCTGCGCTTCGGCCCTTGCCACCCCAAGAGGGGGTGGCGGCGGGTCCAGGGCGGCTCCGCCTCTGGCAAGGGATCGCCCGTGAAGGCCGCGATGGGCGTGGCCGATTGCAGAGAAAGGACCCGCACATGACAAACGACAACCCATTCCCCGGCTTCGACGCCGACACCGACAACGAACATCATGCCGCTTCGCCGACCGCGCATATCCTCGACAACCTCGCGCTCTACGGTTACCGCCCCGGCCAGGGCGAGCCCGACCCGCGGCCGTTGCCGGAGCCGGAAATGGCACAGGCCCAGCTCGCCGAAATCTTCGACGCTTTCGGCGCGATGCTGTCCGATACGTGCTTCGAAGAAGATCTGCCCGACCTGCTCTGGTCGGTCGTCAACCTCTTCCACCGCAAGATCGACCGCGTCGAACGCACTCTCGACGACAACGAACAGGCGCAGCGGCGCAGCCAGGCCGAACAGGACGGCTCCGAACTCAAGTCGGTCGAACTCGAACGGCTGCTCGAACAGGGCCAGAACCTGCTCGAACGGCGCAACAGCTTCGAATCCTTCCGCGACCACGCCGCCGACCTCTTCGAGGTTACCACCGGCTCCGTCTGGCGCCCGCGCGCGGGTTCCGTCATCAACCACCGCACCCTCACCGCCGCCGTGATCGACAGCCGCGACTACCTCGCCGCCCGCCGCCGCGCCGAGACCGAGCTACGCATTCCGGCCGGAACGCGGATCGCCTTCACCGGCGGCATGGACTGCAACGATCATCAGCGCATCTGGGCCGTCCTCGACAAGGCGCGCGCCAAGCACCCGGACATGGTGCTGCTGCATGGCGGCAGCCCGAAAGGCGCCGAGCGCATCGCCGCCTGTTGGGCCGATCACCACAAGGTCGCGCAGATCGTCTTCAAGCCCGACTGGACCAGGCACGCCAAGGCCGCGCCCTTCAAGCGCAACGATCAGATGCTCGAAGCGCTGCCCGCCGGTCTCGTCGCCTTCCCCGGCTCAGGCATCTCCGCCAACCTCACCGACAAGGCCAGGAAGCTCGGCATCCCGGTGTGGCGCCACAGCGCTGAGGGCGCCGCGTGAGCGGCGTCCTTCCCGGATGACTGGCTGCTTCTGGGCGGAGGTGAGCCGCCGTTAACCCAGGTTCAGTTCCGGCAAGATCCGGTATGCGCCTCAAGCTGCGCGCGACCCAGGTACGCGCCGTCCGGCGCAACTTCCACTCGTGATTAAATGAGGAATTCATCAGCATCCGAAATGTATCGTTATATCAATGATTTGGCACTTGACTTTGAACGCGGTAAGGCCCACCTTAAGAAATATAGTGCTTGAAACATCATGAGCCCGGGGATACGCACGGGTTATCTATCCAGCCACTCAGAAAGGGCAACAACATGCCGATTGAACCGCTCAGGCCTAGAACCAGCATCACCCCAAACACGGTAGAGGAAACGAGAAACGACGATGGGTCGGTGACGTTGTATATACCGGCCTCGCGCGGGGAACCACGTATGGTGGAAGACGACGCACCGACCCGCCCTGTTTCCCCTGCGGTCTCACCTCCAGAAACCCCGGCTCCCTAAACTGTGGCGCGCGCATCTACCGTAAGTTCCCCCACCACGCTTAAGGGCGGGAAGCGGCATTCTAATATCGATTTTTCACCTTCGTGTCTTTTGATTGGTTGAGTTCGCTGAACGGATCGTCGCACTTGGCTATATTCGATGTCTTCCGGCATTGCGAATTTTAAATCATATTCCTGAATATTCTCTCCATCCGCCTTATTGATAACTACGTTCAAAATCCTGGTAGGGGCATCAATATTAAAATACAACTTATCTTGGTGGCCTGACCTTTTGTCAAATGGTGGTCGTTGATACGTCGCGACTGTTCTAAATAATGGTTCGCCCAGCATAACCTTACTCTCTTGAGGTACCGATGTTCGAGTAGCGTATATGTCCTCCAAATAGATACTCTCCCAATCCTGATCGTTCTTACCATCAGTGCCGTCTTTTCGCTTGGCTGTTTTTTTACTGCAGATAAATGTTTCTGGATTTTCCGGGCGAAGAGATGAAGTGAGAAACGTTCGATCGACCTTAATGGTGTCCGCTGTGCTTTGGTTTCGGGGTAACTTGAAGACATGGAAAATCTCTCCGACCGGTCTGGTATAGGCGTAGGTGGTCGTATCGGAGATTGATACCTTATCTGCATTCGGCGAAATCTCGATCGTTCGCTCCGCGACATAGAACCCATAATATGAGGAGAGTGATTTGAATACCACCTCATCTCCCGCAGCAATGCGCCCCTCATCTATGACTTTAAACGAGCCCCGATTTTTTAAGACCTGCGTTATCCACTCACTTGGCAAGGATATACCACACTTAGACAAAAGAACCGCACCCCAAAGAACAGGGCGGAACTCCAAGGAGTTCTCAGAAAACCTATCGAACTGTGTTTAGCTAGCAGAAGTGGCAGACCCTGGCCAAACCAATATAGAATGGCGGTAGAAACGACAGCCGAAATCGCCGTGTTAGAAAGCACAAATATAATCCAATAGGATGCACGGGGATAGCTAGTAGCCAACGTTGCCGGGAATACGTTGGTGTAATCAACCGTCAAATGGTCGAGCATTACGGTAATGGCTGTCACAATAGCAAGTGATACGAGGGGTTGGCCTATCAAGAACCCTGTGGATTGATTTCGAGATTGTCGAACAAAAGAGGCTGTCCCAGTTGATATACCGAAGTGTGTTTCCAGAAAACCAGAAAGATTGTCATCATCATATTCAATTATTTTTGAAATGGCAATCACGAGCCCCTCAGATATCAATGAAAGGTATAGGAGCAAAACAAATAGCGCCGCGTAGAACAAAGAGGTTGTCACTTCTACGTTATTGCCGAGCGCAAATGTGATGAATTTGCCTGCAACGATTACAATAGCTAGGATAAGCGCGATCGCCCAGACCACGTTGAGACCGAACGCCCCGATGTCCTTCATACGGTCACATGTCAGCCACGAAGGAGTGACGGCAGTAGCTGCTGATACGCTCATTGTAGCCCCGCTGGAGTGATAACATGGGGATGTTCGTGGGAGCTCAACGGCATTCTCCCCGGAGAGGGGGTGCCGCGTCGCCTGTAACGGCGGAAGCGCATTATTTTTCGAGCCAGAGGTCTTCGAAGCGCCAGCCGTTATATACGCTGTTGACCATCGAATTGAACCCTTTGACATAACTCTGCCGGCAAGTCGCAGGCCGCATGTCGTAAAAAATCGGCCGGGCGCCGTCCGCAACCAGCCTGCGCTCGATCTCTCACGCCACGATGTTCGAGGCATCCTCTTTCGCCGTTCGTTTCCTTGAGCCGCCCGGTCTTTGGCAAGGTCCCTTTCGGGGAAGACCGCCTCACCCCATTGCAGACCTCTCTCCTGACGCGCAACCTTACGCCTTGGCCCTTGTCGCGTTGCTCCGGCTTCGTTCAACAGCAATTTTCCCCTGACCCGGCGGGCCATTCCTCGCGACCGCTGCGCGGCAAAATTCCCGAACCCCCGGAAAGGAGGGGGTGTTGATCGATGCCAGCCGGCGGCGCCGGGCGGTGCGCAATCGAGGCCGCAGGGGCGGTCTCCCGCATCGAAAGGGATACACCATGCCAACGATCGGCTCTTTCCGCCAAGACGACCTCTTCGGTCAGGAAGGCACTCTCGAAACCCCGACGCTCAAGGCCAGGATCAAGTTCGTGCCGCTGCGCGACCGCAGCGGGAAGCAGCCGGATTACCGCATTCTCGAGGGCAAGCGCGAGGTGGGCGCGGCCTGGTCGCGAACCTCGAAGAGCGGCGGCGAATATCTCTTCCTCAAGCTCTCCGATCCAAGCCAGCCCGCCCCGGTGTGCTGCAATCTCTACAGGAACGCGAGCGGTCCCGCCGTCCTCTGGAGCCGCTGATGCGGATGGCCCCGGTTCGAGCCGGGGCTTCTCCCGCCTCGCGGCGGAATTCGGCGCATCTACACCTTATCCTCGCTCTTCGCGCCACTTGACCGACACGATGGCGCGCGCTCGCTCATCGCATTCCCGGCACCGCAGCCGCGCGGACAGGTTGACCAGCTTCTGGTCCGCAGGCGCGCCCGCCGTGGCGAGCATCTGCGCCGTCAGGAGCGTGACGTGCCCGCAGACGCATTCGATCTGGACGATATCGCCCGCGCCAAGATCGGAAATCCGCGCGGCGTAGAGGGGGACCATCGGCGCGCTCCGGCGGTTGAACTGCCTCGTATGTTCTGTAAATGTTCGCGTCCGGTCTGGCAAGAGGCGCCAGCCCGCCAACCATTGGCTCTTGCCTCGTCCGCGTCCTTGCGGCGCGGCCCGCGATAGAGGATGCGATGTTGAGGAACTCTTTGAACGAGTGCGCTGACCTGTCAGCGGGCGCGAGCTTCCCGTTGCTCGAAATTCTCCACGTCGAGAGCGGCAATCCGGAGCGGCCCGGCTTCCAGCCCAAGCCGCGTCGCGTGCGGCAGCGTCCGACAGTGCGTGACGGGTCTCGATGGCGGCAGTAAATCGACGGTTCGCGTCATCCACATCGGTGGCCGAGCGAGCAGCTTTGCCCTGTTCGTCCCTTGCCGCGCTATCCGATCTCCGCCCCGCACATCCCGAATTGAATCCGGCCTAACGCCTCTGAGCCGCCGGGGTTGACCTTGGCCTGAAGATTTGCCGGGGGTGAGCCTTCCTCATTCACCATCCCGCTTGGCCTTCCTCGATAGACGCCTTGTCGTTCCTCCCGTGTCAGACCGCCTTATCACGATTACAGCCCGCCATGCGCGAAACCTAAAACGGACCTCAGCGCCGGCAGGACAAGGGCTTCGCCCTCGCCGCGGTGTCCCCGGCTTTCGGTCACTGCGCTCCCTGCCAAGCCGGGTGATCCCCCTCCGCGTCTCGCCCCTCTGCCGCCAAGGCTCCCCGTTTTTACGGTTCGCTGTCGGGCAGCAATCAAGCGGTCAGACAAACAAAGGAGAACCAACATGGCTACCATTGGAACTTTCACCAAGCAGGACGGGTCTTTCGTGGGCTCGCTCACGACCCTCACCGTCAAGTCCAAGGTCACGATCTCCCCGATCGACAAGACCAGCGAGAAAGCCCCGGACTTCCGGGTCTACGGGGGCGCTGCTGAAATCGGGGCCGCCTGGTCGGCGACCAGCAAGGAAGGCAAAGCGTACCTCTCGGTCAAGCTGGACGATCCCAGCTTCGCCACGCCGATCCTCGCCCGCCTGGTCGAGATGGATAAGGGTCACGCCCTGGTCTGGACCCGCCAATAACGGGCCGACGCGGCCTCGGTCTTCAAGCCGGGGCCGCTTCCCGTTTCGCAAAGAAAGGAGAACGACAATGACAACGCAATTCCGCTGCCTCGACACCGGTACGCCGCTCACCGTCGCGCGCCGCAATTTCCGCCGCATCGAGCCAGGCGAAGAACGAGCACGCGGCCCGGTAATAAGCCTCGCGCGTGTTACGGTTACGGATCGTCGCGGCAAAGAATTCGAGGAAGCGGCGGACGGCGTGCTCGCCGGCGCCGGCGATCGCGGCCGGCACGACGACGTTGCCGGAGACCGAAACGGCGGTTCGAGGTGCCTTGATCGGGACGAACTCGTTCATGGCGCATAGTGTAACACCACGTCCTGTAAATTGCCGGGCGCCGTCAGCCGCCGACGTTGATCACCGGCGACAGCGGCTGGGTTGATGGCGGCACCGCCATCATCGTCATGAACAGCGACAGCAAATCAAAATTCTTCTGTGACACCGGGTCGTCGCCGCTAATGTAATACCATCTGCCGCCATCATTATAGGCGACGTAGGCCGATCTCGGCGGCGGAGCATTGTTGACGACGATCAGGATATAGCGGCGGAGAAAGCCGAGCCGACGGCTGTAGCGGATATGCTCATCATCGAGCACGTCTTCGCCCGGCTTTTCATAAACGAAGAGATCACCCCGATAGAGATCCGTCGCCGGATCGGTCGGCTTCTGATAATCGGCGTGCTGCCGGAGCCACTGGGTGATGGTTTGTGTCGCTGAGGCGAAGCTATTTTTGTCGCCCAGCGGCGGATCATCGCACCCCTTGGTCTTAAGCTGCTCCGGGCAATCGATGGAATCCTCATCCTCCGGTAACAGCGTGTAGTAACTCAGCGTATCAAGATCGTCGTTCCAGGGATGCGTTTGTGAGTTGCGAATCTCGTTATAGCGCTCGGGGGTAACCAATTCGATCTTCGGATGCGGCCGCTCGATTGCATTCTTCATGATGCCCAGCGCGGAATATGTCCGCATCAGCGGCCCGGAGGTGACAAGCTTGACCGCATTGGCTTCCGGCTTCTTGCCGCCGTTGGGTAGGGCACGAATTGCGGGCTGCGGGACGACGCGCAGTTCGATTGATTCCGGCAGGCAGTCGCGCGCATCAGCCAGATCCCGTTCCGACTTCGTGCGGATATTGATGTCCCACGTTCTCAATTCATCGGACGTGCGAGCCTGGGTCATCGACAATCCGATTTGCGCACACAGGCTCGCCGACGACAAAACGGGGTGAAATGGCGGCTGGGTTCCGGCGTAAAATCTCAGCAGTCGTATCCAGAGCTGAACCACGCGCTGCTTGGCCCACAAATCGTTGCGATTGTTAGCCTTATTCGCCTGAGGCGGCCGGAGATAGATGAACAATGAGTCGTTGCTGTCCGCTGACGGCTTAGGGTTTGCCCCCGGCCGTGACGACTTGCTTTCCGCGGCAAGTTGCGGCGGCTCGGGCAAGCCGGTTTTCGCCGCCGCCATCTGCAGGGCATCTCGATGGTCTAGTTCGAGGATCGTGTCCAGTGCCAAGTAGAATTCGCTAACGTCGGGTGTCATATAGGCCGACGCGAAATCCAGAATCGACGCGAGGGGCCAGGACGAATCGTACAATAGCCCCAAGGCATCGACGCTTACCGGTGTGACCAACTGCGCGACCAGTGCCTGGCCGAGCAGCGGTTGATAACGGATGGTCGGCGTTTCCGCGTATTGCAGCGTTCCACCCGCGCTTCCCGTCCGACCGGCAAGGGTGCCCCCGGTGGTGCCTGCTTTGGCACCAATGTTGGTCGTCGCGCCGGTCAGCGAGCCGCCGAATGCCAGCGTCGCGTCCACTTCGGTCACGTCCATGACCATGATCGGCTCGTGCTGATAGACGCGGACGATGTTCGACATCATCTGCTCCATCGACGTCGACTGGATAATGCTGTTGTAGCGGTCACGGCCGACACCAATAGAATTGGGGCCGAACAACTGACAGCCGCCCAGGGCAAGTGTCATGACGATGATCGTCGAGACCCGAAAATTCTTGCGTCGCATGTGATGGTACGGCCCCCGAAAGACGACACACCCGACTTTAGCATGGGTCAGCAATTCTCTGCACCTCGCGTCTCGGCCGCTCGCTTGACCCCTGACCGAATTGCTGAGCGGCTTCGCAACGCGCGGGATGCCGTTCCACACCCGGTGCGAGGTCGCGCGTCACTGCACCTTGGTTATGGGGAATTCCTGTCCGTTGGTCTCGACGGTGGGATATTGTTCATGGTTGAAGTGGCTCATGGCGAGCGTCGGGACTTTTTGGTCCACATAATGGGCAAGTCCGTATGTGCTCACAAACCCGCTCTTGTCGGCATCTCCCCGGCCCATGAGACCATTGACGAGGACATAGGTGAAGAGCCCGTGATCCTGATAACCCTCCAGCGCTTCCTGGGCTGAGGTGCTGGCCATCAGGGTGGTTGTCCCCATCGCCCGGCTCAAGATCTTCACGGCCGTCAGATCGTCCAAGCCTCCCCGGGTGGAGGGAGATGTTTGCAATGCCGCTCCAGCGTGGCAAGTGTCGATGACCATCAGCTTCTTGTTGGCGGGGATATTGGCTATCCAGGCCATCAGGTCTTCCTTGCTCACCGCGTTGTCTTTCAGATCTTGCGTCGATACCGAACCCACATTGGAGGTGATCAAGAAATACTCGCCATCATCCACCAGTCCGTGACTTGCCACATAGAAGACGAAGAGATCGTCGGCCTTTACGACAGACTTCATCGCCTTTAACGTTTTCATGATGCTGTCGCGAGACGTTTCCTCCGGTGTAGTCAGCAACTTGACATCAATCTGGCGGAACAGAGGCGCGGAATATTTGCTTAGGGTTTGGGCAAACAATTGGGCGTCGGAGACCGTGTATTTCAAGGTGTTGAAGCGGTCGTTCTTGAATTGCTGGATGCCGATCACGACCGCGTAAAGGTTCGCCTTCGGGATCGCCGGCAGCTTCGCCGCGATGACGGCGGTGGCGGGATTGCTCTGCATGCTGTCATCGGCATTGAACGCGACGGCCCGCAGTTCATTGGGGCCGGAGACCAACTGGATCGCATAGCTGCGCGTGACCGGCGAGCCGGCATTCGAAGGCGGTATGGCGGCGGCGCTGACCACCACCGTCCCGTTCAGGAACAGGCGCACCTCGCCGATGCCGCCGCCGGCGTCGGTCAGGCGCAGCTTGAT
>CAWBJW010000001.1:0-1347007 GCA_963789255.1 uncultured Alphaproteobacteria bacterium | reverse complement strand
CACGGCCCAGAACCCCGACACCTTCTTTCAGGCGCGGGAAACGGTAAATCCGTACTACCTGGCAACGCCCGGCATCGTGCAGCGCGCGATGGTAGTTTTGCCGCCCTGACCGGGCGCCGCTATCGCCTGTTTCGCTACGACGGTCACCCGGAGGCCGAGCGCGTGGTGGTCGTAATGGGCTCGGCCGCTGAGACTTTGCGGGCGACGGTCGCCTGTCTCAACGCGCAGGACGAGCGTGTCGGCGTATTGCAGGTGCTCCTTTACCGGCCATGGTCGGCGAAGGATTTTCTCGCCGCGCTGCCGAGGAGGCGTGCGCCGCATTGCCGTGCTCGACCGCACCAGGAACCCGGCGCGCCAGCCGAGCCGTTGTGCCTCGATGTCGCGCACAGCCTGGCCGATGCGGTCGCGCGCAGCACCCGCCACTGTCTGCCGCTCGTCGTGGGCGGCCGCTACGGCCTGTCGTCAAAGGAATTCAACCCGGCGATGGCCAAGGCCGTATTCGATCATCTCAAAAAGGAAGACCCGCATGCGGGCTTCACGGTCGGCATCACGGACGATGTCTGCGGCACCAGCCTGCCGGTCGAAAGTGGCTTCGACATCGAGCCGCCAGGCGTCACCCGCGCGCTGTTCTTCGGTCTCGGCGCCGACGGGACGGTCGGGGCCAATAAGAACAGCATGAAGAATTCTCGCCGAGGACCCTGGGCATTACGCTCAGGGTTATTTCGTCTACGATAGCCACAAATCCGGAGCGGAGACGATCAGCCATCTGCGCTTCGGCAATGCGCCTCTCGCTGCCCCCTATCTGCTGCAATCGGCCGATTTCATCGGTGTCCACAAGTTCGACTTCCTGCAGAAGATTGATGTCCTCGGTGCGGCGAAGCCCGGCGCGACCGTCCTGATCAATGCGCCCTTCGACACGGCTTCCGTGTGGGATCATCTGCCTCTAACCGTGCAGCTACAGGTCATCGAGAAAGGCCTGCGCCTTTTCGTCATCGACGCGACCGGCGTTGCCCAGCGCCTCGGCCTCGGACCGCGCGTGAACACGATCCTCCAGACCTGCTTTTTCGCGATCAGCGGCGTACTGCCACGCGAGGAGGGCGTTCGGCGCATCCGCATGTCGATCGAGAAGACTTACGGGGCGAAGGGGCGAGCGGTCCTGGAGAAGAATTTTGCCGCAGTCGATACCGCTCTCGAGCATTTGCACAAAGTCTCGGTGCCGACAGCAGTCACCTCCAAGGAGGAACTCCGGGTGTTCATCCCCGATGACGCGCCCGACCAGATCAAACGCATCGCCGCGCTGCAATTTGCCGGCCGGGGCAACGAGATCCCGGTCAGCGCGATCCCGGCCGACGGCAGTTATGTCGGAGGCACGACCCAATACGAGAAGCGCAATGTCGCCTTCTCGGTGCCTGTCTGGAAGCCGGATCTCTGCATCCAGTGCGGCCAATGCAGCATTGTCTGCCCGCACAGCGTGATCCGGGCCAAGGCTTATGACGGCGCGCTGCTCACGCAAGCGCCGCAAGGCTTTCCGTCCGCACCGGTCAATGCGCGCGGCTACCCCGACAAGCGGTTCACCTTGCAGATCGCTGTCGAGGATTGCACAGGTTGCGGGATTTGCATCGATCACTGTCCGGCCCATGATCCGCTCGAGCCCGGTGTCAAGGCGATCAATCTCGGCGAAAGGCTGAAGCTGGTCGAAGCGGGGCGGCGCGATCTCGCATTCTTCGAGAAATTGCCGGAACACGCTCGCGAACAGGTCGACCTGCATCTCTCGCGGGGATTGCAGTTCGTTCGGCCGCTGTTCGAGTTCTCGGGCGCCTGCGCCGGCTGCGGCGAGACCCCCTATCTCAAGCTACTGTCACAGTTGTTCGGTGATCGCTTGCAGATCGCCAACGCGACCGGCTGCTCGTCGATCTACGGCGGTAATCTGCCGTCTCTGCCGTGGCGCGTCGGCCCGGACGGGCGCGGCCCGGCGTGGAACAACAGCCTCTTCGAGGACAATGCCGAGTTCGGTTTTGGCATGCGCCTTGCCGTTAACCAGCAGGTGGCGATGGCGCGCGCCCTGGTCCGCGCGCTGGCCGAACGCATCGGCCCGCAGCTTGCCGATCAAATTCTCGACGCGCCGCAAAGTACCGACAGCGAGATCGTGGCGCAGCGCATCCGGGTCGAGGAAATGCGGCGTATGCTCGGGGACCCGACCGACGGGCCTACCTGCGATCTGCTGAACCTGGCCGAGCATCTGGTCCGCCGAAGCCTGTGGATCGTCGGCGGCGATGGCTGGGCTTACGACATCGGCGCCGGCGGACTTGACCATGTCCTGGCCCAAGACCGCGACGTCAACGTTCTGGTGCTCGATACCGAGGTTTATTCCAACACCGGCGGGCAATCCTCGAAAGCGACGCCGCTGGGGGCCTCCGCGAAGTTCGCCTCCGCCGGCAAGCGCACGCCGCGCAAGGACCTGGCGCTGCAGGCCATCGCCTACGGCTACGTTTATGTGGCGCAAATCGCCCTGGGAGCGAGCCCGGAACAGACAATCCAGGCAATGCGCGACGCCGAATCTTATCCGGGTCCTGCGCTGATCCTCGCCTATAGTCATTGCATCGCCCACGGCTACGATCTGCGCGACGGCATGAAGCAGCAGCAGCGGGCGGCCGCCAGCGGGTATTGGCCGCTGTTCCGCTACGATCCGCGGATGCGCAAATCCAACATGAACCCGTTTCGCCTCGACAGCACGCGGCCGCGGATTCCGATTGAAGACTTCGCCTATCACGAGCTGCGCTACCGGATCCTCACCCAGACGCGGCCTGAAGACGCGCGGATGATGTTGCGTCGGGCGCAGGCCGGGGCGGATGAGCGTTACCGGCTTTACGAGGACATGGCGGCGCGGGACGGAACGCGGTTCCATCCGTTCTGGCAGGACGAGGACGTTACTCGTGACCGACCCACGGCGGAGGTGGCGGGATGAACCTGCAGACCAACTATCTTGGCCTGTCTTTGGCCCATCCCATCGTCGCCAGCGCCTCGCCGCTCTCCGCGACCTTCGACGGCATCCGGCGGCTCGAAGATGCGGGGGCGGCGGCGATCGTCACCGCATCGATCTACGAAGAGGAGGTCGCGGCCGAGGCGGCCGCGCTCGAAGCCTTCGCGACGGTAGGGGCGGAGAGCCATCCGGAGGTGACGAGCTATCTGCCACCGCTTCCGGGATACCCGGGCGCGCTGGCTGCCCGTCTCGAGATCATCCGGCGCGCGGCCGACAGCGTCTCGGTGCCGCTGATCGCCAGCCTGAACGGGATCACGCGTGAAGGCTGGACCGGGATCGCCACCGATCTGAAGGCGGCAGGGGCAGCGGCGATCGAACTCGATCTGTTCCACCTGCCGATCGACCCGCGGGAGAGTTCCGCCGAAGTCGAGCATCGTCTGATCGAGACGGTGCGCGGGGTCTGCGCGGCGGTGGATATTCCCGTGACCGTCAAGCTCTCGCCCTATTTCACCGCGCCGGCTCATCTCGCCGCCGCGCTCGCCGATGCCGGGGCGCGCGGCATCGTCCTGTTCAACCGGCTGTTTGAGCCGGACATCGACTTCGAGACGCTGAGTTTCTGCCCCAGCGCGCGTTTGTCCACTGCCGAGGACATCCGTCTGCCGCTGATGTGGATCGCGATACTGGCCGGGAAAACATCGCTGAGCCTTGCGGGCGGAAGAGGAGTCGAGGGACCCGAAGAGGTGATCAAATACCTGCTCGCGGGCGCGGATGTGGTGCTGACGGCATCGGCATTGCTGCGCCACGGTGCCGGATACCTCGGCCGGTTGGTTCAAGGGGTTGATGAATGGCTCGAAGCACATGGCGCCGGCTCGGTGGCGGAGATCCGCGGCCGCATGCGCGCCGACCGGCTTGGCGAGCCGGAGGCGCTGTTTCGCACCAACTATCGACGAACGTTGCTGTTCGGATATCCGAGTTTTGACATCGAGCCCCGCCTCGTCAGGAAGGCGTGAGGCTCGCTTTGCCGTACCGCGATCGAGAGATCTGGGGTTACCCGGTCGAGACGAGGAGCCTGCATACCACGATGTGAAGAGGCCTCGCCTCTGCAAGAGCCGCGCGACGGAAGAAGGCGGGCATGGAACGCATCGAGAACCGGACCTTTGACGAGCTGAAACCGGGCGACGCGGCGAGCCTTGCTCATACGCTGACGCTCAAAGATATCGAGCTGTTCGCGATCCTGTCAGGCGATGTCAACCCGACGCATGTCGACCAGGCCTTCGCCAAGAGCGATGTGTTCCATCGGCTTGTCGCCCATGGCATGTGGGGAGGCGCGCTGATTTCGGCCGTGCTCGGCACCGAGTTGCCGGGTCCGGGAACGATCTATCTCGGCCAATCGCTGCGCTTCCACCGCCCGGTCGGGGTCGGCGATACGGTCTCCGTTAGCGTGGCGGTCAAGCACAAATTCGCTGACGGCCATCGCGTCGTGTTTGACTGCACGGCGATCAACCAGCGCGGCGAGACGGTTATTTCGGGCACTGCCGAGGTGCAAGCGCCAACGGAAAAGATTTCCCGGCCGCGCGTCGCCTTGCCCGAAATCGCATTACTCGACAAAGGCCGCCAACACCGCCGGCTGATGGAACAGTGCCGCGGTCTCAAACCCTTGCGCACGGCGGTCGTTCATCCAGTAGATACGGTGTCGTTGGTCGGCGCCGTCGAAGCGACGCGCGAGCGGTTGATCGTGCCCGTCCTGATCGGGCCGGAATCGAAGATCCGCGCCGCCGCGCAGCAAGCGGACATCGATCTTTCGCCCTTCGAGCTGATCCAGACCGAGCATAGCCACGCCGCCGCGATCGCGGCCGTGGCGATGGCGCGGGAGGGAAAGGTCGAGGCGCTGATGAAAGGAGCGCTCCACACCGACGAGCTGATGCATGCGGTGGTCGACAATGAAACGGGCCTGCGCACGGCGCGACGGATCAGCCACGTCTTCGCGATCGACGCACCATTCTATCCGCGCCCGTTGTTGATTACCGACGCGGCAATCAACGTCTATCCGACTCTCGACGAGAAGCGCGACATCGTGCAGAACGCCATCGACCTTGCCCATGCGCTCGGGATCGCCTGCCCGAAGGTCGCGATCCTGTCGGCGGTGGAGACCGTCACCGACAGAATCAAATCCACGCTCGACGCCGCCGCCCTGTGCAAGATGGCCGACCGCGGCCAGATCACCGGAGGCATAATCGACGGGCCGCTGGCCTTCGACAATGCGGTATCGGCGGAAGCCGCCCGTACCAAGGGCATCTCCTCGCCGGTCGCCGGGTGCGCCGACATCTTCGTCGTGCCCGATCTGGAAGCGGGCAATATGCTGGCGAAGCAGCTCGAATATCTTGGCGATGCGCAGGTTGCCGGCATCGTGCTCGGCGCGCGTGTCCCGATTATCCTCACCAGCCGGGCCGACAAGACCAGGGCTCGGCTCTCCTCCTGCGCGATCGCGCTGCTGCTGGCGCGCAGCGCGGACAGGAAAACGCCGTGAGCCACGCGATCCACGTCCTCGATACAGGTTCGTCGAGCATCAAATTCTTGCTGTTTGCCGCCGATGCGCGACCCACTCGGCAAAACGGGTAGGACACTGGAGCAGGTGAAAGAATTGACGGATGGCAGGAGGTTTATCTCCGATCGATTTGATCTCCGCACATCCCGGGCGCCGAGCCATCTTCACGACCTACGCTTTGTCTTATTTTGAGGCCGTTGTCCTCGACGCGCTCGTAGGAGGCGGCGGACAAGAGTGGAAAAAACTCTGCGACCAGCGACGCAACTCGACCGTCTTCACCGCCGCTATCACCGTCGCGATGCGGGACAACATGGACGGTCGGTCTTATGTGCAGTCCTCAAAAGCGGCCCGCTTCGGGCTACGGGGATGTTGATCGAACCGGAGCGCAGATTGTCGAAACCGTTCCCATTGGGTCCGCATGGGGTCGGCAAAATGAAATGGCCAGCGATGTTCGGCGGAAAATCTCATTTAAGTTATTGATTAGATTGGTGGGTGCAGCAGGACTCGAACCTGCGGCCCGCTGATTAAGAGTCCGACCTGGACCCATCGCCTAACCCCTTGCACGGACACGAAAGTCGAATCGCATCAACCAAATACCGCGGAAAATCGGGCATTTCTAGTGCCACCCGGTGATTTTTGATGACACCCGATGACGCATCGCACATATTTGTGTCCGGACACCGGACGGACACGGTTCCGGGGCTGTTCACGGAAGGGTGGCAATGTCGGACACGAAACGAAACAAGAGCTTAACCGAAAGCCCATCCGAAACCGCAAAATCAGCGGACGGCGGGAGGCTGGCGGATGCACTGATCCGATCGCTCCCGGCGCCGGTGCACGGCAACAAAATCACTTACGATGCCGGCAAGGATGCGGTGCGCGGCTTCGGGGTGCGCGTCACGGCGAGCGGCGCAAAGAGCTTCGTGCTCAACTACCGGGTCGCGGGTCGCGAGCGCCGGTACACGATCGGCGCATATCCGGCCTGGTCCGTCGCCAAGGCGCGCGAGGAAGCCGGCCGGCTCAGGCGAGAGGTTGATCAGGGCAACGATCCACTCGGCGCCCGCGAGGCCGGACGGGCGGCGCCGACCGTTGCCGAGCTGTGCGAGCGCTACCTCACCGAGCACGCCAGCCGAAAGCGAACCGAGAAAGACGATCGATCGATGGTCGAGCGCATCATCCGGCCGCAGCTCGGCTCGCGGAAAGTTGCCTCGATCACCTTCGCCGACATTGACGCGCTCCACCGCAAGGCGACGACAGCGAACGGACCCTATGCCGCAAACCGGCTTGTCGCGCTGCTGTCGAAGATGTTTTCGCTGGCGATCCGGTGGGAAATGCGCCCCGACAACCCGGCCAAGGGCGTCGAGCGCAACGCGGAGGAACGGCGCTACCGTTATTTGTCGGGCGACGATCTGCGCCGGCTGACGGAGGCGCTGGCGGTACACCCGAGCCAGATCGCGGCCAATGCCGTGCGGCTGCTGCTGCTGACTGGCGCGCGCCGCGGCGAAGTGCTGAGCGCGACATGGGATCAATTCGACCTGGAGGCCGGAACCTGGACCAAGCCCAGCAGCCACACAAAACAGAAGCGGGAGCATCGAGTGCCGATATCGGCACCGGCCCGCCAGTTGCTCGCCGAAATGAAGGACAAAGCAGAGTGCCGCGCCAAAGAAAGGGGGCGCGAGCCATCGTCCTACGCGTTCCCTGCCCGCGTCGGCGGCGGCCCGATGACCGATATCAAAACCGCTTGGGCGGCGCTCTGTAAGGGCGCGGAGTTGCGCGGTGTCCGGGTGCACGACCTGCGACATACCTACGCCAGCGTGCTCGCCAGCGCCGGGCTGAGCCTTCCTGTGATCGGCGCCTTGCTCGGGCATACCCAGCCGGGCACGACTGCGCGCTACGCGCACCTGTTCGATGATCCCCTTCGCGCTGCCACCGAGCGCGCCGCCGCGCTCATAACCGGCTCCGAGCAATCCGCCGAGGTACGTCCATTTCGGCAGGGCTGACCCATGCCCCGCGAAACGATCACGCTGCACCGTGGCGAGCTCTGCCTGACGCAGACCGCTCGGATGCTCGCGGCCGTCGCCTATCCCTTAGACGCCAAGGGGCGCGAGAGAGCGGAGAAGGCGATTGTCCATGTCGCGCTACGCAATGCTGATGCGGCTTTGAGTGACGAGCTGATCACCCTCCCCGGCCGGTATGTTATTGGTGCCGCAGCGCCAGAAAGCGAGTTCAAACGGGTGGAACGCCGGCTCTCCGACCGGAGATTGGCTGGCGCGATGGCGTTGCCTTACCTACCTGCCACTGCGATACCTCAGCGCAAGGTCGCGTTGTCACCGGATGGCCTTAAACTCTCCGTCAATCATCTGGCCGAACAAATGGCGGCGATTTTGGACGGTTCAGGCGGCGGCGATATCTCGAATGTCAAAACTCGCATCTGGGGTCGTTCTCGCCCGGTTCTGCACCTTTGCGCCGCTCTTGCTTTCGTGACCGGTCAGCGCGCCAAAGAGCACTGGAACGGCAATCCCTGGCAAATCCTCGAAGATGTCGAAGCGCTGGAGCAGGTGATCTCCTGCGCCACGTGGGCGCGACCGCTCATCGTGGCGGCGGCGCATCTGAAAATCCGCGAGGACGAGCAAATAGCCGTCGAGCTTGTCTAAAAACGGCTGGTGTCAAAAATTCATCTGCGGCTGACACTGATCCGCTGACCCCACCGCGATTACGCCTTTCCTGCTGTCAGCAAATGACAGGGGAGGCCATCCGGTGTCTGATCGAGTCCCCGAAGGGTATTTGAGCGAAACGGAGCAAGCCGCACGGCTCGGCGTATCACTCCGCACACTACGGCGCTGGCGCCGAGCTGGGTACGGGCCGAAGATTACGAGAATCGGACGGTTCGTCTTTTATTCGCCGACTGCTGGTCCCGAGTTTCTGGCGCAATCCGAGAAGCCGGTGGCACTTCCGGCGCCGCGCCGCCGAAGGGCCGCCTAGCATGCGCGCCGATCGAGTTGGGCGGGAAAGGCCTCCGCCAAGACGAAAGCGGCGCCCTGGCCGGGGCGCCACCTCCAAGCTCTCAGACAACGGCAACACCAAACCATTTATCCGATCCGGCCGGGCCGCGCAATCCCGCCCGCGCGATTTGCGGTTGACCCCGCGCTTGCTGCGGGTCGCGACAGCCTTCCTCGCCCCGGAGGGGCGACGATGGGCCTGACCGGCATCGCCCGCGACGCCGCGCAAACCGCGCCGGGCGCCTTTGCTGCCGCTGCGGTCAACCTCCTGTGCCGCGGGTTATTTCCGATCCCCGTCGGCGGCCGCGATGGCAAGGTGCCGATGATCCGCTACTTCACGACGATGCGCCGGCCCGGGCCCGCGACGCTGCACAAGTGGATTGCGCGCTGGCCGATCCAAAACGTCGGCATCGTCACCGGACCGATTTCGAAGATCACCGTCGTCGATATCGACGGCGATGATCCCGGGCTCCTGCGCGAGATCGAGCGGCGCTTTGGCGAGACACCTATCGCGATCAGGACGCCATCGGGCGGCGTGCACCTCTACTTCCGCTTCGCCGCCGAACGGTGCGCCAATCTCCGCCCCGCGCTGCCCGTCGATATCAAGGCGGCGGGCGGCTTTGTCGTCTGCCCGCCGTCCGTGCGGCCGAGCGGCGAGCATATCCGTACGGGCTATGTCTTCATCCGGGGCAGTTTGGACGACCTGGCGCATCTGCCGGCGATTACGCCGGGGAGCCTGCCGGCCAGGACAAAGACCGCCGCCACGGCGACCATCACCCCCAGCACGCGCACCAAGGTGGTGCAGCTCGGCGCGGTCGGTGTCGGCTACCGTAACGACGTGTTGTTCGGCGCCGCGCTGAGGCGCGCCCGCACCAGCACCAGCGAGCAGGCGCTACTCGCCGCGGGGATCGAGATCAACGCCGCCTTCATCGTCCCGCTCGAATTCACCGAAGTCGCGAAGACGGTCCATTCGGCCTGGGGTTACGAGGTCCGCGGTGAAAACTGGGTGGGGACCCGCGACCGAGCTGCCGCGGCCGCCTTCCAGAACGTCGCGCTTGCAGCACGTCCCGACGCCGAGACGCTGCTGCTGGTGCTGAGACACGCGCACGGCGCCCGCGACACGCGCGGCGAGCCCTTCGCCGCCTCTCCCAGGGCGATGGCCGCGGCTCGGGTCATCCGCAGCTGGGGCGCCTCTCATCAGCGCTACAGCCGGGCGCTCGCCGCGCTCGTCGAATTCGATTTTCTAGACATCGTGCACATGGGCGGACGCCGTCCCGGCGACGCCCGGCTATTTCGCTTTCATCATGGAGGGCTTTCGATGCGACCGCGGCTTGTCGTTTCGAATAATTCCAGCACCACCGTCGACGCCGATTTAATTCGCGTCGTTGATGCGCTGAAAAGCGGCTTGTCGATCCGCAAGACCGGCGAGGCGCTCGGCATGGATAAATCGAAAGTGCTTCGGTTGAAGCACCGCGCCGAAGCGTCTGGGTTGCTCGGAGAGGCTGACCAGGCTGTCTCACACCCGCCCGAAGCGGTGTCTCACCCTCCCGACCAGGTGTCTCATTTCACCCCGCCGCTGCCCTCCGAAGGGGTGTCTCACTCGACTGGGCCGAATGAAAGAAAGAAGAGAACACCGCCGCCGCCGCCCCCGCCGCCCGCTGGAGTAGAGGGCAAGAGCGAGACAGGTGGCATCGGCTGCCTGCTCAATGTGCCAGATGGGAAGGGTAGTCACCGGCCCTGCGGTCGACCTGTAGGCGCTGACCGGATCTTCTGTGCAGAACACCGATGAGCGCGCCACAAAAAAATCGCCCCCGCTTGGTACGCATGGGCGGCGATCTCATTCTGTGCCGGCATCGCTCGATCGCTGCGAGCGCCCGCGGCGCAGGATGTTCGCGACCGTCGTCGCGTGCCAAGTGCCTCCGCGTGCTGTGCGGACGCCGCGAGCATTCAAGGCGTCGGCTATCGCCGTGTGGGTGTTGACGCCCGAGGCCTCGATGTTTTCGATTATCGGAAGAATATTCGCCGCGAACCGGTCGGCGCTGGCGCGGTGCGCGGCGTGCGCCTTGACCGCGGCCTCGGCCGCGCGCGGGTTGCCGAGCGTCGCGCCGGCCGCTTTCTTTGCGGCGAGCGCGGCTTTCGTTCGCGCCGAGATCAGTGCGCGCTCTTTCTCGGCGAGCGCGGCATAAAGATGCAGCATGAACGGGTCCGCATCGGCGCCCAGCTCGGCGACGACGAACGGCACCCGGTGCGCCATCAATCCGCTGATGAAATGCACGTCGCGGCTCAGCCGGTCGAGCTTGGCGACGAGCACCGGACACCTCGCCTTGCGCGCGCCGGCGAGCGCCGCGGCCAGCTCCGGCCGCCGGTCGAGCGCATCGGCGCCCTTGCCTGTCTCGATCTCGACATGCTCGGCGATGAGCTCGATCCCCTCGCCCTCCGCGAAGCGCTGGACAGCGGCTTTCTGAGCCTCGATCCCCAGCCCGCTCTTGCCCTGTCGGGCGGTGGAAACGCGGTAGTAGGCGATTGCCTGCGGCATGGGATAGCTCCGTTCGATCCCTATACAAATATCCTACCACCGTTTGATATTTATTGCAATCGAAAACAGTGCGAACCGTCGATCTCGACGACGAGCGCCGGCCAGCCCGCGCAAAGAGCGGATACCGGCGCGGCTTGTGATACGATCTCGGGGCGATGGGCATGAAGCTGGGATCAGCGAAGGTGGCAGCGAAGCGGCGGGCGCTACCGGCGGCGCTTGCGGCTCACCGATGGCGACCGGGCCAGAGCGGCAACCCGAGCGGGCACAGCGGCGACTATGGCGACGCGCTGCGGCTCGCGCGCCAGGCCGCGCCGGATGCCGTGCGCCGGCTGGTCGAGCTGATGGCGAGCGATGACGAGCGCGTCGCGGCCGTCGCATGCAACGCGATTCTCGATCGCGCTTACGGCAAGCCGGCGCCGGCCGCGGACCCGCCGATAGAGAAGATGCCGTTGCTGGAAATCATTGAGCGGCTCACCCGCGACCAACTCGACGAGTTCGCCACCGCGCTCCGGGCGTCGCTTCGCGAAGACGAACCCGAAGACGATCCGGGAATTGTGGTACCGCTCAACCGTTGAGGTCAAAAATCGAGATCGTCGAGATCGTCGCGCTCGCCGGCCGGCCGCCAGCGCCGCGCACGGGCGCGCGTTCCCTGGCTCGCCGATGTCGAGAGCACGAGCCATCTTTGGGCGGAGCCTTGCACCCGATGCGTCGCATGGGCACGACTGGCGGCGCGCCAATCTCGGCATGATGGATTATGCCGATATGATCGAAGGCCCCGATCGCGCGCGCGGCTGCCGACGTTCGCGAGATCGCCTCGCGCATGGTCATCTGAGCGATCAGGCGGCGCGCCCGCCGAGTTGGTTTATCAGGTCGCTCTTTATCGAGAAAACGAAGCCAAGATCATTCGAGATGTCGGAGGCCTCGTCCGCGTCCGTTGACTGCTCTAATTGAGCATAGAGCCGGCGCTCGAATTGCTGTAGCGCTGTAAGCGCAGCCCGCGCTGCGGCATCCGGCAACCGGCCGCCAACGTCGCGATCAACTGCATTCCAGATCGCCTTGACCCCCTGATCCCCGATCTCCGCCATTGCGATACCGATCAATCGGATGGCCTTCGGAGAGAGACTGGTCATGGCGTCACCTTAGCCGAAGAACGCTTCGAGCTTACGCAAAATTCCGGCCAAGGGCCGCGAGGATGGCGCGGAAATCAGCCAGAGGCATGTCGTTTTCCGGCTCCCAGCTCCAATGGCCGTTGCCGTCATCTCGAAGGTAAAGCTCGTCCGGGTACGGCGCACCCGCGGGCAGCAACCAAATTCTGCCCGTTCCCGGCGGCGGCGTGTAGTCGAAGCACGACACCCCACCAGATTGACGCAGCACCCAACCGACGCCACCCTGGCTGATGACGGCAATGTCGGTCGATGGTCGGACGTGATCCACCCGTGGAGACGTGGCGTTACCCCTTCGATATAGGGCCTTCGGGGTTGTCCCCATTGTTATTGCCCATTAGCCCGTTTATATACCTTTTCAATCTATGGTTAAGCCTACGCAGAGGCAATGGGCGACCAAGCAAACTGATCGTATGGCGCCCGGCGGGCAGATCGCTGGCTGCCCCGATCAATCTGCCGCGATCGCTTCCGGAGCCTTCGGATCGGCTGTCACCCCGTTTCGGTGCGGCGCCGCGTCGAACATTTCGGCCGAGAGGGCGGCGGCCATCGCTTCGGCCTTGGCGGCGGCGGCGTCGAGGTGTCGAGCGAGTGCTCCGATGCGTTGGACTTGTTCGGCGAAGACACCTTGCAAGCCTGTTGGGGGAAGAGGAATCCTTACTTCCTTCACATTTCGCGTGCTGATCGTATTCAATCCTGAAGTGGTCTTGCCATTCTGGATCAGAATCCTTCGACCGACATCGCTGTTGAGAAAGGTCTCAACGTACTCCGGCGTCAGTGAACCCAAGCTTGGCCGCACACGAATCAAATGATTCTGGTGTGTGCATGTATCAATCGAGCCATCCCAGACGGCGGCGCGGCCAATCTCCTTGGAGTTCCCGTGCCCCTCGACAACCAGTACGTCGCCTGGGACAAGATTTGTTCGCCGCGCTTCGCTGGCCGTCACACGGATCATCTTGATTTCCGTCAAATCAAGCCGTCCCCGCATGACGTTTGCCACGCGGAGATATGGCAACTCCACTGGCAGTGCTGCCCTCTTTGCCGATACCTGCACTCCTCCCTGAACGTCAGCATGTCTCCCCAATTCTGCAGTCGGCCACCCCTTGGGGTTCGTCGCGGGGTCGCCGAAGGTGTCGAGGAAGAGGGCGGGGATGATGGCGCGGGCCTTGGCGCGGGCGGCGTCGGCGCGGCGTCTGATCTCCGCCGCCCGGTCCAACAGCCCCACAATCCGCCGCTGCTCGCCCAGGGGCGGGAATGGGACTGGCAGAGCGGCTAAAACACTGGTCGGTATGCCTTTGACCGTCGATCCCGTCGCCTTCACTTCAAGGATATTCTTGCTTGAGGAAATTACCCAAGCCAGATATTCAGGAATAATAGCGCAACGGGGCAGCAAGCCTTTAAGGTCTTGGTTGATCGCCATCGCCGTTTCGGTGATCCCCGTAGCACCGACTTTGATCCGCGTCGCCACGACGACCGTGCTCGGGGGCAAAATCCTGGTGGCTGAGTTTTCAACGGCTGAGGGCGTAATGTGTTCTGTTGCAAACCTGAGCGTATGCGTCTTCAGGTCTTTGACCGTTAGCCATGGTATGGCTCCGCCATAAAATTCTAACACCGCTCTCGACGGCGTTCCTCCCCCAACAATTTCGCACAACTCACCCAGGGGAGTAACAGGCCATCGCATCACGCCGCGCGCTCCCCCAGCTCAGCGGCAAGCGACTCGATGTCGCCAAAGATGGCCGCCACCTCGTCGCGCAGCTCCGCCAGCAATTCGCGTGGGTCGCGGTGCTCGGCGGCTTCGCGGCTCTCCGGGCGATAGCGCGAGGCCGAAAGGTTCCAATCCTCGCGCTCGATCGCCTCGGCCTCGGCGAACCACCATTTCTCGGTCCACGGCGCCGCGGGATCGCGGTCTTGCCAGTCCCGCCACAGCTCTGCGCGGCTGTTGAACGCGGCGATCAGGCCGGGCAGATCGTCGGCCTCGATCGGCTGGTCGTGGTTGGCGTCGAGCTTGAAGCCGTCATTGTCGGCATGCAGGAACATGACGCGCGCGGTGCGCCCGCCCCTGGCGAAGACCAGCACCGATGTCTTGACGCCGGAATAGGGCTGGAACACGCCACCGGGCAGCGACAACACGGCCTCGACCCGGTTGTTCTGCATCAGGATGCGGCGCAATTCCTTGTGCGCGCCGGTCGAGCCGAACAGCACGCCCTCCGGCACGATGACGCCGCAGCGGCCATCCGGCTTCAAATTGTCGATCATGTATTTGACGAACAGCAGCTCGGTCGCCGTGCTGGTGCCGATCTTCACGTCATCGACGATGCGGTCGCGATCGAGGCGGCCGGAGAACGGCGGGTTGGCGAGCACCACGTTGTGGCCGTCGAGCGGCAAGCCGCGCTCGGCCTTGGCCTGCCGGTCGAGCGTGGTAGTCAGCACGTTGCGCCGCAGGATGCGCACGTCGGGCAGGCCGCGCAGCGCCAGGTTCATCGAGGCGAGGCTGACCATCTTCCCGTCCACATCGTTGCCGTAGAACGTGGCGGTTTGCAGCTTGCGCCATTGGCCCTGATTGAGGCGGTCGCCGAAGCCGCGTTCGAAGGTCTTGCCCTCGAATTCCGCCGTCTCGCGCCCCTGCGGCGATGAATTCGCGAGCCGGATATGCTCATAGGCCGCGACCAGAAACCCGGCGGTCCCGGCGGCAGGATCATAGACCGTCTCGCCGATGCGCGGATCGACCAGCTCGACGATGGCGCGGATGATGTGGCGCGGGGTGCGGAACTGGCCCAGTTCGCCGGCCTGCTTGATCTGGCGCAGTACGTGCTCGAACAGATCGCCCTTGGTGTCCGGATCGGCCTGTTCAAGCCGCAGCTCGTTGACGAGGCTGACAATTTGCGTAAGCACGGTCGGCTCATCGACGGCGAGCCGCGCTTGCGCCATAAAGCTCATGCCGTAGGCGTCGCCGATCTCGGCGAAGAACGGAAACACCTCGTCGCGGACCCAGGTGACGAGCGACTCGCCGGACATGGCGTTGGCCCAGGAGGACCAGCGCATGCGCTCGCGCGGCACGGCCTCGATCTGCCGCGACGGCGAATTCAATGGATTGCGCAGGGTCCAGTCGCCCGCGAAAAGGCTGTCATACGGGCGGCCGGTGGCCTTGGCCTGCCGCAGATTGGCGCTGTCGATCCCCTCGATCATGTAGAAGAAAAACAGGAAGCTGAGTTGTTCGGCATTCGAAAGCGGGTCGGGGTAGCCGCCGCCATAGAGGTAGTCGCGGATCTGATCGACCCGCCGGCGCATGTCCGGGGTAAAGGGCATTTGCGGCCTCTTAATGCGGCGGCTTATCGGGGCGCGGTGCAGCGGCCTCGGCGTCGCCCAAAGATGGGCTGTCGAAGACGGCGCGGTTCATGTCGGCAAGGATTCGCTCAATCTCGGCTTCGCCACCGAACACCGCACGGGCGCGCTCAAAGCCGCCGTTCATCGACAGCGGCGGGGTATCAAAGCGCCAGCTCTCGAACGCGGTCAGCTCGGCGGCATTGGCCTTGATCTGTTCCTTGATCAGGTGGAGCAAGCGGAGCTGATCGGAGTTGAAGCTATGGCCGCTCAACCACGTCTCGAAAGCCGCCCCGCGCGCTTCGGCGACGGCCTCGTCCGCATCCATGAAGGCACGGCCCGTTTCGTCGATCGTGACCCACTCGCGCGTGGTCGGGTCGATCTCGTCATGCACGTCGAGCGTCAAGAGGCGGCGCGGCTGATAAGGCGGCCTCGCCGGCTCGCGCAGAACGACAACGCCGCCTTCGCCGGGTATCTCGTCGTCGCCGTGGCGCAGCGTGACGCCGGTAAAATCGAACATCGTGAAGCGCTTCTTGCCCGGCGACAGGCGGGTGCCGCGCCCGCGCATCTGCTGATACAGGATCGCGCTGTGGGTGAACCGCGCCATGACCAGGTTGCGGATTTCCTCGCAGTCGAACCCGGTGTCGAGCATGTTGACGCTGACCAGGATTTGCGGGAATTCCTCTTTCTTGAAGCGCTTGATTTTCGCCGCGCCGTCCACCGTGTCGTCCGGCCCGAGGCCGGAGATCACGAAATCGGCATAACGCGTGGTCGGGCTTGGCTTCTTGTCGGCGAATTCCTGGTCGAGCATGCGGGCCAGCGTTTCGGCGTGTCGCTTGGTGACCGCAAACACCAGGGTCTTGCCCCAATCGGGCGCGCGCCGGATGCCGCTCGGTCCAGTATAGCCGTTTTCCAGCACCGCGCGAAATTCCCGGACCATCGCCCGGTTGCGCTCCGGTATGGTGAATTTCCGTTCGAGTTCGGCCGGGTCAACCCTCAGCGGATCATTTTCGGCGAACAGGGCTTCCAGCTTGGCGCGGGTCGCTTCGTCCAGAGCATCCCAATCGATCTCGCTGCGGGCCACGGGAAACCCATCGGTCGCAGCGGTCCGCGCCGTCATGGCGCGATAAATCTCGTATGGCACCAGATGGCCGTCCGCGATGGCCTCCAACAGACCGTAGCTGTAGGTCGGGCGACTCAATTCAAAGAAGCGCAAGGTGTCGCGGATTTCCTGGCGGTCTTCCTCATCGATGTCCGGTGCATCCTGCATGATGCAGGGTGTCGCCGTCAGCCCGATCTTGATGCCGTCGAAATGGTCGAGCGCACGGCGCCATTTGCCATAGATGCTGCGGTGGCACTCGTCGATGACGATCATATCGAAATAGCCCGCCGAGTATTTGTCATACTCGCTGACCAGGGTTTGCAACGTGACGATCGTGATCCGCTTCTCGTCCTGAAAGCGGCGCCCGGTGCGTGGCACGCGATAGCAGGGCAGATTTGGCAGGTGCTCGGCGAAAGCGTCTTCGGCCTGGGTGGCAAGGGTGTTCCGATCAACCACGAACAGGGCGCGGGTAACCCAATGCGCCTCGAATAGGCGCTTCATGAGGGCAGCCGCCACGCGGGTCTTCCCGGTCCCGGTTGCCATCTCGACCAGCATTTTCCGGCGGCCGTTGACGATCTCGCGGCAAAGGGTATCGATGCATACGGTTTGGTAGAGCCGACCGCCGCCGCCGACGATCCGGCGATCGATCGGAACATCGAGCGGATTCCGCCGTATGCCCCGCGTGGCCCTGCGGCGAGCAAGATCGTCCTGGCTGAACACTGTCTCGACCTTGCGAAAATGCGCGTCCTGCTCCTTGTCGCAGAACCACACTTCCTCGCCGTTCGAGAGAAATATGAAAGGCACGTCGAGTTGGTCAGCATAGCGCCGGCCCTGGGCTTCGCCCGCACTCAGATTGACGCTGGTGCGTTTTGCTTCGAGAACCGCGAGTGCGCGCCCTTGACGGTCGAACAACGCGTAATCGGCCTTCCCGCCATCGTCGAGAACATATTCGAAGCGCACACTGCGGCCGTCCGTCAGCTGCCAATCCGCATCCCTTAGAAGCTGGTCAATCTTGACCCTGGCAAACGCCTCGTTCGTCACCCTCAGCCCGCCCCGTCCACAGCTTCTCCGATCCGCCCGCGGCCGTGAATGAGGATCGCCGCAGCGATCTTGTCGCCATCATCGGGCATGATTCGCTCATCGTTTCTTTCGGACATGGCGCGGACACATTCCCGTCCGCCTTAAGCGATCACCCGTAAGCCCTTGAATTTTGGTGGGTGCAGCAGGATTTGAACCTGCGGCCCGCTGATTAAGAGTCAGCTGCTCTACCAACTGAGCTATGCACCCGACCGCGGCCCGCGCGGTCTATAACAAAGCCCCGCAGGCATGTCGATAGCGGCGCCGGCCGAGGCAGGCGGAAGGGCGTTGTCGGGAAGCTGGGTGCGAGCTTGCAGCAGCCGGGCGGTGAAGGCGGCGAGATCCCCGCCCGGGAAGAGGTGACCCGGGATCCCGGCGGCGGCGGCGGCGGCCACATCGCTGTCCTTGTCGCCGATCAGAAAGCTCGCCGACCGGTCCACCGGCCAAGAGCGCAAGAGGTCGAGGATCATGCCGGGCGCGGGCTTGCGCCAATCGCTGGCCCGGCGATACGCGGCGACGATCCCTTCCGGGTGAAACGGGCAATAGCGCATGTCGTCGATATGAGCGCCCACCGCGGCAAGCTCGTCGGCGAGGTGGGCGTGCAGGCGATGAATTGCCCCTTCGTCGTAAAGCCCGCGCGCGACGCCGGCCTGGTTGGTCGCGAGGAAGACGAACACTCCGGCATCGTTGAGCGCCTTGATCGCCGCGCGCGCCCCCTCGATCCAGCGAAACCGCGCGACCGACCCGACATAGCCGTCGTCGTGGTTGAGCACCCCGTCGCGATCGAGAAATGCCGCGGGCCGGCGCCGTCGGCGCGGGACCTCCAGCCGGGCGCCGGCGAGATCCTCGGGCACGCCGATATCGACGAAATAGCGATCGAAGACAAAGCCGCGCAGATGGCCGGCGCCGGCGAGGCGGGGAAACACATCAGCCTCCAGCGAGGCAAGGGGTCCCAGCCCGTTGACGATGGTGCGGCGCAGCGCGTAGACCCCGCCGCTGACCAGCCCCGCTCCGCCGCCGGCGGGCCGCTCGGCAAATGCGGCAATCCGGTCGCCGGTGAGGGTCACCGCGCCATAGCGCGCCGCGTCGGGGAGCTCCCGCAAGGCGAGGGCGGCGAGCGCCAAAGGCTCCTGCGCCAGCCGCACAACGAGGTCGCGCAGATTGATGTCGAACCAGGAATCTCCGTTGAGCAGCACAAACGCCTCGTTGAGCCGGCCGCGGGCGTGCCACAGCGCGCCGCCGGTGCCGGCCGGCTCGGGCTCGACCGCGACCGCGATATCGAGGCCGAAGCGCGCCGCGAGCGGGGTCGCCGCCGCGTAGTCGGCGATCCGCGCGGCGGCAAACCCGGCGAGCAGCAGAACATGCCGAATGCCGTGGCGGCCGAGCTCGAACAGCAAGAGGTCGAGGAACGGCGCCCCGTCAACCGGCAGCAGCGGTTTCGGCATGTCGGCGGTCAGCGCGCCGAGGCGGGTGCCGCGCCCGCCGCACAGGATGACAGCCTGATCGATCATGGCGCGTCCCTTGTCGCGCCGCCGACCGCCTGTCAAGCACGAAGCGCGCGGTGGCCGCCCGGCGATTTTCGTGGACAGCCCCGGTGCGATTGCCGAGATTGGCGGCGTCCCGCGCCCCGGACCTTATGCGAGCCGGCGATACGCCCTGCGCATGCGCAGCTTCAGTGAAATCACAAACATGTTCCGCCCTCGGGCGGGACCGCTCGCCGGGGCGGTTGCGCCGCGGCGCGGGCTGCACGGTGGGCCGGCTGGCGATCGTGCAATAGCGGCCCTGTTCCGGGAACTCGCGAGCGATCGGCGCCAGCCCGGGGCTGCCGGGAGCGCCGCCTTCGCCTGGGCCGGCAGCCCCGAGGTAGCCCGATTGCGCGCGCAGGCGTCAGAAGCCGGCATGCCGTTTGTCTTGCTGGCGGAAGGGCTGCTGCGCGCGCCGCCGCGCGGGCGCGCCGCGCCACCCTGCCTCAGCGCGCTGGCATGGGAGATCTCGGGGCCGGGCTCGCCTGCCGATGTCGCCACGCCCGGCCGGGTCCTCGCCGATCGCGCCTGGGAGAACCCGGCGCTGCTGGCGCGCGCATCGGCGGCGCGCCGGGCACTCGCGGTCGCGCGCGTCGGCGGCGCCTGGTGGCAGGGCGGCGGCCGAGGCGAGCTGTCCGCGGGTCAGGGTTGCGCCGTCGTCCTGCTCGCCGAGCCGGCGGTTGCTGATAGCGATCCGGCGCCGGGCGATGCCGTTCTCGCCGCGATGCTCGATAGGGCGCTGGCCGAGAACCCGGCGGGCCGGGTCGTGATTATAGCGCCCGGCGTGATCGGGCCCGGGCTGCGACCGCGTCTCGCCGCCGCGGCGGCGCGCGGCACCAGGGTCATCTTCCGGGCATTCGATCCGTGGCGGATGCTCGACCGCGCGGCGCGGGTCTACAGCGCTGGCGGCGAGATCGGCTTTCTCGCCCTCGTCGCCGGGGTTCCGGTAGCGGCGTTCGGCAGTGCGTTCTATACCGGTTGGGGCGTGACCGAAGACGCTCCCGCGGTGCCGGCGCGGCCGTTCCGGCGGACCATCGACGAGATTTTTGCCGGCAGCTGCCTCGTCGCGACGCGCTATCTCGACCCGTTCCGCAACACGTTCGACCAGCTTCGAGGGAGCGCTGGAGATCCTCGCCGATTGGCGCCGGACGGACGAGGCCAATCGCCGCATCGCGGTCTGCGTCGGGATGTCGTTCTGGAAGCGCCGCCGCATCGCCGAGTTCCTGCGCTCGTCTGCCGGCGTCCCGGTGTTCCGCCGCACCGTCTCGGGCGCCCTTGCCGCCGCCCGGCGCGACCCGCAGGAGCCGCCGCGCGCCATCGCCGGCTGGGCCTCGCGCCTGCCCGATGGCCTCGCCCAAGCGGCGGCGCGGCTGGGCGTTCCGCTGATCCGGGTCGAGGACGGGTTCATCCGGTCGGTTGGTCTCGGCTCCGATTTCCTGCCGCCGGCCTCGCTCGTCCTCGACTTTCGAGGGATGTATTTCGACCCGCTTGTGCGCAGCGACCTCGAAATCCTGCTCTGCGAGGCGGAGTTCGCGCCGGCGCTGGTCGCGCGGGCAGCGCGGCTCGCCGCGCAGCTCGTGGCGCGCGGCATCACCAAATACAATCTCGCGGGGCGCAGCCCCGGCATCGCGGCGGGCATCGAGGTGCCGTCCGGCGTGCAGCGGATCCTGGTGCCGGGTCAGGTCGAGGATGATTTGTCGATCCGGCACGGCGCCGGTCGGGTCCGCACCAACCTCGACCTCCTGGCGGAGGTACGCTCGGCCAACCCGGATGCGTTCATCCTCTACAAGCCACACCCCGATGTCGCTGCCGGGCACCGCAAAGGCATGGTTCCCGAGGTTGAGGCGCGCCATTTCGCCGATGCGGTCGTGCGCGACGCGTCTACGGCGGCGCTGCTCGCCCTCGTCGACGAGCTGCATACGATGACCTCGCTCGCCGGTTTCGAGGCCCTGTTGCGCGGGCGGCGCGTCGTCGTATACGGAAGGCCGTTTTATGCCGGCTGGGGGCTGACCATCGACCTTCTGCCGCAGGATCGCGGCCGCCGGCTGACGCTCGATGAGCTGGTGGCCGGCGTCCTCATCCTCTATCCGCGCTATCTCGATCCGCTCACCCGCCTGCCGTGCGGCCCCGAGGTGGTCATCGAACGCCTCGACCACCCGGAATTGTGGCGGCCCGGGCCGCTGGTGCAGGCACGCCGGTTGCAAGGCTTCGTGGTGCGGCGGCTCGGCGAGTTGCGCGCGATGCTGTCCACCCCCGGCTCGGCCGCGGTGCGCGGGCTGAAAGAACGGCTGCGCGACTGATGCGGGCACCGTATCGGGTCGTGGCGATCACCGGCGCGTCGAGCGGGCTCGGTGCGGCGCTTGCTGCTTCCTATGCCGGACCGCAGACCGCGCTCGGGCTGATCGGCCGCAACCCTGAGCGCCTCGCCGCGACGGCAGCGGCTTGCCGGGCCTCCGGGGCTGATGTCGACAGCGCCGCAATCGACGTCGCCGACGGCGTCGCGCTCGCGGCGTGGCTCGAGGCGTTCGACGATGCCCATCCGGTGGAATTGCTGATCGCCAATGCGGGCATCTCGGCCGGGCCGGACCAAGACAGCCCGGGCGAGCCGGCTGCGGTGACGCTGCGCCAGATCGGGACCAACCTCATCGGTGCGATCCACACGATCGCCCCCTTGGTGCCGCGGCTCTGCGCGCGCGGGCGCGGGCGGATCGTCGCGATCGCCTCGGTCGCCGCCTATCGCGGCATGCCCTACAGCCCGGGCTATTGCGCCAGCAAGGCGGGCTTGCGCGCCTATGGCGAAGCGCTGCGCCCCAATCTGCAGCCCTATGGCGTCGGGGTAACGGTGGTCTGTCCAGGTTTTTTTGCCTCGCCGATGACCGATCGCTGGGACGGCCCGACCCCGTTTCTCGCCAGCGGCGAGCGTGCCGCCCGGCATATCAAGCGCGGCATCGACCGCGGCCGGCCGCGCGTCGATTTCCCCTGGCCGCTGGTCCTCGGCATGCGCTTTTGCGATCTCGCCCCGGCGGCGATCGGGGATCGGATTATGCGCGGTTTCCGCTTCCATATCCGCTCCGCCTGACGCGATGGGAGCTGTCGCGTTGCTGCACCTTGCCGCCGGCGCACTCCTCGCCCTCGCGGCGTGGCTGATGCCGCGGTATGTCGCGCGCTCGCGCCACCCGGCGCTGCCAGCAATGCTGCTCGATATGACGCCGATGGCGCTGGGCGCCGGATTATTGAGCCTTGCCTCGGGGCGGCCGTTGTTCGGCGGGGTGGTCATGCTGGCGCTCGGCGCCGCTTTCGCCCTCACCGATTACACGATGCGCGAGACGCTGCGCGAGCCGGTCGTGTTCTCGGAAAGCGTGGAGCTGCCGCAGGTTTTCACCCATCCGCATCTCTATCTGCCGTTTGCCGGACCGGGGCTCGTGCTCGGCGGTGCGGCGGCGGCGATCGCGGCGGCGCTCGCGCTGCTCGTCGTCGAGCCGGCGCTGTGGACCCCGCGGCCGTTGGCCGCGCTGGCCGCGGTGGCGCTGATCGCCGCTTGCATCTGGCTGGTCGCGCGCCAGCCGTTGCTCGGGGCGGCGGCCGGCGCGCTGCGCCGCCTCGCGCCGAGCGGCGAACCGTTCGCCGACGCCGCCGCGCTCGGGCCATTCGGCATGCTGATCGTCCATACGGTCATTGCCCGGGCCGAGCGCCAGGCGCGCCAGCTGGCATTGGCGGCCCCGGCGCTGGTCCGCGAGCGTGGCGAGTTCGACACCGGGTCCGGGCGTCCGATCATCATCGTGCAGTGCGAATTGTTCTTCGACGCGCGCCGCCTGTCGCCGCTCATTCCGCGCGAGCTGCTCTCCGGCTTCGCGGCCTGTTGCGCGTCGGCGGCCCAGTTCGGCCGGTTCGACGTGCCGGCCTGGGGCGCCAACACGATGCGCGCCGAATTTGCCGTGCTGACCGGGGTCCCCGAGAGCGAACTCGGTTACGACCGGTTCAATCCTTATTACGCCCTGGCGCGGGTGCCGCTCGAATTGCAGGTCTGGCGGCTGCGCCGGGCCGGGTACCGCACGATCTGCCTGCACCCCTTCGATCGCCGGTTTTTCCGGCGCGATCTGGCGATGCCGGCGCTCGGCTTCGAGCGCTTTCTCGGCCGCGAAACGCTCGGCGGCTCGCGGGCGCCGCCCTATTGCCCGGATCCCGAATTTGCCGGCCACATCCTGCAGGTCCTCGACCGGGAAGGCCCGCGGACCTTTATCTTCGCGATCACCATGGGCAATCACGGCCCGTGGCTGGCGAAAGGACCGCCAATCGATCCGGCCGTGGCGCGCCTCTTCGATCCGGCGGGAGTGCCGGAGGGAGCGGGGCTCCTGCGCTATCTCGACGGTCTGTGCCGCTCCGACGAGATGCTGCGGGTGCTGATGGACGGGCTCGGGCAGCGCCGCTCACCGGCGCTCCTCGCCTTCTACGGCGATCACTTGCCGAGCCTGTCCGATGCCTTTCGCCATTTCGGCTTCGAGGAAGCCTCCAGCGATTACGCGATCTGGCCGAATGTCCTCTGGCCCAATGGTGGGGGGCCGCAACGGTGCGATCTGCCGGCGCACCAGCTCGGCCGGCTGGTCGTTCAACGCCGTCCTCGCCCCGACAAGCGGCGGGATTGCGCTCGGCGCCACCTCGGCCGAGCCTCTTGATCTCGGCGCTTGCCCCGCCCGGCGCTAGCGCCCAGGGTTCCGATCGCGCGATGAGCCAGTTTGTGCCGCTTTACCCGGAGCGTCGGGGCGGGCCGAGGCTTGCCCTGCTGACGATCGGAGCCCGCGCGCCGATATCCGCGCTTTGGAGCAGTGCCCGGTGGTCGCGCGCGGCATCCGCTCGGCCCGGCTTGCGTTCTCACGGCTCGGCCCGTACGGCGGCGCCGCGCTGCTCGATCGTCATCCTGATCCCGTTTCGCGGATGCAAATTGGTCCAGGCGATCGGTTCGATTCGCTGCCCGGGCACGAGACGAAACCGCAAGCGCTGCGCAATCACCGCCATCGCGACGAGAATCTCCAGCATGGCGAGCGACGCGCCGATGCAGACATGCGGGCCGATAGCGAAGGGCAGATAGGCGTAACGCGAGCGCGATGCGACCTCCAGGGGGGTGAAGCGCTCGGGATCGAAGCAATCCGGGTCGCGCCACAGCTTGCGGTGGCGATGCACGACCCAGGGCAGGACGCCGACGATCGATCGTCGCGGGATATGCCGGCCGCAGACAACATCGTCTTTTGCGGCGGCGCGCAGCATCGTCGGCGCGGGCGGGTACAAGCGCAGCGTCTCGTTGACGATCTGGCGCAGGTAGACGAGCTTCGGAAGATCCTCTGTGGTCGGCGCCCGCCCGCCGAGCACCCGGTCGAGTTCGTCATGGAGCCGCGCCTCGGCAGCGGGGTGCATCGCGAGCAGATACCAGAGCCACGCGAAGACCCGCAGCGGGGTCGCCGCGGTGGCGCCGAGAGTGAGGACTTCGTCGCGCAGCTCCATCTCGCTGAGACACTCTCCGGTGTTGCGGTCGCGGGCGTTGGCCATCCGCCACAGGAGATCCTTGGGTCCGCTGTAACCGGCGCCGCGCCGTGCGGCCATCAGCCGATCGAGCAGTGGGCAAAAGCGGGTCACTGCCGCGTGGTCCTTGCGCCAGCGCTCGATGAAGCGCCGCCAGCCCGGTATCGCCAGGAAATCGAGAAGGCTGTATTTCCCGGGATATTGCCCGAGGCGATAGAGGACCGGGTCAATTTCGCGCTCGTCGGCGGCGAAGATGCGGCCGGTTTCCGCCGTGATCAGATGCGCGAAGGTCTCGCCGACATTGAGTTCCCGCCCGGGCGGAAGCCGCGCCAGATGTTCGGCCAACGCCTCGCTCACCTCGACCATCACTGGCAGATCGGCGAGAACGGCGCGGTAGTCGAGAATCGGATTGAGCAGGCGGCGATGGCGCCGCCACACCTCCCCCTCGGCGCTCAGCATGCCGGTCCCCGAGGCGAATGCGAAAACCCGCCGGATTGGATTGATGCGCGGGTAATTGTCGACATTGTCCTGCATCACCCGCCTGACCCCGGAGGGATCGCTCACCACGAAAAAACGGCCCCAGACGAACCGGCGTTCGACGATCAGCTCGTCAAACAGCGCCTCGTCCAGGGCGGCGAGCGTGTTGGACAGCGCGACCCTGAGCAGCTTAACGGTGGATAGTCGGCGTGCAGGCCGGGGCGGCATCGCCGGTCGCGGTCCCGGCGCGGCGGTGCTGAGCGGCGGCAAGGTTATGGCACCGTCCCGACGCTCTCGGCCGGCGGCGGGCTGCGGCGCGGGCGCGCCTCGACCGTTATTTTGATGCCGCGGCCCGGGCGCAGGCTGGTCCAGGCGATCGGCTCGATTCTCTGGCCAGGGACGAGCCGGAAACGGAAGCGCCGGGCGAGCACCGCCACAGTGATCAGGATCTCAATGAGTGCCAGCGGGGCGCCGATGCAGACATGCGGGCCGACCGAGAATGGCAGGTAGGCGTAGCGCGATCGCGCCGCGACCGGTTCGGAAGCGAAGCGCTCCGGGTCGAAACGGTCCGGATCGCTCCACAGCTTGCGGTGGCGGTGGACGACCCAGGGCATTACGGCAACGACCGATTTCCGGGGGATGCGGCGGCCGCATACCACGTCCGCGGCTGCGGCGGTGCGCAACATGATCGGCAGCGGCGGGTAGAGCCGCATCGTCTCGTCGATGACCCTGCGCGTGTAGACGAGCTTGCCGAGGTCCTCGGCGGTCGGGGATCGGTCGCCGAGGACCTCGGCAAGCTCGTCCTCGACCCGCTTCTCGGCCCAGGGATGCAGGGCGAGCAGGTACCACAGCCAGCTGTATGCCTGGAGCGAGGTGACGGAGGTCGAGCCGAGGGTCAGCGCCTCGTCTTCGATTTCCGCCACGCCGAGGCGCTCGCCGGTTTCGCGGTCGCGGGCATTGGCGAGGCGCCACAGCAAATCCTTGCCGCCGGCGTAGGCCTCGCTGCGCCGCTCCGCGATCATCCGTTCGAGCAGCGGGTGGAGCGCCCGCGCCTCCGCCCGGCTCTTGCGAAAGCGGTTGACGAAGCGCAGCCAGCCCGGCATCGTCAGGAAATCGAACAGCCCGTACTCGCCGGGGTAATGCCCCATGCGATGGACCATCGGCTCGATCGCGCGGTCGGCGCCGGCGAATACGCGGCCGGTTGACCGCGTCAGCAGATGGGTGAAGGTTTCACCCATGTTGATCTCGCGCCAGGGGGGCAGCTCGGCCAGAAGCCGCGCCAGCTCCTCGGTCAGTTCGACCAGCGCCGACACGTCGGCCAAAGCCGCGCGCCGGTCGAGCGTCGGGTTGAGCATCCGGCGATGGCGCCGCCACACCTCGCCTTCGGCGCACAGCATGCCGGTGCCTGAGCCGAACGCGAATATCCGGCGGATCGGCTCGATGCGCGGGTAGTTGTTGACGTTATCCTGCAGGATCCGCTTGATCCCCTCGGGGTCGCTGACCACGAACATGCGGCCCCAGATGAACCTGCGCTCGATGAACAGCTCGTCGAACAGCTCCTCGTCGCAGGCCGCGAGCGAATTGGAAAACCCGACGCGCATCATCTGAAGCGTCGAGAGCGCGCGCGCCGGGCGCGGCGGCATCGCCAGCGGCGGCCCGCGCTCAACATCCTCGGCGGTGGTCATCGAGGCTCCCCGTCTTCTTCGCAGCGGCGGCGCCGACACTAACCCACCCGCCGCGGCGCGCAAACAATGTACGGTTGTCAATCCGGCGCGACGCGATTGACACCGGCGGGCGGCAACGCCGAACATCGCGACCGTGCGCCTCACCCCGCGCGTCGCAGGCTCGCGGGGGGAGCGAAGGGTGGGAGCGGGAATTTGCGGAAAGGCGTTCGCGATGGAGATGCAGGACCGCATTGTCGCCGTCACCGGCGGCGCCTCGGGGATCGGCAAGGCGACCGCCCTCTTGCTGGCCCGGGAAGGCGCGCGGGTGTTCGTCGGCGATGTCGACCGGGAGGGCGGTCGCGCGGTCGCCGTGCAGGCGGTGGGCGAGGGGCTGGCGCTCGACTTCCTGCCGCTCGACTTGACCGATCCCGCGACGATCGCCGATTTCGCGGCGGCGGTGCACGGCCGGGCCCCGCGGATCGATGGCCTGGTCAACGGCGCCGGCTGGGACCGCATCCAGCCGTTTCTCGAAAACCCGCCGGAAATGTGGGACCAGCTGATCGCAGATCAACCTGATGGGCGCGATCCGGCTGACCCGGGCATTGCTGGGGCCGATGGTCGCGGCGCAGCAGGGCAAGATCGTCAACATATCGAGCGATGCCGGGCGGGTCGGCAGCACCGGCGAAACCGTGTACGCAGCGGCCAAGGGCGGCCTCATCGCGTTCACCAAATCGCTGGCGCGCGAACTGGCGCGCTATCGCATCAACGTCAACTGCGTCTGCCCCGGCCCGACCGACACGCCGCTGTTTCAGCATCAGCCCGAGCGCATGCGCGAGGCGCTGACCCGGGCCATCCCGTTCCGCCGCATCGCGCGGCCGGAGGAGATTGCCGAAGCGGTGATGTTCTTTCTGGGCCGGCGCTCGGACTACATCACCGGCCAGGTGTTGAGCGTCAGCGGCGGCCTGACGATGGTCGGCTGAGCCGCCACATGACGGATTGATCAAGAGAAGGAGCGCAACCATGCCGGGACGTATTTGGGTTTGCCTTGCCGCCGCCGGGCTGATCGCCGCGGCCGGAACGGCCTGGGCGCAATCGGATGGCAACGAAGGCGCCGCGCAGAATGTGCAGCAGAGCCGGCAATACGAAAGTCTGCTGTGCAGCAACCCGGGGTTTCGCGCCAAGCGGATCGCGCAGGAATGCGGGCCCCTCCAGGGGTCGCAATTCTACAATAGCTGCGTCGCCTCGTTTAACTGCAGCAAACAGCCGAGCGCCGGCAATTGGCGCCACGCGCCGCCCTCCGAAACGATCCGCTGAACAGAGGAGAACGCATCGATGGCCAATTCCGCCCCCGGCTATGCCGCCAAGCCCGAGCACCGGGTCGACCTCGTGCCCGACGCGCGGCGGCTGCGCGTCACCTTTGCCGGCGCCGTGATCGCCGACAGCCATGCGACGGTCCGCGTCGAGGAAACCGGGCACGGACCGGTGCACTATTTCCCGGAAAAGGACGTACGGCTCGACCTGATGCGGCCGACCGAGCACAAGACCTATTGTCCGTTCAAGGGCGACTGCTCGTATTGGACGATCGAGGTCGGCGGCGCCGCCGAGCGCCGGTCGGAAAACGCGGTCTGGGCTTATCGCGCGCCGTTCGACGAGGCGAGCGGGCTGGCGGGCCACTATGCCTTCTACCAGAGCCGCGTCGATGCGATCGAGGTTCTGTGAGATGGCGCAGCGCTGATGCAGAATTGGGTGGTCAGGAAGCCGGTCGCCGCCTCGCGCGGCGGCGTCGTCGCCGCCCAGAACGGGGTCGCCGCCGCAATCGGCGCCGAAGTGCTGGCATCGGGCGGCAGCGCGGTCGATGCGGTGGTCGCGACCGCCTTTGCGCTGGCCGTGCGCGAACCGTGGAACAGCGGGCTCGGCGGGATCGGCTTCATGGTCGTCCATCCGCCGGGCGGCGGTCGCGCCGAGATCGTCGATTTCGGCCCGATCGCCCCGGCCGGTCTCGATCCCGCGGTTTTTCCGCTGACCGGCGAGACGATCACCGAATTGTTCACCTGGCCGCGCGTCGAGGGCGACCGCAACATGCACGGGCCGTTGTCCTTCGCGATCCCGAGCGCGGTGAGCGGCTATGCGCTGGCGGTCGAACGCTTCGGGCGCACGCCGTGGCGCGACCTGGTGGCGCCGGCGGCGGCATTGGCCCGCCAGGGGTTGCCGGTCGACTGGTGGGTGACGCTGAAGACCGCGAGCGCCGCCGCGGATCTGCGCCGCTATGACGAGAGCCGGCGGATCTGGCTGCCCGATGGGCTGCCGCCGGTCTGTCCGCCGAACGGCGAGGCGCCGAACCTCGGCCTCGGCCGCCTCGCCGATACGCTGGCGCGGCTCGGCGAAGAGGGGCCCGACGATTTCTACCGGGGCGAGATCGCCCAGGCGATCGCCGGCGACGTCCGGGCCGGCGGCGGCGTCTTGTCGTCAGGCGATCTCGCCCTCTGTCGGGCGCGGATCGTGCCCTCGCTGGAAATCCCCTATCGCGGCTATTCGCTGCATGCGGCCCGCGGGCTGACCGCCGCGCCGACCCTGGCCGATGTGCTCGACCGGCTCGCCGGCAAGCGCTTCGCGCAGGCGCCCGACGCGGTCTATTTCGAGGCGCTGATCGACGCTTTGCAGCAGGCTTATCACGCCCGGCTCGAAGGTCTCGGCGACGTCAAGCCGCCGGGCGAGAGCTGCACGACCCACATCACCGCGATCGACCGCGAAGGCGGCATCGCCGCGTTGACCACGACGCTGCTGTCGACCTTCGGCAGCCGCTATGTGCTGCCGCAGACCGGCATCCTGATGAACAACGGGGTGATGTGGTTCGACCCGCGGCCGGGCCGGCCGAATTCGCTGCTGCCGGGCAAGCGCGCGCTGACCAACATGTGCCCGCTGGTCGCGGCGCGCGACGGGCGCGCCCGCTTCGGGGTCGGCGCGTCCGGCGGCCGGCGCATCCTCGCCGCTGTGGTGCAGCTGGCGAGCTTCATCGTCGATTTTGCGATGACCGCCGAGGAGGCCGCGCACCACCCGCGCATCGATGTCAGCGGCGACACCGGCATCGCGATCGACCGGCGCCTCGGCGAGGCGATCCGCCAGCGGCTCGGCTCGCGGCCCGGTGCGGCCTTGGTCGAGCATACCGCCTGGCCGTCGCGCTTTGCCTGCCCCAACCTCGTGCTGCGCGGCGAGGACGGCCTCAATTACGGCGTCAGCGACGTGATGTCGCCGTGGTCGGCCGCGGTCGCCGAGCCCGGGAAGGAGGCGTGAGGCCGGGCATCGCGGGTCGGCGGAGCAACGACGACCCATCGCGACATAACCCGGGTGGCCTATGACATGCACTCGGGGCTGCGCCGCGATCGCGATCTGGGTATTCGTCGCGCAGCTTTTGTCGGCATGTTCGACCATCAACTTTCTATGGCCGGCAGCGGTACCGGCGCCGCCGCCCCGGCCGCCCATGGTACCGGCCCCGCCTGCTGCTGCGCGGTCCTTCGATTATTCAACCCCTGACCGGGTTCGTGCCGAGATCATCAGGTGGTTTTGGCGCGCCGGATACCCGAAAATCCAGGTTGAGGCGCTGGTGGACCATGCGCGCAACGAGAGCGGTTTTCGGCCGTGTGCCGCGAACGGCCCAAATCTTCGCTACACATTCCAATGGAGCGGCGCCAGGCTGGGGCGCCTTTATCAATTCGCCGGCGCGCGCAGCCGCTGCCCGCCGCTCGACAAGCAATTGGCGTTCGCCGACTATGAACTTCGCAGCGAGCCAAACTATTCGTGCTTCTGGCGAGCGACGACCAGAGCTGCGGCGTTGGCGGCATTGCGACGAGGGTTCGGCCACGGCAGGTGTTAGCGCGAGGCGACTGACGCCGCTCTGCGACCCCTCGCCCGCCGCTCGCCTCATCCGACATCAACGCCCGGTCATGCCCCCATTTCGGCCGTTGCCTCAATGAATTGCAAACGCCTCTACGGGCGGATTGCAGACCGTTTGCCGCAGATATCCATCCTTTACAGATCATGCATTTTCGACCGCAATAGAGAACAGATGAACCTCAACCGACATGAAGAGGTCAAACGCCATAGCCATTTCACACGATCATAGTACGTAGCAAGCGTAGGGCGGAAAAGCCGCGTCAGCGGCGCCTTCCGCCAATCCGGCGCCGTCTCGGCGGGTGACGCTTCGCTCACCCGCCCTACGCCTGCTATCGCTTCCTACCAGGTGTCAATGTGGGTGGAGATGCGGCGTCCGGGTTGGCAGGGTCCGCCCATCGTGCTTGCCACGTCAAAGCGACCCCGGCGGTTTGGAGAGTACCAGCCGCGGCGCGGTCCGCCGCTGGGTAGCTGTCTACAGGTTGAACCCTGAACTGCAAATACTGTGGCGGGATGGGCGGCGGGATCGTCAGGTAAGCGGCAATCACCTGGAGGAGCAGCGCCTCGTTGACCCGAGTTTCCCGCCCGTTCGGGCCGGACCGGTCCAGAGTTCCTTCGCGGTGCAACTTCGCCCATAGACAATCCCGCTCAACGGGCGTCGCGCCGGCCGGGTGTTCCACCATGAGGGCGGCGTGGTATAGCGCGACCGCATCGAGTCCGTCGTGCTGGTAGAGCGCGGCATGGACGCAGAGACTGATGGCATTCAAGCCTACTTGCCAAAGCTCCGCCTCACTGGCCTCGGCCCTAGCCTGTGTCGCAAACGCGATGCCGAGCAGCAATCCAGCGCTCGCAAGTCTAGCGAACATCGCAGTACCTCATTCGACATTCTCCGGCTTCCCGGACCGTCGCGGGCGATTGTCACCTCATCGCGTGCTGACGCAACGCGATTTGACGGTCGGTTGAGGGTTGAACCCAGCGGTTAGATTGCGGTTCGCCGGAGTGGCCGCTTTCGGCGCGAAGCGGACCGCTCGCCGTTCCCGAGGGTTGTTGAAAAAGCGCATTTGCCGCCTATATGGCGAAAACAGCAACAAAGCGGACCCGAGGCGGCCTTGTGGGGCTGAAAGCGGAACTTTCAGAACGTCCCGGCCTGGGCGTTGGATCGACCAGCCGGGGCGGGATTGCGGTTGCGTCCGGGCGGCCTCGTCCCCATCTCTGCCGCGAGTGACGCAACCGGCCATCGGAGATTGATATCGCTTGAGAACTCCCTGCAAACTCCCTGCAAGCGGCAAATATCTCCCTGCTCGGTCGCGCAAAATTCCCTGCCCGACGCGCGGGAATTCGAGTCGCAACCCACGGTAATGCAAGGCCTAATCGCGTCGCTGCGGCGGCGATTTCGCGAATTTTCCCTGCCGGCAGGGAAAATTGCGGTCAGGCCGGCTCGGCTATCGCGTTGATGGTCGCGCCCTGGCGTGCCGAAACGCTGCCACTCGGCGGGACGCGACCGGTCGGAATGCCGCGGCGCGCGGCAACAGCGTGTGTTCAGATCGGCCGGGTTCTCGCATAGTATCGGGTCATGAACGATGTTTCCGAAGCGGTCCGCGCCAGGCCCGCGATCGTCCGGCCGCGCGATGCAGCCTCGCTGATCCTGCTGCGCGGGGAAGGGAGCGGCCTCGAGCTGCTGGCCGGCCGGCGCCCGGGCCATGCCAAGTTCATGCCCGGAATCTGGGTCTTCCCCGGCGGCGCGATCGACCCCGGGGACGGCAAACCGTGGCATGGCGAAAGCGGCGGCGCAGGCCTGCCGCCGCGCCTCGTGCGCAGCGCCCGCGCCGCGCTGCGCGAGACCTGGGAGGAGGCCGGGGTGCTGGTCGGACGCCGCGATCCGGCCGGACCGCGCAGCATGCCCGGCGACCACCGGCTTACCCCGATCGAGGCGGCCTATGCCGGGCGCGGCATCGCCGCCTCGCTCGATGTCCTGGCCTATGTCGGCCGCGCGATCACCCCGACGCCGGTGTTCCGGCGCTTCAATACGCGGTTTTTCCTCGCCGACGACAGCGCCGTGTTCGGCGATCCGGTATCGAGCGAGGAGCTCGAAGATGTCGGCTGGCATCCGATCGGGCGCCGGCCGCTTGCGCCGTTCCGCAACGTCACCCAATTCATGTTGGCGCGGGCGATGGCGCTGCGCGCCGGGACCGCCCCGGCCGAGGCGCCGCTGCTGTGCACGGTGCGCAACAAGCGCCGGGTCCTGGTGTGCCGCGAGGCCGCGCTCGACTTGTAGTCGCAGGAGGGAAGCGATGGCCATCCGCGAAATCCTCGTCGTCATCGACAATCCGGCGACCGTGCCGCAACTGACCGCGGCCGCCGCGACGCTGGCCGGCGGGTCGGAGGCGCGCCTTACCGGGCTCTACGCCTGCGGCTATCCGGTTTCGAGCGGGTATGGCGACATCGGCGGCTGGATGCAGCTGGTCCAGGCCTATCTGGAGGCGCAGCGCGGCGAAGGGAGCGCGGCCGAGGCCGCGTTCCGCGGCGAGCTGGCAAAGCGCGAGCTCACCGGCGACTGGATCTATCGCGAGAGCGATCCGACCGACACCGCCATCGCGCTTGCTGCGCTCTATGACCTAGTCGTGCTCGGGCAGCCCAACCCCGATGCCGAAGCGACCGGCGGGCTCGGGTTGCGGCCGCAGGAGGTCGTGCTCGGCGCCGGGCGTCCGGTGCTGGTGGTGCCCTATGCCGGCGGTTTTGCCGAGATCGGCCGGCGCGTGCTGGTTGCCTGGAATTCGAGCCGCGAGGCGGCGCGGGCATTGCACGATGCGATGTTCCTCTTCGAACGCGCCGAGTCCGTCACGGTGATCGAGGTCGGGCCGCTCGCCGCGGCGGCCGGCACGACGCGGGTTGCCGCTGCCGATTTGGCCGCCGCGCTGGTCCGGCGCGGGATCGCGGCGAGCGCGCAGAGCGAGGCCGCCGGCGACATCGGGATCGACGATCTCCTACTGTCGCGGGCCGCTGACCTCGCCGCCGATCTGCTGGTGATGGGCGCCTATGGCCATTCGCGGCTGCGCGAATTTGTCCTCGGCGGCGTCAGCCGCGGCATCTTTCAGCACATGACCCTGCCGGTGCTGCTGGCGCATTGACAGCGGGCCAGGTCTCAGCCGCGCGCCAGTCCGAGCCGCGGGATCTCGATCGCCGGGCAGCGGTCCATCACCGCCTTCAGCCCATGCGCTTCGGCGCGCGCGGCGGCAGCTTTATCGACGACGCCGAGCTGCATCCACACCGCCTTGGCGCCGATCGCGATCGCCGCGTCAACGATCGCGCCCGCCGCCTCGCTGCGCCGGAAAATGTCGACGATGTCGATCGGCCCAAGGAGATCGACCGGAACCTCGGCGAGCGCGGCATAGCAGCGCTCGCCGAGGATCGTGCCTCCCGCGGCGAACGGGTTGACCGGGATCGTGCGGTAACCTTGGCGCTGCAGATCGCGCATGACGCCATGGCTCGGCCGGTATGGCCGCGGGCTGGCGCCGACCACCGCGATCGTGCGCGCGCCAGTCAGGATGTCGCGCAGGTATGCATCGGGATAGCTGACAGGACTGTCATGTTCCATGGGGTGAATTCTGCGCTCTTGCCTCGGGGCGGGGGAAGTGGGTCGTCGGCGGGCCTGGTCGCTTGAGCGCCCGCTAGACCAGGCTCGCCGCGAAGCGCGCCGCGGCGAGCAGCAGAAAGAGGCCGAAGCCGACTTCCAGCCAGCGCCGGGGCAGCCGATGCGCGAGGCGGGCGCCGAACGGCGCGACCGTGCTCGAGATCGGCGCGATCGTGACGACCCCGATCACCGAGACGAAACCGATCGACAGCGGCGGCAGCAGGGCGTGATGCGGCAGGCCGGCCAGGCAGTAGCCAATCGTGCCGGCGATCGTGATCGGCACGCCGATACCGGCCGAGGTCGCTACCGCGTTGTGGATCGGCTTGCCGTAGAGCGTCAGGATCATGGTTACCAGCGATCCGCCGCTTATCCCCATCAGCGACGAGGCGACCCCGACGAGAAAGCCATAGCCGGTCATCGCGGTGCGCCCCGGCAGATCGCTCCCCAGCACCCGACTCTCGCGTCCGATCAAGAGCTTGGCGGCGATCAGGCTGGCGATCAGCGCGAACGCCGCCTCGAACAGGCCGGCAGGCGCAAAGACCGCGGCGAGCGAGCCGACCCCCACCCCGAAGATTGCCGGCACCACCCAGGACCGCATCACGTAGGGGATCACCATGCCCCGCGCCTGGTGGGCCCGATACGAGCGCAGCGTCGTCGGCACGATGATCGCGAGCGAGGTTCCGATGCACAGCTGCATGCGCACCTCTTCGGGCACGCCGAACATCCGGAAAGCCTCGAACAGGACCGGGACGATGACGGCGCCGCCGCCAATCCCGAAGAGCCCCGCGAGCACACCGGTGGCCACCCCGGCGGCGATGACCGCCGCCGCGAGCCAGATCAGATCGCCGAGCGGCACGCCCATGATTCCCCGGAATTCCCGCACGGCTTGCCGCTCCGCGGTCGCGGCGCGGTTTGATCGACCGGGCGGGAATGCTAGCCTGCGCCAAGCTGCGGTGCCAAGAGTAGGGAGAAAAGACATGGCGGTCGTCGAAACCGAGCATCACGGTCAGATCCTCGTGGTGCGCATGAACCGGCCCGAGCGGCTGAACGCGCTCAACCACGAAATGCGGACCTGCCTCGCCGAGACCTGGACCGAATTCCGCCGCAGCGACCATTTCGAGGTCGCGATCTTTACCGGGTCGGGGCGCGGGTTCTGCGCCGGCGAGGACATGAAGGAATCGCTCGCTGCCGGCACGCCGGGCGGGCGGCGCCCGGCGATTCCGGACCCGTTCATGACCGGGGCGCTCGAAAAACCGGTCATCGCCGCGGTCAACGGCTTCGCGATGGGCGGCGGCTTCATGCTGGTCGAGCGCACCGATCTGCGCGTCGCGGCGAAGGGGGCGGTGTTCGAGGTCTCCGAAGCCAAGCGCTGGCTGTTGGGCGGCTACAATCACGGGCACGTCGCCAATTTGCCCTATCCGATCGCGATGGAGATGGCGCTCGGCTTTCGCTTCACCGCCGAGCGCTTTTACGAGATCGGCTTTTTGAACCGCCTCGCTGAGCCCGACCAGCTGATGGCGAACGCGCTCGCCATGGCCGAGCATCTGCTGACCCTGCCGCCGGCCTCGCGGGTCAACACCGTACACATGATGCGCCAGATTCGCCCGATGCCGGCGCCGGAGCTGCAGCGTCTGGCGGGCGCCTTGCACGAGCACGGCGCCAAGAGCGATCTGATCGAATCCCGCGCCGCATTCGCCGAGAAGCGGGCGCCCCGCTTCAAGGGCTGGGACGATCCGGAGGACCGCTACCGCCTCCCGACGCTCGACGGCGTCAATCGGTAGGGGCGCCTCGGCTCGCTCTTTGAGGACGCCGGCGGTCAGGCCGCGCACGAGATAGCCGTCTGAACGCACGGCCACATGGCTTTTTTATAATCGACGGGTCCGAAACGGCTCGAACCTTTATCCGTAAATAGCCTCTTCTGCGGCGTCACCGGGCGGGTGTCGGAGCGGAGTGGGTGCACATGACCGTTGCGGATTTCGAGCGTCCAGCCAGGACACGGACCAACGGTGCCGTCGCGCAGCGGGCGAAACCTCGGGCGCGGGCTGTTGTCGAGATCGCTACCGGCTTTTCCGCCCTGGCGCTGATCGTCATTGGCACGATGGCGGTATGTCTCCTGCTGTCGCTGCCGCAGGCGGTCACGCATTGAAGCCGGGTATGGCGATGTCCGATGTCGAACTGCCGCAGGCGTGGCCGCGCGTGCCGCGCGAGTTCACAATCCGGCGCGATCAGCGCGGGCTTTGGATAGCCTCGGAAACACACGGTCTGCTCGGAGGGGTTTTCCGCAGCTGCAAGGACGCTTTCCGCTTCGCGTTGCGCGAGGCCGATGGCGAAACCACGAGGGTACGCATCGAGCCATCCACCGAAACTTTTCGCCATTAGCGGCGCCGGTCCGCGAGCGCCGAGCCATGGATTTGCGTCTGCAAATCTCCCGAAATCGAGACGCCACCTGGTGCATCGCCGGCCTGCCGCGGCGATCGGTGGCGCGTTTCGCGGACCTGCCCGAGGGTCTGCAGTTTGCCAAGCGCGAATGCGCCGCGGCACCGGCCGTGATCGAACTGGTTATCGATGGGCTTTACATGGTTGTCTATCAGGAGAGCGGATGGCCGCAGCAACTCTGCCGGCCGGCCAACGCATCGCAACTCCCCCGAACCGGCGATCGCCGGTGGTACTCTCCTGAGCGCTGGGGATTTCGCCGCCTGCTCTCCTTCTGCCGCAGAGCCCGCGCGCCGCTGGCAGGACGCGCTGATCGCGCTGCAGCGTCTCCCTGGTAGTCACCCGGCGCGCCGGATCAAGGCGTTGGCGGGCAGCGAGGGGTCGAGCGCCTTCTTCGCGCTTTCGACGCCGGCGACCGGCAGCCTGGCCGGGTCGAGCAATCCGAGCTGGACGAGGACCGAGGCCTGGTCCCAGTAGATGTGCTCGTGGGCCAGCCTGCCGTCGCGGAAGCGGACGATGACGACCAGCGCCACCTCGACATGCCGCCCGGTCGGCGCAATGCCCGGCAGCATCCAGTCGATCTCGACGGTGTGGGTGAAGCTGATCACCATCTCGTCCACCAGCTGATCCGTGCCGATCGTCCGCGACAGCGGGGTCATCGCCATGTCGGGCGGCATTTTCGGGATGAAGTGGGTCGCGTAGAACTCGCGCAGCGCGGCCTTGCCGACGCCGCCGGTCAGCACCGGGATGTGGTTGACGTAGGCGTCCTCGACCATCGTGGCGAGGGTGTCCTCGGTACTCTTGGTGTCGAACTCGTGGCGCATGTGCTCTTCCCAGAGCCGCACGAGATTGTCCTGCTGTGCCGCCGGTTCGCTCATCGCCTCTCTCCCCGCCTGATCGCACGGTCGCTGTTGCCGATCATCATATACCGCGGCCGGATTGCGCGCGCCGGATGCGCTCCCTATCATCGCCCTGAACAGTAAAAGCCCGGCGCAGGAGGCGAGGCGTGGATAAGAGGCGCAGCATCGAGGTTTCCGGCGTCAAGCACCTCAACCCGATCCCCGCCGCCAGCCGGCGCGGGCCGTTCGTCGTCTCGGGCGCGATCTCCGGCGCCGACCCGACCACCGGCAAGGTGCCGGAAGACCTCGACGCGCAATGCGCCGCGATGTTCGCCAATGTGCAGCGCCTGATCGAGGCGGCCGGCGGCACGCCCGACGACATCGTCAAGATGACGGTGTGGATCGCCGACCGGGCCTTGCGCCCGACCCTCAACAAATACTGGGTCGAGATGTTTCCCGACCCGCATTCGCGGCCGGCGCGGCACACGGTGGCGCATAGCGATTTTACCCCGCCGATGCAGATCCAATGCGACCTTCTCGCCGTGCTCGGCGAGGACTGAGGAGGCACGTATGAAAATCGCCGCCATTCGCACGATCGCGCTGTCCTGTCCGTGCGATCCGCCCTATGCCAGCGCCTCCGGGGTGCAGGCGCGGCGCGGCGCGCTGCTGGTCGAGGTCGAGACCGATAATGGCATCGTCGGCATCGGCGAAGTCCGGGGTTGGCGGCGGCGTCACCGCAACGGTCATCGAAAAGGACCTGATGCCGCTCTTGATCGGCGAGGACCCGCTGATGATCGAGGGGCTGTGGCAGAAGATGTTTGCGCGCACCCGGCAATACGGGCGCCGCGGCCTCGTCATGCAGGCATTGAGCGGCATCGACATCGCGCTGTGGGACATCGCCGGCAAGGTCGCCAAGCTGCCGGTGTACAAGCTGCTCGGCGCCTGCCGCGACCGGGTCGAGGCCTATGCCAGCGGCGGCTTCTACCAGGAGGGCAAATCGGCGGCCGATCTCGCCGGCGAGGCGGAAGGTTACCGCGCCCGCGGCTTCAAGGGCATGAAGATGAAGATCGGCCGCAACCCGTCGACCCAGACCCATCTGCGCCAGTTGGTCGGCAATGCGGAATTCTGCGAGGTCGACCCGGAGGAGGATCTCGCGCGGGTCGCCGCGGTGCGCCAGGCGCTGGGGCCGCACGCGAAGCTGATGGTCGACGTCAATTGCGCCTGGAGCCCGGCATTCGCGATCGAGATGGGACGGGCGATGGAGCCCTATAAGCTCTATTGGATCGAGGAGCCGGTCGCGACCGACGACATCGACGGCAGCGCCAGAGTCGCCGATGCGCTCGCCACCCCGATCGCCGGCTACGAGACGGAGGTGGGGCTCTACGGCTTTCGCGAGCTGATCGGCCGGGGCGCTGTTGACATCGTGCAGCCCGACATTGCCTGGTCGGGCGGGTTTTCCGAAGGGCGCCGCATCGCCGCCTACGCCCAGGCGCATCACCGCATGGTGGCGCCGCATGCCTTCGCCAGCGCGGTGCTGCTGGTCGCCTCGCTGCATTTCGCCGCCGCGATCCCGAACGGGCTGGTGCTCGAATGGGACCAGAACCCCAATGCGACCCGCGACGAATTGCTGAAGGAGCCGTTGCGCCTCGAACGCGACGGCACCGTCAAACTGCCGGAGCGGCCGGGCCTCGGCATCGAGCTCGACCGCGAAGCGGTCGAGCGCTACCGGGTTGGCAGCATTTGATTAAGAACCTTGCGCTCATCGCAGGGGTAATGGCCATCAGTTCCTCGGCTTCTGCCGCCGGGATCGACTCCCGCGCATTCACCTGCTCTGATCTTCAATCCTTGATCGCGGCGCAAGGCTTTGCCTTTATCAGCCAAGCGACTTTCGGGGACTTCGTTGTCGCCAACGCCTATTATTGTGGCGGCGGAGAATTGATTGAGTCCCGCAGCGTAGCGACACGCGACCAACCCGAGTGCCCAGTCAACTACTGTGCCGCTTACACCTCCGGTGAGGGAGATTGATAGGTTTGGTCCCATTTGCGCCCGAATGCCGGTTTTCGAGGAGATAACAGAAAAGGAATGATAGCTCGTACGCTCTTCACGATCGGCTACGAGAAGGCGCGTCTCGCCGATGTCGTCGCGGCGCTCGCCGCTTCCGGCATCGCCACGCTGATCGATGTGCGCGACCGGCCGATCTCGCGGCGGCCGGGTTTTTCCAAGCACCAGCTCGCGGCGGCGGTCGAGGAAGCGGGTATCGGGTACCTCCATTTGCAGGCGCTCGGCACCCCGCCGGAGGGCCGCGAAGCCGGAAGACGGCGCGACTGGCCGCGCTTTTGGGGCATCGTCGAGGCGAAGCTCGCCAGCGCCGAGGCCGAGCTGGCATTGCAGCAGGCGGCGGCGGCCGCGCAGCAGGGGGCCAGCTGCCTCCTATGCTACGAGGCGGACTGGCGCCAATGTCACCGCCGCCGGGTTGGCGAGATGCTCGCCGACCGGCACGGCTTTAGCGTGCATCACCTGAGCGTCGCGCCCGCTTAGGCTAGCCAGGGGCCCGCCCGGTCATCCGGTTTGCCGCGATTTCGCCGTCCTTGACGACGAGGGCGATGCGTCCGATGTCGCGCAGCAGCGCAATGTCGGCGAGCGGGTCGCCGGCGACGACGACGAGGTCGGCGAGCCTGCCGGGCGCGACGGTGCCGAGTTCGGCTTCCCGCCCGAGGCATTCGGCGGCCCAGCCGGTTGCCGCCTGCAACGCCTGCATCGGGGTCATCCCGGCCTTGACCAGGCATTCGAGTTCGCCGGCATTGGCCGGGTGGCCGTGGCCGCCGGCATCGGTGCCGGCGACCACTTTGACGCCGAGCGCGAGGGCCCGCCTGATGCTCTCGGCATGGGGCTCGGCGAGGGCCTGGGCGCGCTCGAGGACATGCGGCGCCGGCGACTTGCGGTGGTATTCGTAAACCAGGAGCGTCGGCACGAAGAAGATGCCGCGCTCGGCCATGCGTTCGAGGTGGCGCGGGTTCTCGTTGAGATAGCTGCCGTGCTCGATCGAGTTGACCCCGGCCGCGATCGCGATATCGAGGCCGCGGCCGCCGAGCGCGTGGCACATGACGCGGCGGTCGAGCGCCTGCGCCTCGTCCACCAGGGCCTGCATCTCGTCAAGGTTGAAGGCGCCGTCGCGGGGGCCGTGGCCCGGCCGCGAGCTGGCGCCGCCGGTCGTCGCGCATTTGATCACATCGGCCCCGGCCCGCACCATGCGGCGCACCATCGGCCGCACGTCGGCGAGGCTGTTGACGACGCTGTCGGGCAGCAGCGGGTCGCCCGGGATGCAGCAGCAATCGTCGAGCGGCAACCCCGACGGGCTGACCGCGTCGCCGATGCCGCCGATCGGCGAGATGATCGACAATGACAGGACGAGGCGCGGGCCGTCGATCAGCCGCTCCTCGATCGCCCGCTTGAATCCGACGTCGAGCCCGGCGGCGTCGCGGATCGTCGTGTAGCCGGCCGCCAGGGTCTGCTTCAGCACCGCGGCGGTGCGCAGATGGCGCGTGCTCTGCGGCTCGTCGATGCGCCAGCGGTGGGTCAGGTCGTAGCGGTGATTGGCCATGTGGTCGTGGCAATCGATGAGGCCGGGCAGGATTGTCATGCCGCCGCAGTCGATGATCTCGGCGTCGGCCGGAAAGTCGCTTTCGTTGCGGGTGGTGACCGCGTCGATCCGGTTGCCGCGGATGACGATCGTCGCGCCATTGACGGGCGCCGCACCGGTCCCGTCGATCAGCCTGCCGCCCTTCAGGACCTTCATCGCCATTGTTCCTCGCTACAGTGCCGGCCGCCGCCCACGCCACGGGGTCGCCTGCTCGTAGGCGTGCGCCAGGCGCAGCACGATAGCGTCGGCGAAGCGCTTGCCGACGATCTGGAACGACAATGGCAAACCGCCATCGGTGAAGCCGCAGCACACCGACATCGCCGGGCTGCCGGTGACGTTGAACGGCATCGTCAGGCTCGGCCGCTCCATGATCGCGAACTTGCCGACCGCCGCGATCGGCGGCGCCTCGCTCGGCGCCGCGGCGGTCATCACCAGATCGAGATCGGCCATCGCCCGGTCGAGTTCGCTGATCAGTTCGCGCCGCCGGCGCAGCGCCTGGACATAGTCGGCCGCGGTGATCAAGCCGGCCAGCGCCATGCGGTCGCGGAAGAATTCGCCGTAATCGGTGAAGCGCGACCGCAGGTTCGCCTCGTGGATCGCATAGGCTTCGGCGAGCATGATCGTGATGCCGCAGGCCGACCAGTCGGCGAGCGGCGACAGGGTCAGCTCGCGCACCGTGCAGCCGAGGCTTTCGAGGGTTTGCGCGGCCGCGGCGATGGCCTCTCGGGTTGCGGCGTTGGCTTCGTTGTCGCGCTCGTAGAAATGGCGGACGAGGCCGATGCGCAGCCCCTTGATGCCAGCCCGGAGCGCGGCGCGGTAATCGGGGATCGGCCGGTCGGCGCTCGCCGGGTCGGCCGGGTCGTGGCCGGCCATCGCCTGCAGCATGATCGCGCAATCCTCGGCAGTCCACGCCATCGGCCCGGCATGGTCGAGCGAGAAGGCGAGGGGCAGACTGCCCATGCGGCTGACGAGGCCGTAGGTCGGCTTGATGCCGGCAATGCCGCAATAGGCGGCCGGACCGCGGATCGAGCCGCCGGTGTCGCTGCCGGTGCCGCCAAGCACCAGCCCCGCCGCGACCGAGGCGCCGGTGCCGCTCGACGACCCGCCGGTGAAGCGGCCGGTGTCCCACGGGTTGCGCGCCGGCGGCCACGGCAAGTCGAAGCTCGGCCCGCCGAGAGCGAACTCGTGGGTCGCCAGCTTGCCCATGACGATCGCGCCGGCGTCGCGCAGCCGCTTGACCGAGAAGGCGTCGGTCAGCGGTACATGGTCCTGCATCACCTTGGAATGGCCGGTCGTCGCCACCCTGGCGGTCTCGTAGATGTCCTTGAGGCCGATCGGGATGCCGTGCAATGGCCCGCGGTAGCGGCCGGCGGCGATCTCGGCCGCGGCGGCGCGGGCGTCGCGGCGCGCCTCGTCCGCCAGCACCCGGATGAAGCTGTTGAGCCTGCCATCGAGCTTGGCGATGCGGTCGAGCCGGCTGTCGACCAGCTCGACCGGCGACAGCTCGCGCTTCTCAATGAGCTGCGCTGCCGCGGCGATCGTCAGAAAGTCCGGGACCATCGCTCAGCCTTCCGGAAACTTGACGACATGCGCCGGCTCGGCAAAGACGTCGCGCCCGCCAGATGGCCGCAGCCGCGCCCGCATCGCTTCCAAGAGCGGCATCTGCGCCAGGATCTCCACACGCTCCTTTTCCGGCACGTCGAGCCCGAGCCGGGCCAGCGCCGCATCGAGTTCCGCCCGGGTCATGTCAGCCTCCCGCTTCCGCGCTCTTTACCGTACCCTATACCGTCATGGTCGGACTTGTCCCGCCATCAACGGGAGGTACGCGATGGAAATTTCGCTCGGTAAGCTCCTCCATGTCGATGCTCGAACTCTCTGGCGGAGTGAGGCTGGCGACTTCACGCCTTGGCTCGCCGAAAACCTGTCGTCACTTGGCGAGGCACTCGGCTTGGATCTCCAATTGGACCAGAGAGAAGCTGCCGTCGGTGAATTCTCCTGCGACATTCTGGCTCGGGAGGTCGGAACCAATCGCCCAGTGATTATCGAAAATCAGCTTGAGCGCACCGACCATGGCCACCTAGGGCAATTGCTAACTTACGCTGGTGGCCTTGATGCGGCGATAATCATCTGGATCAGCCCGGAAGTACGCGACGAACACCGGAAGGCACTCGATTGGCTCAACAGACATACGGATGAGGAGGTGGATTTCTTCGGTGTCGTTGTGGAAGCAATCCGCATCGACGAATCCAAGCCGGCTGTACAGTTCCGGCCGGTTGCTGCACCGAATGATTTTGGTAAACGAGTGAGTCCAACCGAAAGTCCGTCCGAGCGTGGGCTGATATATCAGAGATTTTTTCAACCTCTATTGGATGCGCTGAGAGAGCAACATAGATTTACCAATGCGAGAGTCGCTCAGCCTCAGGGGTGGTATTCGTTCAGCTCCGGGGTCACCGGGTTCCAATATGGCGTGGCGTTCTCGGCGAAGGGTCTTCAGGCCGAGCTGTATATCGACAGCGGGAATAAGGAGCGAAATAAAGCAATTTTTGACTGGTTAAAGTCTGAGAAATCTGCAATTGAAACCGAGTTGGGTGAAGCTCTGGTGTGGGAACGGCTTGACAATCGACGCGCAAGCCGGATCTGCGCTGTCCAATCCGGAGTTACATTCGTTGATACCGAGGAACGTGGCAATGAGTTAAGGAGATGGTCGATTGATCATCTCCTTCGCTTCAAAAGAGTGCTCGGCCCGAGGCTCAATGATGCGCTCAGCGCGACAGCATCGAGCGCTGTTTCTGAGCTCGAAGCCGCCGCCGAGAGCGGCACCTCAACTTTGGGATTAGCGTAGCCCTCTCTCGGCTTTCGCTTCCCGGAGCGGGGTGCCGGCGTCGGCGAGGCGGCGCAACAAGGGCGAGGGCGCCCAGCGCTCGCCGTAGCGCTGATGCCAGGCGGCGATCTGGTTGTAGACCTCGCGCACCCCGATCGTGTCGGCCCAGTACATCAGCCCGCCGCGATAGCGCGGGAAGCCGAAGCCGTAGAGCCACATCACATCGATGTCGCTGGCGCGCAACGCCTTGCCCTCGTCGAGGATCTTGCAGGCCTCGTTGACGCTCGCGAACAGGAGCCGCTTCAGGATCTCGTCGTCGGTGAACTGGTGCTGCGGCACGCCCATTTCGGCCGCGGTATTCTTGATGATGCGGGCGGCTTCGGGGTCGGGGTAGGGGGTGCGGTCGCCCGGCTTATAGCGGAACCAGCCCTTGCCGTTCTTCTGGCCGAGCCGGCCGGCCTCGACGACGCGGTCGGCGATCGGCTGCTTGCGATAGTTCGGGTACTGCGCCGCGCGGCGCTTCCTCGTGTCGTAGCCGATGTCGAGGCCGGACAGATCGGCGGTGGCGAACGGCCCGATCGGGTAGCCGAAATCGACCATGACCTTGTCGACCTGCTCGGGGAGCGCGCCCTCTTCGAGCATGATGATCATCTCGGTGCTGAACGGCGCGCGGCTCCTGTTGGCGACAAACCCGTCGCCATTGCCGGCGAGCCCGCTGACCTTGCCGATCTTGCGCCCCAAGGCCATCGCCGTCGCCAGCACGTCGGGGGCGCTCTTCGTGCCCTTGACGACCTCGAACAGTCTCATGACGTTGGCCGGCGCGAAGAAATGCGTCCCGGCGACGTCCTGCGGCCTGCGCAGTCATGTTGGCCATGATGTCGATGTCGATGCCCGAGGTGTTGGAATAGAGCAGCGCGCCCGGCTTGATCACCGCGTCAAGCTTCTTCCAGACCTCCTCCTTGATCGGGATCTGCTCGAACACCGCCTCGATGATGACATCGCAATCGGCGAGGCCGTCGATGCCCGGCACCGGGTGGATGCGGGCGAGCCTCCGTTCCATCTCGTCCTGCGCGAGGCTGCCGCGCTTGACGCTGGTTTCGTAGTTGCCGCTTGATTCGCGCCATGCCGCGCTCCAGCGCCTCCGGGGTCGCATCGGTGATCTTCACGTCGAAGCCATAATCGGCAAAGCTCATCGCGATGCCGCCGCCCATCGTGCCGGCGCCGACGACGCCCGGATGGTCGGTCGGACGCAACGGCGTATCGCGGTCGATGCCCGGGATCTTGGCGGCCTCGCGCTCGGCGAAAAAGGCATAGCGCAGCGCCTTCGCCTCGTCGGAATTGACCCGCTCGTCGAACAATTTGCGTTCGAGCGCGCAGCCATCGTCGAACGGCATGGTGCAGGCCGCTTCGACCGCCTCGATGCAGGCGTAGGGCGCGCGCTGGTTGCGGGCGCGCCGCGCGATCGCCTTGCGGGTCGCCTCGAACAGCGCCGGCGTCCCTTCGGCGAGGCGGTCATTCTTGTCGCGGATGCGCGGCAGGGGGCGGCGGCCGGCGATGCTGCGGGCGAAGGCCAGTGCCGCCCCCTTCAAGTCGCCCTCCGGTGACGATCTCGTCGATAATTCCAAGTTTTTCCGCCTCGGCTGCCGGAACGTGGCGGCCTGACGTGATCATGTCGAGCGCCGCCTTCGGGCCGATGAGGCGCGGCAGGCGCTGCGTCCCGCCCGCGCCCGGCAGGATGCCGATCTGCACCTCGGGCAGGCCGACCTTGGCGCTCGGCACGGCGACGCGGTAGTGGCAGGCGAGGGCGATCTCCAGCCCGCCGCCCAGGGCATAGCCGTGGATCGCGGCGATGACCGGCTTCGCGCCGTCGTCGAGCACGTCGTAAGGGCGCCGCCCGGTCGGCGGGGTCGAGGGCCCCCGGCCGAACTGGCGGATGTCGGCGCCGGCGATAAAGCTCCTGCCGGCGCCGATCAGCACCATCGCCGTGACCGCCGGGTCGGCATTGCCCTTGTCGACCGCCGCGACGATGCCCTCCGGCACACCCGGCGACAATGCATTAACCGGCGGGTTGTCGACCGTGATGATTCCGATGCCGTGGACGTTTTCGAAACGGACCAGCTCGCGTTCGCTTTCGGCCATTTACATTCTCCAATAAAATTCACCACGGAGACACGGAGAAGAAGATACTTTAGCGCAGAGGTCGTGAAGGATACGCGAAGGCCGCGATGAAATTTCCGGGCGCTTTGCGGAACCTTTGCGGCCTTTGCGGTAGCTATTAACCTCCGTGGTCTCCGTGTCTCGGTGGTCGGCTCGTTTTCTAAACCGTCGCCTGGGTTCCCAAGATCACCGTGCTCTGCGACGACAAGACCCCGCCATTGCCGTGCGCGATCGCGGTCTCGGCGCCGTTGACCTGGCGCGCGCCGCATTCGCCGCGGAGTTGACGCACCGCCTCGATCAAGAGAAAAAGCCCGTACATGCCGGGGTGGCAATAGGAGAGGCCGCCGCCATTGGTGTTGACCGGCAGCCCGCCGCCGGGTGCGATGTGCCCGCCCTCGACAAAGCGCCCGCCTTCGCCCTTCGGGCAGAACCCCAGATCCTCGAGGAAGAGGATCGGGTTGATCGTGAATGCGTCGTAGAGTTCGACGACATCGATGTCGGCGGGTTTCATCCCGGCCATCGCATAGGCCTCGCGGCCGGATTGGAGCGCGCCGGTCACGGTCAGATCGGGCATGCTCGAAATGCTGGCGTGGGTGATCGCCTGGCCGACGCCCAGCACATAAGCGGGCGGCTTTTTGAGGCTCCGGGCGCGCTCGGGGGCGGTCAGCACGACGGCGCCGCCGCCGTCGGTGACGAGGCAGATGTCGCGCACCGTGAACGGATAGCTGACCATGCGCGCGCCGAGTACCTCGGGGATGGTTAGCGGCTTCTTTTCCCAGGCCGCCGGGTTGAGGAGGGCCCATTGCCGCGCCGCAACCGCGACCGCCGCCAGTTGCTCGCGGGTCGTGCCGAACTCGTGCATGTGGCGCGAGGCGGCGAGCGCATAGGCGGTCGAGGGCAGGAACGGCCGGTACGGCGTCTCGTATGGGTTGACTTCACGCACCGAGGCCTGGCGGCGGCCGACGCTGCGCTGCGTCGAGCCATAGGCGATGACTGCGACCTCACATATGCCGAGCTGGATCGCCATCACCGCATGCGCGACGTGGAACATGAACGACGAGCCGCCGAGGATCGTCGTGTCGATGAACGTCGGCGAGATGCCGAGATATTCGCTTAGCGACAGCCCCGAGGTCCGGCTCTGCGTCGCCGCGCAGAGGAGGCCATCGATGTCGCGGAGCCTGAGCCCGGCATCCGCGACCGCGCGGGCGATCCCCTGCGCCATCAAATCGATGACGTTCATTCCCTCGGCGACCTGGCCGAGATCGCTCTCGGCGACCCCGACGATCGCCGCGCCGCCGCGCTCGAGGCCGGTCATGGGGTGCCCTCCGCCGGGGTAAAGACGGGATAGGCCGGCTCGTCGCCGCCCGGTTTATGCACCCGAAAGCGCACCCGCATGCCGATCCTGACCGCCATCGGGTCGATCTCCTCGACCCGGCTCATCAGCCGGAATCCCTCGTCGCAATCGATCAGGGCGACGTTGTAGGCCTCGCCCTGCGCCGGATGGGTGACGGTCGTGGCATAGACCGTGCCGAGCCCCGAGGCGAGCCGCCATTCGAGCGCCGTGCTGCCCGAATAGGGGCAGACGAGGCGCGGATAGAACACCGCGCGCTCCGCCTCGGGGCTCCACTGATAGGCCAGCTCGCCCCGGTCGAGATGGGCCTGGTAAACCGTGAGCGGCGATTGGTCCATATCGTGCCTCCTCAAGCGGCTCGGGCCGGCGCGCGTACGCCCCTGCGGTCGGCGGCGCGGATCACGTCGGCGGCCTTCTCGGCGATCATGATCGTCGCGGCGTTGGTGTTGCCGGAGATGACGGTCGGCATCACCGAGGCGTCGACGACACGCAGGCCTTCGATGCCGTGCACGCGCAATTCGCTGTCGACGACAGCGTTGTCGTGTGGCCCCATCATGCAGGTGCTGGTCTGGTGGAAGGTCGTGCTGCCGGTCTTCTTGGCGTGTTCGAGGAGGCCGTCGTCGCTGTCGACCCGGGCGCCCGGCCAGAATTCCTCGACGACGTAGCGCTGCATCGTCGGGCTGTGGAAGATGCGCCGCGAGATCTTGAGCGCGGCGATCATCGTCTCCCGGTCGCCGCTGGTGCCGAGATAGTTCGGCTGCATCGCCGGCGGGACGGCCGGGTCGGGCGACTTGATGCGCAGCCAGCCGCGGCTCTCCGGCCGGCACGGGATCGCCACCAGCGAGCAGCCCGGGAACGGGTGCATCTTCTCGCCCGGTTTGTCGAAGCTGCCGGCGAGGAACTGGTACTGCACATCGGGCGAGGCGAGGCCCTCGCGGGTGCGGGCAAAAAGGCCGATCGGTGCCGCCCCCATCATCAAGGCGCCGCGCCGCCCGAAAATGTATTCGAGGCCGGTCTGCGCCTGGCGCACCCAGCTGCGCGAGATCTCGTTGAGGGTGTTGGCATGGCGCGCCTTGTAGATCAGGCGACAGCCGAGGTGGTCCTGGAGATTGTCGCCGACCCCGGGCAATTCGTGCACCACCGCGATGCCGTGCTCGCTCAGCAGGCTCGGCCGGTCCGACCCCCGACAGCTGCAACAATTGCGGCGACAACAGCGAACCGCCGGCAAGCAGGACCTCATGCCGCGCGCGCACCCGCCGCACCGTGCCGTTCCGGGCATATTCGAGGCCGATCGCTCGCTTGCCGTCGAACAATACGCGATGGGCAAAGGCGCGGATCTCGACCTGGAGGTTGGGCCGCTTCATCGCCGGGCGCAGATAGGCGACCGCGGCGCTGCAGCGTCGCATCCGGCGGACGGTCAGCTGGTAGTTGCCGACGCCCTCCTGCTCGGCGCCGTTGAAATCGGGGTTGGCCTTGAACCCGGCCTCCTGCGCGCCGGCCGTAAAGGCGTCGTGCAGTTCGTGGTGCGCGCGCAGATCCGAGATGTCGAGCGGGCCGCCTTGCCCATGATAATCGTCGGCGCCGCGCTCCTGGTTCTCGGTGCGGCGGAAATACGGCAGCACGTCGTCATACGACCAGCCGACATTGCCGAGCTGGCGCCAATGGTCGAAATCCTGGCGCTGGCCGCGGATGTAGATCAGCCCGTTGATCGAGCTCGAGCCGCCGAGCACCTTGCCGCGCGGCCACGAGACGCGCCGCCCGTCGAGCCCCGGCACCGGCTCGGTCTCGAACTGCCAGGTGATCCCCGGATGATAGATGTTGCGGTAGAACCCGGCCGGGACATGGATCCACGGGTTGGTGTCCTTGCCGCCGGCCTCGATCACCAGCACCTGCGTCGCCGGGTCGGCCGACAGCCGGTTGGCCAGCACGCACCCGGCCGAGCCGGCGCCGACGATGACGAAATCGTATTCCGCGTCGAATTGCATTGTTTGCCTCATGCGCGGTGCAGCGGCGCGTCGGTGAGCTCCTGCAAGGCCGCGAGCGTCATCCCCGGCACCATGTCGATCACGACGAAGCCCTCAGGGGTCACGTCGATGACGGCCAGCTCGGTGTAGATGCGCTTGACGCAGCCCGCCGCGGTCAGCGGATAGGTGCAGCGGCGCAAGAGGCGCGCTTCGCCGGAGCGGGTTTTGTGCTCCATGACGACCCAGATGCGCCTGGCGCCGGCGGCGAGGTCCATCGCGCCGCCGATCGCCGGCGCGGTGTCGTCGTCGGAGCGCGCCCAATTGGCGAGATCGCCGTTCTCCGCTACCTGAAACGCGCCAAGCACGCACAAATCGAGATGGCCGCCGCGCACCAGGGCAAAGCTATCGGCATGGTTCATGTAGCTGGCGCCGGGGCGCAAGGTCACGTACTGGCTGCTCGCGTTGATCAGCCATCGATTGATCTTGTCCGGTGCGGGCGCCGGGCCCATGCCGAGGATGCCGTTCTCGGAATGGAACACGACCTCGCGTTCCGGCGGCACGTAGTTGCCAACGAGGGTCGGGATGCCGATGCCGAGGTTGACCGACCACCCTTCCGGGATGTCGCGGGCGAGGCGCGCGGCGAGCGCCTCGCGTTCGAGCGGCTGCCAGGTCTGAGTTGCTGCCATTTGCTGTGATCCTGCTCGATCTTGCGCTGTCAGGTCTTGAGCGGGGGGTCGCCGGCTTCGACGTGGACGAGGCGGTCGACGTAGATGCCGGGCGTGGCGATTTCCTCCGGCGACAAGGCGCCCAGTTCGGCGAGGTGCTGGGTCTGCGCGATCGTCAGCTTGCGCTGCCGCGGCCATCACCGGGTTGAAGTTGCGCCCGGCGTCGCGGTAGACGAGGTTGCCCCAGCGGTCGGCGCGCCACGCCTCGACCAGCGCGACATCGCCGTAGATGGCGTGTTCGAGGATGCATTCGCGCCCGTTGAAGACCCGCGCCTCCTTGCCCTCGGCAAGCTTGGTGCCGGCGGCGGTCGCCGTGTAGAAAGCCGGAATGCCGGCGGCGGCGGCGCGCAGCCGTTCGGCCATCGTGCCCTGCGGCAGGATTTCGAGCTCGATTGCGCCGCGGGCGAAGACCTCCTCGAAAATCACCGAGCCGCGGCTCCGGGCAAAGCTGCACACGATCTTTCGGACCCGGCCTTCGCCAATGAGGCGCGCCACCCCTTCGCGGCCGCGCCCGGCCGTGTTGTGCACGACGGTCAGGTCCTTCGCGCCCTGCTCGATCAGCCCGTCGATCAAGGCGCGCGGCTCGCCGACCTGGGCAAAGCCGGCGATCAGCACGGTCGCGCCGTCCTTGATGCCGCCCATCGCCTCGGCCACCGAGCGGACTATCTTGTCGATCATCGGCGCTCCGCCCCTCTGGTGTTATCGGGCTGATTTAACCGGAAGCGCGCGGCGAGGGGAACACCCGAAGGGCGAGAGGGCACAAGATTGCTTCGCTTCGCTCGCAATGACAGCCCCGTATTCTCATTGCGAGGAGCGGCACGACAAAGCAATCTCGATCCGGTGGCGGTGCAGGGAGACATTCCAGATGCCCTCGATGATCCTGGTTGGCGATGTGAACCTGATGAATGTCAACGATCCGGCCGTGCCGTTCGCGCGGGTCGGCGAGGAATTACACGCCGCCGACCTCGTCTTCGCCAATCTCGAATGTCTCCTCCATCAGCCGCCCGGCGGACATGCGATCGAGCGCGAGGGGTTTTTCGCCGATCCGGACATCGCCGGCGAGGCGCTCAGGATCGGCGGCATCGCCGCGGTCGGGCTCGCCAACAACGTCAATTACGGCAATGCCGCGATAGCGAACTCGATCGCCCAGCTCGATCGGCTCGGTATCGCGCATTGCGGCGCCGGTGCCGATCTCGCCGCGGCACGCGCGCCGGCGATTGTCACCTCGGGCGGACTGCGCGTGGGTTTCCTGCAGCGCAGCTCGGTCTATTGGCCGACCGACCATGAGGCGGGCGAGCGCGGCGGCGGCATCGCGGTCATTCCCGGCCATACCGCCTACCAGGTGCCGGCGCACAAGGCGCAGCCCCGGATGCCGCCGATGAACCGGCCGGGCATCCCGCCGATCATCCTGACCTGGGCCGACCGGGCCTATCTGTCGGCCTTCGCCGAGGACATCGCGAGGCTGCGGCAGGAGGCCGATATCGTCGTCGCCTCGTGCCATTGGGGGCTCGGCGAGGAGGTCCTCGACTATATGAGCGAGATCGCGCATGCCGCGATCGATGCCGGAGCCGACATCGTGATCGGCCACGGGCCGCATTACTCGCTGCCGGTCTCACTCTATCGCGGCAAGCCGATTTTCTACGGGCTCGGCAGCTTCTCGTTCCATACCGGGCATGGCGGACGCCGCCACGGCGACTGGATCGGCATGATGGCGAAGGTCGAGGCCGGGGTAGGCAGGGTCGGCGAGGCGAGCTTCCGTTTCGTGCGGCACAACGCCGCGAACGAGACGGTGCTGTGCCCGCTCGCTGGCGAAACCGCGACGCTCGCCCGCGTCAGCGAGGCGAGCGCCCGGTTTGGCACAAGGCTGGAAAGCCTCGGCGAAGCGGTGCGGATCGTTGCCTGATCCGCACCGCTTCCCGGCTCAGGCGATGACCAGATCGGGCACCAGCACCTTGCCCTTGGTCTCCGGCGCGTACACCAGCGATGCGGCGAAGCTCAGCGTCGCAACAATGGTCGCCACCATCATCGGGATTCCCAGTCCCAGATTGTAATGGCTGGCGAAATAGGTCAGCACCAGCGGCACGAACCCGCCCCAGATCGCGCCCTGGTGATAGCAGAACGCGGTCGCGCTGGCCCGCACCTCGGTCGGGAAGCGCTCGTTGAGGTAGGGCGCCATCTGCCCCTGCATCCCGCCGCCGGCGCACATGCCCTGCAGCAGGAAGCCGACGACGACCCACAGGATGTTGGGGTTGAACAAATAGAGCGGGGTCAGCGGGACGGCGATCAGCGCCGGGATGATCATCGCCCAGCGCCGTCCCCAGCGGTCTGCCAGGTAGCCCCAGAAGCACGACGACGCGAACACGCCGAGATTGCCGAAAAAGATCGGCGTCGCCACCAGCGCCGGGCTTAGGCCCAGATCCTTTTGCAGATGCGTCGCGAACAGCGCATTGACCGAGTAATAGGCAATGAACCCGCTCGCCATCCACCAGCACGAGGTCAGCGTGTTGCCGAGAACGATCGGCTTGAAGATCGCCAGCAGCGGCGCCCTGACCTCGCGGTTCTCGGCCCGCTGGCGACGCTTGTTCTCGACCCAGATCGGCGGCTCCTTGACGAACTTGCGGACGTAGAACACCGAGAGCGCCGGCAGGACGCCGACCCACAGCATGCCGCGCCAGCCGATCGTGTTGAAGAACAGCCCGTAGATGCCGCTCGAGATCATAAAGCCGATGCCCCAGGAGCCCTGCAGCACGCCGCCCATGAAGCCGCGCGAACGTACCGGCCAGGTTTCCATCGCCAGCGCCGCGCCAGCCGGCCATTCCGCGCCCATGCCGATGCCCAAGAGCGCGCGGCATACGAACAGGAAGGCAAAGCTCGGCGAGAACCCGGCGGCGAAATTCGCGGCCGAATACCATAGGATCGAGATCATCAGCGGGATCTTGCGGCCGACCCGGTCGGCGAGCCAGCCGGAGGCTACCGCGCCGACGAGCCGCAACCACAAGGTGATGGTCAGCACGAACGCCACGTCGGTCAGCGGTACGTGGAACTCCTTCGAGATCGGCACCATGATCAATAGGAACATGGTGAAATCGAACGCGTCGAGCGTCCAGCCGAGCCAAGCCGCCCACCAGGCCAGCCATTGATCCTTGGTGGGCTCCTTCCACCACGGGATCCGCTTTGTACCGTCTGCGGCCATGCTCATACTACATCTCCCTCGCGGTTGGTTCCTCGTTGACGGGGGCTTTTGTTGCCCGTCGGCGAAGGATAGGGGGTCGCGGAGGTTTTGTCTCGCTTTTCAATCAACGGTTATCGTTGATGCCGGCTATTCCCTGCCGACGGATGGCGGCAATACCCGGGCCTTAGTGCATCATCGCCCGGCGCGCCGCGGCCAGCGTCATCTCCGAGCTGCCGGACGCATCGATTTGGCGCCAGTCGAGCGCGCCCGGGTTGCGCCCGAGTTGCTGGGCGAGAACCTCTGCCGAAGCGTCGGACGCATCGCCGCGCCGCCCGTCGAGGCGCGCCCGCATTGTTGGCGCCGGCGCCTCTAGCCACAGCCCGGTAAACGGGACGCCGACCGCTGCGGCGACCGCGGCAAACGACTGCCGTTCTTCCTCGTGCAACGCGACGGCGTCGATGACGGCCGCGTAGCCGGCGCGCAATGCCACCGCTGCCCTGGCGGCGAGATCGCGGTAGACCAGCGCATTCACCTCCGCGGTATAAGCCTCGGGCGGCAATGCGCTTTCCGGTTCGGCGCCGAAGCGCAGCTTGCGCAAGACGTCGCTGCGCAGCACGCGCGCCCCGGGCCGCCGGCCGAGTTCGGGCGCAAGCGCGGCGGCGAGGCGCGATTTGCCGCTGCCGCTGAGGCCGCCGACCGCAACCAGCCGCGCCGGCGTTGGCATCAACGCCGCCTCGGCGTCGTCGAGATAGCGGCGCGCCTCGGCGAACGCGGCAGCGGGATCGCCGGCGCCCCAGCTATGCTCTGCCATGGTCGCGGTGACATGGGCGCGGATCACTGCCCGCAATGACAAAAACAACGGCATCAGAGCGAGGCCGTCATCCTCCTCGGTCAGGTCGAGGTAGCGGTTGAGGACCAGATTGGCGAGATCGCGATGCCCGCGATGGTCGAGATCCATCAACAGGAACGCAAGATCGTACAGCACATCGATCGTGGCGATCTCTTCGGAGAACTCGATGCAATCGAACAGCACCGGCCGGCCGTTGACCAGACAGATGTTGCGCAGATGCAGGTCGCCGTGAACGCGGCGCACCTTGCCGGCCTGCTGCCGCTCGTCGATGAGCGTTGCGACGCGCCCCAGCTCGCCGTGCATGCCGTTTTCGAGGCGATCGATCTGCGCGGTGGCGAAGCGGGCCGAGCGGCACTCGCGCAGGACGCCGATATTGCTCGCCGCCAGTTCGCTCACGGTCGCGGAGCCGCCCCGGTCGAGGCGCCGTTCCGCCTTCTCGTGAAACGCGGCGATGTGGGCGGTCAGCGCATAGATCAGCGATGGTGACAGCCCCCCCGCCCGCGCCACATTCTCCAGCAGGTCCGATTGTTCGAAGCGCCGCATCACCACCACGAAATCGAGCGGCTCGCCCGCCTGACCGCCTTCCGGGCGGCCCCAGACGAGGCGGCCATCGGAACCTCGGCTGATCGCCCGGACTTCGAGATAGAGTCTGCGGCGCAGTGCGGCGATTGAGCCTCAGCTCGGCGGTGCAGGCGGCACGGCGGAGCGCCGCCGTCGAAAAATCGAGATAGGAGTATTTGACGGCGCGCTTCAGCTTGTAGGCGTAGGCGCCGGCGAGGAAGACCAGCGAGGCGTGCGTCTCGATGACTCCCACCGGCCCGGTGCCGGGGGGATAGGAAGAGGGATCGTGCAGGAACGCGACGACCTCCCGCTGTGCGTCATCCATCGGCACCCCGCGGTGGCGATCTTGCTCGGGTCGGCAGGCCCCAGCCTATCACACTCGCCGAAGAAACGGAGTGCGGGGCCGGGCGATCCAGTCTGTCAGTGGTGCGACAGCCAGCCCAGCATTACGCCGAACACCATGAACGCGCTGATGATGAAAACCAGAAAGGCGGCTTCGCCACCCGACATCGATGGCTCCATCGCTTGCTGGAGGGACCGTAACGGGCGCGCGCGACCGGCTTTGATCTGGGTCAAATCAACGGCATTTGGCGGACCCGGCTTACACCGTCAAAAAGACGCGCACCGCGGTCTCATCCATGTCGCTCTGGCGGCCGCTGAGCACAACCTCTCCGCGCTGCATGACGACATAGGCGGCGGCGAGATCGCGGGCGAACTCGAAATATTGCTCGACCAGCAGGATCGCCATGTCGCCGCGCTCGACCAGCTGTTCGATGACGCGCCCGATGTCCTTGATGATCGAGGGCTGAATCCCTTCGGTCGGCTCGTCGAGGATCAACAGCCGCGGCTGGACGATCAGGGCGCGGGCGATCGCCAGCTGCTGCTGCTGGCCGCCCGACAGATCGCCGCCGCGCCGGTTCAGCATGTCCTTCAGCACCGGGAACAGGGTGAAGATCTCGTCCGGGATCTGCCGCAAGCCGCGCGGCAGCATGGCGAAGCCGGTTTCGAGGTTTTCCCGCACCGTGAGGCGCGGAAAGATCTCGCGCCCTTGCGGGACGAGCGCCAGGCCGGCGCGGGCGCGCTGATAAGGCGGCAGACCGGCAAGGTCGCGGTCCTCCCAGCGGATGCGGCCCGAGCGGATCGGATGCAGCCCGAAGATCGCGCGCAACAGGCTCGTCTTGCCGACCCCGTTGCGGCCGAGGATGCAGGTGACCTCGCCCTGCTTTGCGGTCAGGCTGACCCGGCGCAACGCATGGCTGGCGCCGTAATAAAGATCGACGGCTTCGACCGACAGCATGCCCTACCGTCCCAGATAGACTTCGACGACGCGGGGATTGTCCTGGATGGTGTCGATCGAGCCCTCTGCCAGCACCGAGCCTTCGTGCAATACCGTCACCCTCACCCCGAGCGCGCGCACGAACGCCATGTCGTGCTCGACCACCACGACGCTGCGAGTCCGGTTGATCTCGCGCAGCAGCTCGACGGTTTCGGCGGTTTCCGCATCGGTCATGCCGGCGACCGGCTCGTCGACCAGCAAAAGCCTTGGCTCCTGGGCGAGCAGCATGCCGATCTCCAGCCATTGCTTCTGGCCGTGCGACAGATCGGCGGCGCGCCGGTCGCGCTCAGCGGAGAGGCGGATCGTCGCGAGGAGACCTTCGAGCCGCCGTCGCTCCTCCTGCGTCTCGCGTGCCCATAGTGCGAAGCGGGGGCTGCGTTCGCCGGCCAGCGAAAGCAGCAGGTTATCGCGCACCGACAGCGGCTCGAATACCGTGGGCCGCTGAAATTTGCGACCGATGCCGAGCCGCGCGATCGCCGGCTCGTCGAGCCGCGTCAGATCGATGTCGTCGCCGAAGATGACGCGCCCGGAATCGGGCCTCGTCTTGCCGGTAATCACGTCCATCATCGTGGTCTTGCCGGCCCCGTTGGGGCCGATCACCGCCCGCATCTCGCCCGGTTCGAGCACCAGAGAGAGTTCGTTGAGCGCCTTGAAGCCGTCGAAGGAGACGGTGACGCCGTCGAGGTAAAGGACCGAGCCGTCGCTCATTCCGCGGCCTCCCGCGCCGCCGCCTCGGCCGCCGCCGATTCGCGCGCGGGTCCGACGGCGGATCGGCGGCCCACGAACAGGCCGATGATCCCGCGCGGCAGGAACAAGGTGACGAAGATGAACAATCCGCCCATCGCGAACAGCCAGACCTCCGGCAGGGCGCTGGTCAGCCACGTCTTGCCGAGATTGACCAGAACGGCGCCGAGGATCGCGCCGGAAAGCGTGCCGCGCCCGCCGACCGCGACCCAGATCACCGCCTCGATCGAATTGGCCGGCGCGAATTCCGATGGGTTGATGATGCCGACCTGCGGAACGTAGAGCGCGCCGCCGATCCCGGCGATCACCGCCGAGACGACCCAGACCACGAGCTTGTAGGATTCCGGGCGGTAGCCGAGAAAGCGGGTGCGCGCTTCGGCGTCGCGGACCGCCACCAGCACCTTGCCGAAACGCGAGCGCGTCATCGCGCGCGCCAACAGGAATGCCGCCGACAGCACGCCGGCGGTGATCAGCATCAGACCGACCGACGTGCTCTCCCGGTTGAGCGGGACGCCGAGGATGTCCTTGAAATCCGTCATCCCGTTATTGCCGCCGAACCCCATGTCGTTGCGGAAGAAGGCAAGCATCAGCGCATAGGTGAGGGCCTGGGTGATGATCGAGAGATAGACGCCGGAGACCCGCGAGCGGAAGGCGAACCAGCCGAAGATGCCGGCCAGAACACCGGGCACCAGCACCACCATCAGGAGCGCCAACCAGAAATGTTCGGATCCGTACCAGTACCAGGGCAGCTTGTTCCAGCCGATGAAGATCATGAAATCGGGCAGGGTCGGGTTGGCGTAGACGCCGCGCGCGCCGATCTCGCGCATCAGATACATGCCCATTGCGTAGCCGCCCAGGGCGAAGAAGGCGGCATGGCCAAGGGTCAGGATGCCGACATATCCCCATACCAGATCGACCGACAGCGCCAGGATCGCGTAGCAGAGGTACTTGCCGACCAGCGAGATCGCGAAGTCTGGCAGGTGCAGCGCGCTTGCCGCCGGAGCAAACAGGTTCAGACCCGCGAGCAAGACAGCCCCGCCCAGCACGCAGCCGAGGGTTACGATCGTGGTACGCTCGATCGGCATCACGCCTCGGCCGCCCGCCCCTTGAGCGGGAAAAGCCCCTGCGGCCGCCGTTGGATGAACAGGATCAAGAACACCAGCACCAGGATCTTGGCCAGAACGGCACCCTCGAACGGCTCGACGAACTTGTCGACGATGCCGAGCGTCATCGCGCCGAACAGGGTTCCCCACAGATTGCCGACGCCGCCGAGCACGACCACGAGAAAACTGTCGATGATGTAGTTCTGGCCAAGATTGGGACTGACATTGTCGATCTGGCTGAGCGCCACCCCGGCCATGCCGGCGATGCCGGAGCCGAGGGCGAAGGTCATGGCGTCGATCCACGGCGTGCAGATGCCCATCACCGCCGCCATGCGCCGGTTCTGCATGACGGCGCGGATGTTGCGGCCGAGCCCGCCCCAGCGCAGCACCGCCATCAGGGCGCCGAGCACCAGACCCGAGAACAGGATGATCCACAGCCGGTTGACGGTCAGCACGAGTCCGCCCAACGACACCGCGCCGCTCATCCAGCCGGGCGAGGTCACGTCCTGGTTGGTCGGGCCGAAGATGCTGCGCACCGCCTGCTGGAGGATGAGGCTGAGGCCCCAGGTGGCGAGCAGCGTCTCCAGTGGCCGGCCATAGAGGAAGCGGATCAGGGTCCGTTCGATCAGCGCCCCGAGCGCACCGGCGACCAGAAACGCCGCCGGCACGGCGAACAGCAGGCCGAACTCGGTGAGGACCGGGGCGGAAGCCGCGATCAGCTGCTGCACGACGAGGGTGGTGTAAGCGCCGATCATCACCATCTCGCCATGCGCCATGTTGATGACGCCCATGACCCCGAAGGTGATGGCAAGCCCAGTTGCGGCCAGCAGCAGCACGGCGCCGAGGCTGATGCCGTAATAGACGTTCTCGAGCAGGTCCCACAGCTGCAGTCGCTGGTCGATGTTGTGGATCGCCGTCTGGATCGCCGCGGCGACGGCGGGCGGCTGCCCGTGCAACGACGCGAGCAGGCTGTGCGCTGAAAGGTCGGCGCGCGCCGCGAGCTCGGCCACCGCCGCGAGCCTGGCCGGGATCGCGCCGCTGCCGGATTTCAGCAGCGCGGCGGCGTCCGCCTGGCGCAGCACGCGGGCGATCGAGGGATCACGCTCTGTCGCCAGCGCCCGTTCGATCAGCGTCAGCGCACCGGGATCGGCCGATTGGTAAAGCGCCTCGGCCGCCTTCTTCCGCGCGGCCGGTTCCGGGGAGAAAAGTCCGAGCGCACTCTCGGCGGTGTCGATGGCGGAGCGCACCGAGTCGTTGACGATGACCCGCCGCAGATTGACCGGCGCCGGTGCGCTTACCGCGGCGCCGGTGCGGGCATCGACAAAGCCGTTGGCGGTACGGATGAACAGCGGCGTGTCCGGCCTCGGCCATTTCCAGGCGAAGAGCTTGCCGTCGCGCAACGCGTCGATGACCGCGGCGGCGCGCGGGTTGCCGGAGACCGCGAGCGCCTGCACCCCCTGCGCCGCCACGTCGAAATTGGTCGCCGCGATTGGTGCGAACGGATCGTCTGCAGCGTGCGCCGCCCCCGGATTTGTCAGTGCCAGCAAAAACAGCAGCGCGGCGAGGCGCACTGTGCGCCGGAACAGGCGCCGGCAGCGCCCGTCCATGCCGCTCAGGCTTTGTGCTTGGTCCCGAGGCACTTTCCCGCGACCACGTCGTAATTGCCGCACGACATCGGCGGCAGCCAGTCGCCGATCAGGTTCTTGCTCTCCGGCAGATAGGGCGACCACGGCTGGGCGACGACCAGGCCCGGGGTCTGCGACACCACGTTGAACATGCCGTCGGCCTGGACCTCGCCGATCAGCACCGGCTTCGTCAGATGATGGTTGGGCATCATCGTGGCGAAGTCGCCGGACAGGTTGGGGTGCGCCACCCCGACCATCGCGTCGATCACCGCGTCATGGTCGGTGCCGCCGGCCTTCTCCACGGCCTTCACCCACATGTTGAAGCCGATGTAGTGCGCCTCCATCGGGTCGTTGAAGACGCGCTTGTCATCCTTCACGAAGGCCTTGAAGGCGGCGACGACTTCCTTGTTGAGCGGGGTGTCGACGCTCTGGAAGTAGTTCCATGCCGCGAGATGGCCGACCAGCGGCTTGGTGTCGATGCCGGCCAGTTCCTGCTCGCCGACGCTGAACGCGACGACCGGGATGTCGGTCGCCTTGATGCCCTGGTTGCCGAGCTCCTTGTAGAACGGCACGTTGGCGTCGCCGTTGATCGTCGACACCACCGCGGTCTTCTTGCCGGCCGAGCCGAACGCCTTGATCTTGGCGACCTCCGCCTGCCAGTCGGAATAGCCGAACGGCGTGTAGTTGATCATGATGTCGGCGGCGCGACGCCCTTGGCCTTGAGATAGGCTTCGAGGATCTTGTTGGTCGTTCGCGGATAGACGTAGTCGGTGCCTTCCAATACCCAGCGCTTCACCCCGCTCTGGCTGCATCAGGTAATCGACCGCCGGGATCGCCTGCTGGTTCGGCGCCGCGCCGGTATAGAACACGTTGCGGCTGCACTCCTGCCCCTCGTATTGCACCGGATAGAGCAGGATGCCGTTAAGCTGCTCGAACACCGGCAGGACCGACTTGCGCGACACCGAGGTCCAGCAGCCGAACACCGCCGCCACCTTGTCGACCGACAGCAGCTGTTTCGCCTTCTCGGCGAACAGCGGCCAGTTGGAGGCGGGATCGACGACCACCGCCTCGAGCTGCCGCCCCATGACGCCGCCCTTCGTGTTCTGCTCGGCGATCAGCATCAGCATCACGTCCTTGAGCGGGGCCTCGCTGATTGCCATGGTGCCGGACAGCGAGTGCAGGATGCCGACCTTGATCGGTCCGGTCTCGGGCGCGGCGGGCGCCGCTTTCGCCTGGGCCACAAAGCCGGGGGCGGCGGCCAGCCCGGAAGCGGCGGCGACCACGCCGGCTCCAAGGATGAGTTGCCGACGATCGATGCTGAAGCCTTCGGATGACATGCGAATTTCCCCCTGGTATGCGGCCCCGGCGGCCTGCCTCGGTTGGGGGAGCAAGATCGAGGCCAAGCTTGCCGGCAAAACAGTGCCCGATGAGAAAGACTTGCGCCCCGTAGAAGATGCCTACTTATTAGGCAAAAGGTTGGCGCAGAAGGCGGCAATCGAACCGCCGGTAGTGACTCTAACTCAGTCACTACCGAACCGCCGCTTCGCCCGACAAGGCCGACGGGTTATCCTGCGGGTGACAAGCGGGGATCAGCGATGACCGACAGCGACGCCGTGCTCGCAGCCAATCTCGAATTCTACCGGGCCTTCGCGGCACGCGATCTCGTCGCGATGGAGGCGCTGTGGGCGCGGCAGGCGCCGGTCGCCTGCATCCATCCGGGCTGGCCGGCGCTCGCGGACCGCGATGAGGTGATGCAAAGCTGGCAGGGCATTCTCGCCAATCCCGAGGCGCCGCGCATCGCCTGCTACGACGAGCGGGTGCTGCTTTACGGCGATGCGGCGCTCGTGGTGTGCGAGGAGGAACTCGACGGCGGCACGCTTGTCGCCAGCAATCTCTTCGTCCGCGAGGACGGCGCCTGGCGGCTCGCCCATCACCAGGCCGGCCAGCTGGTCGCGCGCCGGCCGCAAGGCCGCCGCGAGCGGCCGCCCCGCTCGCGCCTCAATTGAACCGGGACCGGCGCCGCAGCCTCCTCCGCGGCTTGCGCCGCCTCGACCGCGCTGCGCACGGCGCCGAGCCGCGCGCAGGTCTCGCCATCGAGCCGGCCGTCCCACCGCTCCGGGCGGAAGCGGCGCTGGAACGCGGCGAGCGCAACCGTCTCGCCGGCGCTCGACACGCAATAACCGATACGGGCGAGATCGGCGAGCGCGCTGGCACGCTCGATCACCCCGACGCCGCGGCCGCGGCGGCGCGCGAGGCCGGGGGCGGGGATCGGCCACAGGCCGATGCCGGCGCGGGCGAGGCGCGGCCAATCGAACAGCTCGCCGGGATCGGCCTTGCGGTCCGGCGCGATATCGGAATGGCCGACGACGCGGTGCGGCGGGATCCGGTAGCGCGACAACAGATGGCAGCAGAGGCGCTCCACTGCCGCCATCTGCGCCTCGGGAAACGGCCGATAGCCCCATTCGTGGCCGGGATTGACGATCTCGACGCCGATCGAGACAAAGTTGAGGTCGCGTTCGCCCTGCCAGTACGACACGCCGGCGTGAAAGGCGCGCCGGGCTTCGGGGACGAGGCGCCACAACGTGCCGTCCTCCTCGACCAGATAATGGGCGCTGACCCGAGCCGCCGGATCGCACAGCCGGTCGAGCGCCGCCGCGGCGCTCTGCATGCCGGTATAGTGCAATACCAGCATGTTGATCGGCCTGATTTGAGGTGGCGCGCCGCGGTTTTCATGATTGGGCGACGGCCGCTCGCGAATGTCGAGAACCGTCACGCCGGCTGCGCCCCCAACGTCACGCTCATCAAAGCATCCTAAATTCGCCGCAGCCATCGGGGAAGCGATCCCGGCAATACGCGGTCCTCAAGATTTTTCCTTGCATTCTTGTATCATGCCGAGCCCCGTGCCGGGAAACGAGGTTGGTCCGGCCCGGAACGGCGCCGCGACCGGAGCGTCGGCGCTACCGCGATGGCGACCGGTGCGGAGGACATTCGATGTACGGATCGACGTTATCACAGCGACAGGTTCTGCGGCGCAGCCCGTTGTTCGAGCGGCTCGGCGACAGCGAGATCGATGCGGTCCTCGCACATGCGACGGTCGCGCGCTACGCCGAGGGAGATCCGATTTTTGCCAAGGGCGATCCCGGCAGCAGCATGATGGCGGTGCTCAAGGGGCGCGTCACGATCAGCGCACCATCGCCCGACGGCAGACAGGTGGTGCTGACCGTCATGCGCGATGGCGAAATGTTCGGCGAAATCGCCCTGCTCGACGGCAAGGAGCGCACCGCAGACGCAACCGCGACGACCGATTGCGAGTTGTTGGTCGTGCCGCGTCGCTCGGTTATGTCGTTGCTCGAGCATCGCCCCGATCTGTGTGTCGGCTTGTTGATCGTGTTGTGCGAACGGCTCCGGCACACCAACGAGCAGGTCGAGGATCTGGCTTTTCTCGATCTCGGGGCGCGGATCGCCAAGGTCCTGGTCCGCCTCGCGGAAGAGAATGGCGGAAGCGGGTCGACGGCAAGACCGGTCGGCGTCAAGATCTCGCAACGCGCGCTCGGTGAACTCGTCGGCGGTTCGCGGGAAAGCGTCAACAAGCACCTGCAGGATTGGAAGCGCTCCGGGATCATCGCGATCGCGAAGGGTGCGATCGTGATCCGCGATCCAGAGGCGCTCGCCGCGCTAGGCTGATCAGGGCGGTTCCGCCTACCCGCCCTTCCCGGATCGCTGCCGAAAAATTCGACGAAATTTTCCGCAACTGTGAACAGCCTCACACGCTGTCGTCACGGCTCCCGACAATAATGGCCGACGAACAACGGGCGAACCCGCCTGAGGCCCGTGCCGCTAAGGCGCAATCAATTGGGGGTAGGCCGTGGATTATCGTTCGATCACGCAGTTCCGCACCGCCACCGACTTCGTCACCAGCCAGTTCACCGCCGATCTGTCAGCGCGCTGCGCCGTCAGCGCGAGCGACAGCCCGCCGACGGCGGCGAGTATGGCGCGCGAAGCGCCGCTCATCGATGACCTTAAAGCGCGCCGCCAGACCCTTGGCTGGTCCGTCAAGGAGGTGGCTGACCGATGCGGCATCGACGAGAAGTCCCTGAGCGAGTGGGAAGGGGGCCTCGCCTCGCCGCGGCTTGACGCGGTCCAGCCCTGGGCTGCGGCGCTCGGCCTCAAGGTCACGTTGGTTCCAGCGGAAAATCTGCCGCGGCACGGGCTTCGGGTCGATTGGGACAAGCGCTGCATTGCCGTCGACAGCACGCCGGTCCGGTTGACCCCGATGGAGTGGAAAGCCTTGGAACGCCTGGCCTGGGTACCAGGCGAGGTGGTCACGCATCGGGCGCTGTTTCATCATCTCTACGGCGAGGATCGGATTTACCGCGCCGAGTCGACTGCCATCCGGGTATTGATCACCAAGCTGCGCCGCTTGCTGCCGCTTCGGATCGAAGCGCGGTGGGGCAAAGGTTATGTGGTCAGCGGGCTTGATCCGTCGCTGGCGCGCGCGCCTGGCGGTGGCGTTGTTGCCGATGGATCCGCCAAGTCGGAGGCGGCGGCGACACCGTGCACCGCGCCACGCGATCCGCCGATCGGGCGCGACCTCGATGAACCCGGGATGCGCCGTGTTGCTGCTGCGCCACGGCATCACAGCCCCTGCCGTGCGGAAGAGCTCGGGGTCATCGAGCGCTTTCTCGCCGAGCGCGGCGCGACGCGCTGTCCCGATGTTGCAACGATCCAGCAGTCGCCGCTGCCGACGCTGGTGTGGGACAAGGTCAAACGCAAATGGGTGCGTCCTCGATAACCGGGCGTGACCCGGCATGGCCGGAGATCGCAGAACGAGGCACGCCCAAGAGTGCCGCGAGCGCCCTTCTGGTCAACGCGGCGCCGTGCTACGATTGCCGCTGAGCGGCCGGGCGGGGACAATGCGGCGCTTCGATGCGATCGTGATCGGTGGCGGGCTGGTCGGCACGGCGATCGGTTATGGCCTCGCCGGCGCCGGGCTCAGGGTCGTCATCCTCGACGAGGGCGATGTCGCCTATCGCGCCTCGCGCGGCAATGCTGGGCTCGTCTGGGTGCAGAGCAAGGGGCTCGGCGCGCCGCATTATCAGCGCTGGACCCGGCGCTCGGCCGCGGAGTGGCCGCTGTTTGCCGCCAAGCTCGGTGAGCGCACCGGGATCGATGTCGGCCTCGAGCAGAGAGGCGGGCTCCAGCTCTGCCTCGGCGCGGACGAGCTGGCGAAACGCCTGATGATGATGGAGCAGATGCGTGCCGAAGCCGGCAATTTCGGCTTCGAATATCGCATGCTCGATCATGCCGAACTGGCCGCCATGCTGCCCGGCCTCGGGCAGGCGGTGACCGGCGCCTCGTGGACGTCCTATGACGGCCACGCCAACTCGCTTGCCCTGTTTCATGCGCTGCACCAGGGGTTTGCCATCAATGGCGGGACCTACCTGCCCAACTGCACCGTAAGCGAAGCCGTCGCCGCGCCCGGCGATTTCCGCATCGAGGCCGGCGGCGAGACGATCGGCGCGCCCAAGATAGTGCTCGCCGCCGGGCTCGGCAATGCCAGGCTGGCGCCGCTCTTCGGGCTCCGCGCGCCGGTGCGGCCGCAGCGCGGCCAGATCCTGGTGACCGAGCGAACGACGCGAGCCTGGCCGATCCCGCTCGGCAGCATCCGGCAGACCCCGGAAGGCAGCATCCTCCTTGGCAACAGCGAGGAGGATGTCGGCTTCGATACCGGCCAGAAGCCCGAGATCATGCAGACCATCGCGCGCCGTGCAGTGCGGTCCTTCCCGTGGCTCGCCGAGCTGCAGATCGTGCGCGCCTTCGCGGCGCTCCGGGTCATGCCGCCCGACGGGCTGCCGATCTACGACGAGTCCGAGCGGTTCCCCGGTGCTTTCACCGCCAATTGCCACAGCGGCGTCACCCTGGCAGGGGCGCATGCCATGGTCTTCGCGCCGATGGTCGCTTCCGGCGCGCTCGACCCGATGCTGGCGCCGTTTTCCGCCAGGCGCTTCGATGTTCCGACCGCGGCCTGACAGCCCCGCCGCGACGATCGCAGTCGAGGTCGAGGGCCGCACGGCAATGGTGCCGGTGGGCGCTTCCGCGGCCGCGGCGGTGCTGGCGGCCGGGCTGCCCAGCATCCGCGACACGCCGGTTGGGCACAGCGGGCGCGCGCCTTATTGCATGATGGGCATCTGCTTCGATTGCCTCGCCGAGATCGACGGCATTCCCAACCGGCAGAGCTGCATGGTTGCCGCGCGGCCCGGCATGCGCATTCGCCGCCAGCGCGGCGCCCGCGCCATCGAGATCGAATGACCCACGATCTCGCCATTGTCGGCGCCGGACCGGCCGGCATGGCAGCGGCGGCGCTGGCTGCCGAGCATGGCCTCGACACGCTGTTGATCGACGAAGCGGAGGCTCCCGGCGGGCAGATCTATCGCGCCATCGAGCGCGCCCCGGACGGCTCGCCGCTCGGCGCCGATTATCTGGCCGGGCGGACGCTCGTGGCGGCGTTGCGTGCGAGCAAGGCGCACTATCGGCCGGGGACGACGGTATGGCACATCGATCCCGCCGGTTCCCTCGGCGGCACGCTGTCGCTGACCGCCGCGGGAGCCAGCGAGACCGTCGCCGCCCGGAAAATCCTGCTGGCGACCGGCGCGATCGAGCGCCCGGTGCCGATCCCGGGTTGGACCTTGCCGGGAGTGATGACGGTCGGCGCCGCGCAAATTCTCCTCAAGACCGCCGACCTCGTGCCCGAAGGGCGGGCGGTGCTGGCCGGGCAGGGGCCACTCCTCTATCTGGTCGCGCTTCAGCTCGCGCGCGCCGGCGCGCCGCCGGCGGCAGTGCTCGAAACCGCGCCGCACGCCAATTACCACGCCGCCGCCCGGCGGATCGGCGCGGCCTGGGCCGGCCGGCATTTGCTGGCCCAAGGGCTGGCGTCGATCATTGGTGTCCGGCATGCCGGCATCCCGATCCGGCGCGCGGTGCGCGGGTTGCGCGCGCTCGGCCGAGGCCGGCTGGAGGCGGTCGCCTGGGACGGCGGCGAGATCGCCGCCGACCATCTGTTTCTGCACGAAGGGGTGATCCCCAACACGCAGATCAGCCTTGGCCTGGAGCTGGAGCATCGGTGGGATGAACGGCGAGCTGTGCTGGCGCCCGGTCGCCGACGATTGGGGCCGCACCAGCCTTGCGACCGTCGCGATTGCCGGCGATGGCAGCGGGATCGCCGGGGCCGCGGCGGCGGCGCTGTCGGGCCGGCTGGCCGCGCTCGACGCCGCCGCCTCGCTCGGGCAAATCGGCGAGGCCGAGCGCGATCGCCGCGCCGTGCCGATCCGCGCCGGCCTCGCCCGGGAACGTGCGATCCGACCGTTTCTCGACGCGCTGTACCGGCCGGCAGACGGCGTGTTGAACCCGGCCGACGACGCCATCATCGCCTGCCGTTGCGAGGAAGTTTCGGTCGGCCGGATCCGCCGCGCGGTGCGGCTCGGCGCGACCGGGCCCAATCAGGTCAAGGCATTCGTCCGCGCCGGCATGGGGCCCTGCCAGGGGCGAATGTGCGGATCGATCGTCAGCGCGGTGATCGCAGACGCGCGCAGCGTGCCGATCGCCGAAATCGGCACCTACCGCCCACGCGCACCCTACAAGCCGATCACGATCGGCACGCTCGCCGGAATGGCGGCCGGCGAGCAAATCATAAAGAACGCGGGAGAACTCTTCTGCATAGCTGACCTACAATCGCCGCAGGACTTCTGAAATGTAAATTCCTTGAACGGGAGGACGCGATGGCGAAGACGGCGTTGACGCGGCGCACCGTGCTGAAGACGGCGCTGGCGACGAGCGCATTGGGGGTCCCGTACCTGCGCAGCGCGCGGGCGGCCGAGACCGTCGTGCCGGCGGGCAAGATGACCCTGGCGTGGCATACCAACATCGCGGCGCGCTGGCTCGACCCGCAGCAGCATGACGGGACGGCGACCCCGGACAATTTCATCAACGCCCTGCACGACGCCCTGATCAAGAACTCCGGCACGCAGAAGTTCGACCATCTGGCGCTCGCCCAAAGCTATCAGTTCGCCAAGGACGCCAAGAGCTGCACCTTTGTCCTGCGGCCGGGCCTCAAATTTCATGACGGGACGCCGGTCACGCCCCAGGATGTGAAATGGAGCTACACGAATTACCGCGGCGCCTGGAAGGAGGTTCTCCAGAAACGAACGCAAGATATCGAGCTTGTCGGCGATAACACGGTCACCTTCCATTTCAACGAGCCGTTCCTCGATTTCCCGATCCTGATGGGGACATCGAACGTGTGCGGCGCGGCGTGGGTCGTCCCGGCGAAATACTATGAGAAGGTTGGGCAGGACGGGTTCATGCAGAAGCCGATCGGCGCCGGGCCGTACAAGCTGGTGTCGCAGCAACCGGGAATCCAACTCGATTTCGAGGCCTTTGACGGCTATTACCGGCCTGTGCACGTCAAACAATTTACGATGCTCGCGGTGCCGGAAGCGGCGACGCGGGTGGCGATGCTCGAACGCGGCGAAGCCGACATCATGTATTTCGTGCCCGGCGAACTGATCGCCCGCGTCAAGAGCAACCCGAAGCTGACCTTGGCGCCGGTCGTCTCGGCCAATTGGTGGCTCGAATTTCCCGGCTTCCAGGACCCCAAGAGCCCGTTTCATGACCAGCGGGTGCGCGAGGCGATCAGCCTGGCGATCGACCGCGACGCGATGAATCAGGCCGAATGCGACGGGATGGGAGTGGTCGACGGCAACTGGATCAACGACGATGTCGAATACGGCATGGAGTGGCCGAAATGGCCGCACGACGTCGCCAAGGCGAAACAACTGATGGCCGCGGCCGGCCACCCCAACGGGTTCGCGGTCGAATGGGTGACGCCGGTGCCGGATTACTATTCGCGCGGCGAGCGCATCGTCTCGCAGCTCGAGGCGATCGGCATTCACGCGAAAAACCAGGTCATGGAACGCGGGGTATTCCTGAAGAAAATGGAAACCGGGCTGTCGGCGTGGCCGGGGGTTCAGATCATCTTGAACGCGACGCGCATCGGCGGCACCTGGTCGAACTGGTATGACGGGATGTTCAAATGCGGCGGCTTCCAGTCGAAGGATTTCTTCTGCGTCAAGGAGCTCGACGACAAGTTCGCCAAATACCTGTCCTCGTTCGATCCCAAGGAGCGCAAACAGTTGGCTTATGAGATCCAGAAAGAGATCCTGGTAAACTACTATTTCGTCCCGGTGTTCCGGCACGCGTTCGTCAACGCGTTCGGGCCGCGGATCAAGGCGACGAAATGGCAGGACGTGTTCCCGACGATCACCACCGGCTACGCCTATCCGTGGGAAGACATCCAGCTGAAGGCGACGGAGCTGAGCGCGGATCGGGAAAGAGAGCGGAGATGGGCCAGTTCATCATCCGGCGGAGCCTCTATGCGATCGTCACCCTGTTCATTCTCAGCCTGACCATTTTCACCGTAATCAGGCTGACCGGCGACCCGGTGACTCTGTTGGCGGAGCCCGGCGCGCGCCCCGAGGATCTGGCGCGCATCCGCACCGAATGGGGGCTCGACCGCCCGTGGCCGGTGCAATACCTCGCCTTCGCCAAGAACGTGATGACCGGGCGGCTCGGCAAGTCGTTCAATTACGAAATGCCGGTCAGCACGCTCTATTTCCAGCGCCTGCCGAACTCGCTCGAACTGGCGCTGGCGGCGACGCTGATCTCGTTCCTGATTGGCATCCCGGCGGGGATCATCTCGGCGGTGCGGGTCAACACCTGGTGGGACAGCTTCGGCAAGATCATCGCGCTGTTGGGGCTGTCGATCCCCGGCTTCTGGCTCGGCCTCGTCATGATCCTGGTGTTCTCGGTGTGGCTCGAATGGCTGCCGACCAGCGGCCAGGGCGGCTGGCGCAACCTGATCATGCCGGCGGTGGCGCTCGGCTGGTATTTCGCCGCCTCGCTGTTGCGCCTGACGCGCTCCAGCATGCTCGAAGTGATGCGTAGCGAATACATCAAGCTGGCTCGCCTCAAGGGCCTGCCCGGCTATGCCGTGATCGCCATCCACGCCTTCAAGAATGCGCTGATCCCGGTGCTGACCCTGGCCGGGGTCAACCTCGTCATCATGCTCAACGCCGCGGTCATCATCGAGGTCATCTTTGCCTGGCCGGGCATCGGCCGGCTCTTGTTCGAAGGGATCTTCCAGCGCGACTTCCCGCTGGTGCAAGGCGTCGTCATGGAAGCCGGCATCATGGTCGTCGTCGTCAATCTGGTCATCGATATCCTCTACGCCTATATCGATCCCCGCATTCGGCTGACCAAATAGGTGGACCATGGCCTTTGTCACCGAACAGGCGAGCGCGGTTCTCGTCGGCACCTCGCCGCCGGGGGCGGCGGGCGAAGGGCGGCGCTGGCGCCGGCTCGCGCACGAATTGCCGCTGTTGCCGATGGCGATCCTGATACCGTTCGTGCTGATCGCGGTGTTCGCAAATGCGATCGCGCCCTACGACCCGACCGAGCCGATCCCGGGAGCCAAGATCTTCGAGCCGCCGTTCTGGATGCAGGGCGGCAGTGTGCACTGGCTGCTAGGCACCGACTTTCAGAGCCGGTGACGTCCTCAGCCGGCTGATCTTCGGCGCGCGGGTTTCGCTGATCGTCGGGGTCACCGGGACCATCGTCGCCGGCAGCATCGGCACCGCGCTCGGCATCCTCGCCGGCTATCTCGGCGGCTGGGTCGACCAGGTGATCATGCGCGTGACCGACGCTTGGCTCGCGTTGCCGGCGCTGGTCTTCGCGATCTTTCTCGCGACGATGGTCGGACCCAGCATGTGGAACATCGTCATCATCCTCGGCGCGGTGTTCTGGACCCGCTATGCCCGCGTCATCCGCGGCGAGGTCTTGAGCCTGCGCGAGCGCGAATTCGTCAAGCTCGCCGAGATCGCCGGCGCCTCGAGCTGCCGCGTGATCTTCAAGCACATCCTGCCCAATGTCATGAACACGACGATGGTGCTGGCCAGCCTGACGATCGGCGTCGTCATCATCGCCGAAGCCTCGCTGTCGTTTCTCGGGGTCGGCGTGCCGCCGCCGCAGCCGGCCTGGGGTTCGATGCTGGCCGACGGGCGCTCGATGCTGATGGTCGGCGATTGGTGGCTGACGATCTTCCCCGGCATCGGCATCATGCTGGTGGTGCTGGCGACGCAGCTCCTGGGCGACTGGCTGCGCGTCCGGCTCGACCCGCAATTGCGCAACCTGTAGCGCACCGGCAGCTTGATGGCCTCCCTGCTCGAGGTCCGCGACCTGGAGACGCATTACGTCTCGTTCGGCGGCGGGCGCGTCGTCAAGGCGGTCGACCGGGTGAGCTTCACCCTGGAGGAAGGCCAGACGCTCGGCATGGTCGGCGAAAGCGGCTGCGGCAAGACCACGACCTGCCTGTCGATCGTCGGCCTGTTGCCGTCGGCGGCGCGGATTGTCGGCGGCTCGATCGCCTACAAGGGCGAGGAGCTGACGCAGAAGCGGCAGCGCGAGATGCGCCATATAAGGGGCGCCCAGATTGCGATGATCCTGCAGGATCCGATGGCCTCGCTGAACCCGCTGTTCAGCGTCTACCGGCAGGTTGCCGAGCCGGCCTACTACCATCGCGCGCTGCGCGGCCGCTCGCTGCGAACGCGGGTCCGCGAGCTGTTGAACGCGGTGCGCATTCCCTCGCCCGCCATGCGGATGCGCGAGTTTCCGCACCAGATGTCGGGCGGCATGAGACAGCGAATCGTCGGCGCGATCGCGCTCTCCGGCGGCCCGCGGCTGATCATCGCCGACGAGCCGACCACCAATCTCGATGTGACAATCCAGGCGCAGTACCTCGACCTGTTGAAGGAGTTGCAGGAGCAGACCGGGGTCGCGATCATCTTCGTGACGCACAACCTCGGCATCGTCGCGCGGATGTGCGACCAGCTCGCGGTCATGTACGCCGGCAAGATCGTCGAGGCCGGCAGCGTGCGCGACCTGTTCACCACCCCGAAGCACCCCTACACCAAGGCGCTCATCGGCTCGATGCCTAAGCTCGGCAGCAAGGAAAAGCTGCTCGCCATTCCGGGTCAGCCACCCGATCTCGCCACCCTGCCGCCGGGCTGCGCCTTTCATCCGCGCTGCCCCGAGGCGCTGCCGCTGTGCGCCGAGGAGGCGCCGCCCGAGGTGCAGATTGGCGGCCCCTGGACGGCGCGGTGCTGGCGCGCCGAGCCGCTGACATCAGACCCGGCAAAGGACCTGCATGTCGCCGCTCTTGGAAATTGAGGGCCTCACCAAGCATTTTCCGGTCACCACTGCGGTGTTTCCGCGCCGGAAAATCGCCTGGGTCAAGGCGGTCGACGGCATCGATTTTGCGGTCGCTGCCGGCGAAACCCTCGGGGTCATCGGCGAATCCGGCTGCGGCAAGACCACCACCTCCAAGCTGATCCTGTTGCAGGAGAGCCCGACCGCCGGCGCGATCCGCTTCGACGGGCAGGACATCGCCGGGCTCGCCGGGCCGGAGCTGATGCGCTACCGGCGCGAGGTCCAGGTCGTGTTCCAGGACCCCTACAGCTCGCTCTCGCCGCGCATGCGGGTCGGCGAGATCATCGCCGAACCGTTGCAGATTCACACCTCGCTGTCGCGCGCCGAGCAGCACGAGCGGGTCGCCGAGGTGCTCGATCTGGTGGGCTTGCGGCCGGAAGTGGCGCGGCTCTTTCCGCACGAGTTTTCCGGGGGGCAGCGGCAGCGCGTCGCGATCGCCCGCGCCCTCGTCACCGACACCCGGCTTATCGTGCTCGACGAGCCGGTCTCGGCGCTCGACGTGTCGATCCGCGCGCAGATCATGAACCAGCTCGAAGAGCTGCAGGAGCGGCTCGGGGTCAGCTACCTGTTCATCGGCCACGACCTCGCCACGGTGGCGCATATCAGCCACCGCATCGCGGTCATGTATCTCGGCCAGATCGTCGAAATGGCCGACGCGCTCGAACTGTGCAACAAGCCGCTTCACCCCTACACACAGGCATTGTTCACCGCTGCGCTCCCGGCCCATCCCGACGAGAAGCGCGAAAGGCTGACGATCACAGGCGAGGTGCCGAGCGCCCTTGCGCCGCCTTCGGGCTGCCGCTTTCACCCGCGCTGCCCGCAGGCGATGGCGCGCTGCGCGCTCGAAGCGCCCGAGCGCAAGGAGGTCGCGCCCGGCCACAGCGTCGCCTGCCATTTGTATTGACCGGCCCGGGTTCCCCCGCACGAGAACGAGCCCGCCGATGCCCGCCGGCGCGCTCAGGCCGGGTCGCCGACCCGGCCGTCGGAGGCGCGGCGCAGCACCATGCCAGGCAGGGCGCCGGTGTGGACCGCGTGGTCGACGACGAGGATGCCGTTGACGATGACGGTGGTGCGCAGGCCGGTCGGGTAGCGGTGCGGCTCGGCGTAGGTCGCCCGGTCGCGGAAATCGGCGGGATCGAAGATCGCAATGTCGGCGCGGTAGCCCGGGGCGAGGAGGCCGCGGTCGCGCAGCTTCAGCGCGGCGGCCGTGGCGCCGGTCATCTTGTGGACCGCCTGCTCCAATGGCAGCAGCCGCTCATCGCGCACGTAATGGCCGATGATGCGCGGAAAGGTGCCGTAGAAGCGCGGATGCGGCATTCCCTGGCCGGTGACACCGTAATCGGCGACGCAATTGCCGTCGGAGCCGATGAGCGCCGTCGGCGAGCGCACGATCGTGCGGATGTCGTCTTCCGAGATCGCGGCGATCAGCACCCGGGTCGCGCCGTTGTCCTCGATCAACAGGTCGCAGACGAGGTCGATCGGTTGGACGCCGCGCGCAGCGGCGAGCGCGGCGATGGTTTGCCCGGCATATTGCGGCAGGTTGGGCGAGATCGAGATTTGCACCGAATCCCAGGACGGGATGCGGCCCCAATTGTTGAGCCCATTGTCGGCGATTTCGGCCTCGATGCGGGCGCGCGTCTCGGGCTGCGCGAGGCGCGCCAGCATCGCCGCGTTATCGCCGACCTGCACCCAGGGCGGCAGCAGGTTTTTGAGCGGGTTGGCGCCCGCTGTATAGGGATAGGCGTCGCAATCAATATCAACGCCGCCGGCCCGCGCCCGCTCGATGCGCGCGAGGATCTCGGCCGCCTTGCCCCAATTGTTGACCCCCGAGCATTTCAGGTGGACGATCTCGATATGGATCGGATAGGCGCGGGCAATCGCGATCGCCTCCTCGACCGCCTCCAGCACCTTGTTCGATTCGTCGCGGATATGGGTGAAATAGCCGGCCCGGTGGCGCGCCACGACCGCGCACAGCGCCATGATCTCGGCGGGATCGGCAAAGCTGCCGGGCGGCGTGAAGAGGCCGGTTGAGAGGCCGAGCGCGCCGGCCTGCAAGCCGTCGTCGAGCATCGCGACCATCTGGTCGAGTTCGGAGCGGGTGGGCGCGCGGTCATCGAGACCCATCGCCATCAGCCGCAATGTGTTGTGCCCGACCAGCATGCCGGCGTTGACCGCGACCTTGGGGAAGCTGTCGAGATAATCGGGAAAACTGACCTCGCGGAACGGCAGCCACGGTGCCCCGCCGGAGAGATAGTCGGCGAGCAGCTGCGCCTTGCCCGGCAATACCGGCGCGACCGAGAAGCCGCAATGGCCGATGATCTCGGTCGTCACCCCCTGGCGCACCTTGCTTTCGGCCTTCGGGTTGATCGGCAATGTGAAGTCGGAATGGGTTTTGATGTCGATAAAGCCGGGGGTCGCCGCCAGCCCTGCGGCGTCGATGGTCCGGGCTGCCTCGCCCGCGAGGGCCGGGCCGATGCGCGCGATATGGCCATCGGCGATCGCGACGTCGGCGATCTCGCCCGGACGGCCCGAGCCGTCGATCACCATGCCGCCGCGGATCAGGATGTCCCAGGCCATGTTCCCTCGTTTCCTTGATGTAATGCCCGGCGAAGACCGCTCACCCTGTCCCTCTCCCCGCTTGCGGGGAGAGGGACCGCAGCCGGACGAGCATGCAAGCCGTCGAAAGGGTATTCTCCAAAGGCGCCGCTGGACCCCCTCTCCCCGCAAGCGGGGAGGGGGCCGGGGAGAGGGGCAAAACGGTGCCGGATACCGGGGAGTTGTGCAATGAAGCTGTTCTATGCCGCGGGGTCGCCCTATGCGCGGATCATCCGGGTGGTGTTGCGCGAGACCGGGCTGATCGGGCGGGTCGCTGAGGAGGAGGTCACGCTGCGCGACCCGAACTCGACGCTCCTGGCCTACAATCCCGGCGGCAAGGTGCCGACCCTCGAGCTCGACGACGGCACGGTCCTCAACGAAAGCCTCCTGGTGCTGCTTTATCTCGATGCAACGCACGGCGGCCGGCGGTTGTTGCCGATGGACGGCTCCGACGGCTGGAGGATCCTTGCCGAGTTGGGGCGCGCCTATGCCTTTCTCGATGCCGTCACGGTGTGGAACCGCGAATTGCGCTTCGGGCTTAAGGCGCCGGGGGTCATCGCGCTGGAGAGCGCGCGGGCCGGGCGCGCCGCCGACGCGTTCGAAAAGTCGATCGGCGAGGGCCGTTACGGCGGCCCGCTCGACGCCGCGCAGATCGTGCTCGGCGCGGCGCTCGAAAACATTGCCCGGCGGCACAAGGTGTGGGCGTGGCACCTCGGGCATCCGCGCCTCTCGGCGTTTCTCGACGCGATCGCAACGCGGCCCTCCTTCACCGCGACGGTGCAGCCCGAGATCGACCTTTGAACGGCCTCAGCGCCCGGGCGGGATGACCGGCAGCACCAGGTGCGAGGGGCGCGACCGGTTGACAAAGATGCGGGTCCGCGCCGGCCGCGGATGCCGGCCGGCGCCTTCGGGCTCGCCCGAATTGGGGTTGATGTCGAAGTGGGGAAAATTGCTGCCGGCGAGGTCGAGGCGCAGAAGGTGGCCGCGCTGAAACAGGTTGGCGGTCGGAAACAGGGCGATCCTGATCGGGTACACGTCGCCGACGGTCATCAGCGACGGCTGTTCCCACGAGTTGCGATAGCGCAGCCGCAGCAGCCCCTCGCAGAGGTTCGTCGCGAAACCCTGCTTGTAATCCTCGTTGGGCGGCCGGACATCGACGAGCTTGGCATGGATGTCGGCATCGGGGGTGTCGCAGGCGACCCAGAGGCGCAGCTCGACCGGCCCCGCCACTGCGAGATCGGCGGCGAGCGGCTCGGTGGCGAAGGACAGCACGTCGGCGCGATCGGCGAGCGGGCCGAAGGGTGGGCTGGCGCCGAACACATCGGGCCCGGTGCGCTGGTCGTAGGCGCCGCCGCGCATCACCGGCTCGCCCGAGGAGATCGCGCCGCCGATCGTCGGGACGGGATGGCGCGGGTCGGCGGTCAGCACGAGCGGCGCCGCGCCGTCCGGGCCCGGCGCGCGGCCGATCGTGCGGTCGTCTTGCAGAGACCACCGGGTCCACTCGGTCCCGGGCAATGGCCACGCGGCGGCGCTGCGCCAATGCCCGCCGTGGTCGAGCCGGCCGGCGGCATTCCTGCGCCCCGAGCCGCCGCCCATCACGAAGACGCGCACCGCCGGGTCGCGTTCGGCGCCATTGTCGACGCCCTTCAGCCAGCGGTCGAACCAGCGCCGGCGCAGCGCGAAAAAATCCTCGGCAAGATTGCCGTTGACCGGGGCTTCTTGGCCGAAATCAACGTCGCCCGCGTGGCTCAGCGAGCGGTCGCCATGGGTCCACGGTCCGAGGATCAGCCTGCACCGGCCCGCGCTTCTTCGCGGCGAGGCCGAGGTAGTTTTCCATCGCGGTGCGCGCGTAGGGGTCGTACCAGCCCGACAGGTGCATCATGGGCACGCCGGCGTAAGCGCCGTAATCGCCCTCGGCATAAATCCCCTTCTGCTGCCAGAACGCATCGAAGGTGCCGTGCGACCATTGCTCGAACAGGTATTCCTCGTAGTCGGGCGCGGCGCTGAGCGGCGAGTTGCCCCGCGACCAGGGCTGGCGCGGCAGCCGTGCGATCCACGCCGTGATGTCCTCCCCGGCGAGCGCCGCCTTCGCCGCCGGGTCGCGCGCGTCGGCCAGCGCGTTGCGATAGGCCCAGGTCGCCTGCTTCAGGTCGAAGGCGCCGCCGTGGCGGATGCCGCTGCGGTAGGCGTTCGAGAAGCCGCCGCAATCGATGAGCTGGGCAGCGAGGCCAGGCGGGTCGAGAGTGCCGAGCGCCATCTGGGCATGCGCCGAATAGGAGAGGCCCATCGTCGCGATGTGGCCGTTGCACCAGGGCTGGCGGCCCAGCCAGGCGAGCGTGTTGACGCCGTCCTCGGCCTCGCTCAGATATTTGGTGAAGCGCCCCTCCGAGCGATAACGGCCGCGGCAATCCTGATAGACGACCGCGTAGCCGAGCGCGACGAAATAGCCGGCGACCGCTCCGCGCGAGCGCGGCGCGGCGCCAACGGCGATGGCGGCGGCAGTGCGCTCCGACCGGCTCGGCGCCGATTTGTCGTAGGGCGTGCGTTCGAGGATGACCGGGAACCGCCCGCCGCCCTCGGGCCGATGGACCGGCCGGTAGACATCGGTGGCGAGCCGGATGCCGTCGCGCGCGGCCACCATGATGTCGCGCTCGACGACCATGTCGGGGACCATCTCTATTGCGCCGCCGGTCAGACCACTCACGCCGCCCTCCCTTGCCTGCCCCCGGCATTTCCGCTAAATCCTCGCCCTCGTTCCAAAGGCGGGACCGGGGCGCGTAGCTCAGCGGGAGAGCACTACGTTGACATCGTAGGGGTCACAGGTTCAATCCCTGTCGCGCCCACCATCTAAATCAAAGGCTTAAAGCATCGAATCCAGCGAAGCCTCTCCGATGGGAAGCATATGGGAAGCAATCGGCGGCAATTCGCTCCCCGACCCGCTCCGTATCGCCGTTGCCGGGCTGTCTGCCTGTGTCCCATCATGCTTCCCATCATCGCCGGGACCGTCGCCGACCGCAATACTGTCGGGCTCGCCTGTAGCCGGTCGCGATCACGCAGAGAAACGAACTCGATGCGCGCCCTAGCTTAGCTAGTCGATCTTGCGTGCTGGAGCTTCCGACAGGAATTGATGAAGTCACCGAGCAGGGTCACCCATTGGTTTGTGCGCTGAGCGATCGCCTTCGCTGTGCCCGACCAGTCAGCATCAGCGTTGCCCCACCCAATGTTTGTGCTCCAGAGCGGCTTGCAGCTAGGGTTCTTCTGAGATGCGGGGAGTAGAGCAACTGCCTCGAAAGCCTGGCGTCTCTTATCGATGAAATCGCTGATATCGAAGTTGTTGTAGAACCACTGCCATACGACGACACGAATGGTGGTCTTGCTAACCTCGATTCTGAGGACAACGAGGGGATATTCTGGCGCGCCTGGCCAGTTGGATAGCGGCTCTGTGAGCGGTAAGATCAACCGTCCATTCTCGTTGACGCTCCATCCAAGCGATGCAAGTCCGTGCTGGAGGAGAGCAGCAGTGACCTGACTGAGCGCGCGCCGCGCGTCTTCTCGGCGCGCGGTTGCCCTTTCGGCCTCTCTTGCTGCTTGCTTCCATGCATGAGCCGGAGCCCGCGCCGGCTGTGCAGGGACCTCCCGCTGGGGCTCCGGCTCAAGCACGGCTGACCTTAAGACCGGGTTGAGTGCTAAATCCCAAAGTCCGAGCTTTAGGTCGAAGCGTTTAAGCAGGAGCATGCGCGCGGCCTCTAGACCGGCAGCATCGTCCCATTGACCTGCCCGCAGCAGACCACTGACATTGCACTCGGCGTGGACCACCGGAAACCGGAGGAAGTCGGCGGGGTTCCGGGGCGCTCCCGGAACGTACGGCACGGGCGCGGCGCGTGTATCGCGTAGCGGTTCGTCGTCTGCGCCTGCGTCAGCGACGACCGCCCGCGCGTCTGGAGATTTTCGACCCAAGATGCCGTCGATGCGCTCTCTTATTCCTGCGGTATCGGGCATCACAACAAATGGAGTGGCCGACAGAAGCTCACCCGTAGTATCAATTAAAACGCGAGCGGCCGATACAAGCTCGCCGGTAGTATCAATCAAAACGCGGGCCCCGAGGTGATTCACAATCTGACGGAAGTAATACTCGTTCCCGTCAACGAAACACCACCGTGGCGTAGGCTCATCGAAGCGCACGGCGAGAGAGCCCATGTCATCGAGGCGTACAAAGCTGCGATAGCCCGCCGGGAGAGCTTCGCCCGGCCTCGACCGCATCACCGATACTGAGCCCCAAGCCTCATCCTTGACGCCTGTTGTGCAGGTTGAACTAAGGATCGACGTTCACAAGACGGCAATTCATTTGACGATGATTGATCGCCAAGGGGCAAGCGCTGGCTTTGCGCTACCGATTGAGGTTGTCCGTCCTTTGGCTGAGCGGCTTCCTGTTCATCTTGCCGCTCTTGAGGAAGCGGCGAAGACGCGAACTCGACAATAGTCATGACCATAGCCTCGGCGTTTGATAGGTTGCGCACGCCGAGGCTATCGAACATGGCGAGGCAGAACGGGCGGGAGCTTGGCCGCGCTGCCCGATCGCCCCGCAGGTTTTCAGACGCCGAAGCTCCGCTGCCAATAGCCGCAGAAATCGACGCTGAGCTTGATCGGCACCATAGCAGGGCGGCTTGGTTCAGAACAGGCGGCCGAACACGTTTTTCATGCCGCCGGGGCTGCCCCGCGGAGCCACGCCGGTAGCCGCTCGCGCGTGCGTTTCCCCGGATCGGCAGAGCTGCCGGGGAGCCGCGCCCGCGCATCAGCGCCCGCCAGAGCGGCCTATTGCACGCCTCCGCCCTTGATCTCTTGCCGCGGGCGCGGTCAGCCGATTGCGGCCGTCAGTCGTCGCGGTACGCCCTGGCGGCGCCGTTGGAGGCTGGCGCGATTTCGGCATAACGTCCGGTGGCGCGGTCCCATCGGAGGGAGACGGCGCCGATCTTGCCCACCGACTTGAACCGCACTTTGCGGATGTAGATGTCGGTGAGCGGCTTCTCGGGTTCGGGGCGATGCACGACAACCCCGAGGTCGGCCTTGTTCGCCCAATTGGCCGAGCCCGAAATGTCGTACAGGGTCGGCACGGGCAACGAGCCGGTGGCCTCACGGTGGGGCTTGGCCGGGTGCGCGACAAACCAGACATGGACCCCGTGGTTCTGTGCGAAGCGCTTCACCTTGCCGAGCAATTGCGAGACGTATTCCGTCTCAGTCATGTTGGCCGGGCGGCGGTGCTCGATCTCGTTGTACGGGTCGATGACGAGCCCGCGGATGCCGTGCCGCATCACCGCGACGCTCGCCTTGTCGAGGTCGCCTCGATCGTCGGCGCCTCGTCATCGAAGCGGATCAGATCGAAGCGGTCGCTGATCCACTCGATCGCCTGCAACAGCTCGGCCTCGGACATGCGGCGGGTCGGACCGTCCCAGAACGGCAGCCCGAGATATTTCTCGGCGAGTTTGGAAATGTGCTCGTCGGGCGGGTTCTCGAAGCTGCACATTGCAAAGCGCCACGCGCAGCGATGCGCGAGGTTGACGGCGAGCGCGTCGATGAACTCGCTCTTGCCGCTGTTCGGAACCCCCGTGACGACCGACAGCTCGCCTGGCCGGATGGTCATGTATTCGTCGAGCGACGGCCAGCCCGTCGACACCCCGCGCTGCCGACCATCGCGATAGAGCGCCAAGGCTTCGTCGTAGAAATCGCGCGGGCTATGCAAGCCGGCGATCGGGTAGGGCTCGGCCGCCTCGATGCATTCGCGCAGCACATCGGCGCCGTGCCGCAACAGCGTCTCGTTGGCGTCCTTGCATGGCGCGTCGCCGCTGTCGGGCCATCGCACCCGCCAGCACCGTTCCTTGCCCAGGCGCCGAGCGAGTTCCTCGGCGAGCGCATGGCCTGGCGGGTCGTCATCGACAGCCAGGATGATACGATCGAGCCGATTGAGTTCATCGCTGCAGTTGGCGAGGTAGGAGAATTTGGCATCTTCAGGGTCCGGGTTGCCGGCCTTGACCCTGGCCGGCGCGCCGTCGGGCACGGAGACGACGTTGCGCAAGGCGGCCTCCTCCGAGGCGAGCTTGTCGCATTCGCCCTCCACTATGATCCCCGTCTTGCTGTCGGCGATGTCGTCAAGCCCGTAGAGGATCTTCTCGGCGCCCTTGACCTGCGTGAATGCTTTCTCGTCGAGCGCCCGGAATTTGATGTTCACCAGCTCGCCGTTGCGGAAATACGGGAAGGCGATGCAATCGGCTTCGCGGCCGAGCGCCGGGACGTAGACGCGTGCCGAGCCGATCCGGTTGCGCCGCGCCGTCGCCTCGCAAATGCCGCGGTTCGCCAGCCATTCCAACACCGCGGGCGAGAGATCAGCCGGCTCCCTCTCCGGCCGGTTCGGTGCAGGTCGCTGGCGAGGTCGGGCCGGTCGCTCGTCCTGATGCTCGCTCACGATGCCGCTCCATCCGCAATGATGGCAATTCCACAGGGACCCCTCGCCGGCGATCGTTAGCGACAGGCACGGATCGTTCCGCTTTTTGCGGTCGCGTGAGCAGCGTGGACAGGGAAGCTTCTGGGTGCCGTCGCGGTAGTGGCGCGCGCGGATGCCGTGCTCGAGGAGCAGGCTCGGCAAGCGTCGCCATCGTCAGTTCATCCCGACTCGGAGCCGTGGCGGCTCGGGCGGCTGCTGGTCGCCGCTCCACCGTTCCTCTCGGAGCCAGCCCGCGGCCGTCTTCACGAACTTAGGATCGTTGACGTGCTGCCGAACATAGGCGGCGTAGTTCTCGGCGCTGCGGATGATCACGCCGGGGTCGATGCCGCGCTTGACTGCCGCCACGAAGGCCTGCCGCGCTGAATCCGGGGAATTGGGGTGCGGGTACCGGGAAGGGTAGACTTTCCAGAAGGCTTCGAACTCCTTGGCGCCGATCTGAGAGACAGGCACACGCTGACGCGCCGCGCGCCGCGCGCGTGTTCTTTGGTCTGTTCCATATTGGTCTGTTAGGGTCCCACCGGCGGCAACACCCGCTGTTCCCGCCGGCGGCAACACCGTGTTCCTGTCTTCGGCAACAGGTGTTCCCAGCGGCGGCAACACCCCTCGTTCGTCGAAGACGATTTCGTAAAGAGTGCTGGCCGCATCCCCGGCTTCATCACGGCGGCGGCTTGCCCGGAGCAACCCGATGGTTTCCAGCTTCTTAACGGAGGCGGGGACCTTGGTTCTATCGAGCCCAGTGCGAGCGGCGATCGTCGCCATGCTTGGATAGGCACGCCCGGACGCGTCTGCGTGAAGCGCAATACAGGCGAGAACACGCCAGTCCCGCGCCGTCAGATCGCGACGCCCCACCGCTCGTTCCGGGATGCGCGCAAACCGCTCGGTCATCCGAATGGAATCTCGTCATCGAAAGGCCGCGGATCGGCGGCGCCAACGCCATCGGAGCGCCGATGCGCCGCATAGGCCGCGCGGCGCCGTTGCCGTGCGGGCTGCGCCGGGACGAAACGATCAGCCTCCGATGTCGCCGGGTGCGCCCGCTCTGCCGCCTCGGCGCGCTCTTGAACAAGCAGGCGCCATGTCGGGGTCCTGTCGTCGATGGGATCTCCGGGCAGCAGCACGATCCGCGCGGAGCCGAGTTGGCCGAGCAAATATTTGGTGCCGCGGGCGCTTGTGCGCTCGAAAAGCCGGGCGAGCTCGATTGAGCGCGGGTAGTTGCTCACGACCGCACCCGTGCGGCTGGTGCACAATCGGCGGAGGTGCTATCTGATCGGGATCGCCGCTCAGCGATATCCCGATCGGCCTCGGTAGCGCTCGCCGGCGCGCCGAGGTCGTTTCGCTCTAGCATCAATCCGCCGCGCGTGCGCGGTCATCAGGCGCTCGTCTTCGCCGGCCGTTGGGCGGCTTAGCGACTCGCGCGATATCGTCCTCTTGCCCAAGCCGCCGCTGATCCTGCGCGTCCGCCTCGCTGGTACTGTGGCGGCTCGGCAGCGCCGCCAAATACACCGCGACATCCTCGGCGCGATAGCGGACCTGGCGGCCGATCCGCACCCAAGGGATGCCGATGCCGCTCACCCTGTCTTTTTGAAGCGTCGAGCGGGCGCGGCCGGTGATGCGCGCAACGTCGATATCAGTGAGCAGCGGGTCGAGCATGGATTCCTCGCGTAGGCGCGCCGACGCGGCGCGCCGCAAGACATGGCCGATACCCGATGCCCGATATAGCCGCCCGATATTCCCGGCCGCCGATAATATTGGGCGCTCAGCGCTCCGATTGCAGCTCGCTGAGCAGCGGCGGGAGGCGGTTGGTCACCGTCTTTTCGGTGACGCGCGGCGCCTCCGGATGCACAGTTTTCAACCAGACCACCAGCACGCGCGCCCACTCGGCTCTGCTCTCGCGAACCTTGCCGGTGTGACGCTCGCCCTCGGCGTAGCGGCGCCGGCATTCGCAGTCGATCAGATGCCAACTCGTCGGCTTGCCGGGCAGTCCCGTCCGTTCGGGAATGGCATTTTCGGCAACCTTGGGCCGTGTTCGATCGTCGGCGCCTCGGCTCACGTCCGCATGGTGCACTTCTGCTGCCGGCCGCTCACTGCCGATCCATTTGGCTTCAATCCCACGCAGGAGCGCCGGCGCGAGGCTCACGGGCGCCTGAAAATAGCCCTTCTCGTCGGGCTTAAAATTTTGTTGCTCGGCGCTCACGTCAGTCGCGCCCTCGCGCCGAAACCAATGGAGTTCATCCGAAAGTATTTCGATGCCCGGATTTTGCAGCACGATCTCGCCGAGCCGCGGCAACCGCTCGGCCGGCAACTCGAATGCGCCCGATCCGGCCATGCCAAGGGCACGCTGGCGGGCGTCGTAATCCGGCCTCACGAACTCTTTGCCGCAGAGATAACCGGCCTGCCGCGGCGGAAGCTTGAGTTTCATCGCTGCGCCCCCGTAGGCGCCCGCAGGGAGGGCAGCGGGGAAGCGCGGTGCGGTGTCCGCGCGTGTCGGCTGGCCGGCCTATCCCCGCCGTTCGGTCATCCTACGCCCGCAGCGGCACCACGTCCGCCGTTTCCTCGGGCGCGCCCATGGCTCTTGCGATCCGGCGCGACACGCGATCGGCCGCGGCGATCAGGGCGGCATCCGGCCGGCGGATGTAATGGCGCTGCGTCACGCCGCGCCGGGAATGCCCCAGCAACTCGGAAATCGTCGCCTCGCTGTATTCCTCCGCCGCCGCGAGGCTGGCGAAGGTTCGGCGCAGATCGTGCGAGCGCGCATCCTTCAGCCCGGCGGCATTGAACAGCGCGGCAATCGAGGCTTTCAATTCGGCGCGCCCGCTACCGCTGCGGTTCGGAAAAACCCACTCGTCGGATAGGCGCGGCAGTGATTGCAGCAGATCGCGCGCCGGCTTGCCGATGGGCCGGGTCGAGCGCCCGGTTTTCGTGGTTTCCAGCCGGAGGCAACAGCCGGCCAGATCGATTTCGGTCCGCCGCAGCCCGCTTGCTTCCTCGCGCCGCAGTCCGGTCAAGGCGATCAGGCGAAGCGCCGCCGTCGCCATCGGCATGGCCGCCTCGCCGGCGTCGAGCGCCTTGCCGAGCGCTTGCAACTCGTCGGCGCTCAATACCCGGTCCTTGGCCTCGCCGCGCGCCGTCTCGACGCCATGCGCCGGGTTGGGGCCGGGCACCAGCTCGCGCTTTTCGCCCCATGAATAGATGCCGCCCAGCAACTCGACAACGCGTGCCGCCGTGCCGGCGCCGCCTGTAACGACGGCGCGCCCGCGCGGCTTCGCCTTGAAGGTGCCGGCGGTTTTGCCCTTGGCGATGCCGTCCGCCATGCGCTGCACGTCGGCGCGGCGCAGATCGCGCGCCGGGATGCTGCCGATCAGCGGCCCGATATGACGGGCCACGCGCCCCTCGTCGATCGCCACCGTGGCCGGCCGCTTCGGCCGCTTGAACCGGGTCATCACAAGCCCAGCCCGTGCCGCGTCGAGATATTCGCCGCACAGCTCGGCGACCGTCAGCGCGCTGCGCGCCTCGCGTTTCTCGCGCTGCGGATCGCGCCCTTCCGCGGCGGTGCGGATGATCTCCTCGGCGCGCTTACGGGCTTGCTCGACCGTGTAGGGACCATAGGCGCCGATGTTCACACGCCGTTGAAAACGCCCGACGCGCACTTGCGCGACGAAAACCTTCTTGCCGCTCGGGTAGACCCGGACGCCAAAACCCGCCAGATCCGCGCACCACACGAAATATCGCTCGGCGCGCGGCTTGGCGGCATCGACCGCTCGTTTGGTGAGTGCCGGCATCGACCCCTCCCGCGTGGGAAGCACATGGGAAGCAAATGGGAAGCAACTAACGGCATTCTACCGCAACTCGATCCGCGTGAGCAAGCCGCAATCGGCTGATTTTAATGCATTTAAGAAACTCTCGGAAACGCCCGGCAACTGGCCTGCCTACGTTTACATCGTAGGGGTCACAGCTTCAATCCCTGTCGCGCCCACCATCCTCAATAGCTTACGGGCGGATCGCTACAGCGCCCAATCCAGTTGGAAGATATCGGAAGCACCCGAGGCAAAACCAGCCCACCCGCACGCTCTCGATGCGGCAGTCGGTTACCGCCGCCACGACGCGCCGTTTACGGACACGGCCGAAAACCTGAAGGTTGGGCGGGAAACCGGCCTCGCGGCGTTGCTGCCGTCTTCCGCCAGCGGCCGTCCGGAAGTTTGACCCGGACCCGGACCAGCATGCGCGAATACCGTTCGGCAATTGCCTGAATTCAGCTCTCCTTCGGCGCAGATCCGGCCAACTGGACGCGATTTGCCCATGCGGTAGATTGGCCGGATGCAGGCTGATGTGATGGTCCTCGGGGCCGGGATGATTGGCGTTTCGGTCGCTGCGCATCTGCAGAAGCGCGGCAGGCAGGTCGTGCTGCTCGACCGGCGCCGGCCCGGCGAGGAGGCCTCGTTCGGCAACGGCGGCTTGGTCCAGCGCGAGGCGGTGTTGCCGCACCCTTTCCCGCGCGCGGTCGCGGAGCTATGGCGCATCGCCCGCAATCGCTCCGTCGACGCCTGCTATCACCTCTCCGCGCTGCCGGGCTTGATCCAGCCTCTGTTCGGTTATTGGCGCAATTCGGAGCCCGAGCGCTATGCCGCGATTGCACGGCATTACAGCACGCTGATCGCAACCTGCACGGCCGAGCATCAGAAGCTCGCCGAGGAAGCGGGCTCGACCGGGCTTCTGCGGCCGGTCGGCTATATCAGGGCCTACGAAGACGCCGCGGCATTCGACGCGGATCTCGCCAGGGCCGAGGTGGTGAAACGCGATTTCGGGGTGAATTTCGTTGCGCTGGACCCCAGTGCCCTCGGCGTGGCGGAGCCGCATCTGCGCACCGGCTTTGCCGGTGCTTTGCATTGGACCGATCCCTACGCCGTCAATGATCCGCACGCCCTGACGCTCAGCTACGCCGCGCTCTTCGAGCGCCTGGGCGGGCGCTTCGTGCTCGGCGACGCCGCGACGCTGGCGCGCCACGGCGCCGGCTGGCGCGTGTCGGCCGCCAATGGCTCGACTGTCGAAGCAGCCGAAGCGGTCGTCGCTCTCGGTATCTGGTCCGACGGCGTCACGACGCGGTTCGGCTATGCGCCCCCGCTGTTCGGCAAGCGCGGCTACCATTTGCACTTCCGACTGAAGGGCAATGCCGGGCTCACCAGGCCGGTCGCCTCAAGCGGTTTTCTGCTGGCACCGATGCGGCGCGGCATTCGCCTGACGACAGGCGCGGAATTCGCGCGTCCCCTGGCGCGGCCGAACCCGGTACAGCTCCGCCGCGCCGAGCCGATCGCTCGAAATTTGCTGCCGCTTGGCGAAGCGGTCGAACAAACTCCCTGGATGGGGATACGGCCATGCACCCCCGACATGCTGCCGATCATCGGCCCCGCCCCGGGCCAAGCCCATCTGTGGTTCGCCTTTGGCCATGCCCATCAGGGCTTCACCCTCGGTCCCGCCACGGGAAGATTGCTTGCCGAGATGATGATAGGCGAAGCTCCCTTCGTGGACCCGAGGCCGTTTCGCGCGGAGCGGTTCTGACGCGATGGATACGCGCTCGACGCGGCGGCGGTGATCCGCGGCGGCATTCTCTTCATCCAACCTTGCCAGCTATCGAGGACGCAACCATGCTCGAAACGCGACAGCTCCACCCGACCCTGGCGCGGGAAGTCGTCGGCCTCAGTTTATGGGAGCGGCTGGACGACGCGGCCGTCGCGGCGCTGCGCACGCTCTACGCGCAATACGGCGTCCTGGTGTTTCGTCGCCAGGCGCTGAGCGAATTGGAACTGGCGGCGTTCTGCGCCCTGTTCGGGCCGCTGGAGCGCACCGTGCGCAGCGATTGGGCGTCGCCCGCGACGCCCGAGGTGACGGTTCTCTCCAATCTGAAGGATGGGCTCGGCCGGCCGATCGGCGGCCTCGGCGACGGCGAGCTGCAATGGCACTCCGACCAGTCCTATATGCTGAAGCCGGCGACCGGTGCGGCGCTCTACGCGCTCGAACTGCCGCCCGAGGGCGGCGAGACGTTCTGGGTCGATTTGCGCGCCGCCCATGCCGGCTTGCCGCGCCAGTTGCGGGCAAAGATCGGCGGGAAGCGCGGCATCTTCGATTACACGAAGCGGCTGGCGGGATATGGGCGCGCGACGGACCAGCAGATTTCCGAAGAGGCGAGGCGCCTGACGCCGCCGGTGACGCATGCGTTGGTCCGCGCCCACCCCGAGACCGGCGACCGCTCGCTCTACCTCGATTCGACGACGACGGTCGGCATTGACTACATGGACACGGCCTCAGGTCTCGCCCTTTTGGATGAGGTCTACGAAAGCGCCACGAGCGATGCGTTCGTTTACGCCCACCAATGGCAGGTCGGCGACCTGGTCGTGTGGGACAACGGCTTCACGATGCACCGGCGTACCCCGTTCGACCCGGGCGCGCGGCGCCTGATGAAACGGTTGACAATGACCCTCGACCGCTACCGCCACGTCATGCCCGATGGCAGGCTCGCCCAGTCCGAGGTCGGAATGCCGATCTAGTCCAGTCTCGGCGCGCGCCGTCTTGATTTATGTCAACCGCGGCGCGGGCCTCTGCGATATGATTAAAGTTTCGCCTGAGAACAGGGGTGCCGTCGATGAACCCCGTCGCGCTCAGCGTCTTGACGAGCGATGGCGTTGGAGCGCTCTTCGATGCCCTGCGCCGGCGCGGCTTCCGCGTCCTCGGGCCGACGATGCGCGACCGGGCGATCGTCTGCGACGACATCGCCGGGCTCGCCGATCTGCCGCGCGGCTGGACCGACGAGCAGGAGGGCGGGCATTACCGGCTGATCCGGCGCGACGACGATGCGTTCAACATGCTCTACGCCTTTGGCATCGGCGAGATCCCGGTCAGCGTCAGCGGCGACCCGGGGACGCACCCGCCGGCCCGCATCTGCCCGGCAAACCTGACCCAGGCCGATTACTCCCGGATCGGCTTGCATCATCCGATCGGTAATGGCGGAATACGCCGACCAATACCAATACCAGGCCGTCAAAGCCGGCCAGCCCGCCGCGATTTCCCGCGCCCGCAATCGCAGCGTGACGCCGCGGTTCGGCTGTTGCTATCATCGCGCGAGCGGGGGGAACAGAGGGATCGAACGATGCGGCTCATGGTGGTTCGGGCGGCGCTGGTCGGACTTGCCGCAGCGCTGTCCGGCTGTGTCGCGGCCGGCGGCCCCGCGCCTGTCGGTTTTCAGGTGTCGCGCGTCGATCCGGAGGACGCAGCCGACCGCGCCTTGGTCGGCAGCGTTCTCGGCACGGCGCTCGGTACCGGCCTCGGCGCCGCCTTCGCAATCAACCCGGGGATCGGCGCGGTCGTCGGCGCGGAAACCGGCGCGACGCTCGGTGCCGTGGCCGGGGCCATGACGGCGCAGCCGCTGCCCGGATACGCGCCGATTGCGGTGCCGACCGCTGCCGTCATCCCTGGCTTTTACGACACCTGGCCGCCCGGCTTTCACCCGCCGCCGATCGGCTCGCAGACACCGCCGCCCCCGCGCCCGGGCTGAGCCGAGCCGCCGCAAAACCCGCGATTCTGATGAGGCGGCGGCACACGCCGCGCGAAGCGCATTGGCATCATTTCGATATCTCTAAAATTACCGTTGACTGAGGCGCCGCCGACCGATAGTTTGGCGATCGTTGAAATGTCGAAGGATGGGTTCCATGGATCGACAGCGGGTCATCGCCGCGCTTGGAGCGCTTGCCCAGGAGACCCGGCTCGACCTGTTCCGCCTGCTCGTCGCCTGCGGCCCCGAAGGGTTGCCTGCCGGGGTCATTGCCGAGCGGCTCGGGGTGCATCCCTCATCGCTGTCGTTTCACCTCGCGCAACTCGTGCATGCCAGGCTGATCACGCAGCGGCGGCTGGGCCGGCAGCTGATCTATTCCGCCGAGTACGGCGCGATGAACGCGCTCTTGGGCTATCTGGCCGAGAATTGCTGCGGCCAGGGCGCGGTCTGCGTGCCCTGTTGCAACCCTGCCGCTTCGGGCACGGGAAGCTCGGAGGGTACCACCGCAGCTTGAGAACGCAGGAGAAGACGGGTCATGGATGAAGCGGAAATCAAGGAAATGGTGCGGTCGCGCTACGGCAGCATCGCGGGCGCTTCCGTCACTGCGGATGGCTGCGGACCTGCGGCGTCGTGCTGCGGGCCGGCGCCCGCGTCGCGATTCGACGACAAGGCCCTGCGGATGGGCTATTCCGCGGCGGAACTCGCGGCGGTTCCCGCGGGGGCGAACCTCGGGCTGGGCTGCGGCAATCCGCAGGCGATCGCCGCGATGCAGCCCGGCGAAACCATCATCGATCTCGGCAGCGGCGCCGGTTTCGACTGCTTCCTCGCGGCCCGTCAGGTCGGTCCGGAAGGCCATGTCATCGGCGTCGACATGACGCACGAAATGCTGAAGAAAGCCCGCGACAACGCTGCGGCGATCGGTGCGGCGAATGTCGAATTCCGGCTCGGCGAGCTCGAGCACCTGCCGGTCGCCGACAATACCGCCGACGCGGTGATCTCGAACTGCGTGATCAATTTGGTTCCCGACAAGAAGCAGGTTTTCCGCGAGGCCTTCCGGGTCCTCAAGCCGGGCGGAAGGCTCGCCGTCTCGGACATCGTCAGCACCGCCCCGCTTCCGTCCGAGCTCAAATCGGACCCGGCGCTGCTGTGCGGCTGCGTGGCCGGCGCGGCATCGGCAGAGAGCGTCGCGGGCTGGCTCGCAGCGGCGGGATTCGTCGATGTCCGCATCACTCCCAGACCCGAAAGCCGCGAGCTGATTGCCACCTGGGCGCCCGGGCGCGGCATCGAGAACCATATTGTCTCGGCCGCTGTCGAGGCGCGCAAACCCGAGCCGGGGCAGGAGGCGGGCGATGCGTGCTGTCCTCCGTCGTGCTGCGCGTCTTAGGGCCGCTGGTGGGCGCGAAACCCTACAATGTTCTGTTCCTGTGCACGGGGAACTCGGCGCGAAGCATTCTTGCCGAGGCGCTGCTCGATCACTGGGGCAAGGGGCGGTTCAAGGGATACAGCGCCGGCAGTTTCCCGAAAGGTGCGGTGCATCCGCTGGCGCGCGATCTGCTCGAACGGCTTCGCCTGCCGACGCGCGGACTGCGCAGCAAGAGCTGGGACGAATTCGCCGTTCCCGGCGCGGCGCGGCTGGATTTCGTGTTCACGGTCTGCGATCGGGCCGCCGGCGAGGTCTGCCCGATCTGGCCGGGCAATCCGATCACCGCGCATTGGGGCGTTCCCGATCCGGCCGCCGTCGAGGGCACCGAGGCCGAGCGCAGGCAGGCTTTCCGCGAGGCAGCGCGGCAGCTTGAAACGCGCATCAAGCTCTTTGTCGCGCTGCCGATCGAGAAACTCGACCGAATGGCCGTGAAGCGCCATGCCGATCAGATCGGCCAATCCAACTGCACAACGGCCAACTGAACAACGGCCAACTGAACAAGAGGAATCATGAATTCTTTCGCCGGCACGTCGCCGCGCCGCCTCTCTGCCTCGCTCGGCACGTTCGAGCGCTATCTGACGCTCTGGGTCGCTCTCTGCATCGTCGCCGGCATCGTCCTCGGGCGGCTGCTGCCCGGGCCCTTCCAGGCGCTTGGCCGTATGACGGTCGCCGAGGTCAACATCCCGGTCGCCGTGCTGATCTGGCTGATGATCGTGCCGATGCTGCTCAAGGTCGATTTCGGCGCGCTGCACCGCGTTGCCGGGCAATGGCGCGGGATCGCGGTTACCGTCGGGATCAACTGGCTGGTCAAGCCGTTCAGCATGGCCCTGCTCGGCTGGCTGTTCATCGGCTGGCTGTTCCGGCCATGGCTGGCAGCAGATCGGATCGACAGCTACATCGCCGGGCTCATTCTCCTGGCTGCCGCTCCATGCACTGCGATGGTGTTCGTGTGGTCTGATCTGACCGGCGGCGACCCGAACTTCACGTTGAGCCAGGTCGCGCTCAACGACACGATCATGGTGTTCGCGTTTGCGCCGATCGTGGCGTTGCTGCTCGGTCTGTCGTCGATCACCGTGCCGTGGGAGACATTGTTCCTCTCGGTCGTCCTCTACATCGTCGTGCCGGTGATCGCGGCGCAACTCTGGCGTCGCGCGCTGCTGGCGAGTGGCGGCGCGGCCCTTGCGGCAACGCTGCGGCGGCTGCAGCCGCTCTCTCTCGCCGCGCTGCTCGCGACCTTGGTGTTGCTGTTCGGGTTCCAGGGCGAAGAGATCGTGCGACAGCCCTTGGTGATCGCACTCCTCGCCGTCCCGATCGTGATCCAGGTCTACCTCAACGCCGGGCTGGCCTATGGGCTCAACCGCGCCCTCGGGGTCGCGCACAATGTGGCCTGCCCCTCGGCGCTGATCGGCGCGTCGAATTTCTTTGAACTGGCGGTTGCCGCGGCCATCGCCCTCTTCGGGTTTCAATCCGGGGCGGCGCTCGCGACCGTCGTCGGGGTGCTCGTCGAAGTGCCAGTCATGCTCTCGGTCGTGCGGATCGTGCTGCGCACGCGCGGCTGGTACGAGTGCGGCGTGCCCTCCTAGCGGGGCAGTAGCGCCAGCGTCGCGTCAACCACGGCGGCGAGGTCGAAACGCCCGCGCCGAAGATCGTGGCCGGCATGCTCGACCGGCATCACCCGCACCGGCGCCGGGATCGCCGACACCGCCAAGCGCAACTCGGCGATCGACCCGAACGGATCGGCGGTGCCGTGCACAAACACGGCTGGGGCGCGCAGGCGGGGGAAGTGCTCGGTCCGCAGCCGCTCGGGTTTGCCGGGCGGGTGCAGCGGATAGGAAAACAGCAGCAGGGCCTCGGCCAGCCCGGGCTCGTCGGCCATCAGCATCGTGGCCTGGCGCCCGCCATAGGATTGCCCGCCGAGGATGACCCGGCACGGCACGATGCCGCGCAGCGTGGCGACGGCCTGTCGCAGCCCGGCACGGTCGCCGGCCGCACTCGCCGGAGACGGCGGCCCCGTCGCCCGGCGTTGCCGAAAGGGCAGGTCAACGCGCAGCACGTGAAGGCCCGCGGCGCTGAACAGGGCGGCAGCCGCCACCAGCAACGGAGCGGCGCAATCGCCGCCGGCGCCGTGCGTCAGCACCACACCCGCGCCGACGCCATCGTCCGGGGGGCCATCCGGCCGGTGCAGGAAGCCGCGGACGCCCTCTGCCTCGAACCGAACGACGCCGGCGACGGCGGTGCTCAATGAGCGCTCTTCTCGCAGTTGATCATCCACGGCGTTCCGAATTGATCGACCAGCATGCCGAACCGGTCGGCCCAGAAGGTCTCCTGGATCGGCATCTGCACTGTCGCATTGGGCGATAGGGCGCGGAAGACGCGCTCGGCCTCTGCCGGTTCATCGATGCTGAGCGTCACCGAGAAACCCTTCATCGGCTCGTAGCGATCGGGCGGGGAATCGGACCCCATCAACACCATGTCGCCGATGCTGAGCCGGGCGTGCATGATCTTTTTGCGCCATTCCGCCGGCACGTGCTCTGCCATTGGCGATCCCTCGTGCGGCATCATTGCCACGATCTTGCCGCCGAGCGCCTGGGCATAGAACTTGAACGCCGCCTCGCATTGGCCGTCGAACGTCAGATAAGGGTTCAATTGCATGGTGCACTTCCTGTTCCTGAGGGGAAAACATCGATTTCGTCCCTCGGGCCGACCGGGTCGCTCAACCGGAGGCGGTCGCCGCTGCCCGGCCGGGATAGGGTTGCTCATGGCCGCCTCAGTCATGGCCGAGCGCCGCCGGTGCGTTCCGCATCGCGATTTCGGCCCAGCTTCTCGGCCGCCATCAGCTCGGCCCAGCGCCGATAGAACTGGCGATGGTTGCTTTCGCTGATGCGGTAATCGCTGGTCCACGCCGCAAGGTCAGCGTCGTAGTGCTCATGCCCGAGCCCCATCTGGGTGTTGAGCGCCATGCGCCGGGACACGACGCCGCGGCAGGTCCGGGTGCATTCCTGCCAATTGTCCATGTCGTCCTGCTCGAAGGTGCCGGACGGGCTGAAGCCGCGTATCCCGGAGAGCCGCAGCGCCTCCTTGACGTGCGGCGGGGCGGCCTTGTCGGCATAGACCCATGACCACACCTCGGTCTTGTCGGGCCCGCGCGGATGCCACACGCGCAAGGTGCGCGAGGTGGCGCGCAGCATCGAGAAATTGGGGAACATCGTGCCGACGATCGGGTTGATCAGACCGGCCCGATGCCCGAGACGGCGCTCGACCTCGGGACGGATCTCCTGTTCGTAGGCCTGGATTTCCGGCACCGGCGGATCGCCGACATCATGGGGCCCGACGCAGATCAGGATATGGCCGTTGCCCGGCGACACCATATTGCCGGCGGCATCGGGCTTCTGCGTCACCCCCGAGCTGAACGCCGTCTTGACCGCCGACAGGTGGCTCCAGCCGACGTGATAGGCATCACCCCCGAAATTCTCGGCGGGAAACTTCCAGTTGCACGGCATGATCCATTTATGGCTGCCGACAATCTCGATGCCGCCTTCGCGGCGGTCGAAAAACGCATCGAGATACCACGCCGCCGCGCCGAGATATTGCAAGAGCGGCGGGGCATCGGGGTCGAAGGTGGCGAATACGAGCCCCTTGTAGCTGTCGAGCCGGGCCACCGGGGTGAGGCCCCAGCGCTCGCGCTCGAGCCCGCCGCAATAGGCCTCCTTGAGGTAGGGGACGCCGGTGAGGCGGCCGTCATTGTCGTAGGTCCAGCCGTGATAGGCGCAGGTGAAGCTGGCGGCGTTGCCGGAATCGGCACGGCACAGCCGGTTGCCGCGGTGGCGGCAGACGTTGAGAAAGGCGCCGACCGTGCCGGCGCTGTCGCGCACCACCAGCACCGGGTCTTCGCCCATATAGGTTGTGATGAAATCGCCCGGCTCGGGGATCTGGCTCTCATGACACAGGAAGAGCCAGCAGCGGGCGAAAATCCGCTGCAGCTCCTCTTCATAGATCTTCGGCTCGATGAAGATGCGCCGGCTGATCAGCCCGGTCTCGACATCGACCAACGGGTCCGTCGCCGCATTCATCGCGTTCCTCCCGGAAAGCCGCCCGTCACCAGCGCCACGCGGCCGCCGAGCCATCTCAAGACGCGACCCTCGCTCGATGATCCCCGGCTCGCGTATCGCCAGGCGCTTTTCGCTGCTCTATAACATATCGCGACCGGCGATGCCCGATCGTGCTTCTTCGCCGGTGCCAAGCGACAACCGTAATCGACGCGGTCAGAGAGCGATTTTCACCCATCGGCGCAGCTCGCCCGCTGTATTCTTCTTCCCGCTGCATCCTTCGTGGAGACGCCGCCGTGCCGTCCTCGTGTAAGGTCCTGCTGGTCGCTCCCCGTTTCAGCGGTCAGTCTTTCTGGAATTTTCAGGCGGCCTGCGAGGTCTATGGCGCGCGCTTTCCCGCCCCGCCGCTCGGCCTCATCACGGTCGCCGCGCTGCTCCCGCCGTCGTGGCAATGCCGTCTGGTCAATCGGAACACGGAGGAGCTGCGGGGGTCCGATCTGGACTGGGCGGACCTGGTGATGACCGGCGGGATGCTGCCGCAGCAGCCCGATACGCTTCGGGTCATCGAGTTGGCGCACGAGCATTGCAAGCCCGTGGCGGTGGGCGGGCCCGATGTGACCTCGTCGCCGGACGCGTACCAGGCCGCCGATTTTCGGGTGCTTGGCGAGGCGGAAGGCGTCATTGACGCATTCATCGAGGCGTGGAATTCGGGCGAACGCCGCGGGACCTTCGAAGCGGAGAGATTCAAGGTCGACATCACCCGGACGCCGATCCCGCGCTTCGATTTGTTGAAGCGAAGCCAATACACCTATTTCGGCGTCCAGTTCGCGCGCGGCTGCCCGTTCACCTGCGAGTTCTGCGACATCATCGAGCTTTACGGGCGCGTGCCTCGGGTCAAGACCGCGGAACAGATGCTGGCCGAGCTCGACCAGCTCTACGGTATCGGATATCGCGGCCATCTCGATTTCGTCGACGACAATTTCATCGGCAACAAGAAGGCGGTGAAGGCGTTTCTGCCATCCCTGATCGCCTGGCAGCAGGAACGCGGCTACCCCTTCGAGTTCTCGACCGAGGCGTCGATCAACATCGCCGATGACGATGCCCTGTTGTCGCTGATGCGCGCGGCAAATTTCTTTACCATTTTTGTCGGCATCGAGAGCCCCGACACCGACACGCTGGTGTCGATGCAGAAGAAACAAAACACCCGTCGCTCGCTGGCCGACAGCGTGCACAAGATCTACCGGGCCGGGATCTTTGTGAACGCCGGTTTCATCGTCGGCTTCGACAGCGAGAAGAACTCCGTTGCCGAGGCGATGATCGAGTGCATCGATGCGGCGGCGATCCCATTCTGCATGGTCGGTCTTCTCTATGCGCTGCCGACCACCCAGCTCGACCCGCCGCCTGGCGCGCGAAGGGCGTCTGTTTCCCCCCTACTACGCGATCCGATCAGCTGACAAGGATGACTTCGGCGACCAATGCACGAGCGGGCTCAATTTTGCGACCGCACGGCCTCGGCGCGACATCCTCTGGGATTATAGGACCATCCTCGCGCGCATTTATCGCCCCGCCCGCTATTACGAGCGGGTGCGGACCCTCGCACGCCTGCTCGACCGGCCCGCCTTGGACCGGCGCGCCCGCAAGGACGCGCCGCCGCGCAGCCTTTTCACCATCCCGTTGCGAGATTTTGCGCTGCTGTGGCGGCTGGTCCGGCGCATCGCCGTGCAGCAGCCGGCGGCGTTATGGCCGTTTTGCAAAGTATTCTGCGAATGTGCCAGGAAAAATCCTCGGGCGCTCGGCTATGTGGGTATGCTCGCCGCCGCTTACCTGCATCTCAAGCCGTTCTCGCTTTTCGTCGTATCCGCGGTCGATCGACAAATCGCCGAAATCGATTCCGGAAAGTGGCAACCTCCGCTGGCGGCGGCGGCCGAGCTTGGCGACCCCATGACATTGCCGGCGCCCCAAGCTGCTTAGCAGACTGGTGTTCCCTCGCCTCGCAGCGCGGCGCTTGTTTGACTTGGGCGCCGGCCGCTTCTAGGCTCGTTCCCTGACCATCGGATGGCCGTCGCCGCCGCTTTTCGGGAGAGAATCATGAGCGCTCATGCGAGCCCTGAACAGATCCATGCCAAGCTGTCGCACCCGGTCATCGACGGCGACGGCCACTGGATCGAATACACCCCGGTGTTCGCCGAGCGCATGCGCAAGGTGGCCGGCGACAAGGCCGCCGACGGCTTCATCGCCTCGCAGCGCCGCATCCCCGACACGCTCAGCCTGTCGATCGAGGAGCGCAAACGGCGCGGCATCGCGATGGAGGGCTACTGGGGGCGGCAGTCCACCAACACGCGCGATCGGGCCACCGCGATGATGCCGCGCATGCTTTACGACCGGCTCGACGAGCTGGGGCTCGATTTCGGCATCATCTACCCGACGGCGGGCCTCAGCATTCCGCGCATCGCCGATGACGCGACGCGGCGCGCCGTGATCCGCGGGTTCAACATCGTCACGGCCGAGTATTTCGGCAAGCTCAGCGACCGGCTGACCCCGGCGGCGGTCATACCGATGCACACGCCCCAGGAGGCGATCGCGGAACTCGAATACGCAACCAAAGAACTCGGCGCCAAGGTCGGCATGTTCGGCAGCGGCATCGCGCGGCCGCTGCCGGCCGGCCACGGGGTCGATCCCGAGATCGCCCGCTTCGGGGTATTTTACGACCAGTTCGGCCTCGACAGCGAATACGATTACGACCCGGTCTGGGCGAAATGCCGCGACCTCGGCATTGCCCCGACCTTTCATACCGGAGGGCGCGGCTTCGGCCTGCGCAACAACCCGAGCAACTTCACCTTCAACCATATCGGCCATTTCGCCGCCGCCGGGCATGCCGTCGCCAAGGCCCTGTTCCTCGGCGGCGTCACCCGGCGCTTCCCCGATCTGCGCTTCGGCTTCCTCGAAGGCGGCGTCGGCTGGGCCTGCCAGCTGTTCGCCGATCTGATCGAGCATTGGGAACGGCGCGGCAAGGCCGGCCTCGAATACATGGACCCGGCGAAGCTCGACCGCGCGCTGCTCAAGAGCCTTGTCGAGAAATATCAATATGACGACATCGCCGCCGAGCTGGCGCGACGCGACGGCTGGCCCTCCCGGGAGGAGGACTCGCTGACCGGCGGGGTCCCGGTGCTCGACGATTACGCAGCGTGCAACATTACCAGGAAACAGGATTGGATCGACCTCTATGCGACCCCGTACTATTTCGGCTGCGAAGCCGACGACCGGATGAATGCGGTGGCGTTCAGCAACGTCAACCCGTTCGGCGCGCGGATCAACGCAATCTTCAGCTCCGATGTCGGGCATTTCGACGTGCCCGACATGCGCCAGGTCTTGCCGGAAGCCTACGAACTGGTCGAGGACGGGCTGATCACTGCGGATGATTTCCGCGATTTCACCTTCGCCAACGCGGTGCGGCTGTGGGGCGCGGGAAACTCGCGCTTCTTCGAGGGCACGGCGGTGGCACGGGCAGCCGCGGAAGTGCTCGGCCGCACTCCGGCGCGCGCCGCCGCGGAATAGCTTGCCGCGAGCAGCCCCTTACCCCGATTCTCTCCCCGCAGGCGGGGCGAGGGAGGGACCCGCGAAGCGGCAGGGTGAGGGGCCGCCCGCCGCCGGCGCACGGGCCATGGCCTGGTCGAAATACGCCGTCAGCTCGCGCACCTGTTCCGGCGTCGCGCAGAGGCCGAGCTTGCTGCGGCGCCACAGCACGTCCTCCGCGGAGCACGCCCATTCGCGGTTGACGAGCCAGCGCAGCTCGGCCTGGCTCAGGCCCTGCCCGAAGTCGCGGCCCAGCGCGTCGGCGCTGCCCGCGTTCCCAAGGATCTGCCGTGCATCGCTGCCGTAATTCGCGGCCAGCCGTGCGGCGGTGGCGGCGTCGAGAAAGGGGTGTTGCCGGGCCAGCTCAGTGGCCAGCGCAGCCGCGCCGCCCGCCGGTAGGCCGTTGCTGCCGGGCAGGAGCGAACTCGCAGTCCACGGCGGTCCGGCCGCGGGCAGATAGGGCGTGAGCCGCGCCAGCGCATGTTCGGCGAGGCGGCGGTGAGTGGTCAGCTTGCCGCCGAAGACCGACAGCGCGGGTGCGCCCGCGGTGTCGAGATCGAAGACATAGTCGCGGGTCACCGAAGCGGCGTTGCGGGCGCGGTCCTCATAAAGCGGGCGCACCCCGGCATAGCTCCACACCACGTCCGCCGGTCCCGGCGGCACCTTGAACCAGCGCGCGACGGCATCGACCAGATAGGCGATCTCATCGCGGCTGATCTGTGCCTGCGCGGGGTCGCCGGAAAACGGCAATTCGGTCGTGCCGATCAGCGAATAGTCGCGTTCGAACGGGATCACGAAGACGATGCGTCGGTCGTCGTTCTGCAAGAGATAGGCGTGGTCTCCCACGTAGAGCCTCGGCACGACGATGTGGCTGCCCTTGACCAGGCGCAGCTTCGCCCGCGCGGACAGCCCGGCAAGGGCGAGCACCTCTCGCACCCACGGCCCCGCGGCGTTGACCAGGATGCGGGCGGTGACCGTGTGGGTCGCGCCGTCGGCGCCGCGCAGCCCGGCACGCCAAATGCCCGCCTCGCGCCGCGCCGCGACAAGCGCCGTGCGAGTGGCGATCTCGGCCCCGCGAGCGCTCGCGTCGCGTGCCGAAACGATGGTCAGGCGCGCATCGTCGGCGCAGCAATCGGCATAGCAGAAGCCGAGCCGCACGGTGTCGCGCAACGGCGCGCCGAGCGGGTCGTCGCGCAGATCGATCGGCCGGGTGCCGGGCAGGGTGCGGGCGCCGCCGAGCCGGTCGTACAAATAGAGCCCGGCGCGCACCAGAACGCGCGGCCGCGATCCCGGCCCATGCGGCAGCACGAAGCGCAGCGGGCGGACGAGATGGGGCGCCATGCGCAGCAATATCGCTCGCTCGGCCAGCCCCTCGCGCACCAAACGGAAGGCGCCGTGCTCGAGATAGCGCAACCCGCCGTGGATCAGCTTCGATGATGCCGAGGAGGTCGCGCCGGCAAGATCGCCCTTCTCGCAGAGCAGCACGCGGAGCCCGCGCCCGGCCGCGTCGCGCGCGACGGCGACCCCGTTGATGCCGCCGCCGACGACGAGCAGGTCGAATGTTTCGCTCACGACAGCAGGGTCTCGACGAATTCGATAAAGCCGGCCCCGGCCTCGCCCGCCGTGATGTAGGCCGGGCGTGCCTTCAGCCGCGGCAGATAGGGACGGATGTTGGCGACCGCGACGCTCAGCGGGAAGAACGCGAACATCGGCTCGTCATTCGGCGAGTTGCCGATGAAGGCGACGGCGGCGCGCTGCCGGTCGAGGTCGATGCCATAGACCTCGCCGAACAGATGCCGGGACATTGCCAGCTTGTCCCAGTCGCCGAACCAGCCGTTGACATGGATCGAGCTGATCTTCGCTGCGGCGCCGGCCTCGCGCATCAGCGCGACAATGCGATCGACCGCTTCGGCGGGCAACGGCCCGGCATCCTCGCGGTAATCGATCGCCAGATCGGCCGTGCGATACGGCTGGTCGGCGGCGATCCGCGCACCGGGCACCGCGGCGAGGATCGTCGCGGCGAGGCGGTCGAGGCGCCGGCGCGCCGCGGCACGCTCGTCTTCCGACAGCCAGAACCGGCGGGTCATCGCCCGGGCCTTGTGGTCGTAACGGAAATAGAAGGCGCCGTTCTCGCCGATCACGGCATCGACCGGCCAGAAGCGGGCGATCAGGTCGCACCACCCGGCCGGGCGTCCGGTGACCGGGATCACCCGGTAGCCGCGCGCCGAGAGCCGCTCGATCGCGCCATAAGCGGCGGCGGTCAGATGCCCGCCGGTCGTCAGCGTGTCGTCGATATCGGTCAGCACAAAGCGGATGCCGGCGCGCCGTGCGGCCGGAATTTCGGCGAGCGCCAGCGGTGCGGAATGGCGCAACGGCGGATTGGCGCTGGTCGGCAACCCGTGATCCTCGGTAGCGTTCGCCTTGTATCCCTGATCATAGGCGAAACCGAATGGCAACCGCGAGCAGGCAAGTGTCGGCGTGGGGACAGGCATTGGCGCTTGCCTTGCCGTTGATCGCCGCCGTCCATCCCGGAATCGCGCAGACGGTCGCGACCTATCATGGCCGCGCCGACCGCAGCGGCAATTTCGTGGTTCCGGCCCTTAGCTGGGAGCATGCAAGCGCATTGCGGCTCGATCCCGGCTTCGCCCCGCACTTCTCGGGCCACCTCTATGCCCAGCCGCTCTACTGGCATCCGCCGGGTCACGCCTCCGGCATGCTGATTGTCGCCAGCGAAAGCAACACGGTCGCGGCAATCGACGCGGCGAGCGGCGCGACGCTGTGGAGCCGCTCGCTCGACACGCCGGCGCCGCTGTCCGCCTTCCGCTGCGGCAATATCGACCCGCTCGGCGTCACCGGCACGCCGGTGATCGACGCGGCGAGCGGCACCCTTTACCTCGATGCGATGGTGTCGGGTGCGGCGGGGCCGCGGCACCTTCTGTTCGCGCTGTCGCTCGCCGATGGTTCGGTGCGTTCGGGCTGGCCGATCGATGTCGGCCAGGCGTTGCGCGCGGCGGGGCAGGATTTCGAGCCGGACGTGCAGAACCAGCGCGGCGCGCTGACGATCCTCGATGGCAATCTCTACGTGCCCTATGGCGGCTTCTATGGCGATTGCGGCGACTATCATGGCTGGGTCGCCGGCGTGCAGCTGAGCGCTCCGCAGCGCGTCTTTGCCTGGCGTAGCCGCGGCCGCGGCGCCGGCATCTGGGCGCCGGGCGGGATCGCCAGCGACGGCGAATTGCTTTATGTCGCGACCGGCAACACGATCGGGGCCGCCGCATGGAGCGACGGCGAGGCGGTGTTCCGCCTTGATCCCAATCTGCACCATTCGGAGCGCGGCACCGGTTTCTTCGCGCCCTCGGACTGGCACGCGCTTGACCAGCGCGACGCCGATCTCGGCGGCACCAATCCGTTGCCGTTTGCCGTACACGGCGGCAGCGGGGCGCAGCGTCTCGTCCTGGCCCTCGGCAAGGACAGGCGCGCGTACCTGCTCGATCCGCTCAACCTCGGCGGGATCGGCGGCAGCCTCGCCGCCAAGCAGGTTGCGACCTATCCGATCCGCACCGCGCCCGCTGTCTATCCGGCCGGCGATACCGCGCTGATCGCGTTCCAGGTGCGCGGCGCCGACTGTCCGGCGGGGCAGCAGGGCGACCTGACGGTCCTGCGCATCTCGCCCGGCACCCCGCCCGGCCTCGCGACCGCCTGGTGCGGCGCGATGTCGGGCGGCGGCGCGCCGATCGTCACGACGACCGACGGAAGCACCAACCCGATCGTGTGGATTCTCGGCGCCGAAGGCGACAACCGGCTGCACGGCTACCGCGGCGACACCGGCGAGGTTCTGTTCACCAGCAAGCCGCTCGCCGGGCTGCGGCATTTCCAGACCCTGATCGCCGCCGACGGCCGGCTCTTCGTCGGCGCCGACGGCCGGCTCTACGCGTTTGCGATCGGCCCGTGAACGGCGCGCGAGGCGTTCGCGTTGCGCCGTGCGGTTGCGGCAAGCGCGAGGCGGCCATACGTTAAACCGGCCGCCAAGCGACCGGCACGGCAGGAACGATTGCGGAGGAGGACCATACGATGCGTCGCGCGAAGATCATCGCCGCGGGGTTTGCGGCGCTTCTGGCGACCGTGGCGGCTGCGCCGGCCTTCGCCGGCGACGGCGCCTTCGCTTTGGACGAGAGCGCCCATAAGTTCGGATATAGCCTAAACCAGCCGGACCAACAGCACGCCGATCAATTGGCGCTGAAGAACTGCAAGTCGGCCAATTGCAAAATCGTCTTTCCTGTGGGGCCAGGGCTATGCGGCGCCCTTGCAACCAGCGAGAAGCAAGGCAGCACTGCTTGGGGCGGAGCAGCAAAGCCGACGCGCGATGCGGCCGTCCTTGCCGCAACCAATGACTGTAAAAAGCACACCTCCGGCCAGTGCAAGGTGCGCGCGAGCGGGTGCAATCATTAGAGAAAACCGGGCATTAGTGAAAACCGGGCGTTGAACGACCGACGCGCCGGCCAACCCATGCGGAGGATGCGCACGATGCATCGCGCGATGTCGATTGTTGTGGGAATGGCCGCAATTGTCCTGCTGCTCGCGATGGCCGCACCGGCCGGTGCCGGCTACGGCGCGATCGCCTACGATCAACACAGCGGCAAACGCGGTTCCAGCTGGGACCAGACGACGCCGGCCCGCGCCAACGAGCTGGCGCTGAAGCAATGCGGCAATGCGGATTGCCGCGTGCATCCGGTCAAACCGGCCGGGTGCGGCGCTCTGGCGCTGAGCGACAGGGACAAGGCCTGGGGTGGCGCCGACCGGGTCAACCTGGACGCGGCCAAGCGCGCTGCGGTCGTGCTCTGTCAGGACCATGCCACAACCGGCAACTGCACGGTGCGCGTCTCCGGCTGCAACAAATAGGCGTGAAAGTTGCCGAGCAGAAACCCTCTCCGGCATTGCGGGAGAGGGGGAGCCGGCCCGGAGGGCCGGGTGGGTGGGGGTCTTCCGGCGGCCATCACCCTCACCCGCCGCGCTGCGCTCGGCACCCTCTCCCGCGGTGCGGGAGAGGGTTAGGCTCAGGTGCCGATCGCGAGCGGGCTCGACAGCTTGCGCAACAGGGCGATGACCGAAAGCGGGGTGAGGCGCCCGGTTTTCGGATTTTCCAGGCTCGGCACGTTTTCGATCAGCATCGACAGGCGCGCCGCGTCGGCCTCGACCTCGATCCGGTGGATGTTGCGGTTGACCCCGGGATCGGCCCAGATCTCGATCGTCGTCTTGTCGGGGCCGATGCCGGCGAGCGCCAGCGCGGCCGCGACATTGACATTGGCCGGGAAGCCGCGCGCGGCTTCACGCGCGCTGCCGGTGAAGACGCAGAGCGCCCGGTCGAGGCCGGCGACCGAAATGCCGTGCTCGACGAGATAGGGCGCGCCGTCGAGCCCGCCGGGCGGCTTCCGGGTGATCATGTGGACGCGCGAGATTTCCCCCTGGGCCGCGGCCTGCACCGCATCGAGGCCGAGCAGCGCGCCGGTCGGCACCAGGATGCGGCCATCGTGGAGACGCGCGAGGTCGATCAGGTCTGGGTTGTCGAGCAGCGCCCCGCAGGACAGCACAACGAGCGTGCGGCCCGCCCTCAGCGCCGGCTCGGCGATGTCGCGCAACAAGGCCGCCGGGGCGCATTCGACGATGATGTCGGCCGCGTCGGCAAGGCGGGCGAGCGGCACCACCGGCACCTTCCGGGCAAAGCCGGCCATCGCCCGTTCGGCGTGTTCGACATCGCGGGCCGATACCGCGGCCAGCGCGAGGCCGGCAATGCCGCGGTCAAGCTGCTCGGCGACGACCCGGCCGATCGCGCCGAACCCGGCGATTGCGACGCGCTGCATCATGCGCCGCCCCGACCGGCGCGCCTACCGGGGCTCGCCTTCGACGATGAACAGGCGCGAGTTCGCCGAACGCTGCCGCAGCGCGATGAGGTCGCTGTAAGGCGGGGTGCCGTACCAGCGCTCCGCATCGGCCAGACTGTCGAACTCGATGACGACGATGTTCCCCGCCGGCACCGGACCTTCCTTGGCGCGCGGCTTGCCGCGAACGATCAGCCGGGCGTTGTAGGCCGCCAGGGTTGCCCCCGCCTTGGCGGCGTAATCGTGAAACACCGCCGGGTCGGTGACCTCGACCTCGGCGATGACGTAGGCGGGTGTTTTGGGCATGGCTTCCTCTCTGTGGTTCGCTGTTGCGCCGCGAGATTAGCGACTCGGCGCTGGTCGCGAAATCGCCTCACGGCGACATCAATACGATTTCGGCAGCCCCAGCACGCGCTCGCCGATATGCGACAGGATCAGTTGCGACATGACCGGCGCGATGCGGGCGATTTGGGCCTCCCGGAAATAGCGCTCGACATGGAATTCCTTGGCATAGCCCATCCCGCCATGGGTCAGCATCGCGGTCTCGCAGGCGCGGTGCCCGGCTTCGCCGGCATAGTATTTGGCGGCGTTGGCGAAGGCGCCGACCGTCCCAGGCTCCTCGCCCGCGTCATAGGCTGCGGCGGCGCGCAGCACCAATAATTCGGCCGCTTCCAACTCGACCCAGCGCTTGGCGAGCGGGTGCTGGATTCCCTGGTTCTGGCCGATCGGCCGGCCGAAGACGATGCGCTCGCCGGCATATTTGGCGGCGCGGGCGAGTGCGACGCGCCCCAGGCCCACCGCCTCGGCGGCGATCAGGATGCGCTCCGGGTTCATCCCGTGCAGGATGTATTGGAAACCCTTGCCCTCCTCGCCGATGCGATCCTCCAGCGGCACCTTCAGCCCGTCGATGAACAGCATGTTCGAATTGACCGCGTGGCGGCCCATCTTGGGGATCTCGCGAACCTCGACCGCGCTGCGGTCGAGATCGGTATAGAAGAGCGTCATGCCGGCCGAGGGACGCGGCGAATCCTCCAACGCGGTGGTGCGTGTCAGGATCAGCATCTTCTCGGTGACCTGCGCGGTCGAGGTCCAGATCTTGCGCCCGGTGATGATATAGCCGTTGCCGTCGCGCACCGCGCGCGTCTTGAGCCTTGTCGTGTCAAGCCCGGCATCGGGCTCGGTGACGGCAAAGCAGGCTTTTTCGTTGCCGGCGATCAAGGGCGGCAGGAAGCGCCGCTTCTGCTCGTCCGTGCCGAAGACGACGACCGGGTGCAGGCCGAAGATGTTCATATGCACCGCCGAAGCGCCGCTGAACCCGGCGCCGGACTGTGCCACCGCCTGCATGACAATGGCCGCCTCGCTGATGCCGAGACCACTGCCGCCGAATTCCGGCGGCATCGCGACGCCGAGCCAGCCGCCCTCCGCCATCGCCCGGTGGAATTCGTGCGGAAAGCCGCCCTCGGTGTCCTTCTTCAGCCAGTAATCGTCACCGAAGCGCTGGCACAGCCGCGCCACCGCCTCGCGGATCTCCAGCTGCTCGGGGGTCAAAGCGAAGGTCATGGCGCCCTCCTTGCCCACGCGCCGTTTCGTCGGGACGCGCGGCGGCTTATATTCTGCGATAGATCGCGCATGGGAGCCACGCGCTTGCCGCTCGACACCGTCTACACCGTCTGCCCGCACGACTGCCCGAGCGCCTGCGCGCTGGCGATCGAGCGGATTGACGGCACCCGCATCGGCCGGGTGCGCGGCGCCGAGGGGCAGTCCTACACGCAAGGCATCGTCTGCGCCAAGGTGGCGCGTTATGCCGAGCGTCAGCACCACCCCGAGCGCCTGTCGGTCCCATTGCGCCGGGTCGGCGAGAAGGGCAGGGGGCGCGAGGCGTTCGTGCCGATCTCGTGGGACGACGCGCTCGACGCGGTGGCGGAGGGGCTGAGCCGGGCGGCAACGCGCTACGGTCCTGAGGCGGTGTGGCCGCATTTCTATGCCGGGACGATGGGGCGGGTGCAGCGCGACGGCATCAACCGGCTGGCCCATGCGATGCGCTATTCGCGCCAGCATTCGACGATCTGCAACGCCTTGACGGATCGCGGCTGGCTCGCCGGGGTCGGCGCCAGGCGCGGCGTGGACGCGCGCGAGATCGCCCGATCCGACCTGATCGTCGCGTGGGGCGGCAACCCGGTCTCGACCCAGGTCAATGTGATGACCCATGTGGCCACGGCGCGGAAGGAGCGCGGGGCAAAGCTCGTCGTCGTCGACCCGTACCGCACCGGCACCGCCGAGATCGCCGACATGCATCTGGCGCCGCTGCCGGGTACCGACGGCGCGCTCGCCTGCGCCGTCATGCATGTGCTGTTCAAGGAGGGCTATGCCGACCGCGCCTATCTGGCTGGCTATGCCGACGATCCCGCCGGGCTCGAAGCCCATCTGGCGACGCGCGGCCCGGAATGGGCCGCGCGGATCACCGGGCTGAGCGAGGCCGAGATCGTCGAGTTCGCGCGTCTCTATGGCCGCACCAGGCGCAGCTATATCCGGCTCGGCTACGGATTTTCGCGCTCGCGCAACGGCGCGGTGCAGATGTTTGCCGTGACCTGCCTGCCGACCGTGACCGGCGCCTGGCAATACGAAGGCGGCGGCGCGCATTACTCGAACCACGGCATGCTGCCGCTCGACCTCACTCTGATCGAGGGGCTCGATGTCGTCGACCACTCGACCCGCATCCTCGACCAGTCGCGCATCGGCCCAATCCTTTGCGGCGACCGGCGCGATCTCGGCGACGGCCCGCCGGTCGCCGCGCTTTTCATCCAGAACACCAACCCGATGGTCGTATCGCCCGAATCGGGGCTGGTGCGCCAGGGTTTCCGGCGCGAGGATCTGTTCGTCTGCGTGCAGGAGCAATTCCTGACCGAAACAGCCGCGATGGCCGATATCGTCCTGCCGGCGACCACCTTTCTCGAGCATGACGACATCTACACCGCCGGCGGCCACCACTTTCTGCAAATCGGCCGCGCGGTGCTGCCGCCCTACGGCGAGTGCCGCTCCAACCACGAGGCGATCCGCGGGCTCGCCACTAGGCTCGGTGCCCGGCATCGGGGCTTCGAGATGACCGCATTCGAGATCATCGAGCGCACATTGCAGGCAAGCAGGTTGCCCGGGCCGGCGGCTTTCGCGGAAGGGGTCTGGCTCGATTGCTGGCCCGGTTTCGCGACCGGGCATTTCCTCGACGGCTTCGGCCATGCCGACAGGAAATTCCACTTCCGCGCCAATTGGGCTGCGCTCGGGTCCGAGCACGCGCTTCTGTCTGTCTTCCCCGATCATGTCGCGGTGATCGACGACTGCGACCCCGAGCGGCCGTTCCGCCTGGTGCCGGCGCCGTCGCGCTCGTTTCTCAACACCAGCTTCAACAACTTGGCCTCGGGCATCGCGCGCGAAGGCCGGCCGACCGCGCTGGTGCATCCCGCGGCGCTCGCCGGGCTTGGAATGGCCGACGGCGAGCGCATCCGGATCGGCAACGCGAAGGGCAGCGTCGTCGTCCACGCCCGCGCCTTCGACGGGATGCAGGCTCGCGTCGTGATCCTCGAAGGGCTGTGGCCGAACCACGCCTTCGAGGAGGGCATCGGCATCAATCTCTTGACCAGCGCCGATCCCGGCCTGCCGGGCGGCGGCGCGGTGTTTCACGACACCTCGGTTTGGCTGAAGCCGGCGTGAGCGCGGGTGGTGGACGATGAGCGACGATAAATCACGGCTGCCGACCGCAGCGAACCCGGGCGAGGCTTCCGGCGAGGTTGACGCCTTTCTGCGCGACCTGCAGCGCGCCCCGAAGCCGCCCGCATCGGGAGGCCGCGGCCGGCTTATCTTTGCGCTCGATGCGACGGCGAGCCGCCAGCCGAGCTGGGATCGCGCCTGCCATATCCAGGGCGAGATGTTCGAGGCGACCGCCGCGCTCGGCGGGCTCGACGTCAAGCTCGTCTACTACCGCGGCTTCAATGAATGCAAGGCGAGCCGGTGGATGACCAACGCCGCCGATCTGCACCGGGCGATGCGCGCGGTCAGCTGCCTCGGCGGCGAGACCCAGATCGAGCGGGTGTTCGTCCATGCCCTCGCCGAGACCAGGAAGCAGCGGGTCAACGCCCTCGTCTTCGTCGGCGACGCGATGGAGGAGAACGTCGATCGGCTGTGCCGGCTCGCCGGCGAACTAGGGCTCAACGGCGTGCCGGTCTTCCTGTTTCACGAAGGCGGCGATCCGATCGCCGCGGCGGCCTTCCGGCAGATCGCTCGCCTGTCGCGCGGCGCCTATCTGCGCTTCGATCTGGCGAGTGCCGACCGCCTGCGGGACCTCCTGGGCGCGGTGGCGGTCTATGCCGCCGGCGGCTATCGCGCGCTCAGCGCCTATGGCCGGAAGAAGGGCGGCGAGGTGCTGCGGCTGACCGCGCAATTGCAGGGGTGAAGGCCCTCCTGCGATACCCTCACCCACCCGCCGCTTGGGCGGCGGGTCCCCCCTCTCCCGCAATGCGGGAGAGGGTTAGGGGCGGGCTGTCGTTTCAACCCTCTCCCGCATTGCGGGAGAGGGGGGATCGCTCGCGACCGCGAGCGGTGGGTGAGGGCGTCGTCACTCAACATTCGCCGTAGCCATGCTCTTCCTTCTCGGCGGTTTAGCGATCCTGTGCGGCCTCTTGCTGCTCGGCTATCTGTTTGTCAACGCCGATCCGACGCGCCTTGCCCGCACGGCCAAATGGACCGGCATCGCGGTTGCGGCATTGGTTGTCCTCGCGCTTTTCGTGTTGACCGAGGGGCGCGCCCTGTTTTTTTTGACGCCGCTCCTCGCTCTGTTGCCCGCTCTGCGCCGGCTGCGCTCGATGTTCAACGGGTTCGGCGGCCCGTCGACGACGCGCAGCTCCACCGTCGACACTCCGTTCGTTCGCATGAGCCTCGACCACGATACCGGGACGATGGCCGGCACCGTGCTGCAAGGCCGCTTCGCCGGCATGCGGATCGACGAGCTGGGCCGGGCCGATCTCCTGGCATTGCTGCGCGAGTGCCGGACGCAGGACGAGGAAGGGGCGCGGCTGATCGAGGCCTATCTCGACCGCAGCGACCCCGGCTGGCGCGACGAGCTGCACGGCGAACAGGCCGGGCCAGCCCCCAATCGGGCATCCTCCGATGTCACGGTCGAAGAGGCCTATGCGATTTTGGGGCTTCGCCCGGGCGCCGATGCCGAGGCGATCAAGGCGGCCCACCACCGGCTGATGAAACAGCTCCACCCCGACCACGGCGGCACCGACTACCTCGCCACCAAGATCAATCGCGCCCGCGATGTGCTATTGCACCGCTAGGCAAAGAGCCGATCGAGGAGTTCCATGCAAAAACCCGTGCGCAAGGCGGTGTTCCCGGTGGCGGGGCTCGGCACCCGCACCCTCCCGGCAACCAAGGCGATGCCGAAGGAGATGCTGACGGTCGTCGACAAGCCGCTGATCGAGTATGCGGTCGAGGAGGCCAAGGCAGCCGGCATCGAAGAGTTCTATTTCGTGACCGGGCGGGCCAAGAGCGCGATCGAAGACCATTTCGACCTCGCCTTCGAACTCGAGGCGACGTTGCGCGAGCGCGGTCGCAGCGAGCTTCTCGACGAACTGCGCGCCGGCCTGCCCGCTGCCGGTGAATTCGCCTTCACCCGCCAGCAGCGCCCCCTCGGGCTCGGCCACGCCGTCTGGTGCGCGCGACACCTGGTCGGCGATGAACCGTTCGCCGTGCTGCTGGTCGATGATTTGATGGTCGGCGAGCCGCCCTGCCTCAAGCAACTGATCGATGCCTATCAGACGACCGGCGGCAACCTCGTCGCGGTGATCGAGGTGCCGCGCGAAGAGACCCGGCGCTACGGCGTGCTCGATGTCGTCGCCGATGAGGGGACGCTGGTACGCGCCAAAGGCGTCGTCGAAAAACCCGACCCGGCGGTTGCGCCCTCGACCCTGACGATCATCGGCCGCTACATAATCCAGCCGGAAATCTTCGGGCGCCTGGCCGAATTGAAGCCGGGCAGCGGCAACGAGATCCAGCTGACCGACGGGCTCGACCGGCTGATCGCCGATGGTCAGCTGTTCCACGGTCTGCGCGCCGTCGCCCGGCGCTTTGATTGCGGCGACAAGCTCGGCTATCTCGAAGCCAATGTCGCGCTCGGGCTGCAGCATCCCACGCTGGGCGGCGCGTTCCGGCGCATTCTGGCAACCTACCTGTGACATTCCATCCTTCACCCGTCATTCCCGCGAAAGCGGGAATCCAGGGGCCGCGAGGCCGTGCGGATCGCCCTGGACCCCCGCTTGCGCGGGGGTGACGAGAACCTGTTGGGACCGCGCCATGCCGCATCGTTTCGATCCGACGATTCTGCGCGAATACGACATCCGCGGGATCGTCGGGACGACCCTGTTCGCGGCCGATGCCCACGCTCTGGGGCGGCTGTTCGCGCAAGTGCTGGCCGAGGTGGATGGCCGCCGGGCGGCGGTCGGCTATGACGGGCGGCTGACCTCGCGCGAACTCGAAGCCGCGCTCGTCGAGGGGCTCGCCGAAGGCGGTACCGATGTCGTGCGCATCGGCCTCGGGCCGACCCCGATGCTGTATTACGCTGCGGCGACGCCAGGGGACTATGGCGGGGTGGATGGCGGCATCATGGTCACCGGCTCGCACAATCCGCCCGACCATAACGGGTTCAAGCTGGTGCTCGGCGGCAAGCCGTTCTACGGCGAGGCGATCCAGCGTCTCGGGCGGATGGCGCTCGCCCTCGGCCCGCCTGGGGCGGCGCGCGGCCGGGTCGAACAGCGCAGCGTCTTTGACGATTACGTCGAGCGCCTGGCGCGCGATTACGATGGCACGCCCGGGGTCACGCCCGGGGGCACGCGCCAACTCACGGTCGCCTGGGATTGCGGCAACGGGGCCACCGGCGAGGTCGTCGCCCGTCTCGTGCCGCTTCTGCCGGGGCATCACATCCTGATCAACGAGACGATCGACGGCACCTTCCCGGCGCACCATCCGGACCCGACCGTGCCCGAGAACCTTGTGCAGCTGCAGCGGGCGGTCGCCGCCAGGCATTGCGATCTCGGCATCGCCTTCGATGGCGACGGCGACCGCATCGGAGTCGTCGATGCGAAGGGCCGCATCCTGTGGGGCGACCAGCTGTTGATCGTGCTGGCGCGCGACGTGCTGACCCGCCATCCCGGCGCGCCGATCCTGGCCGACGTCAAGGCCAGCCAGGTCCTGTTCGACGAGATCGCGCGCGCCGGCGGCAGGCCGGTGATGATGGAAACCGGTCATTCGCTGATCAAGGCGCGGATGGCCGCGACCAGCGCGCCGCTCGCCGGCGAGATGAGCGGCCACATCTTTTTTGCCGAGCGCTATTACGGTTTCGACGATGCGATCTATGTGGCGGTGCGCCTCTTGGGCATTCTCGCCCGCGCCGGCGAGAGCCTGGCCGACATGCTCGACAAGCTGCCGCCGGTGTTCAATACCCCCGAGCTGCGGCTGGCGTGCGAGGAAGCGCGCAAATTCGCCGTGGTCGAGGAAATCCGCGAGCGCTTGCGCCGGCGCGGCACCGAGATCATCGATATCGACGGGGTTCGCGTGCGCAATTCGGACGGCTGGTGGCTATTGCGCGCCTCGAACACTCAGGCGGTCGTCGTGGCCCGAGCCGAATCGACGAGCAAAGCCGGGCTCGAACGTCTCAAACAGCAGCTTGCTGCGGAACTGGCGCCAAGCGGGCTGACGCTGCCCGAGTATTGACGCCGCCTGGCAAGCCTATTTGCTCGCGACCTTGAGCGCACCCGGGCGCACGATCGAGCAGGCGATCCCCAGGCGGTGCAACTCGGCACAGGCTGCCTGCGCGCCCTTCGGGGTGAAATGCAGGAGGCGGGCGCGATAGAGCCGATTGCGGTCGTACCTGGCCGGAGCGAGGATTTGGTGCGGCTTACCCCGGACGATCGCCAGGCTGGCGACATGGTGGGTGGCGTGCTCTGCCGCCGCCTCGCCGCGGAAGGCACCGATCTGGATGGCCCAATCCTCACCGGCCGCTGCGGGCATATGCCTAAGCGGCGAGGCTTCGGCCCTGGTGACCGGCGCCAAATGCCGCGCGGCCTTGGCAATCTTGTCAAGGAACCCCGATCTATACGGCTCGCTGACCGCCTCGGCCGCCGCAAACGCGGGCGCGGACGGTGCGGATGCGATCGCCGCCCCGGGTGCTGAAGCCGCGGCGGCCGGTCCAGGCGCTATCGACGGCGCAGCGGCAACGAGCACCGGCGCGTACCGGGACTGCCACGGCCGCCCGGCCGCGAGCGCGGCGAAACCCTGGTCGAGCAGCGAGGCCATCTGCACGTCGCGCGAACGGGCCGTGCGTCCGCCCATGATCACCCCGATCAGCCGGTGCCCGTCGCGCACCGCCGAGGTCGCCAGGTTGAAGCCGGAGGCGTTGACAAAGCCGGTCTTGATGCCGTCGGCCCCCGGATACCAATCGAGCAGGTGGTCGTGGCCGCGCACGATCTCGCCGCGAAAATCGAATTCGCGGGTGGAGAAATAGCGGTATTCGCGCGGAAACTGGTGATAGAGCGCCAGCGCCAGCCGGGCGACGTCGCGCGCCGTGGTGCGCTGGTCGGGATTGGGCAGCCCCGAGGCGTTCTGGTACCAGGTGTGGTTCATGCCGAGCTGGCGCGCCTTCAAGTTCATGTAGCGCACAAAATTGGCTTCGCTCCCGCCCAGCCCCTCGGCCAGCACCGAGGCTGCGTCATTGGCGGATTTGGTGACGATCCCGAGGATCAGATCACGCACCGGCACCGAATTGCCCGGGGGAAGGCCGAGCTTGGTCGGTGCCCGGCTTGCCGCCTCCTGCGACACATAGAGCGGCTGATCGAGCCGGAGCTTGCCCTGGTTGAGTTCCTCGAAGGTCAGATAGAGCGTCATCAGCTTGGTGAGCGAGGCCGGATAGGTCAGCACATCCGCGTTGTGCTCGCTCAGCACCTGCCCGGTCTCGGCATCGAGCAGGACCCATTCGAAGACCGGCGCAGATGGGGCGCCGTACCAGCGGCGGGCCGCCGCCGGCTGGGAGCCGAGCAACCCCGTCGCGATGAGGGCGCATAGCCCCACCCGGCCGAGAAACCGCGCATATCGCGACACGGCAGGGGCAACCCCCTGCTGCTTCGACATCACCATTCGCACACTGAACCCCCACCCCGATGAGCGCGAAGCAACCCCGCCGCCCCGTATCCATCGCGCTCAGGGTAGGAAAAACTTGCCGAGGTGTCAAAGAGCGAACCCGCTTTGACCCTGATGACATCAAAGAACCGAAACGATCGTCGCGGCCCGACCCGGCTTTTTTGCGGCGCGGAGCGGCGGCCGCGGCATCAGCGGGCTTGTTGCGCCAAACCGCGCGGGACAGCGGCCGACGAGCGGTACCGCGACGGATCCCGCTGGCGTCGCGGTACCGCTGCCTGTTGTGCGTCGCACAAAACAAGCTTGAATTGGCGCATATCGTCATCCATATTCGAATTGTGCGCTGCACCGCTGGCGGCGACTCGACGGGGACAACGATGAGCGATGCAAAGCCAAAACGCGCCGGGCGCGAAGCAGGGCGAAGCGGGATTGCCCGGGGCGAAGCGATTGCGACCGAAACCGCTCCGATGATCATCCCGCTAGCCCCGGCCGCTCCGGAAGCGGCTTCGGTGCCGGCCATCATTGTTCCCGAGCCGGTGCCGCAGGCGGTTTCCGAATCGGTCGAGCCGGTGGCGGCTGCGGCTGCGGCCGATGACGCCTGGACGGCTCTCGCCGAAGTGCAGGCGGCGCTCGCCCGCGGCTTCGAGGAGGCCGCCGTCGAAATGACAGGATTGACCCGGTCGAGCATGGCCTCTGCGGCGGATGCCGCCATCGCCATGCTCGGGGCCAGGACCTTCGCCGAAGCCGTCGAAATCAACGCCGGGCTGGCCCGGCGCGGGGCCGATGCGATGATCGAAGGCTCGGCCAGGCTGTCCGACATCGGCGTCAGGGCGGCGACGGAGGCCTCGCGACCAATCCTGTCGCGGCTCGGCGCGCAGTGGAGCAGCGTGGGCCTGGGCTGATCCCGGCCCGGGGTGCGGGTTACCTCCGGCCCTGGACGGAAGGCAAGGGACGCACGGCCGGCCCACTTGCCCGATCGAAAAGGGCGAGGGCACCGAAGGGGCAGCAGAAATCCGGGGTGATTCGTCGAATTGGGAGTTCGCCGCATCGCTGGCCGGTGCATCGCCGCACGCCCGGGGTGGGCAGCCGGCGCTCGTAACCAGTGGAGAAACAAAGGGCAAGACCGCATGGCGATGCCGTCGGCTTGTTTCGTCCGGTCGGTTAAGGGAAAGTCGCTGCCCCGCGGGGGCTCCCGCTGTCGTCCATGTTTCCAGACCGGGAGGGCCGTGTTCGATGCCGTCCAAGCCTGGCGCGGTGCGCCCGTCGGCGCCCTCTGCGGCACGCCGGTTTGCCGCCGCTGGCGCGCCGCTCCTCTGCGCGCTGGCGTTGGCCGGCGGTTTGCTCACCGCGGCGCAGGCCGATGAGCGTCCGCCGGCAGCGATACTGCTCGACCGGCTCTGCGCGGATACGCTGCGCCCGAATGAGGAAGATCGTCTGTTCGGGCTGATCAGCATCACGGTCCGAGCGACAATCAAATATGAGGGCGGCGTGTTCTCTCCCGATCTGATCGACGATTCGGTACAGGATGCGCTCCTCGACATGATCGAGGCCTGCCCTGAGTTTGCCGCGACGGAGGATGCCTACCGCCTCGGCAGGGCCGTTGACCTCATCCACGATGCGACGACCAAGAGGCTGCAAGACGCCAAGGCCGGGTACAGCGACAAGCAGACCGAAAAGGCGACCGCCGCGGACCTGTCCGAGGAGTTGTCCGCGCATGAAATCGATGCGTGGCTCGATGCCCTGCCGGCGCGGCAGCGCGCGCTTGCTCTGTTGCTCTATGCCTCCGGCCTGACCCATCAGCAGATGGCCGATGCCGTCGGTCTGCCGCCATCCGCGCTTGCCGCCGCGTTCGGCGGCGTGAAGGACGATCTGCTCAAATTTTTCCGCGAGGAATTGGTCGGCCCGCCGCCGCCGCCCATCCCCCCGGCGCCGGCGATCGAATACCGCGAAGCCGGGCAGAGCTTGGCCGGGCTGCTCAAGCCGGACCCCGCGGGGTCGGCAACGGTGCGCATCACCGGGATTAGCAGACATGTCTATGCCGGCTGGTCGCTGTTCGCGACGGTGACCGGGTTGCCGCCGGACCGGAGCCTCGATGTTGACCAACCGATCCTGATCGTGCCGGATGCGCCGGGAAAGCGACGCATGATCGTTGTCGCGCGCGATGAGATCGGGGATCCGCACGACGACACTCGGCGGTTTCTGCTCAAGGCCTTCGCGATCGATGCCGACAAGGAGGGCGCCGGACTGCACGACGGCTTTCACCTCGGTGCCGCTGCGATTGACAATCCGCAAGCGCTTCTGACGCTGCGCAACACCAATCTCGCCGCGATCGAGACCGCGCGCTGCCTGTGGTACGATTACGGCAACGCCGGGAATCCCGGGCAGTGCCGGTGACGCTGCTCAATTACTGAGAAAGCGCGCCAGAAAAGCCGGAACCCGCGCCAGCGCGTCGGCGCGGGCGGCGGCGTCGGTGCCAATGATCGGCACCACCCCGGCGCGGGTCCGGTACTGCGGCAATTCGCGCTGCGGCAGGTTGGGCGCGTCGAAGGCGTGATAGGCGCCGGGGTAGATCTGCATCTCGATCGGCGCCCCGCGCGCGATCGCGCCATCGAGGAAGGCCTTGCACGGCGCCATCGGGGTCCAGACATCGGCGGCGCCCTGCAGCACCAGCAATGGTATCGCGGTGGTCCAGTCCGGCAGGTGGCGGCGGACGTTGCAGCCGCCCGGATAGAACGCCACCGCCGCCCGGAAATCGCCCTGCGGCAGGGATGCCGGCCGACTGGGGCTTTGCGAGCCGATCGCATTCAGCGCGACGCCGCCGCCTTGCGACCAGCCGATCAGCCCGATGCGGTCGCCGCGCACGAACGGCTGCGCCTGCAGATACCACAGCGCGCCATAGGCGTCGTTCGGACGCTTGCGGTAAAGGCCGAGGTCGAAGCCGTCGATCGAGCACATCTCGCCGTGATGGCGCGGCCCGAGGCTGTTGACCAGCAGCACGACATAGCCGCGCCGGTTCAGTTCGATCGCCCACGCGAACAGCGACTCCAGGATGGCGCCGGTTCGCCGCGCGAACATCCCGCTGCAGCCAGGCAGCCCGACGATTGCCGGATGCCGCCCCTCGCCGCTCCGGCGGAAGAGATAGCCGTCGAGCTGGGTTGACGGCTGTTGCGGACCATTGTCGAAAAGCGACGGGAAGTGCACCAGTTCCTGGGCGGCTGCACCGCTGTACCATACGAATCCGGCGAGCAGGGCCGCCAGCGCCGCAAATCGCTTCATGGTTGTGCTCCCTGCCAAATACTCGACAAACCGGACGCCGCTTTCCTCTTGCACAGTCGCGGGCAGAGTGCCAGATTTCGTCTGTCGTCAACTCACCAGGAGGGTGTGTAGCAAGCATGACACCACCCGGCAGTCCGCAGTTGCCGACTCCTTGGCATCGGCAACCAAGAGAAAAGTCCAAGACATAGCTCGGCCTCAGGTCCGAGCGCGAAGGCAAGCTTCGCAGAACCGACCCCCGCCTGACGCCTCCGGCTGAAGCCACGGCGCGCGGGGGTCTTTGCTGTCTCTCCTCGCCTCAGGCATCCCATGGCCATCGACCTCGACAGCTCCGGCCCGACCTCGCGGATCTACTTCTCGCAGCGGCTGCGGCTGCATTATGTCGATTGGGGCAACCCGGGCGCGCCGCCGCTGCTGCTGGTCCATGGCGGCCGCGACCATTGCCGCAACTGGGATTGGGTCGCTTCCGCGCTGCACCCTGACTGGCATGTCCTCGCCCCCGACCTGCGCGGCCACGGCGACAGCCAATGGTCGCCCGACGGCAACTATTCGATCGCCGCTTACATCTACGACCTTGCCCAGCTGATCCATCAGCAGAAGCTGGCGCCGGTAACGATCGTTGGGCACTCGCTCGGCGGCATGATCACGCTGCGCTATACCGGGATCTATCCCGAGAATGTCCGGCGGCTGGTCGCGATCGAGGGGCTGGGAGTGACGCCGCGGGCGATGACCGAGCGGGCCAGGCAGCCGATCGCCGCCCGCATGCAGCGTTGGATCGAGGAGCAGCGCGCCTTGTCTGGCCGGATGCCGCGCCGCTATGCCTCGATCGAGGAAGCGCTGAAGCGCATGCAGGAGGCGAACCGCCACCTCTCGCCCGAACAGGCGCGCCACCTGACCCAGCACGGGGTCAACCAGAACGAGGATGGCACCTACAGCTGGAAATTCGACAATTACGTGCGCGCCGACCGTCCTTACGGCATGACGCGAGCGGAGACCGAGGATCTGTGGTCGCGCATCGCCTGCCCGACGCTCTTGGTCTACGGCAAGGAAAGCTGGGCCTCGAACCCGGAAGAGGACGGCCGCATTCGCCACTTCAAGAACGCCCGCGTGGTGTCGGTCGAGGGCGCCGGCCACTGGGTGCACCACGACCGGCTGCAGGTGTTCCTCGACCTGCTGCGCGGCTTTCTCTGAGAGGGGCTGCAAGCGGGAACCCGCGTCCTTCGAGACGGCGCTTCGCGCCTCCTCAGGATGACGATAAATCTATGATATAATTAAGAAAAACCTCATCCTGAGGAGCCCGCGCAGCGGGCGTCTCGAAGGACGCACGGCCACAAGCTCTATCGCCGGGACGACAGCCGAACCGAATGGGCGTCAGGCCCGTTTGCGCCGCTTCGGCGCCGCGTCCGGGGCCGGGGCAGCCGTCGCTGGCTCGGCCTTGGCAGCGTCTGCGGCCTTGCCGCGGCCGCCTGCGACCGGCAGCAGGAGGCTGCGCTGGCCATTCGGCGCGGCGGTCTTGCGCCCGCGCGACGGGGGCCGCGCCGGCGTCTCCGCCACGGCTGCCGGCCGGCTCGCCGCACGGCGCGGCGCCGCCGCCGACTTTTCCTCCTCGGCCAGGCTTCGTTTCAGCGCCTCCATCAGGTTGATGACCTGCGCCGGCCGGCGCTCCGGCGCCTGTGCCGGCAATTTGCCTGCGAGCTTCTCGTCGATCAGCTCGCGCAGCGCGGCCTGGTAATGGTCGACGAACCTGCCGGGATCGAAGGGCCGGGTCTTGCGCGCGATGATCTGGTCCATCATCGCCAGCTCATCCTCGTCCACCCCGTCCGCGGCGATCGTTCTGAAGAAATCCTCGGGTTTGCGGATCTCGTCCTCGTAGCGCAGCGCGTTGCCGAGCAATCCCGTGCCCAACGGCCGGATGGCGATGATCCGCTCCTGGCCGTTGATGACGACCTGGCCAACCGCGATCTTGCCGCTCTGCCGCAGCGCCTCGCGGATCACCCGGTAGCCTTCCTCTGCGACGCTGCCGTCGGGCACCAGGTAATAGGGCGCGTCGAAATAGATCGGATCGACCGCATCGACGAATTCGACGATGTCGATCGTCTCGGTGGTGTCGAGGCGCAGCCGCTTCAAATCCTCCGGGTCGATCGTGACGTAGCGGCCCTTTTCGTATTCGAAGCCCTTGACGATGTCGTCGCGCTCGACCGGCCCTATACCGGGCACCACGAGCTGCTGGCGGACGCGTTCGCCGGACGGCTCGTGGATCTGATGAAACCGCACGCGCTCGCGCTCGCTGGTCGCCGTGTAGAGGCGCACCGCGATCGTCACCAGCGAGAGTTTGAGATGACCGGTCCAGTAAGGTCTTGCCGGGGCTGCCATTAGGGAACGCTCCTGCGCCATATCCGCCTTGTCCAACGATAGCGCGGGTGCCACCGTTCCGCCACAGCCAACCGCAGCTTGCCCTTCTCCGGGCTCAGGAACCGCCGCCGAAAATCGGGTAGACGACCCGGTCGCCCGGGCGGATGCCGAGCCGGGCGGCGGTGCCGCCGTTCAGCTCGATGACCGCGCGCACCGGCGCCGCCGCGGCGATCGTGGCGAGCGACCCGGGCACGGTGCGCTCGGCGATGTTGACGATATGGCCCGCTTCATCGACGAACAGCATGTCGAGCGGGATCAGCGTGTTCTTCATCCACATCGTCGCCATCGACGGCGTCTTGAAGTCGAACAGCATGCCGGCATCCGCCGCCAGGCTCTGCCGGAACATCAGTCCCTGCTCCATCTGGGCCCGGGCGGTGGCGACTTCGACGGTGAATTTGTGCGGCCCGCCCGCGGTGACGATGGTCGAGCTGCGCGCTCGGAAACTGCGCCGAGCTGGGCGCGGGCGACGGTCGCGGACGCCGCGAGCAGCAGCAGCGGCAGAAGCAGCAGGAGGCGGCGACGTGCGAGCATGGCGTTTCGCGATGGCGGAGCAATTCGAGCGAACTCCACTGTAGCATAGGCGCCGAACTCTTGGAGGCCGCTTCGATGCCGCGCAATACGCTTCATCCCGCCACTCTGGCCGCGCAAGCGCTCGGCTGGATCGATCCGTCAACCGGCGCCGTCGTGATGCCGATGCACACCGCGACGACCTTCGAGCGCGATCCCGACAACCAATACCGGCGCGGCCGCAACTACGGCCGCGCCGACAACCCCGGCTACGACCAGCCTCAGGCCCTGCTGACCGCACTCGAAGGCGGCGCCGCCTCGCTGCTGTTCGCCTCAGGCATGGCGGCGGCAACCGCGGTGTTCCGCAGCCTGCCGGTCGGGGCTCATGTCGTCGCGCCGCTGATCATGTACCACAGCCTGCGGCGGTGGATCGCCGGCTACGCCGCCGACGGCCACCTTGCCGCCGATTTTGTCGACATGACCGCGCTCGGCGGGCTACGCGCTGCGGTCGTCCCAGGCAAAACCCGCCTCGTTTGGATCGAGACCCCGGCCAACCCCCTGTGGTCGGTTACCGACATCGCCGGCGCTGCCGAGATCGCTCATCGGGCGGGCGCGCTGCTCGCCGTCGACAGCACCGCGGCGAGCCCGGTATTGACCCGGCCGTTGGAACTCGGCGCCGACCTCGTCATGCATTCGGCGACGAAATACCTGAACGGCCACAGCGACGTGATTGCCGGCTCGCTGACCGGTGCGCGCGACGACGAATTCTGGCAGCGTCTCGTCATGGCGCGCAGCAGCGGCGGCGCCATTCTCGGCAGCCTGGAGACCTATCTGCTGCTGCGCGGCATGCGCACGCTCTATCCCCGGGTCGAGCGCGCCTGCCATTCCGCCATGCGGATCGCCGGGCATTTCGCCGGGCATCCGAAGGTGCTTGCGGTGCTCTATCCGGGTCTGCCGGACCACCCCGGGCACGCCGTCGCGGCGCGCCAGATGGCGGGCGGCTTCGGCGGCATGCTGAGCATCCGGGTCAAGGGCGGCGAGGCGGCGGCGATCGCCGCGGCGGCACGGGTCGCGCTGTGGAAACGCGCGACCTCATTGGGTGGCGTCGAGAGCCTCATCGAGCACCGCGCCTCGATCGAAGGTGCCGGCAGCCCGGTGCCGCCCGATCTGCTGCGCCTCTCGGTCGGTATCGAAGACCCCGACGATCTGATCGCCGATCTCGATGCCGCGCTCGGCGGCTGAGGGGCGCGCGGAGGGCAACGCCGCGGAGCAACATTTTGAACGACGTTCATAAATTCGATTGCCGCGAGCATTAGCGGCGGTGCAAGCTCACCCCCAATCGCTGCTGATCGGCCGGACTGGCACCTGCACCGCCGGCAACCGGCCGAAGGCGCCGAGACTGCACTGGACCCTGGATCTGCGAGGGTATCGATCGTTACTGACGATGCGCAGACGCCGGTATCTCAACATTGCGGAGGAACCCATGAGCGGTCACGCCCATCTTAGCCCGTCGCAAATTCGCGCCAAACTCAATCATCCGATCATCGACGGCGACGGGCACTGGGTCGAATACGACCCGGTATTCGCCGAGAAGATGCGCAAGGTCGGCGGCGACAAGGCGGCCGACGGCTTTCTCGCGGCGATGGCGGCGACGCGCGATGCGCTGAAGATGACGCGTCGAGGAACGCGCGCCGCCGCCGGGTCGCGCAGCCGGGCTTCTGGACCCGGCAGACCGAAAACACGCTCGACCGCGCCACGGCGATGATGCCGCAGCTGCTGTACGAGCGGCTCGACGAAATCGGCACCGATTTCGCCATCATCTATCCGACCGCCGGGCTGCGCCTGCCGCGCATCAAGCGACGACGCGACGCGGCGCGCCGTGATCCGCGCCTACAACATCGTCTCGGCCGACTATTTCAAGGACCTCGGCGACCGCATGACCCCGGCGGCGATCATCCCGATGCACACGCCGGACGAGGCGATCGCCGAGCTCGAATTCGTCACCAAGGCAGCTCGGCTCGAAGGTCGGCATGTTCGGCAGCGCGCATGCCGCGCCAGGTTCCGTCGGTCGCAGGGCAGCGACACGGACACCGACCGCCTCGCGGTGTGGTACGACGTGTTCGGCATCGACAGCCTCTATGACTACGACCCGGTCTGGGCAGAAGTGCGTCGAGGTCGGGATCGCGCCGACCTTCCACAGCAGCCGGCAGCAACCAGGCGCTGCGCAATTCGCCGACCAACTTCATCTACAACCACATCGGCCATTTCGCCGATGCCGGCCATGCCGCCGCCAAGGGCATCTTCCTCGGCGGCGTGACGCGGCGCTTCCCGCAGCTGCGCTTCGCCTTCCTTGAAGGCGGCGTCGGCTGGGGCTGCCCAGTTGTTCGGCGATCTGATCGAGCATTGGGAGCGGCGCAACGCCAAGGCGCTCGAAAACATGCGTCCGGACAAGCTCGACCGCGAGCTGCTGATGAGCCTCGTCGAGAAGCACGGCTACGACGGACATCGCCGCGGCGTTGCGCGAGCGCGACGGCTGGCCCGATCCGGAGCTGCACATGACCGGCGGTGTCGCCGATCTCGACGACTTCGCCGCCTGCAAGATCACCCGCAAAGAGGATTGGGTCGATCTCTACGCCACGCCGTACTATTTCGGCTGCGAGGCGGACGACCGGATGAACGCGACCGCATTCGGCAGGGGCAACCCGTTCGGCGCGCAACTGAACGCGATCTACAGCTCCGACATCGGCCATTTCGACGTGATCGACATGCGCGAGCCGTTGCCGGAGGCGTACGAGCTGGTCGAGGACGGGTTTCATCACCGACGACAATTTCCGCGACTTCACCTTCGCCAATGCGGTGCGGCTGTGGGGCACGCAGAACCCACGCTTCTTCGAGGGCACGGTGGTGGCCAAGCAAGCCGCCGCGGTGCTGAAGGAGGCGCAAGCGCCGGTTCGGGCGGCCGCCGAATAGCGGGGACGCAGCCTTGCCGGTGCGGTGCCGTCTGGCGCTGCACCGGCGATCCGGTCACCCGGCGCACCGGCGAGATTCAGCACGCAAACCCATCGCGCGCTCTGCTACTAAAGGGGCAAACCTCGTACGGGGCGCGCTTGATGAGCGGCGATCTTGCCTACGCCTCGGCGGCCGATCTGGCGGCGCTGATCGCGCGGCGCGCGGCGTCGCGCGACGCCGAGGCCGCGGTGATGCGCGGCGCCGCCGCGCTTTACGAGACGGCACGGCCCTGGGCCGATCGGTGCCCGATTCCGGCCGCTGCCTGATGGGCGCAACGCACATTGTCGGGATCCCGTCGTGGTACGGGAGCGCGCGCGGATCGGGCGGCGGATATTTCCGCGACCAGGCGCTGGCGCTGCAGGAAGCCGGCTACCGCGTCGCGATGCTGGCGCCCGACCTCTATACGCTGCGCGATTTGCGCCGCGGGCAGGTGCCGGCGCAATTCGGGCGGAAAGTCCGGGTCGAGGATGACGGCATCCCGACCTGGCGCCGCGAAATGTTGGTGCTGGTCCCGCGGCTGCCCTACCGCAACGCGCTCGCGATGGCGCTGGGCGGGTTGAAGCTGTTCGCGCAGTACCGCGCCGCGAACGGCACCCCGGACCTGGTTCAGGCGCACTCGATCCTCAATGCCGGGGTCGTCGCGCTGGCGATCAAACGGCGCTACGGCGTCCCGTTCATTGTCATGGAGCAGAGCACCGGTTTTGCCCAGGGAAGGCTGCGCTGGTGGGAGCGCGATCTGGTGCGGCGGGTGATCGCCGGTGCGCGGCAATGCATCGCGGTCAGCCCCGCCCTCGGCAGGCTGCTCGAAGCCCAGTATCCCGGGTCGTCCTGGGGCTACCTGCCCAACCCTCTGGGCGAGGCCTTTGTCGCGGACCCGGCCCCGCCGGTGCGCCGCGATGCGGCAGATCCCTTCGTGTTTCTCAGCGCCGCACGGCTGGCGCCGGTCAAGGGCCATGCCTTGCTCATCGAGGCCTTTGCCGAGGCGTTTGGCGGCGATGCCGGCATCCGGCTGCTTCTGGCCGGCGAGGGGCCGATCCGGGCGATGCTCGAAAATTTGTGCCGCGAACAGGGCGTCGCCGCCCAGGTCGAATTTCTCGGCAATCTGTCGTCGCCGCAGTGCGCGCGGCGCTGGAGGCGGCAGATGCCTTTGTGCTCGCCAGCGATTTCGAAACCTTCGGGGTCGTGGTGATCGAGGCATTGGCCTCTGGCCGGCCGGTCGTCGTCACCGCGAGCGGCGGTCCGGACCATCTGGTCAATGCCGCGAACGGCCTCTTGATCCCGGCCCGAGACAAGCCGGCATTGCGCGATGCGCTGGTCCTGATGCGCGGCAGCGCCGTCGGTTACGACCGAACGGCGATCCGGGAAGCGGCGCTGCGCGACTACAGCCCCGCCGCCTTCGCCCGCAAGTTCGCCGAACTCGTCGGGTAGCCTGGACCGGGCAGGCGGCGGCGGCCATGATCGGGGCCTTACCCGGAGGCACGTGCGATGGCCATTCTGTTCCGCTCGACCCCGGCCGCGGCGGCGCGCTGGCGCCCGCTGCTCGGCGCGCTGCTGCCGGAGCACGAGATCCGCTTCTGGCCGGAGATCGGCGATACGGCGGCGATCCGCTACGCGCTGGTTTGGCAGCCCGAGCCGGGGCTGCTCGCCTCGTTGCCGAACCTGAAGCTGGTCGTCGGCCTCGGTGCCGGGGTGGATCACCTGCTGCTCGATCCCGCCCTGCCGAGACAGGTGCCGATCGTCCGTCTGGTTGACCCGTACATGACCGACGCGATGAGCGAATACGTCGTCCTCTCGGTGCTGCGCCTGCACCGCCAGGACCTCGATTACCTGGCGCAGCAACGCGCCGGGATCTGGCAGGAGCGCGAGCAGAAGAACGCCGCCGAGCGGCCGGTCGGCATTCTCGGCTTTGGTACGCTCGGCCGGGATGCCGGTCGGAAGCTCAAGGCGCTCGGCTTCGAGGTCGCCGGCTGGAGCCGGCATACGAAAGAGGTCGCCGGGTTTGCCGCCTATGCCGGGCCGGCCGGGCTCGAAGCCCTGCTCACCCGCAGCGAGATCCTGGTTTGCCTGTTGCCGCTGACCGCCGCGACGGCCGGCATCCTCAACGCCGCCGCCTTTGCCCGCCTGCCGCGCGGGGCGGGGCTGGTCAATGCCGGGCGCGGCGGCCATCTCGTCGACAGGGACCTGATCGCGGCGCTTGACGAGGGCCAATTGTCGGGCGCGGTGCTCGATGTCGTCGGCGAGGAGCCGCTGCCCGCTTGTCACCCGTTCTGGCGTCATCCGCGCATTATTCTGACCCCGCACGTCGCGGCCGAGACCCATCCGCCGACCGCGGCGCCGATCATCCGCGATGCGATCCGCCGCTGCGAGGCGGGTTTGCCGCTCGCCAACCAGGTCGATGTCCTGCGCGGCTATTGAGCCGCGGCCCGCTTGCGGCTGGCGATCGGGCGGATGAAGATGGCGTTGGCGACACCGCCCTGGCCGGCCCCCCGCGTTGACAGCAGAAACCCGGCCCGCTCGAGCCGGGCGACGAGGCGGGCCTGGCGGGCCGTTTCGTCCTCCTCGAGTTCGATCAGCACCGAGCGCAACGCCGGATCGGCCAGGGTTTCGACCGCCCCGTCGAGGATTTGCTCCTCGACCCCGTCGACATCGATCTTGAGGTAGTTGGGCGGCGCGAGGCCGAACAGATGCCGGAAACCGTCGATCGAAAAACCGATCGTCGATTGGCGGAACGCGATGTCGAGCTCCTCGGCCGAAGCAGTCTTCGGTGCTCTCGAAGGAATTGAACGAGTTGCCCGCGTTGGTCGCCGACATGTTGAGCCTGCCGAGCTGGGTTCGGTTGCTCAACGCGACGCAAAAGGCCTGGACCTGGTCGCTGCGCCGGTTGACCTCGATGTTCCGGCAGAGCGCGGCATAGCTGGCGCCGGACGGTTCGAACGCCAGGACCGAAATGCCCGGCCGCAACGCTGCCTGGAGGACGAATTCCCCGACATTGGCGCCGACATCCCAAAAGGTGCAGGGCGTCTCGAAGCCGTCGATCCAGTCGATCGTTTCAGGCTCGCGTATCGCATGATATTGCGGAAACATCAACACCTGCGGCTCTGTGCTGACGAAGACGACGATCCCGTGGCGGGTCGCGATTTCGTGTCTCTGGTAGAGGGCGTTGGCAACCCGCAGCCGGGTGTGGGCGCGCCGCCATCGATGCTGCGGGAGGGTCAACCCATTGACCATCGCGGCCAGCACCCTGCCATAGCGTTTGCTCATGTGTCAGCCCTGCCGCAAGGTTTCGACCAGCCGGCGCCGCGCCGCCTCGTCGCTGGCGCGGCGCAATCCGGGATCGAGCCGGCCAAGCGGCAGCAGGGCTTCGATTTCCACGGGCTCCTCCGCTCGCCTGACTTGATTTTCACGGCCACCTTAGCTAAGTTGAGGCACGACAATGGACGAGACTGTATCAATTTACGTGGCAAAGACCAACCTGTCGCGACTCGTCGCGCGGGTGGAAGCGGGCGAGACCATCATCATCGCACGGGGACGCACGCCAGTCGCCAAGCTGACCGCTCTCGCGCCAAAGGGGAAACGCGTCTTTGGCGCCTTGCGCGGCAAGATAGCTATCGGACCGGAGTTCTTTGAGCCCTTGCCGCCCGAAGAACTCGACGAATGGCAACAAGCACCGGATGCGAAATAAGCCGTGCGGCTTCTGCTGGATACGCATGCGTTGATCTGGTGGCTGGCGGCGGATGATGCGTTATCGTCAACGGCGCGGAGCGCCATTGCCGATCCTGCAAGCAACGTCTTCGTCAGTGCTGCCTCGGCGTGGGAGATCGCGACAAAATACCGGATCGGAAAGCTGCCCCGAGCTGCTCTCCTTGCCGCCGACGTTGCCGGCTTTGTAGCTGCGCAGGGCTTCAACGAATTGCCGATCTCGATTCGCCACGGCCAAATCGCCGGCAATCTGCCGCCCATCCACAGAGATCCGTTTGATCGAATACTCGTCGCGCAAGCGATAACAGCGGATATGACACTCGTCTCGAACGATGCAATTCTTGGTGCGTACGCCGTGGCTCTGCTGTGGTGAGCCCGATCAACCCGTGGCGAACCTTGCGGCGATATGGGCATAGAGCGCGCGCAACGCCTGAGCCTCGGCGCCTTCCGGGCGGCCGGGCCGGGTGCGGTTGTTCCACGCCATCACGTCGAGATGGGCCCAAGGGATGCCCGGCTCGACGAATTCCTGCAGGTAGAGCGCGGCGGTGATCGCGCCACCCTGCGGCCCCTCCGAGACGTTGTTGAGATCGGCGATCTTGCTGTCGAGGAGGCGCCGGTAGGGCCGCCACAGCGGCATCCGCCACAGCGGATCGTCCTCGGCCGCGCCGGCGGCGAGCAGCGCCGTCGCCAGGCTGTCGTCGTTGCAGAACAGCGCCCCCAATTCGGGGCCGAGCGCGACCCGCGCGGCCCCGGTCAGCGTGGCGATATCGATGAGCAAGGCCGGCTCTTCGGTTGCGGCCTCGGCGAGCGCGTCGCATAGGATGAGCCGGCCCTCGGCATCGGTGTTGCCGATCTCGACGGTCAGCCCCTTGCGCGTCTTGACGATGTCGCGCGGCCGCATTGCGTTGCCCGACACTGCGTTTTCGACCAGCGGCAGCAGCACCCGCAGCCGCACCGGCAGCTTTGCCATCATGATCGCCCGCGCCAGACCGAGCATGATCGCGGCGCCGGCCATGTCCTTTTTCATGTTGAGCATGCCCGAGGCGGCCTTGAGGTCGAGCCCGCCCGAATCGAAGCACACGCCCTTGCCGACGAGCGTCACCTTGGGTGCCGATTTCTCGCCCCACGCGATATCGACAAGGCGCGGCGCGCGTACGCTGGCGCGCCCGACGGCATGGATCGTCGGGTAGTTCTCGGCGAGCAGCGCCTCGCCCGAGATGACCCGGTGCCGTGCGCCGGCCCGTTCCGCGACATCGATCGCGGCTGCCGCCAGCTCGGCCGGGCCCATATCCGAGGCCGGGGTGTTTATGAGATCGCGGGCGAGGAACACCGCGCCGGCCAGATGCTCGACCAGCGCGCGGTCGGCCCCATCCGGCCACACCAGATTGGCGCCGCCGGGCTTTTTCTTGTCGCGATAGCGGGTGAAGGCATAGGTGCCGAGCGCCCAGCCGAGCGCGATCCGGGTCGGATCGCCGGTCTCCGGGGTCGTCGAGATCCGGTAGTTGCCTTCCGGCAGCGCATCGCTGAGCCCGGCAAAGGCCCACATCGCCGCCTCGCCCTCTTCCATGCCGACCAGCACCCGGCCGAGCCCGCCCTTCTTGTCGGGCACCAGCGCCAGCTTGCCGCTCTCGCCCACAAACCCGGTTGCCATCACCCAGTCGCGCTCGCGCGCCGGCGCGGTTTCGCGCCACGCCGCCAGCCCCGACTTGGACACCGCGACCACCGGCACCGCGCCGGCATCGTCATCGATCAGGGAGAATCCCATCGGCCCCACCTCGCAATCTCAAATGGCGTAGATCACGCGATCATCGTGCCGCCATCGATGACGAGCGTGTGGCCGGTGATGTAGGAACCGGCGCGCGAGGCCAGCAAGAGCGCGGCGCCGGCGATCTCTTCCGGCTGACCCAGGCGGCCGAGCACGGTTGCGGCCTCACGCCGGGCGCGGCGCTCCGGGTCCTCATAAAGCGCGCGGGCGAACTCGGTTACGATCAGCCCCGGCGCGATGCAATTGACCCGAATGTTGTGCGGGCCCCATTCGGCGGCGAGGCTGCGGCACAGCGCGATGTCGGCGGCCTTGGTGACGCCGTACATCGCGATGACCTTCGACGATTTGAGCCCGCCGGTCGAGCTGATGAAGATGATCGCGCCGTCGCGCCTGGCCTTCATGTCGGGCACGACGAGGTTCGACAGCCACAGATTGCTCAACACGTTGTTGGTCATCATCCGCTCGAACACCTGGTCGGAGAGCGCTTCGAGCGGGCCGTAATGCGGGTTGATCGCGGCATTGCACACGAGGATGTCGATGCCGCCCCATTCCGCCCGCGTCCGCGCGACGAGGTTTTCGATCTGCGCCTTGTCGGAGATGCGGCAGGTGATCGCGATTGCCTCGCCGCCTTTGGCGCGGATCGCCGCCGCGACCTCGTCGCACGGCGCCTCATTGCGCGACGAGATCACGACACGGGCGCCGGCTTCGGCGAACGCCTCGGCGATCGCCCGGCCGATGCCGCGCGACGAGCCGGTGACGATCGCCACCTTGCCGGAGAGGTCGAACAGGTTCATGGGGACCCCACAATATCGTCATCCCCGAGCTTGTCCCGGGGATCCACGTGGATGGCCGGGTCAAGCCCGGCCATGACGAGACAGAGAGCTACATCCCCTCGCGCACCAAGGGGTTGCGCAGGATGCCGATGCCGGTGATCTCGATCTCGCAGGTATCGCCGTGCTTCAGGTTTTTCGGGCTGCCCTCCGTGCCCATCCACAGGACGTCGCCGGGGTAGAGCGTCAGGTATTGCGACATCCGGCTGATGAATTTGGCGACCCCGTGGATCATGTGGTTGGTGCGGAATTTGTCGGTCACCTCGTCGTTGACCCGCACGATCGTCATCGCCTTGTCGAGGTCGAAATCGGTCTCGATCCACGGCCCCATCGGCTTGAAGGTGTCGGTGTTCTTGGCGCGCCACAAGGTGCGGTCGCCGCGCTGCCAGGTGCGCTCGCTCATGTCGTTGCCGATCGTCCAGCCGAGGACGCAAGACAGCGCCTCGCGCTCCGACAGGTGTTTCGCCTTGGTGCCGATGACCGCGACGAGTTCGCCCTCGTATTGCACGAGTTCGCCCGCGTCCTTCGGGATCACGATCGGCTCGCCGTGCGCAATGAGGGCGTTGTTGGCGCGATAGCCGACATCGGCGTTGGGTGGGATGTTCGGCTCCTCGCCGCGTTTCTTGGCCATCTCGGTGACGTGCTCGGCGTAGTTGAGCCCGGCCGCGTAAAAGGTTTTGGGGATCACCGGCACGAGAAATTTGACGTCGCGGAGCTTGTGCTTCGTCCGCGTCATCTGATACCCGGCGAACGGATCGCCGGTGACCGCGACGACCTCGTCGCCCTCGATGATGCCGTAGGCCTCGCGCCCATCGGCTTCGTATCTGAGCCAGCGCATCAGTTCCTCTCCCTCTCTTGCGGGTCTTCGCCGATCATAGCCGACAGGGCGACGTCAGCAACGCAGGATCGCAGTGCCGGCAATCGATCGCGATGGCACCGCCATCTATTACGAGAGCCACGGCGCCGGTCCGGCCGTGCTGCTGTCGCACGGCTACGGCGCGACCTGCCGCATGTGGGATGGGCAGATCGCCGCGTTCAGCGATCGCTACCCGGTCATCGTGTGGAATGCGCGCGCCGAGGCGCGGGCCCGCCAACTCGAAGAGAAAGGCATGACCGCTTTCCGCGGCGCGGCGAGACCCGGCTCGGCCGTCAGCGCTCGGCAGCGGCCCTCGCCGGCGCGCCGCGCGGCATACTGACGCAAGCCGACAGCAACCTGATCAACGCATCGCCGACAATCGCGGTGCAGATGCTGGTCTTGGACGGCACGAGGACACGCATTTGCTCGAAGCCGACGCAGCGCGAAGAATAGTGCCTGACTAAACGCGCACTCGCATAAAATGCCTAATCCATCCCCCCTCAGAAATCCGCCGATAGAACCGGGGCGCAGAGCAGCGAATCTTGGATCGGGAGCAAGCCGTTCGGTCCTTGCGGGCACTTCCCCTCTATCGAAAGAATCGTCCACCCGCTGCGTTCGAGCAGCGTGCGCATCAGCTCAAACGAATATGCGCTGTGTGCAGCGGGCTGCTGCGGCACCAATTCAGCGTAACCCTCCGGCACATCTTCGATTGTCGCGGAAAAGAACAGATGCCCGCCAAGTCGGATAGATTTGCGCAACAATCTGAATATCGTCTCTGCATCTTCCGGTAATTGGTGGGTGATTACCGAGAACATACAGATAACATCAAATCTATCGTCACCCACGGGTAATGCATCATACGTGTGAAGTGGCAAGCCATCGGGGTTGTAATTGGGATTCCTAGAATTCTACCAAATCAGGCGGAGGTGCGGATCGTCGATATGGGCATTTAAAAAATCAACCATTTCGCGATCGAACGTCGATCCCGGTATATGATCTTACACCTATGCTGCGATTCATGATTGAATTGACAAAGCGACAGCCGCAGCCAAAATCCAATATATCGCTTTCTGCCAACCCCGCGATGCCGATGCGGTCGCACATGTAACGCAGGAGCCGCGATCCGGTCTCCGCTGGAGAGCCTAACGCGCGCACCCCCGCGTCATTTTTATTGAAGCGCTCGGGAACGACGAGCATCGGCAGCCTCGCTTAATTCGTTTAGTATACTTCGAGATCAGTTCACGAACCTGTAGAGCTTGGCGGCGTTGTCGCAGACGATCTTCCTGCGGGTCGCGTCCGGCAGGTGACCCAGTTCCTTATGGATGTACTCCTGCGAATCCGGCCAGATGCCGTCGGGGTGCGGGAAGTCCGAGCCCCACATAATGTTGTCCTCGCCGAGTTCGTCGAGCAGCTTCACCCCGACGGCATCGCTCTGATAGGTGGCGTAGCACTGGCGGTACCAGTATTCGCTTGGGCGCATCTTGAGGTCGAGTTCCTTGAACTGGTCCTCCCACTCGGCATCCATGCGGGCGAGGATGTAGGGGATCCAGCCGGTGCCGGCCTCGCCGATGACGATCTTCAGATGCGGCCGGTGCTCCAGCACGCCGGCGAAGATGATCGACATCAACACGTCGGCCATGTGCATCTGGAAGCTGGTGATGCTGGACGGCGCGCGCCGCCAAGAGGGTCTTGCCGCTGAGCTTGGAAAAATCGCGGCGGGCGCCGCCGATCGTGTGGAAATGCAGCGGCAACCCGCTCGCCGCGGCGGCGTCCCACACCGGGTTCCACCATGGGTCCCACAACGGCATCATGTCGTGCTTGCGGGCGATTTCGAGCCCGCGCACCGCGCCGCGCCGGGCGACCCGCTCGATCTCGGCGCCGCCGCCTCGCGGCTCGTGGTTCGGGATGCAGGCGAGCCCGGCATAGCGCTCGGGATGGCTGCTGAGCAGAACCCGGCGAGCCAGTCGTTGTAGATGCGCAGCATCTCGCCGGCGGCCTCGTCGTCGTTGAGCCGGCATCGTCGCGCCGAGGATGCCGTAGAGCACCTCGGCCTGAACGCCGTCGCGATCCTGGTCCTTGAGCCGCAGATCGGGGTCGGTCAGGCGGCGGACGCCCTTCTGCCCGTCCTCGTAAAGCCCGGTCGAGGCCATCCGGTCGGAGCGGTGGATCGCGCCCGGCGACATATTGCCGTCCGGCCGAGCCCATCCCGTTCATCAAGCCGAACGAGGCGCCGTTCCTCGTCACCCATTCGCTTGCCGCGCGGACCGTCGGTCACGATAGGGCATGCGCTCCTTGAGCGCCGCCGGCGGCGTTCGCGGTAAACAAATCGGGCGGCAGCCAGATCAGATCGACATGGCAATCGGCCGAGATCACGTCGTATCGCATCGTGCTGCCCCTCGCTCCGCCGCGGCTGCGACAGGCTGGCGCGCCCGGCGTGCCGCGCCTAGATCTGCTCGATCGAGGAAAAGTCCCATTGCTGGTCTCGCGGGTTTTCGCCGATCCGGACGCTCTCCTTGCCGGGGAAGTGGTAGGGCGGGACCGGCAGGTTGTACGGCGCCGGCACGCCGGCAAAGACGCGGCCGGCAAGATCGTATTTCGAGCCATGGCACGGACAGAAATAGCCGCCCGGCCAAGTCGATGCCGAGAAAACCACCCTGCTCGGGCTGGAATTTCGGGATGCAGCCGAGATGCGTGCAGATGCCGACGAGCACGAGATATTCCGGGATTGATCGAGCGATGCCAGTTGCGCGCGTAAGGCGGTTGCTGGGTGGTGTTCGATTGGGGATCGAGCAGCAGGTTCAAATCCTTCTGCTCCTGCAGCATCTTGAGCGCAGCCGGCGTGCGGCGGACGATAAAAACGGGCCTGCCCCGCCATACCACCTGGATCTGCTGGCCCGGCTGGACCGGCGACAGGTCGACATCGACCGGCGCGCCGGCCGCGAGCGTGTCGGCCGCCGGGTTCATCGAGTCGATGAACGGCCAGATCGCGACCGCCGTCCCGATGGCGCCGATCGCCCCGGCCAGCAGCAACAGGAAGTCGCGGCGCGGCGCGTCAGCGCCCGCGTGTCGATGCCCTTCGTGATGTCGGTCATCGCGATGGAACCCGTTGCGCCGCGGCAGGTGCCTTCGGGATTGCCGAACGCTTGACGCGCGTCAACCTCCCTGCCTGCGACCCAATGCCCCCGGCCGGAACGCCGGGTCCGGCCAGGCGGCGACGTCGAGAAAGGTGCTCTGATAGGTCGCGCCGTCGCCGATGTCGGTGTAGCGGTCCGAGCACAGCATGTTGACGGTGCCGGCGAGGGTCTCGCTGTCCGGGCGCTGGCCGGGCACCAGCACCACGCCCGGCAGCACCTCGTCGCTGATCCGCAGCACGAGACCGACCGCGCCGCGATCGTTGAAGAGCCGCACCCGCTCGCCGTCGGCGAGGCCGCGGCGGCGGGCATCGTCGGGGTGCAGGATGCACCGAGGGCGCGCCCTCGCGGCGGCGCAGGAAAGTCGACGCCGGAATAGGCGGTGTGCGCCTGGAAATAGCCGGGCGCGGTCAAGCAGCCGCAACGGCCAGCGCGCCCGGTCGCGTTCCTCCTCCGGGTCGGGCTGCCAGTCCGGCATCGGCGCCAGGCCCTGCGCCGCCAACTGCTCGGAATAGAATTCGAGCTTGCCCGACGGCGTGCGGAACTGCTTGTCCTCCTTCCGGTGCCATGCGGATCGGCCGGCCGGCGCGCACCTCCGCCGGATCGAGCGCGGCGATCGGGCCGGCGGCGCCGCGGAACAGCTCGGCCATGACTTCCGGCGGCGACATCGCGAACACCGGGTCGGTCAGCCCCATCCGCGGTGCCAATTCCTGCGCCAGGCGGAAATTGGACCAGGCCGCGCCCTGCGGCATGACCGCGGCTGGCGCGTATTGCAGGTAGTAGGTGCCGTAGGCGCGGTAGAGATCCTCGGTTTCGAGATAGGTCGCGGCCGGCAGCACGATATCGGCATAGCGCGCGGTCGCCGACAGAAACGGGTCGTGGACGACGGTGAAGAGATCGTCGCGCATGAGCCCGCGGCGCACCTTGCCGGCGTCGGGACAGGTCACCGCCGGGTTGTTGGCGGCGATGAACAACGCGCGCAGCGGCGGGTCGGTCAGGTTCAGCAGCGCGTCGCCGAGCCGCAGATGGTTGACGAGGCGGGTCGCCGCCGGCCCGGACGGCTTGCGCAAAGCGGCGTAATTGAGTTCGCACGACGCCGCGGTCATCAACAGGGCGCCGCCGCCATGCCGGCCATAGGCGCCGGTGAGACCGGGCAGCAACGCCACCGCGCGCAACGCCTCGCCGCCGCGCGCGAGGCGCGTCATGCCCTCGCCCAGCCGGATGAACGAGCGGCTGGCCGCGCCGTAGAGAGCGGCGAAGCCTTCGATGTCGGTCTCGGCGAGGCCGGTGATCGCGGCGACCCGTTCGGGTGTGAAACGCGGCAATACCTCGGCAGCGAGCCGGTCGAACCCGACCGTATGCGCGGCGACGTAGCCGCGGTCGATCAGCCCGTCGCGCGCCAGGATGTGCATGACCCCGAGCGCCAGCGCGCGCATCGGTGCCGATGCGGATCTGCAGGTGCCGGTCGGCGAAACGCGCGGTGCGGCTGCGGCGCGGATCGATGACGACCAGCTTGACCCCGCGCTTCTGCGCCGCCTCGACCTTGGCCCAGAAATGAACGTTGGTGGCGACCAGGTCGGCGCCCCACGAGACGATCAGATCGGACTCGTCGACCGCTTCCGGGTCGGCCCCGCCAATCGGGCCGACCGTCATGTCCCAGGCGCTCTCGCAGCACGTGTCGCACACCGTGCCGGCAATCAGGCGGCTGGTCCCCAGCGCGTGGAACAGGCCGAGCAGGAGGCCGCGGTTCATCTGCCCCTGATGCGCGCTATAGGCATAGCCGAGGAGCGCCAAGGCGCCCGACTCGGCAATGATCGCCCGCCAGCGCCGGGTGATCTCGTCGAGCGCCTCGTCCCAGCCGATCGGCGCGAATTTGCCCTCGCCCTTGGCGCCGGTGCGGCGCAGCGGCGTTTGCAGCCGCGCCGGCGAATGCACCAGCTCGGCGTCGCGGTTGACCTTGGCGCAGGCAAAGCCGGCGGTGAAGGGCTGCTCGGGATCGCCGGTGATGCGCACGACGCGGCCGTTTTCGACCTCGGCCAGCAGCGAGCACATGTCCGGGCAATCATGCGCACAGACGACGCGAACCGTTTTCATGCTCCGTTTCTGTCATTGCGAGCGGGGCGACGCAATCTCCATTCACCACGGAGACACGGAGGACACGGAGGGTTTTTTCTCTGTGTCCTCCGTGTCTCCGTGGTGAGCTATGCTCTGCCATCGCCGGCCAGGAGAGAGCCATGACCGATCTCATCGAAAGCACCGAAAACGGCATTACCACCCTGACCCTCAACCGCCCGGAGCGGCTCAACGCCTTGTCCCCGGCGATGACGGCGGGGCTGAAGGAGGCGCTGGAGCGCCTGTCGGGCGATCGCAGCGTCGGTGCGATCGTCATCGCCGGGGCCGGACGCGGCTGGTGCGCCGGGGGCGACGTCAAGACGATGGAAAGTCGCGGCGCCAGCCAGAGTTTTGAGGACCGGGTCGAGGGCCTGCGCCAGGCGCACCATCTGCCGTTGCTCATGCGCCGGATGTCGAAAGTCGTGATCGCAATGATCAACGGCCCGGTCGCCGGCGCCGGGCTCGGCCTCGCACTCGCCTGCGACCTGCGCATCGCCGGCAAGTCGGCGCGGTTCGGCACCGCCTTTGCCCGGATCGGCTATTCCGGCGATTACGGCGGGTCGTGGAGCCTGACGCGGCTGGTCGGCACGGCGAAGGCGCGCGAGCTCTATTTTCTGGCCGATGTGATTGACGCCGACCAGGCGGAGAAGCTCGGCATCGTCAATCGCGTCGTCGCCGATGACGCATTGCACGCCGAGACGACGGCGCTGGCGCGGCGCATCGCCGACGGGCCGCTTGTTGCGCTCGGCTATATGAAACGCAACCTCTTCGCCGCCGAGACCGAGGATTTCGCGACCGTCCTCGAAATGGAAGCGATCCACCAGGCGCGCTGCGCCTTCACCGAGGACCACAAGGAGGCGGTCGCCGCTTTCAACGAAAAGCGCCGCCCGGTGTTCAAGGGGGTGTGAAGCGATGGCCGGGCTCTATTTCGAGGAATTTGCCGAAGGCCAGGTGTTCGAGCACGCGCTCTCTCGCACCGTGACCGAGATGGACAACGTGCTGTTCACGGCACTGACGATGAACCCGCAGCCTTTGCATCTCGACGCCGAATTCGCCAAGACGACCGAGTTCGGCCGCCCGCTCGTCAACAGCATCTTTACCCTCGGCCTCGTCATCGGCATCAGCGTCGGCGACACCACGCTCGGCACCACCGTCGCCAATCTCGGCATGACCGATGTGCGCTTTCCAAAGCCGGTATTTCACGGCGACACGATCCGCGCCCGCACCATGGTCGTCGCGACGCGGCGCAGCAAGTCGCGCGCGGATGCCGGGATCGTCGAGTTCGAGCATGAGGGCCTCAACCAGGCCGGCGAGACCGTGGCGATCTGCCGCCGCGCCGCGCTGATGATGACAAGGCCGGCGTAAACTCGTCATCCCGGGGCGCCGCGCAGCGACGAACCCGGAATCCAAGAACACGGGCCTGTGTGCATGGGTTCCGGGTTCACGCCTGCGGCGTGCCCGGAATGACAACCGGATCAACCGGTGATGGCTGCCCAAAGGTCGAGCCAGTCCGGGTTGTCTCTCTCGATCACGGCGATCTTCCAGCCCAGCAGCCGACGGTTGCTGGCGCAGATGTCCCCCGCGGCCGGGTCAGGTTGTGGAGGGCGGCGCGATCGGATCGGCATGCTCGCCCGGCGCTGCCGGGGCGGACGCCCCCTTGCCCTGCACCACTGGGCCGTGCGCCGATCGATCGCGACGCATCCGGTCGGTGAGCCGGTCGATTTCGGCGGCGACCTGCGCGCCCGCGTCTTCGCTGTCGTCGCACTGGATTTCCGGCAGACGGTCCGCCGTGCAGCAGATATTCGCGCGCTGCAGTTTGACCAGGATATCGAACAAGAGCCGTTTGGCTTTCAGATCGGGACCCGCGGCCTGACCGACGAGGGTGGCGAAAATGGCTTCCGCCTGCGTCATCCACGAGCCGTCCGGGTTGGGAAACCCGGACCGCCGCGACAGCGCCGCTGCGAGGAGCGCCGCCAGGGTTTTCGTGCCGCGCGGCCGGCCTCCCGGATTGCCCGATTGGCCCTTGTGAAACCGCGTCTCCAGCGGCGGCCTGCCATAGCCCACCGCGTAGCCCTTCGGCTCGTCCATTGCCGCTCCCTGTTCATGGTTTGTACTTGTAAATGGTCTGCGCGCTCCCATTTTCAATACCGCAGAGATCGCCGCCGAACCGCCCCGCCCTTGGCACGCCGAGTTTCGCTGTTAACTTGCGGAAAATTCCCTGTTCTGAGGGAATTCCCGCCATAACCGCCGCGGTGGCGGGCGACGCGCGCCAGCAAAGGAAAGGCACAGCAAATGCCGATGCGCTCGCTCTTGTTTGTCCCCGCCGATAGCGAGAGGAAGCTCGCGCGCGGCCTCGAATCCGGCGCCGACGCGCTGATCCTCGATCTCGAAGACTCGGTGGCGGCGTCGAACCGGGCGACGGCGCGCCGGCAGGCGCGCGAGTTCCTCGCGGCATATGGCCCGGAGCGCATCCGCCGCTATGTCCGGATCAACCCGCTGGCGAGCGGGCTTGCCCTCGACGATCTCGCCGCCACGGTCGCCGGCCATCCCGACGGCATTCTGTTGCCCAAATGCGTGCCCGATGATGTGCGCACGGCAGACCACTACCTCTCGGCCTTCGAGACGGCGGCCGGGGCGGCGGTCGGCACAACGTGCATCGTCGCGATCGCCACCGAGACGCCGGCCGCGGTGTTCGCGCTCGGCGGCTATGCCGGGGTGTCGCCGCGCCTCGAAGCGATCACCTGGGGCGCGGAAGATCTGTCCGCCTGCATCGGCGGCAACAACCGCACGATCGACGGCACCTATGACGGCCCCTATCGCCTGGCGCGCTCGCTGTGCCTGTTGGCGGCGTCCGCGGCTGATGTCGTCGCGATTGACACGATCTATACCGATTTCAAGGACGAGGCCGGGCTCAAGTCGGAATGCCTGGCGGCGCGGCGCTCGGGGTTCGCCGCCAAGATGGCGATCCATCCGGCCCAGCTTGCCACCATCAACGAGGCGTTCTCGGTCAGCGCCGCTGAGCGCCAGTGGGCCGAACGCGTCGTCGCCGCCTTCGCCGCCCGCCCGGATTCCGGCACCCTCGCCCTCGACGGCAAGATGATCGACAAGCCGCACCTCGTGCTGGCCCGCCGCCTCTTGGGGGTCGCCCGGACGTAACGCGGTCTCTGCCGCAAACGGTCGGGCTGAAAGGGCCGGGGATGCGGCGGTATGCCGCGCACTAATACAAAGCTAACTGGCACCGCTGATCCTCTCCCGATGCTCCGTCGCTCGCTCCTGTCCGCCGCCGCGGCTTTTCTCGCAACGCCCGCTCTGCCGCGGCTGGCGAAGGCCGCTGACCGCGATGGCGCCCCCGATGGCGACCGGCAGATCCTGCACGTTCTGGACCGCCTCGCCTTTGGCGCAACCGCCGAGGATTTCCGCCACGCCAAGGCGATCGGGATCGAGCGCTATATCGCCGAACAGTTCGCTCCCGAGGCGCTTGCCGAGCCGCCCGCCCTGACCGAGATTCTGGCGGGGTTTGAGACGCTGCGGCTCGACCCGATCGAGCTTTTCGTCCGGTACGGGCCGCTGCGTCCCATCCGCGGGGTCAAGGCCTCGCCCGAGGAGCAGAAGGCGCGCCGCGTCGCCTCTCGGATCATTGTGCAGGAGGCGGCCGCGGCGCGGGTGCTGCGCGCGCTCCACAGCCCGCGCCAGCTCGAACAGGTAATGGTCGATTTTTGGTTCAACCATTTCAACGTGTTCGCCCAGAAGGGCCTCGATCATTTGTGGATCGGCGCCTATGAGGAGGTGGCGATCCGGCCCCATGCGCTCGGCCGTTTCGGCGACCTGCTGCTCGCGACCGCGCGCCACCCGGCAATGCTGTTCTATCTCGACAATTGGGAGAACAGCGCCCCGGGCAGCAGGATGCCTAACGGGCGCACGGTGGGGCTCAACGAGAACTACGCCCGCGAGCTGATGGAACTGCACACGCTCGGCGTTGATGGCGGCTACACCCAGGCCGACGTGATCGCCCTGGCACGGATCCTGACCGGATGGGGGCTCGCCCGGCCTCGGATGATGCCCCCCGACCGCTCCGGATTCTATTTCGACCCGACACGCCACGACGATGGCGTCAAGCATTTCCTTGGCCGCGACATCGCCGCGAACGGCGAGGCGGAAGGCGTCGAGGCGTTGGACACGCTGGCGAAGAGCCCGGCGACAGCCCGGCACATCGGCTTCGAACTGGCGCAGTATTTCGTCGCCGACACGCCGCCGCCCGCTCTGGTCGAGCGTCTTGTCAGCCGCTTTCGCGACAGCGGCGGCGATATCCGCGCGGTGCTGAAGACGCTGTTTGCCAGCCGCGAGTTTCGCGACAGCATTGGCGTCAAATACAAGACGCCGTACCAGTTTGTCCTGTCGGCGGTGCGCGCTTCCGGCCGTCCGGTGCGCAACCCGCGCCCGCTGCTCGGCACGATGGCGCGATCAGGCATGCCGCTTTACGGCTGCCCGACGCCCGACGGCTACAAGAACACCGAAGACGCCTGGCTCAGCCCGGAAGCGACGACATTGCGAGTCAGCTTTGCCACCGCGCTCGCTTCCGGTGGCTTGCCGCTGGACCAGGTTCCGTCGGTGACCCCGGTCGCTGCGATGGGACCCGGCATGGGCGGCGTCATCGCGCCGGACCCGGCGACCCGCGGTACGCCGGTCGATGCGGCGGCGCTTGAAACTCTGCTCGGCCCCGCTCTCAGCCCGCGGGATCGGGGGGCGATCGACGATGCCGAGCCGAAACTGCGCGCGGCGATGCTGCTCGGCGGCCCCGATTTCATGCGACGCTAGGTGACATCATGAACCGGCGCGATTTTCTGTTGTTGTCGACTGCGGCTTCGCTCGCCCCGCTGGCGGTGCCGGCCTGGGCGGCTACCGCCGAGGGCGGTCCGTCGCGGCTGGTTGTGGTGATGCTGCGTGGCGCGGTCGATGGGCTCAACGTCGTCATTCCCTACGGCCAGGAGGCCTACTATGCGCAGCGCCCGACGATTGCGGTGCCGCGCCCGGGCATGGAAGGCGGCGGGCTTGCGCTCGATCAGCATTTCGCCTTGCATCCCGCGCTCGCCGCGCTGATGCCGCTGTGGCAGGAGAAGCAGCTCGCGTTCATCCACGCGTCCGGCTCGCCCGATCCGAACCGCTCGCATTTCGACGCGCAGCTGTTTATCGAGAACGGCACGCCGGGGCGGCGCGTCACCCCGGACGGCTGGATGAACCGGCTGCTCGCAGCCTTGCCCGGCCCGCGCGGTCCGGCCGATGCGCTGGCGATCGGCCCGATCCTGCCGTTCATTCTCTGGGGCAAGGCGGCGGCCGCCAATCTGCCGCTCGGACCCGCCGCCACGCGGAAGATGGCGATCGACCGCCCGGCGGTGGCCGCGGCCTTCGACCGGCTTTATGCCGGCGACGACCCGATCGGCCGCGCCTATCGCGAGGGGCGTGCAGCGCGGAGCGAGTTGACCGCCAACATGAGTTCCGAGCAGCAGATGGCCGATAACGGCGCCCCGCTGCCCAACACATTTCCGGCCCAGGCGACGCGGCTCGCCGGCCTTCTGTCGCGCGACCGCCGCATCCGGCTCGCCTTCGCCGCGCTCGGCGGGTGGGACACCCATGTCCGCCAGGGCAATCAGCAGGGCCAGCTGGCCAATCATTTGCGCCCGCTTGGCGACGGCCTCGCCGCTTTTGCGAAGGGCCTCGGGCCGGGCTGGGCGGATACCGTTGTCGTCGTCATCTCCGAGTTCGGCCGCACGGTACATGAAAACGGCGACGGCGGCACCGATCACGGCCACGGCAATGCGATCTGGGTCATGGGCGGCCCGGTGCGCGGCGGCCGGGTTTACGGCGCATGGCCCGGCCTCATGCCGGCATCGCTCTACCAGGGCCGCGATCTCGCCGTGACGACCGATTACCGCAGCGTTCTCTCCGCGGTGATCGCTCGCCACCTGCGCCTCTCCGACCGTGCGCTGGCGGAGGTTTTCCCGGGCTTCGCCCCCGCGCATTCCGATGTTGACCGGATCGTCACTTGAGATCCGGTTCCGGAGTTGACGGATCAATCCGGACCATCCTCACTGTTCGTCCCGGCGAAGGCCCATAGGCGCTGACTTTAGCGGGGTTTGTTCAGTCGTCATTCCGGGATGCCGCCCCCGGGTCCGCGCTTCGCGGGGCCCGAGGACAGGCTCCGCGGCACGCCCGGAACCCATATTCCAGAGGCCTGTGTTCATGGGTTCCGGGCTCGCGGACTTTGTCCGCGCCCCGGATGACGGTTAGGTTAGTGCCTTTGGGCGAGAGCCGGAACCATCGCAGCGGTGGATACCGGATTTCGCCGGTATGACAGGAGTATGAATGACCGACAACCCGTTCTTCGAACCCTGGGATACGCCGTTCGAACTGCCGCCGTTCGAGCGAATTCGATCCGGAACATTTTCCGCCCGCCTTCGATCGGGGCATGGTGGAGCAGGGGGCCGAGATCGCGGCGATCGCCGGCTCTGCTGCGGCGCCCGATTTCGCCAACACGATCGAGGCCCTGGAGCGCAGCGGCCGGCTGCTCAACCGGGTCAGCCGCGTCTTCCACAACCTCGACGCCAGCGCGACCAGCCCTGCGCTGCAAGCGATTGACCGCGACTACGCGCCTCGACTGGCCGCCCATCAGATGCGCATCGCGCTCGATCCTGGCCTGTTCGCCCGGATCGACGCGCTCTATCGCGAGCGCGACCAGCTGGGCCTGCAGCCTGATCAGCTGCGGCTTTTGGAGCGCCATCATCTGCGCTTGGTGCGCAGCGGCGCGCGGCTCGGTCCGGAGCAGAAAGCGCGCATGTCAGCGATTTCGCAGCGTCTGGCGAGTTTGCATACGCTGTTCGGCCAGAACGTGCTGCATGACGAGGACGAGTGGTATCTGGCGCTCGATGAGAGCGAGCTCGACGGGCTCCCCGATTTCGCCCGCACCGCCGCCGCAGCGGCCGCGAAAGAGCGCGGCCTCGAAGGGCATTATGCGATTACCCTGGCGCGCGCCTCGGTCGAGCCGTTCCTGACGTTTTCGACGCGCCGCGATCTGCGCCGCGCCGCCCATGAGGCATGGGCGGCGCGCGGCGCGCATCAGGGGACGCATGACAATGGGCCGCTGATCCGCGACATCCTGGCGTTACGCGCCGAGCAGGCGCGGCTTCTCGGCTACGACAGCTATGCCGCCTACCGGCTCGACGACACGATGGCGAAGACCCCTGAGGCGGCGGAAAATCTGCTGCGCCAGGTGTGGCAGCCGGCCAAGGAGAAGGCGGCCGAGGAACGCGCCGACCTCGCCGCCGCGGCGCTCGCCGACGGGGTCAACGAGCCGATCGCGCCCTGGGACTGGCGCTATTACGCCGAAAAGGTGCGAACGCAGAAATATGCGCTCGATGAAGCCGCGGTGAAGCCGTATTTCGTCCTCGATAACATGGTCCGCGCCGCGTTCGACACGGCCGGGCGCTTGTTCGGCATCAGCTTTGCCGAGCGCGACGACTGCGTCGCCTACCATCCGGATGTGCGCGTCTATGAGGTGCGGGATGCGACGGGCCGCGCGATCGGCCTCTTCCTGCACGACAATTTCGCGAGGGCCGGCAAGCACTCCGGCGCCTGGATGAGCAGCTATCGCGAACAGCAGAGCCTTGACGGAGAGGTCTTGCCGATCATCGTCAACAACAACAATTTTTCGAAGGGCGACCCGACCCTCTTGAGCTTCGATGACGCGAAAACTCTGTTCCACGAGTTCGGCCACGGGCTGCATGGGCTGCTGTCCCGGGTGCGCTACCCCTCGCAATCGGGTACCGCGGTGCGCCGCGACTTCGTTGAGTTTCCCTCACAGGTCTTCGAGCATTGGCTGTCGGTCCCGGCAACGCTGCGCCAATATGCCCGCCATTACCGCACCGGCGAGAAGCTGCCCGAGGCGGTGCTGGAGCGCCTGCTCGCCGCGCGCAATTTCAACCAGGGCTTCGCCACGGTCGAATACGCCGCCTGTGCGCTGTTGGATCTCGATTTGCATTCGCGCGCCGACCCGACGGATCTCGACATCGCCGCGTTCGAAGAGGATTTCCTCACGCGCGTCGGCATGCCGCCGGAGATCGCCCTCAGACACCGCCCGGCCCATTTCCAGCACCTGTTCGCCGGCAGCGGCTATGCCGCCGGCTACTACGCCTACCTGTGGGCCGAGGTGCTCGACGCCGACGGGTTCGCCGCCTTCACCGAGGCCGGCGATCCGTTCGACCCGGCGCTTGCGGCCGGGCTCGAGGCGATCTACCGCGCCGGCGACACCGCCGACCCGATGGCGCTCTACCGCGCCTTCCGCGGCCGCGAGCCGGCGATCGCCCCGCTCCTCGCCCAGCGCGGCCTGACGCAGCCGGCAATCCCGGCATGAGTTCGGTCAGCCTCACTCGCGCCGGCGCTCCGCATGTTCATGCAACTCGCCGAGCTGGTGTGTGAGCAGCGCGGCAAACAACAGGATCGCAAGCCAGGAGCGCAGGGCGTTCCAGCTTGTCATTTCACCCAGCTCGCGAACGCGCTGCACGATCTCCATGACGAGGCCGATCCCGAGAAGGGCGTGGTAGGGGCGCCCGAGCTGCCGCCCGAGCCAGGCATCGAGGCCGGACGCGGCCTTCAGAATTGCGGCGATCATCGAGGTCCCCCATTGAGCGCGACGCGGCGGCGCTCAGCCTACCCCCTTTCGCGTTTACCGATCCTCAGGTCTAAGCTGTCTGCCCTCTCGCCCCCCCCATGGCGAAGGTCGCCCCGGCTTTCTCTGCTCGATCGGGCTCGCTGGCAAAGCTCCGCAGAGCGCCATTGCCGCTCACCCAGCGGGAGAACACGACCACCTTGTGCGCTGCCTCGACACGCCGGTTTACCATCGCGGCGCAGACCGAGATGCGCTGGCGGCACGTCAATGCCAGCCGACCTTCGATCCAGCTCGGCGCGGGTGTGCCGGCAGCCAGGTGTTTCAGCAGGAGGATTTCGCGATCCAGGAGCTGCTGCATTTCCGCCAGATCGCGGTTGGTCCCAATCATCAGAATCTCCATCGATTTGCCGCTATGCGTGCCCTGGGCTCGTCCAAAGGACGCTGGCGGGAGCAGGTATAAAGGCGGGCGCCGATCTGGCTTTGATCCAAGTCAAGACCTCGGTCGCGCAAATGCGCCGCTCTTGGTCGGCGATCAGGCCGGGGATCGCTTGCCGCCGGCCCGTGGTTGTCCCTTATTGTGGCGCTCGCCCCTTTACGGACCCACACAGATGAAACAGCCCGCGCCGAGGTATCAACGCCGGCAGCCCTTGCCCGAGCACCGTCCGAAGCCGGGTTTGGAGGACCCGCAGGCCCCGGCGAACATCAAAGCGATCATCGACAGCCCGAGTTACCGGCAGGCCGATCAGGATCCCGATTTTCTACGCCGCGACGACATGCGCGGCATCCGCCTGATGCTCGATTATCTGAAGCCGCAGAGATTGCTCGAGGATCACGACGTCGCTCACACGATCGTCGTGTTCGGCAGCACGCGGATCCCCGAGCCCGCCACAGCCCACCGCGAGGTCGCGGCGCTCACCAATGCTCTGACCGCCCGGCCGGACGATGCGGGGTTACAAGGCCGGCTCAAAACCGCCCGGCGCATCCTGGCGAAGAGCGGCTATTACGAGATTGCGCGCGAATTCGGGCATCTGGTCGGTGCCTGCGGCGATCAGGCCATCGGGGGTCGCATTATGGTGATGACCGGCGGCGGGTCGGGGATCATGGAAGCCGCCAACCGCGGCGCACACGAAGCCGGAGCGAAATCGATCGGGCTCAACATCCGCCTACCGCACGAGCAATACCCAAACCCTTATGTCAGCCCGGAGCTCTGCTTCAGCTTTCACTACTTCGCAATGCGCAAGCTGCATTTCATGATGCGGGCGCGGGCATTGGTCGCGTTCCCGGGCGGCTACGGCACGATGGACGAGCTGTTCGATGTGCTGACGCTCACCCAGACGCGAAAGATGGCCCCGGTACCGGTAATCCTGGTTGGCGAAGATTACTGGCGGCGGGTCTTCGATCCCGAGTTCCTCGTCGCCGAGGGGACGATCGATCCCGAAGACCGCGAGCTGTTCTGGTATGCCGAAACCGCCCAGGAGGTGTGGCGCGACATCCTGCTCTGGTATGAGCTGAAGGGCGAGCCGCTGCTGCCGCCAGGGTCTGCAGGGGCAGTGCCGCTGTGATCATCTTGACGGGGTCGGCGCAAATCGGCGTCAATTCGGATTCGAGTGCGCCCAACCTTGTCGTTCGCCTGGGGGCCGATGTAGGGATGACTGACGCCGCCCGCGACGAGGCGTTGCCGCAGAGCGCCCAGGAATGGGTCGCAGAAGTGCGCCGCTGCGAGCGCGAGGGCGAGCTGTTTTCGGGCCTACGATCTCGCTAGGCAGGGCCTGGCGAGCTTCCCGGACGATTTGCGCCTCAAGCACCGGGCCGTCCTGTGCCTCGCCTCGACCGGGGCAACCCAACATGCCATCAAACTGTTTGCCGAGCTCGGTCTCGACCGGCCCGGCGATGTGTGGCTGACGACCTCGCTCGGTCTCAACGTCGCCGCGTTGGGTCCCAGGCTGTTGAAGGACGAGGCGCTCGCCACGACCGGAAATGCCCGCGCCGGCTTGCTTGCCGCCGCGGGCGACGCCTATTCCGAGCTGTACCGCAAGGTGATCGCCGCCGGCAACCCGGAAGCCTATTATCCGGGGGTCAACGGCGCGACGCTGTACCTGCTCGCCGGCAAAGACGAAAAGGCATCGGCGCTTGCGCGCGAGGTGCTCGACCAGCTGTCGAGACAGCCGGCGGCGCCGAGATCCTATTACGAGGTGGCGAGCGAACTCGAGGCGCAGCTGGTTCTCGGCGACCTTGCCCGTGCCCGCGAGAACGCCCTGGCGGTGCGCACCGCGATCCGCGAGAACGCCGAGCACGACTACCGCGGCTTGTCGAGCACGGTGCGGCAATTGCGGCTGATCATCGCCGCCAAGGCCCTCGATGCCGATTGGCTCGACGAACTCGCGCCGCCGCCGGTCATCCACTATCTCGGCCACATTGTCGCCGCTCCCGGTAGAAGCGGCCGGTTTCCGGCCGAGCAGGCGAAAGCGGTGCAGGCGGCGATCGCTGAGGCGCTCGACCAGGCCGATGTCCGGTGCGGTTATGGCTCGCTCGCGGCGGGAGCTGACATCCTGTTCGCCGAAGCGCTGATCCGGCGCGGTGCCAGCCTGCATGTCGTCCTGCCGTTCAATCGCGAGGAATTCATCGAGACCTCGGTCCGCTCGGCCGGCCCCGAGTGGGTCGAGCGGTTTGACGCCTGTTGCGATGGGGCGACGACGGTGCGCTATGCCACCGAGGATCGCTATCTCGGCGACGACCACCTCTTCGGATATTGCAGCCAGCTGGCGATGGGTCTGGCCCTGTTGCGCGCCCGCCATCTATCGGCCGCAGTCGAGCAGATCGTCGTGTGGGACGGCAAGCCGCCCTCCGGCCCGGTCGGCACCTCCGTGAACATCGAAAGCTGGCGCCGCACCGGCATGTCGCAGCGAGTGATCCCGGTCGGCAATGGCTTCGAACCGCCGCCGGATGCATCGACGCCGCGCCAGCGCCGCGGGGTGGAGCGGCGCACCCGCGCCATGCTGTTCGGCGACGTCAAGGGGTTCAGCCGGCTGCGCGACGATCGAGCTGCCGCCGTTCATCGACGTGTTTCTGAGCCGCTTCGCCGAGGTTATCGAGCGGTTCCGCACCGACATCCGGCTCGCCAATACCTGGGGCGACGGGCTGTTCCTGGTGTTCGACGACGCCGGTGCGGCGGCGAACTGTGCGCTGACCCTGCAGGAGGCGGTGAGCGGCATCGATCGCGCCGCACACGGGCTGCCTCTCGAAATGGCGCTGCGGATCGGGGTTCATCTCGGACCGGTCTACGCCGCCCGCGACCCGATCCTGATGCGCGACAACTTCTTTGGCGCGCATGTCAGCCGCGCCGCTCGGATCGAGCCGGTGACGCCGGAGGGGTGCGTTTACGTGACCGAGACCACGGCCGCCGTCCTGGCCTTGCACAACGCCGGTTCGTTCACCTGCGAATATGTCGGCATGACCGAGGCGGCCAAGCATTACGGGGCGATGCGGATGTTTCTGCTCGGCCGGCGGGGTGGCTGAGGGCTGTCGATGACCCTCGCCTCGCTGTTTCATCCGGTTGTCGCCGCCTGGTTCGAGCGCAGCTTCGCCATGCCGACGGGCGCGCAGGCGGAAGCGTGGCCGGCGATCGAACAGGGCCGGCATGTGCTGATCGCGGCCCCGACCGGCTCGGGGAAGACGCTGGCCGCCTTTCTCGCGGCGATCGACGGGCTGGTGCGCCAGGGGATCGATGGCGGGTTGGTGGACGAGACGCAGGTGGTCTACGTCTCGCCGTTGAAGGCGTTGTCGAACGACATCCAGCGCAATCTCGACCGGCCGCTGTGCGGCATCCGCGAGGAATTGCGGGCGCGGGATCTGCCCGATGTCGAGATCCGCACCTGGGTGCGCACCGGGGATACGCCCGCGGGCGAACGCGACCGGATGCGCCGTTCCCCGCCGCACATCCTCGTCACTACACCGGAGTCGCTTTACATCCTGCTCGGCTCCGAATCCGGTCGCCGGATGCTGGCGCCCGCCCGCACGATCATCGTCGACGAGATCCATGCGGTGGCGTCGAACAAGCGCGGCTCGCATCTCGCGCTGTCGCTGGAACGGCTCGACGCGCTGTGCGGCAAGCGTCTGCAACGCATCGGCCTGTCGGCGACGCAGAAGCCGATCGAGATGGTCGCCCGTTTCCTGGTCGGCGCCGGGAGCGAGGGCGAACCGGACCCAGCCTGCCACATCGTCGACACCGGCCACCGCCGGCAGCGCGACCTCGCGCTCGAATTGCCCTCCGCGCCCCTGGAAGCGGTGATGTCGGGCGAGGTCTGGGAAGAGGTGTACGACCGACTGGTTCAGTTGATCGAGGCGCATCGCACGACCCTCATCTTCGTCAATACGCGCCGCATGGCCGAGCGGGCAACCCGCCAGCTCTCGACGCGCCTGGGCGAAGATCGGGTGGCTGCCCATCACGGCAGCCTCGCCAAGGAGCGCCGGCTCGACGCCGAACAGCGTCTGAAGGACGGGGCGCTGACGGCGCTGGTGGCGACCGCCTCGCTCGAACTCGGCATTGACATCGGCGAGATCGACCTGGTCTGCCAGCTGGGATCGCCGCACGCGATCGCCACGTTTCTGCAACGGGTCGGGCGCTCGGGACACGCCGTCGACGGTACCCCCAAGGGCCGCCTCTTTCCGCTGTCGCGCGACGAGCTCGTCGAATGCGCCGCCCTCCTCGACAGCGTGGCGCGCGGCGAACTCGATCGCGTCACGATCCCCGAACGGCCGCTTGACGTGCTGGCGCAGCAGATCGTCGCCGAAGTCGCGGCGCAGGAGTGGGGCGAGGGCCGGCTCTTTAGGCTGCTGCGCCGGGCCTCGCCGTATCGCGCGTTGCCGCGCGCGGATTTTGCCGCAATCGTGCACATGCTGGCCGACGGTTTCAGCACAAGGCGCGGCCGGCGCGGTGCACTGATCCATCACGACGCGGTGAACCGGATATTGCGCGGCCGGCGCGGCGCGCGGCTGACCGCGCTGACCTCGGGCGGCACGATCCCCGATACCGCCGATTACCAAGTCGTGCTGGAGCCGGAAAACCAGGTTGTCGGCACGGTCAACGAGGATTTCGCGGTCGAGAGCCTGGCCGGCGATGTGTTTCAGCTCGGCAACACCGCCTACCGCATCCGCCGCGTCGAGCGCGGCACGCTCAGGGTCGAGGACGCCCAGGGCCAGCCGCCCAACATCCCGTTCTGGCTCGGCGAGGCGCCGGGCCGCAGTGACGAGCTGTCGCAATCCGTTTCGCGTCTGCGTAGCGAGGTCGAGGCCCGGCTGCCACAGGCTGCAGAGCCGCTAAGCATCCTTCGAGACGCGCCCCCCGGATCAAGTCCGGGCGTCGCTCCTCAGGATGACGAATTTTTGGGTGCAGCATCACAAGAGGACCGTCATCCTGAGGAGGCTGCGGAGCGGCCGTCTCGAAGGACGCACCACCGGTGGTCCGAGACCGAGGGGGAACAAGCTGCGCTTCGCTGGCTCATCGAGGACGTCGGGATCGGCGAAGCGGCGGCTCGCCAGCTCGTCGAGTACCTGGCCGCCGGGCATGCCGCGCTCGGGGTATTGCCGACCCAGTCGACGATCGTCTTCGAGCGCTTCTTCGACGCGGTCGGCGGCATGCAGCTGGTCATCCATTCGCCCTATGGCAGCCGGCTCAACCGCGCCTGGGGCCTGGCGTTGCGCAAGCGCTTTTGCACCAAGTTCAATTTCGAGCTGCAGGCGGCGGCGACCGAGGACAACATCGTCTTGTCGCTGACCACGGCGCACAGCTTCGATCTCGTCGAGGCGGCGCAGTATCTGCACCCGGCCACGGTCCGCGATATTCTGATCCAGGCGCTGCTAGACGCGCCGATGTTCATGACGCGCTGGCGCTGGGTCGCCGGGGTGGCGCTCGCCTTGCCGCGTTTTCGCGGCGGCAGGAAGGTCCCGGCGCCGCTGGCCCGGATGGACGCCGAGGATTTGATTGCCGCGATCTTCCCCGACCAACTCGCCTGCGCCGAGAATCTGGCCGGCGCGCGCGAGATCCCCGATCATCCGCTGGTGCGCCAGACGATCGCCGATTGCCTCAACGAGGTCATGGATATCGGGGGGCTGGAGCGGCTGCTGGCGCGTCTCCAATCCGGCGATATTCGGGTCGTCGCGCGCGATCTGGTCGAGCCCTCGCCGTTGGCGCTCGAAGTGCTGTCGGCGCGGCCCTACGCCTATCTCGACGACGCGCCCTTGGAGGAGCGCCGCACCCAGGCGGTGATGGGAAGGCGCTGGCTGGCGCCGGAAGACGCCGCCGAGCTCGGCCGGCTCGACGGGCAGGCGATCGCGCGGGTGCGCGGCGAAGCCTGGCCGGAGGCAGCCAACCGCGACGAGCTGCATGACGCTCTGGTGTGGCTCGGCTTCATCACGCCGGAAGAGGCCGAGGCGGGACCGGGCTGGACCGAATGGCTCGGGGAACTCGCATGCGAGAAGCGCGTGACGTTGCTGGAAATGCCGGTGTGCGTCACCCCCGCGAAAGTGGAGGTCCAGGGCAACCACTCTGGTCTCGGGTACCTGGATTCCCGCTTTCGCGGGAACGACGAGCATCAAGCGATCATTTGGGTCGCGGCCGAGCGGCTGCCGCAGTTCGCAGCGCTGTGGCCTCAGGCGCGGCTCGATCCGCCGATCGCGGCACCGGGCAGCCATGCCGAGCGGAATTGGGCGCCCGAGGAGGCGCTGGTCGAGATCCTGCGCGGCCGGCTCGAAGGTCTCGGCCCGGTCACGGAAGCCGTGCTCGCGGCGCCGCTCGGGTTGACGCCTGACGACGTTGCCGGCGCGCTGATCGCGCTGCAGACCGAAGGCTTTGCCTTGCGCGGCCGTTTCACGCCCGCGGCGGAAGCCGAGGAATGGTGCGAGCGTCGGCTGCTCGCCCGCGTCCACCGCTATACGCTGAAGCGCCTGCGCGCCGAGATCGAACCGGTCGCCGCCCGCGACTTCCTGCGCTTCCTGTTCGACTGGCAGCGGGTCACCGACAAGACCCGCATGGAAGGTCCGGACGCACTCGCCGCGGTCCTCGGCCAGCTCGAAGGCTTCGAGGCGCCGGCCGGCGCCTGGGAGACCGAGATCCTGCCGGCACGCGTCGCCGAATACGACCCGGGCTGGCTCGACGACCATTGCCTGGCCGGGCACGTCGCCTGGGCGCGGCTGCGGCCCCGCAACGGGAGACCCGATGCCGGCGAGCGCGGGGTTGGCTCGTTGGGCCCGGTGCGCACGACGCCGATCACGTTGCTGGCGCGCCGCCATATGCCGCTGTGGGCCGTGCTGTCGCCGATGCCCGATCCCACCCGGGCGAGCCCGTGCGCCCAGGCGGTCGCCGGCGTTATTCGCGACCACGGCGCTTCGTTCTTCGACGAGCTGGTCAACGGCACAAGGCTGCTGCGGCCGCAGGTCGAGGAGGCGCTCGCCGAACTGGTGGCGCTGGGCCTGGTCAACTCCGACAGCTTCGCCGGTTTGCGGGCATTGCTGATGCCCGCCGACCGCCGCCGCGGCGGGGATAGAGGGCGCCGGCGCCGCGCGATGTTCGGCATGGCGGATTCCGGCCGCTGGGCCTTGGCGCGCCGCGCCCGGCCCGCCGCGAGCAGCCGGGCGAATGCCGGCGAGGCGGTCGAGCATCTGGCGCGAACCCTGCTGCGCCGCTACGGCGTCGTGTTCTGGCGGCTGCTCGACCGCGAGGCCGCCTGGCTGCCGCCGTGGCGCGATCTGCTGCGCGTTTATCGCCGCCTCGAAGCGCGCGGCGAAATCCGCGGCGGCCGCTTTGTCGCAGGCTTTTCCGGTGAGCAATACGCGTTGCCCGAGGCAATCGGCCTGTTGCGCGAGATCCGCCGCAAGCCCGGTTCGGGCGAATTTCTGTCGCTGTCGGGCGCCGACCCGCTCAACCTTGTCGGCATCCTGACCCCGGGCGCCAGGCTCGCCGCGATGACCGGCAACCGGGTGCTGTATCGCGACGGGCTGCCGGTCGCCCTGTTCGCCGGCGGTGCGGTGCAGTTCCTGCAGGAGCTGGACACAACGACCCAATGGCAAGCCAAGAAGGTTCTCTTGCGCGGCGCCGTGCCGTCGGCGCTGATCGCCCTGTCGTAGATGAGTCCGCCAGCCGGCGCCGGCGCCGACAAGCATGCCTTTCCGCGCCTCCCGTCAGCGGCTAAGATCGCCTCGGCAGAGACGCCATCAGTCATAAGGAGAAGCTTTCATGGCCATCTCGTTGTATTCCGGCTTTGTGCCTGTGTGCCTGCAGCTGCTCGCCGGCCTCAAGACCGTGCTGCAGAAGGGCGAGGCGCACGCCGTCGCGCAGAAATGGGACACTACCGTGGTGCTCAATTTGCGGTTCTATCCCGACATGTTCACGCTGGAACGCCAGGTGCGGCAGGTCTGCAATCATGCGCTGGGGGCGGGCCGGGTTGCCGGGGTCGATCTGCCGAGCCTGCCGGACCAGGACAACAGCTTCGCCGAGATGCAGTCGCGCATCGACAAGACCACCGACTTCCTGAAGGGGCTCAGGGCCAACCAGCTCGACGGCAAGGACGATTCGGATGTTACGGTCACCATCGGCGGCCAGCCGCGCACGATGAAGGCGCAGAACTACCTATATCACTTTGCCATGCTGCAGGTGCAGTTCCACGCAACGACCGCCTACGACATTCTCCGCGGCGTCGGCGTCAGCATCGGCAAGCGCGACTATCTGGGGCCAATGCCGTCGTAATTTCGATCCGGTCCGCCGCTTCGCAAATCCGTCATCTCCGGGCTCGTGCCGGGGATCCACAATGCTGGCTTCGTGGATGGCCGGGCAAAGCCCGGCCATGACGGTATGCAGGGGGATCGGGTGAGCGAAACTTGCCTCAGCGTTGGGGACGTCACCCCGCGCCGGTAAGCCGCGCGACAGTGGCAAGCAGAACCCGCTCGCTGACCGGCTTTTGCAGAAACTCGGCGGCCCCGGCCTGCCGCGCCTGTTGCTCAAGCGCCGGATTGCCGCGCCCGGTGATCAGGATCACCGGAATGCCGAGGGACTTCCCCGCCGGCAACTCCAGGAAATCGACCCCGGTCAGGACCTGGAGGTGTTGATCGAGGATCAGGCATCCGCGTGGCGGCCTCCGATAATGGCTGGCGAACGCGCCGGTCGATGCAAAAGCCTCGACCGTGATGCCGTGCGCCTCAAGCAGCACCTGCAGCGAGTCGCGAACGGCGTCATCGTCATCGACGACGAAAACCTTGGTGTGGGGCGGCGCCTGATCGTCCATCTTGCAAACATAAGGCAGGATCGGCACGCTCCGCACTGATCTGGGTCAAGGCGGCCCTCGCCGCCGGAACGCCGGGCGCGCCTGACAAAGCCCCTAAAATCATTTACGACATCGTCCGCCGCGGCGCGAACGCCGCGAAAACAGCGATTGCATTTGCGATGAGCGTCGTCGTCCGCTTTGCTCCTTCGCCGACCGGCTTCCTGCATATCGGCGGTGCCCGCACCGCGCTGTTCAACTGGTTGTTCGCGCGGCACCGCCAGCGCCATGGCGACGGCGGGACCTTCCGGCTGCGCATCGAGGACACTGACCGCCTGCGCTCGACCCCGGAGGCGGTCGCCGCGATCATCGACGGGCTGCAATGGTTGGGCCTCGCCTGGGATGGCGAGATCGTGCATCAGTTCGCGCGGGCGGCGCGGCACGCCGAAATCGCCCGCCGGCTGCTCGCCGCCGGACGGGCCTATCGCTGCTACTGTACGCCGGCCGAGCTTGAGGCGATGCGCGAGCGCGCGCGCGCCGGGAAGCGCTCGGTGCGCTACGACGGCACGTGGCGCGAGCGCGATCCGGCCGCGGCGCCGCCCGGGATCGCCCCGGTGATCCGCCTGAAGGCGCCGCAGGATGGCGCGACGACCATCCATGATCTGGTGCAGGGCGAAGTCAGCGTCGACAACCGGGAACTCGACGACCTGATCCTGCTGCGTGCCGACGGCACGCCGACCTACAATCTGTCCGTCGTGGTCGACGACCATGACATGGGCATCACCCATGTGATCCGCGGCGACGACCACCTCAACAACGCCTTCCGCCAGACCCAGATCTACCGCGCGCTCGACTGGCTGGCACCGAAATTCGCTCACGTGCCGCTGATCCACGGGGCGGACGGCGCCAAACTCTCGAAGCGGCACGGCGCGATCGGGGTAGATCAGTACCGCGAGCTCGGCTACCTGCCGGAGGCGCTGCGCAACTACCTGTTGCGGCTTGGCTGGAGCCATGGCGACGACGAGATCATTTCGACCGACGATGCAATCCGCTGGTTCGACATGGATGTCGATATCCGAGAGTTACTTGACCGCCCGATGAGCGACTTCCCAGACACGCGAGGCAAGCAATTCTATGGCGTATTCGGGCGCTCGCCGGCGCGCTTCGACCAGGCGAAGCTCGACGATATCAACGCCTACTATATCCGCGAGACCGACGAGGCCCGCCTCGTCGCGCTGGTCGGCGAGCGGCTCGAACGCAAATTCGGGCGCGCGCTGTCAGACGGCGACCGCGATCGGCTGCTGCGGGCGATGTCGGGCCTCAAGCCGCGCGCCAAGACTATCGTGGAGCTGGCCGACAAGGCCCGGTTCTACGTTGCGATCAGGCCGATAACGCTGGGCGGCGATGCCGCACGGGTGCTGATCCCGGAAGCTCGCGAGCGGCTTGGGGCGCTCGCCGCCGATCTTGCTGACAGCAAGTGGCGCGCAGCCGATCTCGAAGAAAGGCTGCGCGATTTTGCCGGCGCTCATGGCCTCAAGCTCGCTGCCGTGGCGCAGCCGTTGCGCGCCGCGCTGACCGGCTCGCTCGCCTCGCCCGGGATCTTCGAGGTCATGGAGGTTCTCGGCCGCGAGGAGAGCCTCGGGCGCATCGCCGACGCGGCGACCGGAGCGCAGTGACGATCATGCGCTCTCGCATCTGCGATATTGCATTGCAATATCCGAACGGCGTTTCATAATCGGCCCCCAGCGGCTATGCTCCGCGACAAATTCGCCACCCGCCTGCGGGCGTCACGATCGAGGTGATCCATGGACGGCAACAACACGAATGTCGGCGCCGTGAGCGGGTCGATGACGTTGACCGACAACGCCACCGGCAAATCGGTCGAGCTGCCCGTCATCGAAGGCTCGATCGGGCCCAAGGTCATCGACGTCCGCAAGCTCTACGCGCAGACCGGGTATTTTACCTACGACCCGGGTTTCATGGCGACGGCGGCCTGCCGTTCCAGCATCACCTATATCGACGGCGACGAAGGCGTGCTGCTGTACCGCGGCTATCCGATCGAGGAGCTGGCGGCCAAGAGCGATTTCATGGAGGTCTCCTACCTCCTGCTCTACGGCGAATTGCCGACCGCCCAGCAGCGGAAACAGTTCGTCTACGACATCACCCATCACACGATGGTGCACGAGCAGATCAGCAGCTTTTTCCACGGTTTCCGCCGCGACGCCCACCCGATGGCGATCATGTGCGGGGTGGTCGGCGCGCTGTCGGCGTTTTATCACGACTCGACCGACATCCATGATCCGTACCAGCGGATGGTCGCGTCCTACCGCCTGATTGCCAAGATGCCGACGATCGCCGCCATGGCGTTCAAATATTCGTCCGGCCAGCCTTTCATGTATCCGCAGAACTCGCTGGGCTATGCCGAGAATTTCCTGCACATGGCCTTTGCCGTGCCCTGCGAGGAGATGAAGGTCAGCCCGACCCTGGCGCGGGCGATGGACCGCATCTTCATATTGCACGCCGATCACGAGCAGAACGCGTCGACCGCGACGGTGCGCAATGCCGGGTCGAGCGGCGCCAACCCGTTTGCCTGCATCGCCGCCGGCATCGCTTCGCTGTGGGGCCCGGCGCATGGCGGCGCCAACGAAGCGGTGCTCAAGATGCTGGCGCGCATCGGCGACAAGTCGAAGATCCCGGAATTCATCAAGCACGTCAAAAACAAGAACGAACACGAGATCCAGTTCGGCTTCGGCCATCGCGTCTATAAGAATTACGATCCCCGCGCCCGCGTCCTGCGCGACAGCTGCCACGAAGTGCTCGACGAGCTGGGCATCAAGGACGAGCCACTGCTCGACCTGGCGATGGAACTCGAAAAGATTTCGCTCAGCGATGATTATTTCATCAGCCGGAAGCTGTACCCTAACGTCGACTTCTATTCGGGCATCATCCTGAAGGCGATGGGTTTCCCGACCTCGATGTTCACGGTGCTGTTCGCGATCGCGCGGACGGTCGGCTGGGTGGCGCAGTGGACCGAGATGATCGAGGATCCGGACATGAAGATCGGCCGGCCGCGCCAGCTGTTCACCGGGCCGCAGGAACGTCATTACGTGGCGGTCGACCAGCGCCGCTGACCCGCCGCGGAGGAAACGAGGCGCAATCCCCAACGCGGCTCGACGCCAGTATAAGGCGTTCCTGTAAGGCAGGCCTCACCACGCCAGGGCCCAGCCGTCGCGGCGCGGGTCGGAGCCGGCGCAGAGCACGCCGCTCGCCCGGTCGCGGCGGATGATCTCGGCGCTGCACGGCCCATCGAGGTCGCCGACTGTGTTGACCGGGTGGCCGCGGCGCGTGAGGTCATGCCGCACCTCCTCGGGAAAGCGGCGCTCCATCGTCAGAACGTCCGGGCCGTCATGCGGGTAGTTGGCGTATTGCCCGGGCACATTCGAGGTCCAGCGCGCGGTCTCGGCGGCCTGTTGCGGATCGAGGCCGAAATCGGCCATCGCGGTCAACACCTGGAAATTGATCTGCACCTGGTTGTCGGCGCCGCGGGTGCCGAACACCGCCCACAGTGCGCCGTCCTTCAGCACCAGGGGCGGGTTCATCGTGTGGCGCACCCGGCGTCCCGGCCGCAGGAAGTTCGGGTGGGCGGGGTCGAGGTGCCAATAGGCCATCCGGTTGTTCAACAGGATGCCGGTATCGCCGGCGGTCACGCCGGCGCCCCAGGCGCTGTTGATGCTCTGGATGCCGGAGACCGCGTTGCCCTCGCCATCGGCGGTGCAGAAATAGGTCGTGTCTCCGGCCGCGTCGGGGATCGCGCGGGTCGGCATCGCATGGCGCATGTCGATGCGCCGGGCGAGGCGCGCCGCGTAATCCGTCGAGAGCAGTTCGCCGAGCGGCGCGTCGATGGTGCGCGGGTCGGCGCCCCAGCGCTCGCGGTCGGCGAAGGCGAGCTTCTTCGCCTCGACCATCACATGGACCGCATCGGCCGAGCCGAGCCCCATCGCCTTCAGGTCGAAATTCTCGGCGATCTTCAGCTCTTGCAGCATCGTGAAGCCGGTCGAGTTGGGTGCCGCGTTGAGCACGGCGAGGCCGCGGTAGTCGATCCCGATCGGCTCCTGGCGCTGCGCCTCGAATTCGGCGAGATCAGCCTCGCCGACCGGCACCCCGGCATCGGCTGACACCGCAGCGAGGCGCCGGGCCAGGGCACCGCGATAAAAACATTCGGCGCCCTCGCCGGCGAGCTCTTCGAGGGTGCGGGCGAGATCGGGCTGCACGACCGCGGCGCCGACCGCAGGCGCCATGCCGTCGCGCAGAAAGACCGCGGCGCTGCGCCGGTCGGCGGCGAGGGTCGCGCGATGCTCGCCGGCAAAATGCCGGTAGTGCGGCGTCGCGCCGAAGCCGTCGCGCGCGCAACGGATCGCCTCGGCGAACAGGCCACCCCACGGCAGCCGGCCGAACTGGCGGTGCATCATGCCGAGACCGGCGACAAGCCCCGGCACCGACACCGACATCGGCCCGGTGCGCGGGATCCCGCCGCGATAGCGATCGGGGGTCGCGGCAAGCGGCGCCGGGCCGGTGGCGTTGACCACGACGGCGCGGCCGGTCGCTGCCTCGAACACGAGGTAGAACCCGTCGCCGCCGAGCCCCGACATCATCGGCTCGACCACGGCGAGCGCCAGCGCGGTCGCCACCGCGGCATCGACCGCGTTGCCGCCGGCGCGCAACGCCAGGAGCCCGGCCTGCGCCGCCAGCGGGTGGTTGGCCGCGACGGCGCCGCGCCGCCCGATGATCAGCGGCCGATAGCAGCGCAATTCATCCATCTGTCGGTCTCCGTCGAAAAAGAAACACTCTACCGCAAAGGATGCAAAGGTCACGCGGAGGACGCAGAGAGACATCCCTCAGTGTCCTCCGCGTATCCATGGCGACCTCTGCGTCAAAGCGCTATTTTCTGGTGGGCCGAGTGAGGAAACCGCATGGGCAAGAGGTTTTGCGAGACCGTGAGGCGGGCCGGGCGATGGCGCGGCATCGTCGTGCTGAGCCTCTTTGCCTGCCTTGCCGTCGCCGGCTGTGCGCAGCGCGACAACGATGCCGACCAGGGCCGGCACAACGGGTTCTACGGCGGCGTTTCCGCCGGCGCGGCAATGCAGTGACCCCGTGAGCGCAGAGACCACCAGTTGCGGCGTCATCGTCACCGACGGCGAGCGCCTCTTGCTCGGCCACGCGACCCGCTCGCCGCGCTGGGACATCCCCAAGGGCATGGCCGAGCCGGGCGAGAGCTTTGCCGCCGTCGCGCGCCGCGAGCTGTGCGAGGAAACCGGGCTCGACGCGGCCGAAACCGAGCTGCGCCCGCTCGGGGTTTTTCCGTACCGGCGCGGCAAGGACCTCGCCCTCTTCACGTGGACCCCGCCGCTTCTGCCCGACCCGACGAGGCTCGCCTGCACCTCTTTTTTTTCGTGGAACGGCCGGATGCTGCCCGAATTCGACCGGTTCGGGCTGTTCACCGCAGAGGAGGCGCTGGCGCGGGTCGGCCGGGACCTCGCCCGGCTCCTCGCCGGGATTTCGCTCGCGGTGCTATGCGGCGCTTCGAGATGAGCCATGGGTTGTGCTAAACAGGGCGCATCTCTAACGGGAGGAGGCCCTGATGCCCAAGCTCCGTCATATCGCGATCGCCGCCGAGGACCCGGAGGCGATGGCCGAGTTCTACAAAAAGGCGTTCGATTTCGTCGAGGTCGGCCGGCCCAACGGGGTGCTCGCCGACGGCGTGTTTTTGAGCGACGGCACGCTCAACATGGCGATCCTCAAATTCAAGACCGACCAGCTCGGCAAGGGCATGGAGTTCCGCGGCATCCATCATTTCGGCGTGCTGGTCGAGGATGTCGACGAATTCTCGAAGAAGCTCGAGAGCCTGGGTGCCGAGCACTACATCGACCAGGGGCACGGCGGCCATCAGGCCGGCTATTTCGAGAAGAAGTTCTACGGGCCCGAGCACATCCTGTTCGACATCGCCGAGCAGGGTTGGGCCGGCGCCGAGGCGCTCCCCGAGCCCGTCAAGCAAGCCGCCGAATAGGGAGCCCCGACTATGGCAAAGCTGCGCCACCTCGCGATCGCCTGCAAAGACCCCGACACGATGGCCGATTTCTATGTGAAGGCGTTCGATTTCAAGCTCGTCCGCTCGAACGACGGCCCGCTCGCCTACGGCCATCATCTGAGCGACGGCACGATCGATCTGGCCATTCTGCGCTTCAAGACCGACCAGATCGGCCGGGGCATGGACTATACCGGGCTGCACCATTTCGGCATCCTCGTCGAGGATGTCGACGATGCGGCGAAAGCGGCCGCGGCGTTCGGCGGCAAGCACTACATGGACCAGGCCGATCCGCAGCGGACCGGCGGGTTCGAGGTCAAGATGTACGGCCCCGAGGGCGTCCTGTTCGACATCGCCGAGCATCCCTGGACCGGCACCGAGCCGCTGCCGGCAAAGGTCGAGGAAGCGGCCGAGTAGGGCAGGGCGGGCCGCGTCCAAACCAATTCTGCTTAATCCTGCGGCGCCGGGCCGGGGTAGCGCCCGGGATCGGCCGGAGGCCGGCCTGGGGCCGGCGCGCCGAGCCAGCCGAACAGGCGGTCGAGCGGCGACAACTCAGCCGGCGTCGGCGCCCCAGGGTTTGGCGCGGGGATTGGCCCGGGGCCCGGCAGCGGCCTCACCGGCATGCCCCGCGTCGCCGCGAGCATGAAATTGTGCCACGCGGCGGTCGGCAACGAGCCGCCGGTCACCTTGTTCATCGGCATGTCGTCGTCGTTGCCGAGCCATACGCCGGCGACCAGATCGGCCGTATAGCCGATGAACCAGGCATCGCGATAATCCTGCGTCGTGCCGGTCTTGCCGGCGGCGGGGCGGGGCAGCGCGGCGGCCTTGCCGGTGCCGTGGGCGACGACGCCGGCGAGCATGTCGTTCATCATGCCGACGAGGTCCGGGGCGACGACCGGCCCCGGTCCCGAGCCGGTGCGCCGATAGACGATCCTGCCGGCGCTGTCGCGGATCTCGCTGATGCCGTACGGGAGCACTCCGGTACCGCCATTGGCGAACGGGGCATAGGCCGACACCAGCTCCAACAGGTTCACCTCGCCGGTGCCGAGCGCGATGCTCGCATCGCGCGGCAGCTCGGAGGCGATGCCGAGCCGGCGGGCCATCGCGATCACCCGGGGGATGCCGGCGCGCTCGGCGACCTGGACGGCGATCGTGTTGATCGACTGCGCCAGCCCCTCGGCGAGGCTCATCTCGCCCTGGTAGCGGGTCAGGTAGTCGTGCGGCTGCCAGTTGCCGACCCGGATCGGCTTATCGACAAAGCGGTCGCCTGGGCGCAACCCCGCTTCGAGCCCGGCGAGATAGACAAACGGCTTGAACGCCGAGCCGGGCTGGCGCTGCGCCTGGGTGGCGCGGTTGAACTGGCTCTGGCCGTAGTCGCGACCGCCAACCATCGCGCGCACCGCCCCGTCCGGCGCGAGCGCGACGAGCGCGCCCTGGCTGACCGCGTCCTTCGCGCCGTGGCGCGCCAGGACATCGCCGACTGCTGCCTCCGCCGCTTCCTGCAGCCGCGGGTCGAGGGTGGTGCGGACCGTGAGGTCGCGGTCGGTGGTGCCGGCGAAGTCGCGGATCTGGTCGGCGACCCAGTCGGCGAAATAGCGCGACCCCGGCCGGCCGATCGCGGCCACGGCGGCGCCCTGTTTCCGCGCGGCGGCGGCGTCGGAAGCGGTGATGAAACCGGCCTCGACCATGTTGTCGAGCACCTGCGCCGCGCGTCCGTCTGCCGCGGCTGGGTCGCGCGCCGGGCTGAACCGGGTCGGCGCCTTCAGGAGACCGGCGATGACGGCACTCTCGAACAGGTTGAGCCTGCCGGCCGATTTGCCGAAATAGCGGTGCGCCGCGGCATCGACCCCGTAGGTGCCGGCGCCGAGATAGACCCGGTTGAGGTAGATTTCGAGGATCTCGTCTTTGGTAAACTGGTGATCGAGCCATAATGCCAGGAGCGTTTCGCGGATCTTGCGAGCGAAGCTGCGCTGCGGCGTCAGGAACAGGATCTTGGCGAGCTGCTGGGTGATCGTGCTGCCGCCCTCGACGATGTGCCCGGCGCGCAGATCGGCGACGGCAGCGCGCACCATGCCGATCGGATCGATACCGAAATGGCTGTAAAACCGCCGGTCTTCGGTCGCGATCACCGCCTTCGGCAGAAACGGCGACATTTCCTTCAAGGTCAGCGGCCGGCCGAACAGATCGCCGAAGCTGGCGATCGGACTGCCATCCGCGGCGAGGATCGTGACGCTCGGCCGGCGCTCGGCGACGGTCAGCTGGCTGGTGTCGGGCAGGGTGAAGGCGAAATAGGCGAGCGCGCCGCTGCCGATGATGAGGCCCCACAGGCCCAGCAGCACGCCGAGCTTCGCCATCCCGAGGAGACGCCGGGGCGGCTTGGCGCGGCGGGTGCGCGGCGGCGGCCGGCGCGGTTGGCGTCGGGCGGGCGAGGACGGGCGAGGCCGCTCGCCGGGATCGATGCGCAACCGCGGCGGCTCAGCCACCGGACGCGGCTCTGGTTTCGGCCGAGCGGCCCACCGGGCGCATCGGTGTCGTCCCCCCACACCCCCGCAGCGGAATTCTCCGCTGCTATGCCCGCGATTATGCCCGCAAACTGCGGCAGCGGTTCGGCAACTCGACGCACGGATGGCGCCGGACGGCGTTTTGCACGGCAATGCCCGCGAGCTGTCGCCGCCGGCCAGCGAATCGCCGGCGCGGCGCCGAGCGGCGGCGCCCGATCAGCGCCCGATGCGGCCGATCAACTCGGCCCAGCGGTCGAGCGCCGGCAGGGTCTTGTCGGATTTTTCGGGCGGCAGGCTGACGACGAGCCGCGCCACGCCTTGGTCTTCATAGCGGCGCAGCCGGTCGTAATCCTCGCCGGCGCCCCATACCGTGACCGGCACCTCGCCGATGTCGCGCCCGACTTCCGCTGCCATCTGGCGGAAATGCGGCAGGAAATCGGTGACGTCGGCATATTGCTCGCGGCTTGCATTGGGGATCCAGCCATTGCCGTAGCGCAGCGCGCGGCGTGCGGCATGCGGAAAGGCGCCGCCGACGATGACCGGCGGGTGCGGCTTTTGCACCGGCTTCGGCCACGCCGCCATCAGCGCGAAATCGACCAACACGCCGTGGTATTCGGCGGCGTCCCTGGTCCAGATCTCTTTCATCGCCTCGACCCGCTCGCGCATCAGCTTGAAGCGGGTCTTGAACTCGGTGCCGTGGTCTGCCATCTCCTCGGCGTTCCAGCCGCCGCCGATGCCGAACAGGAAACGCCCGCCCGAGACCTGGTCGAGCGAGGCGACTGATTTCGCGGTCTGGATCGTGTCGCGCTGGATGATCAGGCAGACGCCGGTGCCGAGCTTCAACGTGCTGGTGACGGCGGCGGCAGCCGCCAACGACACGAACGGGTCCATCACGTCGTAATACTGCTTCGGCAATTCGCCGCCGGCCTGATAAGGCGAGCGGCGCGAGGTCGGGATGTGCGAGTGCTCCGGTGCCCACATCGACTCGAACCCGCGCGCCTCCAGCGCCTGCGCCAGCTCGGTGGCTTTCATCGAGTAATCCGTGAAGAACATGGCCGCGCCGAATTGCATTTTCTGCTCCCTACGATCGCTGATCTCTGGGTTCGCCGGTTGGGTTTGCGATTGCCCCCGCCATTCGGCCTGCTTCTGTGTTACCACAGACAAAACTTCGGCCTGTGTCACCGGTTTTCCATCAACCGTTATTAGTCCGCTTTTACCCACCGCAACAACGATTGGTGGCGCCTTGTCCGGCGGCTGACTCATCCGGCTTACTCTGGTTATACCTGTCGGATCAATTCGGCCCAGCGGTCGAGCAACGGCAGGATCTTGTCGGCCGGTTCGGCCGCCAGTTGCACGACGCCGCGCGCGATGCCCTGATCCTCATAGCGTTTCAGCCGGTCGAGATCCTCGGGGATGCCCCATACCGTAACCGGCACGCCGGCGAGGTCGCGCCCGGCCTCGGCCGCCATCTGGCGGAATTGCGGCAGGAAATCGGTGACGTCCTCGTATTGCGGGCGGCGCGAATGCGGGATCCAGCCGTCGCCGTAGCGCAGCGCGCGCCGCGCGGCATGCGGGAACATGCCGCCGACGATGACCGGCGGGTGCGGTTGCTGCACCGGCTTCGGCCAGGTCATCATCGGCGGGAAATCGACGAACTCGCCGTGATATTCGGGCTTGGTCTCGGTCCAGATCGCCTGCATCGCCTCGATGCGCTCGCGCATCAATTTGAAGCGGGTTTTGAACTGGGTGCCGTGATCGGCCATCTCTTCGGCGTTCCAGCCGCCGCCGACCCCGAACAGAAAGCGCCCGCCCGACACCTGGTCGAGCGAGGCGACTGATTTGGCGGTCTGGATCGGGTCGCGCTGGACGACGAGGCAGACCCCGGTGCCGAGCTTGATCGTGGTGGTGGCCGCCGCCGCCGCGGTCAAGGTCACGAACGGGTCCATCACGTCGCCATACTGTCTCGGCAGCTCGCCGCCCGACGGGAACGGCGATTGGCGCGACAGCGGCACATGCGAATGCTCGGGCGCCCAGACCAACTCGAAGCCGCGCGCCTCCAGCTCGCGCGCCAGCTCGGTCGGCGCCATCGAGTATTCGGTGAAAAACATCGCCGCGCCAAAATCCATCTTCGTGCTCCTCTGAGAAAAGCTTTAACGCAGAGATTGCTGAGGTTACGCGGAGGACGCCGAGGGCTGTGGACCATTAACCAATCCGACGATGCCATCGCGCATCTGCGGCACGTGGAAATTCATCAGGTACCCCAGGGCGAAAGCCGCCGAGCCGAGGGCAACCTGGTAGTTGCGCGCAATGAACTGGAAGAATGGTTTCGATGGCTTTGAGTTCGACAACGACCTGATCCTCGACCAGCAGGCCGACACGATAGCCATGATCGATCGATATTCCTCGTAGCGAATCGGAATCGCGATCTGCTTACGGACGCGCAGGCGCTGCTGTTCCAACTCTCGTACACAAGGCAGGCTTCGTCGGCGCTTTCGAGGAGACCCGGCCCGACGACCGAGCGAACCTTTATCGCCGCACCGACGATGGCGGTGCCGATGTCGTTCTCGGTCATGCTCCGCGCCCTCCGCGAAACTTCAGCGTTCTCTGCGCTAAAGCGTTTACATCAAATTCGCCGGCCTATCTTTCTATTGCCGATCCTCGAACGCTGAGCCTGGCGTGATCCGCCTCGGCGTTCGCGCGCGGTTGATTGCGGCAAAGGGTCCTAAAAACGACGGTCGATTGGGCTACGCTTTCGGGTTAATTTGCGGCAACAGATTTAATCGGGGGAGGATAGCATGCGCAACGATCTGCTTTCTCATCGGATTCGGCGGCGGACGATCCTGCGCGCCGGCGCCGGGATCGCGGCTTTGCCGCTGGCGGCGCCGTTCATCGCCACGGCACGCGCCGCCGACCAGATCAAGATCGGCCTCGACAACCCGCTGACCGGCACCTTCGCCGCGCTCGGCAAGAATGAATTGATCGGCGCCCAGCTCGCGATCGAGCAGATCAACGCCAAGGGCGGTATCCTCGGCCGCAAGGTCGACCTATTGGTCGAGGATTTCGACCAGCGGCGACAGCGCCACCGCGGTGCAGAAGGCCCTCAAGCTGATCGACCGCGACAAGGTCGATTTCCTGCTCGGCAACATCAACTCGGCGCTGGCGCAGGCGATGGCGAACACCAGCTTCCAAAAGGGCGTTTTCCACATCGTGCCCGGCGGCCATACCGACTCGGTCACCGGCACGCAATGCCACTGGAACGTGTTCCGCGTCTGCAACACGACGCGCATGGAGACCAATTCCGTCTCGAAGCTGCTGCTCAGCAAGTACGGCAAGAACTGGTACTTCATCACCACCGACTACGCGTTCGGCCACGCGCTCCAGCAGGGCTTCGAGGCGAGCCTCAAAGAGGCCAACGGCAAGGAGTTGGGTGCGGACTTCACGCCGCTCGGCACCACCGATTTCTCGGCCAATCTGATCAAGGCGCAGTCGAGCAAACCCGACGCGATCATCCTGCTGCTCGCGGGCGACGACATGATCAACTGCCTCAAGCAGGCGGTGCAGTTCGGCCTCGACAAGAAGTTTCACATCGCCGGCGCGCAGCAGGAGCTCGAGGTCAACGAGGGCCTGCCGCCCAACGCGCTGTTTGGCGACTGGGTGTTCGAATGGTACTGGAAGCAGCCGGGCGTGCCGCATGTGGCGGAGTTCGTTGCCGACATCCGCAAGCGCAGCGGCGGCAAGGTGCCGACGGCGCGCACCTGGTTCGGCTACGCCGCGGTGTGGACCTGCAAGCTCGCCGCCGAGAAGGCGAAGTCGCTTGAGGCGGTCAAGATGGCCAAGGCGATGCAGGGCTTGGTCCTGCCGCCGGAAGTGGCGCTGATGCCGAACAACCCCTATTACCGCATCGGCGACAACCAGTTGATGCCGACGCTGTTCGTCGGCCATTCGCAGCCCGCGCCGAAGGGAGGCGATCCGGAAGACCTGTTCGCGGTGACCCAGCTCGTCAAGGGCGATGTGGCCGCGCTGCCGGTCAGCGAGACCGGCTGCAAGGTGGTGTGGCCGTCGTAACGCGGTAGCAGACGGGGGTGCGCGTTGTGGCCCCCGGTTTGCACTTGTCGGCAGAGGGGTCCGCAAGCCGTGCCATTGTCGGTATCCGTCAGGCCCGCTCGATCGCCTGTGCAGAGCATCGGGACCGCATGATCGCCGCATGACGCAGCTGCTGCTTTTCAACGTCTTCAACGGCCTGATCATCGGTGCGTTCTATGCGCTGATGGCGCTTGGCCTGTCGTTGATCCTCAATCTTTCCAGCGTGATCAACTTCGCGCATGGCGGCTTTCTCGCGATCGGCGGCTATCTCGCCTATACGCTGATGCCGTATCTGGGGTTCTGGGGCGCGCTGGCGGTGTCGCCGTTCCTCGTCGCGTTGATCGGCATCCTGGTCGAGCGCGTGCTGATCCGACGGCTCTACGGGCGCGACCCGCTCTACAGCCTGCTGCTGACCTTCGGCTTGGCCTTCATGATCCAGGACGGTACGCGCTTCATCTGGGGCGCGCAGAGCCTGCCATATCAGATTCCAGGCTGGCTCGCCGAGCCATTGAGCAGCAAGTACTTCTTCCTCACCGGGTATCGCGTCTTCATGATGATCCTGGTCGCGGCCGCGGTATTGGGCTTGTTCCTGATCCTGAACTATACCCGCCTGGGATTGCGCATCCGCGCCGGCACGCTCGATCTCGAAACCGTCTCGGTCCTCGGCGTCAATGTGCGGGTGCTGCGCAACCTGAACTTCGGCCTCGGGATCTATCTCGCCGGCCTCGCCGGCGTCCTCGCCGTCGGCATGCTCGGGCTGGAGCCGACGGTCGGCGACAATTTGATCATGCCGAGCTTCATTGCGATTATCGTCGGCGGTCTCGGCAGTCTGCCGGGCACGCTCATCGGGGGATTGCTGATCGGCGTCGCCTCGGGCGTCACCAGCGTGTTCTTCCCCTCGGCGAGCGAGGCGGTGATGTATGTGATGATGGCTGCGGTGCTGATCGTGCGGCCGCGCGGTCTGCTCGGCGAGGAAGGCCGCTTCTGATGCCGCGGCTCGACAAGCGCGCCGGCGACGTTCTGATCTGGCTGCTGCTGCTGACCGTGCCGTACTGGCTGCCGGCGGCCGGCAGCTATATCGAACTCGGCAGCCACGTCGTGGTCTACGCGCTGGCGGCAATGGCGCTCAATTTCCTGCTCGGCTACACCGGGGTGCTGTCGTTCGGCCACGCCGCCTATTTCGGCCTCGGCGCCTACGGCACCGCCATGACGATCAAATACCTCTATCCCAGCACGCCCGTGGGCATGCTGGTCGGAATCATCGTCGGCACGGTGGCGGCGGGGATTATCGGTCCGATGATCGTGCGGCTGCGCGGCGTCTATTTCGCGATGTGCACGATCGCCTTCGGTCAGGTGTTCTATTTCATCGCCTTTCAGTGGCGCTCGGCGACCGGCGGCGACGACGGTGTCAGCGCCTGGCATCGCATGCCGCTCGACCTTGGGTTCGCCAGCGTCGACATCCTCAACGATCCCAAGGCGTTCTATTACTTTGTGGTGGCGGTGTTCGCGATCTGCGCGGCGGCGATGGCGTTCCTCTTGCGCTCGCCGTTCGGCCGCACATTGCTGGCGATCCGCGAGAATGAGCGTCGCGCGCGCTTCCTCGGCATCCCGGTTGACCGGCACATCTGGATGTCCTGGGTCATCTCGTGCTTCTTCGTCAGCGTCGCCGGCGCGCTGTTTGCGCTGATGAACAATTTCGTCGATCCGCGGGCATTGCGCTGGGACCAGTCGGGCGATTTCGTGATCATGGCCGTGCTCGGCGGCATGCGCTCGTTCTGGGGACCGCTGATCGGCGCCGCGATCTTCCTTGTGCTGCAGGACTACATCTCGAGCCATACCGAGAACTGGATGTCCTTCGTTGGCCTGTTCTTCGTGCTGATCGTGCTGTTTTTCCCGCGCGGCGTGCTCGGCATCGTTCGCCGTCGGTCTGCATCGTGAGCCTGCTCGCGGTCGAGAAGGTGTCGCGCCGGTTCGGCAGCCTCGTTGCCGTCAACAACGTGTCATTGCGGGTCGAGCCCGGCGAATTGCGCGCGGTGATCGGCCCCAACGGCGCCGGCAAGACCACTTTCTTCAACCTGATCAGCGGGTTCATGACGCCGAGTTCGGGGACGATCCGGTTCGACGGGGAGGACATCACCCGGCTGTTGCCGGCGCGGCGGGTATGGCGCGGCATTGCGCGGACGTTCCAGGTAACCGAGGTATTTCCCGAGCTGACCGCGAACGAGAATTTGCGCGTCGCGGTCGAAGTCGCCTCGGGCTACCGCCTGCGGCCGTGGCTCTCGCGCGCGGCCGGCAATGCCGTGCGCGACCGCACCCGCGAATTGCTCGCGCTCGGCGGGCTGGCGGACATGGCCGACCGGCCGGTCGGCGAACTGAGCCACGGCGACCAGCGGGCGACCGAGATCATGATGGCGCTCGCCTTGAAGCCGCGGCTCCTCTTGCTCGACGAGCCGACCGCCGGAATGGGCGAGCGGGAGACCTACAGCATCACCCGTCTGATCCGCCGATTGCACCGGGACCGGAAGCTGACGATCGTGCTGATCGAGCACGACATGCGCGTGATCTTTCATCTCGCCGACCGCATCATGGTGCTGGCCGAAGGCGCGGTGCTGGCCGAGGGCACGCCCGACGAGATTGCCGCGAATGCGGACGTGCAGGCCGCTTATCTCGGGCACGCCTGATGACGGCGCTGACCGCCGAGGGGCTGCATACCTTCTACGGCAAGAGCCACATCCTGCACGGCGTCAGCCTGGCGGTCGAGGAGGGGCGGATCACGGCGCTGCTCGGCCGCAACGGCGCCGGCAAGACCACGACCTTGCGCAGCCTGATGGGGCTGACCCCGGCGCGCCAGGGCCGGATCCAGATATTCGGCCAGGACACGACGCGCTGGCCGCCCTACCGCATCGCCGCGCTCGGCGTCGGCTATGTGCCGGAAGGGCGGCGGATCTTCCCGAACCTGACGGTGACGGAGAATCTGCGCGTGCCGATCGAGCGCCCCGGCGGATGGAACGAGGAGCGTGTCTTCGCTGTGTTTCCGCGGCTCGCCGAGCGCCGGCACAACCGCGGCCGCCAGCTCTCCGGCGGCGAGCAGGAGATGCTCGCCATCGCCCGCGCGCTGATCCTCAACCCGCGGCTGCTGATCCTCGACGAGCCTTCGCAGGGTCTGGCGCCGTTGATCGTGCGCGACGTGTTTCGCGTCGTCGCCCAAATGCGCGAGGAGGGGATCTCGGTGCTGCTTGTCGAGCAGAATGCGCGGATGAGCCTAGAAATTGCCGACCACGCCTATGTGCTCGACAATGGCGGCGTCGTCTATTCGGGCGCCGCCGCCGAGCTGCGCGCCGACGACGCGCGAGTCCAGGAACTGGCCGGCGCCAGCGCCGAAGCCTGGTCCGGCGCTGCCGCGCTCACCAAATAACGGCGGACCCGTCAGCGTTTCTCAAAGACTTCCTTCGCCACCAGTGCGGCGGTCATCGCCGCCGGCCAGCCGGCATAGAATGCGAGATGGGTGATCACCTCGCCGATCTCGTCCTTGGTGACGCCGTTGGCAAGGGCGCGCCCGAGATGGCCTTCGAGCTGCCTCTCGCGGCCGAGCGCGATCAGGGTTGCGACGGTGATCAGGCTGCGGTCGCGCCGCGACAGGCCGGGCCGCTCCCAGACCTCGCCATAGATGATCTTGTCGGAAATCTCGGCGAGTTTCGGCGCGGTGCCGCGGATGGCTTCGCGGGCGGGCGAGGTCGGTTGGGCGGGCATGATCTCTCTCCGGTGGTGGTCTGATGACCCAGCGTAGAGTAAGTCTCTCCCGTGGAACATCGGCTCTCGCGGGAGGCTCGCATGCGGATCGCGGTCATCGGCGCCGGCGGTATCGGCGCAATCTATGGCGCGTCGCTGGCGAAGGCCGGGGGGAACGTCACCTTTGTCGCGCGCGGCGCGCATCTCGCCGCGATGCAGAAAAACGGCCTGCGGATCGAGGGCGACCGCGGCGAGACCGTGATCCGGCCGGTCCAGGCGACGGACGACATCGCCGATATCGGCCCGGTCGATATCGTGCTGTTCTGCGTCAAGCTGTGGGATGTCGAGAGCGCCGGCGAGCAGATCCGGCCGATCGTTGGCCCGAATACCGCGGTGGTGCCGGTGCAGAACGGCGTAGACGCGCATGAGCGGCTGATCCCGATCCTCGGGCGCCCTGCGGTGATGGGTGGCAGCGCCTTTGTCACCGGCTCGATCGTCGCGCCGGGGGTGGTGCGCCAGACCGGCACCTATTTCCAGATGACGTTCGGCGAACTCGACGGCCGCAGCAGTTCGCGCGCCGAGCGGTTGCGTGATCTGTGCGCCGCCGCCGGCATCGACGGTGTGCTCAGCCGCGACATCAGGGTGCCGTTGTGGGAGAAGTTCATCCTGCTGGTCCCGGTCAGCAGCGTCAACGCGTTGACCCGGGTGCCGATGGGCCGGTACCGCGAAGACCCTGATTCCTGGGATCTCGTCGAGGCGATGCTGCAAGAGAGCGTAGCGGTCGGCCGCGCCGAGGGTGTCGGCTTGGCGCCCGACGCCGTGGAGCGTGGTCTCGCCAGCATCCGCCTGATGCCGGACCATCACATGACCTCAATGGGCAATGATTTGTTGCGCGGCAACAAGCTCGAACTGCCGTGGTTCGCCGGGAAGGTCGTCGAGCTCGGCCGCCGTCACGGCATCCCGACTCCGGTCACAGCCTTCGCCTACGCCGCGCTGAAGCTACACGCGAACGGCGCCCCCGCTACGTCAGCTTGAATTCGACCCCGTTGTCGAGCGGGATGACCGGGCGCGGCAGGCGGGTCCACTCGAAGCGGGCGAGGATCGGCGAGGTGAGGCCGGGTAGATCGACCTCGACGATCAGGTCGGGGCCGAAGAACTCGTCGAAGCCGCCGCGGAAATGGCCGCGCGATTTGACCGCGACGCTGCGCGCCTTGGCGATGTCGAGGCCCATCATCTCGAAGAAGACCGGGTCGGCGCACTGCACCCGGTGCGACACGACGACGACCGTGATGCCGCCGATGGCGAGCGCGGCGCAGGGGCCGAGCACGAGCCGCAACCCGGCATAGATGCCGCGGCGGCCGACGCAGTTGCCGTCGCTCAATGCCGCGACCCGCGCCGGGGTGGTCCACGGTTCGGAAAACTTGGTCGTCTCGGCGCGGTTGAAGCGTGCCTCGAAATGATAGTGGAGGCCGTGCGCATGCGCCTCGGCGGCGAGATCGGGGTCGTAGATGATGCCGAACAGCGCGCCCTTGACCCCGGCCTCGGCGAACGCGCGCAGCAGAAACATCGTGTTGCCGCGCGCGCCGCCGCCCGGGTTGTCGGCGACGTCGGCAAAGGCGAGCGCCGGCCGGGCCGGGTCGCGCCCCGCCGCCAGCGCCTGCTCGACCGCCTCGTCGAGCGGCGTGAGGCGAGGATAGAAGCGCGCGCGGTTGTCCCAACCGTATTGCGCGATCTCGCGGGCGAGCGACGCGGCAGTTTCCCTGTCACCGCGCGAGGTAACGATGACGCTGAGCCCGTTCTTGGCGGTGTCGCCATAGGCGAAACCGCCCATCACCGAGACGTTCATGATCGCCGGGCAGAGTTGTTCCCGGCGGCGCTGGCCGAGCGCAATCATCTCGGCATAGGGGCCGGCGGCGGTCAGGAGGGTCACGGTCGGCGGCACGATCGGCAGGCGCAGACGCACCCGCGCGGTCTTGGTGCCGGCGAGCAATTCGCGCAACGCCGCAGCCGCCTCGATGCCGCGCTCGCGCATGTCGAGATGCGGGTTGCTGCGGTAGCCGATGAACGCATCGATCAAATCGACCATGCGGTCGGAGACATTGGCGTGCAGATCGAAGGTCGCGACGACCGGCACGCCGGGGCCGACGATATGACGCACGGTCTCGAAGAGGACGCCCTCGGGGTCGTCCTCCGCAGTGGTCAGCGCCGCGCCATGCGCGCAGATATAGACGCCGTCGAGCGGCAGCGCGGCCTTGAGCCGGCGCGAAATGGTCGCCAGCAGTTCGGCGAAAAACCCGTGCTCGACCGGGCCGTTGGGCTCGCTCATCGCCAATGCGATGCCGATCGGCTGCCATGGCCCGGCGGCATCCATCGCCGAGACAAAGCCGGGCGTCTCGGGCAGCATCGTCGGGGTCGGCCCGCGCGCTTCCTCGATGATGGCCTCGCCTTCGAGATAGGTGCGGGCGAGGAAATGCGCCTTCGTCGCCGGCGGCGCGAATTTGTTGCACTCGATCGAGAAGCCGAGGATGGCGATGCGCGGGATGGCGGGAGGCGGCATGGCGGAACCGGGTGACGTTTAAGCGGGCCGCCAGTTTAGGATGCGCGATGGTTGATGGCGAGCGTGGTGCACGCGACCCGCCTTTCGCATTGTCGCGCCGTTCAGAGCAAATCGGGCCCAGGCTGTATGGTCACCCAGCATCCTTCGAGACGCCGGCTTCCCCGGCTCCTGAGGACGATGGGTTTCGCTGCGCTCAATCCATCCTACGGCGCCGATTGGTAGGATGGGTTGAGCGACGCGAAACCCATCATCAATACGAAAAATCCTGGAAATTCTGCGGCGCCGGGCTGACCACGACATTACCCTGGGGATCGACTTCGAGCACCGCCAGGCCACGCTGCACCAGCCCCTGCGGGGTGAAGCGGAACAGCCCGTCGACCCCGGTGAACCCGTTCGGGTTGAGGATCGCCTCCTTGGCAAACGGCATGCCGCCGCCGCTCTCCCCCAGCACTGCGGCGAGCGCGGCGGCATCGAAGGCGAGCGATGCGAGCCGCGGCGGCGGATGGCCGTAGGTCGCCTGGAAGCGGCTGTCGAATTCGCTGCGCTGCGCGGGCGGCGAGGCGGCAAACCAGCCGCCGTCGAGCGCCGGCTCGCCGGCGATCGAGGGATCGTCCCACAGCCCGCTGCCGAGCAGCCGCACCGGCGCCGCAAGCCCCGCCTGCTTCAGCTGACGCGCAATCTGTTTCAGCTGCGCCCCGCCCTCGGGCAGCAGCAGGGCATCGAAGTCCGCCGTCGCCGGCGGCAGAGCGGCGGCTGCGTCCGGGGCCGGCGGCGCCGCAGCGCCCGACGACAGCAGCTGCCGGATTGCTGCCGAGGCATCGGGCGCCCCGGGATCGAGGTACACGACCTTGCCGACCGAACCGCCGCTCGCGTTCGCCGCCTCGCGCAACGCATCGGTCATCAGGTGACCGTACTGCGAGTTGGGCGCCAGGGCGGCGAACCGGCTGAGCCCCTTGTCGCGCGCAAACGAGACTTCGCGCATCACCTCCTGACCCGGCAGGAAGCCCATCAGGAAGACATTGCCGCCAGCGAGCTGGGTCGCGGTCGAGAACGCAATAACGTTGATCTTGGCGTCGCGGGCGACCGGCTTGACAGCCTCGACCTCGCCGGCGAGGAGCGGCCCCAGGATCAGCTGCGCGCCTTCGGCCAGCGCCGACCGCGCCGCGGCGGCGGCGCCCTCCGGGGTGCCGCCGGTGTCGCGCGGGATCAGCGTCAGCTGCTTGCTGGCGGTCGTGAACAAGGCAAGCTGTGCGGCCTCCAGCATCGCCTTGCCGAGATCGGCATTGGCGCCCGACAGCGGCACGAGCATCGCCACCTTGACCGGGCCCGCGCCTTGTGTCGGAGTGACCGCCTCCGGCGGGGCCGGCATCGGCGGCGGTCCCGCGCCAAAGGGCGATTGCGGCGATCCGACCGGTGCCGGTACCATCCGCCCGCCCGCGCAGGCGATCAGCGCGAGGAGCAGCGCGAAAGCAGCAAGAGTTGAGGCGATCCGCGGAACACGCCAGCAACGCACGGGTGGCCTCCGGCAAAGATACGACTGCGGGCGGCGACCCTAACCATCGCGCCGGACCAAGTAAACCCGGCCGGACGCGATTTGCCCGCCCGCCGGACGCCCAGCCGTCCCCCGGCAGCGATGCCGACCCGGGCGATTGGACGCCGAAGCACGCGCTGGCGCCAGGTCTTCATCTCGTCGCCACCCCGATCGGCAATCTCGGCGATATGACCCTGCGGGGGCTCTGGGTGCTGCGCAATGTCGACCGCATCCTGTGCGAAGACACAAGGGTCACCGCGCGCCTCCTTGCCCGCTACGGTATCGACAGACCGCTCGACCCCTATCACGATCACAACGCCGATCGCGTGCGCCCGGCCATCATCGAGGCGCTGCGCCGTGGCGCGACGCTGGCGCTGGTCGCCGACGCCGGCACCCCGCTCGTCGCCGACCCCGGCTTCAAGCTGGTGCGCGCGGCGCTTGCCGAGAATCTGCCGGTGACCGCCGCGCCGGGACCGTCGGCGGCGCTGACCGCGCTGATCCTCTCGGGCCTGCCGCCCGACATATTTCTGTTCGCCGGGTTTCTCCCGCCGCGCGCGGCGGCACGGCGGCGCGCCTTGGCGAATTTGCCAGATCTCGCTGCGACGCTGATCTTCTTCGAGGGCAGGTCGCGGCTCGCTGCCTCGCTCGCCGACATGGCCGGGATCCTCGGCGACCGCAATGCCGCCGTCGCGCGCGAGCTGACCAAGCGCCACGAGGAAATCCGCCGCGGGCATCTCAGCGCGCTGGCCGAGCATTACCGCGGCGCCGGCGCCCCGCGCGGCGAGGCGGTCATCGTGGTCGGGCCGCCGGAAACGGCGGCGCCGGCGACGGAAGACGATGTCGACCACCGGCTGCGCGCGCTTTTGGCGGTGCACAGCCTGCGCGACGCCGTCGCGAGGCTCGCCGCCGAAACCGGGCGCGCCCGGCGGACGCTTTACGAGCGCGCGCTCGCGTTGCAGGCCCGGAACCCATCGCCATGACAACCGGCGGCCGCGAGCGGTCTCGCCGACATCAGGCGCGGCGTCGCGCCCTGGATCGCGGACGGCTCGCCGAATTTCTGTGCCGCTGGCATTTGCGGCTGCGCGGCTGGCGGATCGTTGCCGCCGACTGGCGCTGTCCGTCCGGCGAAATCGACATCCTCGCCCGCCGCGGCGGCGTACTCGCCATCATCGAGGTCAAGACCCGCCGCGATCTCGCCAGCGCCGCTGACGCCGTGGTGCCGCGCCAGCGCCGCCGCATCGCCCGCGCCGCGTCGGCCTTTCTGTTGATGCGGCCCGACCTAGCCGACCTTGCGCTCCGATTCAACGTCATGCTGGTCGCGCCGCACCGCATGCCCCGTCATCTGCCGGACGCGTGGCGCATTGACGGCTGAGCCGGACCTCGCCGGCTCGCCGCCGTGGTGCTCCCGTCGAAGGCCAAGCCCTTGTTGCTGCGGGCGGTTCGCCGATGCTGCCCGGTGCGGCCGAACCGGGGTTGCGGATCGCAGCGAGCACGGCAGTCCGCGCCGTCGCCGGCTCTTGGCGCGGTTCCCGGAAAACCTCACAATGTCGCGACACTGTTGCCCGGGGGGATCATGGCACGGTTTCGCTCCGTTCTGACTTCGGCCTGTGTGGTAGCTCTGCCGATGGCGCTGCCATTGGCCCTTGGCGGCTGCGCCGGGGCGCTCGTCGTCGGCGGCCTTGGAGCGGCCGCGGGGGGCGGCTACGCCGTGGCGCAGGAGCGCGGCGTCACCGGCACGGTCGATGATCTCGCGATCAAGACCGATACCGACAAAGCGCTGGTCAACGCCGACCCTGAGCTCCAGGCCGGCGTTACCACGACGGTGTATCAAGGCCGCGTGCTGTTGACCGGCCGTGTTGACAACCAGCAAAAGAAAGCCGCCGCGGGGCAGATCACCGGCCGGATCCATGATGTCCGCGCGGTCTATAATGAGCTCGAAGTGGCGCCGCCGGAAAACGCATGGAACGACGCCGAGGATGCCTGGATCACCACCCGGGTGCGCTCGGAGATGGTCGTCAACTCCCATATCCGGTCGGTTAACTACGCGGTCGATACGGCGGACGGGTCAGTATACCTGATCGGCTCGGCGCGCTCCCAGCGCGAACTTGACCGCGCCACCCAGATCGCGCGCTACGTGCCGGGCGTCAAGCGGGTGGTCTCCTACGTCGATATCCGCTCCGGGGCGCCAGTCGCGGCGGGACCGTCGCCGCCGTCGCTGGGCCAGCCGAGTGCGGCGCCACAGGCTCCCGTTGAGGTGCAGAAGCTGTAATGTTCCCCCGTGGCTGACATGAGCGAACTGCCCGACGCCTTCGATCCGGAAGAATGCGCCCGCTATCTGCGCGAACTGGCGCAGACAGCAGGCACCTCGTCGATCCTGCCGATCGGCGAGGCCGCGCTCGCGCTCGCGTCGTTCGAGCGGCCGCGCGTCGGCCTTCTTCGCTATCGTCAGCATCTTGCGACGATAGCGCGCGATGTCGGCCGGCATGGCGGCGCCCAGGGCGATCCCCGGGGCGACCTCGCAGCGCGCGCCGAAGCGCTCAACGACATCATCCTGTTGAAATACGGCTATAGTGGCGACGAATTGACCTATGACGATCTGCAGAACGCCAATCTGATGCGGGTCGTCGATCGCCGCAAAGGCCTGCCGGTCGCGCTCGGCATTGTTTATCTGCACGCCGCGCGGGCGCAGGGCTGGGACAGCGTCGGCCTCGGCTTTCCCGGGCATTTCCTGATCCGACTGACCGAAGGCGCCGAGCGGCTGATCCTCGATCCGTTTCACGGCGGCCGGGTGTGCGACGCGGCGGGGCTGCGCGAGCTGCTGAAGGCGATGGCCGGCCAGGAGGTCGAGCTGGCGCCTGAGCATTACGCGCCGGTCGCCGACCGCGACGTGCTGCTACGGCTGCAAAACAACCTCAAATCGCGCTTGCTGCAGGCCGGTCGCCATGAGCGGGCGTTGCGCGTCGTCGAGACGATGCTGCTGCTGGCGCCCGATCTCCCCGAGTTATGGCACGAGGCGGGCCTCTTGCACGCGCGGCTCGGCAACATGCGCGCCGGGGTCAACGCGCTCGAGGAATTCGTCGTCCGCGCCCCCGAAGGAAACGACCGCCATCAGGCGGCCGCCATCCTCCAGCAGCTCAAGTCGAAGCTGAACTGAACGCTGCGGCGTTCCGCCATCTCGCGATCTGCGCGTTCGAGCTCGGATGGCGCTCCAAACTGTTTGCCACAGGCCCTCAAGTTCGACGATGGTGCTCTCGCTGGCAACTTCGGAACGATGCGGCGAGGCGATCAGGATGCCGAGGACTGTCTGCGTCTTTCTCGTTGTCATGGTTGCCATCGCGCTTCCCGGTACACGGGACGCACGGGCGGCTGCGTCGAGGGGCGAGGTCTTGTCGGTACAGTGGTGCTCACAGTGTCACGCCGTTAAGCCCAATCAATCCTCCGCCAATCCTAAAGCGCCCAGCTTTCCCTCTATCGCTGCCGAACCCTCTGTAACAGAATATTCTTTGCATGTTTTCTTGAGAACGTCCCACTCAACAATGCCAGATATTATAATAAAGCCGGATGATATTGATGACATCGTTAGCTATATACTTTCACTGACTCCGCGAAAGTGATCCAGATCGATGGCGATCGGAGCGAATTGGTCGCGCTACGACGGACCGGGTTGGTCGAAACTTGCGCCCGGGTGGTCGAGTTCCTTGCGATCTACTTGGTGCGGACGGCGGGAGTTGAACCCGCACTCCCTGGTGGGAAGCAGATTTTAAGTCTGCTGCATCAATCTTTAACATATTGATTTATATTACTTAAACGGCAATCTTCTAGACGCCTGTGCTAATTTATGTGCTAAAAAACCCTCGCGCCCGCTTGCGCAAAACGCGCTAGGCATCTGGGCTGTAATGTAGGATGGGCACGCTGGACAGCGTGCCGACGATTTGCTGGATTGTCAATTCAGCGCGCATGGTCAGAGACAGCATCTGATGGGTGCAGCCCATACCGAAGCTGGGTTTGAACGAGACCGCAATCTCGCTTTGCTCCCCCCATTTCAGCCCGCGCCAGATCGTGACGTGGGGGCCCCATCCTGGCGCAAGTCCATACCTCATGATCAGAAATCCGCTTAGATAGCGGAATTTTGATAACGATCAACCACAAAATAATATATCATGTTGACAATTCCGCTTAAATAACGGATATTCAGACATGATGCATAGACAGCACGGCAATATCGCTTCCTACGTTACGGGGTTGCTCGCCTCGGGACGGCTGGTCTTCCTGCGGGAAGAGGCCCAGAAAGCCAACAATATAAGCCAGGGAGCCTTCCTTGACGCGGCTGAAAAGCTGCACAAGCGGCACCAGCTCTTCAGCCCGCGGCACGGCTTCTACGTTGTGGTGCCTCCGCAATATCTGAATTTGGGGAGCCCTCCTCCCGCCTCCTTCATCGACGATCTCATGCGCTACGAGAGCCGCCCTTATTATGTCGGCCTTCTGAAAGCAGCCGAACTGCACGGCGCCGCGCATCAAGCCGTGATGGAATTCCAGGTCGTCACCAACAAGCGGATGCCCGTGATCCGGGCAGGCCGCACCAAGATCGCCTTCTACTATCGGAAAGATCTGACGCAAATTGCCGCCGGCATCGAAGAGCGCAAGACGGATACGGGGACGATGAAGATCTCGTCGGCGGAGCTGACGATTCTCGACCTTCTGCGTTATCCGCAGGCAAGCGGCGGGCTTGACAACGTTGTGACCGTCCTTGAGGAGCTTGGCCCAAAGCTTGATGCCGAGAAGCTCGGCTTCCTCGCGCGCGCCTTCGAGCGGACCGTCGTTCAACGCCTCGGATATCTTTTGGGCTGTGCGGGACTGATCGACCACGCGAACAAGCTGCACGAATCTCTTGAGGCAGCAGGCACGCAATGGATCGAGCTTGATCCTTCGTTGGCTGCCGATCCGGAGACGGCTTCTCCGGCGATTGAGCGCGACAAGCGCTGGCGGGTCATCGTCAGGCGCGTCCCGGAGCGCGACATATGATCCCGATGATGAACATCGTCGCGTGGAGCGCCAACGCACCCTGGGGCGAGATGCGGCAGGTTGAGCAGGACCTCATCATCAGCCGCGCGCTCATCGACCTGTTCAGCGATCCGGTACTCAGGTCGGAATTGCGGTTCCGCGGTGGCACTGCGCTCAACAAGCTGCTGTTTCCGGCGCCGCTGCGTTATTCGGAGGACATAGATTTGGTCCGCACCGAGGCTGGGCCGATCGGTCCTGTTCTCGGCCGCATCCGGGCCGCACTCGAACCTTGGCTTGGGCCGGCTGCCTTTGATCAAAGCCAGGTCGCGCCCAAGCTGCGCTTCCGCACTGAGGCGGAGGATGGGTCGGCGGCGATACGCCTCAAGATCGAGATCAACACGCGGGAGATCGAGGCGTTCGATCCGCCGCGAACGGTCCCGCTCGTGATCGAGAACCCATGGTTTACAGGCAGCGCGGAGATCGCAACATATTCGCGCGAGGAACTGCTGGCGACCAAGCTGCGTGCCCTGCTGCAACGTGACAAAGGGCGCGACCTTCTCGATCTGGCGCATGCGCTTGCCGTGTTTCCGGATCTGAATAGGGAACGGGTCGTCGGGGGCTTCGGCTTCTATCTCGGGAGAGGAGGCATGGCGGTCAGCCGCGCCAATGCGGAACAGCGGATGTTGGCAAAACTGACAGCACCGCGATTCCTCAGCGACATCCGTCCGCTGCTCTCCGCGGACGAAGCCGATAAATGGACCGACGACGCCATCCGGCGGGCCTTTGTCATCGTCTTCCGTGACTTGGTGACGCGCATCCCGGGCTCCCCGTGGGCGAAGACAATCGAGGGACTGGAGCGGCACGGCCTATCGTTAACCGAGCATGTGTGATTGCTCGGCAGAAATGGGGGGTACGGTTTTGAGTCCCATTGGGTATTTCGGAGTGTGACAGATTACAAAGATTTCAGTCAGGTGTTGCATTTTTTTAAGACAACAAAATCCCGCGCCAGCCGCGCAGCAACAATGGCGTTCAAAACCACCGAAAACCCAGGCAGCTTCGCCGTCCAGAGAACCCGTCCGGCCGCGATCAGTCAAATGCGACTCCCCTGGACCTCCCGCTGACCTCCTGCCAGAGCTATCGCATTTGACCGATGACGGTGCGGGCGAATTCGTCGGACCAGCCGGAGCGCTTGCGTTTGCGCAAGGCGCCCGTCTCAAGCCGATGTCATCCCCCTACCGGTGGGTCGGCAGCCCGAGGGGAATCCTCGTCGAAGTCCTCGAAGGCGTTGCGGACAATACCTTCGAGCAAGACAACCTCGTCGTTGGTCAATTTTTTGTACTCATCATTGCGGCGCTTTTTCGACAGGGTTCCTTCGTTCTGGCGGACGAACATCACGAGATTTTCGGCAACCCAGTCGGGCATCTCGACCGTGTCCATGATGCGACGGATCGCTTCATCGTGCCGGCGCAGGTAGTCGATCTGGTGGGGAAAGTCGTGCTCGACCGTCCGCGCCACGCAGGCATAGAGAAACTCTGCCGGCTCCGTGCAATCGAAATAGCGGTAGAGGTCGGCGGTCTCGTTGAGGATTTCGACGTTGTGGTTAGGCGTGGGCTGCCACTCGATGAAGTTCATCAGCGGTCCGGAGTGGCTTTGCAAGGTTGCGCGGTAATCGTCGATGCGGTCGAGCATGACGGAAGAGACCGGGAAGACCATTCCGGGCGGCGTGAACTTGCGCTCGGCCAGGACGCCATGGATCAGGCACCGATGCACGCGCCCGTTCCCGTCTCGGAACGGGTGCGCATAGACGAAGCCAAAGGCGGTTGCCGCCGCCTGCAGCACCGGGTCGAGCCCATCGTCGCGGATGCGGTTGTTCGCCTCCAGCAATCCGGCCATCAGATCGGCGAGATCGGTCGGTCGCGCGCCGATGAATTCCGGCAGCGGGTCGCCGTTCTGATCCCGTTCTCCCAGGAACACGCCGTCGGGACGCAGTCCGGCGCGCACAAAGCGCGTGTCCTCGATGAGTACGCCGTGGAGCCGGACGATCTCAGCGAGCGTGAGTTGGGTCCCGCCGGCTTGCATGGCGGCGCGGGCCCATCGCTCCAGGCGGTTGCGCGGCGGCCGTTCGCCTTCGATCTCGAAACTCGCCCGGCTATCGGCGAGCAACATGAAGCTGGCCGCCCGAGCGATCAGATGTGCGCCGGTCCGGCCGACGGTTTCGCGGGCCTTGGCAGCGAGATCAAGTCGGATGAAATCCGTCAGCGCCTGGGTGCGGCGAATGACGGGACAGAACCGGCCGTTGCCGAGCAGGTTATCGCGAACACGATGCCGGCTGGATAGGCGCGGCTTCCCTGTGAAATACGCTTTAGGGTCGAGCAGATCGATCGCTTCGGCCCTGGGTGCGTTCTCGATGTCGAGGGTGCGGGCGATCAGGGTTTCGTAGAGATACCAGGCGCGGCGCGCCGTAATGCCGGTGGGTGCAGCCCGGACCAGAGCCTCGATCTCGGCCGGAGACACCGCCTCGAAGACGCGTTTCAGGATCAAAAGGTCGATCGGCTCGTGGCGAAGCGCGAAGGCCAGATGGTCAGCGAAAGTGTCGCCGGGCCGATATCGCCGGTCGAAGATGATCCAAGGCCCTTCCCGGCGGCGGCTCCCGCGCACATGTTTTTCGGAGACGCAGCTCGGCCGTCGCACCGGGGCCTGGATGGCGAGCGCGTGCACGAGCGCTGCCCAGCCTGCCAGCATGGAGCCGTCAGGGACGGAGTTTTCCTGGAAGATGGCGATGGGGGTCGATGTAAGGCGCATGTGTCGAAAAACCTTTGCGTCAGACGAAAATTACCATCTTTAAATGGTAGATGTCGAAATCCACTCTACATCATCCAAGTGTCGAAATCCATTGATTCTGGTCGAAAATCACCATAAATTTCGATGTTTAGTCGAAATATATGGTACTTAAATTCGGCGTACCGGGCCCGCACCAAGGGCGAGAACGAGGGTGGCGTGGCTAATCGCCGGGCAGCGTTTTGGGAGCTGGTCGGCGTGGGAAACCACGTCGATTGACCTTAAATAGACCGTCAATCTTGAGGAAAGGCTTATCCCTCCCTAGTCGCCAACCGTATTGGGTGACTGGGCGCTGAATGTTCGCCACACGAGGGCCTCCTCACTCCTCTTTACCGTGATCAATGGGCCCAGATCGTCCACCAGATCGGGAAGAAGGCCATAGATTGTTGGGAACAGGTCACCCACCGGCCGTTCGAGCATCTCGCTGCGGCGCTGCCAATCCGGGACAAGGGAAATTAAAGCAGGGCGGGTTAAACTGGCGGCTCGACAGCGGGTTTACGAATGCGCCGCCTGCGGGCAGCAATATAAGGCGGCGCGAATTATCGAAGGGGATGGTCGAGTAGCTCGGCCATCCCCTTATCGAATTTCATGCCGAGATAAACGCTGATTCGGCCGCTGGATCCACGCGGGATGACCGTGACCGCGCCGGGCAGCACCTCCACAGCAGTGCTGTCGCCCGCGACACAGCGCGGCACGACTGCGGTATTACTTGATACCAGCGCAGACATCGATCTCAGGCAACTCATCGGGATGCCCGGCAAGACGCATTTCGTCGCGGCTCATTCTTGCGAGACCGCCGAGCCGATGCCTGGAGTTGGTCAACTCCTCGATCTGCGACATGATCGAATACACGGCCGCCGCGAACGGGCTTCCGGTCGGATACCTCAGCCGCCTATTGTGGACGGAAAGTCGGTTCAGCAATGCGGCAACGAGCCCGGCCGGCGCGGAGGGGATCGCCCAGTTCATGCCGGAAACGGCGGCAGAGCAGGGGCTGCGCGATCCTTGGGATCCGGCTGCGTCAATCACCCACGCTGCCAGGCTGCTGGTCGATTTGCATCGACGCTTCGGCAATCTCGGCCTGGCCGCCGCTGCATACAATGCGGGTCCCGGCCGATTCGGCAACTGGCTGCAAGGTTCCGACATTCTGCCGGCGCAAACGCGGCGCTACGTTCGGCTCGTTACCGGGCGGTCAGGGGAGGCGTGGGTTGGGGTCCGTCAGACTGCGGCTTCGGATGGGGCAGGACGGTCCTGCGCGGCGGCAATTGCCGCCGCGCAGGCGAGAGGAAAATCGCTTGGGAATGGCAAGCTACGCGTGGGATTGTTGCCGTTCCTGATCCTGCCTGACGGCGAGGTCGTTTCGCGGAAGACCGAACAACCTCTCACGGTGGCCGGCCGGCTCGCCATGCACAGCGCTCTCAGCCGGGCGGTCGGACTGTCCCCCGGCGGCTGAAACGACGCGGACAGCATTGAATGAGTGCGTCGATCCGCCGCAAGCCCAGCCCCGCGACCCCGGAGTATTTAAACAAAGGCTTCTCGCCAAAAGCCAACAACCAACAGGACGCCCAAGCGGGCGACATCATGTCGGAACAGCGAACGACATGATCTCGGAATAGCCGAGCGACGTCGCCGGAATGCATGAGGGTTAAACGAGGTCCCGCGAGAGGCATTACGCCTACAGCCCGGTCCGAACAGGACGCGCCCACGTGAACCGTCTGAACAGCCCAATTCGTCTCTAACCCGCATCTCCTCCCACGGGGTTTCCGCCCCCCATCCCGTCCTTCCTGCGGCCAGAAAGCACCTTCCTCGGCGCATGCGCCGCAAGTGCCGCAAGCGGCACTCCTCCTCTGCGTTTCGGTCCCAAGCGATGCGTCTCGCCTCCTTCGGCGCAGGGCCTCCGCATGAAGGCCGCGATGGCGCGGTCGGAAACAAGGGAGGAAATCATGCGGGCATGGACTTTAATCGAGCTGTTTCGCCTGACGCGCACCGAGCTGTTCGGGCTTTATCAGGAGATCGTCAACGCCCTCGCGGCACTGCCGGACGGTGACCCGGGACGCCCCATCGCTCTCGCCAACCTGCAAAACATCCGCAGGGCGCTGGCGCGACCACTCCTCACTCCGCGGTGAGGCCGGGGGCGCTGTGGCGGCAATCCTGGCTTCGCGACGGGTACGAGCCGCAGCGGCCCGGCTTCCGCCGGCGCCGCCACGGCGGCAGTGCCCGCCGTATCGGGCAGTAGCGCGTCGCGTCTCGATCCGGTCAACCGTCACCATCGCGGTTCGCAAGCTCGATCAACACTTCCGCGTGACAGCGCTCGGGCGCGCACCAGCAGACGAGATTCTTGCCCCGCAGCTCGTGCAGCGCGGCCAACAGCGCCGGTTGGCGGGCGATCCAGGCGCGGTATTTGGCGATTACGTCATCGCGCGTTCCGTCGCGACCGATGACGAACGGGTTGCCCCATTTGGTCGGCCTGCCGACATAGACGCGATCGGCTGCTGGACGCTTGCCGACCTTCTTGACATTGAGAACGACGCACATTTGCGATTGCTTTCTGCTCCGGAGGCCGCCCGATGCGGCCTCGACAGCGATCCGTAAAAACGGGGCGCCTCGGCGGCAGAAGGGCGAGCTGCGGAGGGGCATCACCCGGCTTGGCAGGGAGCGCGGCGACCGAAAGCCGGGGATACCGCAGCGAGGGCAAAGCCCCTGCCCTGGCGACGCTGAGGTCCGTTTTAGGATTAGCGTCAGTCGAGGCTGAAATCGCGTCGGGCGGTCGAACCGCGAAAGAAACCGTGGGCTGGTGCGGGCAAAGACCAAGGTCGGGTCGGCGGACACCAGAGCCTTGGTCGAGGGCAAAGGCGGCAAGATCACGATGGGGGCATCCCGGACGGCGCACTGGTGTCATTCCGTTACGGTGACGCCGATGGCGCTCAGCATCGCGGCGAGGTTGGCGCATTCTTCGGCGAAGACCTGGTCGAGGTAGTCCTCGTCCGAGTTGCTCTCGATCCCGAACAGGCCAGGGCTGGTTACGGTCTGCGTGACGAAGTGGCCGCCGAGCGGGATGAGCACGTTCACGGACGCCTGAATCCCAATCAGGTGCCAGCACCCTTCGCGGAAGGCGTCGAGGCGCTCGCGACCAGCATCGTCGTTGAGCCAGGAACTGTCAGGGTATTCGTCGATCCGTTCGACGCGCCGGAATTTGTGGCGCGCGACGGTGAGCGGCGTGCCGGTGTCGAGGCAGCGGAATTGCGTTGTCATTGTCGTTTTCCTTTCTTGGCGAAACGGGAAGCGGCCTCGGCTTGAAGACCGAGGCCGCGTCGGCCCGTTATTGGCGGGTCCAGACCAGGGCGTGACCCTTATCCATCTCGACCAGGCGGGCGAGGATCGGCTTCATGAAGCTGGGATCGTCCAGCTTGACCGAGAGGTACGCTTTGCCTTCCTTGCTGGTCGCTGACCAAGCCGCTCCTATTTCAGCACTCCCCCCGTAGACCCGGAAGTCCGGGGCTTTCTCGCTGGTCTTGTCGATCGGGGAGATCGTGACCTTGGACTTGACGGTGAGGGTCGTGAGCGAGCCCACGAAAGACCCGTCCTGCTTGGTGAAAGTTCCGATGGTAGCCATGTTGGTTCTCCTTTGTTTGTCTGACCGCTTGATTGCTGCCCGACAGCGAACCGTAAAAACGGGGAGCCTTGGTGGCAGAAGGGCGAGACGCGGAGGGGTATCTCCCGGCTTGGCAGGGAGCGCAGCGACCGAAAGCCGGGGACACCGCGGCGAGGGTGGAGCCCTTGCCCTGCCGACGCTGAGGTCCGTTTTAGGTTTCGCGCAAGGCGGGCTGTAATCGTGATAAGGCGGTCTGACAGAGGAGAAACGTCAGGGCGTCTATCGAGGAACGACAAGCGGAATGGTGAATGAGCAAGGCTCACCCCCGGCAAGTCCTCAAGCCAAGGTCAACCCCGGCGGATCAGAGGCGATGGGCCGGATTCAATTCGGGACGTGTGGGGCGGAAATCGGATTGGGCGGCAGGTGGCGAACAGGGCAAAGCTTCTCGCTCCGACATCGATGGGGACGACGCGAACCGTCGATCCACTGCCGCCATCGAGATCCGTCACGCCTTGTCGGACGCTGCCGCACGGACGCGGCTCCGGCTCAAACCGAGGCCGCCTCGAATTCCTCACGAACAGCGATGGCGCGGAATTCATTCACGCGCGACCGTCGCCCGTGAATTGAAAGCGCCGCCCCGGCGAAACCGTAGCGGCTCGGTCGGGCGGCCATCGTCAGGGCAAGCTCGAGTGGGCGTGCGCCAAGGTCCCCGTCGAGGGCAGGGGCGGCAAGATCACCCGGGCACCGCCGGTTGACGCGGATCAACGACCCTTCAGGGCTTGGAATTTGGACAAGCGCAGCGGCGCGAGGAATGCCGCGGCACGCGGTAGGGGAAAATTCTTGTTGAACCACGCCCCCGTCAGGGGCGACAGGGCCAAGGGGCCAAGTTTTACAGATGGCGAGGTTGCAACGGTGATAAGGCGGGTTCACAGTAAAGGAACGACATGGCGTCTATCGAGGAACGTCACACCTGCAAGCAGGACAGGAATGAGCCCCTCGAACCCCTCTCATCCGGCACAGCGTCAGCGAAGGGTCGCTCCGGACGAATGTGGCAACGAAAGCTCGCTTCAGTTTGATACATGCAAGCAATGCCGAGATCGGGGCAGCAAGGGATGAGCGGGCAAAACCGCTACGCTCGGACAAAGCGCCGATCCGATACCGTCGAGAAGGTCACGTAACATCGGATAGCTCAGGGAGGTCAGATCGCTCTGAACCCGCCCCTGGCCCGTCGCGCCGGTCGGAAGCGGCCTTGGCGGCTTGTGCCTCGGAAGGGCCGCCCCGGCGACACCGGAGCGGCAACTCAGGCAGCTGCGTGATCGCCTTCACGGGCATCCCAATGTTCCTTGAGGGCTTGGATGGCCGGCAGGATGCGCCGGAAGGTCTCAATCAGCCGCGGCTCGAAATGTTGCCCGGCGCCCTCGTCGATTGTCGCCAGCACGCGATCGAGGGGCCATGCCTCCTTGTAGGGGCGCTTCACGCTAAGCGCGTCGAACACGTCGGCGACCGCGACGATGCGCGCCGATTTGGGGATGGCGGTACCGGAGAGGCCGTGCGGATAGCCACTGCCGTTCCATTTCTCGTGGTGACCGAGGGCAACTTCGGCCGCCATGGCAAATAGCGGCGCATCGCTCTTTATCAGGATCTGGTGACCGATCGCACAGTGGGTCCGCATCACCACCCATTCCTCGTCGGTCAGCGGCCCCGGCTTGCGTAAGATCATATCGGAGATGCCGATTTTGCCGGTGTCGTGCATCGGCGCGGCCAGTTCGAGCATCGCCGCCGCCTCGGGCGACCATCCGGCCGCCTCGGCGAGTACCCGGCTGTAGGCGGCCATCCGCCAGATGTGTACGCCGGTATCGGTGTCGTTATAGTGCCCGGCCTCGCCCAGCATGAAGATCGCCGCGCGACGGCTCTTCTCGAGCTCGCTGGCCCGAACCAGCGACAGGTGGGTTCGCACGCGGGCGCGAACGATCGGCGCCGATACCGGCTTCATGATGTAGTTGACCGCCCCGGCCGCGAAGCCGGCCGCCTCGTCGCCGACCTCGGTCAGGGCGGAGACGAAGATCACCGGGATGGCGTCCATCGCGGGATCGGCCTTGATCTGCCGGCACACCGCGTAGCCGTCGAGGTCCGGCATCTGGATGTCGAGCAGGACCAGGGCCGGCCGGTGCTTGGCCACAGCCGCCAATGCCTCGGAGCCCGAACGCGCGAAGGCCAACGTGTAGTCGTCCTTCAGGATCTGCCGCAGGACGGCCAGGTTGCTTGGTTCGTCGTCGACAATCAGGATCGGTGGGCTGGTCATCGTGCTAGTCCTCCTCCTTGATCGTCAGGCCGAGTCTGCTCGGCCAAGATGGTGATCAGCGTCTCGGCCGCGCGGAACTCGAAGGCCTCAACCCGGCTGGCAATGGCGCCCAGTTGCTCGGCCGGCAGGTGGGCGGCCAGGGCGGCCAGGATCGGCTCAGCGGCATCCGGGTTGTCGCGGTCCAGCGCCCGTAAAAGATCGCCCAAAAGCTCGCTGGTGGTTCGCCCGTTGCCGGCACCTTCGGTCGGCGCCGCCGCGTGGGTCAGCGGTCGGGAGCTGGTATCGGGCGCGGATAGTCCGGCGATGGCCGTCAGCGCCGCATCGAGGGCGGACTGCAAGGCGGCGGGCAGGTTGACGACCGGCCCATCGGTGTCGGTCAGGCGAGCGTTCAGCTCGGCAGCCGTATTGGCCACCCTGCGCAGAGCCAGGTTGCCGGCCACGCCCTTGAGCTTGTGCGATATCGCCGCTGCGCTGGAACGATCGCCGGCGGCCAACAGGGCGGCAACCCGGTGCCCGGTCTCGCCGTATTCCTCCACGAAACGATGCAGATAGCGGCGATAGACCGCCTCGTCGCCCCACACCCGCAGGCCGGCCGTCATATCGAGTACAGGCTCGGCGCCGGCGGGCGCCGCTCCCGTTGTCAGCGGGTCCAAATCGCCTGACTTCGCGACGGCCGGCGGTTGGCGGCCCGTCAGGCGTTGCAGGATGACAATCATTCGATCGACATCGATCGGCTTGGCGACGAAGCCGTTCATGCCTGCGGCCAGAGCGGCATCTTCCTCGCTGCGAAAGGCGCCGGCGGTAAGCGCGACGATCGGCAGCCCGGCGAGACCCAGATCGGCGCGGATGCGTCGGCAGGCTTCATGGCCGTCCATGACCGGCATCTGAACGTCCATCAGCACCGCGTTGACCGTTGTGGGCCGCTCGGCGAGCAGCGCGACCGCCGCGCGGCCGTCGCCGGCCAGAGCGACCACCGCCCCTTCCGCCTCCAGGATGCGGCGCGCCACCTCGCGGTTGATGTCGCTGTCGTCGACCACCAGAACCCGCAGGCCCGCCAACCGCTGGTCGATCGGTTGGCGGTCGTCTACGGCGGATTCGATCTTGCCGTCCCGGTGGTGTAACGCGTCACCGACGGCATTGTAGAGCGACGATGCGGTGACCGGCTTGGTGACCACCGCATCCACAAGGCCCGGCTCGCCTTCCATGACCGCCTGCACCTTCGGAAGGGCAAAGGCGGCCACCATGATGATGAGCACCGTATGTCGTTCCCTGCCGCCGGCCCGAATCGCCCGGGCCGACGCCAAACCATCCCCGTTTGGCATCGCCCAGTCGAGGAGGGCGACATCGCAACTCGGCTGGTCGTTCGCGGAGGACAGGATGCGGTCCACCGCCGCCTCGCCGCCCGCCACCGCCTCGGCCGTCCAGTTGAGCGAGCCGGTGGTGGCGGTCAGCACTTCGCGCACCATCGCATTGTCGTCGGCGATCAGGACGTGCAGCCGGGCCATGGCCGGCACCGCGTCGCGGCGCTCGGCGGGGACGCCGAAGGGCACGGTGAACCAGAACTCGCTGCCCCGTCCGGGCTCGCTGATCACCCCCATCTCACCACCCATGGCGGCGACCAGGGAGCTGCTGATGGCGAGCCCCAGGCCGGTGCCGCCGAACCGCCGGGTTGTCGAGGAATTGGCCTGGGCGAAGGGAGCGAAGATAGCAACCTGCTGTTCTGGCGAGATGCCGACTCCGGTGTCACGAACCGAAAAGCGCAGCGTCAGAGCGGATTCCTGTCGGCCCTCCATCGTCACCTGCACAGATACTTCGCCCGCCTGGGTAAACTTGATGGCGTTGCTGGCGAGGTTGGTGAGCACCTGCTGCAGGCGCAGGGCATCGCCGATCAGCAACTCGGCTTCCTTCGGCGGCGAGCTCGATGATCAGCTCGAGGTCGCGGTCGGCCATGTTGGTCGCCATGATGGCGGCGAGATTGTCGAGGACATCGGCGAGGCGGAACGGAGCCTGCTCGATCTCCAGCCGCCCGGCCTCGATCTTGGAGAAATCCAGGATATCATTGATGATCGCGAGCAGTGCTCGCCCAGCGACGCGCAGCTTGCGCACCAGATCGAGTTCATCTGCCCCGAGCCGGGCCTTCTCCAGCAGGTAGGCCAGCCCCAGCACGGCGTTCATCGGGGTGCGGATCTCATGGCTCATATTCGCCAGGAAACGGGCCTTGGCCTCGCCCGCGGCCTCGGCTTCGCGTGCGCGGCGGGCGAGTTCGCCGTTGAGGATGACAATTTGCTGGCGGGAGCGGGCGACCAGCCCGCTGGCCAGCCCGTGGAGGGCAGTCAATAGGGCGGCGATCGCCGCCAAACGCTCCCAAATGCTGATGCGGATAGCGGCGAGGTCGGCCGCGGGCAGGCGGGCTACGGCCTTCCACTGTGCGGCTTGGCTGACGACTTGCTTGCGAGGCTCCTGCCCGTTACTCACGGCCCCCGGCCAGCGAATGCCGAAGGCGATCTCGCGTGACGGGTCAATGGTGCGCCAGGTCCATAGCCCGTCGCGCAGTTCGATCTGGCCGGCGTCGGCGGAGCGGATCGCTTCCCAGGCGGGCGGGTTGCGCTGAGCCAAGGTGGCGTTGCCGTTCCCGAACATGAAGCCCCATTCGTTCGCTGGCTTCGGCCCGTGCAGCCAATAGCCATCGCTGTTGATCAGCATCAGTGAAGCGCCGCCATCGGGGGCCACGCTGGCGAGGAGATCGATGAGGCTCCGCCCGAGATAGTTAAGGATCAGGATGCCGTGGCGTACGTTGGCGGCATCGATGAGCGGCGTCGCCAGGCGCAAGATCGGCTTGTAGGGTCGCTCGATCCGGCCACGTTCGACGTTGAGGTCGAACGGGGAGATATAAATCGTTCCGGCCGGCAGTTGGCTGGTTTTGGTGAAATAGTAGCGCGTGTCCTTGTCCTGAAGTTGGTCCGCCGGCACCACGACGGCGCGGTCGCCGACGAAGTTTACCCGCAGTCGCTCGCGGCCGGTTTGGTCCAGCCAGCGGATCTGGTCGTAGATCCCGGTAGCCTCGGCGAAGGTCGCGAAGTTCGCTGCCAGGGCGGTCAGGTTGGTGGGCGTCGGATCATCGATCGTCTGTCGCAGACGGGGAAGCGTGGCGAGAAAGATGACATCCGCCGAAACGCCCCGCAGGGTATGGCGCAAAGCGTCGGCGCCGCTGTTGACGCTGATCTGCTGCAGCGATTGAATTTGCTCCACCTCGCGCTGAATTTCCGCGCGGCCATAGAGCAGGCTCCCGATGACGATCAGACCGGTGCCCGGCACAAACAACGTCAGAAAATGACGAAACCAGATCCGGGAGAACATGCTCGATGGTCTTCGCGGAGGCAGCGGCGCAGGCGCCGCACCTTAACCTATAAACTGTTTAAACTTTCCCTTAACAACAAAAATTAGTCGGGGCTGACTCGCAAAGGGGTTGCGGCGGGCGCCGCTGTGTGATTCGAGGGAGAGCAGATTTTGGGGTTGGAGAAGGGGATGAACCACAATGCCTGCTTTGGTGATAGGGCAGATGCGCTCTTCCTCTTCGTTTCAGCCGAAAGCGGTGCGGCCGCCTCCGCCGTCTCGTGTCCGTCCGTGCTGCGAAGGCCGCAATCGAGGGACCCGCAAACGACAGAAACTTGCAAGATAACACTGTAGCCGAGTTGGCCGGCTGGGCGGCGCGCGAGCTGATGTCGATCTACTTCCAGGGCGGCAAACACCTGGTCGGAACCCCGATGGGGTCGCCCGAGGGCCTCGCGGTCGAGCATACGCTCGCCAACATTCGCTTCGTGCTCCCCCGGCGTCGCCGGATGCCGCGCTAGTCGGGCACGTAAGCCTTGCGGCTTGCGTGTATGGCGTCCCCGGGAGCCCGCTTGCCAACTGGGACGCACGGCAACGACCGTCACCCGCGAGGGCGGAGACGGCGGCGCTGGCTCTGCCGCGCGCAGCGCGGTAGGGCGTGACCTGAGCGGAGCGAGGGGGCCGCCTCAAATTTTTCCACGAGATCACCCACGTAGCGGGGCCGTCGTTGGTCGCCTTTGGATCGCGTGCTGAACGCTCGAAGACCGTCGGCATCCCAGCCGCTGGCTCCCTTCCGCCCTTGGAGCAAGTGCTGGTCCTGGCGTCGCACGGCCGGGGACGAGGCCAGGGCCAATGGCCGGTAGTCTAGCGATAGTCTAGCGCCTCTTGCCAGACAGGATGCGGACATTTAGAGAACATTTGGGGCAATTCAGATGCCGGAGCGTGCCGATGATTCCGCTGTACGCCGCGCGGATCGCCGATCTTGGCGCGGGCGATCTCGTCCAAATCGAATGCGCTTGCGGGCACGTTACGCTCCTGACGGCGCAAATGCTCGCCACGGCTGGCGCGGCTGCGGACCAGAAGCTGGTCGACCTGTCCGCCCGGCTGCGGTGCCGGGAATGCGATGAGCGTGCGCGCGCCATCGTGTCGGTCAAGTGGCGCGAGGAGCGAGGAAAGGTGTAGATGCGCGAGATTCCGCCGCGAGGCGGGAGAAGCCCCGGCTTGCACCGGGGCCATCCGCATCAGCGAGTCCAAAGGACGGCGGGACCGCTCGCGTTGCGATAAAGGTTGCAGCACAGCGGGGCAGGCTGGCTCGGATCGGCGAGCTTGAGGAAGAGATATTCGCCGCCGCTCTTCGAGGTCCGCGACCACGCCGCGCCGACTTCGCGCTTGCCCGCGAGAATGCGGTAATCCGGTTGCTTTCCGCTGCGGTCGCGCAGCGGCACGAACTTGATCCTGGCCTTGAGCGTCGGGGTTTCGAGGGTGCCTTCCTGACCGAAGAGGTCGTCTTGGCGGAAAGAGCCGATCGTCGGCATGGTGTATCCCTTTCGATGCGGGAGACCGCCCCTTGCGGCCTCGATAGCGCACCGCCCGGCGCCGCCGGCTGGCGTCGATCAACACCCCTCCTTTCCGGGGGCTCGGGAATTTTGCCGCGCAGCGATCGCGAGGAATGGCCCGCTATCCGGGGTCCCCACGCGGCTTGCCGCGTGGGGTGGGGGGCCAGGGGAAAATTCTTGTTGAACGATGCCGGAGCAACGCGACACGGGCCAAGGCGCCAGGTTGCGCGTCAGGAGAGGCTGCAATGGGGTGAGGCGGTCTTCCGCGAAAGGAACTCTCGCCAAAGACCGGGTTGCCCAACGGAACGACCGCCGAGAGAGGACGTATCGAACATCCCGGCGTGAAGCGGCAGCATGATCGCGACGCTTGCCGCAAGCTGGCAGACATTGCGAGCATCCGGCAAGAAGGATGGGCGTCATGGTTGCGGCGCTGGCGAGGCGTCGGGCGCGGCAGGGCCGTTATTGGCCGCCTCAGGCTTATCCGTCGCGGGTCGAAGACCGCCCGCGTCCGAGGCGTCAGTCCCCCGCCGCCGGTTTCGAATCCGTCTCGGGTGCTCAGGCTTCGTGTTTCGAATGCCTCTTCCTGCCCCAAAGCCGACCCTAGCGGTACCCGCGGCGACCTGCTCGGTAGCCTGGAAAGCCGCCCTTCGCCCGCTTCAACCTACCGCCGAGACGGGGTGAAGACGGCGGCGACATCCGCGCCGACGGCGTCAACGTCGCAGCGCGCCTTGAAGCGCTGGCCGAGCCGGGTGGGATCTCGGCGATCGTTCACGAGCGGGTGCGCGGTAAGCCCGATCGCGCCTTCGACACCGTGGGCGAGTAGCAACTAAAGAACATCACTCGCCCGCCGCGGGTCTATCGGGTGTGAGTAAGCGGTGGGTCGATCTTGCCGATATCTTCACGTGCAGGACGAGATCGCAGAGCAAGTGGTCGCGACGATCGAGCCGCACCTATACGCCGCTGAGGCTATTCGCAGCCGGCGGAAGCCGCCGGAGAACCTAGACGCGTGGGAATGCGTGATGCGCGCTGTGTCGGCTACGTCCCGGGGCACCCGCGAGGCAACTATCGAGGCCGAACAGCTAAGCCGCGCGCGATCGCCATTGACCCCAGGTACGGCTAGGTGCACAGCCTGCTCGCCGTGGCCATGATCCGCCATGCGTTCTGGTCTGGCGAATTGAGAGCCTCGCGGATGTAGTATCCATCAAGGTGCGGACAAGGTGCGGACGGCGGGCGGCACGCGGAATGCGCCAGCTGGGCTCGCACCTTGATAAGAGCAGGGAGGAAATGGTGAAAACCACAACACGCCCAGCCTTCGTTCTCGCTGCGGCATGCCTTTTGGCCGCCTTCGCGAGCGCCGCCCGCGCCGAGACTTCGGCGCTTGAACAGGCCGCGGTCAAGGAGGGGCAAGTTACCTGGTACACCAGCCAGATCGACAGCGACACCGCGCATGCGGCCGCCAAGGAGTTCAGCCGGCTGCATCCCGGCATCATCGTCAACGTGATCCGCACGACGACGCAGGTCGCCTACCAGCGCGTCAACCAGGAACTTGCCCACCAGGAGGTGCAATGCGACGTCTTTAGCACCGCCGATGTCGGTCAATACGTCAGAATGTCGGCGAAAAAGCAGTTCGCAAAATACACGCCGCCGAACGCCGCCAAGCTGAGCCCGCCCTTCCAGAATTACGATCCCCAGGGCTATTACTATCCGACGCAGTCGGGCGAAGTGGTGATGGCCTACAACACGCAGAAGGTCACCGCCGCCGACGCCCCCAAGGGCTGGCGCGATCTCCTCGACGCCAAATGGAAGGGCAAGATCACCGCCGGCAGCCCGGCCTATGGCGCTTATGCCGGCAACTGGGTCGTCCTGATGAGCAAGATGTACGAGTGGAAATACCTCGAGGATTTCCGCAAGAACAATCCGCTGGTGACCCGCTCCGGTATCGATACGGTGAATTTTCTCAACTCGGGCGAAAGCTGGGTCGGGGTGAGCCCGTCGGCCTCGGTGTTGCAGAACACCGACAAGGGCAACCCGGTGCAGATCGTGTATCCGAGCGACGGCGCGGTGCTGATGATCGTGCCGTCGGCGGTGATGGATAAGGCGCCGCACCCGAACGCCGCCCGGCTGTTCCTCGATTTCATGCTGAGCAAGGAGTACGGCGACATCCTGGTCAAGGCGCGCAACGAGCCGCTGCGCCCTGATGTGCATCCGCTGCCGGGTGCCAAGGCGGTGACCGAAATCAAGACGATCAAGTTGACCACCGCCGAGGTCACCGCCGGGATACCCAAGATCATCAAGAAATGGCGCGACCTGTTCGGCGATTGACGGCTGCGTCCGACCCGGCGGCTCGACCGGCGTCTGCGCCGCCGCCGCGGCCGGGCGCGGGGAGGCGCCGGTGACCGACATCGCCCCGGCGAAGGACGTGGAAAGGCCGCAGCGGACCCCCCTTCGCGTGCGCCTGCGGCACTTCGATCTCTCGCTGCTGCTGTTCTGCGCCGCCGGTCTCGTGCTTGCCATGCTCGTCGTCAACCCGCTGGCGCGCCTCGTCTTGATCGGGTTCAGCAGCGGCAAAGGCGGCGGCTGGACGCTTGGCAACTATCTGGCCGCCTACACCAACCCGCAGCATCTGGAGGCATTGGGTAATTCCCTGGCGCTTGGCGTTGCGGTTTCGGCGCTGTGCGTCTTGTTTGCGGTCCCGATCGCCTGGGGCATATCGCGCACCGACATGCCGTTGAAGAACCTGGTGCGTGGCCTGGTGCTGGGCGCCTTCGTCACTCCCGATTATCTCGGCGCCGTCGGCTGGATGCTGCTCGCCGGCCCCAACGCGGGTTGGCTCAACCGGGTCGCCGTGGCGCTGACCGGCGCCGATCACGGCCCGTTCAACATTTTCAGCTTTACCGGGCTGGTGTTCGTCGTTGCGCTGTATTCGTTCCCTTACATCTTCGTCTTTACGACCGCCGCGCTCGAACTGGTGTCGTCCGAACTGGAGGACGCCGCCGTCATCCTCGGCGCCGGGATGCTGCGCACGACCTTGACGGTGACGCTGCCGATGGTGTTCCCGGCGATCATCGGCGGCGTGGCGATCACCTTTCTCGAATCGATTGCGCTGTTCGGAGCGCCGACGTTGATTGCAGTGCCGGCCCACATCAACGTCGTCACGACGCAGCTGTGGATCTTCTTCCAGGATCCGTCGCGCATCGAGGTGGCTGCGGCCTACGCGATGCCGCTGCTGCTCATCACGGTTGCGCTGTTCTGGTGGCAGCAGCGGCTGATCGGGCGCAAAGGCTTTGTGTCGCTGACCGGCAAGGGCGGCGAGCGCCGTCTGATGCCGCTCGGCGCGTTTCGCTGGGTGCTGCTCGGCTACGCGTTGTTCATCGTCGGCCTCGCCGTCGTGCTGCCTTACCTGGCATTGGCGCAGGCCGCGTTTGCCAAGGCGTGGGGACGCGGGTTCAGCCTGGCGAACCTGACGCTGCACAACTTCAAGTACATCCTGTTCGATTATCAGATGGCCTCGCGATCGATCGTGCACAGCATCATCTATGCCGGCGCCGCCGCCTCGCTGGCGCTCGGGCTGGCCGTGCTTATCGCCTATGCGATGGTCCGCCGTCTGCTGCCGCTCGCGCGGGTTTTGAGCTTTCTGTGCCTGGCGCCGTTCGTGATCCCCGGGATCGTGCTGGCGATCGGCTTCTATGCCGCTTATACGGCGCCGCCGTTGCAGCTCTACGATACCGCGCTGATCATGATCCTGGCTTTCACGACGCGGTTTCTGCCGATCGCCTACGCCAGTTCCGAGGCCGCGGTGCGCAGCTTGAACCCGGAAATGGAGGACGCCGTCCGCATCCTCGGCGGCAGCCGCATCACGGCGCTCCGCCGCGTCGTCGCGCCGCTGCTCAAGAGCAGCCTGATCGGGGCCTGGCTGCTCGTCTTCATCCCGGCCACCCGCGAGCTGTCCTCTGCCATCTTCCTCTACGGACCCAACACCGAGACGATGTCGATCATGCTCTTCGATATGAACGACGAAGGCAATTTCGAGTACATGGCGGCTCTCGGCCTGTTGCTGCTGGGTGCCACGATCGGCATCGTGGCGGGCGGCTACCGCCTCGTCGGCCGCGACTTCATGCTGCGGCGCAGCGGGTGATCCGGTGGCCAAGCTCGCATTGCGTCACGTCAGCAAGAGTTTTGGCGCGGCCCTCGCCGTCGATGACCTGTCGCTCGACCTCGATGCCGGCGAGTTCGTGTCGCTGCTCGGCCCGTCCGGCTGCGGCAAGACGACGACGCTGCGCATGATCGCCGGCTTCATCCAGCCGTCGGGCGGCGTCATCGAGATGGACGGGCAGATCCTCTCCTCCGCCTCGACCTGCCTGCCGCCCGAGCGGCGGCGGATGTCGATGATCTTCCAGAGCTATGCGATCTGGCCGAACATGACCGTCGCCGAGAACGTTGCTTTCGGCCTCAAACTGCGTAAACTATCGGGCGCCGAGGTGCGCCGCAAAGTCGACGCCGTGCTTGACGTAGTCCGCATGCGCGAACTGCGAGATCGCTATCCGGCCGAGCTGTCGGGCGGGCAGCAGCAGCGCGTCGCACTGGCGCGCGCGATCGTGATCCAGCCGGAGGTCCTGCTGCTCGACGAGCCGCTGTCCAACCTCGACGCCAATTTGCGCGAGGAGATGCGCTTCGAGATCCGCCGGCTGCACGACGAATTTCGCATCACCACGGTTTACGTCACGCATGACCAGGGCGAAGCGATGGTCACCTCCGACCGCATCGTCGTGATGAACCAAGGACGCATCGAGCAGGTCGACAACCCCTTCACCCTCTACAACCGCCCGCGCACGCGGTTCGTCGCGAATTTCATCGGACGGACCAACCTGCTGTCCGGCGAGATTGCCGGCGAGGACATCGATTTCGACGGTTTCTCGGTGCGTTCCGCGCTCTTGCCGGCGTCGCCGCAGGGCGGCGGCGCCGTCCTGTTCTCTATCCGCCCGCAAAACATCCGCATCCATCGCGAGGCGTCGGCTGCCGGCAACGGCCGCTGGTGGCTCGCGGCGCAGGTTGCCGAGCGCGCCTATCTCGGGGATTCCTGGGATTACATCGTCGTCCCGGCCAATTCGCAGCGGCGGCTGCGGATCAGTTCTCCGCCCGAGCAGGTGTTCGAACGCGCGCAGCATGTGTGGCTGGAGATCGACCCCGCGCTCGTCATCGCGATTCCGGAATAACCGGCATCGCGCTCCGCCGGTTGCGGGCGGCGCGTAACGGGAGCAAGCTGCTGCAAGCGAAGTGTCAGCGGCAGGCGTTTCCAGACCCGGAGGTGAAAATGGCACGCGACGGTTATCTGATCCTCGACAGCGATCTCCACATGATGGAGCCAGATGACCTCTGGGCGCGCTATCTCGATGGGCCGTACAAGGCCAACCCGCCGCGCTTTCTCGGGGGGCAGCAGCAGGCGCTGACGCCGAGCCCGGAAGACAAGGCCAACGCCGACACGATCATGGGCATGGAGGTGCAAGGGCTGGCCATCCCGGCGTTCGGCACCCAAATGGGCGCCACCTCCTCGAGCCACGAATTGCGGCGCCGCAGTCGGGCGCGCCACCCGCATTTCAACGTCGCGCGGGCGCGCGCCTTCGATGCGTCCTCGACCTTAACCGCGATGGATATCGAGGGCATCGACGTTGCCGTGATGTACGGCACGCGCGGCCGGCAGATCCTGTGCCACGACGACCTCGCGCCCGATTACGCCGCCGCCTTGGCGCGCGCCTACAACAATTGGGCCGCCGACTACTGCAAGACCGATCCGGTACGCCTCAAATTCGCGGCGCAGATCGCGATGCATGACGTCCCAAGGGCGGTCGCGGAGGCGCGCCGCTGCGTCACCGAACTCGGCGCCGTGGCGGTGATCGGAACCCCCAACCCGGTCAACGGCCAGCATCTGCACGACGAGGCTTGCGAGCCGCTATGGGACGCGCTGGAAGAGCTCAACGTGCCGATCGGCTTCCACCCGACCGGCAACAGCTCTCTCAAGGACGATGCCGGCGCGCGCTACGTCGGGCACGCCAATTTCCATCCGATTGCACATGCGATCCGCAACCCGGTCGAGCTGATGGGGGCGATCGCCAGCATGACGACCGGCGGGATCATGGAGCGCCATCCGAAGCTGCGCGCCGCCTTTCTCGAAGGAACCGCCGGCTGGCTGCCGTGGTGGCTGTGGCGGCTCGACGACCAGCTGGAGAAGTTTGGGCCTGGTTGCGAGCACCCCTTATCGATGCTGCCGAGCGAGTATTTCCGACGGCAGTGCTATATCGCGCTCGACGCCGACGAGGAGCCGGCGGTGCACGCGGTCAACGACATGGGCGCCGAGTATTTCGTCGTGTCGAGCGACTATCCGCACTCGGACGGCGCGTTCCCCGAGGCGATGCAGCAATTCTTCGGGCTGCCGCTCAATGCCGAGCAGCGCAGGAAGATCCTATGGGACAATTGCGCCCGCCTCTACGCGATCCCGACCCCTGCGGGCTCGCTGACGCAGCCGGTGCCTCAGGTCTCGGCGGCTGAATAGCGCTCTACTGGGCTGCCACTGCGAGGAGGAGCGACCGGCCTGATCACCGGCGCTCGGCGAGGATGGCCAGTGCCAGGAGCCGGCGCGGCGCTGCTCCTCCTGGGCCAGTGACACCAGCTTGAAGCGCCCCCACCCCAACGCGCGACCGCTCGCGAGGGTCCGGAATTCGGCGCGAAGCTGTCGCGTGCAGAAATCAGGAATTTCGCACGGCGACGGAAACCACACCCGATCAGTGGGTTGAATATCTGCAAAACATAAGTGCGAAATGCCCGGCGCAGTTAGCCGGACATTGCCGGCACAAAAGCGGCGCGAGCGACGTTGGGCGGGTGCGAGAGTTTGGCCTCTTTCTAAAATGTCGGACGAGGGGATGGATCACGACGAGGGGCGCAGACCACCAGGTAACGCCGCGCAGAAAAGCTCTCCTTGGCGCAGGACGGCTATGGCGCTGATGCTGCTCCTCGGAGCAATGGCATCGGCCAACGCACAGATCGCCGGCGGTCATGGTCGCCGGCAGGAGAACCAGCAACAGACACCGCAACAGGCCGGAACACCGTCAGCACCGGTGGTCGTGCCCGAGCTATGGCCACGGCTGGAAGAAGGTGCGGTCATGTGCAAGTCGCGCGATGATCTCCGCAAATATCAGACGCAAATCGCCACTGGCGCGGGTGCTACAACAACATCGGGACAGGCGGCCGACTGCCACACCATCCAGAAGCAGACGGGCATCAAAATCCTGGATCACGATGGTCCTTCACGCACCCAGGTCGTCACGACGGACGATTTCAAAGAGACAGGATGGACCAATAGCTACCTGCCGTTGACGCCGCCACCTGCTGTCCTCAAAGGCACCGGCGTAGGGAAATAATGCGAACGTTTCAGTCGGGGCATTCGAGTTGGAGCCACTTCGGTCTACGTGAATTGCAGTCTGCGACGGCGTCGAGCAGGCGGCGTTCCTGTTCAAAAATCGGCGCACCGCCGGCCGCACAAGCCTCGCGTCACGCGACCGATTATACTCGCTGGATTGTCAATGCTCTTTCGGCCCTAGCGGCAGGGGAGGGCCCGATCAATCTGAACCGGCCCGTTCAGCGGCCACCTCTTCCTGTTTCGCGGCAAGCGCGGTGACTATTTGAAGGCGCTGTACTGGGATGGCAGCGGGCTTTGCCTGTTCGCCAAGCGGTTGGAGAAAGGCCGCTTCGTGTGGCCGCCGATCGTCGATGGCAGCGTCCTGCTCACCCCCGCGCAATTGGCCCTGCTGATCGAGGCGATGGACTGGCGCCGTACGGTAGCACCGCCGCTGCCGCGACAACCAATGCTGGTCTGACAAGGCAGCGATTCGCTTTGTGATTCTGGTTCGTAGTGCGCGGTTTTGTTAGGGTCGATCATGTCGCTCGCCACGGCTGATCTGCCCGCCGATCCGGAAGCATTGCGCGCCTTTGCGCGGGCCTGTCAGATCGAGGCTGGCGGCGGCAAATTCGGAGCTCGAAGGCGGCTCAGCTCTCGGTGCAGCTGCGAACCCTGGAGATCGAGAAGCTGAAGTTCCAGATCGCCAAGTTGCGGCGCATGCAGTTCGGCCGGTCTTCCGAGCGGATCGCCCGCCGGATCGAGCAGTTGGAGCTTCAACTCGAGGAGTTGGAGACCGGCGCGGCGCAAGAAGAGGCCGAGGCGGAAACCGAAGATCGCCCAACATCGGGCATCGAGCGCGCGAAGCCCAAGCGCCGGCCGCTGCCCGAGCATCTGCCGCGTCAGCAGATCGAGCATGAGCCCGAGAATGACGGCGCCTCTGCCTGCCCCGAGTGCGGCGCCGGCATGGCCAAGCTCGGCGAGGATATCACCGAGGTGCTGGACTATGTGCCGGGCCACTTCCTGGTGATCCGCCATGTCCGGCCCAAGTATGCCTGCAAAGCCTGCGATGCGATCACCCAGGCCCCGGCCGCCGCGATGCCGACGCCGCGCGGCCGAGCCGCTCCCGGCATGCTGGCGCATGTGCTGGTCTCGAAGTATTGCGATCACCTGCCGCTCTATCGGCAGAGCGAGATCTATGCCCGTGAAGAGCTCGACCTCGACCGCTCGACGTTGTGCGATTGGGTCGGTCAGGCGGCCTGGCTGCTTCAGCCGATCGTTGCCGGCATCAGGAAGCACGTCTTTGCCGCCGCGAAGATCCACGGCGACGACACGCCGGTCCCGGTGCTCGCGCCGGGGCTGGGCCGGACCAAGACCGGGCGGCTGTGGGTCTATGTGCGTGACGATCGGCCGTTCTGTGGCACAGACCCGCCGGCCGCCGCCTACTTCTACAGCCCCGATCGCGGCGGCGCGCATCCGGCGGCTCATCTGGCGAGGTTCGCCGGCTTTCTCCAGGCTGATGCCTACGCCGGCTTCGAGGCGCTCTACGATGCCGCACGCGCCGAGCCGGGGTCGATCACCGAGGTGGCGTGCTGGGCGCATTGCCGCCGCAAGTTCTTCGACGTGTGGGAAGCGACGAAGTCGCCGGTCGCCAAGGCGGCGCTCGACCGGATCGCGGCGTTCTACGTGATCGAAGCGAAGGCGCGGTTCGCCCCGGTCGCCGAGCGCCTGGCGCGCCGCGACGGCGCCGCTGCTCGCGTCGTTCTTCGCGTGGGCCGACCAGACCGTGGCCAAGCTGTCGGCGAAGTCGGCGTTGCGAGGCGTTCCGCTACACGCTCAAGCGGCGCGAGGCGCAGGCGCGCTTCGTCACCGACGGCCGCCTCGAAGCCGACAACAATATCGCCGAGAACGCCCTGCGCGGCATCGCGCTGGGGCGCAAGAACTACCTCTTCGCCGGCGCCGACACCGGCGGCGAGCGCGCTGCCGCCCTGTACACGATCGTGCAGACGGCCAAGCTCAACGCGGTCAACCCGCAAGCCTATCTGCGCGACACGCTCGCCAAGATCGCCGACGGGCATCCGATCAATCGGATCGACGAGCTGATGCCATGGCGATTCTGGCCGACCAACGTCCAGCCGGAGGCCGCCTGACCATCGACGGCATCCCGAACCGGCCGGACCCCGCCAAAGGGGGAATGCCATGAATGCAGTCGGTCATCCTCTGGGCTTTCTGCGGGAACTGACCTGGGGCCATGTTCTTCTCGTCTTTGTCGTTCTGGTCGGTGGCCAGTTGCTGGTCCTGGCGGTGCGCCGGATCGTGCGTCGCGCTGCCGAGAGTGCGCCCTCGCACCGACGGCTGTTATCCTGCGGGTGGCGCCGCTCGCCCGGCTGCTGATCGTGATCGCCGGCATCACGATCATTGTTCCGATCCTGGTCGAGCCCACCTTTGAGAACGTTGTCGCCTTGGTGGCGGCGGTGAGTTTGGCACTCGCCTTCGCGCTCAAGGATTATGTGAGTTGCCTGGCCGCCGGAATCGTGACGGTCATCGAGCACACCTACCAGCCCGGCGACTGGATCGAGCTGGACGGGACCTATGGCGAGGTCAAGACAATCGGCACCCGGGCCGTGCACATCGTGACCGCCGACGACACCGAGGTGATCATCCCGCATGCTCGGCTGTGGTCGGCCAGCGTCTTCAACGCCAGCGGCGGCAAGCCGAGCCTGCTCTGCGTCACCGACTTCTACCTCCACGCCGACCATGATGGCGCCGCCGTGCACCAGGCCCTGGCCGAAATCGGCGAAACCAGCGGCTACCGAAAGCCGGAAACAAAGGTGACCGTCGTGGCGGCAGAAACGCCCTGGGGCACCCGCTACAAGATCAAGGCGTACGTGGCCGAGAGCCGCGAGCAGTTTGCCATGATCACCGACCTGACGATCCGTGGCAAAGAACGGCTTCGCGCCATGGGCGTCGCCTTCGCCCAGGCACCCTTTGCCCAAACCGCGAGCGGCTGAGCACCATCGCCGCTGCTCCGGCGACAAGCCTTCACGTTCCAGACCGGACGCTTACGCCGCTGGCTGGCGTCGATCAACACCCCCTCCTTTCCGGGGGCTCGGGAATTTTGCCGCGCAGCGATCGCGAGGAATGGCCCGCAGGGCCAGGGGAAAATTGCTGTTGAACGACGCCGGAGCAACGCGACAAGGGCCAAGGCGTGAGGTTGCGCGTCAGGAGAGGCTGCAATGGGGTGAGGCGGTCTTTCCCGAAAGGTACTCTTGCCAAAGACCGAGCGGCTCAACGGAACGACCGGCGAGAGAAGAGGACTCGAACATCCCGACGTGAAAACGCAGCATGACCCGACGCTTGCCGCAAGTGGGCAGGCATAGTGAGCATTCCGGCAAGAAGATTGGGCGTCATGGTTGCGGCGCTGGCGAGGCGTCGCGCGCGGCAGGGGCCGTTGTTGGCCTTCTCAGGCTTATCCGTCGCGGGTCCAAGACCGACCGCGTCCGAGCCGTCGGTTCCCTGCCGCTGTCTTCTCGGGCGCTCAGGCTTCTCCGTTTCGAACGCCTCTTCCTGCCCCAATTTCGGCCATTGCCATCGAGACCGAAAATGCTGTTGGCCATAAGCATCACGGCCTTGACGTGAGGACGCCGGCACGTTCCACCCGCTGAAAAAATGATTGGCCGCGCGCCGTCTGCGGCGTGGAGCCCGCGTCCACACCGTGTGTACGAAGTCTTAAGCATATTCCACTATCACAACGCGGCCATGGAGATGTTGATGCGGCTTGCTTGGCTGAACATTGGGCGTCCGGACCGTAGTTTGGCACCGCTGGAGCCGGCTTCCATTCGCTTGCTGGTTGCCGGAGCTATCGGGGTTCTGATCTGCATGATCTGGCTGACCGGGATGATGGGCAACTCGCACCGGGTCACTATGCTTGCGCTGTCGGGGGTCTCCTTATTGGGATTAGGACTCGTGCTTGAGTTGCGCCGGCGCTACGTGGCAGAGGAGACTGCACGCCAAGCCAAGGAAGAGGCCGACAAGGCTAATCGCGCCAAATCGGCGTTTCTCGCGACGATGAGCCACGAGCTGCGCACCCCGCTCAATGCCATCATCGGCTTCGCCGACATTATGCAATCTGAGGTCATGGGGCCGGTGGGCAACGACAAATATCGATCGTATGTCTCCAACATTCATGAGAGCGGGACGCATCTGCTGGCGCTGATCAACGACCTCCTTGACCTGACCAAGGCCGAAGCCGGCAAGCTCGACCTTTGCGAGGATGTCTTCGATGTCGAAGAGGTCATCCGTTCGATCGCTCGGATCGGCAGCGCCAGCATCGAGGAGGTCGGGTTGACGGTCACCATCCATGTGCCTCCTGGACTGCCGCGCCTACGGGCTGACGAGCGCAAGATCCGGCAGGTTCTGTTCAATCTGATCGGCAACGCCGTGAAGTTCACGCCGGCGGGCGGGAATATCGCTATTACCGGCCGTTGCGACCCGCAAGGCGGCATTGAGATCGCCGTAGCCGATACCGGCATAGGTATCGCCGTGCAAGATCTGAGGCGGGTGCACGAACCATTCGTGCAGGTCAACAACCCGCTCAATCACCGTCACACTGGCACTGGGCTTGGCCTGCCGGCGGTAAATGCCATCATGGAATTGCACGGCGGCCGTCTGGAGTTGAAAAGCATCCTCGGAACCGGGACCAAGGCGACCGTAATCTTTCCGCCAGAACGGACGGGTAAAGAGCCATCTGAGGTTCCGACACGATCGGCCGCCTGACAGCCGGTACCTCGCAAGCCCTCAGCGTCCAGGCCGCCACGGCTCTGCAATGGGAAATTCAGCGAATGTGCGATGGCCAAATATCGGCCGCCGAGAGGGCGCCTTGGATATAGGCCTCCTGGAGGTGCGCCTTGATCACGCAAACGCGGCGGGTGCCGGGCTCGTGGACCGACACCGCGGCGGGTTGGCTGACAACGGACGCGGTCGCAATCGAATTTGGTTGCCGCGGAACCGCCAGGGACGGAGGATCAGGTCTAACGGGTTGGGAATCTGGGGAGTGTCGGTTTACGTGCTTTGCCCCGTAGAGGTTTGGCAGCCGCGCGAGCACCAGCGACCGGCCCGCAGCGCGAGGACGCTTCGGTGACGCACGTTACGATGTTGGTCACCCGAGATGGCGAATTGGTATCGCCAGAAGGGCGTGATCTCTTCGCGGCATTGGGGGCCGCTACCCCCGACGGAGATCCTGTCGCCTTCGCTGTAGAAACGCTCGGGTTCATCCGATTGCATATGATAGATCAGGCAGTCGTCGAGATAGAATTTAACCCACACAAGGTCAGACTTCCGGCATTGCTTTCGGTTAAAAATCAGCTAAAATCCACCGACGTACGCCTGTTTCGACTTAGATACTCAGATTATCAGTGGAAATCAGAAATATGTTACTCAGTTGAGCGCGCGATTGGGCGGTTGTTAGAGCTATGTGCTTCCGTATTCATGCCGGCGTCCAGCGATAAGTACATCATCGAACCAAAAGACCTTTCGACCGTATTCGACGACGAAACAAGCCGTTTCCGGCCATTGGCACGAAAATGGCGCGTTTCCTTCGGGTATTTCGATCCCAGCGTCATTGCGATCGCGGTGCAACACGACCTCCTGCCGACTCTGGTGGTTGTCGGTGTAAAGCCGCTGGAGCGCGACCCGGTGTTCCGGTTTGTCGGTCAAGGCGACAAGTGGGTTGACAACGACGATCACGTCGCCCGGGTGGGCGAGAAAGTCGCGGACCGGTCGGACACGGAATATGGCCAGTGGCTTTCCGAGTTCTATAAATTTGTCGCCAGCTCGAAGCAGCCGCGTTACGACCTTGTCACCGCCCAACTCCGACACGCAATCGCGGGCGACAGGAGCGACAGCCCACGGCGAACGGTTCGTTATGAGAGATTGCTGTTGCCCTGGGAGACGTCGTCTAATGAGGTTTTCGTGACGTCGTGCTCCGCCATTGTAAATTCCTCAATCCCGTTGACCGGGAAAGCTGCCCTAACGGCGCTCAGTGGAAGTCCCCGTCCTTGGCACGAGGTTCTGGAGGTCAGCGCGACCGCACCGATGGAGCAAGTCCAGGCGGCGTATCGGGAAAAGATCTCCCAGTATCATCCCGACAAAATCGCAGGACTCGGCCCCGATTTTAGGGTCATAGCGGAGAAATTCTCCGAGGAAATCAATCGATCCTATGCGGAGGCTCGGAAGGCGCGCCACAAATGATCGGCATCGCGATCGTGTTTGGTCTTCCGATGCTTGTCACGGATGCGATCATCAGCAGCCCACGAAGTCCGAGTTGCTAATCAATCTGGAGACCGCGAAGGCGCTTGGGATTGATATGCCCCCACGCTCTTTGCCCGCGCTGACGAGACAATCGAATTTTACCATCAAGCGTCGTTACGAACCCGCGCAAAATGGCCCCTCATCTGGGGAATGCGGGTTGAATCAATGTTACGCCCAGATGCCCCGCAGAATGGTTTTCAAACGGCCCCGGTCGATCTGACCCCTTGCACGCTGCCGCGGCGAACGGCTGAAATCGGCGGATTTCGTTGAAAAAGTCGGGGTTGCTTGGGCCGTGAAGTCCTGATTCAGTCCTCTTGGGAACAGGGGGGACTTGGCGATGATGGGCGAACGAACTGTGGTGCAGGAGGCGCTGTTCTACGAGTTCGGTCTCGAACGCCATTTGCCGGCCGATCACTTGCTGCGCTCGATCGATCGGTTCGTGGACCTGTCCGGCATCCGCGCTCACCTGCGGCCTTTCTACAGCGAGATCGGGCGTCCTTCGATCGACCCGGAACTGCTGATCCGGATGCTGCTCATCGGCTATTGCTTCGGCATCCGCTCGGAGCGTCGTCTGTGCGAGGAAGTGCATTTGAACCTGGCCTACCGTTGGTTCTGCCGGCTCGGCCTGGAGGGCGGCGTGCCCGATCACTCGACCTTCTCGAAGAACCGTCATGGCCGCTTCCGCGATAGCGATCTGCTGCGCGAGCTGTTCGAGACGACCGTGCGGCGCTGCATGGCCGAAGGGCTTGTCGGTGGCGACGGGTTCGCAGCCGACGCCAGCTTGATCAAGGTGGACGCGAACAAGCAGCGTTCCGTGCAAGGGTCAGACGAGCTCGACTGGGACGCAATGGCGGCGACCCGCCGCTCGGTCAGGGAGTATCTCGACACGCTGGACGAGGCTGCCTGGGGCGCGGCCAGCGAGGTCAGGCCGAAGTTCATCTCGAAGTCGGACCCTGCCGCGCAATGGACCGGAGCGCTCAAGGGACATGCCTTCTTCGCCTACGCCGCCAACTACCTGATCGACCTCGACCACGCCGTCATTGTCGACGTCGAGGCGAGCCGCGCGATCCGGCAGGCAGAGGTCGGCGTGGCGCGCACCATGATCGATCGGACCCAGGATCGCTTCGCCCTCTATCCCGAACGGTTGGCCGCCGACACCGCCTACGGCTCGGCCGAGATGCTCGGCTGGCTGGTGCATGAGCAAGCGATCGAGCCGCACATCCCGGTGTTCGACAAATCCCAGCGCACCGACGGCACCTACTCGCGCGACGACTTCGGCTATGACCACAAGCGCGACTGCTATATCTGCCCTGCCGGGAAGGAGCTCGGGCAGCGCCAAAAGATCTATCGAGTGCCGCGCCCTTTTGTCGATGAGAACGGCATGATGCGCTATCGCGCCAGCAAGCTGGATTGCGAGAGCTGTTCGCTGAAGCCGCAGTGCTGCCCGAACGCGCCGGCCCGTAAGGTTCTGCGCTCAATTCACGAAGGCGCCCGCGATCTGGCGCGCGACATCGCGGCCACCCAGGCTTATGTCACCTCAAGGCGCGAACGCAAGAAGATCGAGATGCTGTTTGCCCACCTCAAAGGCATCCTCAAGCTCGATCGGCTGCGATTGCGCGGGCCCAATGGCGCCCGCGACGAGTTCCACCTTGCAGCCACCGCCCAAAACCTCAGGAAACTCGCCAAGCTGATCCCGATGCCGGAACCAACTCCGGCATGAGGAGCGCGGCCCCCACCCGACACCCCCGATTATCGAAACGGCGCCCGATTCGCCACACACTTTTTCAACGAAATCGGCGCTACCTCGCCGTTGGTGTTCGTCGTGACCGACGAGCAGCGAACACGCGATTGAGCCCTTCGGGTAATGGCGGTTCAACAATCGAGAGCGGACCCTCGCCCTGTTTTTGTCAGACGTAGCCCCCTGTTTCGACTTCGGTGCTCCGGTAATGCTCCCTTCAATGCAGGGTCGGCTTATGGGCCGGTAGCGACGCGAGCATTTGGCGGCGTGGACGCTTACAAGACAAGAAGATGGCGTGAAATTCGTGCTCGGCGTCCTTTGTCATCTGGCGGAGGAGCCGCAGTGTCTTTTCCATGTCTCGCTCCGTTCCGGTCTTTGCCTCGTCCCTGGCCACGGCCTCGGTCCCTTCGAATAAAGCCCACATCTCGCTAAGCGCTCCGAGGCCGCGATGAGCTCGCTCCGGAAAGTCCAACGCTTCCTCCTTGCCGAACAGGCCCTCGACGAAACCTTCGAGTTCCTGCCGCCGCAACATCGCCAGGGCAGCAAGCCCTTCCCGTGTCGCCTCGGTCTCGATACGGGTAAGGCGGAAGGGCGCGTTCCGATCCTGATGACGCGAAAGCCGGTTCCATAGCCCCATGACCAGCGCGCCGACCAATTCGGTCGCCGCCTCGATCGTCTCGAACTCGGGCAGCTTGCCGCCCCACAGGCCCTCTACCACCTTGATCGGCGATTCCCCCATTCCCGGCGAGGCGATGTTGCCGAGGAACCGGGTGCGCACCTCATGGAATGGCACGGGGCACCGGTAGCGGACGAGGAGGGCGCGAACCTCGTCGTCCGTCGCAGTCGGAGGAACAGCGGGCTTGGCCATCGTTTTCTGGCCTTCATCTTGACCGATCCCCGGACGATGCCAACCGCAGCCTGTTCAGTCCAGCCACCCGCTGCCGCTCGCCTGGTTCACCGGGCGGGCGATCGCGAGATCAGGAGGAGAGGCGCCCTCGACCAAAAAGCAAGCGCGTTGCGATGATCCGCTTCATCGAGGGAACACCCCGTCCGGCCCGCCGCTCATTGTCTCTCGATCGCGATGATGATTTCGCAGCCAAGTGCCGGCACGGCCGGGTTCGACAGCTTCGCCTCAGCCTTGCACGCCAAAAATGATGTGAACGATGCGCCGCACCTCATCGAACCGCTGCGCGTCCAAGTCGTAGGTCACCTCGACGAACTTGTGGTCCTTCCTGGCGATCTCGAAGGCGAAGCGCGTGGGTGTGAACCGTAAGAGCCGCAGCCGGAAGTGGCCAGAATAGGTGTCGTGATCGTGGGTCTCGATGTAGCAGACGCCTCCGTCAGCGTCCTCGAACTGCCGCTGGACGATAAGATAGGGGTTCTCCTCGCCCGACAGATCGAAGTCATCGTCGCTGGGATCCTCGCTGTCGAACTCGACCGCGAAGTACTCGTCGGCGAACTCACCGACAGACACGTGTTTGGCGTGAAATCTCATGGCCGATGGCCTTGCTTCAGTGCCTACCAACCGATCCTTTGGCGAGGGCCGGTGCTGGGGTTGACAGCGCCAATTCGTTAGAGGGCTTGAGCGAGTGGAACTCGGTGGCTCCGTCGTCGTCAAGGGGACGGCCGGTTTCGGCGCAGAGGCGTCGATCGCCCGACACATCGGGAAGGTGCTTGCCCACCCAGAGCACCAGTCGTCCGTGAAGAACGCCGCTTACGCGGCGCTCTCCGCACCGTGGCGCCACACCGGGATCCCCAGCTTGTGGGCCTTGTCGGCGAGGTTGGCGGAGATGCCGGAGCCAGGGAAGGCGATGAGACCGGCGGGCAGCGCTTCGAGCATCTGATCGTTGCGCTTGAAGGGCGCGGCCTTGGCGTGCCTGGTCCAGTCGGGCTTGAAGACGATCTGCGCGACCTTGTGGTGATCTGCCCAGCAGGCGGCGATGCGCTCGGCGCCTTTTGGGCTGCCGCCATGCAGCAGCACCATGTCCGGGTGCTTGGCGCGCGCCCTGTCGAGGACGGCCCAGATGCGGTGATGATCGTTGCAGTCCATTCCGCCGGTAAAGGCGATACGCGTTCCGGCGGGAATGCGCAGCTCGGTCTCGGCGCGGCGGCGGGCGGCGAGGTAGTCGCGGCTGTCGATTACAGCGGCGGTCAGGGCGCGATGGTTGATGACGGAACCCGCGCGCGGGCGCCAGGCGGAGCCGGTGGTAACCTCGAAGAGGTCGGCGGCGTGGTCGCGGAAGGATTCGAAGGCGTTGCGCCTTTCGAGAAGATTCTGGCCCTGGTCGAGCAGCCGTTCGAGTTCGACCGACTTGATCTCGGAGCCATCCTGTTCGGCCTGACTGCGCCGCTGCGCCTGTTCGTTATCGTCGAGATTGCGCTCGACGCGGTCGATCTTGCGGTGGAAGAGGTTGACGACCGACCAGAGCAGGTCGGGCAGATCTTCTTCGAAGCACGTATCGGACAGCATCGTGCCGAAGGCGTCGAAGATTTCGGCGAGTTGGGCCTGCGCCCTTTCCGGCTCCGGCAACGGCCGCGGGTCGGGCTCGTCCTGGCCGGGACGGTAACCGTAGAGCGCGAGGTCGTCGAGGATATGCGCGGTCGGCGAAGCGGCGTGATGTTCGGTGTCGGTGTCGGCGTCGAAGCCGGGGAACAGGGTGTCGTTTGTCATGTGCGGGTCCTTATCTCTGCAATCGGCCACGCCCATCGCGGCCTTCACGGGCGATCCCTTGCCAGAGGCGGAGCCGCCCTGGACCCGCAGCCGCCCCCTCCCCTGGGGCGGCAAGGGCCGAAGCGCAGCGGAGGATGAAGCCGGACGGGTATTTTGTTTCGCGCTGCAAAGCCGGGTGAAACCCGGCGGCGGAAAATAGTCGTCCGGCGACATTCCGGGGCGGCTCAGGGCGGCGCTTCCGCCCGGCGCCTCTGGCAAATCGCCCGCTCGGGAAGGCCACGTTGGGCGCGCGCACAGGAAGGATGACCCGCTTCGGCCACACCCCCCGTTCCCGGTCCATGTCGGCAGCGGCGATCATGATCTCGCGTCCGGCACGTCAGCCTCGGCCACCTTCGGCGCAAACCGCACCCGGTCTGTCGGGGCGAGTTGCGGAACGAGGTGACGGAGCAATGTCGCGGCGCCCAGCTGGCAGAGATCGACATTGAAATCGGCGAGCAAAGGTGTGAGCTCGAACATCTCGAGTTCGGCCCCTGCGGTACGGTCGCGCAACCTAACCGCCGCAAACCGTCCGGCCTCGTCGTTGTCGCGCGCGACATAGAGGCGTCGCAATGTGGGCGGCAGATCCAGTGCGGCGAGATGATTGGCCGAAAGGGCGGCGATCATGGGCAATGTCGGCAGGATTGATTTGAGCGCCAGCATCGTTTCGATGCCCTCACCGGCGGCGACGACATCCATGGCGACGCCAAAGCGGACGCCGTTGCTCAGCAAATGACCGAGCGCCTTTCGCGGGTCGGCCAGTGGCGCCTTGCTGGAACGCGTGGGATCGAGCCAAGTGCGGTGGAGGCCGGTGATCCGCCCCTCAAGGTCGGAGACCGCTGCTAGCAGTGCCGGCCAGATTTCGCGGGGAGCGTCCTCATGGGCACGGTAATAGACCGACGGGTGATAACGCAGGCTCGGCCAGCGGAGAGACGCGGTTATTCCTCGGGCGCGGAGATAGGATTCGGCCGGCGTGCCGATGAGGGAGCGTCCGGCGCGGAAGAGGCGGCGTGCGGCTTCGGGCGACCCTGATGGCGCGGGCGGCGTCGGCGATGGCGAACTCCACTCCGGTCGCGGCAAGGACAGGAAGGCTCGGGCCTCGTCGAGGACATCGCCGAGTTGGTCGAGATTACGCACGCGGGCGATGAGATCGAGCAGATCGCCATGCTGCCCGTTGGCCGAATCGGTCCAATGACCGGCGGCGCCGGGTCCGGACTCGCCGCCCTTCAACCGCACATAAAGGCTGCGTCCCGGCGTGTTGTGGACGTCGCCGACCGTCCAATAGCCGCCCTGGCGACGGCCATGGGAGAGATAGGCGCGGCACACGGCCTCGGCCTCGCGCGCGAGACGGCGCGACAATTCACTGGCTTGGCCGGGCATCTCATGCTCCCCGCTCCACGATGCGGGCAAGCGGGTGGCGCTCCATCAACGCGGCGAGGATTGCGGGGCCAGTGGCGGCGACCGGCACGAAGAGGCGCAACCGCCAGGAGATGATCTCCGAGGTCAACCCCATCGCCTTGAGGCGGTTGACCATGCCGTCGGTGAAGCCGACAAGTTCGACGCGGTGCTCGCCCATGATCCGGGCGCGACGGAGTTCCAGCCCGTCAGCAAGTTCGAGGCCCGTCTTGCCGTCGAGCAAAGCGTTCCAGGCATCGTCGGGCGTGATCGACGGGGCTTCCGTGTTGACCGTCTGGGCAATCCAGGCGGGCGAGACCAGACGCCCGATGACGCGCTCGCCGGCATCGGTCTGCATCCGGTAGGCGCGGGAACTGTCCTGCGGCAGCCGCGTCCAGATCGGCAGCAGCAGGCCGGTGACGATATGGAAGCTGCTGGTCGCGAATTCGGGAACCGCCGCGACCTCGTCCTGCCAGGCGGTGGCGAAGGCATCACGGCCGGCCTCATGCCATTGCGAGTTGTCGAGCGCGTGCAGCGCGATCGAGCCCCGCTCCATCGGGCGGATGAGGCGCATCCGACGCTCGATCTCGCCGTCGTCGAGCATCAGGCTTGGCGCCGGCATCTGGACTGCGGCCCGACCGGAACGGGCGTTGAGCAACAGGCGGGCGCGTGTATCGGCCGCCATTGCGAGCGCATCGGCGAGCGCCAGTGGCTTGTTGCGGTCGCGCCGGGCGACGGTGAACACCTGTGTCTCCGCTCCCGTCGCCGGATGCACGTAGATCGTCCGGCGCCCGGTGACCGCGAGGCTATCGGCGGTCAGCGTCTCGACACCGAGATCGTAGGTGCCCGAGGCGATGGCGCCTTCGATCTTCGCGGTCAGCAATTCCTCGAACACGGCGAACAGCGTGTTCTGCAGCTCGATGCTGAGCGCGAGCAGCCGGTTGAGAAAAGTCGAAATCGCCGGCAGCTCGTCGCGCAACCCGCCGTCGCGGTCGGTGAGCGACAGCCCTGTCGCGTCCTCGAAGGCCTGCAGCGAACAGCCCTCGACCCTGCCGCTGTAAAGCAGGAAATAGAGTTGCCTCAGCGCCGCCCTTCCATAGACCGATTCGAGATTGTCGTCGGCGCGGAAGAGGCCCTGCCCGCCGGTCTGGCGCTGGCCGCGGGTGATCGCGCCCAGCGTGTCGAGGCGCCGCGCGATGGTCGAGAGGAAGCGCTTCTCCGCCTTGACGTTGGTGGCAACCGGGCGGAACAGCGGCGGCTGCGCCTGGTTGGTGCGGTTCGAGCGACCGAGACCCTGGATGGCGGTGTCCGCCTTCCAGCCCGCTTCCAACAGATAGTGGACGCGCAGGCGCTGGTTCCTGGCGCCGAGATCGGCGTGATACGAGCGCCCGGTGCCGCCGGCGTCGGAGAAGACGAGGATGCGCTTCTCGTCGTCCATGAAAGCCTGGGCTTCGGCGAGATTGGCGGAACCGGCGCGGTTTTCGACAGCGAGCCGATCCCCTTTGCGAACGATGCGGCGCGACCGTCCGGTGACCTCGGCCACCTGATCGGTGCCGAAGCGTTGCACGATCTGGTCGAGCGCGCCCGGCACCGGTGGCAATGCCGCCAGCCGCTCGATCATGCGGTCGCGGCGTTCCACCGCGTCACGGCATTGCACCGGCTGACCGTCGCGGAACACCGGGCGGGAGGCGAGATTGCCTTCCTCGTCGGTGTAGGGCTCGAAGAGCTGCGTCGGAAACGAGTGCGCCAGATAATCGAGGACATATTCGCGCGGCGTGATGTCGACGGACACGTCGCCCCATTCCTCGGTCGGAATCTCGGCGAGCCGCCGCTCCATCAGCGCCTCGCCGGTCGAGACGATCTGCACGATTGCGGCATGCCCCGCCGCGAGATCGCGGTCGATCGCCGCGGTCAGCGAGGGCGTCTTCATCGCCGTGATCAGATGATTGAAGAAGCGCTGTTTGGCCGACTCGAAGGCCGAGCGCGCAGCCGCCTTGGCTTGCGCGTTCAGCGTGCCCGACGAGCCGGTGACATTCGTCGCCTCAAGCGCCGCGGTCAGGTTGTTGTGAATGATCTGGAACGCCCCGGCATAGGCGTCGTAGATGCGGACCTGCTCCGGGGTAAGCGCGTGCTCGAGCAGCTCGTACTCGACACCTTCATAAGACAAAGAGCGCGACGCATAGAGGCCGAGCGCCTTGAGGTCGCGCGCCAGCACTTCCATCGCCGCGACCCCGCCCGCCTCGATCGCCTGGACGAACTCGGCGCGCGTCGCGAACGGGAAATCCGCCCCGCCCCAGAGGCCCAGGCGCTGGGCGTAGGCGAGATTGTGGACCGCAGTGGCTCCGGTCGCCGACACATAGAGGACGCGGGCGTCCGGCAGCGCGTGTTGCAACCGCAGCCCGGCGCGGCCCTGCTGCGACGCGGCCTTGTCGCCGCGCTCGGACTTCTCGCCGGCGGCGTTGGCGAGCGCATGGGATTCGTCAAAGACGATCACGCCGTCGAAGTCGCGGCCGAGCCAATCGAGGATCTGGTGCACCCGCGATTGCTTGCCCTCGCCGCCTTCGCCGCGCAGCGTGGCGTAGGTGGTGAAAAGGATGCCCTCGGCGAGGCGGATCGGGGTTCCCAGCCGGAAGCGGGCGAGCGGCGTGATCAGCAGCCGCTCCTGACCAAGCGCCGACCAGTCGCGCTGGGCGTCATCGAGCAGCTTGTCCGACTTCGACACCCAGACGGCGCGGCGGCGGCCTTTGAGCCAGTTGTCGAGGATAATGCCGGCGACCTGGCGGCCCTTGCCGGCGCCGGTGCCGTCGCCGAGAAACCAGCCGCGCCGGAAGCGCACGGCGTTCTCGGCATCGTCCGGGGCGGCCGAGATCACATCGAAGGTCTCGTTGACGTTCCACGACCCGGCGAGGAAATCCGCATGGGCCTCGCCGGCATAGATGACGCTTTCGAGCTGAGCCTCGGACAGCGGCCCCTCTGCCAGCAAGGCGGGCGGCAGATGCGGGCGGTAGCTCGGCTTGGGCGGTGCGACAGAGGCCATCGCCGCCGACTGCACCAGCCTGGTCGGGTGCGGCCTGGCGCCGGGGATACGGATCGATTGCAGCGTGTAGCCTTCGTAGAGCGCCTCGGTAAGGCGCCCGCCCTCGGCTGGAATCCAATCGCAAGGCTCGTAGGCGAGCTCGACAGCTTCGACAGAAGGGGCGGCGGGTGCCGATGGACGGGACGCAACGGGACGCGGACGCGCCATCGGGCGCGGCAGGATCGGCGCGAGGGGTGTCACCGCCGTCTCCGCCCTGGGCGGAACTTGGGCGGTCACCCATTCCAGCAACGTGGCCGCATCCGGCGCGACGCCCGGCGATGCCGGGAACACTGCCGGGTCGGCGGCGGGCACGCGGTCGATCACCGTCAGGCGGGTCGCGACCGTAGTGCCGTGGCGGGCATAGACAGCGCCGTCGATTGCAGCCGAGAACAGGATGCTGCCGCGCTCCTGCAAACGGACGAAGCCCTCGCGCCAGGCGGGCGCGTCGGGGCCGAGGTTGGCGCCGGTGATGACGACGAGGCGTCCGCCGTCGGCGAGGCGTGCCAGCGCCGACGAGATGTGCCTGAGCGCGGCGTCGGCGACGCGGCCCTCGACATGAACCGCCGCCGAAAAAGGCGGGTTCATCAGCACCACGGTCGGACGCAGGGCGCCATCGAGGTGATCGTGAATATGCGCGGCGTCGAAGCGGCTGACTGGCGTTGCCGGGAACAGCGCGTCGAGCAGCGCCGCACGGGTATCGGCGAATTCGTTCAGCGACAGCCGTGCCCCGGCGAGTTCGGCGAAGATCGCCAGCAAGCCGGTTCCTGCCGAGGGTTCCAGCACCAGGTCAGCGGACGTGATCGCGGCCGCCGTCGCGGCGGCGAAGCCGAGCGCGATCGGTGTCGAGAATTGCTGAAGGGCCTGGGATTCCTCCGAGCGCCGGGTCTGCGACGGCGCCAGCGCCGCGAGTTTGCTCAGCATGGCGAGGAAGGCGGCAGGCGACCCCGCGCGGGCGCGCATGGCGGGGCCGAACTTGCGCAGGAAAAGGATCTGCGCCGCCTCGCAGGCCTCGTATCCGAGCTTCCAATCCCAGGCGCCGGCGGCATCGGAAGCGCCGAAGGCCGCTTCCATCGCCGCGCGAAGCGCGTGGGCGTCGAGCGCCTGGCCCTTGGCCAGCGCTTCCATGAGGGTGGTCGCAGCCTGAAGAAGGGACGAGGCGGTGTCGGGACGGGAAGAAGGTGGGAAGAGCGGGAGGGTTGCCGCGGCCTGGGCCGCAGCGGAAGCGATGGGTGTCATGGGGAAGATCTCCGGGAGCGTGGGATGGGATGGGCCCGGCTGCGCGCTCTCTTCACCCGCCAGGTCTCACCTCGCTCCCGGCAGCCCTTTCCCTCTGAGTCCCGTAGCAACGACGATGCGGCTTCCGTTGAGGCGGAGGCCGGAAAATCCCGGAGTTCGGGTTGCTTTCGAGATTGCCTGGCCGCTTCACCGGTGCCCGCACATCGCACGGGCGCCGGGTCATTGCTATTTCAGGTCAGCGGTGCTGACAGCTCACGCGGCGGAGGTCTCGTGAAGGCGGGAACCCAAGGGGCGAATTTGGCAAAGCCTCCGGCCGCAAAGCGCCGACAGCGGGCGTACGTCCTACCCCGATTGAGCGCTATGTCCTACCCACAGGGCCACGGAAAAGAAGAGGCTCAGGAGGTCTTTGTCACCGGAAGCATGATCCAGCCTGATCCGATCTGAGCGCTCAAGAAAATGACGCCCTTCGATTGCACGGAGATGGCCGCGAGAATCGTGGCAACGGGTTAGGGGCAACAGCGCGAGGATCACGACCGCCAAGGGATTCCGATCACTGGCAATTCGACAATCATTTCCATCTATGGTTCGACCGTCCTACGATCGCGGCTCACTCCTCGGCGACCGCCAATGCAAGCACTCGACAGAGGCTAGATGACCACCGGGCGCCACATCGTCGCGCTGCTCCAAAGCCATATCGCGGGAGATGAGGACCGTTTCCTCTCCGTGGCGACGCAGGTTGCCGCACAGGAAGCGCGCCGCGGTCACGGCAAATTGGCCCAAGAGTTGCGCGAGCTGATCGACGCAGCGAAGGGCAAGACAGCGACAGTAGCTCGGCGTGGTGCCGGCCCTGTCCCGCTCGTCCAGCCACGGGGCGAACTCACAAACCTCCTCGGAGCTCGGTATTCCGATATTCGGCTCGGCAGCATGGTGCTCGCGGCCGACCTTAAGGAACGGTTGCAACGAGTGTTGACGGAGCAGCGCCAGCAGGGGCGCCTGCGCGCCCACGGTCTGTCGCCGCGGAGAAAGCTGCTGCTGATCGGGCCGCCTGGTTCAGGCAAGACGATGACCGCAGCGGCACTCGCGGGCGAGCTGAAGTTGCCGATCTTCACCGTTCTCTACGATGGGCTGATTGGGAAACTGCTGGGTGAGACGGCAACGCGCCTGCGGCTTGTGTTCGACGCGATAGCGATTCAGCGGGGTGTCTATTTCTTCGACGAGTTTGATGCGATCGGCTCTCAGCGTGCTGGCCCGAACGACGTCGGCGAAATCCGTCGCGTGCTCAACTCTTTCCTCCAGTTTCTGGAGAATGACGATGGGCACAGCCTGATCATCGCCGCGACCAATCACCCAGAGCTGCTCGATCGCGCGCTCTTCCGACGATTTGACGATGTCATCACCTATGAGTTACCCGACGAGAACATCGCGCGGGGCATCGTCGAAGCCCGCTTGACCACCTTTCGCCTGGAAGAAGTGGACTGGCGGGTCGTCACCCATACCGCGTCGGGCCTCAGTCAGGCCGATTTAGCGCGCGCCGCGGATGACGCAGCTAAGATCGCCGTGCTCGCCGAAACCGATCGCATCGAAATGTCGCACCTGTTGGCAGCGATCAACGAGCGCAAGGCGACCGCCTCGTGATCTGCCGCTAAGCGTCATCCCGGATGCCTGACGCGCCGCGCGACCGCCCGCACATCCATATCGAGGGCGGAGGAGCCGAAGAAGCCTATACGTCTCCGCGATTGCCTGTCGGCGGCAGCCCTCCGGCTCGTATCCGGGCCGATCACGCTGATCGGCTTCTCCAAGCTGTCGCGCTCGCTGTTGAGCAAGCCGGAGAAAATATCGCGGCCCGCGAACCCGCCCTCACCGGAGGGGAGAGCGGCTTCTATCTTGAATTCGATATACCGGTCGTTGACCGCGAGGCCGTCGAACGCTCTGGAGAATAGGCCAAAGGGGATCGAGCTCGTCGTCGTTCGGCCCCTTGCCGACGGAGATGAAATCCTCTCCGCGACGGTGTTCGTGCCCGAACAGGCCGCCGCATTCTACGAAAGGAAAATCGAGGCCTACCGTGATGAAGATACCCGAACGGGCAGGCCCAAAAACGAACGCCTAGCCCGGATTATTCGCGAGGCGCCAGGAATAGCGATCTGACGGCGGCGTTGGTGCCGTGATTTTCCGTGGCGTCGGTGACGCGGGTGGTCGGGGTTTGAGGTTTCACCGAGGGTTCGTTCTGGGCACACGGCCCCTTTGTTTACGGCGGCAGCTTGGCGATGCGGCCGGCGAGCATGGCGAACCCGAACTGGTAGGGGTAGGCGCTCGGCAGGGTGATCTTGATGCGGGTGACCATCTCGGTGACGCGCCCGGCGACCTTGATCAGGCAGAGCCGGATGGTATCGAACTGGGCATCGCGCCAGAACGATGTCCGGGGCGCCAGGCCGCGCAGGTTCAGCATCAGCCAGTAGGCGGCGGTGTGGATCAGCAGGCGGAACTGGTTGGCCGTCGCCTTGGTGCAGGAGGTGCGGTCGGAGGCGAGGTGCAGCTTGTGCGCCTTGATCAGATTTTCGGCCTGTCCCCTGGCGCAATAGACTTTCTCGTAGAGCGCCTTGGGCAAGCCCGCCAGATTGGTGACGATGAAGCGGCTGTCGGCGCCCTGGGGGCCGGCCTCGACGCGGGCGATGACGCGGCGCTCGGTTTTCCAGCTTGTCGCGGCATAGCGGAATTCGCCGTAGCGGCGGACCTTGTCCCCCTCGCCGTCGACCCGACCGAGTGCAGCATCCTCGGCGAGATTGCCGACCCGGCGCAGCAGCACCGAGTTGCCGGCAAGACCGAAGATGTAGCCGACGCGCTGGCGCTCGCACCACGCCATCGCCTCGGGCCGGGCGTAATGGCTGTCGCCGCGCACCACGATCTCGACCGCCGGCCAGCGGGCGCGGATATGGCCGATGACATGGCGCAGCACCAAGGTCACCTCGGCGCCGTCCGGCGTCTTGCCGGGGCGCAGGATGATTGCCACCGGCTTGCCGGTGGTCGCTTCATAGATATGGATCGGCTGGAAGCAGCGGCTGTCGTAATAGGCGTTGAACAGCGCGAGTTGCTGGCCGCCGTGAACCCGGTCCTCGGTGTCGTCGATGTCGAGCACGATGCGCCGTGGGACCTGCTCGAAGCTGTCGCAGAACACTTCGACCATCGCCGCCATCATGCGCTTGAGCGCGGTCGGGCCGGGCAGGTTCTCGAGCCGGCTGATGGTCGGCTGCGAGCACAGATCGGCGCCGCTTTCGGGCAGGCGCCCGACCGCCATCTTGAAGGCGGGATCGGACTTCAGCGCGTCGCAGTCGTTGCCGTCGGGATAGCCCGCCGCGATCAGCAGGGCGCGGTAGCGGATCATCTCGGCCAGCGTATGCCGCACCCGTTCCGGTGCGCGCGGGTCCTCGATGCATTCGGCCAGGCGCTCGGCGATCCCAAGCCGCTGCTCGACCGCCGCCAGCAGCAATATCCCGGCGTCCGAGGTCATCAGGCCGCCGTCGAAAGCGACATGCACCGGCTTGCCCTTCACCGGTGGCAAACCCGGCAGAATCCCCGTAGAATTGTCCATGGCGGGCGCGAACTCCGTTGCCTTCGGATGATCCGGCTTCAGCAACCAAATCATACACGAAACCAACGGCTTATGTCGCTTCCCGCCGCCCTTTTTGTGTGACCCGATGAATTATTCAGGCTAGTAGCCCGGATCGAAGACATACGCCTAGCGGTGGTCCGTTCGCTTTTTACTGACAACCGCGACCTATATCCGGCCGCGGGTGCCGAGATTTGGTGGGAAGTCTGGCTGAGGGATGGCCGATCTCGGAGCTTTCGGAGGGCGGCGCAACTCCTGGATATACCCATTCAAGAGCACACGATCAGCTTTCCGGAACGCGAGGTGGTGCTGGCGCGAGCTGACGGATCAAGCATGGCGCGGATCGTCGCCAACACCGATGCGGTGGCCGAATTGCGGATCGCGAAGGACCTTGCGACCATGTTCGTTGAAATGCACGCGGTTGAGCAGGCGGAATGGGTGAGGGATTTAGTTCGCCGTACTCGGCCGGCAGCAGCGCTGGCACCGGCGGTGTGTTTGCTCGACAGTGGTGCAACTCGCGGCCCCCCGCTCCTGGAAGGCAGTCTTAGCGAAACGGACCAGTACACCTACCAAGAGGAATGGGGCGTCGGAGACAGCGCCTATTGGAAGGGTCACGGTACGCAAATGGCCGGAATGGCGTTGTACGGCGATCTTCAGCCGCCGCTCGGTGCCGCTGATCCCGTCGTGCTGACGCACCGGTTGGAGACCGTCAAGATTTTGCCACCGACTGGGCAGAATCGGCCCGAGCTATACGGTGCAATTACCGAGGCCGGGATAACGAAGGCGGAGAAAGGCAATCCTCTCCGCCGACGCGCCTTCTGCATGGCCGTATCGAGCGAAATCGGCCTCGGTCGCGGGCGGCCATCGTCTTGGTCCGCGGCAGTCAACAAACTTTGCTATGGCGACGGCGAAACGCCCCGTCTTCTCGTGCTCGCGGCAGGCAATCTTCGGACTCCCAACATTGACGCTGCGGAATACCCAGACCGCAACGATCTGGTCGAATGCGAAAGCCCTGGGCAGGCTTGGAACGCCCTCGTGGCCGGCGCCTGCACCGATAAGATCAATATCATTCACAATGATTTTTGGGGTTGGATGCCACTTGCTCCGGCCGGCGATCTTTGTCCGTCAAGCCGCACCTCCGGAATTTGGGATCGTCAATGGCCGGTTCGTCCCGACGTTGTTTTCGAAGGCGGCAATTTCGCTCACGACGGCGTTCATCCGGCAGAGGCGATCGATGATCTCCAACTCGTGACGACCCACTACAGGCCGAACATCCGCCTGTTCGATGCGTTTGGCGATACCAGTGCAGCTGCCGCGCTCACGGCCAAACTTACAGGGGAAATATTGGCAGCACGGCCAGAGCTGTTGCCGGAAGCCGTCCGCGAACTCGTGGTCCACTCGGCCGAATGGACCCCCGCCATGCGAGCCCGTTTCAATGCCGCCGGAACGCAGATGATGAAGGCGGCCATACTACGCCGCTACGGTTGGGGCATGCCCGATCTCGGCCGGGCGCTTTGGAGTGCCTCGAACGATGCGACATTGATGATCGAAGACGCGGTGTTGCCGCTTCGCAAAGACGGGTCCGTTATCAAGTCACGGAGCATGAACCTTCACCGTCTGCCTTGGCCTCACGCGGAACTTCGCGCGCTCGGCGCTCTCGCTGTGGAGGTCCGCGTCACGTTATCGTATTTCATCGAGCCGAACCCTGGGGAACGAGGTTGGGCGAGACGGCATCGCTATGCCTCGCATGGCCTGCGATTTGCCCTCAAGCGCTCGCTGGAGACGCTTGGTCAGTTCCGGCAGCGCATCAATAGAGCGGCAGACGACGAGGAGATTGGCGGGATAGCTGCAGTGGCAGGAGCCGACGAATGGGTTTTGGGGCCTGTCGTCCGAGACAAGGGCTCGCTGCATTCTGATATTTGGCGGGGTACCGCCGCCGACCTGGCCGCGCGCGATGCCATTGGGATTTATCCGGTCGGTGGATGGTGGAAGGAACAGCCCCGGCTGAGACGCTGGGATCGATCCGCAAGGTATGCTCTGCTTGTCTCGATGCGAGCACCCGAGGCAGAGGTTGATCTTTACAATGCCATCGTCACAGAACTCGGCACGGTAATTCCGGCCGGCTAAGTCGTTGCCCGTACCAGAACCCATGGTAGCGGTAACTAGGCGACTTGGTGGATTGGCGAAAAATTTCCCCTTCCCACCTGACGGGACTGTTGGTGTCGCATGGATGACCGCTTCGGGGCAAATGTCGTTGAAGAACGGGCCAGGTAATCAGAAAAAGGGGCCGCTTGTGGTCCCGGGCGTCGGGTATTGAGATTGTGATGTGGGTGGGATACGTCGCATGGCCGGTGCTGAGTCACGCACGGTATGCGGCGCGGATAGTCCGGGCGAGGCGCTCAGGATCGTTGAGAAGGTCGAGCGACGCGAAATTGTTCCGTCCGCCGGTGTAGTCCTTGCGGCCTTCACATACACGGAAGAGGACACCGCTGTCGTGGCCGGTCGCGGGCTGGCACGTAAGCGTCCGGTCTGCGGCGTGTAGCGTGGGGTTCGGCGATAGCTGATGTTGCCCTGCGCTGGAGACTCCTTCTGTAGCTCCAGAAGGAGGCGTGGTGGCCGATGTGGAGATCATGGCGCGGGTCGAGCGGCGCCGGAAGTGGACGGCTGAAGAGAAGGCGGCGCTGCTCGCCGAGATCGAGGCAGAAGGCGGCAAGGTGAAGGTGGTTGCCCGGCGCCATCGGGTGTCGGAGAGCCTGCTGTACAACTGGCGATCGGCGTGGAAGGCCGCGGCTGGGTTGGCGCGGAGGCCGGAAGCGGTAGAGTTCGTTCCGCTTGGCGTGTTCGGCCGGGCCGGGGATGAAGGGCCGGCGATACTGGCGGCTCCGGCGGATGTGCCGCCGCCCGAGCGATCCCGGCGCACCGGTATGACGATGGACGAGCGGGTCGGCCTGATCGAGGTCGCGTTGCCGAGCGGCGCTCGGGTGCGGGTCAACGCTTTCGTCAACGAGAAGGCGCTGCGGCGGGTGTTGCGGGCGCTGAAGGGCTCGGCGTGATCAGCCTGGCCCCCGGCACCAAGGTATTCCTCGCCTGCCACCCGGTCGATCTGCGCAATGGCTTCGACGGGCTGGCGGCCAAGGCCAAACAGATGATCGGCGCCGATCCGTTTAGCGGGCATCTCTTTCTGTTTCGCGGCAAGCGCGGTGACTATTTGAAGGCGCTGTACTGGGATGGCAGCGGGCTTTGCCTGTTCGCCAAACGGCTGGAGCGGGGCCGCTTCGTGTGGCCGCCAATCGTCGATGGCAGCGTCGTGCTCAGCCCCGCGCAATTGGCCCTGCTGATCGAGGCGATGGACTGGCGCAGAACGGTAGCACCACCGCAACCGCGGCAACCAATGCTGGTCTGACAAGGCAGCGATTCGCTTGCGATTCTGGTTCGTAGTGCGCGGTTTTGCTAGGGTCGGTCATGTCGCTCGCCACGGCTGATCTGCCCACCGATCTGGAAGCCTTGCGCGCCTTTGCGCTGGCCTGTCAGAGCGAGTTGGCGGCGGCGACCTCGGAGCTGAAGGCGGCCCAGCTCTCGGTGCAGCTGCGGACCCTGGAGATCGAGAAGCTCAAGTTCCAGATCGCCAAGCTGCGCCGGATGCAGTTCGGTCGGTCGTCCGAGCGGATCGCCCGCCAGATCGAGCAGTTGGAACTGCAACTCGAGGAGCTGGAGACCGGCGCGGCGCAAGAAGAGGCCGAGGCGGAAACCGAAGATCGCCCAACATCGGGCATCGAGCGCGCGAAGCCCAAGCGCCGGCCGCTGCCCGAGCATCTGCCGCGTCAGCAGATCGAGCATGAGCCCGAGAATGACGGCGCCTCTGCCTGCCCCGAGTGCGGCGCCGGCATGGCCAAGCTCGGCGAGGATATCACCGAGGTGCTGGACTACGTGCCGGGCCACTTCCTGGTGATCCGCCATGTCCGGCCCAAGTATGCCTGCAAAGCCTGCGATGCGATCACCCAGGCCCCGGCCGCCGCGATGCCGACGCCGCGCGGCCGAGCCGCTCCCGGCATGCTGGCGCATGTGCTGGTCTCGAAGTATTGCGATCACCTGCCGCTTTACCGGCAGAGCGAGATCTACGGCCGGGAGGGGCTCGACCTCGACCGCTCGACCTTGTGCGATTGGGTCGGTCAGGCGGCCTGGCTGCTTCAGCCGATCGTTGCGGGCATCCAGAAGCACGTCTTTGCCGCCGAGAAGATCCACGGCGACGACACGCCGGTCCCGGTGCTCGCGCCGGGGCTGGGCCGGACCAAGACCGGGCGGCTGTGGGTCTATGTGCGTGACGATCGGCCGTTCTGTGGCACAGACCCGCCGGCCGCCGCCTACTTCTACAGCCCCGATCGCGGCGGCGCGCATCCGGCGGCTCATCTGGCGAGGTTCGCCGGCTTTCTCCAGGCTGATGCCTACGCCGGCTTCGAGGCGCTCTACGATGCCGCACGCGCCGAGCCGGGGTCGATCACCGAGGTGGCGTGCTGGGCGCATTGCCGCCGCAAGTTCTTCGACGTGTGGGAAGCGACGAAGTCGCCGGTCGCCAAAGGGGCGCTCGACCGGATCGCGGCCTTCTATGTGGTCGAAGCGAAGGCACAGTTCGCCCCGGTCGCCGAACGCGTGGCGCACCGCGCCGAGACGGCGCCGCTGCTCGTCTCGTTCTTCGATTGGGCCGACCAGACCGTGGCCAAGCTGTCGGCGAAGTCGGCGCTGGCCGAGGCTTTTCGATACACGCTCAAGCGGCGCGACGCGCTGTCACGCTTCGTCACCGACGGCCGCCTCGAAGCCGACAACAATATCGCTGAGAATGCCCTGCGCGGGATCGCGTTGGGGCGCAAGAACTACCTCTTCGCCGGCGCCGACACCGGCGGCGAGCGCGCCGCCGCCCTGTACACCATTGTCCAGACGGCCAAGCTCAACGGGATGAACCCGCAAGCCTATCTACGCGATGCGCTCGCCAAGATCGCCGACGGGCATCCGATCAATCGGATCGACGAGCTGATGCCATGGCGATGGTTGCCGACAAACATCCCGCCGGAGGCCGCCTGACCATCGACGGCATCCCGAACCGGCCGGACCTGCCAAAGGGGGAATGCCATGAATGCGGCCGGTCACTCTCTGGGCTTCCTGCGGGAACTGACTTGGGGCGATGTTCTGCTCGTTCTTGCCGTTCTGGTCGGCGGCCAGTTGCTCGTCCTGGCGGTGCGCTGGATCGTGCGCCGCGCCGCCGAGAGCGCGCCCTCGCATCGGCGCCTGCTGATCCTGCGCACGGCGCCGATCGCCCGGTTGCTGATCGGGGTCGTCGGCATCGCGATCATCGTCCCGATCCTGGTCGAGCCCACCTTCGAGAACGTTGTCGCGCTGGTGGCGGCCGTCAGCCTGGCGCTCGCCTTCGCCCTCAAGGATTACGCGAGCTGCCTGGCCGCCGGGATCGTTACGATCATCGAGCACACCTATCAGCCCGGCGACTGGATCGAGCTCGACGGGACCTACGGCGAGGTCAAGGCGATCGGCACCCGCGCCGTGCACCTCGTAACCGCCGACGACACCGAGGTGATCATCCCACATGCAAGGCTTTGGTCGGCCAGCGTCTTCAACGCCAGTGGCGGCAAGCCGAGCCTGCTCTGCGTCACCAACTTCTACCTCAACGCCAACCACGATGGCGCCGCCGTGCGCCAGGCCTTGGCCGAAATCGGCGACACCAGCCGTTATCGGCAACCGCAAACCCCGGTGACCGTCGTGGCGGCGGAAACCCCCTGGGGCACCCACTACAAGATCAAGGCCTACGTGACCGAAAGCCGGGAGCAGTTCGCCATGATCACCGACCTGACGATCCGCGGCAAAGAGCGGCTCCGCGCCATGGGCGTCGCCTTCGCCCAGGCCCCCTATGCCCAAACCCCGAGCGGCTGAGCACCAGCGCCGCTGCTCCGGCGGGAAGCCTTCACGTTCCAGACCGGACGCTTACGCTGGCACGCCTGCACGTAGAGGTGATCGCCGTGCATGGTGACTTCTCCGCTGACGGCGATGCCGCCTTTGTTATTTCGCAGGTCAAATGAGACTGGGCGCGAGGCCGAGCGCGTCGGCGAGGAGGCGGAGCTGGCGGCGGGCATGGTGGTGAAACAGGCGCTTGGCGTCGTCGTCATAAGCGACGCGCTTGCGGAAATCGAAAGCGGTAGCGGCAGAGGAATTGGACATGGGAAATTCTCCGAGAGCGGGGACGGGAAAACCCGACGGCGCGCTCTCTCTCGCCGCTCCGGGTTCACCCGGCTCCCGGCTGTCCTCTTCCTTTCCGGCCGGGCCAGACGGCGCCGGCCGCGGGGTCAGGCATCGAGCCCGGTCTCGGCCAGGAACTCGGCGATCAGATCGTGGGTGGATTTGCCGAGAATGCGGTCGGCGGTGATCAGGACTGCCATGCCGCCGAAACCGTCGGGGCGCATCTTCGAGCATTCGAACGAGGTGATGGCGGTGACGTAGCGCAGGGTCGGCGACCGGCGCACGATTTCCTGAAAGATAAATTCCCAAGTTGACGTGCCGCTGAGGTCAAGATCGATCTCAACCTCTTCGGGCGCCACCCGTGACAAGCGCTCGGCGACGAAGGTCGCGGCCGTGCCGGCGGTTCCGTTAGAGGCTCCGAGCGCCGCCTCGATTTCGGCGCGGCTCAGCACGATGAAATCCACCGGCCCTTCCTCGGCGTGGAAATAGAGTCCGCCGCCGTCGGCGCTGTCGCTGGCGCTGAACATGCTTTCGAGCAGCAGGCGCTCCAGCGGTGTCATGTCGGTCTGGGGAATCGTCGGCTGGATGACGGTTGGGGAATAGTAGTTAGCCATTGTGAGCTCCTGAAACGCGAAGAACCCGGCGCGGTGGCCGGGTTCTTCGCAGGTTGATGATGAGAGGCGATGGTCAGCCGGTGGCGGCGAACGGATCGACCTCGCGGTGGATCGGTTGGGCGCGGCCCATCCACGGCTCGGGGCGGATGCACCGCACCCAATCGGCGAAGCTCGGGATGAAGCCAAGATCTTCGCGCACATGCTGCTCGCCGACAAAACGCACCGGCACGACGCGGCCGGTTGAGATCGTAATTGTCGGGCCGAAGAACCTCTCCAGCATGAACACACCCTCGGAATGGTGCCTGAGTGCCCGGTGGCGGAAATCGGCGATGATTAGCTTCGAGGGCTCGTCGAACCATTGATGGAGCGCGAGATAATCTTCCGCCGTCCCGCCCCATTTGCGCGCCGAGGAGAGCGCGTGGTGATAGCAATGTCCCATGACGGCCTCCTTAAAAGGTGTGGCAGGAGTAGGCGGTCTCCGTGTACCGCTCGTTGTAGTCGAGCGTGATCGTCCGCTTCTCGACGTCGAACGTGAAGTCGCCATAGGCCCCGTCGTTGTCCTCCCACCCGCCATGGGTCTCTTCGAGGAAAGCATAGACGAGGGTCTCGATCGCATCGCTCACGGTATGCGTCGATCGTTCGACTTTTTCGGGATCGCCGAACACCGGCTCGACGAATTCGATCTGATCCTCTGGCAGCTTCGCCTCAGCCTCGCCCGCCTGGACGTTGATGCGCTCGATCTGGCCGTTGTCGCCGCAGCCGTCGAAATTGACGACGACGCTGGTAATTCCGGCGCGGGCGAGCGCGTCAAACAGCACGGCCTTGTTGGCGGGCCGGGCCTCAGCGACGCGGCACGCATGGTTCTGATATCTGGCGATCGAAGCCGCAAAGGTGCCTTCAACATCGGTTTCTGGTGTGTCGGTGTTAGTGTCGGTGGTCATATTGGTTCTCCTGAATTTTGGTTGGAAAAAGCGGGGCGACCGCTCTGGTCCGATTGGCCGCTCCGCAGTCGATCACTCGGCTGCGTCGGCCAGGGCGTCGGCCGGCGCGTCCTCGCCGTCGAGAAAGGCGGGCAGGCTCTCCTCGGTGGTGCCAGCGGCGCTCGCCGGAACTTCCGGCTCGGGCAACCGCAGCGGCTCGGGCAACCAGCCGGTCCCGGCGAGCAGCCGTTCCGCCTCCTTCGCCATCTCCGGCTTCTTCAGGTGGTCGATCAACTGCGCCGCCGCCTCGGCCTTGGCCTCGCGCACTGCCTCGAGGATGCGGATCTTTGTGACGCGCCCGAGATAATTCTCGACCGTCGGCGTCCAGTTCGCCGCCATGTCGAGGCCGATCGCCCGCGCGATTTGGTCGGCGTGCGCGATGCGGTGTGGGCTGCGGCTGTAGGGGTCGTGGACCGCGTTGACCGTGAGCGCGGCGCAATGAGCGAAGAGCGCTGCCCGTGAGTCCGCGTCGAGGGCGATCAACGCGCCCCAGAGATCTTCCGAATCCTCGGGCAACCGCTTCACCCAAGCCTCCTGCCGGGAGTTGATCGCCTTGGCGGCGTCGCACTCGGCCAGCCCCGGCGCCTGGTGGAGGAAACCGGTGCTGGTGGCGTCGATCTCCAGGCAGGAATCGACGGCGGAGTGGTAGAACGCCTTGAGGCAAAAGGCGTGCAGCGCCGCGACGAAGGCGATCTCGGGATCGCCCGCGAGCGCATCGCGCAATGCCAGCGTCCGGTGCGCCGTCAGCTCGGTGACGAGCCGTTCGGACAAAGGCTTGATGCCGTCGTCCTCGTCGCCGGCTTCGGCATCCGGGGACCCCGCATCCCCGCCGACGGTGATGATGATCGGCCGCGCCCATGATCCCTCCTGCGCGTCCGGCGTCGGCACCATGCCCGGCTCGCCCTCTGCGGGGATCTCGTCCTCGCGCCGCACATAACCGCGGTCGATGCGCAGTCCGCCCTCGTTGGAAATGCTGACGAAGGCGCCGGCGCGGGCGATGTCGGCGGGATCGTAGATGTCGGGCCGCTCCGCGAAGGCTTGCAGCTCGGCCTCCAATTCGTCGAGCCGCTGCGCCACCTCCTCGGGAAGGTCGTCGGTGTCGGCGTCGGCATACTCCTCGTTCAGCCGGTCGAACTCCTCGCACAGCGCCTCGTGCCGGGGGTGCTCCTCGGCGCTGATTTCGGCAGCAGTGCCGGTCAGGCGACGCAAGCCGGCGGCATGGCCGTAGGCGAACTCGATCGCAACCTCGATCCATTTCCAGCCCTCGGCGCGCAGGGCCTCGGCCTCGGAGGTGAGTTTGGCGATCGCCAAACGATCGAGCAGCGCCGAATCCTGGAGCCACCCGCCATTGTCCTGCTCGAACAGGTCGCGCATGACGATGCCGCCCGCCGCCTCGTAGGCAGCGACGCCGATGAAGCGCGCCCGCTTGTCGGAAGCGCGGATCGCCGTTTCGGTCAACTGGCGGCGGATGTAATAGGGTTCCTTGTTATAGGAGCGGGCCAAGCCCTCCCACACCTGCTCCTGCCGCGCCTGGTCGTCGGTGACGGTGAAGGCCATGAGCTGCTCAAGCTTCATCTCGTCGGCGGCGTAGAGGTCGAGCAGCTTCGGCGAGACGGCGACGAGCTTGAGGCGCTGACGCACGACGTTCACGCCGATGAAGAAGCGGGCGGCGATGTCTTCCTCGCTGAGCCCGGCGTCGCGCAGGGTCTGGAAGGCGCGGAACTGGTCGAGCGGATGCAGCGCGACGCGCTGGACGTTCTCGGCCAGGCTGTCCTCCTCGGCGATGCCGTCCTCGCGCACGACGCAGGGCACCGGCTGGGTCTTGGCCATGCGCTTCTGCTTGACCAGGAGCTCGAGGGCGCGGAAGCGGCGCCCGCCCGCCGGGACCTCATAGACGCCGGTATCGGCGCCGCCGGCGTCGCGCACCGGCCGGACGCTCAGGCTCTGCAGGAGCCCGCGCCGGGCGATGTCCTCGGCCAGTTCCTCGATCGAGAGTCCGGTCTTGATGCGCCGGACATTGGCCTGGGACAGGACCAGTTTGTTGAAGGGAATGTCCTGAGACCGGCTCAGGACGACGGTGGGTTGGGTTCTTGCCATGGTGGGGTCCTCCGAGACGGGCGGCCGGAGCTTTCTCTCAGCCTCCAAACCCGTCAGCCGAATCCCTCCGCCCTCTCCCTTTTATGGGGCCCCGGATGTCAAGCTGATTTTCGAGGGTCAGGCACCATCCCGCGGCACCGCCCGGAAGCGGTGCCGAGCTGGAACCGACGCCCCCAAGAAGCCCGCAATTTTGCGCTCAGAAGGAACAGCCGGAGCACAGCGCCATATCGTCAAAGCCGTCGACCGACTCGCCTTTTATCCGGTTCGATTTGCCGCGGCGTGGGCGGCATTCGTAACCCTGATCCCGGTTGCTGCGGGTGCGGCGCTGCGGGGGACGGGACCCTTCTCTGAAAGCGGCGTCTTCCAGCCCAGGGAGAGGTCGGTCACACGTCCTGCCCGGTCATTCCCGACGATCGCGAATTGTGCGGGAATTCCTTCGGCCCTTGCGGATCAGGTCACGATCGCTCCTTCCGGAATCAGGCCGGTCGTTGCATAGCGCCAGAGGGCGATGAAAAGCTTGCGCGCAAGAGCCACCACCATGATGCGCCGCATCCGTCTGTCGCGCCCGCGGTGCGCTCCTTGAACCACTGCGCCAGTCGACTGTCCGGCTGCCAGAACAGCCAGCGCCAGGCTATCTGCATCATCTGGGCGCGCAGCAGTGGCGGTCCCGCCTTGGTGATCCCCTGATCGCGCACCACCGAGCCGCTGGCCCACGGCGCGGGCGCCAAGCCGTTCCACCCGCCCAGCTCGCGCCGATTGCGGAAATCCCACCAGAACGCTTCGCGCACCAGGATCGAGGCATCGTTCGCGCCGATCCCCTTCAGGCGGTTCAACGCAGCCAGCATCGCCCCGTCCCGTTGACAATCGGCAGTAGGCTCCTCGAGCCGCGACTTCGCCTCCCGGATGACGCGATCGCGTTCGGCCTCGACCTGCGCCAGCTGCACCATGACCAGTGCAAGGCGCTGCAACTCGCGAACGATCTCCTCCTTGAGGCGGCAGCCCAGGTGACGACCGTCGCCGATGATCAAACCGTCCAGCCGCTGCTTTGCGTCCGCCGCGCGCGGATCAAATTCAGCGATCCCTTGCGTCTTCAGCAGGCCCTTGATCCGATTTGTGTGGGCGGTTCTCTCTTTGACCAGGCGCTGGCGTTCGCGCAGCAGTCGCCGTTCGTCGTCCTGCTCTACCGTCGGAGCACCTTTGCCGCCAGGGTCGAGAGGCTGCTGGCGGCGTGCCGGAATTGCGCCTGGCGATCGGGCCACTGATCGAGGCCCGTAACCTGATGCGCCGGCAAAAGGCCATGTTCGACCGGCAATTGTGCGGGCTTTTGAGCCAAGCACGCGCAGTTACCTTGGACGCCCCAACCTGCCGAACCCCCATCATGGAGCGGGCCAATGGGCCTACTGCGGACAGAAGGGCGGACCAGGCAATACAGAGGCGACCCGTATACGCGAGATGCGGCAACGACCGTCACCCGCATGGGCGGAGACGCCGCGGCGGCTCCGTCGCGCGGCCAATTGCGCCGCGCGATAGGGCGTGACCCGACCGAAGGAGGGTGCCGCCAAAAGAAAGGAAAGTCAGGGCGATTTAGTAAAAACCACAAACCCATTATTTGAAGAGCCCTAATCGTCCAAAAGCCTAACAAATATAGGCGTGCCATTCTGAACAAGCTCAAAAGGACAGGAAATCGCTTTTTGATTCCCAACCAATGGCTTATCCATCATCAGTAATACCAAATCCCGCTGATTAGAACCGATGGGCCCAATCGCGCAGGCCGATCGACATGATAGTCCATGGCCGGTCAACGAGCTTGTTCCAGGCATGACAGCAGTGATCGAGGATGTCGCCGTACGACTGGAAGACCCGGTTGGAGAGCCAGTTGTCGCGCATGTACTGCCAGATGTTTTCGACCGGATTGAGTTCCGGCGACTTCGGGGGCAGCGGCATCAGGGTGATGTTGTCGGGGATGTCGAGCTTGGCGGAGAGGTGCCAGCCGGCCTGATCGAGCAGCAGGACGGCATGGGCGCCCGGTGTAACCGTTCGGGAGATTTCGGCCAGGTGCAGCGCCATCGCGGCGGTATTGCAGCGCGGCAGGATGAGGCCGGCGGCAGTCCCCTTGGCCGGACAGATCGCGCCGAAGATATAGGTCGAGCGCGTTCTCTGATCGTGGGGTGCCGAGGGCCGCGTCCCGCGCCGTGCCCATCGCCGGGTGATCTTGTTCTTCTGGCCGATCCGGGCCTCGTCTTGAAACCAGATCTCTATCGGCTTGCCGGCCGCGTCGCGCTTGGCAATCACGTCGAGGCTCTCGGCGAAGTTTTTTTGAACGCCGCCAGGGCCTCGCCATCCTGGGCGTGGTGCCGGGGTCGCGCCGACAGCTTGCGCAAGCCCAGAGCGCGCAATTCGCGGCTCAGCGTCTGCTTGCTGATCGAGATGCGGAATTCCTCGAACACCCATTGCGCCAGATCGACCAGCCGCCAGCGGACAACGCCGTGAACCGCCGGGATCGGACCGCTCTCGACGATCTCCAGCAACGCTTGCCGGTGCGCTTCGGTGAGCAGCGGCGCGTTGCCCGGGGCCTTGCCGTTCACCAAGCCAGGCGGCCCCTCGGCGTTGAAAGCCAACACCCAGTCCCGCACCGTTTGCAGCCCGACGCCACCCATCTTGGCGGCCTCGGTGCGAGATCCGCCGTCATAGATCGCCGCCAGAGCCAACAAGCGTCGGGTCTGAGCGGCATCCACAGACCGCTTCGCCAGATCGCGCAATCCTACCGCGTCGTAACCCTCCCGAAGGCGAACCGCTGCCGCCATGGCAAACCCCCTCTCGTTTGCCACGGTGAATCACATTCTCCTCGCCTTGGGAATCCCCTACGTGAGTCGCGCTCGGAGGGACTTGGTATTATACGTTGAACTCAAATAAAAACTTATGCGCAAAACCCAGCGCCTTGATCCGGCGGCGCCTTACGTTCAGCTAATCGCGCGTGATCGAACGCACGGGGCGCATCACAGTCTTGGTTTTTGGTCCTGTCTGACAGGACTTGAAGTTGCCGTGTCAATTCGTCCGGAAGATAAGGCGCGAGCGGCCTGGACCTGAACCGGCACAGGTGGGATGCCCGATGGCGATTCCTACTCCCCGCAGTGTCGCCGCGTCACCGTCAATCCGGTCGAGGAAAGACGCACCGATTGTTCCACCCCTAACGCTTTCAGGGTGCCCTTCGGCCTTGAGATCGGGGCTGAACCCCTTCTGGCGCTGCCCGCGAGGGGCGCGCTGGGCGAGAACGCTGAACGTCTCGCTTGAGACTGCGGGAAGCTCGGGCCGGCTTCCCAAACCTATGCGATACGCGTTACGGGGTGGGGTGTGCTTCGTCGATCGTCTTGCGCTTCGGCTTTAGGGTATTGATGATTGCCGCGTCGAGCGTGCTCTTGATGTGGGCGGCGTAGAACCTGCCACCATGGCACGGTCTTACCGTGCGCGCGGCCCGCGTGATCACGACCCACTATTCATTGACGGCAACGACCGCGAGCGCGACATTTCCGCGGCCGCTCACCAGCAACCGGGAACCAGGTGCGCAAGGATCGAGATTCCCGTCAGCCTCGGCGACGAGGCTTTGACGATGACAGCTACACGCCACCGCGCGATTTCGGATTTGCTCGACGCGGAAGCGGCCCCAGCTTCGAAGTGCCGCCGACCGGCTGGCAGTCCGAGCCACGCTGAAGTGGTATAATGCGGACAGAGGCTTTGGCTTCGTACAGATCGGCGCTGGCGGCGATGCGTTCCTGCATGCAAGCGTGGTTGAGCGCAGCGGCAATAGCACCGTGCTGCCGGGGACAACCCAGGTTCGCATCGCGCCAGGAGAGAAGGGCGTGCAGGTGAGCGAGATCCTGAGCGTTGACAGTGGCACCGCGCTGCAAGAGCCGCCTCGGCGTCCCCGGCTCGAGCGACCACTTACACCTGCCGATCGGGCCTCGGTCGAGGAGTTCGGCACGGTCAAGTTCTACGCCATCGAGAAAGGGTTCGGGTTCATCGTCCGGGAACGCGGCGGCAAGGATATTTTCGCGCATGCCTCGGCGCTGAAACGCGCGGGTATCTCCGATCTCTCCGAGGGCCAGCGTGTCGCCGTCGAGATCGTCGAGGGCACGAAGGGACCGGAGGCCATCAGCATTCGGCTTATCTGAGATGGAGCCGCCGTCGTTGCCGGCGACTTACTATCGAACGCACGCAGCACGCGTCCGCCGACTGGCCGCTGACGCGACGACCCCTGCGATCAAAGAGCATCTCTATGAGGTGGCTCGGCAATACGAACGGCTTGCGGAAAGCGCCGAGGAGGCCGCACGGATAGCGGCGCGCTCCGCTTAACCAAAATTCACCCTGTTAACGTGCAGGGCACGCGATGGTGCCTTCTCCTCATCGCGGCGATTCACGACCCCGTACCGAAAGAGGTCGATATACGGCGATGGCCGGCAGTTTCACCGAACCTGATGAAGCCCCGTGGCGCTTCGTGGGCGGGCATCATAGGCGGCGCGCCAGCCAGACTGCGCGGCCCACGATGCGGACCTCGTTGGCGGCGACTTCATAGGTATCGAAGTGCTTGTCTTCATAGCTGACGCGATAGAAGGGTGGATCCGAGTAGGGGATATGCTCGACCCATTTGGTGGCGATCCCGATGCCCTCGTCGATGGCGAAGATGCCGGGATCTACAGGGACGGTGCTGCGTCGGTCGAACAAGACGCGATCGCCACGCCTGAAGGTCGGCGACATTGCCTATTCTTCGATGTCGATCGCGACAAAATCTGCGGCCTCGCCGCCCAATCTCTCGCGGATCAGGGAGTCTGGAAACGGCAGCGGCTCCTCGAAGCCGGCGCTGGACAGGCTCGCCCGGGCGATCAACACCCAACTCACCGTTGGCTCGGCGGCCGCGCTCTCCACCCCAACGGCAGCTTGCCGCCGGCTCGTCGCCGGGCGGTTCTGCCATGCCATGGTCGCGGCGAGGCGTGCCGTCGTGCCCATGACGGCGGCAGATGCGATGAACGCGATGAACGACGGCAGGTCGGCCGGCAGTCGGTAGAGCGGTGGGATCAACGAATACTCGACGGCGAGCACGGAAAGAACGAGCGCCAGGCATGCCGGGCCTGCGCCGGCCAACCAGGCGGATAATGCGACCGCCAGGAAGAACGGGAAATTCCGGTCTCGGACGTTGTCATACTGAAACGCCATTGCCACGACGGTCGCCACGATGACGCAGCCGACCGGAAGGGCGTATCGGGCGTACCAGGGCCACCCAAGCCGCAGGCCTGACCCTCGCCATAAGCGGCGGTTCAACAACCCCGCGACCATGATATCGCGTTCTCCCTTCGTCCGCGCCGCAGGCTCAACGGAGCCCGGCGACGAGCCGCATTTCCGCTTTTCTCACCCGTCTATGAATATTGATCCCGCACAAGTCTCAGGAAGGTTCTTACAAGCAGCGCGCGAACCAGACGATGCGACCAAGAATATGCGCTGCTTCCACCGCAACCTCGTAAGGCTCGAAGCGCGAGTTCTCGCAACGGACGCGAAAGCGCGGCGGATTGGCGGACGGCAGAAACTCGACCCATTTGACGATGAAGCCGAGGCCTTCGTCGATGCTTCCGGCCACTCGCGCCGCTGCCCGACCGAGCGCGGCTTGCGCTTGGTGTCCACTAAGCTCCTGGTGGACACTTGGTCTGGGTCGTTCGACATGCGCCGATAATCGGCCCGCCGGTCGATCGACGCGAGGCGCTCTTCACCGAGCGCTTACGGGCGCACCTGATGGCAGGGCACGGCATAACGAGCGGTGGCGGCTCTACGTGAATGCCGATGTCGAGGCCGAACCGTTCGGCTTCTGACTGCGCGAGCCGCTTCTAAAGGAATTGCCCTTCGGCCTTGGGATCTGGGGTTAACCCGATCTGGCGCTGCCCGCAAGGGGCGCGCTGGGCGAGCCGCTTAACGTCTCGCTTGAGACTGCGGGAAGCTCCCACGGGCTTCCCAAACCTGTTCAATCGGCGTTCCGGGGAATTGGGTTCGCTTTTCGGGTAATTGGTGCGGGCGGCCGGACTCGAACCGGCACAGCCCTTTCGGGCCTACGGATTTTCATACCCGCTACGGCTTTCGCCGCCCGATCCTGCGCGCTTGCGCCCAGGATGGGTTTGGGGTCTGGACTATCCCTTCACCTTAGCCGCCGGCTGGAACCAGCCGCCTTAGGTGCTGCCCGTCTAGTCTCTACACCTTCCCGTTTCCGGGTTTGGCTCGGGATTGCCATCTGACAGGTTTCCCCGAATTTGGGCAGTTCTGCATCTTCGGTTTCCCGAAGAGCACTCAAGTTTGGTCTAAGTCCGTTGCGTCTACCAATTTCGCCACGCCCGCACATTTACTCCATCTATACCGACCCAGGCCCTCCGCGCCAAGCCGAAACCGAGACACTTCTATTCCTCGTTGTCATCGTCTTGCGCCTCGGCCTTCTTGCGCTTGCGCGGACGGCGCACATTGATTGCCGCCGCGTCGAGGCTGCTGGCGATATGCGAGGCGTAGTATTTCTCGATCATTTCGACAGAGGTGCGGCAGTTTTTGGCAATCTGATAGATATCGGCGCCTTCCATCAGGCGGAGACAGATATAGGTGTGCCTGAGGCTGTAAGGCGTGCGGCGGTTGCCCTCGCGGTCGAACCGCAGGTTCTCTTCGTCGAGCACGGCGTTGAAGATCATGCGGATCGGTTTCGGAAACAGCCGGTCGGTCGGCTGCTTCATGTTGCGCTCTCTGATACGATTGAAGGGAACCACCGCGCCGGTGGTGCTTTTGCAATAGCCGGTGCCGCGCTTGCCGCGCACTTTGATCTCAAGAATGGTCTGTCGCGTCGCGTCGTCCGTCACGATGCTGACGTCGCGGAATTCGAGCCGGGCGGCCTCGTCAGGCCTGAGCCCGGTATTCGCCATGAAGAGCACGTAGTCGTGCGCCTGCTCGCACGACGATTTCCACCGCTTCTTGGGCGGGTGTTCGACCCGGCGTCGGGTGGCCTCATAAAGCTGCTTGTATTCCTCCGGCGAAAACCACGCGCGGTGCGAGATTTTCTCGGAGGTCCGGTAAGGCGCGGACAGGTCGGGCATGTGGTCAAGCCAACCGTTGCGCATCGCAGATTTGAGAACCTGGCGCAGCGTCACCATGTCCTTGTGCATCGTGCTGCGCGTGGGAATCGTGCCGCGCCGCCCTTTGCCGTCCTCATGCCGGTAGAGCCGGTAATCTTGCACGAGGGCAGGCGTGATCTCCGAGAGCCACTTCTTGCCGAAGAACGGAAGCAGGTGAACGCGTAGCTTGCATTCGTATTGTTCGACCATGCGTGGGCTGCGTTGGCCGCGGGTGATGACCTCGTACTCGCGGAGGAACCGCTCGGCGGCCTCGGCGAAGGTCTTGCCGGATTTGAGCTCGCCACGCTTCAGTTTGCCGCGCAGCTCCAGATACCAATCCTCGGCGAAGTCCTTGGCCTGCTCCAGGCTCTCCTGCTTCGTCGTCGTGCGGAGCTGCCGCCCGTTGATCGAGGCGGAGCAATGCCACTGGCGGGTCTGGTCGCGCTTATAGACGTGAACTTTGCCTCCTAGGATTTCATGTCGGGCCATAGGCCCCTCGCTTTCCGGCCCGGCGCGGGCCTATGTGCTAATCTGTGCTATAACTGTGCTAGGTCGTCAGCCTGCATCGTTATCAATTAACTTACTGATTTTAAATGGTGAAGTCAAATTAAATATCTTTAGTTAAACGCTTTTAAGTCTGCTGCGTCTGCCGTTTCGCCACGTCCGCCTATATCCCGGCTAATCCTCTGCCAATCCCTCCTGTGGGTCGCCGCCGAGGGTGCGGATCAGCGTCTTCAATTCCTCGACGGCCGCGGCGATCCGCCCCCGCTCGGTGCCGCGCACGACCAGCGTGACGCCGAAATCGCTGCGCCGGAAATAGGGGTAGGAGCCGATTTCGAGATCGCCGTAGCGCGCCTGCAGCGCGGCCAGATCCTGCGCAATCGTGCCCTCGCCGAGGGTGCAGGCTGACGCTGCGGCTCAAAACCTTCGCGCCGCCGCGCAGGCGATGCTTCAGCTCGTTGAAGATCGCCTGCATGATCTGCGGCACCCCGGGCAGCACGAAGACGTTCTCGATGCGAAAGCCCGGCGCGCGCGAGATCGGGTTGAGCAGCAGAGAGGCACCCTCGGGCACCTGCGCCATGCGCAGCCGCGCCTCGTTGAGGCCGCCCGGCGGATAATGACTTTCGAGGATGCGCTTCGCCTCGGGGTGGAGGATCAACCGCACCCCGAACGCCTGCGCGACGCAGGCGGAGGTGATGTCGTCATGGGTCGGGCCGATCCCGCCCGTCGTGAAGACGTAATCGAAGGCGCGCCGCACCTCGTTGACCGTGCCGACGATGGTTGCCGCATCGTCGGGAATGACCCGCGCCTCGCGCAGCCGGATGCCGATTTCGTTGAGGCCCTGCGCGAGAAACGCCAGGTTGGCGTCCTGCGTCCGGCCGGACAGGATCTCGTTGCCGATGATTACGACGCAGGCAGTGACGATCGTGGGCGCCGGGCCGGCCTCGTCCATCCTATCCTCCGGGTCGCTGCTGGTGCCGCCATTCGCGAGGTCTCTTCATAGGCAAAGCGGCAAACCGGCACAACCGGGTGGGGGGAGGATTGTCGCGGGCATGCCGGCTTCCCACCTTCGGGTCGGGAGCGGCGCGGCGATCGTTGCCCGAATCGCAGGATCGGATTATCACGTGAGGGCGCGGCCGCGATACGGCACCGCTAGTGGAGCAAAGAGCACTCGGTCATGCAGCAGGACCTGATGGCAGGCCTGGGGCTTGCGCGCGGCATGCCGCGCAGCGGGCAGATCAAGATCCACGGCCCCGACGCGTTCGAAGGCATGCGCCGGGCGGGGGTGCTGGGCGCCGCGACGCTCGACTTCATCACCCCCCATATCCGGCCCGGCGTGACGACCGGCGAGCTCGACCGGCTGTGCCACGGGTTCATCGTCGATCACGACGCGATCCCGGCGCCGCTCAATTACCGCGGCTTTCCGAAATCGATCTGCACCTCGGTCAACCACGTCGTCTGCCACGGCATCCCGGGTGATCGCCGGCTGATCGACGGCGACATCCTCAATATCGACGTGACCGTCATCCTCGACGGCTGGCACGGCGACACCAGCCGGATGTTCTTTATCGGCGAGCATATCCCGATCAAGGCGAGAAAGCTCGTCGATGTCACCTATGACGCGATGATGCGCGGCATCGCGGTGGTGCGGCCGGGGGTGCATATCGGCGCGATCGGTGACGCGATCCAGCGCTATGCCGAAAGCCACCGCTATTCGGTCGTGCGCGATTTCTGCGGGCATGGGGTCGGACGCGTGTTTCACGATGCGCCCTCGATCCTGCATTACGGAAGGCCCGAGGACGGACCGGCGATGCGCGAGGGCATGTTCTTTACGGTCGAGCCGATGATCAACGCCGGGCGCTACGAGGTGAAGGTGTTGAGCGACGGCTGGACCGCGGTGACCAAGGACCGCTCGCTGTCGGCGCAGTTCGAGCACACGGTCGGGGTGACCGCGACCGGGTACGAGATCTTCACAATCTCGCCCGCCGGGTTGCACCGGCCGCCTTACGATCTCAACCTTCCGGCAAAAAATCCTCGGCCAGGGCCCGCATCATAGCACTCTCACGGCGCGAGCCGCACGGTGGCGCGTGCGCTGCGCCCGTTGGCGTCGATGACGGTCAGGCGGACGAAGCCGATGCCGGCGGGCCGCCAATAGAGCGTCCGCCGCGGCAGGACCGGCGGCAACGGCCTGCCGTCGACGAGCCAGCGCAACGGCCCGTTCCCGCCGGCCGCTTCGAGCGGCAGGCTCGCCCCGTCCCAGGCAACCACAGCACCATCGGGCGGATAGAGAATTTTCGGGCCGCCTGCCGCCCGTCCGGCGCCGGTTTCGCGCGGCGTCGGGTCAAGCCGGCGCAGCACGGCAGGGAGGTCGCGGCGGGCGACCCGCTGGACCCCGGGCGGCGGCTCCGGCGCGGCCTCGGCCGGTGCGGGGCCGAGCAGGTCGGCGATCTTGAACAGTACCGGCGCCGCCGTCGCGCGGCCGCTGCTTCCGGGCATCGGCGTGCCGTCCGGCCGGCCCGCCCAGACCGCGATCGTCACCCGCGCATCGTAGCCGGCCGCCCAGGCGTCGCGAAAACCGTAGGAGGTCCCGGTCTTGAATGCGAGATGCCGACCCTCTCGCACCTCCGCCGGCAGCATCCCGGGCGGCGGCGGCGCGTTGCCGAGGATATCGTTGACGTACCAGGCCGCGGCCGGGCCGAAAATCGAGGTCCCGCGCGCGACCCGATCGTCGGTCCGGGTACGCAGCGCAGCGACCTCGCCGCCATGCGACAGCGCGACATACAGCGTGGTGAGATCGTTCAGCGATATCCCGACGCCGCCGAGCGCTACCGCGAGCCCGGGTTGCGTTTCGGGCAGCGGCAGATGCAGCCTGATCCCCGCAGCGGCGAGGGCACTGGTGAACCGGGCGGGTCCGAGATGGTCGAGGACGGCGACGGCGGGCACGTTGAGCGAATACCGCAATGCCTCGGCGGCGCTGACCTCGCCCTGGAAACGCCCGTCGAAATCGGTCGGCGAATAATCGCCGAAACGACGCGGCAGGTCGTCGAGCACGGTCTGCGGATGGATGATCAGCCGGTCGAACGCCATCGCGTAGATGAACGGCTTCAGGGCCGATCCCGGCGAGCGTACTGCGCGCACCATGTCGATCGTGCCGTGCCGCGCGACCGAGGCAAAATCGGCGTTGCCGGCATAGGCAATGACCTCGCGCGTGCGGTTGTCGACGACCAGCGCGGCGAAGGTCGCCTGCGGATCGAGCGTGGCGGCTTCGCGATAGAGCAGTGCCTCGACCTGGCGCTGCAGCAGCGGCTCGATCGTCGTGCGCTGCACCAGCGACAGAGGGTCGCGATCGCGCAGGGCGCGCGCCAGATGCGGCGCGTGGAACGGCAGCGCCAGCCGCTTCTTGGGCACCGGTTCGGTCTGCGCCTCCGCGAGGGCGCTCTGCGAGATGATCCCGCGGCTGCGCATTCGCTCGAGCACGATGTCGCGGGCGCGCCGCGCTGCGTTGGGATGGCGGTCGGGGCGCAGCCGTTCCGGCGAGCGCGGCAGGGCCACCAGCAGGGCCGCCTCGGCCAGCGACAGATGGCCCGGCTCCTTGCCGAAATACGCCAGGCTCGCGGCTCGTACGCCTTCGAGATTGCCGCCGAACGGCGCCAGCGTCAGATAGAGGCCGAGGATGTCGTCCTTGCCGAGATGCCGCTCCAGACCCAATACCTCAGCCATCTCGATCAGCTTTGCCGGCACGGTGCGCGGGCGCCGCTCCAACAGACGCACGGCCTGCATCGTCAGGGTCGAGGCGCCGGAGACGATATGGCCGCGCCATGCGAGCTGGCCGAGCGCGCGGAATGCGGCGATCGGGTCGATCCCCGGATGTACGGCGAAGCGCTGGTCTTCGGCGGCGATCAGCATATGGCGGTACACCGGATCGACCTCGCCCGCCCTCACCGGCAGGCGCCACTTGCCGTCGGCCGAGAGAAAGCCGCGCAGGATCGAGCCGTCCCGCGCCAGCACCAGCGCCGACAGGAGGCGGCTGCGATCGAGGTTGGGAGGCGGAAGGGCGAAATAGGCGGCGAGCATGAGCGGCGCGAACGCGAACGCCGCCGCGATCCAAATGACCCTGCGCCGCGCCGTGCGTCCTTCGAGACGCGCCCCTTTGGGGTGCTCCTCAGGATGACGGATTTTTTTGCGTTGTATCAAGAGATTACGTCATCCTGAGGAGGCCGCGAAGCGGCCGTATCGAAGGACGCACGTTGACCAAGCATAGCAGTTTACCGCGCCTGCACGCTGAGCTTGCCGATCGCGGTGCGGCCCGAGGTCTCGGGCTCGTACATGTCCTCGACGACGAGCGCGGGATATTTGAAGTCGCCCGGCGTCACCGCGCGCACGACATAGGCCAGCGTGAATGCGCCGGCGCCGGCATCGAGGTCGAGCGCGGCGATGTAGCGGTCGTCGCGCTCCTCGGTATAGGCGGTATCGCTGAGCTTCGCGAGCCAGGGGTAATTCGCGGCGGATTGGCCGCTGAGCGTCGCCGTCGCGATCTCGAACCCGGCCGGCAGCAGGTCGACGACAAGCGTTCGCGCGGCGCGCGCCGAGTCGGTGCGCTTGCCCTTGATGACGACGACGAAGAGATCGGTCTGCCGCACCTTGGCGAGATCCACCGACGATCCGTCAGGACGGAAGATCGCGCGGCTCACCGAGTAGCCGCTGCTGTCGGCGGGCAGATCGCCCTTGGGCACCCCAGTGATCGAGACCGTCCGCCACGCCGGAGCCGTGCCGCGATTGGCTACCGAAAGCGGCGCCGCGCCGGACCCGAGGGCGCGCCGGAAATAAAGCGGCTCGCTGCGCTGCTGCGGCGCCGCATCGCCGACCGCGACAGTCATCTTGCCGCCGGTGACGCGCACCGCCGCCTCGGCCGCCATCAAGAGCCAGGCCTCTTCCTGCGTGCTGGTCCGGCTGGTGCGGGCGAACAGCTCAGCGATCCGGTCCATCATCGCGGTCAGCCGCGGCTGCACCGCCGCATTCCCGCCGGCGAAGGCGAGCACACCGGCGCTGTCGCGCAGGTCGCTGCCGTAATCGATAGTGCGCAGGCCGGCGGGCCGCGGCATCGGCGCTGCCAGCGCCGCCGCATAGGCGGCGGCGGCGCGCGGCATATCGCCATAGGCGGCCAGCGCCGCACCGAGCTGCGCCTTGGCAAGCTGGGTCGGCAGGTTGGCTAGTTGCGTGTCGTTGAAATAGCGCAAATCGGGCAGTTCGCCGGTGTTGGCGCGCGCCAGCACGTAGTGGGCGTAGGCCATCGCCGGCAGGCTTTTGGCGTCGGTGTGCTGCTGCCGGACAAAGTCGCGCAGCCAGCCGAGCGCCGCCTTCAGCGCATAATCCGGCACCGATTTCCCGTGGTCCTTGGCGCGCAGCAGGAAGTCGGTGGCGTAGGCATCGAGCCACGGCACCGTGTCATCGCTGTCGCTCCACACCCCGAAGCTGCCGTCCGAACGCTGCAATTCGACGACGTGTCCGATCGCGCGGTCGATTGTTGCCGCCGGCGAGAAGCCCGGATCGGTCTGCCACAGCCCGGCAACTGGACCGACATAGAGCAGCGGCAAGGCCCGGCTGGTCGTCTGTTCGAGACAGCCATAGGCGTAGCGGTCGAGCGCGCGCAAAAGGCCGGGGACGTCCCAATCGGGGCGCGGACTAACGGTCAGCAGCGCCTCCGCCGTGCCGGGCAGGAATTCGTCGGCAGCGCCGTCGTCGAGCGTGACGCTCTGCCCCGGCTCGAGCCGGCCGACGAAGCGGTGCAGGTGATAGGCCTGCGCCGGCCGCACGCCGAGCGTGAAATCGCGCGCGATATGCAGATCGTTGGGACCGGTCAGGTCGAGATGCAGCGCGATATTGCCTGATGTGTTTGCCACCAGCGGGAATGCGCCGCTGAAGCCGGCGCCGGGGCCAAGCGGGATCGTGCGCTCGACCGGCATGGCGAACGCGCCCGCGCCGCTGGCGGCAAATTTCAGATGGTAGTCGCCGGCCGCGCCTTCGAGGTTGTTGATGACGAGCCCGATCTGCGCCTTGTCGCCCGGCGCCAGAAAGCGCGGCAGCGCGACCAGCGTCACGACCGGATCGCGCACCGTCACCGCGGCGGTCGCGGAGCCGAGCTTGTCGGCCGAAAACGCCGCCGCCATCAGCCTCAGCCTGGCCTTGGAAATCGGGAAGGTCGAAATGGACCGTGGCAGCGCCGTCGCCGTCAAGCCGCACGACCCCCGAGTAGAGCGCCACCACGCGGCTGCTCTTGTCGGGGAGGCCGGCGACAGAGCGCTTGGCAAACTGGTCGCCGCCGCTGCGCAGCACCCCCACTCCGCCGGCGCGCGGGTCGATCAGCCTACCGTAGAGGTCGCGCAATTCGACCCCGAGCTGGCGCTGGCCGAAATAGTATTTCTCCGGCGCCGGGCTGGCGAAATCCGTCAGCTTCAGCACCGCCTCGTCGACCGCGGCGAGGGTGACGTAGGCCTCCTCGCCGGCGGCGAGTCCGGCAACCTTGACCCCGATCTCCACGGGACCGCGCGGCCGCGCGACAGCGGGCGCGGTGAGCGCCACCGACAGCGTCCGCGGGCTGGTATCGATGCCGAGCCAGGCGACGCCGACCGCGCGTCCCGGCCCGCGGGGCGGCACCTGATTCATCGCCTGACCCGGTCCGGGCGAGGCTGCGCTTTGCGGGCGATAGGCGCTGACCAGCGCGTAGACCCCGCTGCCCCACCCGGCATCGACCGGGATCTCGACGGTCGCACCCGCCAGCGGCAGCTTAACCGAGCGCAACGCCAGGATGCGGTCCGAGGCGATCGCCACCTCCGCCTCGCCGGCGAACGGCGCCTTGATGAACAGCTTTGCGGTCTCGCCCGGCCGGTAGGTCGCCTTGTCAAGCGTCGCGCCAAGCTTGTCGGGGATGTCCGGCAATGCCGCATCGACCCACCAGCCGACATGAAAGCGCAGGCTCGACTGCGCGCCGCTCGCGCCGTCGCTGACTTCCCAGCGATAGCGCCCGGCGGGCAACGTGCGCGACAGCGTCGCTGGGTGGTCGGCGCCGACATCGAGCGTTCCGGCTTCGAGCGGCTGATCGCGCACCTCGACCTTGTGCCGCCACGAGCCGTTGACCGAATACCAGGAATATTGCCAGTTCTCGCGCAGCAATTCCCAGCGCAACCCCTTCGCGGCGGTGTGCTTGGCGTCGCCGTCGAGGGCGATGATTTCGACGCTCGCCGGCTGCCCCTCGGCGATCGCGTCGTCGCCGGCCGGCGAACGCAGCCCGATCGCCAGCGGCCGCGTTCGGATCGGCCGGGTCACGCTTGCGCTGACCGCGCGCCCGCTCGGCTCGAACACGCTGATCTGGATCGTCGCCGCCAGCGGCCTTGTCAGATCGGGCAGATCGGCGAGGTTGAGTTCCACGCTCGATTTGCCGGCATCATCGGTCGCCGGCGCGTCGAGGTCCTTGGTCTGGCCGTCGAATTTCTCGTCGATGAGGCCGAATTGGAAGCCCGGGTCGTTCGGGTAGGGCTGCTCGTCGAAGGCGATCGCCGCCTGCGCCTCGACGGCGAGCCCGGCGCCCGGCGCCCCGTAATAGTAATTTGCCGCCACCGCGACCGGGAACGGCGCGCCCGGGCGGATCGGCCGGTCGGCGGCGGACAGCTCGACCTTGAGTTGCGGCGGCACGAAATCCTCGACCCGGAACTCGGCGCTGCCGATCGGCGGCGCCTTCGGATCGAGCTTCATCTCGACCTGCCAGGTGCCGATGCGCGCATCGCGCGCCAGCGCATAAGTCTCGTCGTAGGCGCCGAGCTTGCCGCCGGCGAGCTGGCGGCGGTCGACCTCGACCCCGTCCGGCCGCAGCAGCCGCACCATGACCGGCAAACCCGACATCGCCGCGGCCTTGTCGTCGCGCACCAGTGCGGTCAGGTGGACGGTTTCGCCCGGCCGGTAGATGCCGCGGTCGGTATAGAGATAGGCGTCGACCGGCCCCGGCTGCTTCCGGCCGCTGACCCCTCGATCCGACAGGTCGAACGCGGCGCGACCGATTTCGAGGAAGTTGAAATCGCCGTCCGCCGTCGCGGCAATGACTGCAAACGGCTCGTCGCCGCCCCCGCCATGCAAGAGGCCGGCGGGGATATGGGCGAGCCCGTCCGAGCCGCTCGTGACCGTTGCCAGCTCGCCGTTGTTGCGCGCGTAGAGGCGCAGCGCGACCCCGGCCAGCGGCTTCGCGTCGGCCAGCGAGCGCACCGCGACGGTCATGCCGTCGCTGCCACTATAGGCGGTGAGGCCGAGATTGGAGACAAGCACCCAATTGGTCGCGGGCTTGCTCGAACCGCCGGGCTTCGCATCGGCACGCTCGACGACCGCCAGATAGACCCCGGGGCCCTTGTCGCGCAGCAGCGGGGCGAGCGGGATTGCGGTAACGACCGGCCGGTTGCGCTCGCCCGCGATCGTTATCACGCCCTGCCAGACGAGGCTGCCGCTCTGGTTGATCAGCTCGTCGATGTCGTCCGGATCGAAGCTCATGGTCAGCTTGCCGGCATCGATGCTGGGGACGAGGTTTCGCGTGTTGATCCGCACCAGCCGCAGCTTGACCTTGTCGAGATTGATCGTGGTGACCGGCAGCCCGGCGCTCGCCTCGCGCGGCAACACGTAGCCGGTGCCGGCAAAGCTGATCGCCGGCTTGCGGTCGGGCACGACGATCCGGGTCGTCCAGCTGTCCTGCGTTGTCTCGCCGCTGGCGGCCGGGAAGCCGGCGAGCAACTCGACATCGTAGGTCTCGCCGTGTTTCAGACCATCGAGGCAGAGCGTGTCGCCGCGGGTAGTGACGATGCCGGCGAGTTCCGGGGTGGCGCGCACGAAATCGCCGTAGGAAAGATCGGGTTTGGTGGCGATCTTCTCGTTGAAGCGCAGGCAGGCGCGCGGCATATCGGCTTCCGCCGCGATCTCGACCTTGGTCACGCGGAACAGGACCAGCCGCTTCAACTGCTCGACCCGCTCGGCGACGGATGCGGAGCCGGTAAGCGCGAGCCCGGCCTGGAAGGCGGCGAGCGCGTCCTTTTGCTTGTCGTGGCGGTCGTAATCGCTGCCGATCAGGAACAGCGCGGCGCCGCGTTCGACTGGGTCGGTCGATTTGCTGTAGGCATTGTAGGCGGCGAGCGGCACGTGGTCGTCGCGGGCGCCGGCGAGCGCCTGGGCGAGATGCAGCCAGACCCGCCCGTCATCGGCGCCGGAGGCGATCGCTCGGGTCAGGTCATCGATCGCCTGGGCATAGCGCTTGGCCTGGTATTCGCCGTCGGCGTCGCGGCGCAGCCGGGCAATCAATGCCGGCTGCCGCTTGGCGGCGGGAACGCTGTCGATCAGCTCCTGGCGATACCCGGCGGCGGCGTCGCCCAGCTCCTTCGACTGGTATTCCTGCGCCGCGGCCGGAGCGGCGATGAGGACGACAACCAACAACGAAAGCGCGCGCAGCATCGCATCCCCCAATGTACTTGCCGATCAACGTACCATTGCGGAACGGGGGCGGAAACCCGAGCGCGATCAGAAATCGATCGGGAAGCCGGTCGATATCAGGCAATGTTCGAGGATGAAGCGGCCGCGATCGGGCAGGCGGCGGCTCTGCGCGAAGCGCTCGAGTGCGGCGGCGATCGCCTCGGGCTGGCGCTCGCTGCCGGTCGGCAGGTATTGGATCAGATTGTCGCGGAAGCCGCGCCGGGTCACGTAATAGGTGTCGAAACCGCGGGCGCGCGCCACTGCTCGCTGCGCCTCGGCCATCGGCCGCACCCCCCTGTTGGTGGCGAAATCGGCCCAGTTGGTGGCGAGACATCCGCCCGGCGCCAGCGCGTCGATAGTGCGCGCCCAGAACCCTTCGTCGAACGGCGCCGGCCCGCGCGAATCGTAGAGATCGACGAGGACCGCGTCGAATTGCCTTGTATTGCCGGCCAGAAAGCGCTGGGCGCTGTCGATCACGACCGGCTGGCTCAAATAGAACCAGCGTCCGGCAATCGCCGCCACAGTTTCGTCGGCATCGACGAGCGTCGGCGCGCATTCCGGCAGATAGGCGCGCATGAAGCGCCACATCGCGGCGCCGCCGACGCCGAGCAACAGCGCCGTCACCGGCCGCTCGCACAGCGCAAAGGCAAGCGACATCAGCCGCTCGTAATGAAAGACGAGCTGTGCCGGATAGAGCAGGTCCATGCTCGATTGCTCGGTGACCTGCGGTTCGTCGGGGGTCGCGGTGCCGAAGGACGGGCCGAACGAGCCGAAGGTGCGGTAATGCCGCGCGCCGCGGTCGAAATCGACGACGAACACCGGAGCGCCGAACGCCGGCGTCGCGCGCAACACCCGCAGCCGCGCCGCGGCGCCGAAATAATCGGCGATCAGCCGGCGCAGACGCTCGTCTTCCCCGCGCGGCGCCATCACGCCACCGCCCGCTCGCCGTCCCGAATGGCACCATCAGGCTCGGCGAGCGCCGCCACCGCGTCGGCGAATTGTCCGAGCGCCTCATGCCCGCGATCGGACAGCGCGTAGGTGGCGCGAGCGAGCCGGGCGAACCAGCCGTAGACATTGCGCTGCAGCAGGCGCCCGGCGTCTGCCACTCCGGTCATGGCGCGCAGATCAGCGAGCCGCATCGGGCCCGTCGCGGCGAGCATGCGGGCAACGCGCAGCGCATCCTGGCGGTAGGCGGTGACAACGGGAGCGCGCGTCCGGCCGCCGACATTCGGGTCGCCCGCGCGCCGTTCGAACTCGGCGATCAACCGCGCCGCGCGGGTTCGCGCCGGCCGCGGCCGGTAGGGCACCGGCTCCTCGACGACCGCCACCGTGTCGCGTCCGACAAGGATCAGCCCGAGGCCAAGCCGCCGGCACAACCGGCGGACCCGCGGGGTATCGGGCATGATGCCGCGGGCGGCGCGCGACGGCCGCGGCACGGCGAGATAGACCCGCTCGCTCATGGCCAGGCGGTCAACGCCCTGCAACACCAGCGCCAGATTGAAGCGCAGCTTCAATTCGACGATGACCGCCGGCTCGTCGCCGCGGCGGGCGACAAGGTCGCAGCCGCGCACCTCGCCCTTGACCTCGTAGCCGAGGCGTTCGAGAAAATGCTTGACCGGCCGGTAGAGCGCGGCCTCGCCGATCGGGTCGGTCCCTGATGTGCGGCTGCGGGTCATCGTCAACCGATCAGGAAGCCGAATTTGCCGCCGCTGCCAAGCCCCTTTTGTCGGCCCCGCCCGGGGCGGCGCTGTGCCGGTGCAAGCGTCGAACCGGCGGCGCTTGTCCCGGCTTGATTCGGCGTCGGCTATTGGCTGTCATTGCGAGGAGGGCAGCGACGAAGCAATCTCGTGCCGGCATCTCACTCATCGAGCACCAGGAGCGTTTCCGATGCGCGCGCAAGTGCTGACAGCGAAACGGACCCGGCTCATCGCCGCCGATGTGCCATCGCCGCGTCCCGGCCCGGGCCAGGTGCTGATCGCGGTGCATGCCTGCGCGGTCTGCCGCACCGATCTGCACGTCGTCGATGGCGAGTTGCCCGAGCCGAAACTGCCGCTGATTCCCGGCCACGAAATCGTCGGCACCGTCGTCGAACGGGGCGCCGATGCCGATCGTTTCAGGGTCGGTGACCGGGTCGGCGTGCCGTGGCTTGGCTGGACCTGCGGGGTCTGCGAATATTGCCGCAGCGGCCGTGAGAATTTGTGCGACCGGGCGCGCTTCACCGGCTATCAGATCGATGGCGGCTATGCCGAGCTGACCGTTGCCGACCAGCGCTATTGCTTCGCGATCGACCCCGTTTTCGGCGATGTCGAAGCGGCGCCATTGCTCTGCGCCGGCCTCATCGGCTACCGCACATTGCGGCTCGCCGGAGAGGGCGAGCGCATCGGCGTCTACGGCTTCGGCGCGGCGGCGCACATCGTGGCACAGGTGGCGCGCTACCAGGGCCGCCAGGTCTTCGCCTTCACCCGCCCGGGCGACGCGGCGGCGCAGGATTTCGCGCGCGGCCTCGGCGCGGCGTGGGCCGGCGGTTCGGACGAGATGCCGCCCGAACCGCTCGACGCGGCATTGATCTTCGCCCCGGTCGGGGCGCTGGTGCCGCTGGCCTTGGCGGCGACCAGGAAGGGCGGCACCGTGGTGTGCGGCGGCATCCATATGAGCGACATCCCGGCCTTCCCCTATCGCCTCCTCTGGGAAGAGCGGGTGATCCGCTCGGTCGCCAATCTGACCCGCCGCGATGCCGAGGAATTTCTGGCGCTCGCCCCCGCCGCCGGCATCCGCACGACGACCCGGACCTACCGGCTCGCCGCGGCGAACCAGGCGCTCTCCGACCTGCGCTCCGGCGCCCTGCAAGGCGCCGCGGTCCTGGTACCCTAAGCCCCTACTCCCGCAATTTCACATATTCGAAATCGCCGGGCTTGCCGTCGATGCCGGCGCGCGGCGGGGCGATCCACGAGGCAAAGGCGCCGGGTTCGGTGACCGGCTGCATCACGCTCGCGACAAACGCATCGTCGTCGGCCACCGGAAGAAAATCGCCGCGGCGGCGCTGCCATTCCTCCGGGCTCAGAATGTTGCCGTCGGGATCGGCGTGGATCGCGGCGAACTCGCCGATCCGCCGGTTGAACGCGACATGCGGCAGCTTGAGGCGATAGTCGAAGCCGGCGCGCGCGATGCTGCGGTTCCACCAGCGCTCGACCCCGGAGAGAGCGTCGGCGACGTAATCGTCGCGCAATCGCATGTTGAGCGCCGAGAGGGCCGGCACGTCTTCCTTGACGATATGGCCGTCCTTAAGCCGCAACACCTGGTAGGCGGCGCCGACCAGACGGTGATCGTCGGCGATCTGGTCTTCCTGGTAGCGGCCCTTGATCCCGGCGTTGAAGGCGTTCGCGGCATTGGTGCTGATCTCGCTGCCGAACAGATCGAGGGTCAGCGAGAAATGCAGATTGGCCCGCTTCTGGATCGTCGGCAGGTCGATGACCCTAAGCGCGCGCACCCGCTCGATGTCGTCAGGATCCTCGATGCCGGCCTCGCGCATCGCCGCGCAGGTCCGCTCGATGATGCGGCCGACCCCGCTTTGGCCGACGAACATGTGATGCGCTTCTTCGGTCAGCATGAAGCGGCAGGTGCGCGACAGGGGGTCGAAGCCCGATTGCGAGAGGGCATGCAATTGCATCTTGCCGTCGCGGTCGGTGAAGAAGGTGAACATGAAAAACGCCAGCCAGTCGGGCGTCGGCTCGTTGAAGGCGCCGAGAAGGCGCGGGCTGTCCCGGTCGCCCGAGCGGCGGCGCAGCAGGTCTTCGGCCTCCTCGCGACCGTCGCGGCCGAAATATTTCTGCAACAGGTAGACCATCGCCCACAGATGGCGGCCTTCCTCGACATTGACCTGGAACAGGTTGCGCAGATCGTAGAGCGAGGGGGCGGTGCGGCCGAGGAGGCGCTGCTGCTCGACCGAGGCGGGTTCGGTATCGCCCTGCACGACGATGAGCCGCCGCAGCATCGCGCGGTATTCGCCCGGCACCTCCTGCCAGGCCGGCTCGCCGCGATGCGCGCCGAACCCGATCGCGCGGTCCTCGACCGCCGGGGCCAGGAGGATGCCCCAGCGGTATTCGGGCATGCGGACATAGCCGAACCTGGCCCAGCCCTCGGGCTCGACGCTGATTGCGGTGCGCAGATAGACAAGGCTCGACTGGAAACCCTCGGGGCCGCACGCCTTCCACCAGTCGAGCGAGCGCGGATGCCAGCTTTCGAGCGCCCGCCTCAGCCGCGGGTCGGCGTTGAGCCCGACATTGTTCGGGATCAACCCGTCGTAATCGACCGCATTCGCATCCGACATCCGATCGCCTCCGGTATTCCGCGACACCTATATCGTCATTCCCGCGAAGGCGGGAATCCAGGAACTCCGTCCTTCGACAATTTAGCGACTGCCGGTGTTCCTGGCTTCCGGGTTCGGCCTGCGGCCGCCCCGGAATGACGAAAAGACTACACCCGCTCCGGGTCGAAGCGGGGGCGCCGGCCGGTGCCGTAGCGTTTCAGCGCGCCTTCCGCGCCGACCGCGTTCGGGCGCTGGAAGATCCAGTTCTGCCAGGCGCTGAGCCGGCCGAAAATCTTGGTCTCCATCGTCTCGGGCCCGGCGAAGCGCAGATTGGCTTCCAGCCCGGTCAGCGCGTCGGGCGAAAAACTCGCGCGCTCCTCGAGCGCGAGGCGGACCTCCTCGTCCCAATCGACCTCGTCATAGATCGCCGTCACCAGGCCGAGTTCCTCTGCGTCGTCGGCAAAGAGCGGCCGGCAAACCGCCTTCTCCGCGCGTTCAAGGCTTGCGGGCTCGCCGAGGAAGCGCGTTGCCAGCCGAGAGAGACCGTTGCCCATCAAATAGTCACCGAAATTGGCCGACGAAAGGGACAGCATTGGCGCGCCGCGATTGTCGCCGGTTCGATTGCCCGAAAACATCAGCGCGCGGTCTGCGGCGAAGACCAGCTCACCCAGAAACCCGGAAAAGCAGCTGCCCGGCTCGATCAGTGCGAACAGGCTGCGCGAGGTCACATCGATCCGCTTGAACACGCGTTTCAGGAAAAGCCGCACCTCGCGCACGAACCAGTCGTCGGCGTATTGATCCAGCAGCCCGTCGTGCCCGATCACCATGGCTGAGTCGCCCTCCGAGCGGAACACGATGATGCCGAGCTCCGGCTCGTTGAAGCGCAGATAAAGAACCGCGTCGTCGAGCTCGCGCGCCATCGCGAGCGGCCAAAACGCCGCGCCTTCGTCATGGATGCCGCCGGCGTTGGGGACCTGCGTCGGCCCCAGCACGGTGATCGTGGCGCGATGGCGCGGCCGGTCGAGTTCAACGCGGACATGCCGATAGAAGATTGCATCTTCTGCAATGCGGCGTTCGAGCGCCGGCAATGCGATCCCTTGCGCATCCTGCGGCCGGTCGGAGGTCGCCGCCATTGCCAGGGCGCGCTCGCGCACCTTCTCCTCCCAGGAAGAAGGCGTCGCGATTTCATCGACTACCCGCCAGTCGATGGCGCGCTGGCCGCGCACGCCCTCTTCGGCCGCGCAGAACAGGTCGGCGCGGTCGCGCCTCACCCGGCGCTTGTCGGTCAGACGGGTCAGCCCGCCGGTGCCGGGCAGGACGCCGAGCAGCGGCACTTCCGGCAGCGAAACCGCCGAGCGGCGGTCGTCGATCAACATGATGTGGTCGCACGCCAAGGCCAGCTCGTAGCCGCCGCCGGCCGCGGTGCCGCCGAGCGCGGCGAGATAGCGCTGCCCGGAATGTTCGGATGCATCCTCGATCGCCAGGCGGGTCTCGTTGGTGAATTTGCAGAAATTGACCTTGTGCGCGTGCGAGGCGCGGGCCAGCGCGCCGATATTGGCGCCGGCACAGAACACATTGTCCTTGCCCGAGCGGATCACCACGGCGCGCACCTCCGGGTGCTCGAAGCGCAGCCGGGTCACCGCGTCGGCCAGTTCGATATCGACCCCGAGGTCGTAGGAGTTGAGCTTCAGCTCGGTGCCGGCGAAGAGGCCGCCCGCCGGATCGACATCGAGGATCAGGTTCGCGACCGGGCCGTCGCACTCGAGGCGCCAGTGGCGGTAACGGCCGGGCTCGGTGGCGAAATCGATGCCCATCACGGCGCCATTATATATACCGGGCGGCCATAGCCGGCGGGTAAATCCAGCCCCGGCGTAGAAGATTGATCCATTGTCGCGGGCGCTGCATCGGCATTTCGCATCCTTCGAGACGCTCCCTTCTGTCGCTCCTCAGGCCAAGAGCGCGGCGAGCACCGCATTGAGGCGCTGGCGTCCGGCGGCGGTCGCGGCGAGACGGTCGGAATCGAGGGTGATGAACCCGCACTCGACGAGACGCGGCAGCGCGTCGCCGAACAGGGCTTCGACATCGCGCTCGGCCAGGCTTTCGAGGCGCCGGCGCGACACGCCCTCGACGAGGCGCAGCCCCATCATCAGCATTTCTTCGACCGTCGCATCGCGCGCGATCGGGGTCAGCTCGTCGAACGCCGTGCCGCTGCTCTCGATCGCGGCGAGCCAGGCCTCGGGGGCGCGAATCTGGCGGGTCGCGATCTTGCTGCCGCGCGTTGTCACCCGGCCATGCGTGCCGGGGCCGATGCCGAGATAATCCTCATAGCGCCAATAGGCGAGGTTGTGCCGGCACTCGGCGCCGGGCCGGGCATGGTTGGAGATCTCGTAGGCCGGCAAACCGGCCGCCGCGAGCCGGGTTTGCGTCGCCTCGAACAAGGCCGCCCCGGTCTCCTCGTCGGCGGCCAGCGCCTCGCCGCGGGCGGCGCGGTTGCCAAAGGCGGTATCCGGCTCGATCGTCAGCTGATAGAGCGAGAGATGCTCGCCGGCGAGGGTCAGCGCCTCGCCGAGCTCGGCCTCCCACGCCGCAAGGCTCTGGTCGGGCCGGGCGTAGATCAAGTCGAACGAGGTGCGCGCAAAGGTGTCGCGGGCGAGGCGGATCGCCGCGATCGCCTCATCCCGGTCGTGCCCGCGGCCAAGAAAGCGGAGCGCTTGCGGATCGAGCGCCTGGATGCCGAGCGACAGCCGGTTGACCCCCGCGGCGGCAAAGCCGGCGAAGCGCTCGGCCTCGGCCGAGTTGGGGTTGGCTTCCAGCGTCACTTCGAGGTCATCGGCGACCGGCCACAGCGTCGTCACGCGCTCGACCAGCGCGGCGACCGTGTCGGGCGGCATTAAGGAAGGCGTGCCGCCGCCGAAAAAGATCGAGGCGACCCGGCGATCGGGCGCCAGCGCGGCCTGATGGTCGAGATCGGCGACCAGCGCGCGGGTCCAGCGCGCCGCGTCGACCCTTTCGCGGACATGGCTGTTGAAGTCGCAATACGGGCATTTCGACCGGCAGAACGGCCAGTGGATATAGACGGCGAGGGGCTCGCCGGCCGATGCTCCCTCTCCCCGGCCCTCTCCCTCGATGGGGGAGAGGGAGTTTTGGGGAGAGGCGGCGGCATGATCCCTCTCCCGCATTGCGGGAGAGGGTGGCCGACGCGTCAGCGGCGGCCGGGTGAGGGTCTTCCCGCTCAAAGACACGCCGCAACCAGCTTCGCGAAAGCGCGGGCGCGGTGGCTGATCTGGTGCTTCAGGGCCGGGTCCATCTCGCCAAAGGTCTCCGCGTAGCCGTCCGGCACGAATATGGGGTCGTAGCCGAAGCCGCGTGTCCCCCGCGGCGGAAATGTCAGATTTCCGTGCGCCTCGCCCCGAAACAGCGCTTCCTCGCCATCCGGCCAGGCGAGCGCCAGGACCGCGACGAAATGGGCGCGGCGGTCTTGCGGCCCCAGTTCGCGCTCGACCCGCGCCATCGCGAGGCGGAAATTCTTCTCCGGCCCGGCCCAGCGCGCCGAATAGATCCCGGGGGCGCCGCCGAGAGCCGGCACGACGAGCCCCGAATCGTCGGCGAGCGCCACGAGCCCGCTCGCCTCCGCCGCGGCACGCGCCTTCAGCGCCGCGTTCTCCTCGAAGGTCTGCCCGGTTTCTTCGGGTTCAGGCAAGCCGAGCGCCGCGGCGCCGAGTGCCGCAATGGCATAGGGCGCCAGCAGTTCCTCGATCTCGACGATCTTGCCGGCATTGTGGCTGGCGACGACGAGCGGCCGGCCGCGCGTCCAATCGCGCAATCGCACGTTGAAGGGTGAGAATCCCGTCACCTGATCCTTCAGGCCAGGATCAGGCGGATTTCGCGTGCCGGTTGAAGACAGTCGCATTCCAGACATGCCGTTGGCGGCTCGCATCATGGAACAAATGGGGTACGGCGGCCCCGCTTTCAACCGTCAACCAAGCCCGAGCGCGGCGCGCTGATGGCGGGTCAACTCGGCGATGCCGGAGCGGGCCAGCGCCAGCATCCGGGCAAAGCTCGCTTCGTCGAACGGCGCGCCTTCCGCGGTCGCCTGGATCTCGACAATGCCGCCGCCGCCGGTCAGCACGAAATTGGCGTCGGTCATCGCCTGCGAATCCTCGGCATAATCGAGGTCGAGCACCGCGGCGCCGTCGCAGACGCCGCACGAGATCGCGGCGACGCTGTCGTTGAGCGGCACGCCCGGCAACACGCCGGCCGCGACGAATTTCGCCAACGCCTGGTAGAGCGCGACATAACTGCCGGTGATCGCCGCGGTGCGAGTACCCCCATCGGCCTGCAACACATCGCAATCGATGCGGATCTGGCGCTCGCCGAGCGCGGCGAGGTCGGTGACCGCGCGCAGGCTGCGGCCGATCAGGCGCTGGATCTCCTGGGTGCGCCCGCTCTGCCGGCCGCGCGCCGCCTCGCGGTCGGTGCGGGTGTGGGTCGAGCGCGGCAGCATGCCGTACTCGGCGGTGACCCAGCCGCGCCCGGTGTTGCGCAGAAACGGCGGAACCCGCTCCTCGACCGTCGCCATGCACAAGACATGGGTATCGCCGAACCGCGCCAGGCACGAGCCCTCGGCGTATTTGCCGACGCCGGGTTCCAGGCTGACCGGGCGCATCGCCTCGGGGCCCCGTCCGGAAGGTCGCATACCGTTCTCCATCTTCAGAACAAACTGCCCTGCCCGACAGGGGGCACCGAGCGCCGTACCGGCCGGCGCGCGCCGCCGGCGATGACGCCGACCTTGCCGTCGTAGAACTCGAGCTCCAACGCCGCGCCGGGCCTGACCTTCGCCGCATCGGTGACAACATGTTCCGAGCCGTCGCGCACCACGACATAGCCGCGCGCCAGGAGGCTCTCGTGGCGCTCCGAATGGGTCGCGAGCCGCCCGGCAAAATTGTCCGTCATGTCGCGCTTGGCGACAAGAACGCGCCCCATCGCCGCCGCGAGCCGGCGCTCGACATCGCCGAACCGGTCGCGGGCGCGCGCGACATCGCCGGCGAGCGCGGATGGCCGCAGCCCGGCGGCGGCAAGATCGAGGCGTTGCCGAACTGCGCCGAGGCGCGCGAGGATCGCCAGGCGCAGCCGCTCGCTGCGGTCGTCGAGGCGCTGCGCCGCGGCGCCCAGCAGATCCTGCGGGTCGGGCAGCCCGCGCGCGAGGCCCGAGAGATGCAGCCGGCGCTCGCTGAAGAGGCGCGCCAGACCGCCGGCGAGACGCGCCGTCTTGCCGCCGAGCTCGGCCATCAGATCGAGCCGCACCGGCACCGCCATCTCGGCGGCCGCGGTCGGGGTCGGCGCGCGCAGATCCGCGGCATGGTCGATCAGCGTCGTATCGGTCTCGTGGCCGACGGCGGAGATCAAGGGGATCGCCGAGGCGGCGGCGGCGCGCACCACGATTTCCTCGTTGAACGCCATCAGATCCTCGATGCTGCCGCCGCCGCGCGCGACGATGATCAGATCGGGCCGCGGCACCGGTCCCCCCGGTTCGATGCGGTTGAACCCCTCGATCGCCGCGGCGACCTGCGACGCCGCGCCCTCGCCCTGCACCGCGACCGGCCAGATCAGCACAGGGCGCGGAAAACGGTCGGCGAGGCGATGCAGGATGTCGCGGATGACCGCCCCCGTCGGCGAGGTGACGATGCCGATGACGCCGGGCAGAAACGGAATCTTCTTCTTGCGCTCGGCGGCGAAGAGGCCCTCGGCGGCGAGGCGCAGCCGCCGCTCCTCCAAGAGGCGCAACAGCGCGCCGATGCCGGCCAGCTCGATCGTGTCGACGATGAGCTGGTATTTCGAGCGGCCGGGATAGGTGGTCAGGCGCCCGCTGCACACCACCTCCATCCCGTCCTCGGGCTTGAGGGCGAGGCGCACGGCGGTGGTGCGCCAGCACACCGCGTCGAGGACGGCCTCAGCATCCTTCAGCGCGAAATAGCAATGCCCGGAGGCGGGCCGCTTGAAGCCGGAAATCTCGCCGCGCACCCTGACCTGGCCGAAGCCGTCCTCGATCGAGCGCTTCAATGCCAGCGACAGCTCGGAGACGGTATACTCCGGCAGGTTCGACCCAGGACCTGATACGGGCGGAGCGGCGAGCGGCAGATCGTTCATCGCGCCATATTACCGGAGCCGGGAGACAAGAGCGATGCGGGTGCTCGATATGCCAGTCATTCCGGGGCGGCCTGCAGGGCCGAACCCGGAGCCTGTCCTCGGGTCGCGCGAAGCGCGGACCCGGGGGCGGCGCCCCGGAATGACAGTCTCAGAGGTCTGTTGAATGCGCGTCCTCGTCATCGGCTCAGGCGGGCGCGAGCATGCCCTTGCCTGGGCGATCGCGGCCTCGCCGCTGGTCGACCGCCTCTACTGCGCGCCGGGCAACGCCGGCATCGCCGAGGAGGCGGACTGCATCGCGCTCGCTGCGGGCGACAGCCAGGGCATCATCGCGTTCTGCCGTCATGCCGGGGTCGATTTCGTCGTGGTCGGCCCCGAGGCACCGTTGGTCGGCGGGCTCGTCGATGCGCTCGAAGGTGCAGGAATCGCGGCGTTCGGGCCGAGCGCCGCAGCCGCCATGCTCGAAGGCTCAAAAGGCTTCATGAAGGACCTCTGCGCCCGCGAGGGCATCCCGACCGCCGCCTATCGCCGGTTTCGCGATGCTGCTGCGGCCAAGGCCTACATCGCCGAGCAGGGTGCGCCGATCGTCGTCAAGGCCGACGGGCTCGCCGCCGGCAAGGGCGTCGTCGTCGCCGCCGATCTCGCCGAGGCCAATGCGGCGGTCGATATGGCGCTCGCTTCCCGCCGTTTCGGCATGGCCGGCGCCGAGATCGTCGTCGAGGAGTGCCTCCAAGGCGAGGAGGCGAGCTTTTTCGCGCTGGTCGACGGCGCCGACGCGCTGCCGCTCGCTGCGGCGCAGGACCACAAGCGGGTCGGCGACGGCGATACCGGCCCCAATACCGGCGGCATGGGCGCCTATTCGCCGACGCCGGCGGTGACCCCGGCGATCGCGGGCGCGGTCATGGAGCGGATCATCCTGCCGACGGTGCGGGCGATGGGCCGCGACGGAAGGCCGTTCAAGGGCGTCCTCTATGCCGGGCTGATGCTGACCGAAACGGGGCCGAAGCTGCTCGAATACAATGTCCGCTTCGGCGACCCCGAGGCGCAGGCATTGGTGATGCGGCTGAAGAGCGACCTGCTGCCGGCGTTGATCGCGGCGCGCGACGGCATCCTGGGCCAGGTCGATCTGCGCTGGCACGACGAGGCGGCATTGTGCGTCGTGATGGCGGCCCGGGGCTACCCCGACGATCCGCTGCGCGGCAGCGAGATCCGCGGCCTCGATCGGGCGGCGAGCGATCCGGAGGTCACGATCTTCCACGCCGGCACCAGGCGCGAGGGCGAGCGCCTCCTCGCCGATGGCGGCCGCGTCCTCGGGGTGACGGCGCGCGGCCACGACCTCACCGCGGCCCGCGAGCGCGCCTATCGCGCCGTCGACCAGATCGACTGGCCCCTAGGCTTCTGCCGCCGCGATATCGGCCGGCGCCGGGGTGAGTGAACGCAAACGGCCGGCTAGAAGACCGGCACCACCCCGGCGGGGACGATGTGCTCTTCGACGCTGCGCACCCCCGCGACGTTCTCGGCGGCGATGCGCATCGCCTCGCGCTCCTCGGGGGATTGGTCGTCGGAGATCCAGAGATGCACGACCCGGTCGCTGACCACGATGTCCGCCGCCCAGACCTTGCTCCACTCCTGTCCCTGCAGCTCGGCGAGCAGCTTGCGGCGAATGGTGCGGTCGTCGCTGTCAACGCCGGATTGCGGCTCGCTCTTCGCCGCCGCCAATGCCCGCACCAGGTTCGCCCGGCTGATGATGCCGACGAGCTTGCCGTCGCGCAGGACCGGCACGCGCTTGATCCGCTTGGTCTCCAGCAGGTTTGCGATATCGGCAAGCTCGGCCGTTTCGGCAACCGAAGTGACCTCGCGCGTCATGATGTCCCCGGCGGTGCGGCCATGCGCCTTCACATAGTCGCGGGCAAGCTCCTGGTCCGAGGCGATGCCGTCGAACCACCGCGCCCGCCGCCGCTCGATCCGGCGCTCGGTGCCGGTTTCGGGGCGATGCAACAAATCGCCCTCGCTCACGATGCCGATCACCCGGCCATCCGCATCGACAACGGGAACGCCGCTGATCCCCCGTTCGGCGAGCAGCGTCGCCACCGCCTGGACCGATTTGTCGGGGCTGACGGTAATCACATTGGTCGTCATCACATCCATCGCGCGCATCGGAACACCTCCCACCTGATATTTATGATTGACGCTACGCCATCATCTTCGGCGCCGCATTGACGCAAATCAACCGGCGAGACGCGCGGGTTCGAGCGCTATATCCTAGCCTTGATAGCCAGGTCGCGTCAGGGAGCCACCCAGACATGCAGGTAAACATCCTGGAGGCCAAGAATCGCCTGTCCCAGCTGATCAAAGCGGCGCGGGCCGGCGAAGAGGTCGTGATTGCCAATCGAGGTCAGCCGATGGTGCGGCTCGTGCCGGCGGAGAAGGCGTCAGCCGAACCGCCGCTCGGCAGCGCCCAACGGATTCTCGGGTGGCTCAAAGAACACCGTCTCCCCGAGAGCGCACGGCGATCGGCAGAAGAAATCGATGCCGATATTGCGGCCGAGCGACAATCGTGGGATTGATCTATCTCGACGCCTGCTTGGCGATTTACCCGCGGTGGGCCGGTCCGCTGGAGCGGGCGATGACGGCACAAATCGGCATAGCCTCGTTTGCCATCTCGCCGCTGGTCAAATGCGAATGTCTCGTCGGGCCCATCAAACGAGCGGACGCCGGCTTGCAGCGTGATTTTGCTGACTTCTTCGCTCAACAGCTTTCGCTGGCAATGCCCGAGCCGGTCTACCTGCAAGCGGCCGAACTGCGCGCCCGCTTTGGCCTGAGAACGCCCGACGCCCTGCATCTCGCCTGCGCCCAGCACCATCGCTGCGCGGCGTTGTGGACCAATGACGACCGCCTGGCCCGCGCCTCGCATGGTCTGGCCCGCAATGTGCTGGGGGCGGAGACGGGACGCACCGCCCCTGCTTGATCGGGCTCTACTCAACTCCCGGCCGTCTCCACAATTCCCTGGTGCTTCCCTGACCGGCCGAGTCGTCTCCCTGTTCGCTCTGCTGAGGCGCGCGGTGGCCGGTGAAACATCCCCCGAAGGACGCTGACGCATGACCGGCCTTCTGGAAACGCCCTCGCCTTTTTGGTATGTACGAGCGTGATGCTTAGAAATGGTCGTTGGCGGCTCTTTCTGAACGGTGCGCTCTGCGGCATGATCTTTATGGCCGTTATCGGCGGTGCATTGATTTGGTGGAAGTCTCGCCCTGAGCGCTCGGCCGACGACAACGCCATTTACGACAACTGTCTGATGGAGCGGGACGGCAACACGGTCGCCTGCGACGCCATGATGCGAGTGGTGGACCGGGGGAGGGCCGCTGAATCTATGAAGAAAGCCGCAAGCGACCCGGCGGAGGAAGCTATGAAGGAAGACGCAGCGAAATTGCTCGCGGCGGGTTTCAGCAAGCGCGAAGTCGTGAAGTGGGCAATGGGCAAGGGATTTGGCGGCTCACAAGTGAGCGACGCAGTGGGCATTTCGCTGAAAGAGCTTCAGGCTGGCAGGTACTGAATGATTGCCCCTCGGCTTCAGCGATGGGCCAATCATGTAGATTGGCCATGGGCCGGACGAATGCCACAGACCGCCGTATTGGAGCCTCCTGTCTCGGATAATCGGCTTTCGGGAAAATCGGCCACGCCAGATCACGATCAAGGCCATCATACATTTTCGGCGCGCTGTCGTTCCTTCTCCAATACCCTGTTGGCCGAATTGATTAATTCGTCCAGTGTTTTTGATCTCTCCATAAACCCGTTAACTATCGCCAGCAGGGTTTTGTAATCCGTACATTCGCCGCTCAGCATCAATCTCAGTTTATAATGAGACAGCCTTGCTCTGTCGGCTATCTCAGACTCTAATTTCTCCTGCTCGACATTTCCTGTGGTGAAGTTAGCCATAAGCTTATTGTATGCGGCTTGGGATGTCGTCATCTTCGCAATTTCATCCCTGAGTTCGTTGATCCAAACGTGCCTGTTGGTGGATATTACGTTCGCCTTTATCTGCCTGCGCGCAATTAGCCAAGATATAAGGGTCGTCATGATTACTCCGAAGAAGGTCAAGAGTGGCGACATAATTAACGCTGTAGCTTGGCTCACGGATGTTCTCCTGCCTTGTCACGCCCGACCCGCGGGATAGGAGACGTTGACTAAAGGTGGTCGCTGTCAGCGGTTGCTCGCCCCGCCCCGCGACGATCTGCCTCGGCGTCGGGGCGATAGATAACGACGACCGCCCGACCCGCGCCTCGCAGGGGCTGGCCCGCAATGCGCTGGGCGTTGCGCCAGGGGAAAGCCCTGTTTTGTGAAGGCGCAGCACCGAAGTAAGAGCGCGATTGCCCCAGACGCGCGGTCGACCGGATCGACTGGCCCGATGGCTTCTGCCGCCATATATCGGAGCGCTCTGGTGCCTACCCCCGCGGCCAATCCATCCGGATTGGGTCCTTGCCGTCCCAGCCCTGCGCGGCCGCGCGGACCTGATCGAAGATGCGCATGCGGGTCGGGGTCGCCTCGGCCATTTCGACGACCGTGCCGGGATGGCCCTCGTTGAGGAAATAGATGAACGGTCCGCGCGGCGTGTCGCCCTCCTGGCCGATCTGCCAGCCGGTCGCCAATGCCCGCTCGCGGATCTCGTGATAGTTCACCGGCCAGCTCGACCAGTGCTGCATCCCCTCGTGGCCCGCGGCGAGGAAATCGCGATAGAGGCTTGGGGATTCGCAGCGCTGCTGGATCAGCTCGAGCTGTACATCGCCCGAATTGGCGAGCGCGATCGACACCTTGATGTCGTAGGGGCGGCCCTTGTAGCGGAATTCGTCCATCGGCAGTTGCTCGGCGTAAAACCACGGGCCGACGCCGCACACCTCGGCCCAATGGCGCATCGCCTTGTCGATGTCGCGCACCACAATCCCGACCTGACGCATCGGTCCGAACAACCGGCTCATCGCTGTCTCCCTGGCTTTCGACTCGGAGCGGGGCATACCCCCTTCCGAGGGCCGAACATCGGCCGGGCGCGGCACTATACCAGCCGGCCCACGGCTTTGTTGACCCGCGCGCGGCGAGCGCCCATGTCGTGGGGATGAACCAGATCAAAGAGGCCGAACCGGCACTCGTCTTGTTTTCCGGCGGGCAGGATTCGACGGCCTGCCTCGCCTGGGCGCTCGCCCGCTTTGCGGCGGTCGAGACGATCGGCTTCGACTACGGCCAGCGCCATCGGGTCGAACTCGCGTGCCGCGAGCGGGTCGCCCTGCGCCTGCGCCGCGAATTTCCGTTATGGAGCAACAGGCTCGGGCCCGATCATCTGATCGATCTCGGCGTCCTCGGCCGGATCAGCGATACCGCGCTGACCCGCGACAGCGCGATTGCCTTTGCCGAGGGCGGGCTGCCGAACACCTTCGTGCCCGGGCGCAACCTGTTGTTCTTCACCCTTGCCGCGGCGCTCGGCTATCGCCGCGGGCTGCGGCATCTGGTCGGCGGCATGTGCGAAACCGATTATTCGGGTTATCCCGACTGCCGGGACGACACGCTGAAGGCGTTGCAGGCGACCCTCTCGCTCGGCATGGCATATCGCTTCGTGATCCATACCCCGCTGATGCGGCGCGACAAGAGGGCCACCTGGGCGCTTGCCTGCGACCTCGGCGGCATGCCGCTCGTCGAGCTGATCCGCGAGGAAACCCACAGCTGCTACCGGGGCGAGCGGACCCATCGCCATGATTGGGGCTATGGCTGCGGCGTCTGCCCGGCCTGCGATTTGCGGCGCAAGGGCTGGGAGGCATTTGCCGCCGCGCCATGAGCTACGCGGTCAAGGAGATCTTCTATACATTGCAAGGCGAGGGCGGCCTGACCGGGCGCCCCGCGGTGTTCTGCCGCTTTGCCGGCTGCAATCTGTGGTCGGGGCGCGAGGTGGACCGCGCGGCGGCGATCTGCACGCTTTTGCGATACCGATTTTGTCGGCACCGACGGCACCGACGGCGGCCGTTACCCTGACGCCGCGGCGCTCGCCGGCCATATCGCCGCGCTGTGGCCAGAAGGGCAGGGCGTGCCTTTTGTCGTGTGCACCGGCGGCGAGCCGCTGTTGCAGCTCGACCCGCCGCTGATCGAGGCGTTGCACGCGCGCGGCTGCGAAATCGCGGTCGAGACCAACGGCACGATCGCGCTGCCGGCCGGCCTCGACTGGGTCTGCGTCAGCCCGAAGGCGGGGGCGCCGCTCGTTGTCACCGCCGGCGACGAATTGAAGATCGTCGTGCCGCAGCAGGGCCTCGATCCGCTCGCCTTCGCCGGGCTGGCTTTCCGCCGCTTTTCGGTGCAGCCGATGGACGGCCCCGAGTGTGCCCGCAACACCCGATCGGCGATCGAGTTCTGCCTCGAACACCCGCGCTGGCAGCTCAGCCTGCAGACCCACAAGCTGACCGGGATTCGGTGATCGCTGCGCCGAGCAAGCGAGGAGAAGAACGGCTACAGCACCGCCAGCACCTTTTCCGGCGGGCGGCCGAGCGCGGCCTTATTGCCGGCGACGACGATCGGCCGCTCGACGATGATCGGGTTTTTGACCATCGCCGCGATCAGCGCCTCCTCGGAAAGTTTCGCCGGGTCGATGCCGGCGGCGGCGGCTTCCTTATGGCGAACCAGCGCCCTTGCCGGCATTTTCGAGCTGAGCGAGCAGCACCTTCAGACCAGCGGCGCTGTAGGGCGTCTTGAGATATTCGACGATCTCTGGCTCGATCCCTTTCTCCCGCAACAAGGCCAGGGTCTTGCGCGAGGTGTTGCAGCGCGGGTTGTGATAAATGCGGACCGGCATGACCTTCCCTCTTCGAATGGTCGCATTCGATGGGGTAAGCTTGGCCGATGGGAAAGGCAAGGCTCGGGGTGAAAGAGGCGGAGCGCAGCGACGCGCTGTTCGGGGCGGTGGTCGAAGCGGCGCTCGACGCGATCGTCGTGATCGACCGCAACGGGGCGATCCGCTCGGTCAACAAGGCGACCGAACGAATCTTCGGCTATACCGCCGCGGAGCTGGCCGGCTGCAATGTCAAGATGCTGATGCCGGAACCGTATGCCGGCGAGCACGACGGCTATCTCGGCAATTACTTGCACACCGGTCAGAAGAAGATCATCGGCATCGGCCGCGAAGTCGCCGGAAGGCGCAAGGACGGCTCGATGTTCCCGATGGATCTCGCGGTCGGCGAGGCGCAGGTCGCGGGCGAGACCATCTTTGTCGGCATCATCCGCGACATCAGCGACCGCAAGGCGGCCGAGGCGGCGCAGCGCGAAAGCGATCTGCGGCTGCGCTCGATGCTCGATACCGTGCCGGACGGCATCGTGGTCATCGACGAGCGCGGCACGATCCAGTCGTTCAGCCCCGCGGCCGAGCGGCTGTTCCTCTACGCCGGCAGCGAGGTGGTCGGGCACAACGTCAACATGCTGATGCCCGCGCCGTACAAGGAAGCGCACGATTCCCATCTCCAACGCTATTTGCAGACCGGCGAGCACCATATCATCGGCATCGGCCGGGTCGTCGTCGGCTTGCGCAAAGGCGGCGAGACTTTCCCGATGGAATTGGCGGTCAGCGAATTTGGGTTCGGCGGAAAACGCTTCTTCACCGGCTTTGTGCGCGACCTGACCGAGCAGCAGGAGGCAAAGCGCCGCATCCAGGACCTCCAGTCCGAGCTGTTGCACGCCTCGCGCCTCAGCGTGATGGGTCAGATGGCGTCGACGATGGCGCATGAGCTGAACCAGCCGCTGACCGCGGTGATGAACTATCTCGAAGCGGCACGCCATCTGCTGGAGAGCGGCCCGCAATCGGTAGCGCGGGCCGGCGATCTGATGGCGCGGGCGGTCGGGCAGGCCGAGCGCGCCGGCGACGTCATCCGCCAGTTGCGCCAATTCGTCAGCAAGGGCGAAACCGAGCGCCGCAGCGAGAGCCTCAACAAGCTGGTCGAGGAGGCGCTCGCTCTTGCCCTTGTCGGGACCCGGCAATCGGGCGTCCGCGTCCGGCTCGATCTCGACCACAGCCTGCCGCCCGTCCTCGTCGACACGGTGCAGATCCAGCAGGTTGTGCTGAACCTCGTGCGCAACGCCATCGAGGCGATGGAAGCAGCCGAGCGTCGCGAACTCGCCATCGCCACGCGGGCGGCGGCCGGCAACATGGCTGAAATCCGGGTTGCCGACACCGGGCCGGGCATTCCCGCCGAAATTGCGGATCGGCTGTTCCAGCCCTTCGTCACCACCAAGAAGACCGGCATGGGGCTCGGCCTGTCGATCTGCCGCGAGATCGTCGAGGCGCATCACGGCCGCCTCAGCCTCGTCCCGGCCCCATCGGGCGGGGCGGCGTTCCTGCTGACCTTGCCGATGCTCCCGGAGGAGGTGGCGGAGGAGGTGGCCGCCGATGGCAGTTGAACGGCCGGGTGAGCGGCTCGTCTATGTGGTTGACGACGACGAGGCGGTGCGCGAGTTGCTGGCGGCGCTGCTCGAGGCGAAATCGTATACGGTGCGCAGCTTTGCCCTCGCCCGCGGCTTTCTCGCCGCCGCCCCGACCCTGCGCCCGGGCGTGCTGATCGCGGACATCCGCATGCCCGAGATGGACGGGCTTGAACTGCAGCAGCACCTGACCGAGCGGGCCTTCAATTTTCCGCTGATTGTCATCACCGGTCATGGCGATGTGCCGCTCGCGGTGCGGGCGATGAAGGTCGGGGCGGTCGACTTCATCGAAAAACCGTTCGCCGCCGACGCGATCCTCGCCAGCATCGACGCGGCCCTGGCGCGACTTGCCAAGACCGGCGGCGACGACACGCTGGCCGCCACCGCGACGGCGCGGCTCGCGCTGTTGTCGCCGCGCGAGCGCGAGGTGTTGCAGGGGCTGCTCGCCGGTCTGCCTAACAAATCGATCGCCTACGATCTGGCGATCAGCCCGCGCACGGTCGAGATCCACCGCGCCCGGGTCATGGACAAGATGGGCGCGCGCAGCCTCTCCGAGCTGATCCGCATGAGCCTCGCCGCCGGCCTGCAGCCGCGCCCGTGAATGGACAAAAGCAAGGAAGCGGGTAGGATGGGTTACGCGCGAAACTCATCCTGCGAATTGAGGCGGGAAGAGGAGAAGCCGGTGAACGATTTGTCCCCCGTGGTGCGGAAGCTGCCGGCGACCGCGCAGCCGATCAGTCCGGCCAAATTCGCCCATTTCGTGCTGCGCACCGGGCGGATCGACGAGATGGCCCAATGGTACCGGACGGTGCTTGGCGCCCGCATCGTGTTCCGCGACGAGCGACTCTGCTTCCTCAGCTATGACGACGAGCATCACCGCCTCGCGCTGATCCAAATCCCCGGCCTCGCGCCGCGCAACCCCGAAGCGGCCGGGACCGACCACGTCGCCTATTCCTATCGCGATCTCGGCGAGTTGTTGGCGACCTACCGCCGGCTGAAGCAGCACGGCATCGTGCCACATTGGCCGATCAATCACGGGGTCACGACCTCGATGTATTACCGCGATCCCGACAACAACCGGGTCGAATTGCAGATCGACAATTTCGCCACTCCGGCGGAACTCGACAACTATTTCCACAGCCCTGCCTTTGCCGCCAATCCGGTCGGCGTCACCTACGACCCGGAGCGGCTGGCGCGCGATTACGAGGCCGGCGTGCCGATCGCCGATCTGCTGAAGATCCCGCCATTGCCCGCAGGCAAGACCCCCTGGGACATGCTGAGCCGACACTGAAGAGCAATCTCCGGTCATACCCGGCGGGCGCTGTGCCGGCCCCTCACCCTCCCACGCCCAGTAAACTCCATTGGGCGGGTCCCTCCCTCTCCCCGCGAAAGCGCCAGGGCATGCATACATTTCAACCTTAACGGCATTGGCGGATTGCGTCCTTCGAGACGCACCCCTGCGGGGTGCTCCCCAGGATGACGAGAATTTTTGTGTGGTAACAACAGCTTACGTCATCCCTGAGGAGGCGCGAAGCGCCGTCTCGAAGGACGCAGCGCACCCGGTGCGACATCCCGACAGGCGGCGCCAAGCCATTGAAACCGGCCCGTGTCCCGAGATGTGTGCATACCCTGGCGCGGCCCGCGGTAAGAGGGTTGGGGTGAGGGGCCGGCACCGGCGGGGCAACCTGAACGGAATTCGGTATAATGCGACGATCGCGCCCGGTCAGCCCGCTGCACCGAGGTCCTGCCGGAGACAGTTCTATGCCGATTTTCCCAAAGCGCCGGATCGGGCGAACCGCGCTCGAAGTCACGGTCCTCGGCCTCGGCTGCGCCACTCTCGGCGGCAGCCGCATCAGGGTGACCCGCGCCGAGGCGGAAGATATCGTCGGCGCCGCCTGGGCGTCCGGCGTGCGCTATGTCGATACCGCGCCCTATTACGGGCCTCGGCCAGGCCGAGCGGGCCGTCGGCGATGCGCTGCGCGCCGCGCCGCGCGAGGAGTGGGTGCTGTCAACCAAGGTCGGGCGGCTGCTGCGGCCGCACCCGACAGCGCGCAGCGCCGACGGGCCGCGGCCGGCGATGCCGTTCGAGCCGGTCTACGACTACTCCTATGACGGCGTCCTCAGGTCGTTCGAGGACAGCCTGCAGCGGCTCGGCCTGGCGCGGATCGACATTCTCTACGTGCATGACATCGGGGCAATGCAGCACGGCAGCGATGCGCATGCCGGGCTGATGCGAACCCTGCGCGACAGCGGCTACCGCGCGCTCGAGGAACTGCGCCGGTCGGGGGCGGTGCAGGCGATCGGCATCGGCGTCAACGAGCGCGAGGTCTTGCTCGAAGCCCTCGAATGGGGCGCGTGGGATGCTTTTCTGCTGGCCGGCCGCTACACGCTCCTGGAACAGGCGCCGCTCGACGATCTGTTGCCGAAATGCCTTGACGCGGGCACCTCGATCGTCGTCGGCGGCCCACTCAATTCGGGCATTCTCGCCGGCCGCGACACCTGGAACTACCGCGCCGCGCCGCCCGAGGTGGTCGCCCGGGTCGACGCGATCCGCGCGGTCTGCGAGCGCCACGCGGTCCCGCTGGCGGCGGCGGCATTGCAGTTCCCGCTGGCCCACCCCGCGGTGGCGGCGATCATTCCGGGCCCGCGCAACGCCGCTGAGTTCCGCACCAACCTCGGGCTGCTGCACCATCCGATCCCGGCGGCGCTGTGGCAGGAGTTGCGCCAGGCCGGCCTCCTCCATCCCGACGCGCCGACGCCGGCGTGACGGCGGCGGGTTCCCGAATTCCGTAGGGCGGATCTTGATCCGCCGTGGCGGCATCGGCGGGTCGAGACCCGCCCTACAAGGTTCGCCCGCAATGAACGTCTTGCTCAGATCGAGATCTGCCGCCCGATCTCGACGACCGCATCGGCCGGCAGCTTGAAATAATCGGTGAGATGGCTGGAGTTGCGCTGCATCGCGGCGTACAGCGCCTCGACCCACCGCGGCAGCGCCTTGGCATCGTCGCGCGGCGTGACGGTTTCGTGCCCGACATAATAGGTGACGTCCGACAGATCGATGGCGCACCCCAGCCCGTGCGCCTCGCGCAGCAGCGCGGGAATATCCGGCCGCTCCATAAACCCGTAGCGGGCGACGGCGCGCCAGAAGCGCGGCGCCACCTCTTCGAAGGAAAGCCGCTGCGACGCCGCGACCCAGGGCACCGGCGCGGTGCTGACGGTGAGGACGAACAGGCGCTCGTGCAGGGCGCGGTTGTGCTTGAGATGCCAGACCATGACGGGCGGCGCGTCGCGCAGCGTTCGCGTCAGGAAGACCGCGGTGCCGGGCACGCGCGGGATGCCCCCCTCGGCGATCGTCGCCATGAAGGCGCCGATCGGTACGACCTGCTCCTGCAGGCGCGCGGCGACCCTGGCGGCTCCGAGATGCCAGATCAGCATGATCCCGTATACCAACGCCGCCAGCAGGATCGGCACGTAGCCGCCCTCGGCGACTTTGGCGAGGTTTGCGGTGAAGAAGCTCGCATCGACCACGGCGAAGGCGCCGGCAACCAGCCCGGCCGCTGCCAGTCCCCACCCCCATACCTCGCGCATCGCGATGAACAGGAGGACGGAGGTCATCAGCATGGTGGCCGAGACGGCGATCCCATAGGCGGCTGCGAGGTTGTCGGATTTGCCGAAACCGACGGTGAGGCCGAGCGTGACCAGCATCAGGAGCCAATTGACCGTGCCGACGTAGATCTGGCCGTAGCCTTCGGCCGAGGTCTGGGTGATCTGCAGCCGCGGCAGCCAGCCCAGCTGGATCGCCTGCCGGGTCATCGAAAAAGCCCCGGTGATGATCGACTGGCTGGCGATGATCGTGGCCACCGTGGCGAGCACGATCAGCGGCACCAGCATGAAGGACGGGCACAGCCGGTAGAAGATGTTGTCCGAGGTCGGCGCACCATCGAGGACCAGGGCGGCCTGCCCCGCATAACTGAGGACGAGGCTCGGGAAAACCACCACCGACCAGGCCAGCCGGATCGGCCCGGCGCCGAAATGCCCCATATCGGCATAGAGCGCCTCGGCTCCGGTGACGCACAGGAAGACCGCGCCGAGAACGAAAAAGCCGGCCGCGCCCCCGGAGAGCAGAAAACCAATTCCGTAGCGCGGATCGATCGCCCACAGCACCGCGGGGTGCTGCGCAATGCCCCAGAGGCCGAGCACCGCGATCGTCACGAACCAGAGCGCCATGATCGGACCGAACGCCCGGCCGATACGGGCGGTGCCCTGCGGCTGAAGCGCGAACAGCCCGACGAGGATCAGCACCGCCGCCGGGACGACATAGGGTGTGAACGCCGGGGTCGCGATGTTCAATCCCTCCAGCGCCGAGAGCACCGAGATCGCCGGCGTGATCGCCCCGTCGCCATAGATCAGCGCCGCGCCGAACAGGCCGACCGCGATGATGACCGGGCGTTTGGCTCGCCTCACCGCGAGCAATGACAACAGCGCGAGAATGCCACCTTCGCCGTCATTGTCGACGCTCATCGCGACCGTCACGTACTTGACGCTGGTGACCGCGATCAGCGTCCAGATCACCAGCGACAAGAGGCCAAGCGTGACCTGCGGCGCGGGCGAGCCGCCGCTAAGCGCCAAGACGGTTTTGAGCGTATAGAGGGGGCTCGTCCCGATATCGCCGAAAACCACGCCCAAGGCCGACAGGCCGAGCGCGGTCGCGCTGCCGGCGACCGCCGGCCGCGCTATGCCGTCGCCAGCGTCCGACAAATCGCCAGGTCCTCCTGTCGTCGAGGGATTTGCCGCCGCGCGCAATTCCGCAGGTTCGCGCTCATCGGTAGAATTGTCTGCCGGTTTGGGCCCCCGTCGCAACCCGGTTCGAGCGCACCGTGCGCGACGGCGAACGGCTGCAACGGGTATTGCCTAGGGGCAGGGCGGCGGCAGAGGATCGCGCTGGTCGTTGCCGTTGCGCTGCGAAGCGGGGGAGTGCCATGCATCATTGGCGGTTCTGTCCAAGGGCCGTGGAGGCCCCGGGGGCGCTTGCTGCGGCCGTTCTGCTGCTGATGCCCGCCGGTGCAATCGCCGCACCTCAGCGGCTCGATTGCACCCTGACCTCGCTGGAAACGAGGGCGGGGCCGACAACCGATGTCAGGGCCGAAAGCCGGCTGATCACCGTCGTGTTCGATCAGCAGGCCAAGACGCTCACCGTGTACCCGGACCCTAATGGCAGCGCGCTCGTGCTGACCAACGTCACGATGTCGCAAGTCGCCATGAGCGGCTACATCAGCGGCCAGGTGAGCCTCAGCATCGACCCGTCGTCCTGGGGCATCGCGTTCCAGACCTACAAGCCTCAGTCGACGACCACCGAATTCGGAACGTGCAGCCCGAGCGCGAAGCCGCTGCCATGAAGCATGCGCTACTCGTAGCGCAGCGCCTCGATCGGGTCGAGGCGTGAGGCCTTGCGCGCCGGGTAATAGCCGAAAAAGATCCCGACCGCGGCCGAAAAGCCGAACCCGCCGAGGATCGCGGTCAGCGAAATCGGCGTCGGCCAGCCGGCGACAATCGAGATCGCCTCCGACACGGCGACGCCGAAGACGATGCCGGCGACGCCCCCGACGAGGCTCAGAAACACGGCTTCGGTGAGGAACTGCAACAGCACGTGCAGGCGGCGCGCGCCGATCGCCATGCGCAAGCCGATCTCGCGGGTGCGCTCGGTCACCGAGACCAACAGGATGTTCATGATGCCGATGCCGCCGACGAGTAGCGAGATCGAGGCGACGGCGGCGAGCAGCAGCGCCATGACCTGGCTGCTGCCCTGCGCGGCGCTAGCGATCTGACTGAGGTTGCGTATGGCGAAGTCGTTGACGTCCCCCGGCCTTATCCGGTGCCGGAGCACCAATGTCGCGGTCGCCTGCCCGATCGCCGCCTGAACCTGGGTCGGGTTCCTGGCCTGGACGTAGATCTGGTTGACGAAGCCGGTGAGGCGCGGCGTGATGTTATAGGGATTGGGCTGCGGCAGGAAGATCGCGCTCGTCGCAGCCGTTTGCGTCGGCGCCGCGACGCCGAGCACCTTGGTTTCGGCGGTGGTGAACGGCACCATGACGAGGTCGTCCTGATCCTGGCCATAGGTCGATTGGCCCTTGGACACCAGCGTGCCGATGACGCGCAATGGCACGCCCTTGACCAGGATGACGGCGCCGATCGGATTGTCCGAGGGCGCAAACAGATTGCTGACGACGGTCTGGCCGAGCAGCACCACGAGGGCGGCGCTGCTCTCGTCGTCGCGGCTGATCGCGCGGCCGGCGGCAATCTGCCAATTGGTGATCGGCGGGTAGTTGGGGGTAACGCCCTGGATGGCGGTCGTCCAGTTCTGGCTGGCGTACTCGGTCTGGCCCGACTGCCGGATCAGGTAGGCGACCTGTCCGACGGCCTGGTCCTCGCGGCGGATCGCCTGGGCGTCGGTAACGGTCAGGGTCGAGGCGCTGCCCGACCCGCCGCGCGCGCCCATGCTCGTCACCGCGCCCGGGACGATAACAACCAGGTTGGTCCCGAGACTGGCGAGCTGCTTTTCCACGGCATCGTTGGCGCCCTGCCCGATAGCCACCATCGCGATCAATGCGGCGACGCCGATGAAGACGCCGAGCATGGTCAGCGCCGAGCGCATCTTGTTGCGCGCCAGCGCCTGCACCGCCGCGGCCAGGATCATCAGCCCGAAGGCCCAGGAAAGCGGGGCTCCGCTCGCCATTTCTGCGGGCGAATGCGGGCGAAAGATCGACAGATCCGTCGTCGCCGGTGGTGGCGCGGGGATGCTGGACTTCTTGCGCTCGTCGGTGAGGATGCGGCCATCGCGCATCGTCACGATGCGGTCGGCGTAGGCGGCGATGTCGGGCTCGTGCGTCACCAGGACGATCGTGACGCCCTCCTCGCGGTTGAGCTGCGTCAGCGTCTGCATGATCTCGTGCGAGGTGCGCGTATCGAGATTGCCGGTCGGCTCGTCGGCAAGCAGCAGGCTCGGCGAATTGATCAAGGCCCGGGCGATCGCGACCCGCTGCTGCTGGCCGCCGGAGAGCTGGCTCGGCGTGTTTCCCGCGCGATCGCCGAGCCCGAGGCGGGCCAAGGCCTCCTGTGCCCGGTCGAAGCGCGACTTGCTCCCGGACTTCCCCCCGTCCGAATAGAGCAGCGGCAAGGCCACGTTTTCCGCCGCACTGGTGCGCGACAGCAGGTTGAACATCTGGAAGACAAAGCCGAGCCGTTCGCTGCGGATGCGGGCAAGGTCGGGCTCGGGGAGGCTCGCGACATCGATGCCGTCAAGCAGATAGTGGCCGGTCGATGGGCGGTCGAGGCAGCCGAGGATCGACATCAGGGTCGATTTGCCGGAGCCCGACGAACCCATGATGGCGACGAACTCGCCGCGTTCGACGGTGAAGTCGATGCCGGCGAGCGCGTGAACGTCGATGTCGCCGACGTGATAGGTCCGCGTCACGGCTTCGACCTGGATGACCGCGTCGGACATTTGCGCTGCCGTCCGCTATAGGTGCGGCAGCGGGACGGCCGGCGTTCCGCTCGCGCCGGCCTGTTCGGACAGGATGACCTGATCGCCGGGCTTCAGCTCGCCGCCGACGATCTCGGTATAGGTATCGTCGTCGAGCCCGAGCGTCACGGCAACGCGAACGGGCTTGCCGTTGGCCAGGACCCAGACCTGCCCCTGGGTTGCCGCGGCCGCGGGCGGTGCCGGCACCGTGGCGGGCGCTCCGGGCGCCGGTGCGGCGGCTTGCGCTGTCGGCGGCGGCACCGCGGCGGCCACAGGCTGAGCCGGCACGGCGGCGGGCACTGCCGGGGCCGGTGCGGCGGCGGGCGCAGGCTTCGCCGGTGGGGTGGCGGCCGCACCGGCAGGTACATAGCGGAGCGCCTGATCGAGTACGCGAACGACATTATCGTGCTCGGCGGTGACGATCCTGGTCGTGGCGGTCATCCCCGGCATCAGCACCAGGTCGGGATTGGCGACGGCGACGATGACATCGAAAGTGACAACGTTCTGGAGGGTCTGCGGCGCCTGCCGCACCTGGACGACACTGCCCGCGAACGATCGCTCGGGATAGGCCTCGACCGTGAAGCTCGCGGGGTTGCCTTCCGTGACGCTGCCGATGTCGCTCTCGCTGACGTTGGTGTCGACCTCCATCTTGGTCAGATCGGTGGCGATCAGGAACAATGTCGGCGTCTGTAGGCTCGCCGCGACCGTTTGCCCCTCCGTCACGTTGCGCGACACCACCGTGCCGTTCACCGGGGAAACGATATCGGTATAGTCGAGGTTGACCTCGGCGCTCGCGAGTTGCGCGGTCCATTGCTGGATCGCCGCCTGGTCGAGCAGGACCTGCGCCTCTCCCTGATGATAGGCGCTCCTCGACAGGTCGGCGGTGTCCTGGGCGATCGAGTTTTCCCGCGCCAGCAACGCGGTGCGCCCGGAATTGAGCTTGGTGTATTCGAGGTTCGCCTGATCCTTTGCGAGCTGCGCCTTGGCAACGGCCAGGTTCGCCTTGTCCTGGTCGACCACCGCCTGAAAGGACCGGGGGTCGATCTTGGCGCAGATCTGACCCTGGATCACTTTTGTGTTGTAGTCGCATTGCAGCGACTGGATGACGCCGGACACGGCGGTGCCGACGATGATCGTCAAAACCGGGTTGATCGTCCCGGTCGCGGTCACGGCACGGGCGACCGTGCCGCGCGTCACCGGGGCGGTCGTGTAGTGGACGCTTGGCTTGCTGCCGGCATACCACAACGCCCCGCCAAGCCCGAGCGCGGTCAGCACCAGCACACCCCACAGCCAGCGCCATCTGGCGCGGCGGCGCGGCTTCATGGTCGTCGGGGCCGATGGAATTCGGCCCACCGGCTGACCCGCAGTCCCGTTCGTTGTCGTCCGATCGGTCATCTACCGCAAACTCCGAATACAAAATAAGCTTGGCGCATTCGGCGGGTGTTGTGAATTGATCCGGATCAAGACGCCCGTTTCCGGCGGGAGCGCGTTGGTTTAGCGTCCGATGCACGTACAACCCTGGATATGGCCCGATGGCGGTGCGGTTAGCGTCCTTTAGATTGAGAGAAACAGAGTTATGTACGGATAACGTGTAATTTTGTTTGACAACCGATTTGCGCGGCGTGCACATTTCCGGAAGCCTCATGCTTTCGGCGAGCCTGACATGCCGGCACCTTGCGACGGTTTTACCCTCTGCCCGTGGGTTGCGTGGCGTTTTGGCAGCACCGGGGCGGGCGAGTGCTGGACGGTGGGGACCGCCGACGGGCGCGTCCTGCCAGAGAGCGAAGCCAACGCACGGCTAAAGGCCGCCGCGCCAGACCTCTATGCGATGCTGGAGGAGGTCGGGCGCGGCGCCGCCCCGGAATTGCGCCGGTGTATCGCCGCGCTGCTCGCAGCCGCGCGCGGGGAGGGCTGAGCAGACGGCAGACGCACCGCGCACCGCACTCATGGGGGCCCAAGCGGAGGACCACGCTGCCGACTTGCACCCGCGTGCCGGCATGGGGCCGCCATGGGGTGTGGTTCCCGACAGCTTGGCGAACGCAATCGTTTGGAAAGGTTGGCTGGGGCGGGAGGAATTCGAACCTCCGTATGGCGGAATCAAAATCCGCTGCCTTACCACTTGGCTACGCCCCACCATTCGCCTGCGCGCCGACCCGTTGTATAAGGCGACGTTGCACGCCGCCCGGGCCGCTTTCCCGGTCGCTGCCGCTTTCTGCCTGCATGCCCGGGCTCGCCAACCGCCAGCCTCGCCTCGGCCAACAGGTAACGCATGTGCACCGCACCCTCAAGGGGTTCGCGCGACGCCGCCGCGGTCCGGGCAGCCGGGATCGGGCGCCCGCCGGGATGGGCCGCACGTCGGGCGGCGGCGGTTTTTCGCGGGCGGGGCGGTCGTTTGCAAGATCGGCTTGCATCGCAAGACGTCTTTGCCTTCAATAGCCGGGCGCTCAGACGGAACCCGACCGTCATGCCCCAAACGCCGCTCCTCCCCGGCGACCCGAGCCGCCCGCGCGATAACGAGATCCGCTGGTTTGAGCCGGTCATCGCCCCACGCCGCCCGGCCGGGCAACCGCTGGTTGCCGATTCCGCGAACGCGCCGCCTCTGTCGCCACGCCGCGAGGCCAAGCCTTGGCGCGAGCGGGACTGGGTCGGGTTTGCCGGCGATGGCCCTGCGCCAGACCCGGCACTGATGGCAGCACCCCAACCGCCGAGGGCAAGCCCGCTTGGTGTTGCTGCGATCGAAGTCGCGGCGCAGGCTGCGCCGCTCCCCGGCACCGAAGAGGCAGACGCGGCGGTCCCCCGCCGCGTCGCAGCGATCGCGATCAGCGCCGGCGCCGCCCTCCGGTTGCGGCAACGGCTGCGTTCCAGCACCAGCCGTCTGCTGCGGTTGGGCGCGGCGGTTGCTTCGGTGGGCGTGCTGGCGGTTTTCGCCTTGCAGGGCGGTGAACGCTCGGCCGCGCCTGCCGGGGCGATGACGCCTGCCGCCGCGCCGGGCCATCGGGCCGCTGCGCTGCCCGCCTCGGATGGCGACCGGGCACCGGCGGTATCGTCGAGCGAACCGAGAGAACGCACTGCCTATTATCTCGATCGCGCCAGAGCCGGCGACCCGGTCGCGCAATTCAATATCGGGGCGCTCTATGCCCGCGGCGACGGTCCCGCTCAGGACTTCTCGCGCGCGGCCGCATGGTTCCGCGAAGCGGCGTCGACCGGCAATATCGCCGCCCAGTTCGATCTGGCGGTGATGTACGAGCGCGGCCTCGGGGTCGCGGAGAACATGAGCAAGGCGGTCGCATGGTACCAGCGGGCTGCGGATCAGAATTACGCGCCAGCGCAGTATAATCTGGCCATCGCCTATGCCGAAGGGCGCGGCGCGCCGCAGGATGCGGTCACAGCGGCAAGCTGGTATCACCAGGCCGCGGCGCAGGGGTTGGTCCCGGCGATGGTCAATTTCGCCATCCTTTACGAGCGCGGCGAGGGGGTCGAACGCTCGCTCCCTGATGCCTATGCCTGGTACCGCGCCGCCGCGCGCGGCGGCGATGCCGGTGCCGCCCAACGCGCTCGCGAGCTGTTCCAGCAATTCACCGGTTCCGAGAAGGGGCAGGCGGTGATGTTGGCGGCCGCGATCGCCGGGACGCTCCAGCAACCGCAGGCCGGGCCCAGAGCAGGATTGCCCGAGCCTGCCGGGCCAGGCGGTGCGGTCATGGGGTTGGTGCCTGGCGGGGCGCTCGGTCGCGACGGGCTCAAGGCGCGGCCCGGCCCGGTTCAACCGCCCGGCTGATCGCAATCGGTTGCGACGGGCGGCGGCGCCGTCATCAGGGTGCCGGCGGCCGACCACCACAAAGGCTCGGCGCGCGCCAGCAGGCGTCCGGCCGCCAGGGCGGCGGCGCGATCGGCGAACAGGGCGAAACAGGTGGCGCCGCTGCCGCTCATGCGCGCGAGCAACGCCCCCGGCAATCGGGCCAGACGTTCGAGCACCGGCGCGATTTCGGGGACGAGCGTCAGCGCCGCCGCAGTCAGATCGTTGCCGCGCCCCGCCAGCACCGCAGCTAACCCGGCGGCATTCTGCGGCATCGGATCGAACCGGCCGCCCGCTGCAAACGCGCCGCGCCGGGCGGCAAAGACGGCAGCCGTCGGCAGCTTGCGGCGCGGGTTGGCGAGGACGATGCCGACCGGCGGCAATCCCGCGGCGGGTTCGATGGCCTCGCCGATGCCGCCGACCCAGACCGGCCGGGCGGCGAGGCAGGCCGGAGTATCCGCACCCAGCCTCAGGGCGAGCGCCGCCAGGGCGGGAGGATCGAGCGGGTGATGCCACAAGAGGTCGAGGGCCCGCAGCGTCGCCGCCGCGTCGCTCGACCCGCCGCCGATCCCGGCGGATTCCGGCAGGACCTTGTCGAGCGAGAGAGCCGCTCGGTAGGCCGCCGTGCCGGATCGCCGTGCGCCGGCCGCTTCGGCAAGCAGCCGGGCGGCGCGCAGCACCAGATTGTCGTCGCCCAGCCCGGCGATGGCGCCGGCCTCGGGTCCGCCGATCGCCAGCGACAGGCGGTCGGCCGGCGCGGCGATTACCCGATCGCCGATATCGGCGAAAGCAACAAGGCTGTCGAGCAGATGATAGCCATCCGCCCGCCGCCCGACGATATGCAGGTAAAGGTTGACCTTGGCCGGCGCAAAGGCGCTGACCGCCACGTCCGAGGGCCTCCCCTCAGATCCGGCCGGCCGCTCGGCTCAGCCGCCGCCAGGCGGTGCGGCCGATACGGTGAGCCCGTGTTCGAGCTTGGCCTCGATCGGCTTGATGTCGCCTTTTTTTGGCCCGAACTGCAGGGCGTAGCGCCACTGATAACGCGCTTCGACGAGCCGGCCGGTGCGCCAATAAGCGTCGCCCAGATGATCGTTGATCGTCGGGTCCTCCGGCACCAGCTCGGTCGCCTTTTCGAGGTACTGCACCGCGCCGGCATAATCCCCCATGCGGTAATGCGCCCAACCGAGGCTGTCGACGATGTAGCCGTCGTCGGGGCGCAGGTTGACTGCTTTCTCGATCATCTTCAGTCCGCGCTTGAGGTTTTCGCCGCGGTCGATCCAGGAATAGCCGAGATAATTGAGCACGAGCGGCTGATCGGGCTTCAGCTTGAGCGCGTGCAGCAGATCGCCCTCGGCGCGCTTCCATTGGCCTGAACGTTCGAGCGCGACGCCGCGGTCGTAGAACAGCTGCCAGCGCTCGGGCAGGCCGGAAGCGGCGGAGCGGCGGATCGCTTCATCGTAAGCCGCCACCGCTTCGCCGAATCGCTTTTTGTCGCGCAACAGGTCGCCGAGCTCGACCTCCGCCCCGGTCAGTTTGGGGCTTTCGGCTGCCATCGCGTTGAGCTCGGCGATCGCGTCATCGCTGCGATTGAGGCTGTCGAGATTGATCGCACCGCGCAGCCGCGCCGACCAGTAATAAGGCGAGCCGGGCAGAATATCGCCGAGCACGGCCAGGCTTTCCTGCGGCTTTCTCTCGGCGCTCAGGATGTCGGCGAGCAACAGCTGGGCCAGCGGAAATTGCGGCCGCAACTCGAGGGCAAAGCGGGCGTAGAGCAGCGACAGATCGAGCGTCTCCGCCTGGTCCAGCACGCTGGCAAGATCGAACATGGCTTCGGCAAGCCCGCCCGTTGCCGAGTGGATCATCGGCTGGGCGGGGCCGGGGGGCCGCGCCGCAACTACCGACTGGGCCAGATCGCTGCCGCTATTCTGTTGGATGAAGCGCTGATAAAGGGATTTGGCCTGGTCGCCCCGGCCATTGCGCTCGTCGAAATTGGCGATCGCGTCGGTCAGCCGCCAATTCAGCTTGTCGCTGGCGTTGAGCGCCTTGTCGAAATACTGCCGCGCCGCGTCTGGCTTGCCGGCGTAATCGTAGAGCAGGCCGAGCTGAAACACTTTCAATGTCTCAAAGCCGTTGAATTTGTCCAGGCCCTGCAGCGCGGTATCGGCGCCGGCTAGGTCGTGCGCCGCCATCCGCGTCCAGGCGAGCGCGAACGGCGCGACGAAGCGGTGCACGCCCTCCGAGGGGAGCGAAGCGGCGTATTTCAACGCGCCGGCCGTATCGTTGGCCTGGAGCCGGTTGACCAGCAGGACGATCTCGGCGATGGCGTCGCCGGGGTCGAGGTTCAGCTCCTGTTGCGCCAGTGCGCGGGCGCGATCGAAATGCCCGGCGCACACTTCCATCAGGAAGGTCCGGCTGATCAGCTCGGGCGCGCCGGGATCGGCCGCGATCACCTTTTCGTACCAGCCTGAAGCCGCGGTGAAATCGCGCATTTGCTGGGCATGCCGGCCGGCGAGGTATTCGCCGAAAAGATCATCGGCCACGCCCGCCGGCGGCTTTTGCGTCGCCGCCGGCGTCGCCGCCGCCGGACCGGGGGCAGCCAGGACCGGCGCGCTGCCGAGGCTGACGGCAAACAGAACCGCCAAAATGCCCCGCCCGCTGCTGCCGGACAAACCAGTCTTGAGCAAGTTCACCATTGCTACGATCCGTACCCACCGCCGCGACGCACTATCACGCTACATGTTCGGGTAATTGGGCCCGCCACCGCCCTCCGGTACCACCCAATCGATGTTTTGCTCCGGGTCCTTAATGTCGCAGGTTTTGCAATGCACGCAGTTCTGCGCATTGATCTGCAGCCGCTTCTCGCCGGTCCCGGCGTCATCGACGATCTCATAGACGCCGGCCGGACAATAGCGCTGTTCCGGCGAGTCGTAGAGCCGATAATTGACCCTGATCGCCTTCGCCGGGTCGCGCAGCCGCAAATGCGGCGGCTGGTCCTCCTGATGATTGGTGTTCGAAATGAACACCGAGGACAGCCGGTCGAAGGTGATCTTGCCGTCGGGCCTGGGATAATCGATCCGCGGCGCGGCGCTCGCCGGGACCAGCTGCGCATAGTCGGGATGATGGTGGAAGGTCCACGGCGCGCGGCCGCGCAACAAATAGGTATCGAACGCCGAATAGGCGAGGCCGCCCCACAGCCCGAGGCGAAAGCTCGGGCGGATATTGCGCACCCGATACAATTCGTCCCAGACCCAGCTGCGCTGCAGCGCGGTTCGCACCTCGGCGCCGCGATCGCCGGAGAGCCGCGCAAAGACTGTTTCTGCCGCCACCATGCCGGATTTCATCGCCGTGTGGCTGCCCTTGATCTTGGGCACGTTGACAAACCCGGCGGCGCATCCGGCGAGCGCCCCGCCGGGAAAATCGAGCTTTGGGATCGACTGGAGGCCACCCTCGTTGAGCGCCCGCGCGCCGTAGGCGATGCGCCGCCCGCCCTCGAAGAAGGGGCGGATCGCCGGATGGGTCTTGAAGCGCTGAAACTCCTCGAACGGGTTCAGATAGGGGTTCCGGTAATCGAGCCCGATCACAAAGCCGACCGCGACCTGGCGGTTTTCGAGGTGGTAGAGAAACGAGCCGCCATAAGTCGTCTTGTCGAGCGGCCAGCCGATCGTGTGGATGACGAGGCCCGGCCGATGGTGCTCGGCGGCGACCTGCCACAATTCCTTGACGCCGATCGCATAGGTCTGCGGGTCGAGCCCGTCGCGCAGGCCGAACCGCTCAATCAGGGTCTTGGTCAGCGAGCCGCGGCAGCCTTCGGCGAACAGCGTCTCGCGGGCGATCAGCTCGACCCCCGGAGCGTAGCGCTCGGTTGGCTCGCCGTCGCGCCCGATCCCCATATCGCCGGTGGCGACGCCGCGCACCCGGCCGTCGTCGTCGTACAGCACCTCGGCGCCGGCAAACCCGGGATAGATCTCGACCCCGAGCTCTTCGGCCTGATTGGCCAGCCAGCGGCACAGATTACCCAGGCTGATGATGTAATTGCCATGATTGTGCATCTGCGGCGGGGTCGGCAGAGGCACCGCGCGGTTCTTCGTCAGATAGAGGAAACGGTCTTCGGTCGCCGGCGTATTGAGCGGCGCACCGCGCTCGCGCCAGTCCGGCAACAACTCGTCGAGCGCGCGCGTCTCGAACACCGCCCCCGACAAAATATGGGCGCCGACCTCGGAGCCCTTCTCGATCACGCAGACGCCGACTTCGCGTTCCGCCGCGGCGGCGAGCTGCTTCAGCCGGATCGCCGCGGCGAGACCGGCAGGTCCGGCCCCGACCACGACGACATCGTATTGCATCTGCTCGCGCTCTGTTTCCGCCACCGAACCCACCTCTGCCGTGCATCCCGTCGGACTATAAAGGATCGCAGCGAAATCGGGAGGGAGCCGATCCGCGCCATTCATCGGAGCCTCTCTCGGCATAACTGCCGGTTGTGCGAGCGCCAGCTCCGCCACTGACCCGCCAAAGGCGCGGAATTAAGCCGGCTCTGAAACGTTATCCGCGCGACGAGCCAAACCGACGGAGATCATCGTGACGGCATTGCGGCTTCGGGTGTTGACGCAGGTTCTGCCCTTCCTGCTCGTGCTGCCGTCCCTGGCCGGCGCGCAGCAGGTGCAGCCGCCCACTCCGGCCGAGGCCGCGGCCGCCTTGAACCCGGCATCGCCCGCGTTTTCGCCTCAGCAGACTCGACCAGATGCTGGCGCCGATCGCGCTTTATCCCGACCAGTTGCTGATGCAGGTGCTGATGGCGGCGACCTTTCCCCAGCAGGTGATTGACGCCGGGCAATGGCTTGCGGATCCCGCCAACGCCGCCCTCAACGGCGACGCCCTGGTCGCCGCCCTGCAGCCGCTGCCGTGGGATCCGAGCGTCAAATCGCTGGTCGCATTTCCGCAAATCGTCGCGATGATGAACGCGCATCTCGACTGGACCCAGGCGCTCGGCGTCGCTTTTGCCGGCCAGCAGGTTGCGACGATGGCGCGGGTCCAGTTCCTGCGCCAGCGCGCGGTCGCAGCCGGACGGCTCCTGTCAACCCCGCAGATCAGGATTGTCCGCGAAGGCCCCGAGGTGCTGATCGAGCCGGCCGACCCGGCGATGATGTATGTTCCGGTATACAATCCCGCCGAGGTCTACGGAACCTGGCCCGATCAGGATTACCCGCCGGTCTATGTGCCGCCGCCGCCGCAATTCGTCGGCCCCGGTTTCGTCCTCGGCGCCGGCATCGGCTTCGGCATCGGCGTCGGCATCGTCCGCCCGCTGTGGGGCTGGGGCCACCCCGACTGGCGCCGCCACGAAGTCGTCATCAACCGGGCCGAGTACACGCGCATCACCAACACCGGCGCCCTCACCCGGAACAATGTCGCCATTCGCAACAACACGTGGCACCGCACCGCGCCGGTGGCGCCGGTCGCGGTCACCGCGCCACATCCGGCGGCAAACCGCGCGCCGCAACCGCACGGCACGGTCGCTCCGGCCGCTATCAAGCCGCCGGCCCCGCCCACGCCGGCACATCCTGTGCCCGCCGTGGTCCATCCGGCCCCGGCCGCTCCGGCGCATCCGGTCCCCGCGGCGCCCGCCGCAATCCACCCGGCCGCGCCGCACCCGGCGCCACCGGCCCCCGGCATTGTGCATCCGGCCCCCGGCGTTGTGCATCCGGCCCCCGCGGTTGTGCATCCGGCCCCCGCGGTTGCCCCCGCGGTTGTGCATCCGGCCCCCGGCGTTGTGCATCCGGCCCCCGCAGTTGCGCATCCGGCCCCCGCCGTTGCGCGTCCGGCCCCCGCCGTTGCGCGTCCGGCCCCGGCCGTTGTGCATCCGGCCCCCGCGGTTGCGCATCCGGCCCCCGCGGTTGCGCGTCCGGCCCCGGCGGTTGCGCGTCCGGCCCCGGCGGCGGTTGCGCGTCCGGCCCCGGCGGTTGCGCGTCCGGCCCCGGCGGCGGTTGCGCGTCCGGCTCCGCCAGCTCAACCTCGCCCGGCCCCGCCGCATCCCGCTGCTGCGCCGGCAGCGCATCCGGCCCCGGCATCTCATGCGCCGGCAAAGCCGGGGGAGAAAGAGGGAGAGGGTCCGCCGCGCTAAAGCAAGGATTTGTTGGGTGCGACACAAATAGCGGTGCGGGCGGCAATCAGCCCCTCGCCCCGGATGCGCGCGCCGCCGGCATGACGATGGAGGAAGGCTGCAACGACTATAAAGGATCCCAGCGAAAACGGGAGGGAGCCGGGGCCTTACTCGATCACCTCGTCGGCGCGGGCGAGGATCGATTGCGGCACGGTGAGGCCGAGCGCCTTGGCGGTCTTGAGATTGATCACCAGCGATAATTTCGTGGGATATTGAACGGGGAGGTCGGCCGCGCTGGCGCCCTTGAGGATGCGGTCGATGTAGGATGCTGCCTGCGCATGCAGGGCGATTACGTCGAACCAATAGGACATCAGGCCGCCAGCAGCGGAAAACCCGGTCCCGCCGATTGAGGGTAAGCCGTAACGGGAAGCTGCGGCGGCGATCGCTTCGCGGTGCGTAACGGAAAAACTCTCCGGCAAATCGACGAGGCCGCCTCCCGGCCCGCGCGCCTGGGCGGCGATGGCCTCCTCGATCGCCGAATCGTCGTGAACCGGAGCAAGCCTCACCGTCATCCCGAGGGTCGGGGCGGCGGCCTCGATCGCGCGGTTGAACAATGGGGCGAAAGGCGCGGTGTCCGGGTTGAAGATGACGGCGACCCGCGTGACGCCCGGCGCGATCTCCTTCAGCAGCTGGAGCCATTTCCCCATCAGCGGCGCATCGGAGGTGCTGAATCCGGTGATGTTGCCGCCGGGCCGCGCGAGGCTCTGAACCAAGCCCTCGCTGACCGGATCGGACACGAGTACGAAAACGATCGGTATCGTGTGCGTCTGCTGCCGCAGGGCCACGACCGCCGGCGACCCCCCTGCGAGAAGCGCATCCGGCGACAGGCTGACCAGCTGTGCCGCGTATGTCTTGAAAAGAGCAGGAACGCCCGCGGCAAAGCGGTAGTCGATGCGGATATTCTTGCCCTCGATCCATCCGAGACGCACGAGCGCCTGCGCAAAGGCGGTCTTACCTGCCTTTGCCAGCGGGTCATCCTCGGGCCACGGCATCAACACGCCCACACGACGCGGCGGCCCGGGCTGCTGCGCGGCGCCGGCGAGCGGCCAGGCGAGCGCCGTGCCGCCAAGCAGGAGCATCACCGCGCGCCGCTTCATTCCATCACCGGCCCGCTCGCCTTTTCCGGTCTGGGTCCCACCACGCATCTATACCCGATTCTGGCGAAATCCGTTCCGTGTCATCCCGTGGGGACGCAGGCGCGTCTCAACGCCGGATTGTCACCGCGGCGACCAAATCAAGGCGATGCGCCGATTCCGCTCCGGCAGGTGCCAATCTTGCGGCGTGCTGCTAACCTCGCTGCATGTCGCCGCCTAATTCACCGATCGCCGGGCCGCCCCTCCCGGCAGCCAGCGCGCTGGCCCTGCTCGAATGGCAGATCGCGATGGGCGCCGACGAGGCGATCGGCGAGGTGGCGCCCGATCGGCTCGCGCTGCCGCCGGTCGCCGCCGTGTTGCCCGCAGCCGCCATTCCGACACCGCGTCCGCCAGCGATCCCCGCCGCGCCCGCGGTCGTCGCGCCGCCCGGCGCGCTCGCCAATTCGCTCGCCGAGGCGGCGCAGTCGGCGCGGCTGCTCGCCGCCGGCGCCGAGACGATCGAGGCGCTGGGCGCTCTCGTCGCCGGGTTCGACGGCTGCGCGCTGAAACGCACCGCGACCAACACGGTGTTCATCGACGGCAATCCGGCGGCTTCGGTGATGATCGTCGGCGAGGCGCCCGGCGCCGACGAGGACCGCATCGGCCGGCCCTTTGTCGGGCGCAGCGGCCAATTGCTCGACCGCATGCTGATGGCGATCGGGCTCGACCGCACGAATGTCCAGATCACCAACGTCATCTACTGGCGCCCGCCCGGCAACAGGAAGCCGACCAGCGCCGAGATCGCCGCCTGCCTGCCATTCGTGCTGCGCCACATCGCGCTGGCGCGACCGCGGGTGTTGTTGGTGAGCGGTGGTACGGCGGCGAGCGCGCTGTTGCCATTGAGCGAGGGCATCACCCGGCTGCGCGGCCGCTGGTTCGATCTGGCCGTACCCGGGCTCGATGCGCCGGTCGCGACCCTGGCGATGTTCCACCCCTCGTTCCTGCTGCGCGCCCCGGAACGCAAGCGCGAGGCGTGGCGCGACCTCCTGGCTTTACGAGCCAAGCTCGACGCACTCGCCGGCTAGCCGCCGGCGGAATACGCTGCGCTGCGTTGTCTGCCCCCGATGCGCTCGCTATCTTTGCCGTATCGCATCAGGGAGTGAGCGATGCCCGGCCGCCTCGACGAAACCCGCCCGTTCCTGCCCGTCAATATTGCGCTGCTGACCGTGTCGGACACGCGCAGCGCAGCCGACGACCGATCCGGCAACACGCTGGCCGAGCTGGCCGAAGCGGCCGGACATAGGATCGCCGTCCGCCGCATCGTGAAGGACGATCTCGCCGCGATCGCCGGGCAATTGCGGGCGTGGATCGCCGACCCTGCCATCGATGTCGTGATCGCGACCGGCGGGACCGGGGTCACCGGCCGCGACGTGACGCCGGAGGCCTTTCACGCCGTCTACGAAAAGGAAATCGCCGGGTTCGGCGAGCTGTTCCGCTGGCTCAGCTTCGCGAAGATCGGCACCTCGACGATCCAGAGCCGCGCGACGGCGGGGGTGGCCGGCGGCACCTATCTGTTCGCGCTGCCCGGCTCGCCGAGCGCGTGCCGCGACGCCTGGCAGGACATCCTCGTCCACCAGCTCGACAACCGCTTCCGCCCGTGCAATTTCGTCGAGCTGATGCCGCGCCTGCAGGAGCACTGAAGGGGTAGGGGCCTCAAAGCCCCCGTCGCGGGGCAAGGCGGCGGTAGGAGGCGCCGTTGTCGACATCCGCGAGGCGCGCGGCAAAGCCGACCGAGACCCAGGCCGGCAGATTGCTCAGCGCGTCCGCCAGCGCGTGCGGCCCCGACCAGCGCACGGGGCCGAACAGTGGCGGAAGGCGCGGGCGGCGGCGCGCACCGACGAGCCAGAACCCGCCGTCTTCCGCCGGGCCGAAGACGAGATCGTGACGTCCGAGGAGCCGGAACGCGTCGGCGATGTAACAGGCGGCGAGGGCCGGGATGTCGCTGCCGATCAGCAATGCCGGGCCCGGCGGGCATGCAGCCAACGCGCGGCGCATCCGCGCTCCCAGATCGCCCGCGCCCTGCGCGGCGAGCGGCACGCCGCGCGGCCAGAGGCGGGCGCGCCGGCGGGCTTGGTCCGGCGTCACCGCAAGGCGCAGCTGCCAGCGCCGGTCATGGCCGAGGCGGCGCAACAGCAATCCCAGCATCGCCCGCTCGAAGCGCAATGCCGCGCCGTCGCCGATGTCGCGCGCCAGGCGGCGCTTGCCGAGGCCCCGCCGCGGGGCGCGCACGAACAGCACGAGATGACGCCGGGTCATTGGTAGAGCCGCGCGATATGCCGCGGCGGCACACGCATGAAATAAAGCGACAGGCACAACAGGTTGCGCAACGGCCGGCGCACATAGCCCTCTTGTCGATAGCGCCTTGCCGAGGCGCAGGCCGGGATGCCGAGCGGCATCAGCCGGCGGCGGCCGAGCCGGCGCGCCAGATCGACATCCTCCATCAGCGGCAGCGCGGCAAACCCGCCGATGCTGTCGTAGAGCGCGCGGGCGATCAGCAACCCCTGGTCGCCATAGGGCAGGGCGAACGCTCGGCAGCGCCACGCGACGAGCCGTTCGAGGCGTCTCGCCGCCCGGCTCGGATCGTCGAGCGCGAGGGCGAAATAGCCGGCACGGACCGCCGCATCCGGCGCCGCGACAAAGGCCTCGACCGCCTCGGCCCAGCCCGGCATCAGGCGGCAATCGGCATGCAGGAAGAGGAGCCAATCGCCCGACGCCGCGGCGGCCCCGGCGGCGAGCTGGGTCCCGCGCCCGCGCCGGGCGATGACGACCCGCGCCCCGGCGGCACGCGCGAGCGCGACGGTGTCGTCCCCCGACCCGCCATCGGCGACGATGATTTCGCGGGCCAGCCGGGCATCGGCCAGCGCCGCCAGGGCCGCCGGCAATTCGCCAGCGGCGTCGAGCGTCGGGATGACGACGGACAGCCGAATATGTTCTTGAATTGTTCCCATGAATATGTCATAGTCCCCGACATGGATATGCCGGCCGCCGTCAAGCCGCGCAAGGGACGCGGCGCCGCCAGCAACGAAACCGGCCGCTTCGAGAGCGAGCGGCGGGTGGCGTTCGACGACGGCTGGGGCTCAACCGAGATCGCGCCGCCTCGCCTCGCCACGATTCTGACCGTCGATGCGACCCGCACGATCATCGCGCGCAACGACTCGCCCGATATCGGCTTCGACCGCTCGATCAATCCCTATCGCGGCTGCGAGCACGGCTGCGTCTATTGCTTCGCGCGGCCGAGCCACGCCTATCTCGGGCTGTCGCCCGGCCTCGATTTCGAGACCCGCATCTTCTACAAGCCGCAGGCGGCGGCGCTGTTGCGCGAGGAATTGCGCAAGAAGGGCTACAACTGCCGGCCGCTGGCATTGGGCAGCAACACCGACCCGTACCAGCCGGCCGAAAAGCGGCTCGGCATCACCCGCTCGATCCTCGAAGTGCTGCGCGATTTCCGCCACCCGGTCACGATCGTCACCAAGGGGGCGCTGATCCAGCGCGATCTCGACATTCTCGGCGAGATGGCGCGCGACAACCTCGCGGTCGTCACGGTCTCGGTGACAACGCTCGACCGCGATCTGGCGCGCCGGATGGAGCCGCGCGCCGCCACCCCCGAGCGCCGGCTCGAAACCATCGCCGCGCTGGCTGCGGCAGGCGTGCCGGCCGGCGTCCTCGCGGCGCCAATGATCCCGGCGCTCAACGACCGCGAGATGGAGGAGATCCTGGCGCGGGCCCATGCCGCCGGGGCGCGCGTCGCCGGCTACACGCTGTTGCGATTGCCGCTCGAACTGAAGGCGCTGTTCAAGGAATGGCTCGAGGAGCATATGCCGCAAAAAGCCGCGCACGTCCTGGCGCTGGTCGCGCAATGCCATGGCGGGCGGCTTTACGATGCGGCCTGGTCGAAGCGGATGACCGGCGGCGGGCCCTACGCCGAGATGCTCGCCGCGCGCTTCGACCGCGCCTGCCGCCGCCTCGGTTTCGCGCCGCGCACGCTGCATGCGCTCGACTGCAGCCGCTTCCGTCCGCCGCCGCAAAAGGGCGATCAGCTCGCGCTGTTCTGATAGGCTGTGACGCAGGGCGGCGAGCCCCGCGGCACAGCGGAGGGCGGCGTGGCCAGGGAAAGGCGGCTCGAAGCGCGCGATGTCGAGGCGATCTTCCGCGAATTTGCCAAGGTCATGGCCGAATTGCCGCCCGATACCGAGGCCGGCTGGCTCGACGCTGAAGGCGACCTCCGCCTTGCCCCGGACATCGGCCGCAAATTGCGCACCGCCCGCAATGTCCGCGACGTGCTGCGCCAGATCCGCGAGTCGCAACGGGATTGCTGAAGTAGAAGGACGTATTCGAGCGGACCGAGCTTCGGCACCGACGTGGCATGGAGGCGGTGCGGGATGGTGCCCTTGGGCGCGGCGCAAAGCCGATCTGCGCCGAGGCCGAACGCGGCGATGGCCGCGCAGGCGTGGAATTGAATGACTGCGGGTGCTTCGAATAGCGGCGTCAGATGCATGACGAAGTCCCTCCGATGCCGAGAATGCGCCGCTTCCGCTCGAAACTCTCGCGGCGGTGCCCCTGGCGCAAATCGCCTGATGGGACAAAATCGCGTTTCGGGCGTTCATGTGAAATCGGCTGCGGTTGCCGATTTTCCCGATGAGCGGACGAGGGCCCCCGTGACATGATCGAGGTGCACACGACAGGGGCCGCGATCCCTCGCCCGCCCGACCGGCCCGCGGAGCGGACCAGCGGCGTTGTCCCGCGCCGCGGCTTGCGTCCCTTCGGAAAAATTCGATGATCATCATTTGGTGGAGATCAGCGTTGATCGACGTTTTTCTCTACTGCGTTACCGCGATAATCACCCATTTTTCTACGTCGCTCGGCCAGACGCTATTTCATCGATATCTCGGACATCGTCGCCTTGGTGGCAGATTTTTTGAAAACCATGTCCATTTTCATCACGCACATTATTCGGGAGATCACGTAGTTTCTACACATTATGTCAATAAAGAAGGGAATAATACACCGTTCTTTCTGATTCCGGTTACCCTGGTTCTCGCCCTGAGTTATTTTTTGCTTAGATTTGACTTGTTCGTGGTGGAGGCTGGCGGCGATGTCGGCGTCATTCTACGGACATGTTTATCTTGATAAGCAATATCATGTTGCGGGGTCATGGCTTGGCCGTTTTTCTTGGTTCAGGCGAAAACAGCAGCTCCATTTTGTCCATCACCGCCATGCCAATTGCAATTTTGCGGTGATCGATTATTTCTGGGATCGGCTTCTCGGCACCTATCGCACCGTAGAGGCGACAAGGCCAGACGAAGCGGTACGAATCAGACGCTCGGCACCCACAGCAAAGGCGTTTTCGGCGTCCCCCTGCGATCCTCCAGGCCGCCTCAGCCGAGCGAGTTGATGATCGCGCGATAGGCGGCCTCGGGAAACGCCTTCAAGGTCCGCGTCCGTACCGTCCCCATCTGCCCGAGGAGCAGCGTGAAGCGCGCCGCCACCGCATCGTCGGGCGCTTCATAGACGACGACCAGGTCGTAGTCGCCCATCGTCATGTAGAGCGTCTTTAATTCGCCGCCCATTTCAACGAGCGCCTTTTTGGCCGCATCGACCCGTTTCGGCGAGTCCTTGACCTGCCGGGCGCCCTGGTCGGTCCAATTTGCGAGCATGACGTAGGTGGGCATGGCGACCTCCCTTCGCTTTTGTCGCCATGATGGCGGAGCGCCCGGCGCAGCACAAGCGAGGCCCTAGAGGGCGAGCGTTTTCCCGATCGCGGCGAGGCGCTGGTAATCGCCGATCTCATTGTAGATTTGCGCCGAAACGCGGATCCACAGCCCGCCGTCGAGCGCCATGACCGCGGCGGTGATGCCGTGCCGCGCGTTGAGCTGCGCCGCAAGGCGGCGGGCCGCGTCGCGACCGCCGCCGGCAGCCCCGGGCAGCCTGACCGACACCATCGACGCGCAGAATTCCGGGGCGGCCGCCGCCTCGCCGTCCCAGGCCTCGATCAGCATGGCCCCGGCGTCGCGCGCGAGCGCGGCGTTATGGGCGCGCATCGCCTCGGCACCCAAGGAGTTGACATAGTCGAGCGCCGCCGGCGCGGCGAGCCAGGCCGAATTGTCGCGCGTGCCGGTGTAGTCGAACTCGGCGGTGAAGCCCTGGCCGAGCGCGTGCGAGATCGCGGTCGGATGCAGCGCCGCCTGGCGCTCGGGCGCGCACCAGACGACCGCGGCGCCTTTTGCCGCGAAGGCCCATTTGTGCAGATTGCCGACATACCAGTCGATGCCGAGCGCCGGCACGTCGAGCGCGAGCTGGCCCGGCGCATGCGCGCCATCGATCGCGACCGGGACGCCGCGCTCGCGACAGACCCGGGCCATGTCGGCGATCGGCAGCACCACCGCACCGGCCGAGGTGATGTGATCGAAACACGCGAGCCGCGTCTGCGGGCCGAGCGCGGCCGATATCGCCCCGAAGAGCGGCGCGGGGTCGGTGAACGGCACCGGCACCTCGACCGTGACGAGCCGCGCCCCAACGCGTTCGGCATGGTAGCGCAGCGCGTTGCCGATCGCGCCATAGACCTGCGACAGGCACAAGATTTCGTCACCCGGAGCCAGCGCGAGCGAGGCGACGATCGCGTTGAGCCCCGAAGTCGCATTCTCGACGAATGCCCAATCCTCGCCGCGTCCGCCGAGAAAGCCGGCAACCCGGTCGGCGGCCCGGCGCAGGAGGCCCGAGAGATCGCGGCGAAAAAAGGTGCTGGGGTCGGCCTCCATGGCAAGCCGCCAGCCACCCGCCGCGTCGAGCACGCGTCGCGGCGTCGCGCCATAGCCGCCGTGGTTGAGGTGGTCGATCCCCTCGGCGAGCAGAAAGTCCGCGCGGCGCGCATGGCCGAAATGCGGGAAATTACTCAACGGAATGCAGCCATCCCTGGAAGGCCGCTCGGGACCCTCCCCGGTGTGCTGGGGAAAGAGCGGACGCGGTCTGCTCACCGCCGGCGATCATGCGGGAAAGGAACGCCGGCGGAAAGCCCTTGCGGGGCGGCGCCATAGCCAATAAAGCGGGGCACCCCTTTCCCTCGGCCGGAGAACCCCGATGCCTTCCCTGCCCAGCCTAGCCAGCCTCCAGGCTCTCACCGCGTGGGATACCCCGACGATCTGCAACGCGCTCGAAATCACCAGCCCCGAGCGCCGTGCGCGCGGCTTTACCCGCCGTCCGGTGGTGGCGTGCTTTCCCGAGATGAAGCCGGTCGTCGCCTTCGCCCGCACCGCCCTCATACGCTCGCGCGAGCCGCATCCGCGCGACCGCGACAGCGCCAACAAGATCCGCCTCGGCTATTACGAGCACGTCGCCGCCCAGCCGCTGCCCAGCCTCTCGGTGATCCAGGACATCGACGCGCCGGATACCGGGTTCGGCGCGTTCTGGGGCGAGGTGCAGACCCACGTTCACGCCGGGCTCGGCTGTGCCGGGGTGATCACCGACGGTTCGGTGCGCGACCTCGACGCGATGGCACCCAATTTCGTCGTGCTCGCCGGCTCGATCATGCCGAGCCACGCCTATGTCCATCTCGTCGAGTTCGGCGGCACGGTCAGCGTCTTCGGCATGGTGGTCTCGGCCAATGACGTGATCCACGCCGACCGCCACGGCGCAGTCGTGGTTCCCTATGACGCGGTCGAGAAGATCCCGGCCGCCGTCGATCTGCTCAGCCGGCGCGAGCGGGTCATCATCGAAGCCTCGAAGCAGCCCGGCTTCTCGGTTGACCGGCTGCGCCAGGCCTACCGCGAGCAGGACGACATCCACTGACCCGAACCTGAAATCAACCACAGATGCCCCGTGGCCGGGTCAAGCCCGGCCGAGGGGAATTTTGCGATCAAATCGCCCGTAGAACTCCCCGAAAAAGCTGAACCGGACAGCTGTGGGCTTGACCCGGGGATCTCGTGCAGCTCCCTGGAGATGGCCGGGTCAAGCCCGATAATCCGTAGGTGGTTAAAACCTTGTAATCCATGAGACATAGCATATCTGCGGAGTCCGACCCTCCCGACGAGTTTAATGGGAGAGTCTAATGGCGCGGGTTTGCAAGATCAGGAAAATGGCTCACCACCTTCGGAAAGTGAACGGCATATATCAGGTCCAGCGCAAAATCCCCAAGGGCCTTGAGGAAGTTGCTGCGCGGCTTGAGGGGAAGACCACCCTATCGAAGAAACAGCGGGAAGCCGGGCAGACCGTCCCGACGCTCGAATGGTTCATCCGCTCCACCGGCACCGGCAACCCGCGCGAAGCCGAGAACATCCGGGACGAGCAGCTTGACCCGGAGTATCGGGCGCTGGTCAAGCGGTGCGAGGCGGCATCCGACCCGGACACACTCGCCGAGACGCTGATCACAGAGACGCAGACGGTGCGCCACCTTCCGAGCCGGCGCCGTGTCTCCCGCATGACCGACTCGTTCGTGCACCAGACCAGCGCCAATCTCGCCGTCGAATATGGCGGGGCGGTGCCCTCCCATCTGGCAGACACCGTGCGGCAGATCATCGCGGCTCGGTTCGTTGGGGAGCGCGCCGGCATCGATGACGTGGATTCGGTGGTGCGGGAGATCACCGAGGCTCTGTATGCGTCGCCGTCGAGCGCCGGACAGGTCCGCCGGGACGTTTTGGCCGCGATCGTCGCGCCCCGGCCCGATCAGGAAGTCGTCGAATTCGACGCGGTGCTTCTGAGTTGGAAGAACGCGAACAAGCTCGACGACACCGACAAGAAATTGAAGCACATGCAGAATCGGTGGCGCGACTTCTTCGCGTGGCTGGTTCAGAAGCGCGGCTATCCGTGCGACAGCCGCGACATCGCGCGGATCACGACGGACGACTTGGACGAGTACAAGGAACACTTCAAAGCGCTCATGAACGCGCCCGATCCGAAGATGCGGATCAGCAGCAAGACGATGGAGGATTACCTACGGCAGATCACCGGCCTCTACAACTACGCCATCGATGAAAAACGGTCGTGGAAACAGGCGCTCGCCGCGATCGTCGCCGGTTTCCACGTGCCGAAGGGTCATACCGATCCGACCGCGAAGTACGTCGATTTCGATCCCTATGAGATCAGCCGCATTCTGATCAAGGCGCGGTTCGCGCCGCCGGAAATTCGTTGGCCGAACTGGATTGCCGCCTACTCCGGCGCCCGGCTTGCGGAGGTCTGCGAGGCGCAGACGAACGATGTGGAGACGGATGAAAAGGGGATCGTGATCTTCCACATTCGCAGGGAGAACCGGCCGGGCAAACAGGCAACATTGAAGACGGGTGAGATCAGCGAACGGCCGGTGCCGTTGCACAAAACGGTTCTCGACGAAGACGACGGCGCTTTCCTCGCCTACGTGCAGTGGGTTCGGGACACCTACTACGGCGGCGGTCACGGCCCGTTGTTCCCGCAATTCGAACTATGGCGCGGCCGGCTGAACAACGATGCCAGCAATCGGTTGGTTGCATGGCTCCGAGACAAGGAAACTGGACCTGGAATTGACCACCCGAAAAAGGTGTTCCATTCCTGGCGCCACACCGTGAAGACGCGGTTCCGTGGCGTGGACGAGAACGACATCCCGTATATCTCCCGCGAGGATGTCGCCGACAAGCTGACGGGCCATGCCAGCGGCAAGATCGGCCGCACCTATGGCATTTTCCCGAACCCGGTTCTCGCCGCTGCCGTGCGGCGGGTTCCTGCGTGGCCTATATAGGGGAGAGATAACCGAAGATGCCCAGGACGAAGAAGCCGCCAACGGTCGGCACCGTGGTTGACGAATTTGCCGAGCGGGAGATTAGCCGTCGTGCCGACATACTCCAGCGCGCCGTCGATCTTGCAAAAGTGCGTTCCAGCGGCGTCACCGACGATACGGCTGATCTTGCGAAGCGGCGCCGCGAAGTCGATCGGCTTGGCCGGCTCGATCGGGCGATCGAGAATGTTCTACAGAAGCACGATGCCGAGAGCTATGCGGCGCTCCAGAGGGTGGTTGAGAGAGCAGGCGCCTAATATCCCCGGTTTCTTGCCAATGCCTATTTGATCTCCTTTATCTCCCGGCCCGAATGAGACTTGATGAGTGCTAGCGCATCCTCAAGGGACCGTGCCTTGCCGATGTCCTGCCGGCTATTGGATATGAATCCAACTTTTACTTTGTACGTGTAGTAGGTGCCCCCCGAGTCGTCGATTTCATACAAGTCTTCACCGCCACCCTGAACGACCACGGATCGTCTTGCCATCGCCCATCTTCCCTGCGCCTATGCCAGGATCATACCAGAGCACTCGACAGCCATGCACCTTGATCTGACCGACAATGAAATCGCCGCATTGCGTGACCTATGCGACAGACGGTGGAGCATTCCCGCTACCCGCTGTCCCCGGCTCTTCGGCCCTACAAGGCGATTCTCGGCAAGATCGATCCGCCGGCTTCACGGGAGCCGCTGCCGCCGCCAAAATCGGCTGGAGAGCCGAGCGCATGTTGCTTCGCAAAAAGCGGCGACGGTAGGTATTACGCCGTGCCTATCATCAATGCACCGACGATGATCGTACCGATGATGATCATCAATGCAATCGCGCACCCTGTGTTTTGTTGAGCTTGTGTCTGCGTCGCCGGAGCTTGCTGTGTCCGCTGTTCTTCTAACCAGCTATGTAGCGCAGAATAGCAAAAAAGGTGTTCCGCTCTTCCTTCTTCGCGATCATGGGAATATTGATGAACTTCATCGATGACTATCCTTCCGCATGATACGCACGGACCAATCCATTTAAGAGGGTATCTGCTGCCGCAATTCGGGCAAGGTGCATAAGGGTAAGCCTCTTTTATCAACTGCTCCTCAAACGCAGTCGTCTTGAGCGAAGCGCCACAATCGGCACATTTTATTGAGCTTGGTAGATTGAACAGAGGTCGCAGACACCCGTAATGCATCGGGAAAAGGCGTCCTTGAAGTTCATCTTTTGGTAAGATTCCCTTTTTGCAGATGAAACATTCCCTATATCGAGTTCTGACATTTCGGGCAAAAATCCGCCCGTCTACTGATCCGGTGCCCACAATTCACGCAATTTACGAGTTCGGCATTCATCACCTAACCCAACGCTCGATATTTGCCCCCTTCGCGGCTGACCTGACCCGCCTTTGTCAGCCCCGTCAGCGCGTTCGATACCGACATTTCCCCGCTCTTGTCTCCCCTCAATCCCATCTTTTCCAGAAGCTCGCCGCGCGACAGTCCGGCCGGGTTCCCCCGGATCACCCGCAGGATACTCTCTCGCCGGCTGCCGCGTCGGGTCTGTCGCTGTCTGCCGCGACCGCGACCCGTTGCGGCCGGTGCCATCGCTTTCCCCGTCTTCGCGGCTTCGTATGCATCAATCGCGCGGAGTTCGTTGTTGATCGCCGCGAGCTTCTGTTCAAGTTCAGGCTGTTGCGAGAACACCTGTTCCCGCTCAGCGTGCAGCCGGTCCCGCTCGCGAGCGATATAGTCGGCGAAGTTCACATCGGACATGGCGGTTGCCCCCCGGAGACACGTCCGACAAGTGTGTGCGCCGATTTCCTGCCAATTTTCAAGAATCACTTTGCGCCTTCCGGGCCGGTCGACCGACCGGAAGCGATACGGGGCAGATCAGACCAAATTCGGAGGTTTCCGGGTCTTCGGAGCGATCTCAATCGATCCCTTGAAGTCTTCTGGAACTGCATCCAAGATTTTTTGTGCATCGACGAATTTCTCGCCGAGACCGCAGCCGAAATTCTTTTTAGCATCCATCGAAATAGTGACGTGTGCTTTGCCCGTTTCTCGCAGACTTTGGGACACCCCGTCTCGCATCGCTTCTCCAGACGTTGGGTGAAACATCGTACACCAGATCGACAACATAATCAGTTCTTGTGGCTCACCACCACGGCGGGCTCGCTTGGTGGCTTCGATCAAATTCTCTCTGACAACAGCATGGTTACCGGGCTTGCTGCGCTCGGTGCTCGGTATTTTGTCAAAACCGGCCATGAACTCTGAGAGTTTCTCTGCCTCGAACGAGATGGTGGTCGGGTCTACTCCGGCGAGGTCCAGAGTGAACGCGATATGCCCCTCCGGGACGCGGTAATCCTCCACGAGTCCCGGATTGGCCGCATGGGTGGTGGTGATGCCGCCACGCTCACGTCGCCTTTTTGCCTCGCCCACGGACCTTCCTTCCTTGGACGCCAGAATGGTTTTGAAAGCGTAAGATAGGATGCCGGCTCGACGGGCGCTACTGCGCCAGCGCTTCAATCGACAGCGGCATGGAGCCGGGGTTCTCGCAATCGTTGCGCCCGACTAGATCAGGCTCCCGCGTCGCATCGCCATAGAGCATCTGCGCCAGCACCAGCGACGGGACGGTGCTGTTGTAAGTCTGCGTGATCACCGGCTGCAAGGTCAGAGCACGGGTGTTCATGTCGTTCACGACGGACGTTCGCAGCGCCCGGAGCGCGTAGTAATCCGCATCGTCGTACCATGACGCCAGCCGCATCATTTCCGCGTCCATCAACCCGGCGATCTGGTTCCGCGTCGTCACCGCATCCGTCGAGCTTGTCGGGGTGTAGCTCGCCGATGCGCTCGCGAGCGCCGTCAGGGCCGAGACGCGGATTAGAACCGTTGTGCGAGCCGCCAGATAGGCGATCGTTCTTCCCCACGTTGTTCGGCTTTCCGTTGAAGCCGGGTGGTTGCACCGTCCCGGTTCGAGGATTGCGTCGCAGTGCTTAGTTAGCGCCGATGGTGCGGAGCCGTCCAGCGGGCTTCCAAATCGTCTTCTTCTTCGACTTCGTCATCGTCGATCGAGTCGATGGTCAGCATCGTCAGTCGATAGCCATTGGCCTGTTGCAGCGATTGCTCATAAATCGTTCGATCGCGTAGCTGTCGATTGGTGCGCAGCCAAACATCGGCGGGTACCTCCTTCCAGGGCGATAAAGTCCCGACCGGTAATTGGCTCGAAGCAGTCTTCCCGGTCAGGCTCCCTTCGGGAAGTGGTTGTTTCGGCGAGGGCGCAAGGGCAGGAAAATCACGCGACTTACAGTAACTTCTTATTTGTCCTCGATACGAAAAAATAATAGCACAAGGATCATCAGAAAACTCAGCGTACTTTCTTGCGGTAGCTTCTTTGCTAGTTTGATACTTACTTGAAAGGTCAATGATATGATCTGTTTCGGGTCAACCCAGCCGGCGCATATCCGCGCGAAAAAAGCGCTCTGGTAAAAGTAATGCCGCAGCGAATCGGTTTGCTTCGGCCTCTCTAGCGCGTTTCTCATCAGTGCTTCTTATAACTCCGAGATCAATTTTCGCACATTCTGCTCTTTTATCATGAAATGGCAGCAAAAAATGGCCAATTTCGTGTGCTATTGTGAACCGCCTCCGTGCAATATTGCTCTCAGAATTATAGGATATTATTCCTTTCGTTTTGGCGGCATCGGTAATCAGTAGCCCCTCAAATCCCATTGCTTTGACGGGATTGATTTCGGATATTCCTACGGCTTCAGCAATAACCTGAACTGGTACGGGAATAGGAAATGCATTACCGTAATGATCTATAATCGTATTTGCAAGAAGTTCTGGTGAGCCCAGGTCCGCTAATTTCATTCTCAAAGAGGTATCTTCCACGAGTTTTTCGGTCATCTCTATTATATGTTGCTTTATTTCGTCGCTGACGCTGTCGAATTCGCGACCAAAAACGAGCATTTCCGTTGGTGCGGATGGCTCCCCCATCAATGCGCTAATCGAGACGCTAAAATATTTGGCCAGCTTTGCCACCAGATCGAGGGAAGCGTTGCTCTTGCCGGCCTCGACTTCCCAGATATGGGGCTTCGATACCCCGACTGCGTCAGCCACCTGTTGGAGCGATCGGCCTTTTCGTAGGCGATGTTGCTTTAGCGGGCCTGCAATCGACATTGTGCCTGTATCCTCACCTGATCTATATCTAGTCGCGTTAGGTTAGGCCATACGAAGTGGTTGACAAGAGGTTGGCGACGCCGTTAGGTATGACCTAACGCTCCTGCCTTGGATCGGCGCATTTTGTGGAGCGGGGGGCAACAGAGCAACAGGACAACCGAAGCCTTGTATCGCATCCTCTCGATCGACGGCGGTGGACTGCTCGGGACGCTCCCGGCTGCCTTCCTAGCAGCGATCGAGGAGCACACGAAGCGACCGATCGGTGACTTCTTCGATCTGATCGCCGGCACTTCGACCGGCGGTATCATCGCGATCGGGCTCGGCATGGGGATGCGAGCCTCGGAGATACTCGAACTCTACCTCGACCAGGGACCGACCATCTTCGGCCAGGATCACGGCCGGTTCGGCAACTGGTGCCGGCGACGCTACCGTCTGGCGCGATCTTTGCTTCGGGCGAAATACGATCCAGCGCACCTGCGGGCGGCGCTGACGGACATCCTCCAAGACAAGCGCCTCGGTGACTCAACGAGGCGACTGCTCATTCCGGCGTGGAACCCGGTGGCGAGAGATGTCTACATCTACAAGACGCCCCACCATGAGCGGCTGCGCAGCGACTACAAGGTCCTCGCCGTCAACGCGGCTCTCGCGACTGCTGCCGCGCCGACCTACTTCCCACGACATTTCACCGACCACGATGTCGGTCTGCTCGACGGTGGCGTCTGGGCCAACAACCCGATAGCCATCGCGGTCGTCGAGGCCATCAGCATGATGAACTGGCCGGGTGACCAACTGCACGTGCTCAGTCTGGGATGCCTGGAGGAGACATATTCGTTCCCGACCTGGGCTGGCATCGGGGCGCTCGGAACGAAGATCGTCAAGCTGCTGATGGACGGCCAGTCGAAAAGCGCGCTCGGGATTGCCAAGCACTTGACCCGCGATGGCTATGGTCGCCACGCCATCCACCGCATCGATCATACCGTCGCAGCCTCGATGTACTCGATGGACGATGCTCGCGTCATCCGGGACCTCAGAGGTCTCGGAGAAACGCTGGCCCGGCAACAATACCCGCTCCTGGAGGAGGTGTTCTTCCGCACGCCAGCCGCACCTTTTGTTCCGATCTATAGTGTAGAAAGGCAATAGTCGTGAAGCTGATCACTCATTTCGATGATTTTTTGACCGATGTTGTCAATTTGAATCAAACACGTTTGGATACGCTCAAAAAGCGCGTGGCGACAATTTCTGAATTTGTTCGGCAGAGCGACTACAAGCCTCGGATACGGCGGTTCTCTCCGCAGGGATCATACGCCCACAAGACGATCATCAAGCCGCCGGGCACCCGCGACTACGACGCCGATCTGCTCGTCATTATCGATCGGGTCAACGGCTGGTCGCCCGCTGATTATGTCGAGAAGCTCTATTCGGTATTTCGAGCCAGCGGCACGTATCGGGACATTGTCAGCCGCAACACCCGATGCGTCGTAATCACCTACGCGAACGATTTTCACTTGGATGTTGTGCCGTGCATCCAGGAGATCGACGGCGACAGGCGCACATTCTGGGTCTGCAACCGGCTAACCAACAAGTTCGAGCAGACCGCGCCGGAGAGCTACAATAGCTGGCTCGCGACCCGGAACACGATCACGACCGGCAACGCGCTGCGGAAGTGCACCCGCCTGATCAAGTATCTCCGGGACATCAAGACCACGTTCTCGATCAAGTCGATCTTGCTGACCACACTGCTCGGCTCGCAGGTGAAGACACTGTATCCCGAGACCGAGAAGAAGCAGTTCTCGGACATACCCACTGCCTTGCGGATACTGTTCGGCCGGCTCGACGACTACCTACAGGCCCGCGCCACCATGCCCACGGTGGTCAACCCGGTGCTGCCCTCGGAGACCTTCAACCGCCATTGGGACCAGGACAAATACACAAACTTCCGGGATCGCATACACATCTACCGAGAATGGATCGACGACGCCTACAACGAACAGGACCGCGATGAGAGCATCCGCAAGTGGCGCCGGGTGTTCGGTGAGGACTTCGCCGCAGGCGAGGCTCTTGAGAAGGGTGCCAGGGTTGCGGTGGTGGCTACGGGCGGTCTCGTCGAAACCAGTGCGGCGCTCGTGGAGCGCGTCAGGGCGCTCGGACGGCGGGCGCTGGCGACCTTCCCGCGCCGTCTTCCGCACGTCGAGGCTTTGCCTTGGCGGGTGCAGGGCCAGCAAGCGATCGACATTCGAGCGACGCAGGGCGGTACGCCGTTCGAATCCGGCGACATCTTGCAGAAGGGTCGATCGCTCCAGTTCCAAGCGCATCTTCCGGCGGGTTTACCCGCCGGCTTCGAGATCAAATGGCGAGTCGTCAATACGGGCGAGGAAGCGGCCAAGGCGCGGGCGCTTCGCGGCAAGTTCTATTCTAGCGAACGTCGCCTCAATCGGACTGAGTCGACCGCTTATACCGGCGTCCATTGGGTAGAAGCGTTCATCATCAACACTCGGAACCAGACCTGTGTCGGCCGCAGCGAGCGCTTTTTCATTGTGATCCAGTGAGGCAGAGATGGCCGTGGTCTACATTCACGCCACTCGGGCGCGCGAGTTCCTAACCCATTACACCGATTGGTGTCGGTCGCGGCCGAAGGAGGGGTTTGTCCGGGTCAACATGATGCCGCCAGAGGGACCTCCGGCCGGGGAGGAAAAGCAATTTGTCATGGTACCCGACAGCTTCCTACCGTACCTGACCGAAAAACGATTTCCCTATCGTCGCGGCGGCTGAGCTAAAATCCCGTGGGCGACCCGAAGAAACACCATTTTTCCCCGGTGTTCTACCTCCGGGACTGGTGCGACAACACGACAGGAAAGCTGATCCAATACTCGCGCCCGGTCGGAATGGCCGGCTTGGCTCGAAGGGGCAGGTAATGAGGCGCACCTGCTCCGGCCGCTGCCGGCCGGCTCTTTTGAAGGTGGAACAAGCCCGGTCATTGCCGTGACGGCATTATGGACGACGAAAGGTAAATACTCCCTGAGAGATCAAGGAATTGATTTATGCGTATTTTTGAAGTGATCGGCATGTACCCAGACCAACATGCGGCGTTTAAACATTCTTTACCGCCAAATTCCACATCAGAGGTGAATGAACCGAACCGATCTTTATTGGACCTGATATACCAAGCTCTGACGCGCGATGGACGGGTCATTGCACCGGCCGCATTCAACACCGACTTTGAGCAGAGCGACGGCCAGCACCAGGGAGACAGTGAGTGGATGTCGGATGAAATTCTCATCAGCCCAGATAACTATCACCCATAGCTCCTCGGCCCTAGAGGCCGCGCATCTTTGTCTCACCGGCTTCCCGGACTGCGTGGATCGGATTTGGACGGAGATAAGCACATCGGTAAATACACGTCAGCGATCCGTACGAGGAAATTGATGTGCGACTGTCCGAAATTATATCGCAACATAATAGATCGACAAAGAGGCAACGCGGTAGTTCTCAAGTCAGTTTGTGCCCGGCTAAGAACCTGACGCGACTTGTCCAAGACTCCACGAAAGAAGGTCGGCTCAGGCATATCAATTACCTGGAATGGAGCCGAGCTTTCTTGTCGAAGTCCCGCTATATGTACGGGCGTCAATGCCCCAAAAGGCTTTGGCAAGCCGTATACGATCCTAAATCCGTGGAAGAGCCACTCCCCGGCACCACGAAGGGTATGGGTATCGAAGTCGGCATCAAGGCGCAACTCTTATGGCCTGGAGGCGTCCTTGTCACCGATCCCGAACATCGCAATTATGATGTGGCCGTCAGGCGTACGAACACGTTGATTGCCGATCCAGCCATCCCCGCGATCTTTGAAGCAACGCTCGTCTACGACGGCGTACTTGTTCGTGTGGACGCTCTGGAACGCCTCCCGGACGGGCGTTGGCGCCTGAACGAAGTCAAATCAAGCACCCGGATCAAGGACGAACACCTGGAGGATTTGGCCCTTCAAACCTACGTTATTGCGGGGAACGGTTTAGAAATGGCCGATGCCTATCTGATATTCACAAATGCTAAATATACTCGCGATGAAGAAGTCAACTTGAACGCCCTCTTTCACCGGCACGATGTCACCGAAGATGTGATTGACCTACTGCCACAGGTACCCGAGCGCATCGCTGAAATGCATAAGGTCCTCTGTTTGACTCAAGCACCGGAGGTCAACCCCGGCCGGCACTGCTTTCAGCCGTATGAATGCGAGTTTTGGCACCGTTGCACCGCCAAGAAGCCCAAAGATTGGGTTTTTCATCTGCCCCGCATTTCGCCTTCCCAGCTTGAGGAGTTGGAAAGCCTCGGTGTTAAGTCGATGCGAAATGTCCCAGACGACTTTCCATTGAAACTGAGACAACGACGTGTGGTCGATGCCGCCAAATCCGGCAAGATATATCGCTCGCCCGAATTGGCGAAAACGTTGCCGCTCCTGGCACCTCCGGTGAATTATCTCGACTTCGAGACTTTCAGCCCAGCTATACCCGTCTATACGAACAACAGACCGTATCAGCGGATACCGTTCCAGTGGTCATGGGATTACGATGACGGTAGTGGATCGTTGGTCCATATGGATTTTCTGGCCAGCGGCAACTCGGACCCTCGGCGAGAGTTCTGCGAGACACTATTGAGCGTGTCCGGGCGGTTTTCAAGTGCCGTCCTGGCATGGTCGAACTACGAAACCAGCGTGATCCGTGACATGGCGGATTTGTTCCCGGATTTGACGGAGAGATTGGTCGCGCTATCTTATCGGATCATCGATCTGCTCCAAATTGTACAGGAACATGTCGCACACCCGCAGTTCTACGGCTCCTATTCGATGAAAAATGTTGCCCCTGCGGTTGCGGACGTGACCTACGCCGATCTCGACATTGCAGATGGCGGCGCGGCATCAGCAGTCTTTTACCGCATCGTGGCAGACCCCACGCTATCGCCTTCCGATCGTGATGCTTTACGGGAGTCATTGTTGAAATATTGCGCGCGGGACACCCTGGCATTGGCTCGGGTACACCAGTGGCTAATTCGAGAGAGTTCAGGGGCTATGGCGGCGAGCGGCCGTCCGTCCTAATGAGCGTGAACAGTTGATCTGCAACTCTCCTCGCTGCTGATCTGCGGGTGGCTGCCACTCGGAGCTACAATTTGGACTTCTTGGCCTCCAACACCTGGATGAGCTTTTTTGCCCGCTTCTCGATCGAGACAAGCTCGTACAGCATTCCGTCTCGAATCGGCTTGATTGGCTCGATGAGATCATCCTCGGTTTCGCCGAGAGCCAACCATTTGCGGAATTTTTTCAATTTTTGCAGAGCGACATTTTCGCCACCAGCAATAACGGCATCATCATAGGCATCATCAAAGTCCGTTTTGCCCTCAACGTACTTCTTCAAGATTTTTGGAGACGCGCACACCTTAGGAAGTTTGTCCCGGAGGTCTTGCGCTTTCGTGATGTTGCCTGACCGGATTTCCTTGATGACGAAATCGTCGAATCCGGAATATTCAGCGCGTGCCTTCTTTATAGGTCGGGATTTCAGATATTCGTCGTAATAACTCCAACGGTCCCGTTCTTCCTCTTGGTGATCGAGCATAAACTCGTAAACCTCGATTAAATGCTGTGCTTCCTTTTGACCAATGCCGAGTTCGGCCGCGACCGTCAACAGCTTCAATCCGTGCGTCTTATAGCGTCGATAGAGGAAGCCAGCCTTCTCGAATGGAACCCAATCCTTCTTACCCTTGATGTGGTACTGGCCCAGCAGGGCGAAAACGAGCTTCTCGTCGATGTTCGCCGGTAAGACCGTGCAGCGGACCTTTCCCCATTTAATCGGGTCTTGGCCCGCGAGGAACCTGCACGCGGCGAGCCGACTGTTCCCCTCCAGGACGACGAGGTCGCCATCCCGGACGATCAGTGGGTCCATCAGCCCACCGTTCGCTGCAATGTCCTCTTTCAGTTCGCGCACGTGCTCGTGCGCGAGAAGCTGTTTGTATATCTCCTCCTGGTCTGGCACCTCCCCATTTGTCCGCACGAGCGAATAGATGCGCGGGTTGTCAGGGTAGAACTGGAGGTTCTTCTGCTCGATGTCCCGCGTTTCTGTCGGCACATCGATGTTCCGCAGACGGAGTGACCCCGGCATCGCGGGCACGGATGCCAAGTCGTTCATGCTGCCTCCCGTTCCTCTAATCCGAGGATTTCGCGGACAATTCGGCCAAAATCGTAGTCCGCCGCTCGTTGATATTCGGCGGCATCGATGTCGGCTTGACCGAGTTGCGCCGCTAACCGTTTCGCCGCGAGTAGAGAGTTCGACCCACTCGTCAACGGTGTCCTCGCCCAGCAGGTTCCAGACGAAACAGGTCTGGGTCTGCGAGATACGATGGATGCGGTCCTGTGCCTGGAGATAATCATCCAGGCTGAAAGACCGATCGTAGAAGACGGCCTGATTGGCCACGGTGAGCGTCAGGCCCTCCTTCGCCGAAGCCGGGGTCGCGACCAGAACCCGGCACTTGTCGAACAGACTTGAAGGCGAGCAGAGCGTCCTGCCGTCCGGCCATCGCGATGTCGCCATGCACGACGACGCTGCCGAACTCAGCAAGCTGCCGCTGCAACCATTTCGCGTTCTCGACGAAGGTCGTCCACACGATGATTTTCGATCCGCCCTCTACGGCCCGGCTGACGAGATCGTGGAGATACGGATACTTCCCCGGAACCTCCGAATAAGAACTCGTCGAACAAGGCGCGGGTTGGACGCCAATTGCACCAGCCGCAGAAGCCGCTTCAGTATATCCTCGGCGTTATCCTCAACCAGAAGACCATCCCGCAGGACAGATGCCCGTAGATCGGTACGAATTTGCTCGTAAAGCTCCCGCTGGCGCGGCTCCAGCGAGATGATCAGGTTCTCTATCCGCTTCTCGGGCAAATCGATGCCGGCCGTGCCCTTCGTTTCGCGCACTGTGAACGGCCGAATTCGCGCGAATACTTGCCCAAGTTCTTCCTCGAAACGCTGGCGTTTGGTCTCGTTCTTCCAGAGGTCATTGCTCAGATCGAGACGATGGCGAAACTTGTCGAAGTCGTCGCCGAGAGCCTCGCCTTTGTCGAGGAAGAATATCTGGGACCACACGTCGAATGGTCGGTTAGCTATCGGCGTCCCGGTCATGATGACGCGCCGGACAAATCCATCTGACAGTCGGTGAAACGCCTTCGATATTTCTGCGCTCGGGTTCTTGATCTTCTGCAACTCGTCCAGGATCGCCGCTACACGTCGCGTCTTCAGGAACAGAGCAATTCGCCGCTCCTCGGTTTTCACTGCCTCGTAGTGGGTCAGGTAGATGCGCGACGGACTGTTGAGAGCGAAGAAGTTCGAGGTCCGATGCTGATCCAGGACGCGGGGCCGCAGATAGGTGTGTGCCTGTATCTCATCGACCCAATTCGCGATGAGCCCGCGCTTCGTTACCACCAATACGGAGTCGACCTCGTTCGAGCGCAGCCACTCCAGAGCGAGATCAACACCGATTTTCGTTTTGCCGAGCCCCTGCTCGTGGAACAGCGCGGAGAACGGCAGCTTCTTCACCGCCTCGACGGCTTCGACCTGATAGGCGTAGCCCTCGTGGCGCGCGCCCAGCCGAACGTTGGTGCTGGTCCTCAACATGGCGTTCTCAGTACCACGAGAGCACCTCTACCCGGACAGAGTCATGAGCGTTTCCCCGGAGAGCCCTGATCAGGCCGCGCGCCCGTGGAGCCAGCAGCCAAGGTACCGCGATGTAGAAGGCGCTTTTCGGGTATAAGGCTAAGTGATCGAGAAAGGCAGCAAGCTGACGTTCGGAGCGATCGGTCTTGAGATCGGACTCAGTTTTCGCCTCGCCCACCACGCGGAATGTTTCCGGGACATCTGACGCGAACAGGTCCGGGAAGAAGCCACCGATCCGCGCCGGTCGGTTCCGTCCGAAACTATGATGGTCGGCGAAGATGGCGATGTCCGCGCCGTCAGAATGGCGTTGGCGCACCTCATGGATGAGCTTCTCGACAAGCCGAACGTGCAACTCCAACTCACCAGACATCAGGCGGTTTCGCCCTGGCCGATCGCGTCAACGAGTTCCTGAAGGGCCTCGCGGGCATCGAGGATGTAACGCACGGTATCGTCGTCCGGATTCTCGCGCAGTCGTTTAACTTCCGAGAACTGGATGCTCCCGATCGCCTCGGTCAGCGCCCTGGTCAGTTGGCTGATCGTTGCGCCCTTCAGGGTGCCGGATAGCTCCGGCTTCTCCAGGACATCGACCGCTGCCCGGATGTCCTTCGCGATAAAGGTCTCGCGTGCCCGCTTCTCCAGGAGGACACGCGGTAACTGCCTGATTTGGTTTAGACTCTTGAACTTGTTAGCGCGTATCCACTTCGAGAAATCGGTCAACGTGTAACCGCGAGTCAATATTAAATCGCGGATTCTATTGTTCTGTACTTCTACAAAGCCGCTATAATTTTGAGTATCATAGTCGTCTTCAGTACATAGCGGCCGATAATAAGCCTCCATATCAGAGTAGGCTTGGATTGACTGAGTCACATCTCGCCGGTTTCCTCCGCACAGAGCGACAATGCGTTCCAGCGGCATCAACTGCTTATGCTGAAGTTCCCACAGGTACTTGGCCTTCGAGTAAGCGTCCCACGGTCGAGGCCCTACGAGGTGAGCCTGCAATCGGATGGCGTCAACATCTCCAGGAATTAGGTTGTCATGGACAAGGGAGGGGATTTTTGTCCAGTCGCCCGCCGTCTCGTCCTTGACGAACGCGCGGTAAATGTAGAGGCGGGTGTTGCCTTCGATGCAGACGTAACGACCATCGGGCTCATGATTCACGATGATGGGTTGCATGATCCCGCCGTTTTGCAGGATCGAATTGCGCAACTTCTCCGGGGTCGTAGCTCCCTGAGCCTCGTCGGCGCTGCTACCGCCGGTAACGTCGAGCGCGAGAGCAATCTGCTCGTACGTCGGTTCGCCGATGTGGATTTCGAGGAAGCGGCGGATGCGCGGGTTCGCCCGGTCAAGCTCGACTTGATCTACGGGCAACATCATGAGCTTTCCGGAACTCACTGCGCGCCTCCCCCTGCTCGCTGTATGTGAAGAGAAATCTACCGTATCCCTTGCATTCTCGTAAACGTTGTCCCCATGACGCAGCCTGCCGCGTCTCAGGCGATTCGCTCCTGGTTCCGGGAGCACGGTCGCAACGCTCAGTAGACAAGCTCCTGGGTCAAAGAGACGCCATTCCACAACGTCCTGGCAGCGCTAGTTTCTTTGCTGCGGGCGGCCGTTCGGCGACGGCTCAGCCCTGGCCCTTCACAAGCCCGGTCGATGTCGTCAGGATTGCGCATTCGCCGTGTTTCACGCGCCACCGGAACAGAAGCGCGGCAACCACGGATCACGCCGCGCCTATTCGACGCTCCATGCAGGGGATCGACGAGCCGGTCACCATCAGCTATCGTGAGCCGTTGCGCGGGGAACCCAATGGCCAATAAGCGAATTCTGCTGATAGAGCCGGGATACAAGAACAAGTATCCACCCCTTGGCCTCATGAAAATCGCTCAATATCATGGACCGAACGGCCGTAATGACTCCGTCAAATTCATAAAGGGCAGGGATCGATCAGTAGAGGATCAAGCCTGGGATCGCGTCTACATAACGACGCTGTTCTCGTTCGAGTACAGAAAGATTGCCGAGACGATCGATTACGCAATTGACTTGGTGCGCGAACAGACCCAGCGGGTGTTCGTCGGCGGCATTGCAGCATCACTGATGCACAACCAGTTCCTCGCCGAACCCCGATGGCGCGGCGTCAGGTTCATCAAGGGACTCCTCGACGGTCCACCAGCCACGGCGCTGCAACTCGACGAGTTCGATGGCGATTTCTACGCCAGCGATACGACCGGGACCCCGATTGAAGACCTCGTTCCCGACTATGGCATTCTCGATCAAATCGATTATCGCTATCCGGTACGTGACGCCTACTTCGCGTATGCATCGAGAGGGTGCATCCGCAAATGCCACTTCTGCGGCGTGCCAAAACTGGAAGGTGCCCAGCGCGACGCACCCCCGCTGACCGAACTTGTCCGACAAGTTGACGAGCTTTACGGGCCGAAGCGGGACATGATCCTGATGGACAACAACGTTGTTGCATCACCCCGTTTCAAAGAAATCATCGCCGAAATCCGGGACCTCGGCTTCGTTCCGGGTGCTCGTCTGAAGCGCGATACCGAGCGGGTGGCCTCGCAGCGTCGCGTCAACTTCAATCAGGGTGTCGATGCCCGGATTCTCTGCAAGGACCGGATGTATCTCCGAGAATTGTCATCCATCTGTCTGAGCCCGCTAAGGATTGCGTTCGATCATCTGGGTCTCAAGGACCCATACGAGAAAGCAATTCGATTTTCTCATGAATTCGGCCTGAACGATCTCTCGAATTACATGCTCTATAACTTCCACGACAGCCCCGGTGACCTGTTCGAGCGGATGGTGCTGAACGTCCACCTGAACGAAGAACTCGGCATTCGGATATATTCTTTCCCAATGCGCTACCAACCGACTGACCTACCGGATCGGTCGCACATAGGGCCGAAGTGGAGCCGGTATTTCCTCCGGTCGATCCAGATCATCCTCCAGGCTACCCACGGGGTCGTGTCCGGGGAGCCGGAGTTCTACAAGGCCGCCTTCGGATCGACTCAGACCGAGTTCGACGACATTCTTTCTCGGCCGCATCACATGATCTTCAATCGCCATTGGTACGAGCGACACGACGGCCGGGGTGAGCTAGACGAGTTCCAGGCGGAACTCAGCAGGTTGACGGCGTCGGAGAAAGCGGAGCTTTTATCCTTCCTGTCCGATCGGAACCCTGCTGAATACGCCCGTGATGTTGGCATGCTGCCGGCGCGCCTCCGTACTACCGCGCAGTTCTATTTTCCGTTGCCCAAAGCAAGGGAGGCGGAAATCCGAAGCCTCCAACGGGAGCGGGCGTTACAACAACCGGCCCCACGAATTGCGCTGTCAACGGATGAGATCGTCGAAGATGCTGGGCTGGATGAGGATACCTACCTTCCCGTCAGAGGCGCGGCTCCTCGGACGCCATCCCTGCGGTCGCGGGTAGCGTAGGATGACCCCAAGGCTTGCCCGCGTAGCGGAAGGGAATCGTCCTGATCCGGTAACCCCCGACAATATATATATCGGCAAGGACCTGATCGAACTCGTCACGTCCGGCATGTACGTGTTTCCGGTCACCATCTATCGCGAGTATGTCCAGAACGCGGCCGATGCAATCGATGTAGCTCGCAGCCGGGGGCTCATCGACGAGGATGGACGTGGTCAGATTTCGATCAACATCGACCATGCTCAGCGGTCGGTAGTCATCCGAGATAATGGGTGTGGGCTGCCTGTGTCGGAAGCCCTGCATACGCTCCTCGCGATTGGTGGTTCGGCGAAGCGCGGTACCGATGCGCGTGGTTTTCGGGGGGTCGGCCGCCTGTCGGGACTAGCGTATTGCCGTGAGCTAGAGTTCCGGACCAAGGCGGCAAACGATGCCTCGGTCATCACGGTGACCATCGACTGCAAGGCCCTGCGAAACAGGCTTGCCGACCCAGGCTTCTCAGGTGATGTCCGGAAAGTGATTTCCGAGTTAACCTACGTCTGGAACGACAGGAGTGATGACCCAACCGAACATTTCTTCGAGGTAAGAATGCACGAAGTCGGACGCCACCGACAGGATATGCTTCTGAACGAGAAGTTGATCGGCCAATATTTAGCGCAAGTAGCGCCCGTTCCGTTCTCGAACGACTTCACCTATGCCGCCCGGATCGAGAAGCATCTCTCGCGGTTCCTCGATCGTATTCCGGTCGAGTTGACGATTGGCGAGGACCGGGTGGTGCGCCCTTACCGAGACGAGATCAGGCTGCCGGGTGGCCCGTATCGGCTGAAGATCGACGAGATCGAGTTCCTTGAATTCGCCAACGTGGATGGCGAGGTGGGGGCGGTTGGGTGGATCGCTCACCACGATTACGTGCGGAGTATACACCAGAGTTTGGCCGTGCGGGGGCTCCGGGTCCGTGTCGGCGACCTCCAGGTAGGAGAGCCGGACCTACTCGACGACTGCTTCAAGGAAGCTCGGTTCAACGCCTGGACGATGGGGGAGATTCACGTCCTCGACAAACGTATCGTTCCGAATGCTCGGCGCGATAATTTCGAACTAAACCACCACGCCTACAACCTCATCACCCAGATAGGCCCCGTCGCCATCCAGATCACCAAGCGGTGTCGCACGGCATCGGTCGCGCGAAACTCATCGTTGATCATTGGGAATACCATCACCCACATCGAGCAGCGTCTCGCCGACGAGCATCCTGTGTTGGCTGCGGAGGTCTCTCGATTTCGGGCCGCGATCCTACGATGTCAGAGCAAGCTCAAAGGGGTTCAGGACAACGACGAGGCGACCGTTCTGGCGGCTGACCTCAATCGTCTGAGCGAGCGGCTCGCCGCCTTGATGCCCGCAGAGAATGGCTCCGTTGTTGATGCGGAAGAAGCGCTTGCATTGATCACGAAGTACGTGACGAACCGGGAGCAAGCGGTCAGGCTATCTGAAGCAATAAAGAAGATTCGCGGATAGATCGCATGACTACTGAGCCACCACCAACGCTCGCTGGGTCGAGATGCTCTGTGGCGCCAGAGTCAGTAGTCGAGCCGGTTGAAAATATGGGGGAGAACACACAATATGAATGGCTCAATTGCTGCGAATGGCTTTGTGATTCTCTGGAATGAAATAAAGCGTCGATTTTTGGCTCCCGTCGGTCATGTCACATTCTGGGTATATCTGGTTCTTGGGGTAGTAGTATTTGGGGGATTCCCCATTTGGTTAGAGATGATTTTTTATTTTAATGCAAACAGCCATGAAAGCGTCTCCCATCTCAGAACTGCCCTGGTCGCCTTCTTTCCTGCTCTTATAGGTTCTGTTTCGTTCCAGCTAATCTTTGAAGAGGTCGGAAGAAACAAGCGTATGCTGGCCTTTGCCATGTTTGTAGTAGTTTTATTCTCTTTGATTGGAGTCATTCTAATCCTGGCACGGAACATCGCTGATTGTGTTGCGATACCCGTTGCCTTCGGATTATGCGCCCTCGCGGTGGTTGAATGGTGGATTGCGAACGGCCTCAATCCTACCTTCCAAGACGATCTTGATGTCGAAGCGCCAGTGGGAGGGCCTCCGTCTCACCCTCCGTCAGGTGACTTGACCGGCTTTAGGACGTAGGACCGATGAGCGACGCTCGGGGGACCCAACCAAAGGCGGAATATCCTCTACGGTTTCCGGCGATAAGGGTGCTGCAACCGCTTGGACTGTTTTACGTCGCAAGCATTCCTGCCCATGTGTTGTTACAGGTAGCCTACAGCGACGTGCTTTCAGCATCCCTGGCTTCCGACAGTTCGGGATACGTGCTTGAAGGTACTCAGCGCTTATCACAACCAAAACGCCTTTCGCAGATCGCAGATTACATAGATAGGCAAGATTCCGCCTTTCCAAACTCAATAATTCTCGCAGCAAACTTCAAACAGGACGGCACTTTTGAAGGTTCTGACGACGACGATCAAGCAGAAATGGAAGGAAAGCCCATCGGAAGTCGTGAGTGGGTAATTTCGCAAGGACCCGATGGGTGCTACACGCTAGAAATCCCTACTCCCGCGAAATTAGCCGCCATCGTGGACGGGCAACATCGCCTTTTCGCATTCGTCCAAACAAAAGAACTCGCCCGCCTCAATATGGAGCTTCTCTGTTCGATTTATCTTGATCTACCAAAACCGTTTCAAGCACAACTGTTCGCGACTATCAACTCAACTCAAAAACCTGTCGATAAGAGTCTCACCTATGAGCTTTTTGGGTATAATATCTCTGAGGAAAAGGAGGAATTTTGGACGCCAGATAAGTTGGCAGTTTTTCTTACTCGAAAACTCAACACGGACTCGCAATCAGCGCTTTATGGCCGGATCACAATCGCGCCGCGTCGGGACGCCTCTTTAACCGCGCTTCTTTCTAGGAGCGGGTGGAAAGTATCCACAGCCGTTGTGGTGGAAGGCATTCTGAGATTGGTTACTTCAAATCCAAAACGCGACACTAATGAAATGCGCTCGCATGGCTCATCACCTCGGCTAATATTGGAGGGGAAATTTAACGATAAGAGCCCGCTGCGCGATGTTTACCTCAAAAATAATGATGCTCTGGTCTATACGATGGTGCTGAACTATCTTCACGCATGTGATGTCATTTTCTGGGAGAAGGCAAAACCGGAATCATTTATTTTTCGGACAGCAGGGGTCCAGGCGCTATTTGCCGTGCTGCGCAATCTCGCAACAGGGGCCTCAGTCGCAAAAGACATCAGTGCGGAATATTTTTTGCAGCGTTTGAGCGGTGCAGCGGAAATTGATTTTGGTGCTGACGAATTCAGGGCTTCGTCGGGGGCCGGTAGAACTCATATACGCCGTGCGATCGAAAGGGCGATTGGGCTTTACGAGTAGAAGGAATCATCGCTTACGGGGGAGGCAGCCGTCTCCACTAACCGACCGCAAGTCCGGAGGACTGTGTAGTGCCCGAGATCAAACCGATCGAGATGATCGCCGAATGCATCGACAAATGTAAGGCCACGACCGACCGGGACCTGATCGCCCATTGCGTCAGCGAGGCGCTCGGGTTGTTGTAGGTCGATGAGGAACCGGAGAGCGGTGCCTTCGCGCTGCTCGGCGGCGCGATCGAGGATGCCGCACAGGCGGACCCGGAACATTGCGCGGTTCTCGTGGAGGTCTGGAACGACCTGGGCAACAGCGGCAGGCCCCCTTACCGATGTGCAATGACTTCGGCAATCACATCCCGTACGCGGACTACCTCGCCGCGTTCAGCCAGACCCGCATCCCGGTCAAATGGCCGAACGCGACTCCGAACCTGGAACCGCGTGACGACATCTGGCCGACTGATCGCGCTCCGGTGATCCGCCGCCTGGAGTACGGGACGAACGAGTTCTCCGAGATCAGGTGGGGGTTTCCACCGGGGCGTCCGAAAGCGCCGCCGGTCATCAATTTTCGATCCGAGGGTCGCGCTTCCCGGTCGGCCGTTGCCTCGTGCTGGCGTCGTTCTTTTACGAGTTCACTGGCAAGAAGTCGCCGAAGACGAAATGGCGGTTCACCAAGGTCGGCGAGCCCTGGTTCTGCTTCGCCGGGCTGTGGCGTCCGATGCATGCGGAGCGTCCGCGAATGCTCCGCATGGTGCTTCGCAGCCGGATGACGATACGGCATTTACGTTGCTGACGACCGAGCCGGGTCCGGATGTGGCGCCGATCCACGATCGGCAGATGGTGATCCTGGAGCGATCGACGCGAATGCCTGGTGAAGGGCGGCTCCGTAGCCGCTCTTCACGTTTATCGGGTCGGCGCTATCAGCCGTGCGATGGATTCAGGTGTGCTCCCTGTCGAGCGATACCCGCAGGGGCGCCGTCCGAATCAAACAATAGCACCACCCCTGCTTCCTCCACCGCACGCCGAAGCGCGGCCATGTTGTTAGGACGCGGGAGTTGGTCGCCTCTCTCGTAGGCAGCGACGGTGCGCAGGGCCACATTCGCCCGCCTTGCAAGCTCCTCCTGAGACCAGCCCAACCAGCCGCGCGCAGCGCGGCTCTGCTCGGCGCTCATAACCGTGAGAGGTGGCGCATCTGACGCTGCATTGACGCTTGACTTAGGCATTTATGCCTGATATAAGCATATATGCACAATACAAGCGTAATGCTGGAGGGCGCTTATGTCTACACCTGATCCCATCCGTTTCCCGACCCGTCGACCCGCCCACAAGCCGAATGGCTCGACCGGAGAGGCTATCTGTCCGTACTGCCGCCAGCCGATCTCGCGCAAGGAGTTCGAGGAAATCCGTGCGCGAATTGAGGCCGAGGAGCGCGCCAGGATCGCTAAGGTCGAGCAGGCGCTCACCACTAAATTCGTGCGCGAGAAGAGCGCCGTCGAGACCCAGGCGCAAGCGGCAATCGCGAAGGCCAAAAAGGATGCTGCGAAAGCCGCCGAAAAGCGCATCGAGGAACTGAAGGCGAACCAGGGTGCGATCCGCAAGCAGGCCACCGAGGCGGCGCTGGCTACTGTTGCCGCCAAGGTCACTACGGCGGTGAATGCCGAGAAACTGCGGCATGCCGGCGAGAAATTCTCCCTGGAGGGTCAGCTTGCGGATATGCAGCGCCGGCTCCAGGCCAAGACCGCGCACCAGATCGGCGAGCCGGCCGAGGTTGACCTCTTCGACGCCCTTGTCGGGGCGTTTCCGCAGGATCGGATCGAGCGAGTGAAGAAGGGCGCGAAAGGTCCGGATATCCTGCTAGAAGTGGTGCACCAGGACACGGTGGTCGGCAAGATCGTCCTGGACAGCAAGGCGGTTTCCCGGTGGTCGAACAAGTTTCCGGGCAAGCTGAGAACCGATCAGCTTGCCAATGGCGCCGACTTTGGGGTGCTGGTCTCAACCTCCTTCCCGATTGGTGCGGGCGAACTGCATCTCCAGGACAACATCGTGGTCGTCAGCCCGGCCCGCGCGGTCGTGCTGGTCCAACTGCTACGCCGCCATCTCGTCGAGACGCAGCGCCTTCGTATTACGGGCCGGGCACGAAACGAGAAGGCTGAAGCACTGCTGGCGTACATCGTCTCGGCAGAGGCCAGCGATTTGATCGAGCGGCTCGGCAAGGCGGCTCACGACATGATCCACCTCGATGTCCGAGAGGTTGACCAGCACCAGAGCATTTGGCGGCGACGCGGCGAACTGGTCCGGATCGTCCAGAAGGCGCACGAAGACCTCACCGCCGCCATCGACCGGATCATCGACCGCGCCGCCGAACCGGATGCCGCCGAAGAGGTCGCGGCATGAGACAGCGTGATCTGCGGCCGTACCTCCGGCTGGTTTATCCACCACTGGAGAATGATCGGCGAAGAATGCCTCCGGCCGAGCACGCTGGAATAGAACTCGACCGAGCCCTCGCGCATTACGTGCGGGCCGGCCGGGATATCACTGCGGAGGCTGCTGCCGTCGTTCTGGCTACAGCAGCGGATCATGGTCTGGTGTGGAACACCGCAAGGGTCTGGGACGGGATCGCGGATATCGTCACCCAGATGCTTCACGACGAAATCATCGAGCACCTCGCGCGCAACGGCATCGATACCGAGGTCGCTGCGCGCCATCTGGCTCAGAGGTACGGCTGCAATGAGTGATCGGCCGGCCGACACATCGACTTGCCAAGCCAACACCGATGCCGTCGCGCCGCCGCCGGCCGCGCGCCGTGCAATGACCGCCAACAGGCTGTCGCGGCGAGCCGCCATTCGTCAGCACGACGTGACCCGCGTCTTGCGCGCGGCTCGTTCCGCCGGGCTAAAGGTATTTGGGTATGAGGTTGACTTTACGACTGGAAAGATCACCGTAAATACCGATGCGCCACCGGATAAAAGCGATCCAGAGTCGGATTTGAAATTGTGGCGCCAAAAGTACGGTCATAAGATATACCAAGATAATAAATAGAGAATATTTCGATGCGATATATACTGAATATGAAAGTTCGTTTGAAGAACATCAACTCAATTTCTAAGGTGCTCGCCGATGGTACCAAAATCACTTACTACTATGCCTGGAAGGGCGGTCCTCGGCTGCACGGGGAACCCGGTTCGCCGCAATTCATCGAGAGCTATCACGAGGCGACCAAGAAGGAGACCGAGCGGCCGAAGAACCTCGCCAGTCTCATTGACAAATACACTTCCTCGAAGGAATTCGCCAAACTAAAGCCGAACAGCAGGACCACCAACCTCGTCCATTTTCGGCAGATCAATGCCAAGCTGGGCGAGCTTCCGATAACCGTCTTCGGCAATCCGAAGACGCTCGATATCCTTGAGGATTGGAGAGAACAGGTAGCCGAACATTCGCCATCCAACGCCGATGCCCAATGGTTCCAACTGTCGAAGGTGCTGACCTGGGCAGAAAAACGGGGATATGCGAGGGCGAATCCGTGCAGGGGTGGCGGCAGCCTCTATACCGGATCGCGTGTCGATAAGACATGGTCGGAGCAGGAAATCGATAAATTCGTCACGACGGCCCCCTCGCATTTCGTAATCGCGTTCATGCTTGCGCTGTGGACGGGCCAACGAGAGGGCTCCCTGGTGAAACTGCGTTGGTCCGCGTATGACGGCGAATATCTCACCGTCGAACAGGAAAAGAACCGCGCCAACCGCCGGCCGAAGATCGTCGTGATCCCCGTGAAGGGCGAGTTCAAAGAATTCGTTGATGAGATCGAGAGCCGAGCAGGTGTTGTTGGCCTCAGCAACGAGGAACGGCACGCAAGACACATCTTGCTGAACGCCTACGGAAAGCCTTGGGCGTCAGCCGCCAGCTTTAGCTCGTCATTCCTACATGTCGTTGCTGACATCGTGAAGGTCGAAGATCGGACGTTTCACGATTTGCGTGGAACGGCGGTGACGAGGCTTTTCATCGCCCGCTGTGAGGTGCCGGAAATAGCGACCATCACCGGGCACAGCCTGAAATCGGTCCAGGAAATTCTCGATCGACACTATTTTCACCGGGACATCAAGCTGGCCGAGCGTGCAATGGACAAGCGACTGGCCTATGAACGTTCCCAACCGAACTCCCAACCGGCATTGGCAGCCGAGTGAAACCGCCACTTCTGGATGATGGTCTTCATTACAAAAAACCCTTGAAATCGCTTACTTTTCTGCCCAACCGCACCACAAAAGCACCGCAGAAACCCTTGAGGTCCAGGAAATTCTCCCAACCGAAACGGACTGTTTTGGTCCGACCGGGTTCGGCGCAACATCAAGGTATCCCGAATGGCGCTTGCCGGCCGGAATGGCCGATCACCTTCATCGGAATTCGCACCTGCGGTCTCGGCCACGGGATTGCCCAAAGCGCTTGGCGGTCTCAGCAGGGGGATGACCGAAAGTCTCTACGCCGCCTCTACGATGCGTTGCGGGAGGGCAAGGACACCTTCGCCGGGATCAAGGACCCGGTGCTCGCGAAAGCCAAGCCGGCGTTTGATGCCGGGTTGATCCAATCGGCTGATGATTTTCGGGCGCTGGTCAACGCCGGCTATGACGCGGAGTGGGCTCAATTGACGGCGCTGGAAGCGTCCCGGCGAATGACACTCGAACAGGCGTACCCGGACCTGGATCATGCGAGCCTGCTGCCGGGCGAACCGACTGAGCTTGAAGCCGCACAACGCGGTGTCGAGAAAGCGAACCAAACGGAACTCGCATTCAACGAAGTGAGCATGTGCCTCAAGAGTGCGGGCGCCTAATAACGCTACGCAGCCGCGATCGTGCCGCGACCACCATAGCTCGACAGCTATGCGAATTCTGAAAGCCGGACCCGCATAGACAGTCGCCTCGATCGCACTACCTTATTCACCGAGCGGTGCCGACGCGCACCGTGCGACAGATAGCAAGGACTTTTGGTATCCAATGCCAGGACAGCTTTACCATTTCACCAGTACGATACAGTTCCCGTGGATACTGGACGCGGGCGAACTCCGTTCCGGCACCGCTGGTCGATGCGAATTCGAGGGATTGCCCGGCCTGGGCCTGACCTGGGCGACGAACAATCCCAATGGTGCGTTCTCTGCCAGCGCGTTCGGTTGCACCAGCGAGTACAACGGTCGCAGCGCGTACAGGGCCGGCAAGGTTTGGGCAGTTCGCTTCACCGTAGATCGGGCGGATTTTCAACAATGGCCGGAAGCCGTCGCCGATGATCCGGTATGGACGGCCGATGTCATCAAACGCTTCAACGCTACCAGCGACGGCGACAATCCGGCCGATTGGTGGACGTACAAGGGCGCGGTTGATCGGTCGAAATGGCAATCGATCCATGTCCGCACGTACACGTCACCGTGGACTGAAATTCCGCTCTGTTTGCCGGTCCACACCACGACGCACAAAAGGCTGCCGGTGAAAACGGTGATGTTCAGCGGCTATGCTTTTCAGTCGTGCCTTATCGCAGATGATCCGGTGCGCTACGGTTGGTATGTTCTGAAAGAACAGCGACCGGGCGAATGGGTGGTGTGCGACTGAGTTAAAAAAGGCGGGGGCCTAAGCCCCCGCCTCAACACCGCTGCCGGCTGATCGGCCAGCTTCTCGGGCGCCGCAGCACGCGGCGCTTCCCTTTTTCGATAGCGCCTCGCGCGCCTATGCCTCGGTGGCACCGGGGTGCTTCTCCATGTGCCGCATCACCTCGGCATCGGTCGGACCCTCTGCCGGCTTCGACACCATTGGCCGGCGGCTTCGGCCTCTTGGTGAGCAACGATGACACAAACGCCTCGGCCTTCTCGGCACGCCGCCGGCACTTGTCGCGCTCCCTGAGCAATCCGGTTCCGCGTTCAACTGATTATATCGGAAGCACGAACCAAAAAACGTGAAAAGGGGTGGATCAGGAGCGCCGGTAGCAGCGTCGCCAACAGGCGGCGCGGGCGTTTGAAACGATCGCACCACAAAGTCGTCGATCACATGGCATCACGGGCGGCGCGCGGGCACCGAACCCGACCTCGAAATGTCGTCCAGTCCAAAAACGGGTTCCATATTCCAGAGCATTCGGAAGCATCAGCAATTCAGCCAAGGTTGCGAGGCACGAGTTATCAAAAGAGAGTGTCGTTGAATAAGATAATGAGGACTGCCGGTTGTCTCTAACCGTGACAAAATACTGCCGTTTCCATTGGTAATAATCTGCTCTGATGCGTTCTGGTATTCTCATCAACTCGACGGCATCGAACATATCGAGGGCTGTGAAAATGGTTTCCCGATGGTCGTTCCAGAACGCAGAGAGGGCGTCGCCGAACTTTTCGAGGTTGATACTGATCCGGCTCCCCCGCAGGCCGTCGCCTCTAAGGTATTTCCGCCATCGGGCCAGCCAGAACAGGGCCTCTACATCATCGTCGCAATCGTCGCCTGTGATCGAGTGCAGGTGCTTGACACCGTAGTGCAACCACTCGCTGACAGACGTTTCGAGGTCTTGCGTCTCGTGGTGGCGCTCGTCGAGCCTGATACGGCGAGGTTGCGGAGTTCGATCTTCGAGAGCTTGCACCAATTCTCGTCGAACGATCTCGGGTGCGACCGTCGCCACGATCCAGGCATGCAGATGGACGACAGTGTAAAGGCCGGCCGGATCGGAGGTGGAGATCAAGTAGGGCTCTACATCGTCGGCCTGCTTCGGCGGCGAACATTCGAGGTGCCCGAACAGGGCGACGGCTCCTGGCGCGATGCGCTTCTCGACGGCGCCCATCGCATCGCGCACGAGCTTGCGGCATTCCTGCCCAGCGATGACAATTTCGCTTGGCGCGGCATCGAGGGGGTAGGCCCGCAGATTGATCGTGATCGGGGCCAGAGTAAAATCCGGGATCGGCCGTCCCGCAAGCCGACCGGCAGCACGCGCTGTATGAAGCTCGTCCATGCACCGAGCGACATCGGATTCGGCCGGAGTGAACTTTCGGGCCTCCCGCTTTTTCCAGCGGGTACGGCAGTAAAAGCATTCGGGCTGATCGCACAGCTTGTCCAGGTAGCCATGTCGGCTGCCCCGAACATGACCGATCGTCGCCTGTTGGAATGCCGCACAGCGGGTAAGAGCCTTGTGGAGCCGCCGCAATTGGTAGTCGTCGCGGTCGAGCAGCAGAACGTCGAGAAAGTCCAGATAGCGGGCAGACGGTGTCCTTGGCGTGAAGCCACGCGCTCTGCGATCATGATGCCGCGTCCAATCGGACGCCGCGCGACACGGGTTAGTCCGGCGATGCGGACGACGTTGGGATACCACCAGCAACAGGGCTCCGGGCCAACAACAGGTGGTGCGTCGAGGCCGAAGCCTCGACGCGGTGCTGTTGCTGGCAGCGGCAGCGGAGATCGCTGCCGGTAGTATTTAGGAGACCACACCGATACTGGTTCAGTTTTGAGGAGAGTGACGCTCGTGTTTGTCAACAATTTGGTTCGGTATCCCATCGTACCACCGTATATGCGCCGGGGGTGTCTCGTGTTTAGTGCCGGACAATCCCGGACATATCGTCACCCGGAGATTCACGGATCGGCAGGATGAAGAACTGCATGTTTCGCTCGCCGATCAGGCGGGCGATCCGATCGAACGTCTGTTGCGCCCGATCCGTACGAACACCCGACCACGTATAGCGCGCCACCCAGATCGCCGGGAGACGATCCCCGATCGCCGGGGCGTAGTGCAAAAACATGCGGAGATTATCGATCCTCCACGCGACGGTCGTGGCGTCGGCATCGGGGTGCGGGGTCCGAAAGGTGTGCGGCCCGCAAATCGCGGTGATCCGACATTCGGCGCGCCGGAAGGTCTTGTAGCACTCGTCAGCCATTGCGGGACACCTCCGGCTCAGACGCCGGCTCAACCCCGTCGCCGTTGTTCTGCGGCATCGCCGCAAGCTCGACGACAGTCTTGATGCTCCGCGTCTCGATATGATCGGAAAGGCTGCTGGAGTTGTCGTCTGCGTTGTAGCGCTCGCCGCCGATCACCCACGCCGCATCTTCGTCTTCGGCCACAACCATGTAGGTGAAGACACGATCGACATAGACCCGGACCTTGTACACTCTCGTCGGCTGCATAGCAGCTTTAGCCGCTCCAATTTCGGCGACGCGCCGCGCATTCCCTTCCGGGCCATTTTGTTCGGCCTGCCGCTTGATGTGTTCGGCCTGCCGTTTGATGTGCGCAACGATTTCTCGGATGGTCCTCACCTTCAAGTCCTTTCAGGAATGGTGTCACAGGGGGCAATCGGTTCGCAGTCAGTTCGCCGGAAAACACCAGTGATGCGCAGCACGATCGTCTGACCGGGGCGTTCGCGCGAACGCCGCGATACCCGTGTAGTGCCGGGCGCCATAAAAAATTTGTCTCCTGCCGCACCGCCAGAAGGGCTGTGACACTCTGCGGCACCATGAGCGCTATGCGCGCTCGACTTCCTCGTCTATTTCGGCCTGCGTCTCGGTGACATAGTAGGCCAGCTTTTCGGCCATCAATTTGATGGCCCCGGCCGCGTCGGTGCCGGCCGACACGACGAATTGCACTGGCTCCATCCCGCCGCGTTCGATGGTGATGGTGATGTCCAGTTCCGGCAGGTGCTCCAGCGGTGGCACGGGAACAGCTTGTCGCATGGTCTCGCGCTGTTCGCGGTTCCGGCTTGTCAGCCTTTCGTTGGCGTCCTTGAGCTTTCGCACGGTCTCCCGAAGCTGCAACAGTTCGTCGTAATAGCCGTTGACCTGATCGCGGAGGGTCGCGACCAAGGGAAAATCTTCGCCCTTTACCTTGTCGATCGTCTCCAAGCGCGGATCAAGTTTTTGGACCGTGCGCAGCGCGGTTTCAGCCTCGTGCTTATTGGCAGATGGATCAACTGCCGTCCGCAGCGCCGCACGGACGGTGTTGGCGGTCTTCTGGCGCGGCGTGGGCGGCGGTGGTGGTGGCGGCGGTGGTGGTTCCGGCCGGCGCAACACGTCCTCAGCTTCGCTGTTCGCCACCTCAGCTTCGGGCGATGTCTCTGCTGTCTCGGCGCCGTCCGGTTTCACAGGCTGTGAAACCTGCGGAGTCCGACGTGCAGCGGCGGGAGCGTGGGGGCGCTGTTTCGGCAAAGCGCTCTGCTCGGCGATAGCTCGCCACGAGCGGCTTTGTGTTTCGGTCAGTAGCAAAATCTTGCGGGCGCTTGGCAGGTTCCGGCCGATCGAGATCAGCGCGGCGCGATCGTTGGGGCCGATCAAGTTGAGTTGCTGGTCCGTCAGCCAGTGGCCAAATTCCCGATCGGCTGGAAAGTGGGCGCGGCCTTCCGCGAGCGCTTCGGCGAGGTCCAGCGTGGCGTTGATCCATTCGTCGCGGCTGGCCTGGGTGCGGTCGAACGCGGCTCGGATGCGACTGGCAATATCAGCAAGGTCGGTCAGCAAGGCTGCGGCTCAACCACCGGAAGGACGATGAATGAAGATGTAGAGAGTGTCGCCGCCACCTCAAGCGTTGTCGATTTGTTGTCGGCGCTGGTTTCGGCAATGCCGCCGCGCGAGACAGTAATAAGCTCTTGATCTGCCGATATTATGTTATTGATTTTTTGGAAAAATCAATAACAGAAAAATTTTTGCGTGGCCTGTGTTGACAATTCTTCACCGATCGCCATGATTGCTCGCCGAAAGAGAGGATGGATATGGCTGAGACAGGCCGGTGGCTAGAGAAGCCGTGGGTCGTGGCAAATTGCGTCGACGATGAGGAAGACCACCTATTCGAGACACGCGCCGAAGCTGAGCAGTGGGTCAGGCGCCAGACGATCCTCGGCGAGCTAATTCTGTACCCGGACAGTCATTATCGCATCTTGAGCGCCGCTCAGGTTCGGTCGATCGAAGCTGTCGGAGCGACGATCTATGACGATTTCGCCGAATCCTGCCGCCGCCTCTAGCGTGTGGGTCTCAAGGCGCCGCAACATCAGGTGGTCTCGTCCAGCCACACATAAGGTGGGTCGGGGCGCCCCCCTCTGCGGTGCGGCGCCCTCCCTTCCCTATCCGCCTCCGTCAAATCGCAATCGGATCGGCGCTCCGTGCATCGACGATGCTTCGCGTCGGATCAGCGTTTCGCGCTAATTCGACTGCCTCCGCAGTCGGATCGGGAACGCCCTCCACCGCATCGATCACGGCTTGGTAATCCTCCGGCAATTCGACCGGATCGATTTTGATGTAGCGCTCGTGAATATCCTTCGCGGCATGGCCGGTCACATAGCGGCCGACCGCATTGTCGGGCGCCTTGTTGTGCATCCGGTGGCGCAGCGTGTAGAGCGTCTTCCACCGCTCGGTCCCGTCGTCTTCCACCTTCATCGGCTTGAACCCGGCGGCTTTAAGCGTCTCGGCGATCCGGGCGTTGATCACATTCGTGAACGTGTCGTTTGACACGTCGAACAGCGTTTGACCGGGGGTGTTTTTTATGAGCGCTCGGCGCGAAATTTTTTTCGGCCTGATTCGCAAGGGGTTTCCCCCTTTCATGAGGGAATAAATCGTTGACTTTCAATATGTTATGTTGAAACTACGCAGATGGCTCCCCATCTGGGCGGGTGTCGCCAACCCTCCACCACAGGCTCCCCCGTGCCCGAACGCAAACCTTATGAAGTGGACCCGGCGGCGTGGCCGCAGCCGGTTGATATGGACAAGCTGCTGTCTGATCTATGCGGCGCGTTCAAGCGCTATGTCGTCCTGCCGTCGCACGCTGACGTGGTGTTGTCTCTGTGGACGATCGCCACCTATGCGCACCACTTCCGTCTGACCGAGTACGCACCCCGCGTCATCATAAAATCGCCGGACGCTGTTAGCGGTAAGTCCCGATTGCTTCGGTTGCTCGCGTATCTCGTCAGCCGGCCGTACGAAGCTGTCGATCCAACCGCAGCGTCGATCTACTACACGGTTGACGAGCACCGTCCGACGCTTCTGTTCGACGAAAACGAACACTGCGCGCTGCCGCAGAAAGGCCCGCTGATCGGCGTGCTCAACTCCGGTCATGCGCCCAATGGACATGTGCCGCGTCGGATCAATGGCGTGACCCGCGAGTTCGCGACCTTCGCGTTTGCTGCTATTGCCGGCATCGGCGATCTGCCTCGGACCCTGGAAACCCGCGCCTACATCATTTGGATGCTGCGCAAGCTGGCGGATGAACAGGTCGATCGACTGGACATGCGCCGCGCTCCCCCGGAGCTTTACGCGCTGCGTCAGCAGATGTACCGATGGGTAGGCGATCACGCGGCGGAAATCGAGGTCGCGGACCCGGACACGGGTGATCTGCAAGACCGTGATGCTGATTCAGCCCGCATCCTACTGACGATCGCCGACGCCGCTGGTGGTGAGTGGCCGCGTCGAGCGCGCGAGGCGATCATGGCGCTGGTCAGCGAGAACAAGGAAATCAGTGAGTCAGCGCTGCTGCTGTCCGACATCGCGGCGATCTTCAATGATCCAGTCAATCCGGTGCACGACTTCATATCCAGTGACGATCTGGTGGCCGCGCTGGGGCGGATCGAAGATCACGATTGGTCGCTGTCGAAAAAGATGCTGGCGAACCTGTTGAAGCCGTACCGCGTGCGTCCGAAGCCGGTGCGCACCCCGACCGGCACACCGCGCGGCTATCGGCGCATCTGGTTCCGCGATGCTTGGGCGCGCTACCTCAATATTGACGCAACATCCGCAACAAACGAAACGCCACCTGTTTCGGGTGTTTCACTTGTTGCGGATACGACGGAGGCACCCGCGAGTCCAACGCCGCCCCCGAATTCGGGCGCAACATCCGCAACAAGCGAAACTCAACGGAAAAGAGTGCGGAAGCCGCCACCTCGCAGTGCGCTCCCTTCCGAGCAATACAAATCCGGCGATCGGGTCTGGCTTCGTTTCCGCCAGCACGATCGGCAGCTTGCAGAGATCGTCGCGGCCACGAAGCGCGGCCGGTTCAAGGTGCGCAAATTGAATACCAAAACGGAAGAGTGGCACGATAGCCGGCTACCGATAATGGCGGCACAGATCATCGGGTTTGCGACCGACGTGACGACCCTGCATGACCGGCGAGCCGCCGCATCATCGAAGCCGAACGGCGTGGTCCACGACACCGAGGGCAGCGGCCTCGCCGGCCGCAAATACATCTATGCGCCGCCGGGACAGGCTGGCGAGTATGCGCCGTTGACGTGCAATCCGTACCGTGGGTGCGGCCACAAATGCGCCTACTGCTACGTGCCGCATGTCATCCACATGAAGCGGGCGGAATTCGATGCCGGCGCCGTGGATCGCGACGACTTCCTCAAACACCTGATCGCCGATGCGGAGCGCTACCAGCGTGCAGGTATTACGGAACAGGTCATGCTTTCGTTCACGAGCGATCCTTATCATCCCGGCGACACCACGTTGACCCGCGCCACGTTGGAAGTGCTGCGTGATCACGGGCTGGGCTTCTGCACGCTCAGCAAGGGCGGCACGCGGGCGCTGCGAGACATCGATCTGTTCCGGCCCGACCGCGATGCGTATGCCGCGACTCTGACCAGTCTCGACGCGGAGTTTAGCCGGAAATGGGAGAAGGACGCGGCGCTGCCGGCCGATCGGATTGAGACGCTTCGCACGTTCCACGATCGCGGCATCTTCACGTGGGTAAGCCTGGAACCGACTTTGGACGTTGACGCCAGCCTCGCTATCGTGGAGGCGACACATTCTTTCGTCGATCTCTTCAAGGTCGGCCGGGTCAACTATGTCGGCGGGCTGACGAAAGCGACGGATTGGCGGGACTATACACTACGGATGATCGATCTGTTGGGCAGGCTCCGGGCGCAGCACTATATCAAGAAAGACTTGCAAGCCTACCTGCCAGCCGGCTACCCGAACCCGCTCCGGGTGCCGCAGCACCATTGAAAAGGGGCGGTCGCTCGATGCCGACAGTTCCGGGCGACGGGGAAGCCTTGACCCCGGCCGTAGGTAATAGGAGGGTGGCCGGGGAAGCAAATCCCCGGCCTTGTCATGAGTCTAATTTTCTGCCATCCTGAGAGTCTAACAGATGTCGTGCGAGGGTCAGGAACCCCACAGAATCTCAGGGGTCATCAGATCGGGTGGCCGGGTCAAGCCCGGCCATGACGGTGAAGGGAGCGATCCGAGTGAATGACGCCCTAAATCTCGATCTGGCCGCCGAGCTCGACGACCCGGTTGGGCGGGATGCGGAAGAACTCGGTGGCGTCGAGCGCCAGGCTGTTCAGCAGGATGAACAGCCGGTCGCGCCAGTGCCAGAAAGCGCTATGCCGGGCGCGGGTGCGCAACCTCTCGCGCCCGATGAAGAACGAGGTTTCCATCAGGTTGATCCGGAAACCCTGCACCCGGCACTGCGCCAGGGCGCGCATCACGTTCGGCTGATCCATGAAGCCGTAGCGCACCAGCATCGTGTAAAAGCCCCTTCCGACCTCACTGATTTCGAGGCGCCGCTCGTCGGGCACATGCGGCACGTCCTCGGTCTCGACCTGCATCATGATGACGCGCTCGTGCAATGCCTTGTAGTGCTTGAGCGCGTGCAGCAGGGCGACCGGCACCTGGGTCAGGTCGCGGGTCAGGAAGATCGCCGTCCCCGGTACCCGCACCGGCCGCTCCGGGTTGAGCGCCTCGACGAACTGGGCGAGCGGCAGCGAATCGCGGGCGCGCTGCTCGGAGAGAAGCCGGCGGCCGCGCCACCACGTCCCCATCACGGCAAAGACCATTGCGGCAACCAGGATCGGGAACCAGCCGCCCTCGGCGATCTTCAGGAGATTGGCGGAGAGGAAGGTCAGGTCGACGATGCCGAAGAAGGCGAACACCGGCACCGCGACAGCGAGGCTCCAGCCCTGGCTGCGCATGTAGAGGAAGGCGAGGCCTGACGTGATCGCCATCATGCCGCTGACCGCGATGCCGTAGGCCGCGCCCAGATTGTCCGATGATCGGAAGCCGAGCACGAGGAGGATGATGGCGACGAGCAGCCCGCTGTTGATGCGCGGCACATAGACCTGGCCGATCTCGGTCTCCGAGGTGTGGCGCACTTCGAGCCGCGGCAGATAGCCGAGCTGGATCGCCTGGCGGGTGATCGAGAAGGCGCCCGAAATGACCGCCTGCGAGGCGATGATCGTCGCGATCGAGGCCAGCGCGACGAGCGGGTAGAGGCCCCATCCGGGCGACAGCCGGTAGAACGGGTTTTCGAGAGCGGCGGGATGGCCCAGCAGCAAGGCGCCCTGCCCGAAATAGTTCAGCAGCAGCGCCGGGAAGACCAGGCCGTACCACGCCCGGCGCAACGCGCGGCGGCCGAAATGCCCCATATCGGCATAGAGCGTCTCGGTGCCGGTCACCGCGAGAAATACCGCTCCCAGCATGAAAAAGCCGCGCCACGGCGCGTTCGCCACCACCCTGATGCCGTAGAGCGGGTTGAGCGCGAGAAGGACGCGCGGCTGCTGCACGATGCCCCAGAGGCCGAGCAGCGCCAGCACCGTGAACCAGACCAGCATGACCGGCCCGAACAGCCCGCCGACCGCGGCCGTCCCGCGGCGTTGCACGAGAAACAGGCCGACCAGCAGAACCAGCGAGATCGGAATGACGTAGGGTTCGAATACCGGCGTCGCGACTTTCAGCCCCTCGACCGCGCTCAACACCGAAATCGCCGGGGTGATGACGCCGTCGCCATAGAACAGCGCGGCGCCAACCAGCCCGGCCGCCATGATCCACAGATATCGCCGTTGCCCGCGATTGGTCGTGCGCAAGACCAGCGCGGTCAGCGCCAGGAGGCCGCCCTCGCCGCGATTGTCGGCGCGCATGATGACCAGAACGTATTTGACGGTGACGACCAGCACCAGGGACCAGACGATCAGCGACAACGCGCCGAGGATCGCCGGCTCCCTCATATCGCCGAAATCGACCAGCGACTGGCGCACGGCGTAGAGCGGCGAGGTGCCGATATCGCCATAAACGACGCCGAGCGCCGCCAGCGTCATGTTCTGTGCGGCGCTCGCGGCCTGGGCGGGCACGCTCTGCGGCAGGGCGGTGTCCGGCTCGATGAACCCGGTCCTCCAGTGAGCACGCCCGCTGCGTTCGTCCGACAAAGCCTATGTCGCGGATCGGACGGCCGGCGTGGCGAGTTCCTCGATGCTGTAACCGGCGATGCGTTTATATCGATCCGACAGCGCGCGCAATTCTTCCTGCGTGATGAAATCGTCGAGCGTGCCGAACGGCCGGTCGCCGGTCAGCTCCTCGACGCGGACCGAGCCCGACGATGCCGCTGCCGATGATCGCGATCTCCATCGCTCGTCTCCGTTGCGTTGCGCTGCTATCGTCGGCTTCGCCGGCAATGAGGACAAGCACGATGAGCGAGCAGCCTTTCCGCAGCGGGATGCTGGTCTTCCCCAACATGACCCAGCTCGACCTGACCGGGCCCTATGAGATCCTCGCCCGGTTGCCGGGCGCCGAGACGCTGCTGATCTGGAAGACGCTCGATGCGGTGCGCACCGAGCATGGATTGACGATATTGCCGCAGGCGGATTTTGCCTCGTGCGGGCCGCTCGACCTGTTGCTGGTCCCTGGCGGCGGCGGCATCAACCCGCTGCTCGAGGACCGCGAAGTCCTCGATTTTCTGCGCCATGCCGCGGCGGCGGCGCGCTATGTCGTCGGCATCTGCACCGGGTCCTTGGTGCTCGGCGCCGCCGGATTGTTGCACGGCCGTCGCGCCGGCACCCATTGGATGTCGCGCGATCTGCTCGCCGCATTCGGCGCGACGCCAGTGGCGGATCGGGTCGTCGTCAACGGCAATCTGTTCACCGGCGGCGGCGTCACCGCCGGGATCGATGTCGCGCTCTGCGTCGCCGCCGAGATCGCCGGCCGCGCGGCGGCGGAAGCGATCCAGCTCGCCGTCGAATACGATCCGCAGCCGCATTTTGCCGCCGGCTCGCCCGAGAATGCCCCGCCAGCGGTGCGGGATCAGGTGCTGGCGCGCGGTGCCGCCCGCCAGAAGGACCGCGCCGAGCGCGTCGCCCGCGCCGCGGCGGCCTTGCGGGTCACGTCCGCTTGAACAGCCGGTCGGCGTTGCCCGCCATCAGCTTCGCCCGCACCTCGGGCTTCATGTCCCATTTCAGGAAGTTCTCGACGGTCTCAGGGAATTGGCATTCCGAATGCGGGTAATCGGAGGCGTACATCAAAACGTCGTCGCCGATGAAGCCCCGGACCGCGTCGAGCATGTCGGCGCCTTCGTGGCGCTCGACGCTGCAGAAATAGCGCCCGCTCGTCAGGTATTCGCTGGGTTTCATCTTCAGCTCGGCGGTGCTGCCGACATAGGCATACTGCTCGTCCATGCGCCGTCCCCAGAACGGCAGCCAGCCAAAGCCGCATTCCAATGTGCCGACCCGCAGGTTGGGGAAGCGGTCCATGATCCCGCCGCCGATCACCGAGGCGATAAAGCGCATCGCGCCCCACGGGTGCGAGGCGAGGCGGCCGAGGAAGATGTTGTCCCACAGATCGGCGTAGCCGGGGAAATAGGGCGGCGTCCAGGTGAAGCTGTGATGCACGATCGGCAGATCGTGCTCGTCGGCGGCGCGCCAGATCGGGTCGAGTGCCGGGTGGTCGGCGGGAATGTCCTTGGTAACGAGCGGCATCACCGCGACGGCCCAGCGCGATTTGCCCCATTCGCGGATCTCGCGCACCGCGGCGTCGACGTCGCGCGCCGAGGCGACGATCATGCTCTGCAGCCGGTCGGGGTGGTTGCCGCTGAAATCCGCCATGTGCCGGTGGAAGGCGCGGATGATGTTGACCTCGATCGCCGGATCGTCGTGGCCGACGAAACTCGTCCACGAAGTCGGGATCAGGAAATGCGTGTCGGTTCCTTCGTCGTCCATGTCCTGGAGCCGGCTTGCGGACTGGTCGTCCTGGGTCCCGGCGCGCGGCTGCTTCGAACCCATCCACTGCGTATCGCGCCCGCTATGGGTCTCGCGCGGCGCCGCCTCGCCGAGAATCCGCTTATAGGATATCTGGCCATAGCGGTAGACATGGCGGCCAGGCGCCCCGCCGGGTGCGCCGGCCCTGACCGGCTGGCGGTATTGCGCCAATTCGGCAAGGCGCGGACGGAACCCTGGATCGACGTAGGTGTCGAGGACTTCGGCCGTCGGCTCGACATGCGTATCGGCATCGAATACGCGCAACCCGTTCCTCATCACGGCCCTCCCTGAGCGGCGGTTACGGACGACTATACACAAGCGGCCGCTGCACAGGAACGGCCGCTCGGAAAAATGCTCGACCCCGGCCGGGAGATTGCGTAAGGCTGGCCCTCCACAGGCCTGAGCGAGGACGACAAGCACCATGCCGCGAGTGACCTATATCAGCCAGGACGGAAAGGAGACGACGCTCGACATCGCCATCGGCACCAGCGTCATGCAAGCCGCTGTCCTCAACGGGGTCGACGGCATCGTCGCCGAATGCGGCGGCTCGTGCATGTGCGCGACCTGCCATGTCTATGTGCGCGACGATCAGTTGGCGATGACCCCGCCGATGGAAGCCGACGAGGACGCGATGCTCGACGGCACGGCAAGCCCGCGCCGTCCCAACAGCCGCCTCTCCTGCCAGCTCGTGGTGTCGCCCGAGATGGACGGGCTCGTCGTCACCATGCCGGAGACGCAGACTTGATGGTGACCAGCGTCGTAGGATGGGTTGAGCGGAGCGAAACCCATCATTCCAGCCGACGACCGGCGATGGGCTTCGCGTTGCTCAGCCCATCCTACGCTCTGCGATGAGCGGCATGGCCCAGGATCAAATCGTCATCGTCGGCGCCAGCCATGCCGGCTTCCAGCTGGCGGCCTCGCTGCGCCAGCACGGCTTCGACGGCGCCATCGCGCTCATCGGCGACGAGGCGGTGCTGCCCTACCAGCGCCCGCCGCTGTCGAAGGATTATCTCGACGGCAAGATCGGCCTCGATCTGCTGCTGATGCGGCCCGAGGCGTTCTACCGCGACCACCGCATCGACATTCTGACCGGGTCCCGGGTGAGCGAGATCGACTGCGGCGGCAAAACCGTGCTCCTCGCCTCCGGCGAGCGTCTCGGCTACGGCCATCTCGTGCTCGCCACCGGTGCGCGCAACCGGGTGCCGGCGTTGCCCGGCATCGACCTCGACGGCGTGTGTTATCTGCGCAGCCTCGCCGAGACCGACGAGTTGCGCGACCGGCTCGCTGCGGCGGAACAGGTCGTGGTGATCGGGGCCGGGTTCATCGGCCTCGAATTTGCCGCGGTCGCGCGCGGCAAAGGCAAGCACGTGCACATCCTCGAACTGACCGACCGTGTCATGGGCCGGGTCGTCTCGGTCGCGACGTCGCGCTTTTTTGCCGAGGCGCATCGCCGCACCGGGGTCGAGTTCGGCTTTGGCGCGCAAGCCGCGCGGATCGCCGGACACAATGGCAAGGTCAACCATGTCGAGCTAGCCGACGGGAAAAAGCTGCCCGCCGATCTCGTCCTCGTCAGCATCGGCGTCCTACCGAACAGCGAGCTGGCGGCGGCGGCGGGGCTCAAGGTGGCGAACGGCATCGTCCTCGATGAGGAGCTCTTGACCGCCGACGGCAGTATTTCGGCGATCGGCGATTGCGCGGTGTTCCCGTGCCGTCATGCCGGGGGTAACCAGACCCGCCTCGAAGCGGTGCAGAATGCCGCCGACCATGCGCGCTGCGTCGCCGACCGGATCGTCGGATATCCGCACCCCTATACCGCGCTGCCGTGGTTCTGGAGCGAGCAGGGGAAGCTGCGGCTGCAGATCGCCGGGCTGACCGCCGGGCACGACCAGACGGTGCTGCGCGGCGATGGTGAGAGCGGCGAGTTTTCGGTGTTCTGCTACAAGGGCGGCGCGCTGCTCGGGATCGAATTGATCAACCGGCCGGCCGACCATGCGCAGGCAAGGCGTCTGCTTGCCGCGGGCCGCCAGGTGACCCCCGAACAGGCCGCCGACCCGGGCTTCGACCTGCGCGCGGCGGCGACCGCCCGGGCGGGCTAGACCGAAAAGCGGATCGGAAAGCGCGATGACCGCCGACACCTATGAAATCTACGCCGTGCGCTACGCCCATCACGATCGCCGGGCGAGCGAGAATTTTCTCGGCGGCGACCCGCATGCCGACTCGCATGATGGCCCGATGCCGCTCGACTATTTCGTCTGGGCGATCGTCGGCGAGCATCGCACCCTGGTCTTCGACACCGGCTTCGACGAGGCGATGGCGCGAAAGCGCGGGCGCGAGTTCCTGCGCCCGCCGCGCGACGGCCTCCTGGCGATCGGGGTCGACCCCGCCATGGTCGGTGACGTCGTGATCAGCCATATGCATTACGACCACGCCGGCAATCGCGACCTGTTCCCCAACGCGATTTTCCACCTGCAGGACCGCGAGATGGCGTTCTGCACCGGGCGCTGCATGTGCCATCCGCAGCTGCGCCGGTCGTTCGAGGAGGGCGATGTCGCGGCGATGATCGGCCGGCTGTTCCTGGGCCGGGTGCGGTTCCACGACGGCACGCAAGAGATCGCGCCGGGCATCACCGTCCATCACGTCGGCGGCCACACCAACGGGCTCCAGGTAATGCGGGTCAAGACGGCGCGCGGCTGGGTCGTGCTGGCGTCCGACGCCTCGCATTTCTACGCCAATTTCGAACAGATGCGGGCCTACCCGACGGTCTACAACGTCGGCGACATGCTCGAAGGCTTCGCCACCGTGAAGCGTCTGGCGACCTCGCCGCGGCACGTCATCCCCGGCCACGACCCGCTGGTGCTGCGCCGCTACAAGGCACCCAAGCCGGGGCTCGAAGGGATCGCGGTCAGGCTCGACATCGAACCGCAGGGATAATCAATAGGCGGGGACCCCCGCCGCCGCGGCGAGGCGCACGAGATCGTCGCGGCCCTGCAGCATGTCGTCGAGCGAGCCGAAGGCGTTCATGTAATGGCCGCGGAAGCCCTTGCCTTCGATCCGCCGGAACATGTCGGCGAAATCGAGGTCGCCCATGCCGGGTTTCAGGTGCACCTCGTTTCCGTTGCGCCAGCAATCGGCGAGCCGCACCTCCGCGACCCGGTCCATATCGAGCGCATCGACAAAACCCTCGATGCCCTCGGGCACCAGATGGGCGTGGTTGACCGTGAAGGAAAGCCGGAACGCCGGCGATTGGATGCGATCGAAATAATAGCGCCACTCCTCGACGGTGTGGGCGAGATAGTGCATTTCGGCCGCTTCCGGCTCCTTGTTGAGGTTCTCGAGGAGGACCACCGCCCCCTTGCGCTCGGCATAGGCGGCGATCCGCGTCAGCCGGTCGCGGCCCGCCACCATGCGCTGTTCCCGGTCGGCGGTGAAATGAAACCCGGCATGCATGACGATCCATTCGGCGCCGAGGAGGACCGCGGCATCGACATAGGCGGCGAGGTATTGCTCGACCGCGTCCGCGACATAGGGCGCGTATTCGGCGACATTGACCGCCGAGGAGGTATGCAGGCCGAGATGGATGCCATGTTTCTCGCAGCCCGAGCGCAGCGCCGCGGCGCGGCGCTCGCCGATCGTGCCGAGCGCGTTCGCCCCGCTATCGAGCTGGACATCGATAAACCGCACCGAATGCGCCGCTGCCCAGGCGACGGCGTCCTCCAGCGCCAGCTTCTGCCCGATATCGACGCCGATGCGCTCGTAGAAGCTCATCGCGCGCCTCCCCGCGGCATGGTCCCGCTCAACCGTAGTGCTCGATATAGCTGCGGATATAGGCCTCCCACGTGACCTCGCGGCCGTGGTTGAGATACCGCGTGTTCTCGTCGGCCCATTTGACCCCGAGATCGCGGGCGACCTTGGGATGGACCGGAACCTGCGGGTTGCGCAGCGCCGCGTCGATGCTCTCGGTCAACGAAATCGGCTCGCTCGCTCCGACCGTTTTCGCGATAAACTGCATCAGCAGATTGAAGACTTCCCAATTGGGCCGCACCGTCGTGTGAAACACCCGACGTTTCTGGAAATTATCGAGAATGAAACTGCCGATCGCGAAATCGAACTTCTTGTCCATGCCGGCCAGCCGGCGGATCTCCATTTGATGGAGCCGGCGATAATTGATCACGTCCGGCAATCCCTCCGGCAATTCCAGCGAGCGATAGGCCTGAAACCGGACCTCCTGGTCGCGAACCTCCCTGCGCATGCGGCCGAGCAGGCCGTCAAGATAAGGGAAGGTCAGATTGGGCGCTTCCCGGTCGTTGGCCTCCTTGTCGCCCGGGCCATTCCAGGCATCGAACGGCCATAACGATGCGAAGCGCACCAGCGGAAACCTGTGGACCTCCGCTCCCGGCCGCACGCAATCGCGCAGCGGAAACGCGTCCCACAGCCGGATGTCCTGAACCAGCAGAATGTCGCAAGTCTCAAGGTCCCGTGTCGCGAACTCATGCAGGTTTCTCTGCAACTGGACAAAATGGTATTTGACGTTGAACAGCCTGTTCAGCGATTCAATGCGAGTGAAGCCTTGCCGCAGCGTTTCCGATTGACAGTTGCCGATGATGACGACCTTGCGGCGTCCGGCCGGACGCAAGCGCGGCGACGTGACCGCAAGCGATGGTGGCGGAAGGGGCTGCAGCTGGTCTTGATCGAGCTTGAGCAGATCGACCGAATGGATGCTGAGCGCCGCATTGCCGAGGTGATGGAGCCGGATGTCGAATGGCGCGTCCGCACCCGCTTCGAGCGACATTTCCGTCGGCGCCGCGAAATCGACCGCAACCGCTCCGGCGGCGATCTCCTCGGCGCCGATGTCGCGCCGCGCCTGTTGCACGCCGTTCGTCTCGGGCCGGCGCAGGAGCAGCCTCAGCCGGCGGCGGCTGCGCCAGCGGCTGTCCCCCCAAACCTCGACCCTGAGCACCGGCTGACCCGGCAGGCGCGGACGCCCGGCCCAGGCGCGCAGGATCAGCCGGTAATGGCCGCGCGGCAGCCGCAGATAGGGCAACCCCCCATAAAGCACAACGCCGGCGGGTTCGATTTGCCGGACCCTGACGCTGCCGTCGCCGGTGCGGCGGCCCAGCCAGCTCTTGCGCAGCCTTCCGAGCAGCCGCCACAGGCGCGGTTGCGCAGCCGGTACCTGCTCCGGCGGCAGCCTTTCGAGGTCCACCGCGCTGATCGCAAGGTCGGCATTTCCCAGATGGAAAAAGCGAAACTCGAAGCGCCCCTCGTTCTCGCCCTCGATGCTGTGCTCGGCGGGTACCTCGAAATCGAGCGATCCCACCCCGGCCGTCAGCTCGGCAGCAGTGAAATCGCGCCATTCCTGCTGGAACCGGGTGAGTACGATGATCTCGACGCCGAGCACCGGCTGCGCCGTCAGGCGCGGCGCCCCGCTGCGGCAGCGAAAGCTGAGGCGGTAGTGTCCTTCCGGCAGATGCAGATAGGGTCCGAAAAGAACGCACCCGGCCGGCTCGCTGCGGCGGACCGCGATCGAGCCATCGGCCGCCCGCTGTCCGATCGCGGCGCTGTCGAGCTGCCCGAGCAAGCGCCAGCGCAATTCGGGATCGCTGCGGTCCGCCAGCGGCCCGGGTCGCGACAGTGCCTCGCCCGCGATATCGTCAGGCATCGCCACCCTCGCGGGACCCGCTGACGCAAGCGTGGGCGCCTTGGCTCATGCAACCGACGACTTGACCCATTCCGGCCGCGACTGTAGCGTCCGCTGCGCCGCACTGGCAATAGAGCGGGATCGATAACATACCATACCACTAGCTGTTGTTTTTGCAGGCGCGTGTACGGCCGACTTGACTGATCTTACCATGATCCAGGAACTGGTGACGGCCGTCGCCGGGAGGGGTGGGTTGCCGCCGCGTAATATAACCGAAGCCGAGATCCGCGAGTGGTGCCTCGCCTATGTTAAGCGCACCATGGACGACCCGTCGATCGCAATCGGTCCGGACGCCACTTTCGCCCAGATGGGCCTCGATTCCGCGACCTCGGTCTATTTCACCGTCGAACTGGAGGAATGGCTCGATACCGAGCTCGATCCGGAAATCGTCTTCGAACATCCGACGATCGCCGATCTGGCCCGCTATATCGTAACCCGACGGGGCGGGGAGAATGCCGGTGACGGTTGATCGCGACGCGCCCGCTCCCGCGGCGTTCGCCTCGCTCGCCGATCTGCTGCATTACCGGGCGACAACCCAGCCTCACGACCGTGCCTACCTCGTCCTCTCCGATCGGGGCCGCGAGGAAGTGGGCATAACCTTTGCCGCACTTGAACGCCGCGCCACCGGGTTGGCGGAACGGATCGCTGCGCGCGCGGCGCCAGGCGAGCGGGCGTTGCTGCTGTGTCCGACCAGCATCGAATTCATGATCGGATTGTTTGGCTGCGTCCTCGCCGGGGTCATCGCCGTCCCGCTGATGCTGCCGCGCCGGCAAAGCGCGCGCGACGCCAGCGCCGGCATCGTCGCGGACTGCGCGCCGCGCCTGGCCCTCGCCCCTCGGGCGCTGATCGACGGCGCGCGCGGCGACCTCGTCGGACGCTTCGCCGCTTCCGGTCTCGAATGGCTGGCGGTTGACGAGGATGCACCGGATTCAGCGGAGCCCGGCGTGCCGTTTGCGCCGGCGGGCGATGATCTGGCGGTGTTGCAATACACCTCGGGCTCGACCTCCGCACCCAAGGGCGTGATGGTCAGCCACGCCAACATGCTGGCCAACCTGGCCATGATAAAGCGCGCCTTCGGCAACACAAGGCAATCGACTTACGTGAGCTGGGTCCCGCTTTATCACGACATGGGGCTGGTCATCAACGTCCTGCAATCGCTCTATGTCGGGTCGCTGTGCGTGCTGCTGGCGCCGGTCGCCTTCATTCAGCGCCCGCTGATATGGCTGCGGGCGATCAGCGACTATCGCGCCGAAGTCGCGGTGTCGCCCAATTTCGGCTTCGATCTGTGCGTCCACCGTTATCGCCCGGAGCAGATGGAAGGCGTTCGACCTGTCGTGCTGGCGGCTCGCCGTGAACGGCGCCGAGCCGGTGCGCGCCGATACGCTCCGCCGCTTTGCCGAAACCTTTGCCCCGCACGGCTTTGCGCCGGCCTCGCTCTATCCCGCCTACGGCATGGCCGAGGCCACCGTGCTGATTTCGGCCGGAAGGCGCGGCGATGGTGCGGTCATGCGCTCGCTCAGCCGCGCCGGATTGCAACAGCATTGCGCCGCCGCCCCGCTCGACGGTGGCGATGCGCAGGTGGCGGTCGGCTGCGGCCGTGCCCTTGCCGGCGAGCGGATCGCGATCGTCGACCCCGCCAGCCGCCGGCGGCTCGGCGCCGACCGGGTCGGCGAGATCTGGGTCGCCGGCCCCAACGTCGCCCGCGGCTATTGGCGCAATGCGGAAGCCAGCAACGCCGTATTCGGCGCCCATATCGATGGCGAGACGGATGAGCAATGGCTGTGCACCGGCGATCTCGGCTTTGTCGACGCGACGGGCGAGCTGTTCATCACCGGCCGCATCAAGGACATCGTGATCATCCGCGGCGTCAACCATTATCCGCAGGACATCGAGGATACGGTCCAGAACTGTCATCCGGCGCTGCGCCGGCATGGCGGCGCCGCGTTCACGATCGGCGATGGCGATATCGCAGAGAAACTCGTCGTCGTCCAGGAGGTCGAGCGCACCTACCGCAACCGCATCGCGGCCGACGAGGTCATCGGCCGGATTCGCGAGGCGATCGTCGGCGAGCACGAGATCGCGCCCTACGAGATCGCGCTGTTGCGGCCGGGAGCGCTGCCCAAGACCACCAGCGGCAAGATCCAGCGGGCGTTGAGCCGGCAGGCTCTGGCTGGCGGGCGGACTGGAGCGGCTGTGAGCCGCCTTCCGCTCAATCGTCGTGCCTGCGCAAGCGGGCATCCCGGGCCACCGAGCCGCATGCGACCGGGGCGGCCTCGCGCAGCGCGCCTTGCGCTGCTCGCTCTGGCCGCGGCGCTGCCCGCCGCCTGTGCCGCGCCTGTTCCGCCGCCGGCCAATCCCTTCGCCGGCGTGTGGGTGACCGCCGAGCGCCAGCAGATCGCGTTTCGCGACGACACCGTCGTGGTCAACCCGCCGGATGCCGCGCCGACGGCGATGAGCAAGGATTCCTGCGACGGCACGTTCCGCTTCGGCTATGGCCAGATGAGCCGGCAGGCGCTGCTCGGCCTCGCCCCGCACCAGCCCGATCTGCCGAAAAAGCTCGCGACGCTGCTGGTGCGGCCGGACTATCCGGTCGCCGAGCTCGCCTGCGGCGAGGGCGACAGCACCTACGTGCTGCTCGACGAGCGCGATCTGGTGGCGATCCACCGCGACCGCGACATCGCCGGCATCGAACGCCTGTCGCGGCCGTAGTAGCGCGCCGCCACAAGCGATGGAAGCCCGGCTGAAGAGCGGGATTTGGGTGCAGGCGCTGATCCGGCGCTGCGATCTTGCCGCGATCGGCGTCGCCGTGGTGGCGCGCGGCGACGGCGACGCCGGGGCGATCCTGTTGAAGCTGAATGGACGCGACGCCGGGTGCACGGTGCTGGCCCAGGCGCGCCGGCCCGACGGCATGTCGGTATGGCTGCGCGCGACCGGCGCCGCGCCGGTGGCCGAAACCGATGCCGATGCCTATATCGCCCGGCAGCGCGGCCGCGACCCCGATCTGTGGGTGATCGAGATCGACAGCGGGTCGCCCGAGGCTCTGCTCGACACGCCGGTTCTGTCCTGACCCATGGGGGAGTGGTCGATGACCGCCGAACAGCGCGCGCCCGCGCCGCCGCCGCCGCACTTCCCGGCGCACCCCGACGTCGAGATCATCGACGCCACGACTGCCTTCGCGCGCCATCTGCGGGTCGAGATCGTGCGCTTCCGCCATCGCCTGTTCGCCGGCGGCTGGGGCGGCGAGCGGGTGTTCGACGTGGTCCGGCGCGGCGCGGCAGCGGCGGTCCTGCTCTACGACCCGGCGCGCGACAGCGTCGTCCTGGTCGAGCAGTTCCGCCTCGCGGCGCTGTATGCCGGCCACTCGCCCTGGCAGATCGAGGCCGTCGCCGGTCTGGTCGACACTGACGAGACCCCCGAGGCGGTTGCCCGGCGCGAGGCGCGCGAGGAAGCCAATCTCGATCCCGTGGGTCCGCTGGTGCCGATCCAGGCGATATTGCCGGCAAGCGGCAGCTTCGACGAGACCGTCTGGCTGTTCTGCGGCCGGGTCGATTGCCGCGGCGCCGGCGGAGTCTACGGGCTGCCCGAGGAGCATGAGGACATCCGCGTCGTCGTCAAGAGCGTGGCCGAGGTCGAGGCGATGCTCGATACCGGGCAGATCGAGAGCTCGCACACCCTGATCACCCTCTATTGGCTGCTGCGCCACCGCGACCGGCTGCGGAAGGAGTGGGGCAGCGAATAAGGTCCGGTGTTGCAGCTGTGCCCCTCACCCTGTTCCTCTCCCCGTTGAACGGGGCGAGGGGACGCGCTGCGGGGGCGAGCAAAGCATCGCGCAGGATTGTTGCGAGGGCTGCGCAAGCTCTCCCTCTCCCCGCAGGCGGGGAGAGGGCCGGGCTGAAGGGCATCGCGGCTCACCCCCACGCCACCTTCTTGAAATGCTTCGACAGCGCCAGGCCCTGGCGCTGGTAGGAGGAGCCGATCGCCCCGCCATAGAGCTTGTCGGGCCGCGCGATCAGCTTCTCGTAGATCAGCCGGCCGACGATCTGGCCATCCTCGATCAGGAACGGCACCTCGTGCGAGCGCACTTCGAGGACGGCGCGGCTGCCGCTGCCGCCAGCCTCCGCGGCGCCGAAGCCGGGATCGAAGAACCCGGCGTAATGGACGCGGAACTCGCCGACAAAGGCGTCGTAGGGGATCATCTCGGCGGCATGGTCGGGCGGCACGACCACGGCCTCGCGCGAGGCGAGGACATAGAAATCATTGGGATCGAGCACGACCCCGTGCGGTACCCTGCGGCCGCGCTGCGGATAGACCGGCTCCCAGAACTCGCGCGGGTCGTAATGATCGATGCGGTCGACATCGATCAAATCGGTATGGCGGCGCGCCTTGTAGCCGACCAGCCCGCCTGCCGCATCGCCCGACGCATCGCCCGAAACATCGACCGTGAAGGCCAGCCCGTTGCGGATCGTCTCGCGCGGCAGCGCAGCCTCGGGCACCGCGCCGGGCGACTCGACGAGCGGGGTTTCGGCGTGCAGGCGCCGCAGCGCGGTGTCGCGAAACAAGGGCGACCCGCGGCGGATGCGCAATTGCACGAGGCGCGAGCCTGTGCGCACCAGGATGCTGAAGGCGCGCGGGCTGAGCTCGGCGTAGAGCGGGCCCTTGTAGCCCTCGCGGATGCGGTCGAACTCGCTGCCCTGGTCGGTGATCACCCGGGCGAACACGTCGAGCCGGCCGATCGAGCTTTTCGGGTTGGCCATCGCCGAGACCCGCTTGCGGAGCGCCAGATGTTCGAGCAGCGGCACGATGTAGACGCAGTCCTTTTCGAGGACGGCGCCCTCGCTCAGGTCGATGCGGTGCATCGAGAGGCGGTCGAGCTTGTCGCGCACGCTCGCCCGCGGACCCGGCAGAAAGCTCGCCCGCACCCGGTAGGCGATCTCGCCCAGCCGCAGATCGATGCTCGCCGGCTGGATCTGGTCGTCCTCGATCGGCACCGCCGCCATGATCTCGTGGCCGAGCATGACCGCGCCGCGCAGCATCTGCGACGGCCACAGCCCGGTCGAGCGCTCGTTCTCGCCCGCCGGGAACAACTCGCCCTCTGGCGCCTCGGTCATGCGGCGAACGTCCTTTGCTTGAACACCGGAGATCTAGGCCTAAGCAAGATTCGGGTGGTTGGGCCACGGTTGATCGGCACGACCACCCCTCACCCTGCCCTCGCCCCGCAAGCGGGGAGAGGGCAGGGTGAGGGGCCGGTTGGCGCCCGCACCATCTGTTCGTGTCACAATCAGCGAATTCCTGCTTAGCCTCCGCGGGCCGGCCGCGCAATGCCTGTCTGCTCGCGCACCCGACAACGTTGCGGAGCGATGCCTGCGGCGGGATGATCCGGAGTTGCCCCAAGGGCGATGGCCTCACGAGTATAGGGGATGGTCTTCTCAATTAATGCTTGTAAAACAGGTTCGCTCACTCCATATGCGACAAATCGTCATCGTCGTTGTCGCGAGCAGATTGGCGAGTGAGAGGGAAATGCGCTCCCGCTCTTGCAGCGAGGCGCATGGCAAATTCGGGGCCGCAAAACCGCCTTCTCGCATTCGCCGGCGCCGTGCGGCCAAGCGAAATTTGCCCCGCGGACCACTCGTCCAGGACAAAAGCTGACGAGCGGCGCGCCCGCGCAGCAGCGGAGGACGTTCATCATGTTGTTCGCCGATCGGCCATCCGTGATGCCTGGCGCGCTGTTGGGCAACCGGCTCCTCGTCGTTCGACGACGAGCCCGAGTTCGGGGCTCTGGTTAAACGGGTCGCGGAGAGCTCGGGATTTGAGGTGGTCGTGACCGATGACCCAGGTAACTTTGCGAAAGCGGTACGGTCATTTCGTCCGACGGTGATCATGCTCGATCTGAACATGCCCGGCACTGACGGCATCCAAATACTGCGCGGTCTCGCGGCCGATCAATGCGCGGCGGATGTGGTCGTCAGCAGCGGCGCCGACAGCAGTATCCTGGAGGCGGCGATGCGGCTGGGCCACGAGCGCGGGCTGAAGATGAGCGGCTCATTGCCGAAACCAATCCGGATTGAGACTTTGCGAGAAATGCTGGCCGGGTTCAGGCAAGGGGTTCCCAAAGAGCGGCTTACGATCGACTTGGCCAACGCAATCGAGTGCGGGCAGCTATTCCTTGAGTATCAGCCGAAACTCGACTGCGGTCTCGGACGATTTACCAGGGTTGAGGCGCTTGTCCGCTGGCGCCACCCGGTCCACGGCATAATCCGTCCGGACGAGTTTATCCCCCTCGCCGAGGAAACCGACCTGATCAACCGGCTCACCGATTGGGTCGTCGCCACAGCCGCAAGACAGTCAGCCCTGTGGCATGCCGAGAACATCGATCTCCAAATCGCGGTCAATATTTCTGCCAAGGATATCGAGGATCTCGATCTGCCGGAGCGACTGCACCACCATTGTCAAGAAGCCGGAATCGAACCGGATTCGATGACCCTCGAACTCACCGAGACGGGCGCAATGCGCGAAGCGGTACAGATGATGGATGTGCTGACCCGGCTCCGGCTCAGGGGCTTCCAGTCTGTCCATCGACGATTTCGGAACCGGCTACTCCTCGTTTGTTCAGCTGCAGCGGTTGCCGTTCTCGGAGATCAAGATAGACCGATCCTTCGTCATGCGCATGAACACGAACAATAGCTGCCGAACCATCGTCGAAATCGTCATCGACCTGGCGCGCAAGCTCAGATTGAAGAGTGTGGCCGAGGGCGTCGAGGACGAGGCCACCCTTGGCACGCTGATCAACATGGGCTGCGATTCGGCCCAGGGCTATTACATGAGCCGGCCGGTCGCCGCAGACGCCATCCCGGCATTGGTGCGCGGCTATCAGAGCAAACGAATGAGGACAGCGGCGTGACCCGCCGGTGATACGGTAATGATCGAAGCGCTCCGTCATCCATTCGCGTGGCGATTCCCAACCGCGCGGACCCGCTATATCTGGCTGCCGTCCCTGGTCGTCGCATTGGTTGGCGTCGCCTTGTCGGTGATCGCGTTCGAGGCAGCGCGACGCGTGGACGAGGGGCGCGTCGCCGATGTGCTGGGGTTCCGCGCCGATTGGCGCGCGCGGGACTTTGAGCAGAAGCTCTCCCAGGCCGATACCGCGCTTGGCGATCTGATGGCCTTCATAGCCTCTGAAAAAGCGGTTGACGCGGCGCAGTTCCACCATTTTGCCCGGCTGATTCACCGCTCGGACGATGCCAGCAGCGCCCTTTCCTGGGCGCCGCTCGTCAAATCATCCGAACGGGATGGCTTTGTCGCGGACGCCCGTCAAACCGCGGGCGGCGATTTCGACATCCTGGACCGAGCGGCGGACGGCGGCTTTGTCGCAGCGGCCCCTCGCGACGAATATATGCCCCTGCTGTTCGACGAGAGTTTCGACAGCAATCTCCGTGTGGCCGGCATGGATATCTTGTCGTTGCCGGGCCGCCGGGCTGCGATTGACCGCGCGCGGGACGAGGGCCGGCCGATCGCGTCGCTGCCGACCCACGTCTTCGCCAGAGCGCACAGCAAGCCGGGGTTCGTATTGTATTCGCCGGTTTATGCGACCGGAAACGTTCCTGCGACCGTCGAAGAGCGACGCGCGAGCTTTCGCGGCGTGGCGACCGCTCGGTTCCAATTCGATGCGCTGCTGCCCGCCATGATCGCCAACACCCCCAAAATCGTCGAGTTCGATCGAGGTCCTGATTGCCCACGCCCCGGTCGCGACCTTTGACCCGGCAACCGGCATGTTCAACATCGGCGCGGCGTCTGCCACGCCATCAAACTCCAGCCTTACATTCATTCACGAATTCGATGTCCTTGGACAACACTGGATGCTGATTTCGCATTTTCCACCCGCAATCGTCGAAAGCTTGCGTTCATACGGCCCGTTCGCCTGGCTGCTGCTCGGCCTATTGATGACCACGTTGTTCGTCACGTATATCCGCCGCCAGGAAGGGCGGCGCTTGAGTATCGAGGCTATCGTCGGCGCGCGCACCTCGGAACTGAGCGGAGCCAACAGCCGGTTGAGCGACCGCACCGAGGCCCTTCTCGGAAGCGAACAGCGTTTCCAACGAATTTTTGACGGCAATCCGATCGGATTGGCGCTGAAGAGCACCGACAATCATCGCATCCTGCGGGTGAATGAGGCGTTCTGCCGCATGCTCGGTTATACCGCCGAGGAACTGGTCGGGCGACCGCCCGACCAGTTGGTCGTGCCCGAGGATCGCGGGATGGCAGCCCCGGCCGAAGCTGGCAGCTCCCCCGAATGGCATCCACGCGACAAGCGCTATATCACCAAATCGGGTGAAACCGTTCAGGCTCAAGTCCAGAACCTGCGCCTGGCGGCCCTCCCGGCCGGGGAGGCTGTCGTGCTCACCATCGCCAATGACGTCACCCAACAGAGGAAGACCGAAGCCGCGCTCCTGCAAGCCCAGAAGATGGAGGCCGTCGGCAATCTGACGGGCGGCCTGGCGCACGACTTCAACAATCTGCTTGGGATCATCATCGGCAATCTCGACCTGTTGCGCGAATTGCAAAAAAATGATGCCGAATCAGAGGAACTGACGCTCCACGCGCTCGATGCCGCCCTCCGCGGCGCCGATTTGACGCGCCGGTTGCTGGCCTTTGCGCGGCAGCAGCCGCTCCAGCCGAAACAAGTCGCGGTCAATGAACTGGTATCGAGCATCACCGGACTGCTGAGCCGGACCTTGGGAGAACAGATCGAGATTTCCCTGAAGTTGTCGCCGGATGTGTGGCCGATCGTCGTCGATCCGGCGCAACTCGATGCGAGCCTGACCAATCTCGCCACCAATGCCCGCGACGCCATGCCCGATGGGGGGACCCTGACCATCCTCGCCAAAAATCAATCCCTCGATGCCGACTCCGCGGCGAGCACCGACGTGACGCCGGGAGATTATGTGGTGATCGAGGTCAGCGACACCGGAACCGGCATGCCCCCGGCGGTCGCCGCCCACATCTTCGAACCATTCTACACGACCAAAGAGCGCGGCAAGGGCACCGGGCTTGGGCTCAGCATGGTGTTCGGCTTCATTAAACAGTCGGGCGGCCATATCACTGTCTACAGCGAGACCGGAATCGGGACGACCTTTCGCCTTTATCTGCCCCGCATGACGCAGGAGGTTGCGAGCGGCGCCGAGCCTGTCTCCGTACCTCTCGTCCCGCGCGGCAACGGCGAAGCGGTGCTGGTAGTCGAGGACAATGCCGAGCTGCGCTGGATCATCGTGCGCCAACTCACCGAGTTGGGCTATCGCGTGGTTGAGGCCGAAAACGCCGCGGCCGCCATTGCGGTCCTGGAGCAGCAGAAGATTGACCTGGTGCTGACCGATATCGTGATGCCTGGCGGCGTCAGCGGCTTCGAACTTGCCCGCCAGATAGAGCAGCGCTGGCCGAAAATCAGGGTGGTTTTCACCTCGGGTTTTCCGGAAACCACGCTGAGCGGGGTAGGCCGCTCGCTCCCGCCCCATGCGCATCTGCTGAGCAAGCCCTATCGCAAGGAAGACCTCGCCGCCGCGGTACGGGCCGCCTTGGCGTAAACGGATTTTGAGGGTGGCCGGCGGTCGCCGGTTAACTCCGCGCGGTCGCATAACAAATAGGAACGGGTGCTGTCCGCGGGCTTGGCGCGATCGATCGACACGGCCGATTTCGCTGGTAATTCCTGGCCAATTCCCGGAGCAGGGAGTTTGATCTCCCTGCTCCGCCTGAAAAACTCCCTGCAACAATTCCCGTTGGTTGGTAAAAAATCTAGTGTTGCCAATGAGATAACGGGAGGTTCCGCGATTTTTTCCCTGCCGGCAGGGAATTTCGCCTGCGGCGGATGCCCCGGCTTGCCCTCCCTTGCCGCACCCCGATAGTGTTGGCATCAGCGGCAACGAGAGCGCCCTTTTGGGAGGCGAGGCATGGACATAAGCGACGGCTTTGTCGGCTCGGTCGGCAACACCCCGCTCATCAGGCTGCGCCGCGCCTCGGAGATGACCGGCTGCACGATCCTCGGCAAGGCCGAGTTCCTCAACCCCGGCGGCTCGGTCAAGGACCGCGCCGCGCTCGCCATCATCAAGGACGCCGAGGAGCGCGGCCTGTTGCGCCCGGGCGGGGTCATCGTCGAGGGCACCGCCGGCAATACCGGGATCGGCCTGGCGCTGGTCGGCAACGCGCTGGGCTACCGCACCGTCATCGTCATGCCCGAGACGCAGAGCCAGGAAAAGAAGGACATGCTCTTGCTGTGCGGCGCCGATCTGCGGCTCGTCCCCGCCGCGCCCTATGCCAACCCGATGAACTACGTGCGCTATTCCGGGCGCCTCGCCGAGGAGATCGCGGCCACCGAGCCGAACGGCGCGATCTGGGCCAACCAGTTCGACAACCTCGCCAACCGGCGCGGCCATTACGAGACGACCGGCCCCGAGATCTGGGCCCAGACCGAGGGCCGGGTCGACGGCTTTGTCTGCGCGGTCGGCACCGGCGGGACATTGTCCGGCGTCGGCATCGCCCTGAAGGAGCGCAACCCCGCGGTGCGGATCTATCTGTCCGACTGCATGGGCTCGGGGATCTACAGCTGGTACGCGAACCACGAGTTCAAGCCGGAGGGCAATTCGATCACCGAAGGCATCGGCAACAACCGCGAAACCAAAAACCTCGAAGGCTTCGCCCCCGACGGCCAATTCCAGATCGCCGATGCGGAGATGCTGCCGGTGCTGTTCGACCTGGTCGAGCACGAGGGGCTGGTGCTCGGCGGCTCGACCGGCATCAATGTGTGCGGCGCGATCCGCCTCGCCCGCGAATTGGGGCCGGGCAAGACGATCGTCACGATCCTTGCCGATTCCGGGACGCGCTACCAATCCAAGCTGTTCAACCCGGCTTTTCTGAAGGAGCGCGAGCCTGCCCACCCCGCCGTGGCTCGATCGCTGACCGCCTCGATCGCTAGAACGCGACGCGCGTGCCGGGCACCTCGGACATGAAGTCTTCGCCTGACTGCGCCTGGATGTCGCCCGAGATCTGGCCGCCGCATTCGATCTCGACCTGGCCGTAGCGTATCGTGCCGGAGACCCGGCCGGTGGCGCGGATCAGCAGCCGCTTGCGGACGATCAAATTGCCCTCGAAACGGCCGCGCACCTCGATCTCGTCGATCGTCGCCGAGCCTTTGAACAGCCCGGATTCGGCGATGTTGACATCGTGGCAGTTCTGCAGATTGGCTTCGACGCTGCCTTCGACGATCAGCCGGTCGCACGAGGTGATCTCGCCCGACAGCGAGATCTCGCGGCCGACGATCAGCTTGCGGACCTCGGCGTCGCTGTGCCGCGGGGCCACTGCGGCGGCGAGCGGGGCGGCCGGCCGGGCGGCCGGGTCTGGCGGCCGCGCCGTCTCGGCCGCCGGCCGCGCCTGGTCGGGCACGCGCGGCGGCACCGCGGCCGGCGCGCGGCCGAGCGGCGCCACCATGGCGGGCTGCGCCGACGAGCGGGCGGGCTTCATCGGGATCCCCAGATCGTCAGGCGCATCTGCCATCTTGCGATCCTCTGTCTCGGGTCTTCTGCGACTGAACATGGATGGGGTATCCCATCAAATGGCTATCGGGGCCAGGCAACTATCGAAGCGGCTGCACCGGATCAGGAGGCCGGGAGCAGCGCGTCGGTGCGCCGCAAGCCCTCGAAGAGGTGCACCATGAATGCGGTGGCGATCACCGGGGCGACCAGGTTGACGAGCGGCACCGCAAACAATCCGGCGATCGCGATGCCGCCGAGAAACACCCGCCCGGCGAACCGCGTTCGCAATGCCCGGGCCGCCGTCAACTCAAGTCGCCTCAATGCGACCACCTCGAAATACTCGCGGCCGAAAAGATAACCGTTCAGGCCGAGGAAGACAAAAAAATTCAATCCCGGCGCCAGCACATAAACCGGTAGTGCAAACAGGTTCAGAATGATGCTGAGGCCCATCAGGCGCAGCGTCGTCGTCGCCGTCTCGGCAATCGTTGCGCGCCGCGCCGGGCGGCGGCCGGGATAGTCGAGCGCCTCGACCGCGGCGGCGATGCGGTCGAGAAAAAACCCCATCGCCATCGTCGCCACGGCCGGAAACAGCAGCCAGTCTCAGCACCACCGCCGCGAGCGCCCCAAGCGAATCGACCAGCCAATCGAGCGGGCGCCAGCCGAACCGAACAGTCTGGTCGAGGACGATGGCGAGCGCCAGCCATAGCGCGGCAAAGCTCGCCAGCGCCAGAGCGAGGCTCAGCCCGACAATGCGGCGCAGGGCCGGCGCGAACAGCTCGGCGATGGCCTGGAGGAGCGCGACGACCATGCTACGACGGCACCGTCCCGCGACACGCCCAGGCCGTCGTCGCGAAGGAGCGCGGTCCGTCGGGGCGATTGCACAGGAAGCCCCGCCGCACATGCTCGCATAATGTCGCGCGCGCCGCATCGGAAAGGCTCGCGACGAACTGCCCGGGCGGACCCTCGCCGGCGGCGAGCGGCTGCCAGTAATCGTCGAAATCGGCGAAATCCATGCGGATTGTCAGGCTGGTCTGCTCGACCTCCGCGAGGCCGGCCCGGCGCCACATCGCGTTCATCTCGCCCGGCGCGGTCAGCGAGGCGAACAAGGCGCGCGGCCGCAGGGCGGTCGGATCGAGCACGGCTGCCGTGTCCCACAGCAGCCGCAAATGCGGCATGCCGCCAAAGGCGTCCCACACCGCCGCGGTCACCCTGCCGCCGGGCCGCACCACGCGGCGCATCTCCGCGACGGCATGCTCGACGTCGGGAATGAATTGCAGCACCAGCATCGAGAAGGCGCGGTCGAAGGCAGCGTCGCCGAACGGCAATGCCCGTGCATCGGCGCGGTGAAAGCTGAAGCGCGGGTCGCCGGTGCGCCTGCGCGCATAGTCGAGATAGACCTCGGCCTGGTCGATGCCGGTGACCGCGGCGACCTCGGCCATTTCCGCCAGCGCGTAGGCAAGGCTGCCGGTGCCGCAGCCGACATCGAGCACCCGGTCGCCGTCGGCTATGCCGCCGAACGCGATCAGGAGCGGCGCCAGGCGGCGGCTCCAGCGGCCCATGATCTGTTCGTAGGCGACTGCGTCCTCGGCGTGAAACACCGAGGGCGGGGCGGTTGCGGGGTCAAAAATCGCCGACATTGGAAGACTCTCCTGGGGCCGGCCGGGCAAATTCGCGCGCGGCGATACGATAATATCGCGTCTCGGCCCGGCTTGTGGGCCGGGCGAATGCCCCTATACTCCGCCGCCTTCGCAGCGAAGCAAATGGGGAATGCGCATGATTTCTGCCGCCATCGATGTCGTCGGCATCGGCAATGCGATCGTCGACGTGATCGCGCATGCCGACGAGCGGTTTCTCGCCGAAGAGGGCCTGGCCGCGGGGGCGATGACGCTGATCGATGCCGAGCGCGCCGAAGCGCTGTACCGCAAGATGGGGCCGGCGATCGAGAGCTCGGGCGGCTCGGCCGGCAATACGATGGCCGGGATCGCCTCGCTCGGCGGGGCCGGCGGCTATATCGGCAAGGTGCGCGACGATTTGCTGGGCCAAGTGTTCCGCCATGACATGACCGCGATCGGGGTGCGCTTCGACACCCCGGCCGCGACATCCGGGCCGGGGACCGCGCGCTGCCTGATCCTGGTCACGCCGGACGGGCAGCGCACGATGGGCACCTATCTCGGCGCCTGCGTCGATCTCGGTCCCGAGGACATCGATGGGACGCTGGTCGGCGATGCCCGGGTCACCTATCTCGAAGGCTATCTGTTCGATCCGCCGCGCGCCCAGGCGGCGTTCCGTGCGGCGGCGGCGATCGCCCACCGCGCCGGGAATCAGGTCGCGCTCAGCCTCTCCGATCCGTTCTGCGTGGCGCGCCATCGCGCGGCGTTCCGCGAACTGGTGGCCGGCGAAGTCGACATCCTGTTCGCCAACGAGGCAGAGATCTGTTCGCTGTACGAGACCGACGACTTTAACGCCGCGGCTGCGGCGGTGCGCGGCCATGTCGCGGTGGCGGCCCTGACCCGCAGCGCCGAGGGCAGCGTCGTCCTTGCAAAGGGCGAGGCATACAGCGTCGCCGCGGCCCCGGTGGCGCGCCTCGTCGACACCACCGGGGCGGGCGACCTCTATGCCGCCGGCTTCCTCTACGGCTTGACCCACGGCCTCGCGCTCCCCATTTGCGGTGCAGCCGGCAGCCTGTGCGCCGCCGAAATCATCAGCCATGTCGGCGCGCGCCCCGAGACCGCGCTCTCCGGGCTTGTCAAGGCGGCGGGCCTCCTCTGAGCGCCTGCCGCCGCTTTTCGTTCAGGGTTTTATGGATATCCGCAATATCGCGATCATCGCGCATGTCGATCACGGCAAGACGACGCTGGTTCGACCAGCTGCTGCGCCAGAGCGGCACGTTCCGCGCCAACCAGCAGGTCGCCGAGCGCGCCCTCGATTCGAACGAGTTGGAGCGCGAGCGCGGCATCACGATCCTTGCCAAATGCACCTCGCTGGTGTGGCCCTCCCACGGGCATGACGTGCGCATCAACATCGTCGACACGCCGGGCCACGCCGATTTCGGCGGCGAGGTCGAGCGCATCCTGAGCATGGTCGATGGCGTCCTGGTGCTGGTCGATGCCGCCGAAGGCCCGATGCCGCAGACCAAATTCGTCGTCGCCAAGGCATTGGCGCGAGGCCTCAAGCCGATTGTCGTGATCAACAAGGTAGACCGCCCCGATGCGCGACCGGCCGCGGTCCACAACGAGATTTTCGATCTGTTCGCGCTGCTCGAAGCGAGCGAGGCGCAGCTCGATTTCCCGACCCTGTTCGCAGCGGGCCGCTACGGCTGGGCGGTCCGCGATCTGGCCTCGCTGGAAAACAACCGGGGCCAGGATCTGGCGCCGCTGTTCGATCTGATCATCGCCCATGTGCCGCCCCCCGTGGCCGATGCGGATGCGCCGTTTGCGATGCTGGCGACGACGCTCGACTACGATCCGTTCCTCGGCCGCGTGCTGACCGGCCTCATTCATTCCGGGGTCGCGCGCCTCAACATGCCGGTCAAGTCATTGAGCCGCGACGGCCGCACGATCGAACAGGCGCGGCTGACCAAGCTGCTCGCCTATCGCGGCCTCGAGCGGCGGCCGATCGCGGAGGCCCGCGCCGGCGACATCATCGCGGTAGCCGGGCTGGCGCTGACCACCGTCGCCGACACGATTTGCGCGCCCGAGGTGACGACCGCGTTGCCGGCCGACCCGATCGATCCGCCGACCCTGGCGATGACGTTCTCGGTCAATGACAGCCCGCTCGCCGGTCTGGACGGCGGCAAGGTCACCTCGCGGGTCATCGCCGAGCGCCTCCATCGCGAAGCCGAGGGCAACGTCGCGATCAAGGTGCGGACCAGCGCCGAGAAGGATTCGGTCGAGGTCGCCGGACGCGGCGAATTGCAGCTCGGGGTGTTGATCGAGACGATGCGCCGCGAGGGCTTCGAGATGTCGATCTCGCGGCCGCGCGTGCTGTTCCAGACCGATCCGACGAGCGGCCAGCGGCTCGAGCCGATCGAGGAGGTCATCGTCGATGTCGACGAGGACTTCGCCGGGATCGTCGTCGACAAGATGAGCCGCCGCAAGGCGGAGATGCAGGATATGCGGCCCTCGGGCGGCGGCAAGCTGCGGCTGTCGTTTCTGGCGCCGACGCGCGGCCTGATCGGCTATCACGGCGAGTTTCTCACCGATACAAGGGGCAGCGGGGTGATGAGCCGGCTGTTTCACGGTTACGCCCCATACAAGGGACCGATCGAGGGACGGCGCAACGGTGTGCTGATCTCGAATTCGCAGGGCGCCGCCGTCGCCTATGCCTTGTGGAACCTCGAAGAGCGCGGTCCGCTGTTCGTCAGCCCGGGCGCCGATGTCTATCCCGGGATGATCGTCGGGGCCCATAGCCGCGGCAACGACCTCGATGTCAACCCGCGCAAGGGCAAGCAGCTGACCAATATCCGCACCACCGCGAAGGACGAGGCGGTAAAGCTGACCCCGCCCGTGACGATGAGCCTCGAAGAGGCGATCGCCTATATCGAGGACGACGAGCTGGTCGAGGTCACGCCCACGGCAATCCGCCTGCGCAAGCGCCTGCTCGACGTCAACGACCGCAAGCGCGCCAACCGTGCCGCCGCCGCGGAATAGCCCCGGGAACTCAGCCGGGCGGCGGCACGGCGGCCCGCGCCATCACCAGCGCCGCGAAGAGGGCGAGGGCGAGCGTGCCGAGCCACCATTCCTCCCAGATGCCCCAGCCGGCGGAAGCGACGGCGAGCGCGGCGGCGAGGCTGCCCCCGGCTGCCGCCGCGTAAAGCCGCGGCCAGGGCATCTCGGCAAGATTGAGCCACAGCAAGCCGACGAACAGCGCGAACGAGGCCGCCCCCGGCGCGCCGAGCTCGAGCCACAGCTGCAATGCCGCGTCATGCGGATGAAGCGGCAGCCAGGTCTGCCCCGGGCGGATCTCGTCCTTGCCGCCGGGGATCGCTCGCGCGGCGTCGAGACCCCAGCCGGCAAACGGCCGCTCGGCGATGCGGTCGCCGACAAAGGACCAGATCAGCAGCCGATGACTTCGCCGAGACCTTGAACGAATCCGCCGCTGCAAACAGCGCCGGGATGCGCTCGAGCCGGGGCAGGGTCAAGGGCGCGGTCACGATGGCGAGGATCGAGAGCGCCGCTGCAATCCGGGCGGCCGCGCCCGGCCGCCAGTACAGCAGCGCCGCGACCGGCAGGCTGATGGCGAGCGCGATCTTCGCCGTGGTGCCTTCGAGGGTATAGACCGTGGCTGCCATCCCGGCGGCCGCGGCCAGCGCCAACAATGCCCGGCCGCGGCAGATCAGCAGCGCGGTCAACGGCAACAACAGGATGGCGAGCCAGACAGCGATCTGGTTGAGGCGCGGAGCGTCGAACGGGCGGATCGAGACATATCGGCTCAATCCGCCGGCGCTCTCCAGGTCGCCCAAGGCCAGTGCAATGCCGATGGCGGTTCCGGCCAACAGAAAGAGGCTGAGCCGGAGCGGCGCGGCGACCCGGCTTGCCGCCGCCGCGAGGGCGAGCGCGGCGGCAAACAATCCGGCGAGCCTGATGTCGAGAACGAGGCTGCGCCACGGATCGATCGACCACGCCGCCGACAGCATTCCCCAGGCCAGGAGGATGCCGAGGAGCGCCGCCGGGGTGCGCAGCGCGTTGACGCGATAAGGCGGATCGGCGGCGACCAGCCCCGCCGCGCACAACCCGCCGAACCCGGCCAGCGGCGCGGCGCCGTGCGGCACCAGGGCGAGCAACGGCGGCAGCGCGAGCGCACAGAAGTCGAGCCCCGCTTCCAGCCAGGCGCTGATCGGCGATACCAGCATGCCGATCGGCCGATTTGACTTGGCCGGCTCGCCGACTATAGTGCACCGCCTTTCCCAAGAACGCGGGCGACACGCCCCGGCCTCTGCATTGATGCGACGAATGGCCCTATTGGGACAACAACAAGCTAAAGCGGATCCGGCCGATATGAGCAAGCGCGAGGAATCGAAGTACAAGATCAACCGCCGTCTCGGCGTCAATCTATGGGGCCGCTCGAAGAGCCCGCTCAATCGCCGCGAATATGGGCCGGGCCAGCATGGCCAGCGGCGCAAGAAGCCGTCGGACTACGGGACCCAGCTCGCCGCCAAGCAGAAGCTCAAGGGCTATTACGCCAATATCGGCGAGCGCCAGTTCCGCAAGCTCTACGAGGAGGCGGTGCGGCGGCAGGGCGACACCGGCGAAAACCTGATCGAGCTTTTGGAGCGCCGGCTCGATGCGACGATCTACCGGATGAAGCTGGCGCCGACGCCGTTTGCCGCCCGTCAGATCGTCAATCACGGGCATGTCCTGGTCAATGGCAGACGGCTCAACATACCCTCCTATCAGCTTCGCGATGGCGACACGATCGAGCTGAAGCCGCGGGCGAAGGGGATGGTTCTGGTCATCGAGGCGACGCAATCGAGCGAGCGCGACATCCCCGATTACGTCGAGATCGACCACGACCGCATGCACGGCCGCTTCATCCGGGCACCCAAGCTCGCCGATGTGCCCTTTCCGGTGACGATGGAGCCGAACCTCGTCGTCGAATATTATTCGCGCTGATCTGCTCGTTAGCGACGGGTACCGCCCGCGTTGCGGGCATGGGCGCATTTTCTCCACCGTCACCCCGCGCAAGCGGGGGTCCAGGGCAAGCGATGGGGCTCTGGATTCCCGGTTTCGCGGGAATGACCGGAACCGGCGGGGCTTGCCATGCTGACCCTGCAGCTGTCGATCGTGCTGTTGCTGATCCTGGTGAACGGCTTTTTTTCGATGGCCGAAATGGCGCTCGTTTCGGCGCGGCCGGCCCGGCTCCAGCCGCTCGCCGCCGACGACCGGCCGGGCGCCCAGGCCGCGCTCGACCTGAAGGCCGACCCGTCGCGGCTCCTGGCGACGGTGCAGATCGGGATCACCATCATCGCCGTCCTGTCCGGCACTTTCGGCCAGGCGACGCTCGGCGAAAGCCTGCAGGACTATCTCGCCGGGCATGGCGGCTTTCTCGCCGGCTATGCGCATATCATCAGCATGGCCGTCGTGGTGATCGGCATCTCGTATTTCTCGCTGATCCTCGGCGAGTTGGTGCCGAAGCGGGTCGCGCTCGCGCATCCCGAGCGCATTGCTGCCGCGCTCGCCCGCATCATGCGGTGGATGGCGCGGATCACGGCGCCGCTCGAATGGTTGCTGAGCGCGACGACCGATCTGATCCTGCGGGTAGTGCCGCTGCACGGCGAGCCGCTGCGGGTCACCGACGAGGAGATCGGGTTCATGTTGCGCGAGGGGGTCGCGGCCGGGCACATCCCGCTCGGCGAAACGGCGATCGTCGAGATGGCGCTGCGGCTCGGCGACCGGCGGGTCAGCGCGGTGATGACGCCGCGCACCCAGATCGAGTTCCTCGATCTCGACGATCCCGAGGAGGAGACCCGACGGCGCATCCGCGACAGCGCCTATTCCCGCTTTCCGGTGCTGCAGGGCGGCACCCACCAGCTCGCCGGTGTCGTGCAGGTCAAGGACTTGTACGATGCCTCGTTGGCCGGGCAGCCCCTCAACCTGCGCGCAGCATTGCGCCCGCCGCTGTTTGTGCCGGACACCGTGACGGTGCTGCGCGCTCTCGAAGTGTTCAAGACCAGCGGCGAGCCGATGGCGTTGGTCGTCGACGAATATGGCGACCTCGAAGGGCTGGTGACCCTGACCGACATTCTCGAGGCGCTGGTCGGCGATATCCCCGGAACCGGCGACACCGATCCGCGCATCGTGCGGCGCGAGGACGGCACGTGGCTGATCGACGGCATGCTCGGGCTCGACGAGCTGAAGCACGTCCTCGGCGTCGCGCATCTGCCGGGCGAAGATGCCGAATTCCACACGTTGGGCGGCTATCTGATGGCGCGGCTCAACCGCGTGCCGATGGTCGCCGACCGGATCAGCGCCGACGGCTGGCGTTTCGAGATCGTCGAGATGGACGGCAGGCGCGTCGATCGTGTGCTGATCGTGCCGGTCAGGGGGAAGGGGCGCCGCGGTTAGGCTCGTCGCCGTCGCCTTCGACGCTGCCGGAAAGCAGCCGGGTCGCGAAGCCGGCGGCAACGAGGGCCTCGACGATCGTGGTGACATGGCGCCGGTTCTGGGTCTCGACGACGACGTTCGAGCTCGGCGCGCTTGACCGAGGTGTCGTGAAACAGGCGCTGGTGGTGGACCTCGACGATATTGCCGCCGAGCCCGCCGATGACGCCCGCGACCCGCGACAACACGCCCGGCAGATCGGGCAGTTCGGCGCGCAGCCGCACCAGCCGGCCGCCGCGCACCAGGCCGCGCATCAACAACGAGGCGAGCAGGCGCGCGTCGATGTTGCCGCCGGTCAGGACGATGCCGACCTGCTGCCCGCGGCAGCGCTCGGGGTCGGCGAGCAGCGCCGCCACGCCGGCGGCGCCGGCGCCCTCGACGACCAGCTTGTGGCGTTCGATCAACAGCTCGACCGCGCCTTCGAGCTGGCGCTCGGTGACCAGATGCACGGCGCCGACCAGCGCCTTGACGATATGGCGGGTCAGCTCGCCCGGCTCCTTGACCGCGATGCCTTCGGCGAGCGTCGTCCCTTCGGTGGGCAGGCCCGGATCGATGCCGTGCAGCACACGATACATCGAGGGGTAGAGCGCCGATTGCACGCCGATGATCTCGATGTCCGGCGACAGCGCCCTGGCCGCGACCGCGATGCCGGAAATGAGTCCGCCGCCGCCCACCGGCACGATCAGCGCCCGCAGCCCGGGGTGCTCGGCCAGCATTTCGAGCGCAATCGTGCCCTGGCCGGCGATCACCGCGGGGTCATCATAGGGATGGACGAGGACGAGGCCGCGCTCGCGGGCGAGATCGTCGGCGGCCCTGCGTGCGTCAACCAGGCTGTCGCCCTTAAGCAGCACCTTGGCGCCGAGCGCCTCGGTGCGGTCGATCTTGGTGAACGGCGTGCCCTGCGGCATCACGATCGTTGCCGGGATGCCGAGCCGGCGCGCGTGATAGGCGACGCCCTGCGCGTGGTTGCCCGCCGACATCGCGACCACCCCGGCGCGGCGCTCGGCCGGATCGAGGCTGAGGAGCTTGTTGAGCGCGCCGCGCTCCTTGAACGAGCCGGTCGGGTGCAATGTCTCGAGCTTGAGAAACACTTCGCACCCGGTCATCTCGGAGAGTGCCGCAGCGCGGATCGTCGGGGTTTGGCCGACCGCACCGGCGATCGCCGCTTGGGCGCGCCGGATATCGGCGATCGTCACCGGCAGGTCGTTCATCGCGCGGGTTCCAGAGTGAGGGTGGCGACCGCTGGCGCGCGGCCGGGGACGAGCCAATCGAACTGCCGCCAGCGCTGCAACAGGTCGGAAAAATGCCGCGACAGCGGGTTGCCCGATTGGCCGGGGACCGCGATCATCCGCGATTCCGCCGGCGCTGCAAGATCGGTGATGATTCGCAGCCCGGCGCCGAACCGCTGCTCGTAAGGATGCGAATCGTCGCGGATCGTGGTCGAGCCGCGGTTGACCGTATCGAACCCGCCCGCGGTCGGCACCCCGACATCGACCCAATCGCGCAGCACCGCAATCCGGCCGAAGACCGGGTTGGCGAACCGGGCGATATGGGCGCGCCCCCACTGCCATCGCTTCATATCGGGGCCATAGGCCCGGCGCAGCTCGGCGAGCGCGGCATCGAGCGCGGCCGAAAGCAGCGCATCGCAGCTCTGCGCCCGCTTCTTGGGATCGCCGCACCACTCCGGATGCGCGCTCAGAACCGCCTCGATGACCTGCGGCTTCAGATCCCAATAATCGGCGGCCGCGTCGCCCAGATGGCGGAAGAACACATCATGGGCAAAGGCGCGCAACCAGGCGGTAAACAGCAGCGGCTCGACCTTGTCCGCGTCCATACGAAAGTCCCAGCCCTGCAACCGCCCGATCGCCTCGCGCGCCATGTCGCTGGCCGGAACGATGCGGGTCATCAGCGGCACCAGCCGCCGCGCCGCGATCGACAGCGTGTCGGCCTCGATGGCGGCGCTCGCTGCGGGCGATTGCAACGGCGTCGCGCCGAGCAGCTCGCCGATGCGTTCGGCGCGGTTCGGCAGGTCCCAGTCGCGCGACAGGAAATAGGGATAGCGGTCGGGCACGATTTTGTTGTTGGCGCTGACGAAATGCCCGGCGGCGGGATTGCTCGCCTGCGGCAGCTCGGCAAACGGGATGAACCCGGTCCAGTCATAATCCCCGGTCCAGCCCGGCACCGGAAGCCAGCCATTCCCCGCTTTACGGATCGGCACGCGGCCCGGCGCGATGAACCCGATCGTCCCGGCGCTGTCGCCATAGACGATGTTCTGCTGCGGGCCGACCCAGGACTGCAGCGCCGCGCGAAACCCGCTCCAGTCGGCGGCGCGGTCGATGCCCCACAGCGCCCGTGCGGTGCCGTCGTCGGCGGTCAGAAAGGGCGCGGCGAGCGCCAGCACATACCCCGATTTGGCAACGTCCGTGGGCAGCGCGTCGGACAGCACCGGGCCGTGGCGGGTCGTGCGGATGGTCAGCGCGACCGGCGCCGCACCGCGCACCGCGATTGTCTCCTCCCGGCGTGCAAAAGCGGCGCTGCCGCCGGGGGTCGCATAACGCCTGGGGTCGGTCGGATCGAGCTTCTCAATGAAGAGATCCTCGACATCGCTGCCGGTACTGGTAAAGCCCCAGGCGATCCGGTCGTTGTGGCCGATCGCGACAAACGGCGTGCCGGCGATGGTGCCGCCGGCGATCTCGTGCTCCGGTGTCTTCAGCCGGGCGAGATACCAGAAGCCCGGCGCGCCGAAACCGAGGTGCGGATCATTGGCGAGGAGCGGCTTGCCGCTGGCGCTGTGGGCGCCGTCGACCACCCAGTTGTTCGAGGCGTAGATCGGCCCGATTGCGCGCGGCAATGCCGCATACAGACGGTCCAAGGGAAGCCGGCGATAGATCCTCGCCAACTCCGCCAAGGTGGTCGGCGCGTTCTCCGGGTATTCGGGGTAGAGGAAAGCCAGCTCTTCGGGCGACAGCGAGCGGGTAAGCCGCGCGCGCAGCAACTCGCCGCGATAATTCCCGGCGAGCAGCAGATCCATCAGCTTGCCCCAGACCAGCGTGTCGGCCGGGCGCCAAGGCTCGGGCGCGAAGCGCAGCAGCAGGAATTCGGGCGGCAAGGCGCCGCGCCGCGCCGCGAGAAAAGCGTTGACCCCGGCGGCATAGGCTTTCAGGCCGCGTTGCACCGGCGCGGACAGCAACGGAAACTCCGCCTCGGCGAGGCGATAAAGCCCGAGGATCCGCATCTGCCGGTCGATCGCCGACCATCTGTTCTCCGAAGATTTCGGCAAGCCGGCCGGCGCCGTAGCGCCGCATCATCTCCATCTGAAACAGCCGGTCCTGGGCATGGGCGAAGCCGAGCCCGAAGGCGGCATCCTCGTCGTCGGCCGCGCTGATCAGCGGAACGCCGTCATTGTCGCGGGCAATCGTCACCTCGCCGGTGAGCCCGTCACCGCAATCCGGCCGTCGACCTGCGGCAGCGACGACCGCAGATAGAGGTAGAACCCGCCGCCGAGGACCAGCCCGAGCACCAGCGCTCCGGCCAGAAGGCGGCGGATCAAAACCGGCTGCCCTTGTCAGCGGAGCGGCCCGCTTGTCGCCGCGCGGCCTATAGCCCCAATTCGCGCAAGATGCTGTCGCGATCGGCGTCGAGGTCGGGGGCGGCGTCGCGGGTCGGCGGATCGGCGAAGGCGGAGAATTTCATCGGATTGCCGGCAAGCTTCAAGGGCCCGGTCACCGGATCGTCGACCGCGACCAGCATGTTGCGCGCCGCAGTCTGCGGGTGCGCCAGCGCCTGCGCGACATTGTTGACCGGCCCGCACGGTATCCCCGCCTTTTCGAGCACGGCGATCCAATGCTCGGTCGTACCCGCGCGCAACGCTCCGTCGATCTCGGCCTTCAGCGCTTCCTGGTGTTGGTTCCTCAAAGCGTTGGTCTTGAACAGCGGGTTTTCGGCGAGGTCCGGCCGCTCCAGCGCGTGCGCCAGCTTGACGTAGAGGCCGTCATTGCCGGCCGCTATGATGATGTTGCCGTCTTCGGTCGCAAACGCCTCGAACGGCGTGATCGAGGGGTGGCGCGCGCCCATCGGCCCGGGAATTTCGCCGGTCGTCGTATAGCGCATGATGGCGTTTTCGAGGAGCGCCAGCTGGCAGTCGAACAGCGCGACGTCGACCTTGGTCGCCTCGCCGGTGCGCTCGCGATGCAGGAAGGCCGCGTTGAGCGCGATCGCGGTATAGAGCCCGCCGGCAAGGTCGCCGACCGAGGTGCCGACCCGCACCAGCGGCATGCCGGGTGCCCCGGTAATGCTCATGATCCCGCCGAGGCCCTGCACCACCATGTCGTAGGACGGGTAATGCGAATAGGGGCCGGTATGGCCGAAGCCCGAGGCCGCGGCATAGATCAGGCGGGGATAGCGCTTGTGCAGGCTGTCCCAGCCGTAGCCGAGTTTTTCCATCGTGCCCGGCCGGAAATTCTCGACGAGCGCGTCGCCCTTGTCCAAGAGGCGCTCGAAAATCTCGCGGTCGGCCGGCGCCTTGAGGTCGAGGGCGATCAACTCCTTGCCGCGGTTGACGCTCGCGAAATAGGTCGATTTGCCGCCCTTGAACGGGCCGTATTGCCGGGCGTCGTCGCCGGTCTCAGGCGCTTCGACCTTGATGACCCGTGCGCCGAGTTCGGCCAGCAGCAAGGTGCAATAGGGTCCGGCAAGGATGCGGGACAGATCGATGATGGTGATGCCGGAAAGCGGTCCAGCCTGTGGCATGCCTTTAGGTCCTTTTGGAAAATCCTCCTGGTGCGGGCGAGCCGTGAATAGCCCAGACCAGGGCATGATCGCAATCGGGCTGAGCCGCGCGCCGATGCCGGCGTTGCAACGCCGGCGTCTCGACAAAATTCAGGTGAGGTCAGCTCCGCCGGTGCGGAGGCGTGTCCTCGACGCGCTCGGCTAGGCGGTCGTATTGCAGAGCCACGTCATCGAGATGCTCTCTGATCCCGGCGGCTGTCGCGTCCCGCGCCAGCCGGCGAACCCGCGCCGCGTGATCGCGATAATATTCCGCCGGCAAGGGCGGTGAGGCTGGCGGCCCTTCCATCGGAACCTATTCCTCCCGCAAACTATTGCCGGAACGACAATCGCCGCCGTGCCGAGGAAGACGTCTTGAATGATCGGCTTGTCGGGCCATCCTATTGCCTTCCGGGTCGATGAGGTCGCGTTGATCCGAGGAGTGGCGCAGCGGCCGATCATCATCGGGCAGGCCGAGAGAGACCGGAGGCAGCGGATGCGAAAACCCAATTACCGTTTTGACCGGGCCGAGCGCGATCGCGCCAAGAAAGCCAAACGGGACGAAAAACTCAAATTGCGGCAGGAGCGCGCCGCCTTGCGCCAGCCCGACGCCCCGCAACCGGAGCGCGACGACGAACCCCCGCCCGAGTAGCGGCTAATAGCCTTCGCGCTCCATGCGCTTGCGCATCATCTTGCGATGCCGGCGCACCGCCTCGGCCTGCTCGCGGGCGCGGCGCTCCGAGGGCTTTTCATAAGCCCGCCGCCGCTTCATCTCGCGAAAGGTGCCCTCGCGCTGCATTTTCTTCTTCAGCACCCTGAGGGCCGAGTTGATGTCGTTGTCGCGAACAAAAACCTGCACCGCGGACCCGTCCTTTCGTTGTCTGCGACCCGGGCACGCTCGCTTCGAGCCGCCGTGGGCGTCGCATCCGCTTGCTTGCCGGCGGGCCGCCGCCCACGCCCCAAGGAGATCCTGCGGCGCGGGCGGAAAAGAGGCCCAAATCGGCCGTTCGATCAGAAACCCATGCCGCCCATGCCGCCCATTCCGTGATCGTGGTCTTGCGGCATCGCGCCCGGCTTCGGTTCCGGCCGGTCGGTCACCATCGCCTCGGTCGTGATCAACAGCCCGGCCACCGATGCGGCATCCTGCAACGCCACCCGCACGACCTTGGCCGGGTCAACGATGCCGGCGACGACCATGTCCTTGTATTCGCCCGACTGCGCGTCAAAGCCGTAATTGGGGTCGTTTTTGTCCGCCAGCCTGCCGACGACAACCGAACCGTCGCTCCCGGCATTCTCGGCAATCTGCCGGGCCGGCGCCTGGATTGCCTTGCGGACGATCTGGATGCCGAACTTCTGGTCGTTGTTGGCAGGGGTCAGACCATCGAGGACCTTGGCCGAAAAGAGCAGCGCGACGCCGCCGCCGGCGACGATGCCTTCCTCGACCGCGGCCTTGGTCGCGTGCATCGCGTCATCGACGCGGTCCTTGCGCTCCTTGACCTCGACCTCGCTGTTGCCGCCAACCCGGATCACCGCGACGCCGCCGGCCAGCTTGGCGAGGCGCTCCTGCAGCTTCTCCTTGTCGTAATCGGAGGTCGTCTCCTCGATCTGCGCCTTGATCTGGCCGATGCGGGCGTCGATGGCGTCCTTCTTGCCGGCGCCGTCGATCACCGTGGTGTTCTCCTTTTCGATGCGCACGCGCTTGGCGCGTCCGAGCATGTCGAGGGTCACGTTCTCCAGCTTGATGCCGAGGTCTTCGCTGATCACCTGGCCGCCCGTCAGTACCGCGATATCTTCGAGCATCGCCTTGCGGCGGTCGCCGAAGCCCGGCGCCTTGACCGCGGCCACCTTGAGGCCGCCGCGCAGCTTGTTGACGACCAAGGTCGCCAGCGCCTCGCCCTCGATGTCCTCGGCGACGATCAAGAGCGGCCGCGAGCTCTGCACCACCGCTTCGAGGATCGGCAGCAGCGGCTGCAGGCTGGACAGCTTGCTCTCGTGCAAGAGGATGTAGGGGTCGTCGAGCCTCGGCCAGCATCTTTTCGGCGTTGGTGACGAAATAGGGCGACAGATAGCCGCGGTCGAACTGCATGCCTTCGACGATATCGAGCTCGGTTTCGAGCGATTTGGCCTCTTCGACGGTGATGACGCCCTCGTTGCCGACCTTCTTCATCGCCTCGGCCAGCATCCGGCCGATTTCTTTGTCGCCGTTGGCTGAGATTGTGCCGACCTGCGCGATCTCGTCGTTGGTCGAGACCTTCTTCGAGCGCTTGGCGATGTCGGCGACGATCGCCGCGACCGCGAGGTCGATGCCGCGCCGCAGATCCATCGGGTTCATGCCGGCGGCAACGGCGCGCACGCCCTCGTGCACCAGCGCGTGGGCGAGGATCGTTGCGGTCGTGGTGCCGTCGCCGGCTTCCGTGCTGGTTTTGCTGGCAACGTCCTTGACCATCTGGGCGCCCATGTTCTCGAACTTGTCGGACAGGCTCGATTTCCTTGGCGACGGTCACCCCATCCTTGGTGATCCGCGGCGCGCCGTACGATTTATCGAGGACGACGTTGCGACCCTTGGGGCCGAGCGTCACCCGGACCGCATGGGCCAGCGTATCGATGCCGCGCAGCATGCGCTCGCGCGCATCGCTGCTCAGGCGAATATCTTTTGCCGCCATAATTATCGTCTCCTTCAGTTGGCAATGACGCCCAGGATGTCGGGAAGGGAGATGCCGCCGGCGGTTTTCTCAACCGGATCGATCGGGCGGACCGTCGCTCGGTCGTGCAGAGATCGGAACGTCACCGAGATTTCTCCTTGGATGCAGGTGCGGCCCGAGCCAACCCGGCCAAGGAGCGACCGATGGCGTTCGCCGCAACGCCATTTTGCTGTGCCGTTATATGGGGTGCCGCCGATTGTGCACAATCGCAATTCTGCGGCAACCGCGTTTTGCCGCCCATGTTTTTCTCAAAAAGTCCAACTTGATCAGAGTTTCTGAATTCGTAATCCACGATTTCGTTTCAAGGAAATGCGCGCCCGGTGAGGGTTGCGAACATTGAATGGTTGGCGTTCTCCAGATTGGCGCCATTTAATCATTGCTCAGGACGATCCGCTATAGCGGCGCATCGCCCAAGATAGGCATCGCTTCCTCGCTGCTTTCTCATTGGGTCTAGGTTGCCGGCATCGACATATTTGGCTCAACCTGCTGCCGCGGCATGGGCTCGGCCGTAGCGGGCGAACACGGCATTGAAGTCGCGCACCGCGGCGCGCGGGCCTTGCTTGTATGACCAGATGGCGCCGATCACGGCGAGGAAATCGGCGCCGGCTTCGACCAGCGGCGGGCAATTCTCCTGGCTGATCCCGCCGATCGCGACGCACGGCACGACGGTCGTTTCCGACCAGTCGCGCAATACCTCGGGCGTGGCGCGAAATTTGGCGCCGGCCTTGGTCATGCTCGGAAAGAATGCGCCGAACGCGACGTAGTCGGCCCCGGCCTCGGCGGCGACGATGGCGCGATGCCGGCTGTTGCCGCAGGTGACCCCGACGATGCGGTCGGGCCCGAGGAGCCGGCGCGCCTCGGCGTAGGGCATGTCCTCCTCGCCGACATGCACTCCGTCGCAGCCGAGTTCGGCAGCAAGGTCGGGGCGGTCGTTCATGATGAAGGCGACGCCGCGCTGTTGCGCGATCGGCTGCAGCACCCGCGCCGCGCGCCGGACCGCGGCGTCGTCGACGTCCTTCAGCCGCAATTGCAGGCAGGCAACGTCGCCGCCGGCGAGCGCCTCGTCGAGGTCCCCGGCAAACCGCTCGGGGTCGAGCGCCGGCGGCGTGATCAGATAGAGCCGGGTGGTTGCCCGCGCCTTGTCGCGCTGCATGATGCCGGGCGCGATCAGTCTTTCCCCTGATAGATCTTGATGATGCGGTTGAGCATGTCGAGGGCCTCGGCCTTCGGCCGCTGGAACGTGTTGCGGCCGATGATCGAGCCGTTGGCGCCGCCGGCATAGACCGCGCGCACCTCGTTGAGGACGCCGTCGAGGTCCTTCGCCTCGCCGCCCGAGAAGACCACGATGCGCTTGCCGTTGAACGCCGATTGCACGACGTGGCGGATGCGCGCCGCCGGGGTCGAGATGTCGATGTTCTGCTTCTCGTAAACCGCCTTCGCCGCGGCCAGTTCGAGATGCGCGGTCGGCGGCTTGACCTTGATGATGTGGGCGCCGAGCTGGGCGGCGAGCTGCGCCGCGTAGGCGCAGACGTCGATCGCGGTCTCGCCCTCGCGCGACAGGTTGCCGCCGCGCGGATAGGACCAGATCACTACGGCAAGCCCGCAGGATTTGGCTTCACGCGCCATCTCGGCGATGTCGCGCATCTGGTCATAGGCGGCGTCCGACCCCGGATAGATCGTATAGCCGATCGCCGAGCAGCCGAGGCGCAGCGCGTCCTTGACGCTGGCGGTGACCGCCTGGGTCGCATTCTCTTTCGCCCGCGACAGGCTGTTGGCGCTGTTGCATTTGAGAATCGAGCGGGATCTGCCCGGCATAGGTCGAGGCGCCGCCTTCGATAAACCCGAGCGGCGCGGCATACGCCGACAACCCCGCCTCGATCGCCAGCTGGAAATGGTAGTGCGGGTCGTAGGCCGGCGGGTTCGGCGCAAAGCTTCGCGCCGGGCCGTGCTCGTTGCCCTGATCGACCGGCAGGATCAACAGCTTGCCGGTGCCGCCGAGCTTGCCGTGCATCAGGATGCGGGCGAGGTTCGCCTTGGTGCCGGGGTTGTCGCTCTCGTAATGGCTGAGGATCTTCTGGACCTGACCGTTGATCTTCATCGCAGCGTTCCTCCTGGCGGGCCGGTGGGTTCGCCCACGTTTTAGCAAAACCCCGCGGGCGAGGCGAGAACATCGGCAACGCGGCGGCGCAGCGTTTCGGGCGCGGCAAAGAACTCGGCGCCAAGGTCGAGCGCGGCGACTGGCGGCGCCGTCACCAGGCTTGTGCCGCCCCGTGAAGCGATGCCGGCGAGGCGTGCGGCGACGTCGGCACGGCCGGTGAAGACAACGCCCTCGATCCCGGCGACGATCGCCGCCATCGCCGCGCCCGCGTCATCGCCGCAATCAATGAGCGCGGTGCATTGCGCTGCCGGGACGGCATCCCGCGCTGCCGCGATCATCCCGCGGAACCAGCCGGGCCCGCCATAAATCCCCGCAGCGGGCGCGCTGGCCAGGATGACCGGCCGCCCGGCCTCAGCCGCGGCGTTGAGCGCCGCGACGGCGTGCGCGAGCGAGTGGATGATGAAGACCGGGGCGTTTTCCGTCAGTGCATCGCGCCGAAATAGGCGGCGACCTCGACCATCCGGTTCGAGAAGCCCCATTCGTTGTCGTACCACGAGAGGACGCGCACGAAGCGCTTGTCGAGCACCTGGGTCTGGGTCACATCGAAGGTCGAGCTGTGCGGGTCGTGGTTGAAATCCACCGACACGGTCGGCGCCTTGTTGATGCCGAGGATGCCCTTCAGCCGGTTCGACTTGGCTGCCTCCTCCATCAGCGAATTGACCTCTGCTGTGTCGACATCGCGCGCTGCATCGAAGGTGAGGTCGATCAGCGAGACATTTGCGGTCGGCACCCGGATCGCGGTGCCGTCGAGCTTGCCCTTCAAGGCCGGCATGACGAGGCCGATCGCCCGCGCCGCGCCGGTCGAGGTGGGGATCATCGACAGGGCCGCCGCTCGGGCGCGTCGCAGATCGTGATGCAGCGTGTCCTGGAGGCTCTGGTCGCCGGTATAGGAATGGATCGTCGTCATGAAGCCGCGCTCGATGCCGATGCCGTTGTGCAGCACGTAGGCGACCGGCGCCAGGCAATTGGTCGTGCACGAGCCGTTCGAAATCACCCGGTGCTCGGGTTTCAGCTCGTCATGGTTGACGCCGAGCACCACGGTGAAATCGGCGCCGTCGGCCGGCGCCGAGACGATGACGCGCTTGGCGCCGGCTTCGAGGTGCTTTGCTGCCGCCTCGCGCTTGGTAAAGATGCCGGTGCATTCGAGCGCGACATCGACGGCGAGTTCCTTCCACGGCAGTTTCGCCGGGTCGCGCTCGGCGCTGACGCGGATCCTGCCGCGCCCGGCGTCCATCCAGTTCTCGCCGGTCGTGACCTCGCCGGCAAAGCGGCCATGCACGCTGTCGTAGCGCAAGAGATGCGCGTTGGTCTCGACCGGCCCCAGATCGTTGATGCCGACGATCTCGATCTCATTGCCGGCGCGCTCCAGGGCGGCGCGCATCACCAACCGGCCGATCCGGCCAAACCCGTTGATCGCGACCCGTATCGCCATGCCCGTTCCCTCCTGCAAAACCGTTGCGCAAGCTTAGAACAGATTGCGGCTCGCGGGTGAAGCGCGGCGGCGCCGATCGGCGGCGATCAGGTCTTCGCCGGCGACCAGCCATACACCCGCGTCAAGGTCTCGCCCATCAAGGCGGCGCGGTCGCTGTTCGACAGGCGACCCGTAACGCGAAACGCCTCGACGCCCTCGCGGTATGTCAACAGCGCGACGGCGCGGGTCCAATCGGTGCCCCACATGCAGCGAGCGAAGCCGAAGGCGTCGAAAATGCGGCCGAGCGGGTCCCACATGTCGTTATAGGGGAACGGTTCGTGCGACAAGGTGCAGGCTCCGCTGATCTTCACCGTGACGTTGTCGTGAGCGGCCAGCGCCAACAGCTTGGGGAGGTCGGCGAACGGCTCCGCCGGGGCCGGCGGCTCGAACGGTTGTTGCAGCCCGAGGTGATCGATCACCAGGGTCGTATGCGGGTTGCGCGCCGCCAGCTGCCCGGCCTGCTCAAGGCGGCCCCAGCACATCAGGTTGACCGGCAGCGAGTGTCGTGCAGCGGCGGCCAAGACCCGGTTGATGCCAGGGTCGGCAGGGTCGGTCGAGACGGTGTCGCGCATCATCAGCCGGACCCCGACCGTCCCCTCGATCGCCGCCCAGTCGGCGATCGTATCGGCGACCGCGGGATCGTTCGGGTCGACCGGTTTGATCAACCCGAACCGGCCGGGATGGGCGGCGCGCACGTCGAGTGCGTAGCTGGCGTCGTAGCCGTACATGCTGAACGGCGAGACCAAGAGCGCGCCATCGACGCCGACGGCATCCATCGCGGCCACCATCTGGTCGCCGGTGACCTCCGCCGGCCCGCGCAGAGTGCCGACCCAAGGCCGGCCCGGGTGGTTGCGTTCGTAGGCGTGCACCTGGACGTCGATTGTCGGCATGACTGCCCGCCTTTCCAGCAGGGTTGTCGCTCAGTTCACAGCAGCACGCGCGCTGCCTCCGCAACCTTCTCGGCGGTGATGCCGAAATGCGGGTAGAGCGCCTCGATCGGGGCCGAGGCGCCGAAGCTGCTCATGCCGATGAAGGCCGAGCGCGGCCCGAGCCATCGGTCCCAGCCGAGCCGCACCGCCGCCTCGACCCCGACCCGCGGCGCCGTCCCGAGCACCGCGCGTTGGTATTCCGCGGGCTCGGCCTCGAACAATTCCCAGCACGGCATCGAGACGACAGCGGCACGGATGCCGTCCTTCGCCAGCGCGTCGCGCGCCATCATCGCGAGCGATACCTCCGAGCCGGTGGCGAGCAGGCTCACCTGGCGCTCGCCTGCCGCTTCGGCCAGCACATAGGCGCCGTGGGCCGAGCGGTTTTCGCTCGGCGCCTCGGTCCGCAGCAGCGGCAGGCCCTGGCGGGTCAGCGCCAGGATCGACGGCGCGTGCGGTGTGCTTCAGCGCCAATGCCCAGCACTCGGCGGTCTCGACCGCATCGGCCGGGCGGAACACCAGCAGGTGGGGGATCGCGCGCAATGCCGCCAAATGCTCGATCGGCTGGTGCGTCGGCCCGTCCTCGCCGAGCCCGATCGAATCATGGGTCATCACATAGATGACGCGGACCTCCATCAGCGCCGACAGCCGGATCGCCGGGCGGCAATAATCGGTGAAGGTCAGGAAGGTGCCGCCATAGGGGATGAGCCCGCCATGCGCCGGCCATCCCGTTCATCGCCGCCGCCATGCCGTGCTCGCGCACGCCGATAGTGCATATAGCGGCCGGAGAAATCGCCCGGCCGCACGTCGCTCGTCGGTCTTGGTGCGGGTATTATTCGACGGCGTCAGGTCGGCCGAGCCGCCGAGCAGCTCGGGCAATGCCGGGACGAGCGCCTCCAGCACGTCGCCGGAGGCCTGCCGCGTCGCCAGCTTGGCGTTCTTGGCGCGGAAATCGTCGCACACTTTGGCGATGACGCCATCGAAGCCGGCCGGCAGTTCGCCCTTCTGGCGGCGCAGGAATTCGACGCGCTCTTCGGACGCGGCGGCGGCGAGCCGCTGTTCCCATGCCTGCCGCACCGCGACGCTGCGCGCCCCGGCGGCGCGCCATTCGGCGCGTACGTCGTCGGGCACGACGAACGGGCCGAATTCCCAGCCGAGCCGTTCCTTGGCGCCTTTGATTTCCTCGGCGCCGAGCGGCGCGCCGTGCGCCGCGGCGGTGCCGGCCTTGGTCGGCGCGCCGAACCCGATCATCGTGCGGCAGGCGATCAGGCTCGGCCGGTCGTGGGTGTGGGCGCGGCGGATCGCGGCGGCGATCTCGTCATGGTTCATGCCGTCGATCCGCTCGGCCGTCCCAGCCATGCGCCTGGAAGCGCGCGATCTGGTCGTCGTGAAACGGCAAGGCTGGTCGACCCGTCGATCGTGATCGAGTTGTCGTCCCAGAATAGGATCAGCTTGTTGAGCCTGAGATGCCCGGCGAGCCCCAGCGCCTCATGGCTGATCCCCTCCATCAGGCAGCCATCGCCGCAGAAGACGTACGTTCGATGATCGACGAGCGTCGTCGCCGAACTGCGCCGCCGAGCAGCCGTTCGGCGAGCGCCATCCCGACCGAGTTGCCGATCCCCTGGCCGAGCGGCCCGGTCGTCACCTCGATGCCGGTCGCCAGACCCGCGCTCGGGATGCCCGGCGGTGCGGCTGCCGAGCTGGCGGAAGCGCTTCAGCTCGTCCAAGGTCATGTCGGGATAGCCGAGCAGGTGCAAGAGGCCATAGAGCAGCATCGAGCCGTGCCCGTTCGACAAGACGAAGCGGTCGCGGTCGGGCCAGTCCGGCATTTGCGGATCGAAGCGCAGGAACTGGGTGAACAGCACCGCGGCGATGTCGGCCATGCCCATCGGCATGCCGGGATGGCCGGACTTGGCCTGCTCGACGGCGTCCATCGCGAGCGCGCGCAGCGCGTTCGCCATGCGGCGCAATCGGGGGTTGGCGGGCGGGGGGAGCGGGGGAGCGGCATCGGTCATGGGGCGCCAGTCTAAGCGTCGATCGCGTCGCCCGCAAACGCCGCGCATCGCGCCCCGTCACCGTCGCGCCGGTACGGAAGCAATTGTGTCGCGCCGGGCGCTTCGCTAACGTTCGCCCCAGCTTCCGCAACCGGGCGCGATGAGGAGATGCCGAATGTCGATCATCGTCGGGACCGGCGAGTACCGGTATCGGATCATCGAGGACTGGGCGAAATTGCCCGACGGCTGGTCGTTCAAGGAGGTCGCCGCGGTCGGCGTCGACGGGAACGACAACGTCTATGCCTTCGGGCGCGGCGAGCACCCGATGATGGTGTTCGACCGCACCGGAAAGTTCCTGCGCTCGTGGGGCGAGGGACAGTACCCGCGCGCCCACGGCGTCCACATGGGGCCGGACGATTCGATCTACCTGACCGACGACGGCGGCCATTTCGTGCGCAAGTGCCGGATCGAGGACGGCAAGGTGCTGCTCGAGCTGGGCGTGCCGGGCCAGCCGGCGCCCTATCTGAGCGGCGAGCCGTTCAACCGCTGCACCCACACCGCGCTGTCGCCGAAGGGCGACATCTACGTCTCCGACGGCTACGGCAACGCCCGCGTCCACAAATATTCGCCGGACGGCAAATTGCTGATGTCGTGGGGCGAGCCCGGCAGCGATCCCGGCCAGTTCAATCTCGTGCACAACATCTGCACCGACGCCGACGGCTGGGTCTATGTCGCCGACCGCGAGAACCACCGGGTCCAGGTGTTCGACGGCAACGGCAAGTACGAGACCCAGTGGAACAATCTGCACCGCCCGTGCGGCCTCTGCATGCCGTACACCCACAAGCCGGTCTGCTATATCGGCGAGATTTCGGTCAACCGCCTCAACGCCAATCTCGGGCCCCGGGTCAGCATCGTCGACAACCAGGGCAAGCTGTTGTCGCGGATCGGCGATCCGTTCGCCGGAACGGCGCCGACCTCGTTTATCGGGCCGCACGGCCTCGCCGTCGACTCTCAGGGCGACCTTTATGTTGGCGAGGTGTGCTGGACCTTGTGGCCCGGCCTCTTCCCGGGCCAGCCGCACCCGGCCAATCTGCGCGCCCTGCAGAAATACGAGAGGATTCACTGAACAACTAAAGACACCCCGTGGCCGGGCTTGACCCGGCCACCCACGTCTTTCTTTCATGCGTCACCCTGCATCAAGACGTGGATGGCCGGGTCAAACCCGGCCGCGGGGATTTTTGGCAGGCCATGATGGGGTGACGGGGAACTGATCCAAGCGGGAGAGAGTGCATGGCGATCATCGTCGGGACCGGCGACTACAGGTACCGCATCGTCGAAGACTGGGCGAAATTGCCCGATGGCTGGTCGTTCAAGGAAGTCGGCGCGGTCGGGGTCGACGCCAAGGACAACGTCTACGTCTTCAACCGCGGCGAACACCCGATGATGGTGTTCGACCGGACGGGAAAATTCCTGCGCTCGTGGGGCGAGGGGCAGTACCCGCGGGCGCACGGCGTCCATATGGGTCCCGACGACTCGATCTACCTGACCGATGACGGCGGTTCGTTCGTGCGCAAATGCCGGCTGGAGGACGGCAAGGTTTTGCTCGAACTGGGGGTTCCCGGCAAGCCGGCGCCCTATATGAGCGGCGAGCCGTTCCATCGCTGCACCCACACCGCGCTGGCCCCGAACGGCGACATCTATGTTTCGGACGGCTATGGCAACGCCCGCGTTCACAAATATTCGCCGGACGGCAAGCTTTTGATGTCGTGGGGCGAGCCCGGCACCGACCCCGGCCAGTTCAACATCGTCCACAACATCTGCACCGACGCCGACGGCTGGGTCTATGTCGCCGACCGCGAGAACCACCGGGTCCAGGTGTTCGACGGCAACGGCAAGTACGAGGCGCAGTGGAATAATCTGCACCGCCCGTGCGGCATCTTCATGACGCATACCCACCGCCCGGTCTGCTACATCGGCGAATTGGGTCCGGTGATGGGGGTCAACCGCCACAGCCCCAATCTCGGCCCGCGGGTCAGCATCGTCGACAATGAGGGCAAGCTGCTGTCGCGTTTCGGCGATCCGCATGCCGGGACGGCGCCGACCGCCTTTCTCGGACCGCACGGTCTCGCCGTCGAATTCGCGGGGCGACCTCTACGTCGGCGAGGTGTCGTGGACGCAGTGGCCGCAATTCTTTCCGGAGACGCCGCGACCGGCCTACATCCGCTCGCTGCAGAAGTATGAGAAGGTGGCGTAGGGCGCCGCGCGTTGACGACGCGCCCTGCCGGTCCCTAAGCTGCTGACATGAGTGAACTCGACGACGCGATCGCCAGGCTCGAAGAGGCCGTTGCGCGGCTCGATGCGGCATCCGGCTTGAGCAAACGGGCCGCCGAAGATGCGCGGGTCGCGTCGGTCGCGGCCGCGATTGCCGGGCGGATCGACGCCGCGCTCGCCAGGCTGGAGCAGCTGCTCGAACGGGAGGACTGAGATGGGCCAGGTCGTCGTCAAGGTCAACGGCCGCGACTTCCTCCTCAGTTGCGCCGACGGGCAGGAGCCGCGAATCCGCCGCCTGGCGCAATATGTCGACGCCAAGGTCGGCGACTTCACCAAGGTGCTCGGCCAGGTCGGCGAGGCCCGGCTGATCCTGCTCGCGGCGCTCGTCATCGCCGACGAATTGTCGGACGCCAACGAGGCGGTGCAGCAGGAGCGCAACCGCGGTCGCGGCGCCGGCGGCGGAGGCGGTTCCGAGCCGGCGGACGCGGCGGCATCCGGCATCCGCAGCGTGGCAACGCGGATCGAGTCCATTGCGGCGCGCATCGAAACTTCCTAGGTAGGGAGCGGGTGGAGCTGCGCGGTGCGTCAGGCCGCATGTTACCCCGGGGCCGATACCTACCTCATGGGGGCTGTCCCTGTCGGAGTCGTGGCTCCGGTACATGGCTCCCACCTGCAATGGCGGGCCGCGGAGGTTCTGTCAGCCAACGGCCGAGGCGGCTCCACTCATTTTTCCGACATAGCCCGGTCGCAGTGCCCCCCGGCAATGCGAGAAAGGGTGGCGAGCGCGTGAGCCTTCAGCCCGCGGGCTTGACCCGCGGGGAGCCGGGTGAGGGTAGAGCCGCGTCGCACGCCCTCACCCTGCCTCTCTCCCGCAATGCGGGACAGGGAGCGAGGCGGCACCGTCCTTCGACGCCTGCACTACAGGGTGCCGGCATCGCCCGTTTAGGAGCTATTTCTTGAACATTCTTCTCTGTGGCGACGTGGTCGGGCGCTCCGGGCGCGACGCGGTCAAGACCCATCTGCCGCAGCTCCGGCGCGACCTCGGCCTCGATCTGGCGATCGTCAATGCCGAGAACGCGGCGGCCGGCTTCGGTCTGACCGAACGCCTCGCCGGCGAGCTCTACGATGCCGGCGCCGACATCCTGACCACCGGCAACCATGTGTGGGACCAGCGCGAGCTGATCCCCTATATTCCGCGCGACAAGCGGCTGTTGCGGCCGGCCAATTTCCCGGAGGGAACTCCGGGCGCCGGCTGGTGCCTCTGCCCGCTCGACGGGGGACGCAACATCCTCGTCGTCAACCTGATGGGCCGGCTGTTCATGGATGCGCTCGACGATCCGTTCGCGCGGCTCGAAGCGATCCTCGCGCAATATCCGCTCGGGTCGGGCGCGACCGCGATCGTCGTCGATTTCCATGCCGAGGCGACCAGCGAAAAGATGGCGTTCGCCCATTTCGCCGATGGCCGCGTCTCGGCGGTCTTGGGCACGCACACCCATGTGCCGACCGCCGATGCGCAAATCCTGCCCGGCGGCACCGCTTATCTGAGCGATGCGGGCATGTGCGGCGACTACGATTCGGTGATCGGCATGGAGAAGACACCCTCGGTTCGCCGCTTCGTGACCAAAATGCCGTCCGAGAAAAAGGCGAAACCGGCGGAAGGGGAAGGGACGCTGTGCGGCGTCTTCGTGGCGATCGACGATGTGACCGGCCTGGCATGCCAGATCGAGCCGGTACGCCTGGGCGGCCGTCTGACGCCGCATGTCCCACAAATGATGTAGGATGGGCTGAGCAACGCGAAGCCCATCGATTGCGCGTTGGCCAGAGGGGATGGGCTTCGCTGCGCTCTGCCCGTCCTACGCCGCCGCCGCCGGGGTTGCGCCGGAGGCGCCGCAATCCTGCCATATTGGCTTGTTAGGCCGCGCCGATCGAAAGATTGCCGATGGCTGCGCCGGGTGCTCTGGCCGGTGGAGTGAAGCCTCATTTTGGGACACGCGAAGATGTCAGGCCATTCGCAATTCAAGAACATCATGTATCGCAAGGGCGCGCAGGACAAAAAGCGCGGCAAGGTCTTTACCAAGCTCATCCGCGAATTGACCACCGCCGCGCGCTCCGGCCTGCCCGACCCCAGTGCCAATCCGCGGTTGCGCGCCGCAATCCTGGCCGCGCGCCAGGCCAACATGCCGAAAGACACCGTCGAGCGCGCGATCAAGCGCGGCGCCGGCGGCGAGGGCGGCGAGGCCTATGACGAGGTGCGCTATGAGGGCTACGGGCCGGGCGGGATCGCGGTCGTCGTCGAGGCGCTGACCGACAACCGCAACCGCACTGCGAGCGAGGTGCGCGCCGCGTTCACCAAGGCGGGCGGCGCGCTCGGCGAAAGCAACAGCGTCGGTTTTCTGTTCGATCATGTCGGCGAGATCGCCTATCCCGCCGCCGCGGCGAGCGCCGATCAGATGCTCGACGCCGCGATCGAGGCCGGCGCCGGCGACGTCGAGAGCGACGAAGACGGCCATGTCGTGATCGCGGCGCCGGAGGATTTCAACAGCGTGCGCGACGCGCTCGAACAGCGCTTTGGTCCGGCGACCGTGGCCCGGCTCGCCTGGCGCCCGAAGGCCGCCACGGCGGTCGACGAGGAGACCGCTTCGGGCCTGTTCAAGCTGCTCGAAACTCTCGAGGACAGCGACGACGTGCAGAACGTTTACGCCAATTTCGAAGTTGGCGAAGACGTCCTGGCGCGGTTGAGCGCCTGATCCCGCGCGGGGGGCGACCGCGGCGATGCGTGTCCTCGGGCTCGATCCCGGACTGCGGCACACCGGCTGGGGGGTCATCGACGTCGCCGGCAACCGGCTCAGCCATGTCGCGGACGGCGTCGTTCATGCGCCGGTCGACCTGCCGCTGGCCGAGCGCCTCGTCGCGCTGTTCCGCCAGCTGACGGCAGTGCTCGACCGCTTCCACCCGGACGAGGCCGCGGTCGAGGAGAGCTTTGTCAACAAGAACGCCGCCTCGACCTTGAAGCTCGGCGTCGCCCGCGGCGTCGTGCTGCTCGTCCCGGCCGAGCGCGGGGTCCCGGTCGCGGAATACTCGGCGAACCTGGTCAAGAAGTCGGTGGTTGGCGCCGGCCATGCCGAGAAAACGCAGGTCCAGATGATGGTGCGCCGCCTGTTGCCGGGCTGCGCCATCGCCGAGCCGGATGCCGCCGACGCGCTGGCGGTGGCGATCTGCCATGCCCATCACGCCGGCACATTGCGGGCGTGGGCTGGATCGCGATGATCGCCAAGCTTGCCGGGACCGTCGATTCGGTCGGGCCGGACGGGGCCGTCATCGATGTCGGCGGGGTCGGCTATCTCGCCTTCTGCTCGACCCGCACGATCGGCCGGCTGCCGCCGCCGGGCAGCCCGACGCGGCTGTTGATCGAGACTCACGTCCGCGAGGACCACATTCATCTCTACGGGTTCATCGACAGCGCCGAGCGCGACTGGTTTCGCCTGCTGACGACGGTGCAGGGGGTCGGCGCGCGGCTCGCGCTGGCGGTCCTCTCGGCGGTCATGCCCGAGGCGCTGCTCCTCGCCATCGTTGCCCAGGACAAGGCCGTCCTGGCGCAGGCCGACGGGGTGGGCCCCAGGCTCGCTGCCCGCATCGTCAACGAGCTGCGCGACAAGGTCGGCGGGCTCGCACCGGTCGCGGCGTCGCCGGCGGTCGGCGAGAGCCTCGCAATGGCCGGGAAGGGCGCCGCCGCCGACGCGGTGTCAGCGCTGGTCAATCTCGGCTACCGCCGGGCCGAGGCGTTCGGCGCGGTGGCCGCGGCCTCGCGCCGGCTCGGCGACGACGCGGCGCTTGACGCGCTGATCCGCGCCGGGCTGCAGGAGCTGGGCCAAACGGCGAATTCGGGGGCGGCGCGGTGAGCGACGCCGCTCCGCGGGTGATCGCGCCCGAACTGGGCGGAGAGGACGCGCCCGAAGCCTCGATCCGGCCGCTGGCGCTTGACGAGTTCGTCGGCCAGCGCCAGCTGCGCGACAATCTTCGCGTCTTTATCGAGGCGGCGAAAGGAAGGCGCGAGGCGCTCGACCATGTCCTGTTTTTCGGCCCGCCCGGGCTCGGCAAGACGACGCTGGCGCAGATCGTCGCGCGCGAATTGGGAGTCGGCTTTCGCGCCACCTCGGGGCCGGTCATCCAGCGCGCCGGCGACCTTGCCGCGCTGCTGACCAACCTGCAGCCGCGCGACATCCTGTTCATCGACGAGATCCACCGCCTCGCTCCGGCGGTCGAGGAGATCCTCTACCCGGCGATGGAGGATTTTCAGCTCGACCTGATCATCGGCGAGGGGCCCGCCGCGCGCTCGATCCGCATCGACCTGCCGCCCTTCACGCTGGTCGGCGCGACGACGCGCTCCGGCCTCATCACCCGACCGCTGCGCGAGCGCTTCGGCATCCCCCTGCGCCTCCAGTTTTACGAGCCGGCCGAACTGGCGCTGATCGTGGCGCGCGGCGCCCGCATCCTTGCTTTCGACCTCACGCCCGACGGCGCCGCCGAGATCGCGCGGCGCGCCCGCGGCACGCCGCGCGTCGCGATGCGGCTGTTGCGCCGCATTCGCGATTTCGCCGCGGTCAATGGCTGGCTCAGCGTCGATGCCGCAACCGCCGATGCGGCGCTGCTGCGCCTCGAAGTGGACGCCCGCGGTCTCGACGGGATGGACCGGCGCTACCTGCGCGCAATCGCCGACAATTACGGCGGCGGCCCGGTCGGGGTCGAGACCATGGCGGCGGCGCTCAGCGAGCAGCGCGACGTGCTCGAAGAGGTCATCGAGCCATACCTGATGCAGCAAGGTTTCGTGCAGCGCACGCCGCGCGGCCGGATGCTGACCGAGATCGCCTTCCGCCACCTCGACCTGCCGGTGCCGGCGAGCCTGCCCGGCCAGTTCGACCTGCTCGCGGCGCTGGCGGTGGAGCCCGAGCCGGAATGACCGCGGTGCGCCGGCACACTGCTGTTGAGGCTGCATGCACGCGGTGCGTCCTTCGAGACGCGCCCGGTCGGGTGCTCCTCAGGATGACGAAGATTTATACATGATATTAGCCGCTTATGTCATCCTGAGGAGGCCGCGCAGCGGCCGTCTCGAAGGACGCACCGGCGGTAGTGCGAGGCGGCAATGAATGCCCCGTCAACGTCCGGCATGACGCACAGCATGCCCCTTCGCGTCTATTATGAAGACACCGACGCCGCCGGTATCGTCTATTACGCCAACTATCTGAAATTTGCCGAGCGCGGGCGCACCGAGATGATGCGCGCCCTCGGCTTTGCCCATAGCGGCATCTTCGCGGAGACCGGGATCGTCTTTACGGTGCGGCGCCTCGCCGCCGATTACCGCGCGCCGGCGCGGCTCGACGATGCGCTGACCGTCGCGACCCGGATTGTCGAGATCGGTGCCGCGACGCTGCGGCTCGACCAGCTTGTATGCCGCGACGGCGCGGTGCTCGTCGCGCTCGACCTGCTCGTCGCCTGCGTCGGGCATGACGGCCGGCCGCGCCGGGTGCCGGCTGGCTTGCGCGCCGCGCTCAATTCGCCTGCTCAATTCTCCGTTCCGCCATCTTCAGTCCAAAAGACGCCATAAAAGGCCGCCATCAATGCAGCCCCTTGAAACCACCGCGCTTCCCGGCACCGTGTCTCCGACCCTGTCGATCTTCGAGCTGTTTCTGCAATCGGACAGCATCGTCAAGCTGGTCATGTTCATCCTGCTCGCCGCCTCGTTCTGGTCGTGGGCGGTCATCTTCGACAAGACGCTGCGGCTGCGCCGGTTGCGCCAGGCCGCCGCCAGCTTCGAGGAGACCTTCTGGTCGGGCGGCTCGCTCGACGATCTCTACGATCGGGTCGGCCAGCGTCCGATCGATCCGATGAGCGCGGTATTCGCCGCGGCGATGCGCGAATGGCGGCGCAGCGCGGCCAAGGGGCTGCTCGGCACCGTGGTGATGCGCTCCAGCCTGCAGCAGCGCATCGAACGGGTGATGAACGTCACCGTCGGACGCGAGATGGATCGGGTCGAGCGTTTCATGAGCTTTCTCGCGACGGTCGGCTCGACCGCCCCGTTCGTCGGCCTGTTCGGCACGGTGTGGGGGATCATGGACAGTTTTCAGTCGATCGCCGCCTCGAAGAACACCAGCCTCGCGGTGGTCGCCCCGGGGATCGCCGAATCGCTGTTCGCCACCGCGCTCGGACTGGTCGCCGCGATCCCGGCGGTGGTCGCCTACAACAAGCTGTCGGGCGATTTCGGCCGCTATGCCGGCCGCCTCGAAGCGTTCGCCTCGGAGTTCAGCGCGATCCTGTCGCGCCAGCTCGACGAAAGGCCGTGAGCGATGGCTGCATGGATGTATAGCGGGAACCGCCGGAGCGGCGGGCGCACGGCGGCCGGACGCTACCGCCCGATGTCGGAGATTAACGTAACGCCGCTCGTCGATGTCATGCTGGTCCTCCTCGTCGTCTTCATGGTGACCGCGCCGCTGTTGACCGTCGGCGTGCCGGTCGATCTGCCGCAGACCCAGGCGCCGCCGATCAACGAGCCGAAAGAACCGCTGGTCATCTCGGTCAACCGCGAGGGCGCCGTCTACATCCAGGACATCGCCGTGCCGATCGATGGGCTGGTGGAACGCCTGCAATCGATTACCGGCAGCAACCCCGAGGCGGTGCTCTATGTGCGCGGCGACAAGGACATCAATTACGGCCGTGTCCTCGAAGTGATGAGCCTCATCACCGCGGCGGGCTTCCACAAGGTGTCGCTGGTCGCCCAGGCGCCGAAAGGCGGCGCGACGGCGGTTCGCCCCGCCGCCGCGCTCAAGCGCTGACCAGAGGACCGCCTGGGTTGACCGCGACGAGCCTGATGATGGTCGAGCCCGGCATCGAGCCGGGCTCACCAGCGCGAGACAGGATGCCGAGCGGCATTGCGCTGTCGGCGACCCTTCATATCGGCCTGCTCGCGCTCATCCTATTCGGTCTGCCGAGCCTGTTCCGGCCGCCGCCGCCGCAGGAGACGCCGATCGCGGTTGATCTTGTCACGATCGCGCCGGAGACCAGGGCGACGCATCCCAACCCGTACCGGCCAAAGCGGGAGGCCAGGCCGGTGCCGGCGATCGCCCCGCCGGCCCCGAAACCGGAACCGAAGCCCGAGCCGTCGCCGATGGCCGCCGAGCCCCCGCCTTCGGCCGCGTCCCCGCCGCCGCTGCCCGTCGCGCCGCGACCGCCCAAGCCGGAGATCAAGCCGGCGCCACCTCCGCCGCCGCCTCCGCTCAAACCGGTCGAGGCTCAGGCTGCCCCGCTGCCGCCGCCGCGACCGCCCGAGCCCAAGCCGAAGCCTGAGCGGCAGCAGGCGCACCGCGCGCCGCGGCCGGAAATGAAAAAGGCGGATACCGCTGCCTTTGACAAGCTGATCGATCACCTCGAAGAGAAACATGCCGAGCCGGCCCAGTTCGACGCGCTGCTGAAGAACCTGACCCGGCAGCAGACCGCTGAGGCCGAGGACGCGCCGCCCGCCCGGCCCGTCGCGGCGGCGGGCGCGCCGCCGTCCTCGCAACCAAAGGCGCCGCTCGGCAGCCAGCTCACGGCAAGCGAAATCGATTTGATCCGCCAGCAGATCGAGCAATGCTGGAACGTGCCGGCCGGCGCGCGCGATGCCCAGGATCTGGATATCGAGATCAAGGCGGTCGTCAATCCCGACGGCACGGTACAGCAAGCGTCGATCGTCGATACCGGACGCTATGCCGCCGATCCGTTCTTTCGCGCCGCGGCCGATAGCGCCAAGCGTGCGTTGCTCAACCCGCAATGCTCTCCGCTGCGCGTGCCCCCTGACAAATACGAGGCCTGGCACAACCTCGACCTGTTTTTCAATCCGAAGGATCTCTTATGACAATGATCGCCCGGATGGCGGTGACCAACCTTAGGCTGGCGTTTGCTGTGCGTGCGGCGCTCGCCGCCCTGGCACTGCTGGCGCTCGCCGTTCCGGCGCGCGCCGACCTTCGCCTCGACATCACCCGCGGCAACGTCCAGCCGGTGCCGATCGCGATCCCGGCATTTCCCGGTGGCGGCGGCGGGGCGAGCCAGGCCGGCAGCGATATTGCCGGCGTGGTTTCGGCCGATCTGCAGAACTCGGGCCTGTTCCGCCCGCTCGATCCGCGCAGCTTCATCGAGACCATCGCGGCCGGCCAGGGGCCGAACTTCGCCGATTGGAAACAGATCAACGCCCAGGCGCTGGTCACCGGCTCGGTGCAGACCCAGGGCGACGGCCGGCTGCGCGTCGAGTTCCGGCTGTGGGACGTGTTCGCCGGGCAGCAGCTCGCCGGCTTCGCCTACACGACAACCCCGCAGAACTGGCGCCGCATCGCGCATATCATCGCCGACGAGGTCTACAAGCGGATCACCGGCGAAGAGGGCTATTTCGACACCCGCATCGTCTACGTCGCCGAGTCCGGCCCGGCGCAGACGCGCGTGAAGCGTCTCGCCATCATGGACCAGGACGGCGCCAACAATCGGTACCTGACCGACGGCCGGGCATTGGTATTGACGCCGCGCTTCTCGCCCTCGGCGCAGGAGATCACCTATCTGTCCTACGCCAGCGGCAAGCCGGGCGTGTATCTGTTGAACATCGACACCGGACAGCAGCGATCGATCGGCAACATCCCCGGCATGACCTTTGCGCCGCGCTTTTCGCCCGATGGCAGCCGGCTGATCCTCAGCCGCTCGGAAAACGGCTCCAGCCACATCTATGTGATGGGCGTGCATGGCGGGGGATTAACGCGCCTGACCAGCGGAAATCAGATCGATACCTCGCCGTCCTATTCGCCCGACGCGAGCAAGATCGTCTTCAACTCGGATCGCGGCGGCTCGCAGCAGCTCTACGTGATGAACGCGGACGGCAGCGGGGTCCGGCGGATCAGCTTTGGTTCAGGCAAATATGGGACGCCGGTGTGGTCGCCGCGCGGCGATCTGATCGCCTTCACCAAGATCGATGGCGGTTCGTTTTACATCGGCGTCATGCGGCCGGACGGCTCTGGCGAGCGGCTGCTCACCCAGGACTTCCTGGTCGAGGGGCCGACCTGGGCGCCGAACGGCCGCGTCCTGATGTATTTCCGCGAGGGGCCGATGGATTCGCGCGGTCGCGGCGGTTCGCCGCGGCTCTTCACGATCGATCTGACCGGCTACAATAAGCGCGAGGTACCAACTCCGGGAGGCGCTTCCGACCCGGCATGGTCGCCTTTGCTTAAATAGGAGCCGGCGATATAGTCCGCCGCCTTTCGCGGCGAGGTGGGAGTAGGGTTGCACGGTCAAGGTCCCGTCCGGGACCGCCAGCACCGATCGGTAGAGAGGATCACCATGTTGCCACGTCTCATCGCCCTCGCGGGGGTATTGCTGATGCTTGCCGCGTGCAGCAGCGCGCCGGAACAGCCGGCGGGAGGACCGGGCGGTCCGGGCGGCCCGGGCGGCATCAGCGGTCCGAGCTACGGACCGGGGTCGCAGCAGGATCTGGCGGCGACCGCCGGCGACCGCATCTTCTTCCCCTTCGACCACTCGGACATCTCGCCGGAGGCACAGCAGATCCTGCAGCGCCAGGCCGACTGGCTGCGTCGCTACCCGAACGTCACGGTGACGATCGAGGGTCATTGCGACGAACGCGGCACCCGCGAATACAATCTGGCGCTCGGCGAGCGCCGCGCCAATGCGGCCAAAAACGTGCTGATTGCCGCCGGCATCCCGGCATCGCGCCTCTCGACGATCAGCTACGGCAAGGAGCGCCCGATCGTCCCCGGCTCGACCGAAGAGGCCTATGCCCAGAACCGCGTCGCGATCACGACCGTGAATTGAGCGGATATCAGCCGAGGAGAGCCGATCGGCCGGGCGGCCGGCGAGTTGCCGGATTTGCCGATGCCTCCGCGGGCTCGGCGCCCTCATTTCGCCCAAAACCAACCCTACTAGAGACGCAGGGTTGCGGGCGGCACGCCGGTCGCGGCGCATTCCGCTTTGGCACGAGGCTCACCAGAATGTTCCGGCAACCGCTCCTGCCGTGCGCCTGTCTAGCCCTGGCACTGGGCTGTGCCGAGCTGGCCGCGCCGGTCGTGGCCTGGGGCCAGGACTCCTCGACACAAGAGCGGCTCGATCGCCTGGAGCGCGACCTCAACATGTTGCAGCGGCAGGTGTATCGCGGCGCACCGCCGCCGGCGACGGGCGACGATGCCGGCGCGGCGGTCAACGAGGACATCCGCATGGATCGGCTCGAGGCGCAGATGCGCGACCTCACCGGGCGAGTCGAGGAGTTCACAAACCAGATCGAACAGATCCGCCAGCGGGTCGAGCAGATCAACAGCGATGTCGACACGCGCTTCAGCCAGTTGGGAGTAGGGCCCGGCACGACGGCGACGGCGACGGCCAACCCGGCGCCGTCGCAGCCGGCCTCGCCGCCCGGTTCCACGCACGCCGCGCCCCGGTTTTCCCCCGCGCCGGCGAGCGGGGACGATGAGGATCTGGCGTCGCCGCGGCTTGCGCCGAGTGCCGGGCGCGGATCGCTGATGCCGCTTGGGGCTGCAGTGCCGCCGCCCAGTGTATCGACCCCTGGCGGACCGATCCCTGGCGGACCGACCCCGATCTTCGGCACGCTGACGCCGCCTGGGTCGCCCTCGCCGCCACCCGCGTTGGCGAGCGCCGCGCCGGCCGGGCATTCTCCCGCCAGCGGGGTGTTGCCGAGCAGGCTCGCCGGCCCAGCAATACAACCATGCCTTCGGTCTCTTGCGAAAGGCCGACTATCCTGCCGCCGAGGCGGCGCTGAAGGCTTTTGTCGAGCTGCATCCGAAGGACCCGATGGCCGGAAATGCGCAATACTGGCTCGGCGAAGCCTATTACGCGCGCGCCAGGTTTATTGAGGCGGCGAGCGCCTTTGCCGCAGGCTACAAGCGCTACCCGAGGAGCGCCAAGGCGGCCGACGAGTTGCTGCGGCTCGGCATGTCGCTCGCCCGCGCCAATCAAAAGCAGAACGCCTGCGTTGCACTGGCCCAGCTCGATCACGATTTCCCGAACCCGGGGTCCGCCGTCAAGGAGCACGCCGCGGCCGAGAAGAAGCGTCTGGGCTGCTGAGCCAGCCAGGAGGCGAGCCGATGGTGCCAGTGGCGCCCCTCACCCTCGCCGAGCTTGCCGTTTCGCTCGCCGCGATCGGCGGCTTCGAGACGCGGCCCGCGGTCGCGGTCGCGGTCTCCGGCGGGCCCGACAGCCTGGCCCTCATCGTGCTGGCGGACCGCTGGGCCCGGCAACGCGGCGGGCAGGCCTGGGCATTGACCGTCGATCACGGGCTGCGGCCAGAGAGCGCCGAAGAGGCCCGGATCGTCGCCGGCTGGCTCGATGCCCGCGCCATCCCGCATGAAATCCTCCCTTGGGCCGGCGACAAGCCGGCGAGCGGTATTCAGGAAGCGGCCCGCGAAGCACGCTACCGCCTGCTCGCCGGGTGGTGCGGCCGGCATGGCGTTCTCCATCTGCTGACCGCGCATCAGCGCGAGGACCAGGTCGAGACCCACCTGATCCGCCGCCGCGCCGGCAGCGGGATCGACGGGCTGGCGGGGATGTCGGCGGTTCGCGAACTTACGGGCTGCCGGCTGATTCGGCCGCTCTTATCGGTGCCGCGGGCGCGGCTCCTCGCTCTGCTGGCGCAGGAGGGCCAACCCTTTCTGCGCGATCCGAGCAATCTGAACCCCACCTTTGAACGCACACGCCTGCGCGCTGCTGCTGATGCCGCCGGCGGTGCCTTGCTCGATGCCGCGACTGCCGAGTTGCGCGCCTGCGGGCATCAGCGGATCGAGCGCGAGTGTGTGCTTGACGGCCTGATTGCCCGCTCGGCGGCGCTGCATCCGGCGGGGTTCGCCGCGCTCGATCCGGCGGCCGTCGCGATGGCCGATGCCGAGAGCGCCGAGCGGCTGCTCGGGCGGGTCGCCGCCTGTGTCGGCGGAGCGCATTACCCGGCGCGGCGCGCGCGGCTCGCCCGGCTGCGCACGGGGCTGGCGGCGCAGCCCGGCCGCGCGCGCACGCTGGGCGGCTGCCGGTTCGTGCCCTGGCGTGGGCATGTCCTGGTGCTGCGCGAACCGGACGCCGCGAGCGCGCCGGTGTGGCTTGAACCGGGCGCATGCCTGGTATGGGATCGGCGCTTTGCGGTGGAGTTGACGCCGATGGCGACGAGCGGTTTCACGCTCGGCTATCTCGGCGGCCGCGCCGCGGCCGCCGTACCGCGCCGCGCGATGGATTGCGAACGGCGCGCCTTGCCCCGCCTGCTGTTTCCCGTGCTGCCCGCCCTGTGGGACGAAGAGGGTCTCGCCGCGGTGCCGCATCTCTTCTATCGCCGTGGCGGGGTGGGGGCGCTGCCCGGCCTTTGCTTTCGTCCCGCGAACCCGCTTACACGAGCGAGCTTTACAGTTGTTTAGTTGCGGGAGCATCCTATCTTTTGCTGGCGTGGAGATCCCGGCGCGGTTGGATCGGGTGCGGTGTTCAGGCGGTAGGGAAAGGCCTGCAGTGTGAATAATTTCGGCAAGAATCTCGCCCTCTGGATCGTCATCGGCCTGCTGCTCGTCGCCTTGTTCAACCTGTTCCAGACCTCGTCGACGCGCGGCCCGCAATCGACGCTCGCCTTTTCCGATTTCGTCTCCGATGTCAACGGCGGCCGGGTCACCGACGTCACGATCCAGGGCAACGGCATCAGCGGCCATTTCAGCGACGGGCGCGCCTTCAGCACCTACGCCCCGACCGACCCGGGGCTGGTCGGCCGCTTGATCGCCAAGGGCGTCCGCATCACCGCCTCCCCGGTCGACGACAATGTCCCCTCGCTGTTCAGCGTCCTGGTGTCGTGGTTCCCGATGCTGCTCTTGATCGGCGTGTGGATCTTCTTTATGCGCCAGATGCAGGGCGGCGGCGGCCGGGCGATGGGGTTTGGCAAGAGCCGGGCGCGGCTGTTGACCGAGAAGGTCGGGCGCATCACCTTCGAGGACGTCGCCGGCATCGACGAAGCCAAGCAGGAACTCGAGGAGATCGTCGAGTATCTGAAGGACCCGCAGAAGTTTCAGCGCCTCGGCGGCAAGATCCCCAAGGGTGTGCTGCTGGTCGGGCCGCCAGGCACCGGCAAGACCCTGCTCGCCCGCGCCATCGCGGGCGAGGCCAACGTGCCGTTCTTCACGATTTCCGGCTCGGATTTCGTCGAGATGTTCGTCGGCGTCGGCGCCAGTCGGGTGCGCGACATGTTCGAGCAGGGCAAGAAGAACGCGCCCTGCATCATCTTCATCGACGAGATCGATGCCGTCGGCCGGCACCGCGGCGCCGGCCTCGGCGGCGGCAATGACGAACGCGAGCAGACGCTCAACCAGCTGCTCGTCGAGATGGACGGCTTCGAGGCGAACGAAGGCGTCATCCTGATCGCCGCCACCAACCGGCCCGACGTGCTCGATCCGGCGCTGTTGCGGCCCGGCCGCTTTGATCGCCAGGTGGTCGTGCCCAACCCCGATGTCGTCGGGCGCGAGAAGATCCTCAAAGTCCATATGCGCAAGGTGCCGCTGTCCACAGATGTCGATCCGAAGATCATCGCGCGCGGCACGCCCGGTTTCTCCGGCGCCGATCTGGCCAACCTCGTCAACGAGGCGGCGCTGATGGCGGCGCGCCGCGGCAAGCGCTCGGTGGCGATGAGCGAGTTCGAGCAGGCCAAGGACAAGGTCATGATGGGCGCCGAGCGGCGCTCGATGGTGATGACCGAGGAGGAAAAGACGCTGACCGCCTATCACGAGGCGGGGCATGCGCTGTGCATGCTCTATGCCGAGGCGCACGAGCCGTTGCACAAGGTGACGATCATCCCGCGCGGCCGCGCGCTCGGGGTCACGATGTTCCTGCCCGAACGCGACAAGTACAGCCAGTCGAAGCTGGAGATCAGGGCGATGATGACCAGTCTCTTCGGCGGCCGCGTCGCCGAGGAACTGATCTTCGGGGAAGACAAGGTCACCACCGGCGCGGCCGACGACATCCGCCGCGCCACCGGCCTGGCGCGCCGCATGGTCACCGAGTTCGGGTTCAGCGAAAAGCTCGGGCCGCTGCGCTACGCCGAGAACGAGGAAGAGGTCTTCCTCGGCCATTCGGTCACCCAGCGCAAGAACGTATCGGATGCGACGGCCAAGGTGATCGACGACGAAATCCGCCGCATCGTCGATGAGGGCGAGCGCAGCGCGCGCGACATCCTGACCGGCCATCTCGACGAGTTGCATCTGCTGGCGAAAGGGCTGCTCGAATACGAGACAATGTCGGCGGATGAGATCCGCCGCGTCATCAAGGGCGAGCGGATCGTGCGCGATACCACCTCCAGCAGCCCGGCGCCCGAAGAGCCGCGGCCGCCCGGCCGACGCAGTTCGGTGCCGCCATCCGGCCGCCCGAGCGGGATTGGCCCCGAGCCGGAACCGCAGCCGGGCGGGTAGAGCAAATTCCGATGAATTTGGCGCAACCATCCCAAATCGTCATCCCCGGGCTTGACCCGGGGATGTCAAGGGAGCGCCCCGGGGGATGGCCGGCACACGGCGACAGCTGTCCGGTTCAGCTTTTTCGGGGAGTTCTACGGGCGATTTGATCGCAAAAATTCCCCTCGGCCGGGCTTGACCCGTGGGCCTTCAGCCCACGGACGCGATCCGTGGGCGTCCGCGTCTTCCGCCCAGCGACCATGGCCCGCGAAAAGACGTGGGTGGCCGGGTCAAGCCCGGCCACGGGGTACGATTGATGTCCAAATATATCTTGTTAGCGGTTATGCGCTACAATGATCATTGTGACGTTACCTTTTCTTTCTGTGCTGCCGCATAAATTGGACCCGCAGGGGCATGAAAATGGCTCTTGTGTTAGCGAGAGGACCTCGCCGCCGATATCAAATAAACTTGGCATGGTTGTTTCAGTGCGATACACGATTTGTGACGATTTTGTCCATGACTCTGCGATGTACATATATTTACATAGAGAGGAAGAGCCAGAAAACAGTCAATCGCTAATCTTTAGATACGCCGATGATCCTATCGAATTGCCCCCCAAAATGCCTCGGCGGCGCTGAACGGCTCGACGGCGGGCGCCTATCTCTACAGCGCCTTCGAGCAGCGGGTGCAGGAGACGGTCGGCTCGGCCGTGACCCAGTTCGCCTTCGACCGCTTCGGGCATCTCTTGGCGGAGGCCGACGGCAGCGGCGCGGCGCAGAAGGAATACCTCTGGCTCGACGATGTGTCGGTGGCAGTGGTTGACAACACAGCCGCCGTGCCGGTCCTCTATTTTATCCACACCGACTGGCTCGGCACGCCGCAGAAGCTCTCCGGCCCCGGCGGCTCGATCGTCTGGGACGGCGTGCTCGCCCCCTTTGTGACCGCTGCGTGGATGACCGGGTCAGGCCCGGCCTGACGACCCCGAGCGGGCTGGAGCCGGAACCGCAACCGACAATATTTATTGCTTGATATTTTGGGAACGTTGCTATATAGGGATCGGCGCTCGGAGCCGTTGCTAAGCGGAGTCCCAAATGATCCCCTCGACCCCGCCGAAACGGACCTGCCGGCGTCCCGCTCGCCACACCCCTTTTCAACCACAGCGGGAATTTGGCCTGATGTCGCCCAGTAGGAACAGGTCGTCGTCGCTCTTGAACTAAATCTCAGGTTGTTCCGACCGCGCTATCCGGCCGGCTGCTCGCGGCCGGCACCGGAATGGGTCCGGGTTCAGCCCTGTTGCTGACGATTTGGCAGGCATTCTCTGCTAGGATGCCGGTTGCGTCCCGGTGTTGACCGGGGCGGCGCAAGGAGCGGGGGTAGGACGGGGGCGATGATTCGCAAGCTATTCGGAACGGACGGCATCCGCGGCACCGCCAATGCCGAGCCGATGACGCCGGAGACGGCGCTCAAGGTGGCGATGGCGGTCGGCGAATGCCTGCACAACGGCACGCACAAGCACCTCGTCGTCATCGGCAAGGACACGCGGCTCTCGGGCTACATGCTGGAACCGGCGCTGACCGCCGGTTTCATCACGATGGGGATGGACGTCGTTCTGGTCGGGCCGTTGCCGACCCCGGCGATCGCGATGCTGACGCGCAGCTTGCGCGCCGATATCGGCGTCGTCCTCTCGGCCTCGCACAACCCGTTCGCCGATAACGGCATCAAGCTGTTCGGCCCCGATGGCTACAAGCTGTCCGACGAATTCGAGGGCAAGATCGAAGCCTCTCTCGACAACGGGCCGAAACGGCGCGCCAGCCCGACCGAACTCGGCCGCGCCAAGCGACTCGACGACGCCGCCGGCCGCTATATCGAGTTCGTCAAACAGAGCTTTCCGAAAGGGCTGCGCCTCGACGGGTTGCGGGTCGTCGTCGATTGCGCGCATGGCGCCGCCTACAAGGTCGCCCCGACGGTGTTCTGGGAGCTTGGCGCCGAGGTGTTTCCGATCGCCGTGGCGCCGGACGGGCTCAACATCAATCGCGAATGTGGCGCGCTGGCGCCCGAGCAGATGCGTCGCGAGGTACTGGCGCGCCGCGCCGATGTCGGGATCGCTCTCGATGGCGACGCCGATCGGCTGATCATGGCCGACGAACACGGGGTCATTCTCGATGGCGATCAGCTGATGGCGTTGATCGCGACGAGCCTGGCGCGCGGCGGAAATCTCGCCGGCGGCGCGCTGGTCGCGACGGTCATGTCCAATCTCGGCCTCGAGGACGTTCTGGCCGGGCAGGGGATCGGGCTGCACCGGACCGCGGTCGGCGACCGCTATGTCGTCGAAAAGATGCGCAGCCTCGGGTGCAATCTCGGCGGCGAGCAGTCCGGCCACATCATCCTCTCCGACTACGCGACGACCGGCGACGGCTTGATTGCAGCGTTGCAGGTGCTGGCCGCAATCGTCGAGACCGGCCGGCGCGCGAGCGAGGTGTGCCGCGTCTTCGAGCCGGTGCCGCAGCTGTTGCGCAATGTCCGCTTCGGCAATGGAAGGCCGCTCGAGTCGCGCCGGGTGCGGCAGGCGATCACTGCGGGCGAAGCCCGGCTCGGCACCGCCGGGCGACTGGTGATCCGCAATTCCGGGACCGAGCCGGTCATTCGCGTCATGGCGCAAGGCGAGGACGAGGCGTTGCTGGCCAGCGTCGTCGACGAGATCTGCGAGGCGATCGTGGCGGCGGCCCGCGGCATCGAGGCGGTCGAGCCGCCGGCCGGGTCAGCGGTCCAGGCGGCGGAGTGATGCCCAAGGGTGGCCTGTGAGGGGCCGGGTCCTCGTCGTTGCCGGGTCGGATTCGGGCGGCGGCGCCGGCATTCAGGCCGACATCAAGACGGTGACGATGCTCGATGCCTTTGCGGCGACGGCGATCACCGCGTTGACCGCGCAAAATACGCTGGGCGTCTTCGGGGTATTGCCGATCGCGCCCGACTTCATCCGCCGGCAGATCGAGGTGGTGCTCGACGATATCGGCGCCGACGCGATCAAGACCGGCATGCTGCACGATGCCGCCGTGATCGAGGCGGTCGCCGCGGTTCTCGCCGAACGGGCGCGGCACGTGCCGCTCGTCGTCGATCCGGTCATGGTGGCGAAGGGCGGCGCGCCGCTGATCGAGCCGGACGCGATCGAGACGCATGAAGCATGTGCTCGTACCACGCGCCACGGTGCTGACCCCGAACCTCCCGGAGGCCGAGATCCTTGTCGGACATAAGATCGCCAGTGTGGAAGCAATGCAGGATGCGGCCGACGGAACTGCTCGACTCTTGGCTGCGGAGCGGTATTGCTAAAGGGCGGACACCTGCCCGGCGACAACGTTTTTGACGTGCTGGAGATTAGGCGAGTCGAGTTGACCGCTGGGCGCGTCTGGCAGAGCCCGCGGATCGACAGCCGCCATACTCACGGCACCGGCTGCACGCTGGCCTCCGCGATCGCCGCCGGTCTCGCTCAGGGGATGGCGGTCGAGGCCGCGGTCGAGCGCGCGCGCGAGTACGTCCGCCGCGCGATCCTCAGCGCCCCCGGCCTCGGCCGCGGCCACGGTCCGCTCGACCATGCTCACCCGCTGCGGGCGCGCGGGTGATTTTTGCACCGGCCGGTCGAACTCGGCGCGAGGAGGAAGTCGTGAGAAGGTTTGGGTTCGCGCTTCTCGCGCTGGCCGTTGCCGCCGGTCCGATGGCCGCTGCCGCGCAAAACGCAGGCAAGGTCTATCGCGTCGGCTTTCTGAGCGTCGGCACCGGGCCGGGGGCGGCCGCGCGCCGGGACGGGCTGGCCCGGGCCCTGGCGCAGCGCGGCTATTCTCTCGATCACAATCTCCAAATCGAAAGCCGCTTTGCCGATGGCAAGCCGGACCGACTGCCGGCGCTCGTCAAGGACCTGCTGGGCAGCCGGATTGACGTGCTGGTGACCCTAAGCTACCCGGCGGCGCGCGCCGCTAAGGATGGCACGACGACGGTGCCGATCGTCGTCATGGGCGGCGGCGATCCGGTCGAGACTGGCCTGGCGGCCAGCCTGAACCGGCCCGGCGGCAACCTTACCGGGATGTCCGATTTGGCGTCCGAGCTTTCGGCGAAACGGCTGGAACTGCTCAAAGACGCGGTTCCCGCGCTGAAGCGGGTGGCGATGCTGTGGAATGCCGACGATCTCGGCATGACGATGCGCTACAAGGCCGCCGAGGCGGCGGCAAAAGCGCTCGGCATTGCGGTTCAGCCGCTGGGGGTTCGCGAGCCCGACGATTTCGACGTTGCGTTTGCCGCGATGGAACGCCAGAAGCCGGACGGCATCCTGATGGTCACCGATGTTCTGACGATCCTGAACCACAAACGGGTCTTCGCATTTGCCGCCGCCCATCGCATCCCGGCAATCTACGAATCCGATGTGTTCGCGCGCGACGGCGGGCTGATGTCCTACGGGCCCGACGGCAAGGAGGTAATTGCGCGGGTTGCCGGTTTGGTGGACCGCATCCTGAAAGGCGCCAAGCCGGCCGATCTGCCGATCGAGCAGCCGACCCGGTTCAAGTTCGTGGTCAATCTGAAGACGGCGAAGGCGCTCGGCCTCGCTCTGCCGCCATCGCTGCTGGCGCGCGCTGACGAAGTCATCGAATAAGGACCGGCGATCATGCGCATCCCGCTCTACCAGATCGACGCCTTTGCCGAGGGGCCGTTCACCGGCAATCCGGCGGCGGTGTGCCCGCTCGAAGCCTGGCTGCCCGATGCGGTAATGCAGGCTATCGCGGCGGAGAACAACCTTTCGGAGACCGCGTTTTTTGTCCCCGAGGGCGAGGGATATCGGCTGCGCTGGTTCACCCCGACGACCGAGGTCGATCTGTGCGGGCATGCGACGCTGGCCTCCGGCTTTGTCGTGTTCCGCTGGCTGATGCCCGGGCGGAGCAGCGTCACCTTCCAGACAACGCAGGCGGGGAAGCTGACGGTTGGGCGCGACGGCGATCGGCTGGCGCTCGATTTCCCTTCCCGTCCGGCGGCTCCCTGCGCGATGTCCGAACCTCTCGCGTCCGCGCTCGGGCATCGCCCTGCCGCGCTTCTGGCCGCGCGCGACTACCTCGCCGTCTACGATAGTGCCGATGATATTGCCGGGCTGAAGCCGGATTTCGCGGCCGTCGCCGCGCTCGACCGCTTCGCCGTCATCGTCACCGCTCCGGCAACCGGCGGCATCGATTTCGTGTCGCGCTTTTTCGCGCCGGCGCAGGGGGTCGATGAAGACCCGGTGACCGGCTCGGCGCATTGCACGCTGATCCCCTACTGGGCGACACGGCTCGGCAAGAACCGTCTCGCGGCGCGCCAGCTGTCGCGCCGCGGTGGTGCCCTGTCCTGTGGGTTGCAGGGCGATCGGGTGACGATCGCCGGCCGGGCCGTGCTGTATCTCGAAGGCATCATCACGGTCTGAATGCTGACCATCGACCGAGCGAGCTCGACATTGTTGGTCGTCGACTTTCAGACGCGGCTAATGCCGGCGATCGAGGGCGGCGCGGCGGCCGTCGCCAACGCGCGGCGCCTCCTCGCAGCGGCGGCCATGTTCGGCGTGCCGATCCTCGTCACTGAACAGAACTCGGGTGGGCTCGGGACCACGCTGCCCGAGCTTGCCGCGCACGCCAACGGCCGGATCGCACACAAGATGACCTTCGACGCCTGTCGCACCGCGGGGTTCGCCGAACGGCTCGGAGATCGGCGCGATCTCGTCGTTGCCGGCTGCGAGACGCATGTCTGCGTGCTGCAAACCGTGCTCGGCCTGATCGATGCCGGCCGGCATGTCTATCTCGTGCGCGATGCGGTCGGCTCGCGCCGCGCCGAAAGCAAGGAGACCGCGATCCGGCGCATGGCATGCCATGGCGCCGAAATCGTCACCACCGAGATGGTGGTGTTCGAATGGCTCGGCACGGCGGACGACCCGCGCTTGCGCGACGCCATCGCCCTGATCAAGTGAGGTTCGGCAACAGTCGGATGACTATGCCTGGGGAGCCGACAGGGGCAGGTATCGCCCTGCCGGATCGTCCTCATCGAGCAACGGCACCCAATCCGGCACCGCGTGGCGGAAGCGCAACGCCGCCGCAGCTTCTTCGTAAAGCGCGCGGGCTTCGGCCGTAGGCCCGCGCCGGAGACCAAGCGCCAACACCCGCACCGTCCGTTGAAGGCCGCCATGCGCAATGACCACGACGTCGCCGACCCGCACGGTCTGATTGGGCTTCGTTACCGCGCTGCCGTTGATTGCGACCACGCCTGCACTGCAGAGCCGGGCAGCGAGCGAGCGGCTTTTGACGAACCGGGCAAACCACAACCACTGGTCAAGGCGCGCTTTGGTGCGTTCCGGTGCTGCGGCCATCGCGGTCAAGCGAATTTCAGCTCCTTCAGCTTGGCAAAGGGATGGCCCTCGTGCGGCGGTTCGGGACGCGCGCTGGCCCGCGGCTGGATGCCGCGGCGACGCGGTAATCCGATGAAGAATTCGTGGCGGCCCTCGATCACCGCGCGATAGCCGAGCGCCAGCAGCACGCGGCGCAAATCGCCGGGCATGACCCCGGCGAGCGCCGCCAGTTCGGCATCGCCGGCAAAGCGGCCGGTTCGCGCGCGGCTCCGCGCTGCTGCCGCGAGCCGCTCGAGCCGGTCCGGCCGCAGCGCCAACCCATCCAGCACACGCCGGCCGATCGCGGCGTAGAAAGAGGAGGGCAGATGCGGATCGACCGGAATCGCCTTGCCGCGGTTGCGCGCTCCGGGAAGCGGCGGGACGGCGCGGCCGTGGCGGACCGCCCAGAGCAGCGCACGGAAACGCACCGCTTCGGCGCCGAGCAGCGGCTCGACATAAATCGTCTCCCGGCCGAACCGGATGCCGAGACGGGCGAGCGCCCGACGGTTCGGCAGCTCAAGCGCCTCGAGCGGCGCCGCGACGTCCTCGGTGGCGAGACAGCCGAGCGCATCCGCAAGCTGGAATACGATGCCGCGCCCGCTGCCGCAGAGCGGCAGCGCCTGCGCGGCAAAGAGCGGTGCAAGGCGCCGTTTGATCTGGTCTCTGACGAAGAGCTGGAGGCGCCGGCGCACGTGTTCGCGCGTCTCGCCGTCAACAAAATCGCCGGCCCGCACCTCGACCCGCGGCGTCAGAACGGACTCGCCCGCCACGAGGCGGCCGACCGGTCCGCCGCGCCACAGCACACGGCCGCTCGCATCGATCGCAAAAGCCTCGTCACGCTCTCCCGCAAGCCGGCGAGCCCGCGCCGCCACCTCGCCGCGCAATACGCGGTTGGCGGCGGTGATCAAGGTGCGCATGGCGTCGCTGTCGGACGCGTCTGGGACAAAGTGGAACCCGTCGAGACGACCAACATAGGTACCTTCGACCCGAACTGCGCCGGCCTCATCGACTGAAGCCAATAGCTCCGTATCGCCGGCGAGGTGGCGGACGAGGAACGCGGAACGGCGATCGACAAAGCGCTGGGTGATGCGGTCGTGCAACGCGTCGGAGAGCCTGTCCTCGATGCCGCGGGCGCGTTCCTGCCAATCGGCGGCACCCTCGACCCAGTCGCCGCGATGCGTGATATAGGTCCAGGTGCGGATATGGGCGATGCGCGCCATCAGCGTGTCAATATCGCCATCGACGCGATCGAGCTGGGCCATCTGGGCGCCGACCCACGACCCCGGCAGCCGCTCGCTCGGTCCCGCGAGATGGCCATAGCAATGAGCCAGAAAACGGGCGTGACTGTCGCTCATCACCTTGCGGAAATCGGGTATCTGGCAAACCTCCCACAAGAGACGAACCGCCCCGGGATGGACCGCGAGCCCCATCGCCTCGGCATTGCGCGACAGCAGGCGCAGCGCGCGGTGATCGTCGGCGTGGCGTGCCTGAATGAGCCCCGGCGCTGGCGGCCGCTCGTCAAGGCTGCGCAGCAAGGCCCCCACCGTATCGAAGCGCAGCCGCGTATTGCGCCAGGAAATATGGGTCAGAGGCTCGAACCGGTGCTCCTCGACCGCCGCGACGATGGCGGGGTCGAGCGGTCCTTCATCGGCGGTCGTGCCGAAGGTGCCGTCGTTCATGTGGCGGCCGGCGCGTCCGGCGATCTGCCCGATCTCGGCCGCCGACAGGCGGCGCGGCCCGCGCCCATCGAATTTGCCGAGCCGAGCGAAGGCAACATGGTCGAGATCCATGTTCAGCCCCATGCCGATCGCATCGGTGGCGACGAGATAATCGACTTCGCCCGCCTGGAACATGCCGACCTGGGCATTGCGCGCCCGCGGGCTCAGCGCGCCGAGCACGACCGCGGTGCCGCCGCGTTGCCGGCGGACGAGTTCGGCGAGCGAGAACACATCGGCGACCGCAAAGGCGACGACGGCGCTGCGCGGCGGCAGGCGCGTCACCTTCTTGTGGCCGGTGTGCGCCAGCGTCGAAAAGCGCGGCCGGCTGATGTATTCGACCTGCGGAACGAGCCGCCGCATCAGCGGCTTGATCGTCTCGGCGCCGAGAAACATCGTCTCGCTGAGGCCGCGCGCATGAAGCAGCCGGGCGGTAAAGACATGGCCGCGCTCGGGATCGGCGCACAGCTGGATCTCATCGACGGCGAGGAACTCGACCGGCCGATCGAGCGGCATCGATTCAACGGTGCAGACGAAATAAGATGGGTTCGGGGGCAGGATTTTCTCCTCCCCGGTAATCAGCGCGACAGCGCGGGCGCCCCGCAATCTGACGACGCGGTCGTAGTTTTCCCGCGCCAACAGGCGCAGCGGAAATCCGATCATGCCACTGTGGTGATCGAGCATGCGCTCGATCGCGAGATGCGTCTTGCCGGTATTGGTCGGCCCGAGGACCGCGACGAGACGCGGTGCGGAACGGAGCATGGCCATGGCGTTAAAGGTGCAGTGCCCGCGGCGGCAGAGCAAGAGCCAAGGCGTCGCGGCCCGGCAGCCGGCCTTCAGCAGCCGCGGCACAACCCCCGTCGCCTCATTGATGCGCGACTCGGTCAATTGCTGATAAGCTGCCCACGATTGCAGTTCAAACCTTATTTACCCTTTGCCGATAGGCTCCGTGTGGAACAGGATGTCCCATGAGCTCCCGACAGCGTCAGCACCGATCGCTTCTCACCGACTACTGCAATCAGCTCGGTGCGTTGCTCGAACGCCGCTACACGGAGCGCGTGTTGATCGCTTCGAAAGAGCAGGCCGAAAACGCTGCGGTCCTGGCCCGGGAGGCGATGCGTCAGGCCCAGGCTGCTGATCGCGCGAAAAGTCAGTTTCTCGCGACGATGAGCCACGAGCTCCGTACACCGCTTAACGCGATCATCGGCTTTTCCGAGGTCATTCAGAACGCGCCACGCTCAAGCGGCGAGGTTCCGGCCTATGCGAAATACATCCATGAATCCGGGACCCAGTTGCTCGGGATGCTCAACGGCGTGCTCGACCTGGCCCGGATCGAGGCGGGAAAGCTCACCCTCGACGAGCAAGAGGTCTTGACCGAGGAGTTGCTGGATGCCGCGATTCGGCCGTTGCGCAGGGTTGCCGAGGAGAAATCGGTCACGATCATGTGTGGTATGGTGGTCGAGCGCGCACTCCGTCTCGACCTCGCGAAGATGACGCAGGTTTTGGGCAATCTGCTGTCGAACGCGATCAAGTTCACGCCCGAAGGCGGCAGCATCGATATCGACTCAGATCTGACCCCCGAAGGCGGCCTGTCGATTTTGGTCCGGGACACCGGACAAGGCATCCCTCCCGAGGAGCTTGACCGGGTTCTGCAGCCATTCGGCCAGGTCGAGGATCATTTGACCCGGCAGAACGGTGGGATTGGCCTCGGCTTGCCCATTGCATGCGCCTTGGTCAGGATGCATGGGGGCGAGCTCGCGCTGACCAGCGAGCCCAATGTCGGCACCACCGTCGAGGTTAGCCTGCCGGCCAACCGGGTGCGGCCGTTCGTCGGGACGAAGGCCGCGTGAACTAGGAGTTGACCCGGCACGACAGATACCTTTCCCTCTTAGGTGAGACGCACCGCAGCGTCCGCTAAATCACGAGTGAAGCGATGGACGGAAGCGATTTACCCAACCTCGATGGGACGCGGATCGGCCGAGTGATCGCGGTCTCGGCCGCTCAGGTCATTGGGCTGCTGGAAACGCCGACCATCGATGCCTCCCACCAGGCTGAGCTGATCGAGATGGGCGCGCTGGTCAAGCTGCAAACCCGCGCATCGACGGTTTACGGCATGGTCAATGCGTTGCGGGTCCCGCTGCCCTCGTTGTCGGCGCCAGATGAGGATTTGAAGATCGTCGAGATCGAGTTTTTGGGTGAGGTGCTGCGGGATACGACGGGCGCCTATTACGGCTTCCAGCGCGGCGTATCGGTCTTCCCTTCGCTCGAAGCCCCGGTTTATCTCGCGACGCCAGAGGATCTCGCGCAGGTCTACGCGCCGCGTGGAACGGCCAGCGTGCCGGTTGGTTCGATCTATCAGGCCAGCAGCGTCCCCGCTTACCTGCGGATCGACGATTTGATGGGCAAGCATTTCAGCATCGTCGGCACCACCGGGTCCGGCAAGTCCTGCGCCGTCGCTACGATCCTGCGCGCCGTCATCGAGCACAATCCCAGTGCGCACGTCGTTCTGCTGGATCCGCACAACGAATATGCCCATGCCTTTGCCGAACGGGCTGTCGTGCTCAGCCCCGATGACGGGCTGCGCCTGCCGTATTGGCTGTTCAACTTCGAGGAACTGGCCGAGATCGTACTCGGGGCCGAACGTACCGACAACGAGCAGCGGAAAATCCTCGGCGAAAGCGTGCTCGCCATCAAGCAAGCGTATTTTTTGCGAACCGGGCTCGACAAGGTCGGAACCGTGGATACCCCGGTTCCTTACCGCATGTCGGAGGTGCTCAGCCACCTTGACCGGGCCATGGGGGCGCTCAACCGGCCAGAGAGCGTCGCGGCTTTTCAGACGGTAAAAAGCCGGATCCTCGCGCTGCAAGCCGATGCGCGCTACTCGTTTGTCTTCGGCGCGACGCTGAACTTCCGCGATGAGATGTCGGAGATCCTGTCGAATCTGTTCCGCATTCCGGTCAATGGCAAACCGATCACCATTCTCGACATCTCAGCCATCCCCTCGGAGGTGCTGAACGTGGTGGTGTCGCTGGTCTGTCGGCTGACTTTCGACTTCTCGATGTGGAGCGAGCAGACCATCCCGATTACGATGGTCTGCGAGGAAGCGCACCGCTATGCGCCGCGCGACAGAGAGCTTGGTTTCGAACCGGCGAAACGCGCGCTGGCCCGCATCGCCAAGGAAGGCCGCAAATACGGGGTGTCGCTGTGCGTCGTCACGCAACGCCCGTCCGATCTGGCGCCGAGCCTGTTATCGGAATGCAACACGATGTTCGCCCTGCGCATGACCAATCACGACGATCAGGACATCCTGCGCGACGCGCTTTCCGAAGCCTCGCACGGGCTGATGGATTTTCTCCCGGCGTTGCGCAACGGCGAGGCGATCGCGGTCGGCGAAGGCGTCTCGATGCCGATGCGCATCTGCTTCACCCCGCTGCCCGAGGAAAGCCGCCCGAAAAGCTCGACGGCATCGTTCACCGCTGCGTGGTCGCAGGATGTCGATGACCGCGCGGCGGTGATGCAGACCGTCGAACGCTGGCGCCGCGGCATGCGTCACGCGGCCTGACGGCACGTCGGCCGATGCGCGCCGCCCTAATTCCAGGCGGCGCCCGCCGCGGCGACACGGCGCCTTGCGGCAGAGGCGCTCGGCCCACATATGTCGCGGCGGTCCCGCCATCACGCTGTCGCCGCCCATGACCGAGCAAACTACCGAGCAAGCCCCGCCCGAAACCAGAACCTTCCAGGCGGAAGTCAGCCGTCTGCTCGACATCGTCGCGCACTCGCTCTACAGCGAGAAGGAGATATTCCTGCGCGAGCTGATCTCGAACGCCTCGGATGCTTGCGACCGGCTGCGCTATGCAGCGCTGACCGAACCGGCGCTGGCCGAGGGCGATGCGAATTACCGGGTCGTGCTGACCCCGGTCAAATCGTCCCGCACCCTGACCGTCGCCGACAACGGCATCGGCATGAACCATGACGAGCTCGTCGAGAACCTCGGCACGATCGCACGCTCCGGCACCGCGGCGTTCATGAGCCAGCTGACCGGCGATTCGAAAAAGGACATGAGTCTGATCGGCCAGTTCGGCGTCGGCTTTTATTCGGCCTTCATGGCCGCCGACAAGGTCGAGGTGCTGAGCCGCAAGGCCGGCGACAGCGAGGGCTGGCGCTGGGTTTCGGATGGAAAGGGCAGCTTCACGATCGAACCGGCCGCGAATGTGCCGCGCGGGGCGCGGATCACGCTGCATCTGCGCGAGGGCGATGAGGAGTATCTCGAGCCACAGAGGCTCAAGCAGATCGTCAAGACCTATTCCGACCACATCGCCTTGCCGATCGTGCTCGCCGACGGCAACAAGGAAGAGACTGTTAACAGCGCCTCGGCGTTGTGGACCCGGCCGCGCGCCGAGATCACCGCGGAGCAGTACAAGGAGTTCTACCATCATGTCGGCCACGGCTTCGACGAGCCGTGGCTGACCCTGCATGCCCGGGCCGAGGGCGTGCTTGAATACACCTATCTGTTGTTCGTGCCGTCGCAAAAGCCGTTCGATCTGTTCGATCCCGAGCGCAAGCCGCGGGTCAAGCTCTATGTCCGCCGGGTCTTCATCACCGACGAGGGCACCGACCTGTTGCCCGCCTATCTGCGGTTCATCAAGGGCATCGTCGACAGCGAGGATCTGCCGCTCAACATCAGCCGCGAGATGCTGCAATCGAACCCGATGGTGGCGCGCATTCGCCAGCAACTGACCCGCCGCGTGCTGAGCGAACTGGCCAAGAAGGCGAGCGAGGCAACCGAAGAATACGCCAAATTCTGGGACAATTTCGGCGCGGTGTTGAAGGAGGGCCTCTACGAGGACCGCGAGCAGCGCGATACGCTGTTGCCGCTCGCGCGCTTCCGCTCGACGGCACGCGACGGGCTGATCTCGCTCGACGATTATATCGCGGCGATGCGGCCGGGGCAGGAGGCGATCTATACGATCACCGGCGACAATCTCGATCTGTTGAAGAAAAGCCCGCAAATCGAGGGGTTCCGCGCCCGCGGCGTCGAAGTGTTGCTGCTGACCGACCCGATCGACGAATTCTGGCTGCCTTCGGTCGGCACCTTCAAGGAGAAGCCGTTCAAATCGGCGACGCGCGGCGGGGTCGACCTCGACAAGGTCGCGCCGCCCGACGACCGGAAAGACGCCGCCGAACGTCCCGAGTCGCCGGCCAAGCTCGCCAGCCTGATTGCGATCTTCAAGCTGGCCTTGGGCGACGCGGTCAAGGATGTGCGCGGCTCCGAGCGGCTGACCGACAGCGCGGTGTGCCTCGTCGCCGACGAGGGCGACATCGACATGCACCTGGAACGGCTGTTGAAGCAGCACCGCCAGCTCGACAGTGCGGCAAAGCGCATCCTCGAACTCAATCCGCGCCACCGGTTGATCGAGCGCCTTTCCGGCTCGGTCGGCGAAAGCGGCATGTCCGAGCTTCTGTCCGAATTCGCTTGGCTCCTGCTCGACCAGGCCCGCATCGTCGAGGGCGAGCAGCTGCCCGATCCCCCGGCCTTCGCCCGCCGCCTCGCAACTCTGCTGGAACGCGGCCTGTCGGCGACATAAACCGCACCCTGGGGGCGGGTCGCCCCCTCAGTGCAGCTGGATCAGCACGATGCCGCCGCCGATCAGCAGGAGGCCGGCGAGTTGGGGCCAGCCGAACGGCTCGTTCCACAACAGATGCGCGATCACAGCGACGACGGCATAGCTCGCCGCGACCGACGGAAACGCCACCGAAACCGGGATTTTCTTCAAGGCGATGATGTAGCAGAACGCCGCGAGGACATAGATGCCAAAGCCGATAATCGTCAGCGGGTTGACGAATTGGGCGGCGATCGTCGGCGAGCCGAGCGCCCCCGATTTGAGCGCGATCTGCCCGGCGACGCCGAACAGGATGGCGCCGACGAGGCAGACATAGTAGATCGCCACCGGCCGCAATCCCCTCACGCCCGCTCGCTCAGCCGCGCCGGCTGCCGCGGCCAAAGCCGGCCGAGATATTCCCCGCTCACAGCCCGGCCTCCGTCAAAAGCTCGCCGATCACCCGGTCGGCGGCGAAATACGCGCCGGCCAATTCGCGCGCGGCGCGGCTATGGCCGGGATAATCCGCCGCGATCGAGTCGATCGCAGCCAGCGCTTCCTCGCGCGTCGCGTAATCGAACAAGCCGCGTCCGACCGGGCAGAAGCCGGCGAACCCGGTCCGCATCGTCACGACCGGCCGGCCGGCCGCCAGATAGCACACCGCGCGGTCGCTAAACCAGCCGCTGTTCGGCCGGACGTAGATGTCCTTGGCCACCGTGAACTCGCCGCGCGACCCGGCGATGAACGCCTGGTAGCGCGCCATGTCGGCCGAGACCGGGCGGGGATCGACGAGCCTCCAGCCGGCGGCCTCGACCGTGCGGCGCACCCTGTCGTCGGGCGGCAGCATCGCCATCTGAAAGCAGGTTTGCGGCCGATGCCGCGGCAGATCGAGGAATTTGAGAAAGTTGACGTGTTTCGACCAAAGATAATCGGCGCCGTCAAACGCGATATTCTTGCCCTTGTTCTCCCAGGTTGCGATCGTCGTGAAGCAGGGCGGTGCGGCGCCATCAGAGGTGCTTGGGGCACGCGGCCACAGATCGAGATCGACCGGCGGGCGGGTGGCTGCCAGGGCACGCCGCACAGCGGCACCAGGCAGGCGTCGGTGCCGAGATTGGCGCCGTAGGTGAAAAAATGCGTGTGCGCATCAAGATAGGCGCGGGTTGCCGGATCGGCCCTGGCGTATTTGATCTGTTCATAGACCGGGTCGGTGTCGATCATGATGCGCACCGGACAGCACAGGTGCTCCGCGCGCAGCGTGGTTGCGCCGCACAAATTGATCAGCCCGTCCGCCTCGCCATAGAGGGCGCGCACCCGCTCGCGCGGGAGACCGTGATAAACATCGTTGATCGCGTCCCAATACGCCCAACGCCCGGCGAAGCCGTGCCGCTCCATCGCTTCGCGCAGATAGAGGAGGTTGTAGCCGCAATCCATGACGACGCTGGCGTTCCGCGGATCGTAGGGGTTGATGCCGTGATCCTCGACATACCACGCCTCGTAGCCGAGCTTTTCCAGCCCGACGAGGTAATTCACCGCCTGCCAGGCGATGCCGGCGAGCGGCATCTGGCCGACGAAATGGAGGAGGACGATTTTGCCGCGTTTGCGCACGAGGGACCCGTGTCCGAACTGAGAGACGATGGCGCATAACGTGCCACACACGGCTAAAATTTCCGCTGACGATATGCGGCAACCGGCGCAGGCCGAGGCAGTCCCGGGCGTCGCCGGACGCCCGGGACGATCGCAAACCCTGGCGCGGGGCCGCCGAAGCGGCGGCACGGGCTTGCCCGCGCGGCAACGCGCGTGCTACGCAAGGCGGCGAGCGGCCGAGCGGGGAGGGATCGCCCACCCCATATCATCGATGCGGCAAAACAGCGTGAACCCGAGGAGAAGAACGCGACACCATGACCTACGTCGTCACTGAAGCCTGCATCCGCTGCAAGTACATGGATTGCGTCGAGGTGTGCCCGGTCGATTGCTTCTATGAGGGCGAGAACATGCTCGTCATCCATCCCGACGAGTGCATCGATTGCGGGGTCTGCGAGCCCGAATGCCCGGTGGAAGCGATCATTCCCGATAGCGAACCTGCGGCGGAGCGGTGGCTGGAGCTCAATCGCGAATACGCCGCTTCCTGGCCCAACATCACCCGCAAGAAGCCTTATCCGGAAGACGCGGATGAGTGGAAAGCGGTTGAGGACAAGTACGAGAAGTTTTTCACCCCCAATCCCGGCGGCCGTTAGACGCCCGCGCCCTGTTCGAGGAATGGGCTCGCCCGTCTGCCGGGCGAGCATAGCTGATCTGCTGGCCCGGCCGGGCATTTCGTGTTATAAATTTGCCGGCGCTGTCGACGCCTTTCCCTCGGTTCCGCGCTCTTCGTTGAGGTGTGGACGGCCGCCTTGGGCCGCCGGCGGTGAAACGCGTCGCGTCAGCGCCAGTCGGGTTGTGCGAGAGACGGATATGACGGCCGAGAAGGTGCCATTCGCCACAGGCGATCTCGTGGTCTATCCCACCCATGGCGTGGGCAAGATCACTTCCATTGAGATCCAGGAAATTGCCGGCTACACGCTGAACGTGTTTGTCGTGACGTTCGACAAGGATCGCATGACGTTGCGGGTGCCGTTGGCGAAGGCCAAGATATCCGGTCTGCGCAAGCTGTCGAGCCGCAAGGAAATGGATGCCGCGCTCGCCAAGTTGCGCGGTCGCTCGCGGGCCAAGCGCACGATGTGGAGCCGGCGGGCGCAGGAATATCAGGCCAAGATCGCCTCGGGCGATCCGGCCTCGATCGCGGAAGTGGTGCGCGACCTGTTTCGCAATACCGGCCAGCCCGAGCAGTCCTACAGCGAGCGGCAGATCTACCAGGCGGCGCTCGATCGCTTTGTGCGCGAGTACGCGGCGGTCGAGCGGATCGACGAGACGACCGCGACCCAGCGGGTCGAGCAGATGCTGGCGGCCTGACCGGCGACGCGGGCGGGCCGGAGCCGCATCGCAGGTGGACGGCCGCGCCGCCGACGGGAAATTCGCCCGGCTGCGCAAGGCGCGGCGGATCTGGGCGGTGGCGGCCGTCCATGGCGAGGCAGAGCGGCTCGGCCGGCTGCATGACCGCATCGCCGCGCGGTTCGTCGACGGCGACCGGATCGTCTATCTCGGCAATTATTTCGGACGGGGCAGCGCGGTCACGGCGACGATCGACGAGCTGCTCGGATTTCCGCCGCCGCGTCCTGGCGCGGCCGCGCGGCCTTGCCTGCGATGTCGTGTTCCTGCGCGGCGCACAGGAAGAGATGTGGCAAAAGCTGCTGCAGCTGCAATTCGCCCCCAACCCCGGCGAGGTGCTGGCGTGGATGGTGCGCGAGGGCATCGAGCCGACGGTGCGCGCCTATGGCGGGGAGTTGCGGCTGGGCTTCGCGGCGAGCCGCGACGGACCGCGCACGATCACCCGCTGGACGAGCGGGCTGCGCAACGCGATGAATGCGGCGCCCGGCCATACCACGCTGTTCGCCCGCCTGCGCCACGCCGCGGTCAGCGACGACAACCGGCTGCTGTTCGTCCATGCCGGGGTCGATGCCGCGCGCCCGCTCGCCGGCCAGGGCGACGCCTTCTGGTGGAGCGATCGCGACATTCTCGATCTCGCCGCGCCGTTCGACGGCTTTCGCCGCGTGGTTTGCGGCTTCGACCGGCAAATGCGCGGTCTCGTCGAAGCTGAATTCGCGGTCTCGCTCGACGCCGGCGCCGGCCGCGGCGGCCGCCTCATCGCCGCCGCCTTCGCTCCCGACGGCACGGTGCTGGAGGTCGTCGAGGCCTGAGCGGGCCGCGCCTCGACCATGTCGACGCGCTGAGCTAACCCGCCGCCGCGGCAACCTGCGATAGAGCGCGGCCACCTGTTCCACCTGTTATTACTGGGCAGCATCAGGCTGGCTCGCGCGGGGGTTGCCGCCGCCGACAGCCGGACGGCCGCTGGCTGCGTCCGCCCGGCCTCGCCTGCGGCCCTTTCAGAAAATTTGCACCCACAGCCCTTCGCCACCCTCTCGCCCAATTCGAATTGCGCTCACGATACCATACGAATGTGGCAAAATTAGCGTCGATGGTTTAGGCGCTAAGGTCGCGCGCGATAAGGCGAGAACGAGCCGGCAATTGGCGATATCATCCACGCATGAGCCAGCAGCTTATAAGCCGGTATCTCAACGACCTCTCGGATCTGCGGCGCGTGTCCGGTGAGGTGCGCGAGTCAGTCGTTCGCGAGGCGTTCAAGACGCTGATCAAGGATTGGGGGCGGTCGAAGAAACTGATCTTCGTTCCCGAGTACCGGCTCGACACGGCGACGCGCGACCGCCGCTTCATCGATGGGGCCTTGTTGCACGAGTTGCGGGTCCCGTTCGGCTATTGGGAGGCAAAGGACGAAGACGACGATCTCGACAACGAGATCGAGAAAAAATTCCGGCGCGGGTATCCCCAGGACAACATCGTCTTCGAGGATTCGCACGAGGCGGTCCTGATCCAGGACCGCCAGGAGGTGATGCGGTGCAAGGCCGACGACCCGGAACAGCTGGAAAAGCTCCTCGGGTTGTTCTTCTCGCACGAGCGCCCCGAGATCGCCGACTTCCGCAAGGCCGTCGCGCAGTTCAAGGCCGACCTGCCGGCAGTTCTGGAGGCGCTCCGCTCGATGATCGAGCGCGCCGAAGCGGAAAACCCGGCGTTCCATGCCGCGGCGATCCGCTTCCTCAAGCACGCGCAGGAGACGATCAACCCGAGCGTCACCGCGGCGGATGTGCGCGAGATGCTGATCCAGCACATCCTGACCGAGGAGATTTTCTCGCATGTCTTCGACAATGCCGATTTTCACCGGCAGAACAACGTCGCGCGGGAATTGTATCGGCTCGAGGAAACCTTTTTTACCGGGGCGGTGAAACACCAGACCTTGGAGGGGCTGAGATCGTACTACGCGGCGATCCGCTCGGCCGCCGCGCTGGTGTCGAGCCATCACGAGAAGCAGACCTTCCTCAAGGTCGTCTATGAGAACTTCTACAAGATCTACAACCCGAAGGCCGCTGACCGCCTCGGTGTCGTCTATACGCCGAGCGAGATCGTGCGCTTCATGGTCGAAAGCGCCGACTGGCTGTGCCAGCACCATTTCGGCAAGCAGTTGATCGACCGGAACGTCGAAATCCTCGACCCGGCCGCCGGCACCGGCACCTTCATCGCCGAATTGATCGAGCATTTCCGCGGCCAGCCGGCCAAGCTCAATTATAAATACCGCGAGGAATTGCACGCCAACGAGGTGGCTATCCTGCCCTATTACGTCGCCAACCTGAATATCGAGGCGACCTACGCGGCCTTGACCGGCGAGTATGAGGAATACCCGAATTTGTGCTTTGTCGACACGCTCGACAATATCGCCGGGTTGCGCCAGCGCGGCCGGCAGGGCGATTTTCTCGGCGCGCTGTCGGAAGAAAATGTCGCCCGTATCAAGCGTCAGAATGAGCGCAAGATCAGCGTCATCATCGGTAATCCGCCTTACAACGCCAACCAGCTCAACGAGAACGAGAACAACAAGAACCGTACCTATCCGGCAATCGACCAGCGCATCAAGGAAACCTACATCGCTGCCTCGACCGCTCAGAAGACCAAGCTCTACGACATGTACGCCCGGTTTTTCCGCTGGGCCTCGGACCGCATAGACGAGAACGGCATCGTCGCTTTCGTGACCAACCGCAGCTTCGTCGAAAGCCGCACCTTCGACGGGTTCCGCAAGATGGTGGCGGACGAGTTCAGCGAAATATGGATTGTCGATCTCGGTGGCGATGTCCGCGCGGACGCCCGGCTATCAGGCACTCGCAACAACGTGTTCGGAATTCAAACCGGGGTTGCCATCAGCTTTTTGGTAAAGCGCGCGAAAGGGCACGGCTGCCGCATACGTTACGCGCGCCGTCCGCAACTAGAGACAGCGGAAGAAAAGCGGTCATTCCTCGCGGACTCAAATTTGCAGCGTGTCACCTTCGAGGAAATTGAACCGACTGATAACCACGGCTGGATCAACTACGTGGCTAGCGAATTTGAGACGTTTGTTACTATTGCGGACAAGAGGACGAAGGCTACAAGAGTGCCTGGGCAGGAGCGTGCGATTTTTAAACTATTCACGTTAGGTGTCGTTACAAATCGTGACGATTGGGCGTACGATCGCAATCCCAAAAATCTTACAGCAAAAATTCAATTCTTTATTGAGATATATAATGCAAACGTCAAACGCCTATCGAGTCCTCCACATCCCTTAGACATCCGAGAGGAGAATGCGGAGATAATTAAATGGACGCGTGCTGTCAAAAACGATCTTCAAGCGGGTCGTCATTACGGTTTTGATTCAAAATTGGTGACCAATAGCTTCTATAGGCCATTCACAAAGAAAAATTTATACTTTGATAGGCACCTCAACGAGATGGTTTACCAGGTGCCACAGCTCTTTGGTCCGGAGGCCGGCGCTAATACGGCTTTTGCATTTTCTTCTGAAGAGCGGACGGAGTTCGGCATAATCGCATTTGATAATGTTCCCAATAAGGACATCTTCATGCCGAGCGCGGCTCAGGTGCTGGCTCGGTATCGCTACCTCGGCGGTCAGCGCATCGACAACATCACCGACTGGGCGCTCGATCAGTTTCGCGCGCAATACGAGACTGGAGCGCCGCCCAAGCGTCCGATCACCAAGGACGCCATTTTTCACTACGTCTACGGGGTGCTGCACGACCCGGCCTATCGCGAGAAATACGCGCTGAACCTCAAGCGCGAGTTCCCGCGCATCCCGTTCTATGGCGATTTCTGGCGGTGGGCCGAGTGGGGCGACCGGCTGATGGCGCTGCATATCGGCTACGAGACTGTTGAGCCGTGGAAGCTGCGGCGCATCGATGTGCCCGACGAGCATGCGAGCAGGGCCGGGCTGGCGCCGAGGGCATTATTGCGCGCCGACAAGAGCGTCGGCGCCATCGTGCTCGACACCGAGACTCAGCTTACCGGCATCCCCGCGCCGGCCTGGGATTACCGGCTCGGCAACCGCTCGGCGCTCGAATGGGTGCTCGACCAGCACAAGGAAAAGACGCCGCGCGACCCGACGATCCGCGAGAAGTTCAACACCTATCGGTTCGCCGACTACAAGGACAAGGTGATCGATCTGCTGGGCCGCGTCACTCGCGTCAGCGTTGACACAATGGCGATTGTGGCGGCGATGCGCCAAGCAAGCGGCTCAGCCTGACCTCATCGTCGCAGCGGCAGCGCACCCGGTTCGGGCGCTCAGATCGCCGTGTAGCCGCCGTCGACCAGGAGGTCGCTGCCGGTGACGAAACTGGCGGCGTCGCCGGCGAGGAACACCGCGGCGCCGGCGATCTCGTCGGGGCGGCCGAGCCGGCCGGTCAGGTGCTTTCCGCCGATCGCCTGGTTCGCCGCGGCGAACGAGCCGTAGCGGCGCAAGGTCCGCTCGGTCTCGACCGCGCCGGGCGACAGCGTGTTGACCCGGATGTTCTGGGCGGCGTGGTCGATCGCCATGACCTTGGCGAGCTGGATCAGGGCGCCCTTTGTCGCGCAATAAGCGGCGCGCCCGGCGCTGCCGACGCGGCCCAGTCTGCGAAGCGATGAAGATGATCGATCCGCCATCGCCGGCGATCATTATGGGCAATACGGCGCGGCTCAGCAAAAAGGCGCCGGTCAGGTTGATGTCGAGCACACGCTGCCAATCGGCGAGGCTGGTTTCGATGATGGTGCCGCCCGGATCGTGCGGCGCCGCGCCGCTGACCAGGATGTCGAGCCGGCCAAATTCGCGATGGGCCGCCGCGGCAGCGGCAAGCGTCTGGCTTTCGTCGGCGACGTCGCAGGCTTGCGACATTGATTGGCCGCCGGCTTCGCCGACCAGCCGCGCGGTTTCGGCCGCCGCGGCGGGGTCGATGTCGACGCAGGCGACCGCCGCGCCCTCTTTGGCAAAGGCCACCGCGATCGCCCGGCAAATCCCGCCGCCGGCGCCGCCGATCAGCGCCGCCTTTCCGGCCAGCTGCATGGCTTGCCTCCCCGTCCTTTAGGCCGGCTCACAACATGACGGTGCCGCCGTCGACCGCGATGGTCTGCCCGGTAACAAACCCGCTGGCGTCGGAAATCAGCCACATCACCGTGCCGACGAGGTCTGCCGGCATCAGATTGCGCCGGATCGTCTGGCCGGACTTGATCGTATCCAAGGCGCGGTCGAGCTTGTTTCCGAAAAATTCACGGGTGCCCTCGGTGATGACCGCGCTCGGCGCCAGCGCGTTGACGCGGATGCGGTCGCGGCCGAGTTCGCGCGCGAGGCCCCGGGTCAGGCCGATGACCGCGGCTTTCGAGGTCGTGTAATGCAGCCCGTAGGGCATGCCGTAGGTCGCGGCGAGCGAGGCGATGTTGACGATGCTGCCGCCGCCCGCCTCTTTCATCGCCGGCACCGCCGCCTTGCAGCAATTCCAGATGCCTTTGACATTGACCGCCATCGCGGCGTCCCACTCCGCCTCGTCGATCGCGTCGAAGCGGCCGCCGTGCAGCGCGCCATAGAGCGCGGCATTGTTGATCAGCGCGTCGATATGCCCGAATGCCTTGAGGCCCGCCTCGACCATGGCGCGGGCGGAGGCGACATCGGTGACGTCGAGCCGGGCGGCGATGCCGGCGCCGTCTTCGGCAGCGACGAGTTCGAGGGTCGCCGCGCAATCGTTGATGTCGGCGGCGATCACCCGGGCGCCGGCCGCAGCGAGGCTGCGGGCGAATTCCTGGCCGAGGCCGCGTGCCGCCCCGGTGATCGCGACCACCTTGTCCCGCACGTCCATCCCGCTCTCCGCCTGATGCTGCGTTAGGAGGAGGCACGAACCGCCGCGGCCGCCTGCCGCGCGGCAACGCGAGGTCCGCGGCCGATCGAACCCGGTATCAGAGAATGGCGTCGGTGCGCGGGTCGATCAGATGCATATGATTGAGGTCGGCGACGAGCGGCATGATCTCGCCGGCCTTGCCTGCCGCATTCGGATTGACCCGGCCGCAGACCTCGACGCCTTCGACGATGAAATAGACCATCGTTTCCATGCCCATCGGCTCGACGACATCAAGCGTTACGTCGAACCCGACCTGGCCCGGCGGCAGATCGCTCCGCTTTTCGATGATGTCCTCGGGACGCAGGCCCAAGATCAAATCCTGGCCGGTGCGCGTGCGGTAGCGCGCCACGCGCTCTTGCGGAATTGGAAGGCTCAGCTGGTCCGACAGGCGCACGGACAGCCCGGCACCGTTCTCGACGAGCCGACAGGGCATGAAATTCATCGCCGGCGAGCCGATGAACCCGGCGACAAAGCGGGTCAGCGGATGATGGTAGACCTCGTATGGGGTGCCGATCTGCTCGATCCGCCCGGCATTCATCACGACGACGCGGTCGGCCAGCGTCATCGCTTCGATCTGGTCGTGCGTGACATAGACCGTCGTCGTGGTCACCTTCTGATGGACCTTCTTGATCTCGGTACGCATCTGGACGCGCAATTTGGCGTCGAGGTTCGACAGCGGCTCATCGAACAGAAACACCTTGGGGTTGCGCACGATCGCACGGCCCATCGCCACGCGCTGGCGCTGGCCGCCCGAAAGCTGCTTTGGCTGGCGGGCGAGCAGATCGGTGATGTCGAGGATGCGCGCGGCGTATTCGACGCGCTCTTTGATCTCGGCCTTCGGAAATTTCCGCAGCCGCAGTCCGAACGACATGTTCTCGAACACCGTCATGTGCGGGTAGAGCGCATAGTTCTGAAACACCATCGCGATGTCGCGGTCCTTGGGCGGTACGTCGTTGACGAGCTGGTCGCCGATATAGATCTCGCCCGAGGTTGCCTCTTCGAGCCCGGCGATCATCCGCAAGGTCGTGCTCTTGCCGCAGCCGGAGGGGCCGACCAGCACGATGAACTCGCGGTCGGCGATATCGAGGTCGATCCCCTGCACCGCAGGGGTCTTGTCGAAGGTCTTGACGATCTTACGCAGGGCGACTTGCGCCATCGTTTTTTACCCCTTGGTCGTGCCGGCCGCTAGACCGGCAGTGTTGTCGTTCATCGGGAAGGCGTCGCGCCGGCCACTCGCCGGGCCGCCTGCGGGCACGTTTGCATCTTACCCTGGTTCGGCAAGCGTTGCATCCACTCTATCGCAGCCATGCGAAAATGCCTCACCGATTTTTGCCAGGTTCCCTGCGGCAAGGGGCGCATCAGGGCGTGGTGAGCCTCAGCTCGATCCGGCGGTTGCGGCGATAGGCGGCCGCGCCGCTGCCGGGATCGAGCGGCTGGTTGTCGGCAAAGCCGGCGGCGGCAAGCCGGTTCGGCGGTATACCTTGCGCGATCATGTAGCGCACGACCGATATGGCGCGCGCCGCAGACAGTTCCCAATTCGAGGCGAACTGCGCGTTGCTGATCGGCTGACGGTCGGTGTGTCCGTCAACCCGCAGCACCCAGTTGATGTCTTTCGGGATCTTCTGGGACATCTCCTTCAACGCGGCGATCACCGGATCGAGCTGCTGCTTCGCGCCGTTGGCGAGATCGGCCTTGCCGGGCGCGAACAGCACTTCGGACTGAAACACGAAACGGTCGCCAACCACGCGGATATCCGGGCGGTCGCCGATGATCTGGCGCAGCCGGCCGAAAAACTCCGACCGGTAGCGCGCCAGTTCCTGCACCTTGGTGGCGAGCGCCAGGTTGAGCCGGCGCCCGAGATCGGCGATCTGAGCCTCCTGGTCCTTGGCCTTGGCCTCGGAGATATCCAGCGCCGCGGCGATCTGGGCGAGCTGCGCGCGCAACGCGGCGACCGAGGCGGTCAGCTCTTCGACCTGGGCGCGGGCGGCGCGGCTCGTCTGCTGCTCGGCGGCCAGCGCCGTCTCGGCCTCATTGGCGCGCGCGCGCAATGCGCCGACCTGAGTGGTCGCCGCGCTCAATTGGCCGCTCGCCTGATCGGCCCGCGCCGCTGCGTCCTTGGCCTTGGCGGCGAGCGCGGCGACCTGCGTCGTCAACGCGTCGCGTTCGGCGAGCGTCGCCTTGAGCTGGGTCGAGAGGCTGGCCGCGCTGGCGCGCAGATCCTGGTTGGCGTTGCGCTCGAGGGACAACAAATCGCTCGAGCTGGCTGACCTGTTGCTGCAGCTCCTTGAGCGCCTTGTCGCGGCCCGACAGCGCGTTCGCCAGCATGAACTGGCCGGCGGTGAACACGAGGAGAATAAAGATGATCACCATCAGGAGCTGCGCCAGGGCGTCGACGAAGCCTGGCCAGATGTCGATGCTGGAGCGCCGCGAGCGGCGGCTGGCTAGCGGCATGACGTGGTATTTGTTCCAGTGACGGCACTCATCATCGAGCGGTCACCGGTTGCCTTCCTCGGCGAGGGCGGCGATGGTGCGGGCGAGCAGCCGGATCTCGCCGCGAATTTCCTGCACGCTCCGCACCCGGCCCTCGGCGACATCTTCGGTCAGCCGCGCCATATAGGCCTCGATGTTGCGCAGATGGGTGCGCAACACATCGTCCTGGCCGAGCGAGTTCTCGGCGATCGTCGCCAGCCGGACGAGCGACGGCTTCAGCTCCAGCTGGTTCTCGGCCAGCCGGACCATCAGCAATTGCCCGGCCTTCATGTGCTCGCCGACGATGGCGAGGCGGTCGGTGAGGCCGGCGAGCGTGGTGTTGGCGCCGATCCGGCTTTCTTCGCTGCGGGTGAGAATGCGCTGCAGATTTTCCAGACTGTCCGCGGTCTGCTCCAGGAGCGCGTGCAGATAGGCCGGCATCGAGCCGTCGCTGCCATCGCCGAACGGCCCCGAGGACAGCCTCGTATAGGTCGACAGCCATTCCTCGAGATCGTTGTAGAAGCGGTTTTGCGCCTGGCCGGCCTGCAGGTCGAGAAAGCCGAGCACCAGGCTGCCGGCGAGACCGAACAGCGACGAGCTGAACGCCGTCGCCATGCCATGCAGCGGCGATTCCAGCCCGTTTTTCAGATCGGCGAAGGCGCGGGCCAGATCGCTGGCCCCGACATTGAGGGCGCCGATCACGCCGCCGACCGAGCGCACCGTTTCCAAGAGCCCGTAAAACGTCCCGAGCAGGCCGAGAAACACCAGGACGCCGATCAGATAGCGCGAAGTCTCGCGCGCCTCATCGAGCCGCGAGGCGATGCCGTCGAGCAAGGTTTGCAGCGACGTCGCCGACAGGCTGACCCGGCCGCTTTGCCTGCTGCCGAGCATGCGCGCCATCGGCGCCAGCAACCGCGGAGCCGGCCCGGGCGGCGCCGTCAGGTTGCGGTTCGCCAGGCGTTCGCGGAAGATATCGATCCAGCCGCTGGCCGGTCCGAGCAGCACGACCTGGCGGAAAATATAGGCGATGCCGGCACAGAGAATTCCGAGGATCACGCCGTTGACCGCCGGGTTGCCCATGAACGCGGCGAGGAGCGGGCGGCCGAGAGCGACGGCGAGTGCCAGCACCAGCACCAGAAACACCGCCATGCGCGCCAAAAAACGATGCGGGCCCCGCATGCTGCCCCGCTCCGGCGGTGGGCCCCGCTCCGGCGCCGCCGCGGCTTCGCGCTCAGCCATGCCGGCCGGCCGCCACCGGCTTGTTGTCCGGCGCAATGCCGCGGGGCGGGATCGGGTGCGGCCGCGCGCTCGCATCTGCGCCGGGCGAGTCCGGGCCAATCAAATCGGTTTCCAGCGGCAGCGGCTCGCGCGGCGGCGGCGGCGCGCCGAACCGGGTCGCCGCCGGCCCGCTCGCCGAGGCCACCGGTATCGTAAGGGCCGGAGCGGGTGCCGGGCTTGACTCGCCTGTTGCGGCGGCGGGAGGGGCTGCAGCTTGACCCGGCGGCTCGGCGGCCGGGGGCGACGACACGACGGCAACGGCCGGCTGCGCCGGGGATCCGCCTGCCGGCACGTTGTTCGGCGCGGCGGGGTGCGGCTCGGCGCGGTCTGCCGCAGCAGGCGCCGGCGGGAGGCGGGGCGGCGCGCTTGCCGATTTGCCCACGGTCGGCAGATCGCCAAGGGCGGCTCTGAAATCGGCGGGCGGCACCGGAGCCGGGGCGGCCGGTGACGCAACCCGGCGCCCCGGAAACAGGTGAGTAGCGGCAAACGGTTGCAGCAACACCGCGCTCGCCGCCAGCGCCGTGCCGGCAACGCCAAGCGCGATGCGTAGGGCGCGACCCGCCCTCGGCGGGGCCGAGCTGACGCGCGGCTGCCGGACGAGCGCACTTTCCATCGCGGGCCCCACTCCTCTCTGCGCTGCCGGAAAAAGCGCGCCGATGCTGCCGAGAGCCGCGCAAATTAGCCGATGGCTCCGACCGGCGACAACGAAATCTGCGGCGGCGCCCCGTTCCCGCCGGCCTTTATGTCGCGGGCCGGGCGGTTCGCAATGCCTCCCGGATCAGTGCCGCAAGCGGCAGGTGAAGGTGGCCGTTGGCCGCGAGTACGTCCCCGCTCGTCATCATCGTCTGTCCGCCGGCCAGGTCGCTGATGAAACCGCCGGCCTCGCGGACCAGCAGGAGCCCGGCGGCAATGTCCCAGGGGAACAGCCCGAACTCCCAGTAGCCGTCGTACCGCCCGGCCGCGACATAGGCGAGGTCGAGCGCCGCGGCGCCGAACCGGCGAACCCCGCTCGTCGCGGCCATGATCCGGGAGAGCGTCGCGACATAGGCCGGGTGGTCGCCGCGGCCGCGGAACGGGATGCCGGTGCCGATCACCGCCTCGCCGAGCTGGCGGCGCGCCGACACCCTGAGGCGGCGGTCGTTGAGATAGGCGCCGATGCCCTTTTCGGCCCAGAACATCTCGTCCCGGGTCGGCTCATAGACGACCCCGGCGATGATCTCGGCGTCGCGTTCGAGCGCGATCGAGATCGCGAAATGCGGGATCCCGTGCAGGAAATTGGTGGTGCCGTCGAGCGGGTCGACGATCCAGCGGTGATGCGGGTCGGTGCCCTCGGTCGCGCCGCCTTCCTCGAACAGCAGACCGTAGCCGGGGCGCGCGCGCAGAAGCTCGCTTTTCAACATGCGCTCGGCCTCGAGATCGGCGGTCGAGACGAACTCGCCCGGGCCCTTGACCGAGACCTGAAGCTGCTCGACCTCGCCGAAATCGCGCTTGAGGCGGCGCGCCGCCTTGAGCGCGGCGCTGGCCATGACGTTGACAACCGGCGAGCGCCCCGCCATGGCGATATCACTCCTGTTGTTCTCGGTCATTCCCGCGAAAGCGGGAATCCAGAGGTCCAAGGTTCCGTCATTTGCCCTAGACCCCCGCTTGCGCGGGGGTGACGATTATTATCGAGAACGCCAGCGTCGGGTCAGTCTTTTGCCCGCTCGACGTAGCTGGCATCGGCGGTATTGACGACGATGCGGGTGCCGGCCTCGATGAACGGCGGGATCATCACGCGCCGGCCGTTTTCGAGCCGGCCGGGCTTGTAGGAGGAGGAGGCAGTTTGGCCGCGCACCACCGGATCGGCCTCGACGACCTGCATGACGACGCTGGGCGGGATCTCGACCGAGAGCGGCACGCCTTCATAGAGCATGACCTTGCACACCATGCCGTCTTTGAGGAAATCCGCGGGGTCGCCGATCAGCTCGCGCGGCACGCTCACCTGCTCGAAGCTGTCGTTGTCCATCAAGGTAATCTGATCGCCCTCGACGTAAAGGAACTGCATCTCCTTTTCATCGAGGCGCACGCGCTCAACCGTTTCCTGCGTGCGAAAGCGCTCGTTGAGCTTGGTGCCGCCGCGCAAATCGCGCAGCTCGACCTGGGCGAAGGAGCCGCCCTTGCCGGGCTGGACCAGCTCGCGCTTCAGGACGAGCCACAGCTTGTTTTGATGCTCCAGGACATTGCCCGGCTTGAGATCGATCGCGTTAATTTTCATGACTGAGTGTCTCGCGAAGAAAGACGAAATATGGGAATTTCCCGGGTGTCCTACCAGCTTGGAAACAGCGCGGAAAGCGGAATGCACCACCGGTCGGGGCAGGGGAGGGGCTGATGACGCCGTCATGGTGGCGGCCCGACCGCCTGGCAACGCGGCGCGCCAACCTGATGGCGCGCGGCCATATCCTCGGCGCGGTGCGCGATTTCTTCGCCGTTTCGGGGTATGTCGAGGTCGATACCCCGGCCTTGCAGCTGAGCCCCGGGCTCGAACCGCATCTCAAAGCGTTCGCGACCGTGCTGCACGATCCGCGCGACGGCAGCGCGCGGCCCCGCTATCTCCATACCTCGCCCGAATTCGCGATGAAAAAGCTGATGGCCGCGGGCATGAAGCAGATCTGGCAGCTGACCCATGTTTATCGTGACGGCGAACGCAGCGCGACGCACCATCCCGAATTCACGATGCTCGAATGGTACCGGTCGGGGGCCTGCTATCGCGATTTGATGGGGGAGTGCGAGGCGCTGCTGCGCGCCGTTCAGGCTGCCGCCGGCAGCGCGGCGCTGCGCTGGCATGGCCAACGCGCCGATGCGCGCCGGCCGTGGCAGCGCCTCACCGTCGCCGAGGCGTTCGCGCGCCATGCCGGCATCGACCTGTTGGCGACCGCCCCCGACCCGGCCAGACCCGATCAGGCATTGCTCGCCGCGGCGGCGGCAGGGACCGGCATCGCGGCGCATCCGGGGGACGATTGGGAGACACTGTTCTTTCGCATTTTTCTCGAGTGCGTCGAGCCGTTCCTCGGGATTGATGCGCCGACCATCCTCTACGACTACCCGCTGGCGCTGGCCGCGCTGGCGCGCCCCAAGCCCGACGACCCGCGCCTCGCCGAGCGCTTCGAGCTATATGTCTGCGGCCTAGAACTCGCCAACGCGTTCGGCGAGCTGACCGATCCCGCCGAGCAGCGGCGCCGCTTCAGGGCCGATCAGGCAAAAAAACAGGCGCTCTACGGCGAAACCTACCCGATCGACGAGGATTTTCTCGCCGCGCTCGATCACGGGCTGCCGGAATGCGCCGGCATTGCCCTCGGCTTCGACCGGCTGGTCATGCTGGCGACCGGGGCCGATCGCATCGAGGAGGTGCTGTGGGCACCGATCTGCTGAGCGCCGGCGTTAGCCGTATCACTTTGGCTGGCCGTACAACCCCACAATTCTCGCCGTCGCAAGCGCGTTGTAGTGCAGCACGAAGTCCACCTTCGCGCCCGAGGAATCGGCGTCGAGCGGCAACTTGGCGACTTTGACCGCGTACACGGTGATTTGGTAATGGTGCGGCGGGTCGCCGGCCGGCGGACAGGCGCCGAAATAGTGCGTCAAACCGGCGTCGTTACGCCCCTGGCCGGCGCTTGGTGGCAGCGCTGTCGACCCGGCATCGCCGGCCCCGGCCGGCAGGCTGTGCACCGCGGCCGGAATGTTGAACATGCTCCAATGCCAGAACCCGCTCCCGGTCGGCACGTCCGGGTCGTACATCGTCACCGCGAAGCTTTTCGTTCCAGCCGGTTCGCCGGACCACGACAGGGCAGGGGAGTGGCCGCCTCCCTTGTAGCGATCGCAGACCTGCGGCAACGGCACCGTGCCGCCGTTGGCGAAATCCGGCGAGGTCACGGCGAACCCGGCGGCGAGCGCCGGCGCCGCGACGCTGGCGGATGCCAGTCCCACGATCAGCGCGCGCATTTCCTCCGCCTCCTGCTCTGTTATTCTGATCGATGAGTGCACGCATCCGCAGGCGCGGCAAGAAGCGCCCGACAAACCTGGAAGATCCATGAAGCCGCGCGACGAGGACCCCGAGCCGGATTCGCGCCGACCGGCGGTGATCGGGCTGATCCTCCTGCTGGTGCTCGTCGTCGTCGGCTATTTCCTCGTCAACGCGCTGCGGAAGAACGCCAATCTCGAAGACTGCCTGATGTCCGGCCGCAAGAACTGTGCGCCGATCGAGGTGCCGCCGAGGGAGCGGTAGGATGGGTTGCGCTGAGCGAAACCCACCGGCGCGCACTCGGCCGAGGTGGTGATGGGCCCATCCTACGAAGGCGACGAGGGTTTGCCCTCATTCCAACAGCTCGGGGAGCCTGCGAATGATGCGGTCGGGGCGGATCGGCGAGTCGTGCGGCAGGCCGACGCCGTAGCCGTCATACCAGATCGCGTAGATGCCGAGAAGCTGCGGCGCGACCACCTCCCATTCGAGATTGTCGCCGACCATCCAGGTCTCGTGCGCGCCGACCCCGAGCGATGCGAGCGCGTGCCGATAAGCCTGCGTCTCGGGCTTGCCGAAGCCGTGCTCGCCCTCGATCTGGATATGGTCGAAGCGGTGCTCGAGCGCAAAACGCACGACCTTTTTGCGCTGCGGCACGGCTGCCCCGTTGGTGACGAGCGCCAGCCGGACGCCCTGCTCCTTCAGGCGGTCGAGCGTCTCGTGGGCGCCTGGGAACATGCGCAATTCGGCTTCGTGGAGGTCGTTGAAGCGGTCGGCGATCGCGTCGCAAATCTCCGGCGGCGGCGGCCTATGGCCGCGCGCTGCGGCAAGCTCGACAAAGGCGCTGGCGACGATGTGGCGGCGCGCCTCGCCGATGCGGTGCCGCCAATCCTTGTGCCGCGCCGCGTCGGCCCACAGGTATTTCGAATAGGCCTGGATCGCGGCGATGACATCCTCGGGCGGATGCGGGTCGAGGTGCTCGGCAAAGTCGGCGACGACGCGCTGCCATTGCCCCGCCGACTGGCCAAAGGCAGCGAGGATCGTGTCGTCGAGATCGAACAGAATGGCGCGCGGCAGATTGGGCATGTGTCGGAGCATAGCGTCCGGCGCCCGCACCCTCAATGCGCGAGGCAGCGTCCGGCTTGACGGGCTACTGGCAGGCAGCCACCTTAGTTCGGTTAGCTAGAGGCGGGCCGCGATGAGCGAAATCGTCAACATGCACCAAGCCAAGACCACGCTGTCGCGGCTCGTCGAGCGGGCGCTGGCCGGCGAGGAGATCGTCATCGCCCGCAACGGCGAGCCGCTGGTCAAGCTCGTGCCGGTTCCGAAAGAGCGCAAGCCGCGTGCGCCGGGCCGATACAAGGGCAAGATCTGGATCGCCCCGGATTGTTTCGAGCCGATGAGCGAAGAAGAGTTGGACCTTTGGGAGAAATGGGATTGTTAGGTGCGGCTCCTGGTCAACGCCCATGCCCTTCTGTGGTGGTTCGAAGGCTCACCCGCCCTTGGCATTAACGCCCGGAATGCGATCGCCGACCCGGCAAACGAGGTGCTGATCAGCATCGCCGCGCTGTGGGAACTCGCCATCAAACAGGCGTCGGGAAAGCTAACCCTTCCAGCCGACCTCGAAACGATGGTGGTTGGCGAAGGATTTTCGGTCCTCTCGATTGCCTTCGTCCATCTTCGTCGTCTCGCCCCCCTGCCGCGTGTCCATGGTGATCCGTTCGATCGGATGATGATCGCCCAAGCGCTGGCCGAGGGAATCCCGATCGCCACCGGCGATCGGGTTTTCGCGGCCTATGGGGTGCAAATCGTCTGGTAGCAGCGGCCCGCCTGGTCTCATACCCAACCGGGCCCCGGCCGGCATACGAAGGCGGAGATACGCGATATTGCGCCGTGGATCATAGCTAAGCTGCACGCCGCGACCTCCTTTGGAGCCGGTCGCCGGTTGCCGGTTGCCTGTTTGCACCCATCAGCCCGTGCGCAGCCGCGCCGTCGCGGCGCGGTCGACGGCGCCGTCGGCGGCAAGCGCGACCCGGTACTGGCGCTCGGCGGTTTCCCGAGTGATCAGACCGTCGGCGACATCGGCGGCGACCTGATCGGGGGCGCGCTCGGCCGGATCACCGAAGCCGCCGCCGCCCGGCAGTTCGAGCCGGATGAAATCGCCGCCCGCTACCGTCTGCCGGCCTTTCGAGCGGATCGGCCGGCCGGAAACCAGCGTCACCCGGCCGGGCATGCCCATGCCACCGCCGTCGCGGCCGCGGGCCGGATTGTTGATGCGCTCGAAATTGCACAGCATCGCGACCGGCATGCCGTCGGCGCCGCCCAATTCGATGATCTGGCCGAGGCCGCCGCGGAAGCGCCCGGCCCCGCCCGAGCCTTCGCGGAACTCGCGCCGGCGGAACATTACCGGCGCCACCGACTCGGTCGCCTCGACCGGGATCGTACGCACCCCCGAGGGGAAGGCGGTGACGTCGAGCCCGTCCTTGCCCGGCCGCGCGCCGGTGCCGCCGCAATGGAAGATGACCGTGCTGAACGGCGGCGTCTCCCCGTCTGAACCGGCGCCCAGTTCGTCCTGCACGTCGGCGCCGCCGTAGATCTGCGGGTTCCACAAGGAGGAGGCGCCCTCGGCCGGGACGCCGCCCGCCATGACCTGGTGCAGGCAGCCGAAGACGACATCGGGCAGCATATGCCCGACCGTGTGCCGCGCCGCGACGGCGTGCGGGCGCCTGACGTTGAGGAGGCACCCGTCGGGGGCGCTCGCCGTGATCGGCGCCAGCGACCCGGCATTGTTGGGCACCTCGGGCGCGACCAGGCATTTGACGCCGAACGCGGTGTAGGCGAGCGTGTAGTTCATCACGACATTGATGCCGAAGGCGCTCGCCGGCGAGGTCCCGGTATAATCGAGATGGATGTTGTCGGGAGCGATCGTCATCTCGGCGGCGAGGGTCAGGGGCCGGTCGTAGCCGTCCATCGTCACGCTGTTCCGGTATTTGCCGGGCTTCAGCCTGGCGATCGCCTCGATCGTCGCCGCACGCGAGGTCTCGATGATGTGCTCGCCCAAGCGGTCGAGATTGGCGATGCCGAACTCATCCATCATGTCGACGAGGCGGCGGCTGCCTTCGTCGTTGCACGCGGCGAGGGCGTAGACATCGCCCTCGACCTGCAGCGGCTCGCGCACATTGGCGCGGATGATGCGCATCAGGTCCTCGTTCATCCGTCCCTGGCGGGCCAGCGCCATCAACGGGATCGCGAGGCCCTCCTCGAACACCTGGCGGCCGTCCGGGCCCATGCCCAGCCCGCCGATATCGACGACATGGACCGTGCTGGCGAAAAGGCCGACCGGCTCGCCGCGCAGAAAGGTCGGGCTGACGACGGTCAGATCATGCAGATGGCCGCAGGTCAGCCATGGGTCGTTGGTGATGTAGTGGTCGCCCTCCTGCATCGTGTCGAGCGGGAAGGCGGCGAGGAAATGCTTGACCGCGGCGGCCATCGAATTGACGTGGCCGGGGGTTCCGGTCACCGCCTGGGCCAGCATCGCGCCGTTGCGGTCGAAGACGCCGGCCGACAGGTCGCCCGCCTCGCGCACCGGCGTCGAGAAGGCAGTGCGCATCAGGGTTTGCGCCTGCTCCTCGACGACGGCGATCAGCCGCGACCACATGATCTGCAGGTGGAGCTGAGAGAGCGCGGTGTTGGGTCGGGACAGCATGGGCGAGATCCTCGGAGCGGGGCCGGGTGTCATATCGCTCTGCCATCCTAGTTTTGCCAGGGCAGCGCTGGCAATGCGCCGCTGAATGATGTCATCGGACGCCGCTTCGGCTGGCCGCAGAATTGCCACAGGAAGCGAGGTATCAACGTCGTCTCATGTGGCGCCTTCTCTACTACCTCTACGGCCGGCGGCTCGCGCGCGACATCGGGCGGGGCCCGCTGCCGCGGCATATCGGCATCATCCTCGACGGCAATCGCCGGCACGGGCGGCGGATCGGCGTCACCGAACCGCGCGAACTCTACGACATCGGCGCCAACAAGCTCGACGATGTCCTCGACTGGTGCGTCGAGTTCGCGATCCCGGCGATCACCCTGTGGGTTTTCTCGACCGACAATTTCGGCCGGCCGGCGGAGGAAGTCTCCGGCATCCTGGCTGCCGTCGAAGCGAAGCTCGTCGCGCTGGCGCGCGATCCGGTCATCCATCGCCGGCGCGTGCGGGTGCGGGCGATCGGCCGTCTGCACCTGTTGCCCGCGCCGCTGGTCGCGGCCATCGCCAGGGCCGAAAAGGCAACGTCCGCCTATGACGCCGTCGATCTCAACATTGCCGTCGCCTACGGCGGCCGCCAGGAGATCGTCGATGCGGTCCGGGGCCTGCTAAGCGGCATGGCGGTCGACGGCTCCTCGCTCGCCGAGGCGGTCGAGCAGGTGACGCCGGAGGCGATCGCCCGCCACCTCTACACCGCCGGGCTGGCCGACCCCGACCTGATCATCCGGACCAGCGGCGAGATCCGCCTTTCCGGCTTTCTGTTGTGGCAGAGCGCGCACAGCGAGTTCTACTTCACCGACGTGAACTGGCCGGCGTTCCGCAAGATCGATTTCCTGCGCGCGATCCGCACCTACCAGCAGCGCCGCCGGCGGTTCGGCGGGTGAACCGGCACCGGCCGCCCCGGGTCCCCCCAATGCCCAAATGCCGCCGCACTTTCGCCGTAGGAGGCGGCGACCTGGAACAGCAGCAACGCCCTCGCGTTGGCGTGCGGAGGTCCTGGGATGATGAGGGGTGGTGTGATGAATAATTCTGCCGATTACACCGCTAAAGTCCCCGAGGTCACCCTCGTCTTCTGGATCATCAAGGTTGCCGCAACCACCCTCGGCGAGACCGGCGGCGACTCGGTGACGATGACGCTGAATTGGGGCTATTTGACCGGGACGGCGATATTTCTTTCGCTGTTGGCGGTGCTGGTGGCTGTGCAGATCAAGGCAAAGAGATTTCGTCCCTTCCTTTACTGGGCGACGATCGTGGCCTCGACGACGGCCGGGACGACGATGGCCGATTTTGCCGACCGCTCGTTGGGCATCGGTTACAGCGGCGGGTCGGCGATCCTGTTCCTCTGCCTCCTGGCGGTGCTGGGCCTGTGGTATTGGTCGCTCGGTTCCATCGCGGTAGAAACCGTCGCTACGCCCAAGGTCGAAGCATTCTACTGGGCGGCGATCACCTTTTCGCAGACGTTGGGAACCGCACTCGGCGACTGGATGGCCGATACGACGGGCCTTGGCTATGGCGGCGGCGCGCTCGTATTTGCCGCCGCACTGGCGGTGCTCGCCGCCGCCTATTACCGGACCGATGTGTCGCGGGTCCTGCTGTTCTGGGCCGCCTTCATCCTGACCCGGCCGCTCGGGGCTACCGTCGGCGATTTGCTCGACAAGCCGATACGCGATGGCGGGTTCGCCTTGAGCCGTCCGCTTGCCACCGCGGTGATTGCGGTCTTCATCGTCGCGAGCGTCCTCGTGCTGCCGCAGCGGGCGGGCACGCATCCCGGCAAGGCATAGTCATCCGACCGCGTTCAGCACCTTGCCGCCGGCGACCACCGGAGCGGCGGCGATCAGCACGAACGCGATGGCGCAGGGTTCGGTCCCGCGATTGATCCAGTTGTGGATCGTGCCGCGCTGGACGATCACGTCGCCGGCCTTCACATGCACGCTGGTGCCGTCGAGTTCCATATCGATCTCGCCCGACATCACCACCGCATAGTCGAGCGAGTCGGTGCGATGGTTGCGCGGGTGATTGCCGGGCCCGAACTCGACGATGCGGAAGACGGTGCCGTTGGCGAGCGTCGTTCCGCTTTGGCGCAGACCTTCGTCCGCGGTCCCGGTGTTGTCGACCGGGAAGCCTTCGCTCGTCCACACGACGCAGGCTGTGGTGCCCGGCCGTGCCGAGACGAGGTTTTGCGAAATCTCGTCGATCGTGACGAGCGCGCGGCCCTGTGCATCGTGGCCGGTGACGATGCGGCGCAACGGCAATGTCATGGCGGGTCTCCTTGGCGGTGCAGTTGAGAGAGTTCGATTGCGCGCCTTGGCCGCTGTCACCCGAGCGCTTGGCGCAGCTGCTGCCGGGCGACGACGAGCATGGCGAGATCGGGGGTGCCGGCGCTGCGGATTTCGCGGGCGAGCGCCTCGGCCGGGGCGACCCGGCCGGTGTGGGTTTCGGCCCAGGCGGCGAGCGGGTCGGCCGCGCCATCCGCAGCCATCAGCACCCGCGCGGCCAGTTCCGCCTGCAACGCATAGAAATCGTCGATCAGGCTCTCGGCCGCGGTCTTTTGCCAGACCGTCTCGGCCGGCAGGCGGCGTGCGGCATCGCGCAGTTCGTCGAGGGCAAAGCGGGCCCCGAGCAGGTAGAACGTCCGGGCGGCGCGCTCGATCGGCTGCGCCGAGCGCTCGGCCAATTCGCCGACCTCGAAGGCGGTGGTCAGGAAAATGACGCTGCCGGCGCGGCGCGCCAGCGGCGCTGGCACGCCGGCGGCGGCAAATCGTGCGATGCGCTCGTCGAGCCGGGCCCGTTCGCCCGGCGGCAACAGCTCGGGGACGATGGTCGCGAGGTGCCGGATGGCCGGCCCAAAGCGGGCGATCTCATGCCCGAGATCGAGCCGGTTGCCGCGCAAGAGCCACGCGGCGGCATGCTCGACGAGGCCGGAAATCTCCAGCAGCATCCCGGTCTGCAGCGGCACCGGGACGGTATTGTCGATTGCCTCGATCTCGGCCCACAGCGCCGGCAGATCGAAGACCTCGCGGACGATGCGGTAGCTGCGCGCAATGTCGGGCGCCTCGCGCCCGGTGCGCGCGCGCATGTCGTGGACAAAGGTCAGGCCGGCGCGGTTGACAAGGTCGTTGGTGACGACCGTCGCGGTGATCTCGCGCTTCAACGGATGGGCGGCGATCTGCGCCGCGAAGCGCTGGCGCAAGGCGGGCGGGAAATAGTCGCGCAGATCGGCGGCGAGCTCGGGCAGGTCGGGCAGATCGGAAGCGACGAGCTCATGATCGAGCGACATCTTGGCGTAGGCGAGGAGCACCGCCAGCTCGGGGCGCGTCAGCCCGCGACGCGAAGCGGCGCGGGCCGCCAGGGTCTCGTCGTCGGGCAGGAATTCGAGGGCACGGTCGAGATGCACGCCGCGCTCCCCTGGGCGTTCGAGGTCGCGGATCAGCCTGACCTGGCGATCGAGCGCGGCGGGAAACTCCGCTGCCCCGCGCGCCTCGGTGACCGACAACGCCTCGCCTTGCAGATAATTGTCGCGCAACACCAGCGATGCGACATCGTCGGTCATCTGCGCCAGGAGCGGCTCGCGTTCCTCTTGGCCGAGCGCCCCCGCCGCGATCGCGCCGCTCAGCAATATCTTGATGTTGACCTCGTGGTCCGACATCGAGACGCCGGCCGAGTTGTCGATCGCGTCGGTGTCGATGCGGCCGCCCTTCAGGGCATAGGCCACCCGGCCGCGTTGCGTCACGCCGAGATTGGCGCCCTCGCCGACCACCTTGGCGCGGACCTGCTCGCCGTCGATGCGCAAGGCGTCATTGGCGCGGTCGCCGACCTCGGCGTGGCTCTCGCCCCTCGCCTTGACGAAGGTGCCGATGCCGCCGAAGAACAACAGATCGACCTCCGCCATCAGCAGGTGGCGGATCAGCTCGGCCGGGGTCAGGTGATCCTCGTTCATCCCGAAAACGCGCTTCATCTCGGCGCTGATCGGGACCGCCTTCAGGGCGCGGTCGAAGACGCCGCCGCCCGGCGAGATCAGCTTTGGATCGTAATCGGCCCAGCTGGAACGCGGCAGCCGGAACAGCCGCTCGCGTTCGGCAAAGCTCGCCGCCGGGTCGGGCGTTGGATCGACAAAGATGTGCAGATGGTTGAACGCCGCCAACAGGCGGGTATGGCGCGATTGCAGCATCGCGTTGCCGAACACGTCGCCCGACATGTCGCCGACCCCGACCGCGGTGAATTCGCTCGACCGGATGTCGCGGTCCAGCTCGCGGAAGTGGCGTTTGATCAGTTCCCAGGCGCCGCGCGAGGTGATCCCGATCGCCTTGTGGTCATAGCCGGCCGAACCGCCCGAGGCGAACGCGTCGCCGAGCCAGAAGCCGTATTCGAGCGCGATGCCGTTGGCGATATCCGAGAAGGTGGCGGTGCCCTTGTCGGCGGCGACGACGAGATAGGGGTCGTCGCCGTCATGGCGCACCACCCGACGCGGCGGCACGATGGCGTGCGCGCCGGCGCCGTCGCCGGGCCCCTGGGTCGGATCGGCCGCGACGATGTTGTCGGTCACGTCGAGGAGGCTGCGGATCAGGATCTTGTAGCATTCGACGCCTTCCTGCGCGAACTGTTCGCGGGAGGCGGGCGGGCGCTTGACGACGAACCCGCCCTTCGAGCCGACCGGGACGATGACCGCGTTCTTGACCGTCTGCGCCTTCATCAGGCCGAGGATCTCGGTGCGGAAATCCTCCTTGCGGTCGGACCAGCGGATGCCGCCGCGCGCCACCTTGCCGGCGCGCATGTGCACGCCTTCGACCCGCGGGCTATAGACGTAGATTTCATAGAGCGGCCGCGGCAGCGGCAACAGGTCAATCGCGTGCGAGGCGAATTTGACCGCGAGCGCGGGCTTCGGCGCGCCGGACGGGTCGGTCTGGTAGTAATTGGTGCGCACGCTTTTGAGGACGAGCGTCAGGTAGGCGCGCAGGATGCGGTCTTCGTCGAGGCTCTCGACCCGATCGAGCAAGTGGTCGATCGCCTGGACCTCGGCAACGACATCGAGCGAGCCGCCTGGCTGGGAGTTGGCCGGCTGGGAGTTGGGGGCTCGCGCCGGGTCGAAGCGATGCTCGAACAGCCGCACGAGGCGGCGCGCGATCGGCGCATGGCGCGCCAGCGTGTCTTCCATGTAGCTTTGGCTGAAGGTCGAGCCGGCCTGGCGCAGCACCTTGCAGTAGAGGCGCAGGATCGTGGCCTGCCGGGCCGACAGGCCGGCGGCGAGAACCAGCCGGTTGAAGCCGTCATTCTCGACCTCGCCGGACCACAACAGGAGCAGCGCCTCCTCGAAGCGGCGCCGCGCGGCATTGGACAGCCCCGCCGGCACCGAACCGGCGCTGCCAGCGGCGCTGATCGTGAATTCGTGGATCCACACCGCGCGCCCGTCCACGCTGTCGATGCGGAACGGCTCCTCGGCGATGATCCGCAGCCCGAGATTCTCGAGGATCGGCAGCATGTCCGACAGCACCACCGGCTCGCCCTGGCGGTAGAGCCTGAGGCCCGCGCCGCCGCCATCCCCATCGCCATTCGGGAGCCGATGCAGCGAAGCTTCGAGCGGCGAGCCGTCGAGCACCGCCGCGATCCGGTCGAGATCGGCGATCGCCTGGGGCGGCGCGGTGCGCACCTGATAGGCGATCGGGAACGGCTTGAGGCGGCGCAGCCGGGTGCGCCCGGGGGCCTCGCCGAAGGCCGCGGCGGCGGCTTCCTCGACCCGGTCCGACCAAGTGCGCCCGGCCTCGGCGAGACGCTGCTCGAGCGCGGCCACATCGACCGCCGGCACCGCGCCGCGGGTGACGCGGATGATGAACTGGACGTGCGCCAGCACCGACTCGTCGAGATGCGCATAAAAATCGGTGACCGTGCCGGCGTACGCCTCTTCGAGGATCGCGGCAAAGGTCTGGCGCAGATGCGTGTCGTAGCGCTCGCGCGGCACGTAGACGAGGCAGGAGACAAAGCGATCGAGCGGGTCGCGCCGCACGAACAACGCGATGCGCTGGCGCTCCTGCAAATTGAGGATGCCGATCGCGGTGTCGAACAGCTCATCCTCGGCGATCTGGAACAGCTCGTCGCGCGGAAAGGTCTCGAGGATGTGGAGGAGGGCCTTGCCGTCGTGGCTCTCGGCGGCGAGGCCGGCGCGCTCCAGCGTGCGGCGCACCTTGCGGCGCAGCAGCGGGATCGACTGCGGACGGCGGCTGTAGGCGACCGAGGTGAACAGGCCGGCGAACAGCCGCACGGCGATGACCTCGCCCGCCGCATCAAACCGGCGGATGCCAATCGCGTCCATGTGAACGGCGCGATGCACCGTGGCGCGGCGCTCGGTCTTGGCGATGATCAGCAACTCGCGGCGGCGTACGAATTGCTGCACGTCGGGCGGCAACAGGGCGAGGTCGCGCAACCCGCCGAACACCGGATAGCTCGCCTCGGCGAGGATCCCCAGCGGCGGCCTCGCCGGTTCTTCCGCGGCGGCGCCGCCGGGGAAGACATAGTCGCGAAAGCCTAGATAGGTGAAGTTGTCGTCGTCGAGCCAGCGCAGAAAATCAACGCCTTCGGCGATTTCGGCGGGTGGCAGCGGCGGCGGCTGCCCCATCACTTCGTCGGCGACCCCCTGCAAAGAGCGGCGCATCGGCTCCCAGTCCGTCACCGCGCTGCGCACGTCGGCAAGGACGGATTCCAGGCGAACGGCGAGGGCGATGCGGGCGGCAACGTCCGGCTCCCGCGTGACCGCGATCTGCATCCACGACTCGCGCGGCCCGCCCTCCGGCGGATCGAGTTCGACCAGGCGTCCCTCCTCGTCGCGCGCCACGGCGAGGATCGGGTGGATCGCCAGCCGCACCTCGCGACCGCCGTCATTGACCGCCGCCGTCACCGAACCGACGAGAAACGGCATGTCGTCATTGACGATCTCGACGACCGTGTGCGGCGAGGACCAGCCGTCGGTCGCGCTGTCGGGATTGTAGACCTGCACCTTGGCGGCGCGGCCCTGGCGGCGGGCGGCGAAGCGCCACAGGGCAAGCGCGGCGCCGCACAGATCGGCGGGGCTGCGTCGGGCGAGGTCGCTCGGCGGCGCATGCTCGTAGAATTCGGCGATAAAGCGGTGCAGCAGCGCGCGCTCTGCCGCCTCGGTCCGCTCTTCGGCCAGAAGCTGCGCCTCGCCGACGAGTGCGGCCTTCTGTGCCTCGATCGTGCTCGTCACCGCCCTGTCCCCTCCCGATGACGAAAGGTCGCCTCTCCGCCGCAACGGGGCAAGCGGTTTCCGCCGGGCATGCGTCTCGGCCTCAGGCCCGCAGATCCAGCGAAAGGCTGGAAACTTCGCCGGCTTTTGGCGATCATGGCCGTGGCCTTGGTCCGATAATGCGCGAACCCCGTTGAAGCGTCTCCTCTCCATCTTGCGCCGCGGCGCGATCTACTGGCTGCCGTTGGGGCTGCTGATGACCGCGGCGCTGGCGCGCCTCGCCATCCCCGGCGTTCTCGACCGCCTGTCGCTGCCCGCGTTCGACCTCTATCAGCGGCTGGCGCCGCGCAAAACGCCCGACGATCCGCCGGTTCTGATCGTCGACATCGACGAGCGAAGCCTGAGACAAATCGGGCAATGGCCGTGGCCGCGCACAATCATCGCCCAGCTGGTCGACAAGCTGGGCGAAGCGGGCGCCGCGGTGATCGCCTTCGACGTGATGTTTGCCGAGCCCGACCGCACCTCGCCGCAAATGCTCAAGGACCTGCTGGTCAGCAGGGGCGCCAACGCGGAGGAGGCGACGCAACTGCTCGCCAAGATGCCGGATCCCGACACGCAGCTGGCCGAGGCGATGAGCAAGTATCCAGTCGTGGTGGGGTTCAGCCTGATCGGCAGCGGCGGGCAGGCCAAGACGGCGACCAAGGCCGGTTTCGCTTATGTCGGCGCCATGGGTGCCGATCCGTTACGGTTCGTGGACCGGATGCCGGAAGCCGTCAGCGCGCTGCCGGGGTTGCAGAAGGCAGCCGCCGGCAACGGCTTTGTCAACGAGCCTTCCGATTGGGACAACGTCGTGCGGCACGTCCCCTTGGTGCTGCGTCTTGGAAACAGGCCCGTGCCGTCTCTTGCTGCCGAGACGCTGCGGGTCGGGTTGGGTGCGCGTCCCACCTATCTGCTCCGCTATGCCGGCGCCCAGGCGGAGAAGAGCTTTGGGGAGAACACCGGATTGAACGCCATCGAGCTGCAGGTCCCGGGGTTGGGCAAGCCGCTTGACATATCGACCGATGCTGCCGGCCAGGTAACGCTCCACTACGCGGCGCGCGATGCCCGCCGCTACATCTCCGCCGCCGACATTCTCTCCGGAAATTTCGATAAGAAACGGGTTGCCGATCACATCGTGCTGGTCGGATCGTCGGCGGCCGGGCTGAACGACCTCAAGGCGACGCCGATCACCCCGGACATGCCCGGGGTCGAGATCCACGCTCAGCTGATCGAGCAGATCCTCCAGCAGGATTTCCTGTTCCGTCCGGATTGGGGACCCGGCGCCGAAATCCTGTTCGCGGTGGTGTTCGGGATTGTCGTCATCGTCGCGATCCCGCTGGTCGGGGCCTTGCCGAGCGCCGGGGTCGCCGGGGTTGCAATGATCATCGCCGCCGCGGTCTCCTGGTTCGCGTTTCGCGATGGCCAGGTGCTGATCGACCCGGTCTACCCGATTGCCGTGCTGGCGAGCGTGTATCTCTCCGGCACGCTGCTCAATTACCGGCTCACCGAACGCCGCCAGCGCGAGATCCGCCAGGCGTTCTCGCTCTACCTGTCGCCGCATTACGTCGAGGAGCTGGCGAAAAATCCCGAGAAGCTGGTGCTCGGTGGCGAGATCCGCATGATGACGATCATGTTCTGCGACATCCGCGGCTTCACCTCGCTGTCGGAAGGGATGACCTCCCACGAGCTGGGGCAGCTGATCAACGAATTCCTGACGCCGATGACCGAAATCATCATGGAGCACAAAGGAACCATCGATAAATACATCGGCGACTGCATCATGGCGTTCTGGAACGCGCCGCTCGACGATCCCGATCACGCGAAGAACGCGGTGGCCGCGGCACAGGACATGCGGCGCAAGCTGATCGAGCTCAATCAGGTCTGGGCAGCCGAGGGGCGGCGCACCTTGCATGTCGGCATCGGCATCAATACCGGGGAATGCAGCGTCGGCAATTTCGGCTCGAACCAGAAGTTCAACTATTCGCTGCTCGGCGATCCGGTGAACCTGTCGTCGCGGCTGGAGGGCCTGACCAAGCTTTATGGCGTCGATCTGATCATCGGCGAGGACACGGCGATGCAGCTCGACGAGCCGGGCCTCATCGAGCTCGACCTTGTTGCGGTCAAGGGCAAGACGCGCGCGGTGCGCATCTTTACCCTGCCGCCGCATCCGGTCGAGACCCAGCAGTACCTGGCGCGGCATGCCGCGCTGTTGGAGGCGTATCGCCGGCGCGACTGGGATGCCGCGCTCGGCCTGCTCGAAGACCCGGTGCTCGCCGCGGAACGCGAGATGGCGCCGGTCTACGGCCTGTTCCGCGAACGCATCGCCCAGTTGAAGGTCGAATCGCTGCCGTCCGACTGGGATGGCGTGTTCGTCGCGCACGAGAAATAACCGGCTGCGAGCACCCGGACCGGACGCGATTCCCGCATTGACGGTCCATCGGGAACAGCAGCCAACGTGACCGATTTGCCGCAAATCCCGGCGATGCGCGCCAAATCGGCGGCTGCGGATGCAATTGCCGTTTCTTTAGCCAAATTAGCTTTCATTCTTTGCTAATCGTTGTCGATAATGATCCGGGGAAGACGGGCTGAGCGGCCGTCATCGGACCGCCGCCCGGCGGACGCAAAGAAAACCGGCCTGGGCGGCATTGCCGCCCTGGGAGAAACCAGATGGGGATCATGGAATTCGAGGTTTGCCGGCGGGGGCGGGACGCGCGGTGGATCGTCCGCCTCGGCAATGCCGTCTACGGCGCCTATCTCGACAGGGAGCAGGCGCTGCTCGACGCCGTCGATGCGGCGCGCGACGCGGCACTATGCGGCCGCGAGGCGCAGGTCTGGATCCGCGATCACGCCAGCGCCGCGCGCGTTTTCTGAATACCCACGTCGCTCCGGTCAGCTTCGCGCGATGAAGCTGCGGCCGATCAGCTGACGATGGATCTGGTTGGTGCCTTCCCAGATCTGGGTGATCTTGGCGTCGCGCATGAGCCGCTCGACCCGGTAGTCCTTGATATAGCCGTAGCCGCCGTGGAGCTGCACCGCCTCGGTGGCGATGCGCATCGCCAGATCCGAGGCGCGCAGCTTCAGCATTGAGGCTTCGATAGCGATATCGGCGATACCGCTGTCAACAAGCTCGGCGACATGCCACAGCCAGGCTTCACACAGCGCCAGATCGGTGGCCAGATCGGCGAGCAGGAACTGGATGCCCTGAAACTCGATGATGCGCCGGCCCGATTGGCGCCGCTCGTTGATGTAGGCGACGGCATCCTCGAACGCGGCGCGGGCAATGCCGAGCGCATGCGCGGCGACGCTCGGGCGAGATTTGTTGAGCGCCGCGAGCAGCAGCGATAGCCCGTCACCGGGCTCGGCCAACAGATTGGCGCGCGGCACCCGGCATTGATTGAAGGCGAGCGCCGCGGTTGGCTGGGCACGCAGCCCCATCTTGTCTTCGGTGCGCAGAACGCTGAGGCCGGGCGTCCCGCCTTCGACGACCAGCGCCGAGATCGCGTTGCGGCCGTCGCCAAGCGCCGACCATTTGCCAAACACCAGATACAAATCGGCGACGGTGCCGTTGCTGATGAAGGTTTTGCCGCCCGACACGACAATCGTGTCGTTGCCGTCCGGCGTAAAGCGGGTGGTCATGCCGGTCGCGTCCGAGCCGGCATTGGGCTCGGTGATGCACAACGCGCCGATCGCGCCCGCGGCGACTCGCGGCAGCAGCCGCTTTTTCTGCTCTTCGCTGCCAAAATCAATGAGCGGCTTCATCGCATGGAAGTTGGTCGCCCAGATGCTGCCGGTTGCGGCACAGGCGGCGCTGATTTCGCGCACGCAGGCGAGGTAGGCGGCATAGGAAAGGCCGGCGCCGCCATAGGCCTCGGGCACGAACATGGCATTGAGCCCGAGCGCGTTGATCGCCCGAACATTGTCCCACGGAAATTCGCTCGTGCGGTCGTATGCGGCGGCGCGCGGCGCGATTTCGTCGCGGCACAGCGCGCGCACGCTGTCCAGGAGCTGCCGCTCCTCGGGCAACAGCGCCGGCAGCGCGTCGAGGCGGGAGAAGAGGGTCATGGGGTCGTAACTACACCCTTCAATCGGTGGAGCTGGCTAATGACATGATCAAAAACACCCGACCGGGAGCCGCCCGGGGTTAGGAAAATCGGGACTACGAAATCTTCCAAATCTTCCAAATATAAATCCTGATCCTCAAGATGTTTATGCTTTAACACGTTAATAAGGTTGAACTGATTGCCCTGGTTTATGAAATTGTACCCATAAAGGTGTTTGACCATGTTGACTCCATTTTTCCCACCAAACGCCAAACCATGCCCACACATTATCATTAAAACGAATCTCGCTGCCGGTAGCTGTGCTATCGGTAGGCATCGTCCTTCTACGAACGAAAATTCCGTCTTCCTCGCACTTTTGGAATACCTCATCCATCAATGACAGAAGCCCGAGCATACGACGTGGCGTATCTTGGTCTGAGAGATTCTCCTGCGTGAAAGGTACGAAGTCGTGTTGTCTATCGATAAGATCACATAGCCCCTGCAATTGAGCGAGATCAGCGATAATCTGCTGGTATCCGAGCGTCCTCGCCTGATCATTGAGAAAGTGAAGCAATCTGCGCCAGCTCGTAATGGCGATCTTCTTCGACTGATTGATCTCTCCGTATCGGAGATCACCGCTGCCGATCGTCAAGTCATGCTCAACTCCCCGTTCACTTTTAATCTTTTCAATCAAAAGGCCCCAAATGTAATTTACCCTCCTATTCGGCACAACAAAGAGAAGTAACCCGCTATTAGGCAATGCTTTTAGATAGCTTAGCGGTTGGTGCTCCGTGAGGCCGGCCCAAAACTTGTTTTCGATGAACAGCAGTATCCCTGATGTTGTTCGTGCAGAAATATCTGGGACACCTAAACCGTCCGTCGCTTTCCGACTCACCACATCAATTATCGACGGGAACGCAGGCGATATCTCTCCGATGAATGCAGTCAGAAGCGGCAGCATAGTTGGCTGGTTTAAGATATATGTAAGGGCGTCGGTCGCAAGATCCTCCGCCCTTGTCTTGCTCGCCAGGTGAGCTAATAAAGTGGTCATTATTCCTCCTTTAAATCTTGCCCCGATCGCATAAGCTTTCTACCCATCCTTGAAAACCGGTTTGCGCTTTTCGATAAAGGCGGTCATGCCCTCGACGGCGTCCTCGGTCTGGAAGGCCAGGGTCGAGAGATCGGCCTCGATCTTGAGCCCGTCATGGAGCGGCAGGTCATGGGCGCGGCGGATCGCATCGCGCGCCAGGCATAAGACCGGTAGGCTGAAGCCGGTCATTTCGCGGGCAAAGGCCTGGCCGGCCTCGATCAGATCGCCGTCGATGATGTGGTTGACGAGGCCGATCCGCTCGGCCTCGTCGGCGGCGACGGTGCGCCCGGTCAGGATCAGCTCCGTCGCGCGCGCCTCGCCGACGAGGCGCGGCAGGCGCTGGGTCCCACCATAGCCGGGGATGAGCCCGAGCTTGATCTCGGGAAAGCCGAGCCTGGCGGAGGGCGCGGCCAGGCGAAAGGTGCAGGCAAGCGCCAATTCGAGGCCGCCGCCGAAGGCATAGCCGTTAATGAGGGCGATCGACGGCAGCGGCAACTGATCGAGCTTGGCCAGGACCGACTGGCCGAGCATCGCGCCGGCGCGCTGCTCGACGAGGGTGCGCCCCATCAATTCCTTGATGTCGGCGCCGGCCGAAAAGGCGCGGTCGCCGGCGCCAGTGACGAGAAGCGCGCGGGTGTCGCTGTCGGCGATCGAATCGAGCATGCGGCTCAGATCGTGCAACTGGCCGAAGCTCAGCGCGTTGAGCGCCTCCGGCCGGTCGAGCGTGATCAATGCCAGTTCGTCGATGCGGCTCATATGGATCGCCATCGGCTCAATTCTCCTCGGCAGGCGGGCGCGGCGGGCCGGTCCAGCGCACCGGCACCGGCCGGATCCGCCCGGAACGCGCCCACTCGGCGAGTTCACGCTTCAGGATCTTGCCGCTGGCGGTCAATGGGTATGCGGTCATCGCGATGAAATACTCCGGCATGTCGTAGCGCGACAGCCCGGCCGCGTGCAGATGCGCCAGCAATTCCTGCGCCTCGACGCCGCCGTCCTCGTGAAAGATGACCGACAGGCAGACCTTCTCGCCGAGCCGGCGGTCGGCCACGGCGAAGGCGGCAACGCGGGCCACCGCCTCGTGGCGCATCGCGAGGTCCTCGATCCGCGCCGGGTGGATGTTGTGGCCGCCGCGGATGATCAGATCCTTCTTGCGGCCGACGATTTCGAGGCAGCCCCGGTCATCGAGCCGGCCGAGATCGCCGCTCATGAACCAGCCGCCGCGGTTGAACGAATCCTCGGTCGCCTCTTGGTTGTCGAAATAGCCGAGGGTGAGACACGCGCCGCGCCCGCCGATCTCACCGACCGCGCCGGGCGATGCCTCGACATCGGGGTTGTCCTGATCCCAGATGCGGATCTCGTAGGCGCGGCAGGCGCGCCCGCAGGTCGCGACGATCGTGTCCGGCGGGTCGCCCGGCCGGGTGTATTGGTGCGAGCCGTTTTCGGTCATGCCATAGACGTTTTGCGGGGTGACGCCGGACACGAGAAAGGCGCGCGCCACCTCGCGCGGGATCGGCGAGCCGGCCATGTAGAACACTTTCACCTGTCCGAGCTGGTCGAGATTTCGGCGGCGCAATTCGCCGAGGATGTCCATTGCATGGGTCGGCACGCCCATCACGTAACTCGCGCCGGTCTCGATGATCCAGTCGAGCGGCGGCATGCCCGGGGGCGGTGCGTTGACGACGAGTTCGAGCCCGGCCGCCATCATCTGTTCGACCGCGACGGCGCCGATGTGATGGCTCATCGGGCTGAGGCTGAGGAGGATGGTGCGCTCGTCGTGATGCCAGTCCTCGACCATCGCGCGGCCGTTGGCGAGGAGCGTGTTGTCGGAATGCATGACACCCTTGGGCGTGCCGGTGGTGCCCGAGGTGAAGGCGAGATAGACGATCTTGTCCGGGTTTTCGTTGACCGGCGGCAATGGCCGGGCGCTGTTGGCGTCAGGAAATGCCGCGGCGCCTGGCGCGCCGTCGCCGAGCGCATAGACCTGCCGCAGCCTCGGCAGCTCGGCGATCGCGGTGAAGATGTTGGCGGTCGCGGCATCGGCGCCGTAGCCCGGCTGCGCGAAGAGGGCCGCCGCGCGGGTGCGGGCCAGCAGCTCGACGATCTCGGCGACCGTGTAGTTCTGATGCAGCGAGGGGTTGCACACATACCCGTTGCGCGAGCAGGCGAGCAGCACCGCGACCGCCTCGACCCGGTTGGGCAGCCACACCGCAACCCGCTCGCCCCGCTTCAGCCCGGCGGCGTCGAGATCGGCGGCAACCGCATCGACCAGCCTGAGGAGCGCGCTCCAGCTGAGCCGCTGGGCGCCATCGCGCAGCGCGAAATCATCGGGCCGCCGCGCCGCGTGCTTGCAGAGCAGCGTGTAGAGCGTGTCCTGACGCCACAACCCGGCGGCGTAATAGCGCCGCGCCGCCTCGGGGTCGTGCAGGGTGAGGAGCGTGTTGGTCATCATTTTTTGATTCGCGTATCCCACGGAATTTCGACGCACACATACGCCAGCGGGTCACAATCAAGAACAACGATTTTCTTGAAGGGAGGCGTTTCCAAACCTGTCACTGCTTCGGCTATGGCCGGGGGTACGACCTCCGTTGCCCTCGCGGGGAACGTGTCGAACTTTAAACGATCGGCGAAAACCAAAAGTACATCTACCAACCCGAGATACCTTTCTGATTTTGCGAGCTTCTCTTTGATTACCTTCGTCAAACCATGCTTATCGGGTTGACACCCACACCTACCAGATGTAGCTAATGACCGAATTTCGGTTTGTCCGGGAAGCAGACGTGAGCACCGCCTTCGCCAAGATTGCGGCATTCCCAATCCGGGCCGAAGCCCTGTCCCCACCAAAAATTGGCAGCCGGATATTCGATCCCGATCCACAAGCTGACGCAGAACCCGAGCACGAGGGCGACGCCCGCGAGTAACCGCTGCCAGAAACGCCGCATGTCGCGCCAACGCGCTGCATAGATCGCCGAACAAAAGACGAATACGGCGCCGAAGGCGAACCCACCAGCTAAGGCAAAAATTCCGTTCATGATGGTGGTCGCGCCTAAATACCGTTATGAGATTCCGAACCACATGGCGACATCGGGTCGTTCATTACGTTGCGTGCCTGTTGCATCTGCACGTAAAGATTGATGGCTTACCGTTTGGGCGTCCAGGCACTCCGCTTTGATCTACCAGTTCCGGCTCTGATCGTGGAGCCAACGCGAACACGACTCTGTTCGACAACTTGACCAACTCGGCCTTAACCGCATGACGTATATCTGATCCTGCTGGTGAACGTGTTGGCAAAGGTCATCCCGTATCGCCGAGGCCGATAAATCCGAGTTTATGAACCACGACGATTTTAATGCATGGCAACATTCGTATTGATTTAAGGCGTCGTATAACGGTTGATAGTCGTGATCTGGATTTCTCAGATCATAATCCACTACATAGACAGACACGGTTTGGCTCCTTCACACAGGCTGCGAGCCGCTGCAACGCGGATGCTGCCATTCCCCGGAATACAATCCATCGTATGTCGGGCCAGCCGTCCGCCCCCCGATGCCTAACAACGAGCGGAACGAATTGAAGGGGTAAAACCGCCGGTTGAATTGGAACGTGAACTCGTTGAGATACGCCTGCAAATGCTGTGGCGAGACGCCATGATGGCAACCCAGGAGCCAGCTTTTCAGATTCGAGAACACCAGATGGACAATCGGCAGATAGGCTTCGGCCATCGCCGGATTGCCAGACATCGCAACCGGGACATGCCGGTAGCCACGCTCAGTCAGTGTGTTGTATCCAGCCCATGCATCACTGACGATTTGCGTTCCGGGTTCGACCGCCCCTTCGACAAAGCTAACCAACGACTTCGCCGACCGATCAGGCCGAACTTCAAGCCGAACGCGACCGGCATATCGCCCATGCCGCCGAGGAACAGCACCGCCGACCTTTGGTTTGCGGCGACGAACTTCGACTGCCGCGACAACCAACGACAAATCATGGACGCCACGGCCAAGACCGCGTGTCGCACCGCCGACGAGCGTTTCGTCAATTTCGACATAGTTCTCGGTGTCGCCGATCCGGTCGCGTTCTGGTCGGACCATACCAGCCCGTATTTTGTGGAGTAGAGCGAAAGCGGTCTCGTAGCACTTCAACCCAAGTTGCTTTTGGAACTGCACAGCGCTGATCCCGGCGGTATCCGTGGCGACCAAGTAGGCAGCCCAAAACCACACACTCAACCGCGTGTGTGAGTCCTGCATGATCGTGCCAGCAGTAAGACGGTTGTCTCGTTTGCACTTGCGACAGCGCAGCACATGCGGGCGGTTGGCGAAACGGTAAGGCTCGCCGGGTTCATTGCACCACACGCAGTGGAAGCCGTCAGACCAGCGGATCGCCTCAAGATAGGCAGCGCAGGCAAGGTCGTCGGGAAAGAGGGTCTGAAACTCAGGCAGAGAGCCAGGAAACGGAAGATCGTCGCGGGGGAACGCGACCAGGGGCGAAGGCATGCGGGAATGTCCTTTCGCCCACGATACTACCAGTTGTGGCTTTGGGTGTCAACCCGATAAGCATGCGTCAAACCAGATTGCCACGCCTTGCGGTCAATCGCGGGAGACAAGCGTACCCTCGGAGCAGAGGAGATCTGGCCATTCCGCTGCTTTAGGATTTGTCCGCCGCCAAACACGGGTGTCCCTTGGTTTAGGCCCTCTCTCTCCAAATGTCGGGTGTAACCGCCAGTGGATCCTTCGTTGGCCGCTTCATTCCACTCTGGAAAAGCCGTGGTGATCTGGAATCGCGTCGTCTCGCCGGATGCGTGCACCTCCACATCAACCGGATGACCCTCTGGCATGGAATGTAGCGTCGTCCGGAAGTTGTTGCTGAGAAGAAAACAAGAAAATTGGAAGCAATTCTTCATCCCAAAGTTTCGCCCAGGGGAATTGTCTTCCTCGCACCTTAATACCTAGATCAGGGTCTTCGCCATATCCGCGCCCAAGAGCTTGCTGAAAAGCCCTGATTTCTGCAATTAGGTAAACCACGTCGCGAGCAAATGGAAAGTTAATGCTCGATGACATCTCTGATTCTCCGTAGGTCGATATTTCGGAAATCTTGCTTCAAAACAGCATCTTTAGCGCGATGGCCGCAACGCCGACAACCACGCCCATCAGCAACCAGCGGATGGTTGCCAGTTGCTCGTTTGCGGAGGACAGATAAGAGACGATCAAGATAAGATCCTCTCGAGCGTGGACCGTTGCCCGCGCAACTTCCTCCTCTTCAGTAAACTGCAGCATTGCGCCTTTCGTCGCCGCGAACTCCTTGTTGAAGATGTGCCGCTCGTTCCATCCACCAGGTCATTCGGCCAGATCCTTCCAGCTTCTCGCCGACACGGCGGCGCCGATCAATGCCCGAATTTTTCCGGGTCGGGTGTGCGGCGCGCGGCAAAGGCCTCGCCCAGCTCATGCGAACTCATCGCTGTCGAGGTATTGGCGCAGCAAGAGATCGTGCGCCAGGCGGGCGAGGCCGCCGACGCCACCGTGGCGGGCGCTGAACGCGGTCTTGATCGCGGCCAATGCGAAGGCGCCGCGCTCGGCGATTTCGAGCGCTATCGCGCGCGTCGCCGCAGCGAGTTCGGCATCCGGCACGACCTGGTTGATCATCCCGAGTTCAAGCGCCTCGCGGGCCGAGAGGCGCGGGTTGCGGAACCAGATCTCCTTCGCCTTCTTCTTGCCGACGAGGTCTTCGAGATACCAGGTGCCGAACCCTGCATCGAAGCTGCCCATCATCGGGCCAACCTGGCGGAAGACCGCGCTTTCCTTGGCGATCGTGATGTCGCACATGATCTGCAAGACGTTGCCGCCGCCGACCGCATAGCCGTTGACCGAGGCAATGACCGGCTTTTGCAGCCGCTCGATGCTTTCGTACATGTCGAGCGCCGGAAGTACGCCGGCATAGAGCCTTGTGTCCGCCATCCCGGCCTTGCGCCCGCCGATGCAGAAGAACCGGTCGCCGGCCCCGGTGATGATGAGGACGCGGGTGCGGGTCTCGCGCCTGATCCTATTGATGCAGTCGCGCACCTCGTGGCACATCGTCTCGGTGAACATGTTGCCGTCGTCGGGCCGGTTCAGCGTTATCGTGCCGATCGGCCCATCCTCGGCGTAGAGGATCGTCTCGTAATCCATCCTCTGTGCTCCCTTGTTGACAGACACTTGCAAAACGCCGCGCGGAGCCGGCAAGTTCGCCCCCGGCCCAACACGGAGGCAGGCGATGATACAGGAACTGTTGCCCCAGGCGGAACGGATCGCGGCAAAGCTGAAGGCGCGCGGCGAGACGATATCGGTCGCCGAATCCTCGACCGCCGGCCTCGTTTCGGCGGCGTTGCTCGCGATCGCCGGCGCCTCGGCCTATTTCATCGGCGGCGCCGTCGTCTATACCCGCACCTCGCGCACCGAATTGCTGCGGGTCACCGACGCCGAGTTCGCGGCGCTGACCGGCATCACGCCCTCGACCGAGCCTTATGCGCTGCTCTTTGCGCGCAAGATCAAGGAGCGCCTCTCGACCAATTGGGCGATCGGCGAGACCGGCACGGCGGGCCCGACCGGCAGCCGCTACGGGCACGCCCCCGGCCATTCCTGCATCGCGGTGATCGGCCCCAATGGCGAGCGCGCGATCACGGTCGAGACCGGCAACAGCGACAGGGTTGACAACATGCGCGCCTTCTCGATCGCCGCGCTCGACCTGCTGGAGAAGAGCCTGGGGTGAGTGCGTGATCAGCGCCGGATCAGGGTTGCCGGCGCCGGGCGGCGCTGTTCCCAGCCGGCACGTTCGAGCGCCGGCACCGTATCCGCCGCTTCGGCGTAGCCGAGGCAGAAATAGCCGATGAAATGCCACTCGGCCGGGACATCGAGCGCCGCCGAGACCGCAGCGGGATCGAGGATCGACACCCAGCCCATGCCGATGCCCTCGGCGCGTGCCGCCAGCCACAAGGTGTGCGCCGCCATGACGGCGGAATAGTCCAATGTCTCCGGCATCGTATCGCGTCCGAGGCCGTGGCCTCGGCTGGTGGCGCGATCGGCGAAGACGGCGAGCTGGCACGGCGCGTCGTCGAGCCCGGCGAGTTTGAGGCGGGCGTAATGCCGGGCTCGCTCGGGCACCTGCGCCGCCAGCGCGGCGGCATTGCAGCGGGTGAAATTGTCGCGCAGCGCCGCGCGGCGGGCTTGGGTCTCGACCAGCACGAAGCGCCAGGGCTGGCTCAGCCCGACCGACGGCGCGAGATGGGCAAGGCCGATCAGCCGCTCGATCATGCCCGGGGGCAGCTTGTCGCGGCGGAAATGCCGGACATCGCGCCGCCATGCCAGCAGCGCGCACAGGCGCGCGCGGAAATCGGGGTCGAAATCGGCCTCAGCCGAGCCGCTCATAGAGTGCCGCGACACGCTCGCGATAGCGCGCGACCGAAAACAGCTCTGCCTGGACCCGGCCGCGCCGCGACAGCTCCGTGCGCAGCCCGTCATCGGCAGTGATCGTCTTGATCGCCTGGGCGATGTCGGCGATGTCGTAGGGGTTTACGTACAACGCCGCGTCGCCGGCGATTTCGGGCAGCGAGGAGGCGCGCGAGGTCACCACCGGGGTGCCGAGCAGCATCGCCTCCAGCACCGGGAGCCCGAAGCCCTCGTAAAGCGACGGGAAGAGGACGGCGCGGGCTCCCCTGATCAGGGTAACCAGCATCGGAAGGCTGACATACTCGAACTGATAGATGCGCCGGCTGCCGTACGGCCGCCCTCGCTCCTCGGCACGCAACTCCTCGAGCATCTTGGCTTCGGCCCGGTTGCCCCAGCCCCCCGCGCCGGTGATCACCAGCGGAATATCGACCGCCGACAGCATAAAAGCGTCGATCAGCCGCCCGACGTTCTTCTTCGGCTCGAGAGCGCCGTAGAACAGCAGATAATCCCGCAGATCCAGGCGATATGAGCCGCTCAGCTGTTCGGCTACGACATCGTCCGGGCGCTCCATCAGCTCGCGCGGAAATTCGACCGCCTCATAGGTGTTCGTCACGCGCTCCTCCGGGATACCGAGGAGCTGGACAATATCGCGCTTGGAATTCTCCGAGACGGTAACGATGTGGTCGGCATCGGCCGCGATCTTGCGCAGCAGCCGGTAGGTTTGCCGCTTGTTGTCGAGGGTGGTGAACGGCAGTCGCAGCGGCACGAGGTCGTGAATGGTATAGACATTGCACGCTCGTTTGGCACGCAGCGGCAGCTGGTATGTGCAATGAAGGATATCCGGCGCGCTATCGAACGCCAACTCGACGAAGCGGCCGGTCCACGAAAAGTAGCGGCGCGCGTTGGCAAACAGGTTGCGCGCGACAAACAGGTGGTCATGCAGCGGCAGCCGGCCTTGAAACTGGTCGGTGATGACGGTGCCGGTCAGATCGACCGTACTTGGCTGTACCCCGAGCGGGTAACGCAGTTGATCGCAGATGGTGCCCCACACCTGCTTCGGATAAGACACTGGCGCTGCTTCACGGGTATCGAAAAACGAGATTTCACGCATCAGCGGATTTTTCGCCGGTCGTTGCGGCGAGCTGTAGACGACGCCGATCTCATGGCCCAGGTCGCGCACGATCTGGGCGAGCACGCGGGTATAGGTCGCGATGCCGGTGCCACGTTCGAGCGACAGGTTGAGGCCGTCAAAATAGATGCGCCGGCTCATCGCGTTGGTCGTGCCCTTGTGCCGCCGCGGTCCAGCCCCGCGCGCGAAGCGCGATATCATCATGCCTGCGGCGTTGTCGAGAGCGAAGCCGCCGCAGCCTGGGTTGATCCACGTCAATTCAGTCTCAGGATCCGCGAATAGGCTCGCCATAGGCAACGGGAGCACGAAGCGGTGGACGATCCCGAAAAACTGCGCGAGCTGGCGTGCTGGTACCGTGAGTTCGCCGAGCGCACCGGCAACCCGACGATCTGGGAGGCACGGCTGCACACCGCCGAAGACCTCGATGCCGAGGCCGAGCGGATCGAGCGGATGTCCCCACCCGCTCGACGAAGGCGGCGCGCCAGGCCGGGTCCTCAGGCGCTGTTGACCAGCACCAGTTCGGTGTCGTCGAGTGCGGCGAGGTGCAGCACGCCCTCGTCGCGAATGGCGGCGCCGTCGCGCTCACCGATCTCGACGCCATTGACGGTGAGGGTGCCACGCGCCGGCACGAGATAGGCATACCGTCCCGGCCGTAGCGCGTACTCGATCGTCTCGCCCGGCTTGAGCCGGGCGCCGAGCACCCGCGCATCGGTGCGAATTGGCAGCGCCTCGCTGTCAGCAGCCTCGCCGCTCGCCAGGGCGACGAGGCGCCCCGCGCGGCCGCTCTGCGGGAAGGGCCGCGTGCCCCAGCCCGGCGGGCCGCCATTTCTGGTTGGCACGATCCAGATCTGAAAGATCCGGGTCGGCGCGTTCTCGCGGTTGTACTCAGCATGGCGGATGCCCGACCCCGCCGACATCACCTGGACGTCCCCGGCCTCGGTGCGGCCCTCGTTGCCGAGGCTGTCGTGGTGGCTGACCGCGCCCTCGCGCACATAGGTGATGATCTCCATATCGCCATGCGGATGCAGCGGAAACCCGCTCCCGGCGGCGATCTCGTCGTCATTCCAGACGCGCAGCGCACCCCATCCCATGCGCGCCGGATCGTGGTAGTGCGCGAACGAGAAGTGGTGGTGGGTGTCGAGCCAGTCGAGGCGCTCGTGCCCAAGGCTGGCGAAGGGTCTGCGTTCGATCATTCCGGCTTCCCCAATCGATCTGCGTCAGGTATATGGGTGCGTGGGCGGGCCGGCGCGAGGCGGGGGTCAAGCGGCGGCCGACCAGGGTATATAAAATCTCCGACAAATGTGGCTAAATGCCACAATTTCCGTGACAGGACTTAACGCCTTGGTAAGCTCTAAAGCGTACTTATTGTCCGCGGACCTGACCCCGCGAAGGAGAACTTGATGATTAGCACGTTTACCAAGCTGTTGAGAAACGAGGATGGCGCGACCGCCATCGAATACGGCCTCATCGCCGCGTTGATCGCGGTGGCTGCGATTGCCGCATTTCAGCTGGTCGGCACCAACCTCAGCTCAATCTTCCATACGGTCGCGACGGACCTCTAGACCTCGGCGATTTTTGTCTTCTTACGTCACGCTCCGTGGCGCCGCCGGTGCCGCGGAGCGTTTCTTCGTCTAGGGCTTTGGCTGGCGGCGGCGCTCGACGAGGCGCAGCAGCATTAGCGGGACGACGACGATCGCGCCAAGCAGCGCGTAAGGCAGCGACAAGGCGACAAGCTCGCCAATCCTGTAGGCCACCGAGCCGATCGTATGCCAGGTGTCGTGGATGATGCCGTGGGTGGTGATGCCGATGCTTTCGAGAAACAGGCCAACCAAGACGCACAGCACGAACAGCCCGATCGCGCGGCCGACATAGGTCATTGAGCGGCGTCCGTCGGCGTCGAGATCGCCACTGCCATCGCCGATGGGGCGACAAGGTGCCATTCCGCCCTGACGGTTGCATCGGGCTCGCGATCGAGGCGGATGGCGGCTTCACCCGCGATCTCCGAGGCACTGGCGAGGCGCCCGAGGGTCCAGACCGCGGCGCCGCGGACCAGCGGCGACGGGTCGTCGAGAACGCGGCGCGCCGCGGCGACGAGCTCGCGCGAGGGCTCCGGCACATTGCCGATCGCGATAAGCACGTTGCGCAGGAAGCGGTTGCGCCCGATGCGCTTCAGCCCGGTGCCGGCGAAGCGGGCGCGGAAGGCGGCATCGTCGAGGAGGGCGAGTTCGGCAAGCAGCGGCGCGGTCAGCGCGGCGCGCGGCAGGAATTCGGGCTCATCCGTCGCACGGGCGAATTTGTTCCACGGGCAGACCGCCAGACAATCGTCGCAGCCGAAGATCCGGTTGCCGATCAGCGGGCGCAGCTCGTGCGGGATCGGGTCTTTGTGCTCGATCGTCAGATACGAGATGCAGCGCCGGGCATCGAGCCGGTAGGGCGCCGGGAAGGCATCGGTCGGGCAGGCGTCAAGACAGCGCCGGCAGCCGCCGCAATGGTCGCGCTCGGCCGCATCGGGTTCGAGAGCGAGGCTCAGATAGATCTCGCCGAGAAACAGCCAGGAGCCGAAGTCGCGCGACACGAGGTTGGTGTGCTTGCCCTGCCAGCCGAGCCCGGCCTCCTGCGCCAGCGGCTTTTCCATGACCGGGGCGGTATCGACGAACACCTTCAGCCCGCCCGGGAGGTCGCCCGGCCAGCGCGCCGCGATCCAGCGCGCCAGCGCCTTGAGGTGCTTCTTCAGCGTGTCGTGATAGTCGCGCCCGCGGGCGTAGACCGAAATCGCGCCGCGCTCGGGATCCGCCGCGGCGGCGAGCGGATCCTCGCCGCCGCCGTAATTGACGGCGAGCACGACAACGGTGCGCGCTTCGGGCCACAAGGTCTTCGGGTCGCCGCGGCGCGCCGCGGAAGCGGCGAGCCAGCCCATGTCGCCGTGATAGCCGCGCTCGATGAATTCGCCGAGATCGGCGCGCGCCTGCGCGGCAAGCCGCGCCTCGGCAAAGCCGACCGCGTCGAAGCCCATCGCCAGCGCCTGACCGCGGATCGCCTCGCGGATCGCGTTGTGTCCTGGCACGCTCATCCGCTCATCCGCGCCCGCGATAGGGCGCTACCCCGGGGTCCGGCAGCCACAGCCCGGGCGGCGGCTCGCCGGTCTGGTAGAACACGTCGATCGGGATGCCGCCGCGCGGATACCAATACCCGGCGATGCGCAGCCATTGCGGGCACAGCGCCCTGACCAGCCGATGCGCGATTCTCAGCGTGCAATCCTCGTGAAAGGCGCCGTGATTGCGGAACGAGCCGAGAAACAGCTTCAACGACTTGCTCTCGACGATCGTGGCGTCGGGCACATAATCGATGACCAGATGGGCGAAGTCGGGCTGGCCGGTCAGCGGGCACAGACTGGTGAATTCGGGGCAGGTGAAGCGCACGAGATAGAGATGCCCGGGATGCGGGTTCGCCACCGTGTCGAGCACCGCTTCGTCGGGCGAGGCGGGCAAGGGGGCCGGGCGCCCAAGGACCGCTTCAGTCATGCCCCTCCTCCGTCAGGCTCGCGGCGGCCAAATTCCCTGCGAGCAGGGAAAATTTTGCATCGTATGTCCGTAAGCCTTTGGGATATAAAAATATCCTGTGAAATCTGATGCGCGATGCAGGGAGTTTTTTCGCAAGCAGCAGGGAATTCTCTCGCCTCGCAGGGAATTCAATCCGGCTATCAGGGAATTCATCCGTAACGTCTCAGTTTTGAAATCTGGGTTAGGCAACGTGCTTCTTTGACACTGCGTTCACATTCTCCGATAAGACCGCGCCTTCACGTAATATGGCAGCTTTCGCGACATTGGCGGCGCGTCGGGTCCGTCCGGCGGCACTGGAAACGCTATTTGCCACGCCGACCCGAAGGCTTTGAGAGCGTAGGATATCGCGGTATTAAAGATGCGCCGCATGATGCGCCTCTTCTTCCGAGCTATTGCGTTAATGTGGTGCGGGTTGGCCCCATTTCAAACTGCGACGCCACTCGTTCATGCGTCTCGGTTGTGTTCAATGTAGCGGCGTCATCGGGCCTCGTCAGGCGAGGCGGGCGGCTTCGCGGGGCGCCCGAGGACCCACGTTTCGTCGTTCATTGCGAAGGCCGGACCGCGACAATCGCGTTATAGGGGATCAGATAGGTATGGTCTCCCGACCTGATCACGATATGCTCGGTACGGACCTCCGTTAAGCGGCCGGTGAGGACTTTCAAGTCATGATGGTTGAGCCAGGCCGCGACCTCGCGGTTGATGAGGGGCGTCAGGGCGCTTTCCAGTGATTTCATCAGATCCTCTTCTTCCGCTATGCCGCCGCGAACGCCGCGAGATCCCCGCGCGCGATCGCGGCCTGCAGGTCAGCCATCAGATCGGCATAATAGGTCAAATTGTGCGCGGTCAGCAGCATGCTCGCCAGAATCTCGCGGGCTTTGGTCAGGTGATGCAGATACCCGCGGCTGAAGCCGGTGCAAGCCGGGCAGCGGCATAAGGGGTCGAGCGGCGCGGGGTCGTCGGCGTGGCGGGCGTTGCGCAGGTTGAGCGGGCCGGCCCGGGTGAAGGCCTGGCCGGTGCGCCCGGAGCGGGTCGGCAATACGCAGTCGAACAGGTCGACGCCGCGCCTGACCGCGCCGACGAGATCGGCGGGCTTGCCGACCCCCATCAGATAGCGCGGTCGATCTTCCGGCAGCAGCGGTACGCTCGCTTCGACCATCGCAAAGGTGGTCGCCTGGCCCTCGCCGATTGCCAGCCCGCCGATCGCATAACCGTCAAAGCCGATCTCGACGAGGCGCGCTGCCGAGCGCTGGCGCAGATCGACATGCACGCCGCCCTGCACGATGCCGAAAATCCCGTGCCCCGGCCGCGGCACGAAGGCGGCGCGCGAGCGCACCGCCCAGCGCATCGACAATTCCATCGAGGCCTCGACCGCGTCGCGTTCGGCCGGGAACGGGGTGCATTCGTCGAACGCCATCGCGACGTTGGCGCCGAGCTGATGCTGGATCGCGACCGAGCGCTCCGGGGTCAGCAGGTGCCGGCTGCCGTCGAGATGCGAGCGGAACGCAACGCCCTCTTCGCCGACCGTTCGCAATGCGGCCAGCGACATGACCTGGAACCCGCCCGAATTGGTAAGGATCGCGTGCGGCCAGTTCATGAAGCGATGCAGCCCGCCGAGTTGCGCGATCCGTTCGGCGCCGGGGCGCAGCATAAGGTGGTAGGTGTTGCCGAGGACGATGCGCGCTCCGGTCGCGGCGACGCCCTCCGGGGTCATCGCCTTGACCGTCGCGGCGGTGCCGACCGGCATGAAGGCCGGCGTCTCGATCGTGCCATGCGCCGTCGTGAGGCGCCCGGTCCGCGCCGCGCCGTCCCGCGCCAGGAGTTCGAAGCCGAGGCCGGTCATCGGCGAACCTCGATCAGGCAGGCGTCGCCGTAGGAGAAAAAGCGGTAGCCCGCGGCGATCGCATGGGCGTAGGCCGCCGTGATCCGGTCGAGCCCGGCCAATGAAGCGACCAGCATCAGGAGGGTCGAGCGCGGCAGGTGGAAGTTGGTCAGCAACAGGTCGATCGCGCGAAAGCGGTAGCCGGGCAGGATGAAGAGCCGGGTCTCGCCGCAGAATTCCGCGACCGCGCCGGTCTCGCCGGCGGCGCTTTCCAAGAGGCGCAGGCTCGTCGTGCCGACCGCGATGATGCGCCCGCCGCGGGCGCGGGCGCTGTTGATGCGGGATGCGGCCTCAGCGCCGACCAATCCCCATTCGGCGTGCATGCGGTGCGCGCGTGGATCGTCGACCTTGACCGGCAGAAAGGTCCCCGGCCCGACATGCAGGGTCACCATCGCCCACTCGACGCCCTGCGCGGCGAGCGCGGCAAGCAGCGGCGCGGTGAAATGCAGGCCCGCGGTCGGCGCGGCAACGGCGCCCTCGGCGCGGGCGAAGATCGTCTGGTAATCGCCGCGGTCGCGCGGATTGCCGCCCTTCGGCCGTTTGATGTAGGGCGGCAATGGCATCGCGCCGTAACAGGAAAGCGCCTCCCGGAACGCGTCGCCCTCAAGATCGAACCGCAGCGTCACCGCGCCCTCGGGGGTTTTGCCCAGGATTTCGGCCGAAAAATCCGCGGCAAAATCGATATGGTCGCCCTCCTGCAGGCGCCGCGCGCCCTTGACATAGGCATGCCACCGGCCGCCGCCGAGATCGCGCGCCAGGGTGATCTCGACCGTCGCCATGCCGCGCTTTCCGACCAGCCGCGCCGGGATCACCTTGGTGTCGTTGAAGACGAGCAGGTCGCCCGGACGCAACAGAAGCGGCAGATCGGCGATGCGCCGGTCGATCGTGCCGCCCGCTTCCGGCAAGACCAGGAGGCGCGCCGCCTCGCGCGGCTCGGCCGGACGCTCGGCGATCAACGCGCGCGGCAGAGCGAAATCGAAATCGGCGAGGCGCATGGTTGCCAATGTAACGCAGACCGACGCCCGACAGGGGGTCGATCGTGCCAGATTTAAAGCAAGATTCGCTTGGTCGGCCCACGCTTGATTGGCACGACCGCCCCGGCGGATCTTCACGTGGAACATCGAGAAGGTGTAATCGCCGACGTCCACGGCCCGACGGCGCGGTGGGTTACGCTTTCGCTTGCCCACCCAACAATGCAAAGCGATTCGCTCGGCGAGATCGACCGCGCGGGTGCGCGGTCGTATTGTATGGCCCGGTCTTGTCGATCGTGGGTGGGAAAGGGAGCAGCGAGATGGAGAGGCGCAGGCTGGGGCAACTGGAGGTTTCGGCGATCGGGCTCGGCTGCGCGACGATGACGCCGTTCTACGGCGAGCCCGACCCCGCTTCCGGCATCGCGACGATCCGGCGGGCGCGTGAACTCGGCATCGATTTTCTCGACACCGCAGATGGCTACAGCCGGGGCCAAAACGAGGAACTGATCGCCCGCGCTGTTAGAGGCCATCGCGGCGACTTTGTGATCGCGAGCAAGTTTGGCAATCTTGGCTTGCTCGGCGATCCCCGGTTCGCGGACGGACGGCCGGAATACGTCCGAGAGGCCTGCGATAAGAGCCTCAAGCGGCTGGAGACCGAAATCATCGACCTCTACTACATCCACCGGGTCGATCCGACGGTGCCGATCGAGGACACGGTCGGCGCAATGGGCGAGCTGGTGCGCCAGGGCAAGGTGCGCCATCTCGGCATCTGCGAAGCCGGCGCGGCGACGATCCGGCGGGCGCATGAGACCCACAAGCTCAGCGCCGTGCAGGTCGAGTATTCGCTGTGGTCGCGCGACGTTGAGGCCGAAATTCTGCCGCTGTGCGAGGAGCTCGGCATCGGCTTTGTCGCCTACAGCCCGCTGGGGCGCGGGTTCCTCACCGGCACGGTGACCAGCCTCGATGGCCTGCGCGAGGGCGACGCGCGCCGCAACATGCCGCGCTTTCAGGGCGACAACCTGGAGCGCAACCTGGCGCTCGTCGAGGAGCTGAAGGCGCATGCCGCAGCGGAACGCTGTACCCCGGCGCAGCTTGCCCTGGCGTGGCTGTTGGCGCGCCGCCCGTTCGTCGTGCCGATCGCCGGCACCAGCCATACGCGCTGGCTCGACGAGAATGCCGCCGCTGCCGGCTTGCGCATTTCCGCCGATACAGCGGACGCGCTCGATCATGTCTTCGCGCCGGGCGCCGCTTCCGGCACGCGCTATCCGGCGGGCCACTTGGCGCGGTTGATGATCTAACGCAATGTCGTCCCGGCTTTCGCCGCGCCGCTCCTGCAAAACCCGCCGCCGACCATCGCCGAGGGTGCGCTCGCTTTCTGCCGGACCGCCCGGCGCCGTTCGGCGCTCTGGCGGTTGATTGAGCGTTCGACCTTGAACACGGCATCAATCGGCGGACCCCGGCGCCAGGGGAGAGACGACCGCGGGCGTCCGACCCTGGGCCTTTCGTCTGGCGCTGGCGGCGATATCGACCAGTACGGTTTCGGTTTGGGACGGCTTGATGTTCATTGAATGAACGTGGTACGCTTCGCGGGCGGAGTGAGGGGTATCCGGAGGGTGAGCGAACCCGGACCGGGAATTTGCGGCTGGCCGAATTGTGCGGCCATGACCCCTATCGTGGTGCTGATCGAGATTCTGGAGCGCAAGATGCGCGCTGAGATCGCGATCGCGGCGGTCGAGACCGCGTGAACCGGTGCCGCGGCCGTCGGCACCGAATTGTGGGTATTCTCCGGCGACCTTGCGTCACCCGGACTGCGGCAGCATGGAAAGGATCGCATGTTGACTGATCGCGACGCTCCGCGGGCGGTACGGGTTGCCGTTATTGGCTGCGGCTATTGGGGCAAGAACCTGGTTCGCAACTTTGCCGAACTGGGCGCGCTTGCCGCGATCTGCGATCCTGATCAGAAAGCGGCGGAGCTCCTATCCGAACGGTACCGCGCGCCGGTCCGCGATCTCAATTCGGTGCTCGGCAATCCGGCGATCACCGCCGTCGCGATCGCCGCGCCGGCGGTGCAGCACGCCGCGCTGGCGTGCGCCGCCATCGCGGCCGGCAAGCATGTCTTTGTCGAGAAGCCGATCGCGCTGACTGTACCGGAGGCCGAGCGCCTTTGCGAGCTTGCCGCCCGGCACGACCGCCGGCTGATGGTCGGCCACCTGCTGCAATATCATCCGGCATTCATCGCCTTGCGCGACCTCGTGCGCGAGGGCGCGCTCGGCCGGCTGCAATACATCTATTCGAACCGGCTCAACCTCGGAAAGGTGCGGCGCGAAGAAGATATTCTCTGGTCGTTCGCGCCGCACGATCTGTCGATGATCCTGTCGCTGGTCGGGCAGGAGCCGAGCGAGGTCAGCGCGACCGGCGGCTGCTATCTGCACAAGACGATCGCCGACGTCACGACGACGCATCTTTCCTTTCCCGGCGGCGAGCAGGCGCATGTCTTTGTTTCCTGGCTGCATCCGTTCAAGGAGCAGAAGCTGATCGTGATCGGCGACCGCGCCATGGCGGTGTTCGATGACGGCCAGCCGTGGAGCGACAAGCTGCTCAGCTATCCGCACCGCATCGAGTGGCACGAGACGATTCCGGTGCCGGTGCGCGCCGACGCAACCGTCGTGCCGCTGATCGAAGGCGAGCCGCTGCGGCTCGAATGCCAGCATTTCCTCGACTGCGTCAGGACCGGCGCGCGGCCGCGCACCGATGGCGAGGAGGGGTTGCGCGTGCTGCGCATTCTGGCGCGTGCCAGCCAGGCGTTGCAGGCAACGTCGGCCACGCCGAGGGCACCCCAGTCGGCCGCCTTTCCTGGCGTGCAGATTCATCAATCTGCCTACATTGACGAGCCGTGCGAGATCGGCACGGGGACTCGCATCTGGCACTTCGCCCATATTCTGCCGCGCACCCGCATCGGCGCTAACTGCTCGCTCGGGCAGAACGTCATGGTCGGGCCCGAGGTCAGCGTCGGAGGCGGCTGCAAGATCCAGAACAACGTGTCGATCTACCAGGGCGTGACGCTCGAGGACGGTGTGTTTTGCGGTCCCTCCTGTGTCTTCACCAACGTCAACAATCCGCGCGCCGAAATCGAACGCAAGGAGGAGTTCCGCCCGACGCTGGTGCAGCGGGGCGCGACGATCGGCGCCAATGCGACAATCGTTTGCGGGCACACGATCGGCCAATACGCCTTTATCGCGGCCGGCGCGGTGGTGACCCGGGACGTGCCGCCCTTTGCCCTGATGGCCGGAGTGCCCGCGCGGCGGATCGGCTGGGTGAGCCACGCCGGAGAACGGCTCGGACCGGATCTCGTCTGCCCTCGCTCGGGGCGCCGCTATCGCGAGGCCAGCTCCGACCGGATCGAGGAGATCGTTTGATGGCAGATGCCACTGCCGTGTCGCCCGACCCGATCGAGTTCATCGATCTGGGCGCGCAACGCCGCCGCATCGGCGCGCGCATGGATGAGGCTATCCGTCGCGTTGTCGATCACGGGCGGTTCATTCTCGGCCCCGAGGTGGGCGAATTGGAACAGCGGTTGGCCCAATTTTGCGGTGTCAAGCACGTGCTGAGCTGCGCCAACGGCACCGACGCGCTGGGGCTGGCGCTGATGGCGAGGGGTGCGGCGCCGGGGCAGGCGGTGGTGGTGCCGTCGTTCACCTTCGCGGCGACGGCCGAGGTCGTCGCATGGTACGGCGCGACCCCGGTTTTCGCCGACGTTCTGCGCCGATACCTTCAACCTCGACCCCGCCAGCTTCGAGGCCGGCATCGCCACCGCGCGGCGTCTCGGGCTCGACCCGGTCGGGGTCATCCCGGTTGACCTGTTCGGTCAGCCCGCTGATTACGAAGCGATCCTCGACATCGCTGCGGCGCACGGCATGTGGGTGATCTGCGACGCCGCACAGAGTTTCGGCGCGACGTATCGGGACCGCAAAGTCGGCACGATCGGCGACCTGACGACAACGAGCTTTTTTCCAGCCAAGCCGCTCGGCTGCTACGGCGACGGCGGCGCGGTGTTGCTCGACGACGACGCGCCGATGGCCGTGCTGAGGAGCTTGCGCGTGCACGGCCAGGGTAGCGACAAGTACGACAATGTGCGGATCGGCATGAATGCACGGCTCGACACGTTGCAGGCCGCGGTGCTGCTCGAAAAACTGCGCATTTTTGCCGATGAGATCGCGGCGCGCCAGCTTGTGGCGGCGCGCTACGGCGCGCTGTTGCGCGACCTGGTCCGGGTGCCGGAGGTGCCGGACGGGCTGACCAGCGTGTGGGCGCAATATACCGTGCGGCTACCGGCGGGCCTGGACCGCGGCGCGATCGCCGCCCGGCTGAAGGCGGCGGGGGTGCCGACCGCGCTGTATTACGCAAAGCCGCTGCACCGCCAGACCGCCTATCGCGACTATCCGGTAGCCGGCAACGGCCTGCCGGTGTCGGAACGGCTGGCTGAAGAGGTGTTGAGCCTGCCGATGCACCCCTATCTCGACGAGGCGGTGCAGGACCGCATCGTCGGTGCCCTCGGGACGGCGTTGCGCGGATGACCATTCTCGCAGTTCCGCAAAGCTCGGGCCCAAAGGATCGCTTTTGACGCCCGACCACGAAATGAATGAGCCTATTGCGTTGGATGGCGCATCGGTGCTGGTTACCGGTGGGACCGGCTCATTCGGGACAGCATTTGTCCAATACGTGCTGGCTCGCTGGAAACCGAGGCGCCTCATCGTCTTTTCGCGCGATGAGATGAAGCAATACGAGATGCAGCAGGTGTGGGGTACGGCGACCCATCCCTTTATGCGATATTTCATCGGCGATGTCCGAGACCAGCAGCGGCTGGTTATGGCGATGCGCGGCGTGGACTACGTCATTCACGCTGCGGCCCTGAAGCATGTGCCGACGGCCGAATACAATCCCTTCGAATGCCTCCACACGAACGTGTTCGGCGCTGAGAACATCGTCCAGGCCGCGATCCAGTCGAACGTGCGCCGCGTCGTCGCACTGTTGACGGACAAGGCGGCCAGTCCGGTAAATCTGTATGGCGCCAGCAAGCTGGCCGCCGACAAGATCTTTGTTGCCGCCAACCATCTTTCGGGCGCAAACGGCACGCGCTTCTCCGTGGTGCGCTACGGCAACGTGCTCGGCTCGCGGGGCAGCGTGGTACCGCATTTTGAGAAGCTGCTCGCGGCGGGTGCCAAGCGGTTGCCGATTACCGATCCCCGGATGACCCGCTTTTGGCTGACGCTGCCGCAAGGGGTGGAGTTTGTCCTCGCCTCGCTGCGAGAGATGCAGGGCGGCGAGATCTTCGTCCCGAAGATCCCGAGCATGCGGGTGATCGACGTTGCGCGGGCCCTGGCGCCAGACGTTGAATTCGACGTGGTCGGGATCCGGCCCGGCGAAAAGCTGCACGAGGTGCTGATCACCGAAGACGAGGCCCGCACCGCCTTCGAGTACCGGCAGAGATTCTCGATTTTCCCGCCGACCAGCCAGTGGGCGACGGAGTTCGATCATGGTCCGGGAACACCGGTCGCCGAGGGCTTCAGCTACCGGAGCGATACCAACCCGGAATGGCTCGACCGCCACTCGTTTCTGCGGCTCTTGAGCGGCTGACATGCCGGCCGAGCGGCGCTTTTTGCCCTACGCACGGCAGCTCATCGACGAGGAGGACATCGCCGCAGTCAGCGAGGTCCTGCGCAGTGCTATGTTGACCACCGGCCCCGAGGTCGAGCGGTTCGAAACGGCGCTCGCGGCGCAGGTCGGAGCGGCGCACGCTGTCGCGTGCTCGAACGGGACGGCGGCACTTCATCTGGTCGCAATGGCGCTCGATCTGAAGCCCGGCGATACAGCGATCGTCCCGGCGGTAACCTTCCTCGCGACGGCTAATGTCGTGCGGTTGCAAGGAGCGGAGGTCGTTTTCGCCGACGTTGACCCCGACACCGCCCTGATCACAGCCGAGACGCTGGCCGCCGCGATCGAGCAGTGCGGCAAGACCGCGCGGGTGGCGTTCCCGGTTCATATGGCCGGCCAGTCCTGCGACATGGAGGCGATCGGCGAGGTCGCCGAGCGTTTCGGGATCCGGCTGGTCGAGGACGCATGCCACGCCCTCGGCTCTTTCGCACGGACCCGCGACGGGCGCAGGATCGCGGTCGGCAGCTGCGCTCAAGCCGACTTCACCTGCTTCTCCATGCATGCGGTAAAGACGGTAGCCATGGGCGAGGGTGGCGCCGTCACGACCAACGACCCAGATGCCGCGGCACGGCTCCGCCGGCTGCGCAACCACGGAATGGTCCGCGACCCCGCGGCCTTTGAGCGACCGGCGCAGGCCTTCGCGCCGGACGGCGAGCCCAACCCCTGGTATTATGAAATGCCGGAAATTGGGCTCAACTATCGGGTCACCGACCTTCAGTGCGCGTTGGGCCGGAGCCAGCTCGCCAAGCTCGCCCCGTTTGTCGCCCGGCGGCAGCAATTGGTCGAGCGCTACGACACGGCGCTACAGAGTCTATGGCGGTGCGTGCGCCCGCTGTCGCGCCGAGCACCGGCTGCCGACACGGCGTGGCATCTCTATGTCGTGCTGATCGATTTCGACGAGATCGGCCCCGACCGCGCCGCCGTGATGAACCGATTACGAAAACTGGGCATCGGGACCCAGGTTCACTACATTCCGCTGTACCGACAGCCCTATTACGAGGTGAGGTACGGCGCCCGGCCTTTGCCAGGCGCCGAACGGTATTACGCCCGGGCTCTGTCGCTCCCGCTGTTTCCGGCAATGACCGTAGACGATGTGGATCAAGTGGTTGCGTGCCTGAAAGAGACGCTCGACGGGAAGTGACGGACCGCCGATGATCCGCTATTGCATCAGGTGTCTCTATCCCGACACGAAACCTGATCTCTCGTTCGACGAGCGCGGCGTGTGCAGCGCGTGTCTCAGCTTCGAGCGGCGCCAGCAGGTCGATTGGGACGCGCGGCGCCATGAGTTCATCGACCTGGTTGATCGTTTCCGCTCGCCCGATGGCAGCCGGCACGATTGCATCGTGCCGGTCAGCGGCGGCAAAGACAGCACCTACCAGGTCGTCCGCCTTGTCGAGCTCGGCCTCAACCCGCTCTGCGTCACCGCGACGACCGACTCGCTGAGCGACATCGGCCGGCGCAATATCGAGAACATCAAGAAGCTGGGTGTCGACTACCTGGAGCTTACGACCAATCCGGTGATCCGCCGCCGGATGAACCGGATAGCGCTGGTTCAACTGGGTGACATCTCCTGGCCGGAGCACGTGACCATCTTCACGATCCCGGTGCGCATCGCAGTGCAGACCGGTGTCCGGCTGCTCGTCTGGGGCGAGAATCCGCAGAACGAATATGGCGGCCCTGCCGCCCGCAGCCAGACCAACGCGATTGATCGTCGCTGGCTCGAGGAATTCGGAGGTCTCTTGGGCTTGCGGGTTAGTGATGTCGTCGGGGTCGAGGGGATCGAGCGCCGGCATCTGATCAACTACACCTATCCGAGCGATGACGAACTGCGGCGCGTCGGCGTCACTGGTGTTTTCCTTGGCTATTATTTCCCGTGGGACGGTTACTCCAACGCGCTGATCGCACAGGCGTACGGCTTCGAGTGCCTGCCGCGCATGGTCGAGGGTTCTCTCGCCAATTACGAGAACCTGGACAACCACCAGACCGGAATTCACGACTACTTCAAGTTCCTGAAGTTCGGCTTCGGACGTGCGACCGATATCGCCTGCAACCACATCCGGCGCGGCCGCCTGTCGCGCGCCGATGCACTCGAAATGGTGAAGCGGCACGACGGTGCCTACCCCACGACCTGCCTGGGCCGCCCACTTGCCGATATCTTGCGTGAGCTTGATATGACGGTTGAGGAGTTCGATCAGGTCTGCGACCGCTTCACCAATAAACGGCTCTTCGTCTGCGATAATGCTGGCCGTCCAGTGCGCACAAGAGTCGGCAACCTCATCAAGATTGCCTACGATAATCCCGAGTCGCCATGAAGCCAGTCATCGTCGTCAACACCGGTCTGTGCAACCTCAATTCGATATGCCGGGCCCTGCACGAATGCGGCGGGTCTCCCGAAATCGCGAGCGTTGGCACGGCAGTCAAGGCCGAGCGGATTGTTCTGCCCGGGGTCGGCGCGTTCTCCGCTGCGATGGCGCAGCTCGAGGCGCACCGGGCTCGACGCGGCGGTTCGGCAGCGGGTCCTTGGCGAGGGGGTGCCGTTTCTCGGCATTTGTCTCGGCATGCAGACTCACGGCTGCCGAAGGGGAAGAAGGCGGCACGAGCGCCGGTCTCGGGCTGATCCCCGGCCGGGTCACGCGACTGCAGCCGCAGGACGGCGACCGGGTTCCGCATATCGGCTGGAACGAAGTCGTGCAACGGGGCAATGCAACGCTTTTCACAGCGTTGGCGCCGGGCACCGATTTTTATTTCGTCCATTCTTTTCACCTGCAATGCCCCGACGATTGTGTCGTGGCCAGCACGCCCTATTGCGGCGGGTTCGTCTCGGCGGTCGAGCGACAGAACGTCTTTGGAGTACAATTTCACCCGGAGAAGAGCCAGACAGCCGGCTTCGACGTCATCCGCGCGTTCCTGCGGGTCTGAGGGAGCGAGCGCTGCTCAAAATTCGCCTTATTCCGACGCTGCTCTACCGCGACACCGGGCTCGTCAAGGGCGAGCGCTTCGACCCCGGCCGTCGGGTCGGCGCGGCGCTGCCGCAAATCCGTGTCTACAACATGCGAGGGGTCGATGAGCTGGTGTTTTGTGACGTGGCGGCCACACCGGCCGGCCGGCGGCCGGACTTCCAGCTGATCGACGAGCTGGCCGACGAGTGCTTCATGCCCTTTACCGTCGGCGGGGGGGTGCGAACGGTTGACGATTTCCGCGAACTTCTCGCCGTTGGCGCAGACAAGGTGTTGTTTGGTACTGCCGCGCTCGACGAACCAAGCCTCATCGTCCGCGCGACAGACCGGTTCGGCTCGCAATGCGTGGTTGTCTCTATCGAGTTCCGTCGGCGGGTTGACGGCACTGCCGAGGTGTTCGCGGAGTGCGGCCGACGTGCGACGGGGCGCGACCCGGTCGCCTGGGCGCGCGAGGTCGAGGCAGCGGGTGCGGGCGAGATCCTGCTGACCGCCGCCGACCGCGATGGAACGATGAACGGATATGACGTTGAGATGATCCGCAGCGTAACCCGAGCCGTCCGCATACCGGTGGTGGCGTCGGGGGGAGCCGGCACCTATTCCGATCTGGTAACGGCGGTGGTCGAGGGCGGGGCATCGGCTGTCGCCGCAGCGAGCATGTTCCACTTCACCGAGCAGACGCCGCATGAGGCGAAGCTCGCGATGCGGGCCGCCGGCCTGCCGGTGCGGCTCAGCCCCCCGGTGTCTGGGCGTGTCAGCGAGAGGATGCGAGGATGAATGCCATGGCATCGCCAAACCTCAAGACAGCGGGGGCGCATCGCTATCTTTACGAGCGCTTCCGCAACGGCACGATCGGTGATCGCAACGCGGCGCGGCTGACCGGGCGTGCCTCGGAAACCCAGTTCGCACCGCGCGACGAGGGGCTCGACATCCTGCTGATCAATCCGACGATCCGCGAGTGGTCGTATCCGAACATCGTCCCGATCGGCCAAGCATATGTTGGGTCGGTCGCGGTCATGGACGGTCACAAGCTGCATGTTCTCGACCTCAATGCGGAGCGGAAGGAGCCGATCACGTGGAGTGCCGCGGAGATCGACGCGTGGGTAAGCCGGCGGATCATCGACACGCTCGCCCGCGTGCAGCCCGATGTAATCGGGATCGGCGGCATCATCACGCAGTACCGCTCAATTCGCCACATTGCCCGGGTCTGCCGGAAAGCAGTGCCGCGGACGCCAATCATCCTGGGCGGGGGCATCGCATCGAGCATGCCGGAGTTCATGCTGCAGCGTCTTGCGATCGACATTGTGTGCCAGGAGGAAGGCGAGATTACGATCTCGGAAGTGCTGCACCGTCTCGAAATGAGACGATCCCTGCGCGGAGTTGCCGGCGTCGCCTACCGGGAGATCAATCCCGACGGCACGGTCGAAATCGTCAATAACGGACTGCGCCCGTCGGTCAACGCGAAGGACAAAGGGCTCGATGATCTGCCCTGGCCGATCCGTTCGCACTGGCCGATCGATGAAATCTACAAGCGCAATCCGGTCGGGCACCTCAACTGGAAGAACAAATGGACGAACGGCGCCTCGGCCGAAGCGGTCAAGTTCTCGGCGGAGATGGTTGCTTCGCGTGGCTGTCCCTATGCGGTCACTGCCTGCGATTACTGCTACGCCTCGTATCTCGGGGCCGCCTATCGGCTGCGATCCCCAAGCGAGGTGGTCGACGAGATGGAAGAGCTCGTCCGCGAGTACGGCGTCAGTTACGTGCACTTTCTGGACGACCTGCTGATGACCGACCATCGCTGGGCGATGGAATTCTTCAAGGAGCTTGAGCAGCGGCGGGCGGGGGGCACCGAACTGGAATTCGGCGCCACCTGTCGCACCAACATTATCGCCAACGACATCGTCCGCGCCAAGAAGGAGGGCCGGCCAAACATCCTCGAACTCGGGTACGAGGTCGGCTGGCGCCAGGCCGGCTATGGCGTCGAGAGCGCCAGCCCCACGATCTTGCGAAACATCGACAAGTCGGGACAGACAGTCGAGAAGATCCTCGTTGCGATCTCGGAAACCCAGCGAGTGCTCGGCTACGCGGATTGCTCATTCATGATCGGATCGCCTGGGGAGAGTCGAGAGACCGTCCGCGAGACGGTCGAGGTCTGCCGCCAGCTTGGACTGAAGCCGGAAGTCTTTTTCTTCACGACCGCCTACCCGGCGACCAAGTTCTGGAAGCTGGCGCTCGATACGGGGTTGATCCGCAAGGCGGTGACGGGCGAGAAGGGCCCGGCAGACGACGACATAATCGAGCAGTATTTCCTTAAGCTCGGCGAGCAGGGCGAGGAGGTGCGCACGAATTTTAGCGATCTTCCCGACGACGAGGTCATCGAGCTGTCGTGGTGGGCGGTCAATGAGCTCGGGGCTCAGAACACTCATCGGCATCCGCACAGCCGACAACATCCGCATTCAGGCGATGTCGAGGAATTCGTACCGCCCGCATCGCCCCGCGCTGCTGTTGCGGCGTCGCGGGCCGACCTGTAGGTGAGCCGCTGTCTCGCGTGGCTTTCTCCGGATCCGGTACGGAGATGAATATTCTGGGCGTCATCCCGGCGCGCGGCGGCAGCAAGGGGGTTCCGCGCAAGAATGTGCTGCCGATACTCGGCAAGCCGGTCATCACTTGGACGATCGAGGCCACGTTGGCGGCGAAGCGGCTGACGCAGGTCGTCGTCTCGACCGATGACAGCGAAATCAAGTCGGTAGCTCAGAAATCCGGCGTCCGCGTGATCGATCGGCCGGCCGAATACGCCACCGACACGATCGCGATCGACCCGGCGTTGCGCCACGCGGTCAGCGAGATCGAGCGCGACGGCGAGCGCGTCGATGTCGCGGTATGGGTTCAGGCAAATGTGCCCACTGTCCAATCGGATATTATCGACAAAGTGGTTGGCTCCCTCCTCGACAATGGCGGCACGAGTTGCCAGACCGTCGTCCCCTACCGCGTTCCGCCGCAATGGGCCTGGCGCATGGTGCAAGACCGGCTGATCGAGCTCGAAGGCGTCTATTCCTATACCACCCGGCGCCAGGACCTGCCGACCGCCGTCCATCCGGACGGGGCGGTGACAGCGATCCTTCGCGACGTATTGATGGGAGCCGCGGATAAACCGCCCCCCGCCTATCTCGGCAATGATCGCCGAGGGGTCGTCCTCTCCCATACCGACAGTATCGAGATCGACAGCCAGGAGGACCTCGAGCTCTGCGCCTGGGTCCTGTCGCGTCGCCGGCTGTCACGAAACGAACCATGACATCATCGGATTCGCGAGGGGGCGGCGTGGCGCCGGCGAGCCGAGAACTCGAATTCTGGCGTGGCGAGTTCGGGGACGCCTACCTCGATCGCAACCTGCCGCGGGAAGAGCAGATCCGGGCGCGGGTGCGCCTGTGGTCGCATATCCTCGACCGGACGGTCGGCGCCCCGCCGCGCGAGATCATCGAGGTCGGGGCAAACCTCGGCCTGAATCTAAGGGCGCTTCGGCAGCTCACCGCCGCCCGGCTGATCGCGGTCGAGCCCAATGCGCGTGCACGGGAACGTCTGTCGCAGGATCAGGTTGTCCACCGCGAGGACATTCACGACGGCGCCGGACAGTTCATGCCGCTCGGCGACGCGGCGGCGGATCTTGTCTTCACTTGTGGTGTCCTCATCCATGTGCATCCCAACGACCTCTTGACTGTGTGCCGAGAGATTCACCGCACGTCGCGCCGTTACATTGCCTGCGTCGAGTATTTTTCCGTGCGCCTCGAGGAGGTTCACTATCGAGGCCAGGATGGCCTTCTGTTCAAGCGCGACTTCGGTGGGTTCTATCTCGATCATTTCCCCGATCTGCGGATCGTCGATTACGGGTTTGCATGGCGCCGCGCTACGGGGCTCGACGATTTGAATTGGTGGCTCTTCGAGAAGGGCTCGGGGTGAGCCGCGGTCTCGTTCTTTTCCGGGCCGATGGCGGACCGCGCATCGGTTTGGGGCACTTGATGCGGGTCTCGGCGCTCGCCCGCCATATGACGCAAGACGGGTTCCGGTGCGGTTTCGCGGTTTCGGCGGAGACCGCCCCGCATGCCGCCGGAATGCTGGAATCGCTCGGCGAGATGGGCCTGTTGGACGCACCGGGGTCGCCCGCGGACCTGCGCCGGGTTTGGCCGGATGGCTGCGACTGGCTCGTCGTCGATCACTATGGGCTCGGAGATGAATTCGAGCGAGCTTGCGCGGGATGGGCCGCACGGATCGCCGTCTTCGACGATTGGCCGACCCGTCATCACGCCTGCGACGCTCTGATCGACGGCGCGGTCAACCGCGATCCCGAACTCTACCGCCGGCTCGTCCCGGCGACGACCAAGCGGCTTTGCGGGTCTTCGTATCTGCCGCTGCGCGAGGCCTTCTTCAGCCTGCGATCAAGTGGCGCGTCGGCGAAACGGTTCGCCACCGCTCCCGGGGAGCGCCGCCTATTCGTGTCGTTGGGTGGCGGCAATACCGCCGGGCCATTGTCTCGCCTGCTTGATATTCTGGCGCGGTCGCGGTTTCCCTGGCCTGTCGATGTTTGCGCGATGGGCGCTGGGCCGGAGATGCCACAGCTCGGCGCCCGGATCGAGCGTCTCGCACCGGGTTCGCGGTTGCATCTCGCGTCGCCTAACCTTGCTTGGTTGATCGCCACCGCCTGGGCGGGTCTCGGAGCCGGGGGAACGGCATCCTACGAGCGCGCCGCGCTCGGCCTGCCCAGCGTGCTCGTCGAAGTTGCCTCCAATCAGAAGGGGACAGCTGCCGCCTTCGCTCGTCGGGAGGCGGCTTTCGCGCTCGGTCCGGTAGATGAGGTCGCCGCCGGGACCCTTGTTGACAGGCTGATGCGATTGTTCAGCGACGACGAACTGCATCGTTCGATGTCCAGCAATGCGTTGCGAATTAGCGACGGGCTCGGCGCGCGCCGGGTTGCCCTGGAACTTGCGCCGGAGAGGGATGCACAGTCGCGGGCGGTCACCCTCCGCCCGGCGTCCCCGGGCGATTGCGACGCGATGTTGCAGTGGCAGTCCGAGCCGCGCGCGCGCCGTTTTGCCCGGAACCCGACGGCGCCGGCCCGCGTCGAGCACGCGGCATGGCTGGATCGCACTCTCACCGACCCTCAATCGCTCCTCAACGTGATCGTAGCGGACGGATGTCCCGTCGGCACTTTGCGGTTCGATCGCGGACCCTCTGGCGAATGGGAAGTATCCATTCTGATAGCGGGCGAGGCCCGGTCGCTTGGCGTCGGTCGGGCGGCATTGGCGGCGGGCCGCCGCTTGCTGCCCGAAGCCAACCTTGTCGCCGAAATTCACGCCGACAACACAGCCTCCCATCGGCTGTTCCAGGCGGCTGGTTATCGTCGGACCGGTTCTGCGTATGTCAGCGCTGCTTTAGGGCACGCGAACGGCGCACGCGGGCGACCGGAGGAAACCAATCGATGAAGTTGTCACGCCGCAGTGTCCTATCGGTTAGCCGCTGGCAAGCCGCCGTTCGGCGGATCGGCAAGAGATTGGTGCGCCCGCCGAGAGCAGCGGCAAGATTCCGTGCCGCATTTCCTGTGCGCCCCGCTCAGCAGGTACACTGGCCGACCGCGGATGTCGCGCATACAAAGTCTATTGAGGATTTTGGACTCGATTTGAGATTGACGAGTTCTGTCAAAGAAGAAATGGTTATCAATAGGATACGCCAGTACGGAATCGTCGTTATTGACGGGTTTTTGACAAGGGGAGAAATAGCGAAGGCCGTAAATCTCTTTGCGTCGTTCGACGCGACGAACAGTTACTTCGTCCCGCTCGATCCATCGAAAATCTTCACTCTCCAAGGGGATCATCTTACGGCTGCCTTGAAATCGCCGGTGCTGGCGCGAATTGCCGCCGACCCGCTCGTTGTTGCTGCCGCCAACGATTTCTATGGCGATGAGAATTGGCGATTGAGCGCGGTATATGGATTGTCCTACTTGGCCGGACGATCAGGTGACGTCAGCTATCACATCGACCCGTCTGCGGTGTTGAAGGCGCTGATTTACCTGAGTGATGTTACCGACGACGACGGTCCTTTCCAAGTCGACATTGGTTCGCACAGAGAGGGCTTCTACCGGATGCTCGCCCATTACTATGAAGGTGAGAAGCGTGCCTACGAAGTTCCACGCAGTGAGATCCGGCAACCGGGCAAGGTGCTTGGCAAGGCGGGCACGATGATACTCTTCAACTCTGCACTCATTCACCGGGCCGGCAACATCGCGCTCACCGGACGGCGCGCATCGCTGACCTATTTTTTTGACCGCCCGCAGTCAGACGATTCAAATATGGATTGCCCGCCATTCCTCTATGCACGCACGCATCAGTCTCTCGAGCGTGCTTATGTACAGGAATAGACTTAAACACATCAGCCTGCTGGAAACCAAGACGATGCTGGCGAAGGGCGAGCCGTTGCCCGGCGGTATTTCGGTCACCCGCTCGGCGGCGAGTGGAGCGATCACCGCGATTGTCATGTCAGGCCCGACCTCGTGCTGATCAACCGCAAGCCGGACGATGCGAGCCTTGAGCTTGTCAGGCTCGGCTTGCATAGCGAATCGTTAAAGCCCAACCCGTTAAGGCTGCGGCGATCTAGGCTTGCTCCGCCAGTTGCCAATGAATAAAAGTTGAGTCATGCAAATCGTCGAAGATCCATCCTTCTTTGAAAAGCTGATGTTGCAGGCTGCGGAGCTTCGTGATCAGCGTTATGCGCCGACCAGCTTTTGGCGCCCCTTCCAGATCGCCATCGCGAACGAGATAAGAGCGCAGGGGCTCGTTCAACATCCGCCGCCGGAAACCAACGGCGCTGGATAAGTTTGTGTCGTCGGAAGAGTCCCCTCTCCCGCAGGTCTCCAATCGGATTTCGATTGGCGGGGCGCTCGTGAGCATGGCAAGCTGGATGCTGGCGCACAATCTTCCGATCTTGCCGCACGGGCACACGCTGCAATCACTCAACGAGACCGCTTACAGACTAGCCGATCTATACGGTCAATCGTGCGGTGCCTGCCCGCTTGATTTACTTGGCGATTTATGCATCGGCAATCCCGATCACGTATTTACCATTGACGGAAGGCAATATACTCATACATTATTCTACTTCTACTGCCGCTACGCCACCTGCTCCCGCCACGTCGATTTCACAAAACTAGAGAGCTACGTGGAAATCGGCGGCGGCATGGCGATGCAGGCGGAGATCGTGAAGCGCGCGCACCCGCACTTGAATCTCTTCTTATTCGACTTGCCGACACAGACCTATTTCCAAGCTCAATATCTAAAGACCGCCTTCGGCTCCGACCCAAAAATTACCTGTCTGCCAAATTGGGAGATCGGTAATACGCAATGGGGTCAGCCAGCGCTTTTGTGGAACGCCGCCAGCTTCGGGGAGATGGAACCGGAAATAATTGCTTTCTATTTGGATTTGATGCGGGGCCGGTTCGACTTCTGTTATCTGTTCCAACTCATGTCGGGGAAGGAACTTTCGCAAGGTGACGGACATGGCGTTCAACGCCAAACACGGCTCGCCGATTTCGATGCGATGCTCGCCGAGCATGATCTTGCGCTCCTAGCCAAGCAGCCATACTTTGCCGGCATGTCCAATTATTTTAAGGGTATGCCAGGTTACGAAGAAGCCGTTTGGGGGTGACTACCCAGTTGACCAAGCCGCGTCGTCTCGGCGTCTGTTCCCCCATGCGCCGTCCACAGCGACTCCCCGCCTTGGGCAGTGATCGATTATTGCAACGCCGAGACACTGAACTCGTGCCGTACCGATGTGGCGAGCTCGATATGGGCGCGGTTTGCATGAACTCCAGCCGTGAGAGGCGCCCCGCAGATGCGCACTGACGCCGAAATCGGGATCGCCGGCCGCGCGATCGGCGCTGCGCATCCTCCCTTCATCGTCGCCGAGCTCTCCGGCAACCACAATGGCAGCATCGATCGGGCGCGCCGGCTGATCGACGCCGCGAAGTCGGCTGGCGCCGATGCGGTCAAGCTGCAGACTTACACGGCGGACACCATCACGATCGACCATGACGGCCCCGGGTTCCTGATCGAGGATGGCCTATGGGCCGGGCGCCGGCTTTACGATCTCTACCGCGAGGCGGCGACGCCTTGGGAATGGCACCAAGCGCTCTTCGACCATGCACGCGCGCAGGGCCTCATCGCCTTCTCGACGCCCTTCGACTTCACTGCGGTCGATTTTCTCGTATCGCTCGAGGCTCCCGCCTATAAGATCGCGTCGTTCGAACTCACCGATCTGCCGCTGATTGTCCGCGCCGCGGCGACCGGAAAGCCCCTGATCATTTCGACCGGGCTGGGTTCGCTCGACGAGATTGGCGAGGCGGTGGCCGCGGCGCACGATGCCGGGTGCCGCGACCTCGTCCTGCTGCACTGCACGAGTGCCTATCCCGCGCCACCCGAGGAGGCGCGGCTTAGGGGGGTCGGCGAGCTGGCGGACCGGTTCGGCGTGCTGGCCGGCTTGTCGGATCATACGCCCGGGACCACCATTTCGGCCGCGGCGGTCGCGTTGGGCGCGTGCGTCATAGAGAAACACATGACCTTGCGGCGCGCCGACGGCGGACCAGATGCAGCTTTCTCCCTCGAGCCGCCAGAGTTCGAGCGACTGGTTGCCGACTGCCGAACCGCCTGGGCGGCGTTGGGGCCGAAGAACTTCGCGCGTGCCAGCAGCGAAACCGAGAACGCGATCTTCCGCCGCTCGCTTTACGTCGTTCGCGACATTGTGGAGAGCGAGGAATTCACGCCGGAGAACGTCCGCTCAATCCGGCCCAGCTTCGGCATGGCGCCGAAGCATCTCCCGGAGGTGCTTGGCCGCCGCGCGGCGCAGGCGATCGCGCGGGGAACGCCGCTCAGCGAAGATCTGATCGCGAAGGACGAGGCGAAGTGAGTGACCTAGCTCCTCGACGAACCCTTATTACCGCGGCAAGCCCCTGGGCTATCCCCGATTTCGGCGAGCTTTGGCGCACTCGTGAACTGCTCGGCCTGCTGATCGTATCGGAGTTCAGGGCGCGCCATCGCCAGACGGTGATCGGCGCCTCTTGGGCGCTGATCCAGCCGGTCGTCGCGATGGTCGTCTTCAGCGTGGTTTTCGGCTACTTTGGCAAATTCCCATCGGGAGGACGCCCTTACCCGATCTTCTTCTTCTCGGGCTTCCTTGTCTGGCAGCTGTTCCAGAAGAGCGTCGGTTCAGCGGTGCCGAGCTTGGCGATGAGCGCCGGCATCATCGGCAAGATCTACTTCCCGCGGCTCCACCTGCTGATTGCGCCGCTAGGGACGAACTTTCTCGATTTCTTCATGTCGGCGCTGGTTCTTCTCGCGCTCCATCTCTATTTCGGCGTGGTACCGGCCTGGCCCGTTGTCTTCCTGCCGTTCTTCGTCCTGATGGCGTTGATCGCGGCCTTTGCGGTAGCGGTGTGGCTCGCGCCGCTCAACATCTTTTATCGGGACGTCCAGGTAGCGCTCCCCTCGCTTTTGCAGTTCGCGTTCTTCGCCACTCCGGTGGTCTATCCGGTCTCCTTCGTGCCGCCATCGCTGTGGTGGGTGCTCTACCTCAATCCGATGACCGCGGTGTTAGAAGGGTGCCATTGGTGCCTCCTTGGTACATCGGCCCCGAACCCGATCGGCGTCTTGATCTCGGTCGGTACAACGGTAGCCTTTCTGGTCCCTGGCATGATGTATTTCACGCATATCGCCCGCACGATGCTGGACAGGATTTGAGCGAGACCCAATACGCCATCCGCGCCACCCGGCTGGGCAAGCGCTATCGCATCGGCGCGCCCCCTCGCTCCATGCTCGGCAAGCTTGCCGGGCTCTTCGGCCGCCACTCCGAACGCACTTCCGAGCTTGCGGCGCCGCAGCTCGACGCACGGCACGAAGATGGGTGGTTCTGGGCCCTGCGCGACCTCGATGTCGAGATCGCACGCGGCGAGGCACTCGGCATCGTCGGCGCGAATGGGGCCGGCAAGAGCACGTTCCTGAAGTTGCTGTCGCGGATTACGGCGCCGACCGAGGGCGTCGCCGAGATCGTCGGCCGTATCGGATGCCTGCTGGAGGTCGGGACGGGCTTCAACTTCGAGCTCACCGGCCGCGAGAACGTCTTTCTCAACGGCACCATGCTCGGGATGCACCGGGCCGAGATCGCGCGCAACTTCGACGAGATCGTCGAGTTCGCTGGGGCGGGACCCTTCATCGACGCACCGGTGAAGCGCTACTCGAGCGGGATGTTGACTCGCCTTGGTTTCGCGGTTGCCGCCCATCTCGATCCAGAAATTCTGATCGTCGATGAGGTGCTGGCGGTCGGTGATGCTGCCTTCCAGCGCAAATGCATCGACAAGCTGCGCGAGGTCTCGCGTCGTGGCGGACGGACCGTGCTGTTTGTCAGCCACAGCGCGGAGAACGTGATGAGCCTGTGCACGAGCGCGATCTGGCTGGAGCAGGGGCGGCTTCGCCGCGCCGGCAAGATGCGCGACATCGTCGAGAGCTATCTCGCCACTGCGGTCGCTTCGGGGCACGCCGCTGCAAGCCTCCTCACCAGAGCCGATCGCGAGGGCAGCGGTGAGCTTCGCGTCACTCTCGCCGCAGTGCGGGCCTCCGATGCCGAGCACCGCGCTCCGTGCGTCGGTGATCCGCTCGATGTCGAACTGAGGTATTCGACGACGCATGACCGGCTGCGCGCGGTTGATTTCGTCCTGCGCATCCTCGATCGCCGCAACACCGTCGTTGCAGAGCTCTCGACGCGGCTGCGCGGCGAGAGTTTCGATCACCTCGCCGGCGATGGCGCTGTGCTCTGCCGGGTTGAGCGTTGCCCGCTTGCGCCCGGTCCTTATTCGCTCGACGTCGTCGTTTCCGCCGGCCAGACGATCCTCGACCAGATTTCAGGTGCCGCTTCGTTCACAATCGTGCCCGGGCGCTTTCACGCCGATGGGCTCGTGCAAGCAACCGAGGGCGTCGTCTATCTCGACCACAGCTGGAACACCGGTGGTGCCGCCGGGTGGGCCTGCCATGATCGCGCCGTCAGACTGATCGGACCGTCGACGGTGCGCCGGAGGTGGACGGGCGCGACGTTGAGCTTCTGCTCAATCGGTTCTTTCGGTTCGAGCTCAGGGAACGCCTATTCGATCGCCGCTTCTGCGGGATCGGGTTCTGGCAGCAAATCCGACTGCCCATTTTCATAAAGCTATGCACGGCGCAGGGCTTCTTCCACAATTCGCCGGTTCTTCCGAAGCCGTCATTGTCGCAGGGCGACCGCCGGCGCCTTCTGACCCGTTTCAACCCGCTGCTCGTTCCGCGCCGGGCATCAATCGTCGTGATCAAGAGCGCGATCCTCTACCGCTGCGGATCCGGAACAATCGATATCTATACCGAGCCGGTCATCACTCAGCTCGGCCATGCCGATGTTGAACGTGTTGACATGAGCGGCGGTCCGATCGAGGCCATGCCAGGAGTGCGGCATGCTAGCGCGCTCGCCATCGATGCGATCCGAGTCCGCGCCGACCGTTTCTACGCGCGTCTGCTCCGTCGGCGCTTTACCGTCGGCGAGGAAGCCGATGCGTTGCGCCACCTCGATGCGCGGCTCGCCGGAGAGTTTGCCGTGCCACTTGCGGCCAGCTCGATCGCCTTCGGCACAGTCGTTCATTTTCTCGCGAGTCGGATCGCCTGGCGCTGTTATTTCGCGCTGCGCCGCCCGCGCCTTGTCATCCTCGGCGTGCAGGCTTATGGCTTCGAAGGACTGATCTCGGCGGCCCAACGCTACGGCGCTCGCGTCGTCGAACTGCAGCACGGCGCCATCTATCCCGGTCACCTCGGCTATCACCTTCCGGCGCCCGGGCCGCTCGACCCGCATGTCAACGCATTGCTGACCTTTGGGCGCATCTGGCATGGCGCGGTGCAATTCGCCACCGAGCTGCGCCTCGCCACGATCGGCTTTCCCTATTTGCAGGAGGCGCTTGCCGTCTACGCTCCGGCGATCGCGGCGAAGCGTCCGCAGATCGCCGTCCTCTCCTGCGATCCGTTCTATGGCGAGCCACTGCTGCATGCCGTCGCATCGCTCGGCACGGCCTCGCGGTTGCCGATCGTCATCCGGCCGCACCCGAGCGACCCGTTCGACTATGGCGCCGGCGTGCTACCACGGCTGCACGGCCGAGTGAGGGTTGCGTCGCCTTCCGAGCCGGTGCATCGCCTCCTGGCCGAATCGGAATACGCCGTGTGCGGCCCGTCAACGACGCTATTCGAAGCGCTCGCCTTCTCGTGCCGCACGGTCGGCGTGCCGCTCGGGTTCCGTTCGCTTTTCGAGCCGCTTCTCGCCGGGACGGGTGCCCTGATCGCCGCCGCACCGACCGACGCGGGCGAGGCGCTTCGCGCAGCCGGACCGCCGGACGACATGTCCGCGTGGTTCGAACCGCGGCCACCTGCGTTGCGCGGCCTCCTCGATCAGCTCTTTCCTGGACTGCTCGCCGGATGAGCGCCGTCTACTACCGCATCTGCACTCGCTGCGTCATGGACACGAGCGATCCCGAGATCGTCTTTGACGAGGCAGGGGTGTGCAATCATTGCCGTCGCGTCGCGATACTTGCGGCCAGCGCGGATTGGATGCCGGACCAACGCGGCGCAGTGCGCATCGCCGCCTGGGTCGAGCGGATTCGGGCTGCGCAGCGGCACGCGGCATACGATTGCATCATCGGTCTGAGCGGTGGATGCGATAGCTCCTACTTGGCGCTGGTCGCGCATCGCCTCGGTCTGCGTTGTCTCGCGGTTCACGTCGATGCCGGCTGGAACTCGGAACTCGCGGTCAAGAACATCGAGCGCATCGTGAAGCAGCTCAACCTTGACCTCGTTACGCACGTTGCCGATTGGGAGGAGCTGCGCGACCTCCAGGTCGCCTTTCTCAAGTCGGCGGTGCCCAACCAGGACATCCCGCAAGACCACGTTTTTTTCGCCGTTCTCTACCGCGAGGCGCGCAACCATCGCATCCGTTTCAGCCTGCAAGGGCGCAACTACGCGAGCGAATCGGTCCTGCCGACGGCGTGGGGCTACAATGCGATGGACGGCCACCATCTGCGCGCGATTCATCGGCGCTTCGGAGCGCTGCGGCTGCGCCGCTACCCGATTCTCGGCCTCGTGGAATATGTGGACTACGCGGTCGGGCTGCCCTGGTCGCGCAACCTCGAGGTCGCCGATTTCCTCAACTTTCTGCCATACGACCCTCGACACGCCCGGACGGAGCTTCACGAAGCGATCGGCTGGACGGATTACGGCGACAAGCATTGCGAGTCGCGCTGGACGAAATTCTTCCAGCAATACTACCTGCCGATGAAGTTCGGCTACGACAAGCGCAGAGCGCACCTCTCGAGCCTCATCCTGGCAGGCCAGCTAAGCCGCGATCGGGCGCTCGCCGAGCTGCAGCGTCCGCCCTATGACGAGGAGACGATCGCCGACGACGCGCTCTTCATCCGTAAGAAGCTGCGCCTTTCCGAGACCGAGTGGGAAGGGGTCATGGCGCTGCCGCCCCGGGCGCACGCCGACTACCCGAACCGCGCGGTGGCGCTACGCCGGGCGGTTGGCATCTCCGACCGGGCCGTCGCGCTTCGCCCGCGGCGTTTGATCCGCGCCGTGGCACGGCGCCTCGGCGTCTCGTCACCGCAGCCGCTCTGATGCGTCGGGTCGGCGTGCCGATCGCGATCGTCAACGCGGGCATCGGCAATTTGCGTTCGGTGCAAAAGATGATCGAGAAGGCCGGAACCCGCGCGGTCGTGACGGCTGATCCGGAGACGGTTCTCGCTGCCGACAAGCTTGTGCTGCCGGGGGTCGGTCATTTCGGGGCCGCGATGCGGGCGCTTGAGGAGAGCGGTCTTGGCGACGCGCTCTGCGAAACGGTGATCGGCCGAGGAACGCCGATACTTGGCATCTGCCTCGGGATGCAGCTCTTTGCTCGCAGCAGCGAAGAAGGCGACGCCCGGGGTCTCGGCTGGGTTCCGAGCACCGTACGGCGGTTCCATTTCCCCGCCGAGCTCGCCCTCCGTGAGAAGCTGAAGATTCCCAACATCGGGTGGCGCGCGGTGCGGCCGACCTGCGAGTCGCCGCTGTTCTCCGGACTCGGCGAGCGCCGCTTCTACTTTGTGCACAGCTACCATCTGGTTCCCGATCACGGCGAGACAATCCTCGCGACCGGCCACTATGGCCAGGACTTTACTGCAGTGATCCGCTACAATAACATTTGGGGCGTGCAGTTTCATCCCGAGAAAAGTCATCGCTTCGGGCTGGAGCTGCTTGGACGTTTCGCGGCGTTGCAGCCTGCGTGATGCCGGTCGATTCTGCCCGCCTCGACTATGTGCGGATGATCGCGGTCCTTCTGCTGCGCGGTACCGGCTTTGTTAAGACGGTGCGGTTCAGGACGCCCAGTTATCTCGGCGATTCCTTTAATATTCTGCGGATATTCAACGAGAAGGGTGTCGACGAGGCTGGCGATCCTGGACATCGACGCGTCGCGTGAAGGTCGGGCACCTCGCTTCGAGATTCTGCGCGAGCTGGCCGATGAATGCTTCATGCCGGTTGCCTATGGTGGCGGGATTCGCACGGTTGAGGATTGCCGGCAGCTCTTCAAGGCGGGGTTCGAGAAAGTGATCGTGAATACGGCCCTGGTCCAACGCCCCACCCTGGCAACCGAGATTGCCCTTGAGTTCGGCAGCCAAGCGCTGGTTGGCTCGATCGACGTGAGGCGGAGCTGGATGTCCGGCGCTCCCCGGGTCGTGACGCGATGTGGAAGGCGGGCGACAAGGCTTGACCCGGTGCGTCACGCTCAAGAACTGGCCCAAAGGGGAGTCGGAGAATTGTTGATCAACTCGATTGACCGCGACGGAACGATGACCGGGTTCGACCATGCTCTGGTACAAAGCGTTGCCAGCGCCGTCGAAGTCCCGGTGATCGCGTGCGGCGGCGCACGCGATTTGCGCGATCTTGTCGAGGTGGTGTTAAAGACCGACGCTGCCGCCGTCGCGGCAGGCAGCCTGTTCGTGTATTACGGCCGTCACCGCGCAGTCCTGATCAATCCGCCGAGCCAGGAGGAATTCCTCGCGGCTCTCCGTCGCGAAGCGGCCGCAGCGACCGAGACCGGGGCGTGAAGGTGGCTGATCGGCTCACGATCGTGTCGGTGACGCCGAACGCGCTGCGCTCGGATAGCCGCACGCTCAAGCAGGCGGTGACGCTCGCGCGGGTCGGTCACCGGTCGATCGTGGTCGAGCGCTTTGCCAGCGGCCTCGATTATTCGCCGTTGGGGATCGAAGTGATCTCACTGCTGTCGGCGCCACCGGATATGACCCGCCGAGTACTGCCTGCCCGTACCTTGTGGTGGCGCTTCGCTAACTGGCTTCGACAAGGCATTCTGCGTCGGCCCTACGATCTCAAGCTTTTCGCTGATTTCTTGGTCCAGCTCTGGCGTGACGAGCTCTGGTCGGCGATCCGGGTCATCCCGCGGGCGGACCTCTATATCCTCCATTCCTTCCACTGGCTCTGGCCGGTTCGCGTGCGGTGCGCGCTGCACCGGGTCCCGTACATCTATGACGCACACGATTTCTATAGCGAGATGACAAATCCGGAGGAGGTCAACCGCTGGACCCGGGAGTGGATGCTGCCATTTTACGCGCGCATGGATCGCGCTGCCCTCGCTCACGCCGCAGCGTCAATGACGGTGACCAACGGTTGCGCCGAGCTTTATGAACAACGGCTTGGGATCCGGCCGTTGGTGGTGCGCAATGCTCACGACGCTCGCATCGACCGGGCGCCACCTCTGACGTTACGTCGCACGCTCGGGCTTGCGCCGGATGATTTCGTGGTCGTCGCTGTGGGGAACCATAAACCCGGGATGAGGATCGAGGACGTATTGCTGCACGCGGATAGCCTGCCCGCCAATGTGCACGTCGCCTTCGTCGGAGCGGGATATGAGAATCTTGGTTCGAATTCGGGACCGGGCCATTTCGACCGGACGGGTCCACTTCGTGCCCGCCGTGCCCGCTGAAACCATCGTGCCGTTCATTGCAGATGTGGATGCGGTACTGGTGCTGATCCACGATCACACGGCAAACCACCGCGCGGCCCTGCCAAATCGATTCTTTCAAGCGATAGCCGCAACGTTGCCGGTGCTGCACAGCGGCTCAGTTCCCGAGATCTGCTCTTTGGACAGTCGGTTTGGCTTCGGGATTACGGTTGCCACGGATCAGATTGAGGCGATTTCGCAAAGTTTGATCCAGCTGCGCGGCGACCCCGTGTTGTACCAGCGGCTCAAGGAGGGTGCGCGCATCGCGCGGGACGCGCTCTCGTGGGCACGGGAAGAAGTCGGCTTCATGGAGCTTGTGTCAGCTGTCGCGGATGGCCGAGCCATTAAGCACCTTTCGCGCGGAGAACAACGCCTTCGCCTCCGATGAGCGATATCTCCACCGCTAATGCCAGCTTTTGGAATGAGCTGTGTGGCTCCTCGGTGGCGCGCGCGCTGCACATAACCGATGCCTCGCCCGCGTCGTTGAGGCGCTTCGACCAGTGGTATTTCGAAATGTACCCGTACCTGGAGCGGCACATTCCGTTCCGTGAGCTAGCCGGCAAACGGGTGCTCGAGGTAGGGCTCGGCTACGGCTCGGTGTCGCAGTGGCTCGCCGCAGCGGGTGCGCTCTACCGTGGCCTCGACATCGCCGCGGGCCCGGTGGAGATGGTCCGTCATCGCCTGCGACAAAGTGCGCTTGCCGGTGAGGTTCGGCAGGGGAGCATTCTCGATTGTCCGTGGGAGGATGGCGCCTTCGACCATGTCGTCGCCATCGGCTGCTATCACCACACCGGCAATCTGAGACGTGCGTTGAGCGAAACCCGCCGAGTGCTGCGCCCCGGCGGCGCAGCGACGATCATGGTCTACAGCGCCTATTCCTATCGCCGCTGGCTGCGCTGGCCGGTGGCCACGGCGCGCGCCTTGGTGGCGGAACAGCTCGGCCGCAAAGCGCCCGAGGCCAGTGTTCGCGAGCGGGCCGCCTATGACGCGGCGCAATCGGGGGCGGCGGCGCCGGAAACGAGCTTTGTCTCCGCCAGGGCGCTGCGGCGGATGATGAACGACTGGTCCCGGGTCGGAATCGTCCGCGAGAATATCGGGTCTGAATTGTTCCTCGCAGCCGTGCCCCGTCGGCGGCTTCTTGCCACGCTCGGACCGTGGTGCGGCCTCGATCTCTATTGTCGTGCCTTGAAATAGCTCGCCGGCATCCAAGTGCCACGACCACCGCTGAACCTGCTGCTGCTATGCGATTACCAGACGGCCATTGCCGCCACCGTGCGCGACCACATCGCGGCGCTGGAGACATACTCGCGCCACCGCTATCATCGCCTGTCGATACTCGGCGACATCCCGCCGACGCTTGATCTCGCGCGCTTCGATGGCGTCGTCATCCACTACACCCTGTTCGCCTGCTCCGATCGCTACCTCTCGCCGGCGGCCCGCTCGCGACTGGGCGCGTTCAAGGGGCTGAAGGCGATGTATATCCAGGACGAATACCGCGTTGTCGACGCCAGCATCGCGGCGATGCGCGAGATCGGCATAAACCTGCTCTTCACCTGCGTGCCGGAGCCCGAGATCGACAAGGTCTACAGTCCCGAGAAACTACCGGGTGTCACCAAGGTCAACGTCTACACCGGCTATGTCCCCGAAGAACTCGCACGACGAAAGGTGCCGCCCACCGCCGAACGGCCGATCGACATCGGCTATCGCGGGCGCAACGTGCCGGCGTGGCTTGGTAAGCTCGGTCAGGAAAAGCAGCTGATTGGCATCAGGATGGCAGCGGATGCGCCGCGCTACGGCCTCGCTACCGACATCTCGTTCCGCGAGGAGGACCGGCTCTACGGCGACGCTTGGGTTGATTTCGTATTGCGCTGCAAGGCGATGCTCGGAGTCGAGAGCGGCGCCAGCGTGTTCGACTCCACCGGCGACATCCAGCGCAATGTCGAGCGCCACCTGTGGCGCGCTCCCGAAGCAACCTTCGATGAGCTGCATGACCGCTATTTCGCCGAAGCGGAGGGCCGGATCGACCTGGCGCAGATCTCGCCGCGGTGCTTCGAAGCGGCGGCGTTGCGAACGTTGATGATCCTTTACGAGGGGAATTACTCGGGTGTTCTCCAGGCCTGGCGGCATTACGTGCCGCTCAAGAAGGACCACTCCAACACGGCGGAGGTCGTCGCGGTGCTGCGCGACCCCAAGCGCCTGACCGAGATCACCCAACGTGCCTACGACGAGATCGCCCTAAATCCGCGCTATTCGTTCGCTCATGCCGTAAGCGAGGCCGACCAGGCGATGGAGGCGGTTCTCACGCCGGAGATGCCGAGCACGGCGGTGCCCTATCGCGAGGCGGAGTTCTTGCGAGCTGCGGCGCCGGACCTCAAGACCCGGCGGCGTTGGTTGCATCGCCAGCTGATGCAGTTCATTCGCGGGCTGATTTTCGCGAAGCTCCTGAGAAACGCGAGCCCGGTGCGGCGCGACCGCATCGAGTGGCGCTTGCGGCATATCCACTGCGCGCTGCTGCGGCGCGCACAGCATCGCTGAGCGCCAGGGCACGAGGAGTTCCAAGGGATGTGCGGCATCGCCGGTATCATCGATCTTAGGGGCGAGCCCATCGCCGATATTGGGTCGCGGCTCGTACTGATGAATTGGCTACTGGCGCATCGCGGGCCGGACGGCGAGGGCGTGTGGATTGGCGCCGACCGCAGTGTAGGACTGGCGCACCGTCGCCTCACCATCATCGATCTGAGCGACGCGGCAAGCCAGCCGATGCGCGATGATCGCGGACGCGCGATCACCTACAACGGCGAAATCTACAACCATATCGAGTTGCGCAAGGAGTTCGCCGGGGGATGGAGCTTCCGCACGCGCTCCGATACCGAGTGCATCCTGGCCGCCTATGACCGGCACGGCGTGGAATGTCTGTCCCGGCTGCGCGGCATGTTCGCCTTTGCGCTGTGGGACGCCCGGCGTCAGCGCCTGTTCTGCGCGCGCGATCGCTTCGGCATCAAGCCCTTCTATTATGCGGTGCTCGACGGGCGGCTCGTCTTCGCGTCGGAGATAAAGGCGTTGCTGCCGCTGCTGCCTTCGGTCGAGACCGATGCCGCTGCACTCGCCGAATACCTCACCTTCCAGTATACGATTGGCGAGCACACCCTTTTCAAGGGCATCAGCCAGTTGCTGCCCAGTCAGGCGCTGGTCGTTGAGAACGGCGGTTTCCGTGTCTGGCGCTACTGGGACGTTCATTACGACATCGACCACGGACTTCGCATCGACGATGTGGTCGGACAGCTGCGTGAACTGATCGACGATTCCGTTGCCGTCCATCTGCGCAGCGATGTGCCGGTTGGCGCCTATGTGAGCGGCGGTGTCGATTTCGAGCCTCGTCTCGATTCTGGCGGCGGAGCATGACAGCGGCGCGCGGCAGGCCTTTCACGGCAAGTTCACCGATCATCCGGGCTACGACGAGAGCGGTTATGCGCGCATTGCCGCCGCGGCTTCGTCCAGCGAACTGCACGAGCTCGTGATCACGCCCGAGGATTTCCGGGCCAATATCGCGCGACTGATCTACCACCTCGACCAGCCGGTTGCCGGGCCGGGCTCGTTCCCGCAATTCATGTTGTCCGCCCTGGCGGCAAAGCATGTGAAAGTGGTGCTCGGCGGCCAGGGTGGCGACGAGATTTTCGGCGGCTACGCGCGCTACCTCATCGCCTATTTCGAGCAATGCATCAAAGCCGCAATCGATGGCACCTACCGTAACGGCAGCTTTGTCGTCACCGCCGAGTCGATCATCCCCAATCTTACCGTCCTGCAAGAATATACCCCGCTCATTCGGCAATTCTGGTCGAAGGGGCTGTTCGGTCCGATGGACGAGCGCTACTTCCGGCTCGTCGACCGCTCGGCCGACATGGCGGATGAGGTCGATTGGTCGCTGCTCGACAGGGCAGCGGTGTTTGGCGAGTTCCGGGCCATCTTCAATAGCGAGCGCAACGTGCGAAAGGAAGCGTACTTCGACAGCATGACGCATTTCGACTTCAAATGCCTGTTGCCGGCGCTTCTCCATGTCGAGGATCGAATGAGCATGGCGCACGGGCTTGAATTGCGGGTCCCGCTGCTCGACCACCCGCTCGTCGAATTCGCCGCTTCGGTGCCGGCCGACATCAAATTCAGGGACGGGCACCTGAAGCACCTGTTGAAGACAGGCTTTGCCGACAAGCTGCCCGAGGCGATCGTCAACCGGCGCGACAAGATGGGTTTCCCGGTGCCGCTCAAGGAATGGTTCACCGGCGAATTGCGTGACATGCTGCAGGACATCTTCCGTTCCGAACGTGCCCGGTCACGGCCTTTTCTGCGGGCGGACGCCGTGCTGGCCGCGGTCAACAACGCCGAGCGTTTCAGCCGCAAGCTCTGGGGCCTGGTAAGTCTCGAGCTTTGGCAGCAGCAGTTTCACGACCAAGCACATCGGTTCCGGATGATGCTCGACGATATCGGGCAGGCCAGCATCGGAGAGGTGGCGGAATGAGGATCGTCATTACCGGCGGCGCCGGCTTCATCGGCTCGACGCTGGCTGACCGTCTGATCGGTCGCGGCGACAGCGTCGCCGTTATCGACACTTACGAGACCGGGCGGCGCGACAACCTGCGGCCTCACGAACGCCTGCACGTGATCGAGGGATCGATCACCGACGGCGCGCTGGTGCGGGATGCACTCCACGATTTCAGGCCCGATCTCGTCGTCCATGCCGCCGCCTCCTACCGGGATCCCAACAACTGGGAAGGAGACGCGCTGACTAACACCGTCGGGACCGCGATCGTCGCGCAAGCGGCCAAGGCAGCGGGCGCCAGCCGAATCATCTATTTCCAGACGGCCTTATGCTACGGGCTGAAGCCTCTTGAGCAGCCGATAACGCTGAACCATCTGATCCTGCCGGGCGGTTCCAGCTATGCCATCTCGAAGACCGCGGGCGAGCAGTATATCGAGCTCTGCGGGCTCGATTACGTGACGTTCCGGCTCGCCAACGCATACGGTCCGCGCAACCTCTCGGGCCCACTGCCGACGTTCTATCAACGTCTCACCACCCGCAAACCTTGTTTCGTGATGGACACGCGGCGCGACTTCATCTTCATCGAGGATCTCGTCAACTGTGTGATGAAGGCGATCGACGGCATCGGGCACGGCACCTATCACATCTCGTCCGGCAACGACTATTCGATCAAGGAGCTGTTCGACGAGACGGTGGCGGCGCTGCGCCTCAACCTCGCCGAACCGGTCGAGGTGCGGCAGCGGCATCCGGATGACGCCTACACGATCCTCCTCGATCCGTCGCGCACGACGGCCGAATTCGGCTGGCGTGTCAAGACGCCGCTCAGGGAGGGGGTGCGCCGTGCCGTCGAGTGGTACAAAGAATTCGGTATCGCACAGACCTATACACATCTAAGTCAACTGAAGGAATAGCGGTACTCGAATGGCTCTGACCGATTTCGCGCGGTCGCGCATCCTCGTCGTTGGCGGGGCGGGGTTCGTCGGCTCGAACCTGTGCCGGCGATTGCTGGACGGGAGGCCGGCGCGGCTCATCATCGTCGACAACCTGCTTTCCGCCGAAGCCTCGAACGTGCCGGAAGGGGGCGGTGTGGAGTTTGTTTACGGCTCCATCACCAATGACCGGCTGCTTGCGGCATTGCCGGACGACTTCGAGTACATTTTTGCGCTCGCCACCTACCACGGCAATCAGAGTTCAATGCACGATCCCTTGGCTGATCATGAGAACAACACGCTGACCACGCTGAAGCTGCTCGAACGGGTGAAGGCGATGCGCGGTCTCAGAAAGATCGTCTATGCCTCGGCGGGCTGCACCGTCGCGCAAAAAACGTTCGATACGGCGGAGGCGACGCGGGAAACCGATCCTATATCGCTCTATCTCGATAGCCCCTATCAGATCTCGAAGATCATCGGCGAGTTCTACGGCAATTACTATTTCGCCCGGCACGGCGTCCCTTTCGTCAAGGCGCGGTTTCAGAACGTCTATGGTCCGGGCGAGATCCTGGGCGCCGGACAGTGGCGCGGCACGCCCGCTACGGTATGGCGAAACGTGACGCCAACTTTCATCTGGAAGGCGCTTCACGGCGAGGCCCTGCCGGTCGATAACGGTGGTATCGCCACCCGCGATTTCATCTATGTCGACGATATCGTCGAGGGGCTCGTCGCATGCGCGTTGCGCGGCACGCCGGGCGAGGTCTACAACCTCGCCTCGGGAGTCGAGACTTCGATCAAGGAACTCGCCGAACTGGTGAACGCTCTGACCGGGAACCAGGCGCCCATCGCGCTGCAGCCGGCGCGTAGCTGGGACCGCTCGGGCAAGCGTTACGGCGATCCGGGCAAGGCGCATACCGAGTTGGGGTTCTCGGCCAAGGTAGCGCTGCGAGACGGCCTGATACGAACCATCGACTGGACGCGCCGACATTGTGAATTCATTGACCGATGCATGCGGCGTCACGCCCACTTCATGCATGCGATCGAAGTGGAATGAATAATAAAAAAAGAAAGTCGCTCGCCCTTCGCGCCGGCGTGTCTCGCGGGCGAATTAGGAGCGTCCCTTCAGGCCTCGAACCTTGTGCGGTCGGTTCCGCCCCACGTCGCCCGCCGCCTGGCAGCGCCTAGCGACGGCTCCGGACAAGAAGGCAAGCGGGAGTGCCGGGACATGGCCCGGTTCCTGGCGCGCGCGGCGACCCGACCGCGCCCGTTGTCGAACGCGTTATCCCGCTTGGACGTAGCACCCGAATCACGGTAGACCCAGCGATGAAATCGTTTTCTATAACAATATCAATGTTGCAGAAATAATTTGTCATATCGCCGGGAGACAAGCCAAATTCATTGCACACTTGGAATTGCCCTACTAGCGTCGGATCCGGTGATTTTGGAGGGGACGCCCCGTGGAATTCGGCATGTTTCACGAGTTTCCGTCATTGCCAGGCCGCAGCGAGACCGAGGCGTTCGACGAGGCGATGGCGCAGATCGACGGCGCCGAGCGCTGGGGCCTCGACGTCATGTGGCTGGCCGAAATTCACTTCGCGCCGGAGCGCACCTACCTGTCGTCGCCGCTGGCGATCGCCAGCGCGATCGCAGCGCGCACCCGGCATATGAAGATCGGCATCGCGGTCCAGGTCTTGCCGCTGTGCCATCCGCTGCGGCTCGCCGAGGAGGCCGCCACCGTCAACCAGATCAGCCAGGGGCGGCTGATCTTCGGGGTCGGGCGCAGCGGCGTCGTCGGCACCTACGATGCCTACCAAGTGCCCTACGACGAAAGCCGCGAGCGCTTTAGCGAGATTCTGGCGATCGTCGAGCGGGCGTGGAGCGAGCCCAAATTTTCGTACGAGGGCAAATACCACAGCTTCCACGATGTCGCCTGCGTGCCGCACCCTTATCGGAACAAGTTGCCACCGATCCGCATCGCCGCCAGTACGCCCGACACCTTCCCGGCGATCGGCGCGCAGGGCTACCCGGTCTTCGCCAGCGTACGGCATGCCACCTGGAGCGATATCGGACCCCAGATCGCCAGCTATCAGCAGGGGTGGCAGGATGCCGGCCATCCGGGCCGGGGTCAGGCCTATGTCTCGGCGCCGATCTATATCGCCGAGACCGAAGAGCGGGCGCGCGTAGAGGCCGAAGCAAGCGTCACCCACTTCTACCGGCTGCAATACGAGCTGATTGCCGATTCGGCGCGGCGCTCCGGCCGGCAGGCCTTCATCGATCGCGCCGAACGCCTGCGCACGCTGACCTATGCCGACGTGCTCGGCGGCAATGTCATCGTCGGCACGCCGGCAACGGTCGCCGCGCGATTGCGGCAGTTGCAGGACGAAATCGGCTTCGACGGTATTCTCGCCGAATTGAACTGCGGCGGGCTTATTCCGCATGACCGGGTGATGAATGCACTGCGCCTGCTGTGCCAGGAGGTGATGCTGCGCTTCCGTTGATCGGTTAGAACCAATTTCGGGTTGATCCGACGGTGCCGGCCCCTCACCCCAGCCCTCTCCCCGCGGCGAAGTCGTGGGAGGGTGAGGGGCCGGCGCACCGGAAGCCGACATGACCAGAAGTCGCGCTGTGGCGTTTGGCGATAGGGCGCGTGGGGCACATCTTGCGCGTGCTTGATTGGCCCGCGCTCGATTGGCTCGCAAGGCATCGGCCCGAAGCCGGGCTGGCCGTGCGCATGAGCGCGGCCGGGCTGATCAGCTTTACGGTCGCCCACCTCGTCGGTCTGAGCCAGGTCTATTGGGCGGTGCTGACCGCGGTCATCGTCATGCAGGCGAGCATCGGCGGCTCGCTGAAGGTGATGCTCGACCGCTTCATCGGCACGATCGGCGGCGCCGGCTGGGGCGTTGCGGTCACCCTGGCGGTCCCGCACGGCAATGTCTTCTCGACCGGGCTGGCGCTCGCCGTGGCGCTGGTGCCGCTGGCTGCGGTCGTGGCCTTCCGGCCGAGTTATCGCATCGCGCCGGTGACCGCGGCGATCGTCCTGCTTGCCTATGGCGGCCAAAGCGGGGTTGTCGCGGCGGCGCTAGAGCGGGTGTTCGAGATCGGGCTCGGCAGCGTCGTGGCGCTCGGGGTGGCGCTGATGGTGTCGCCGGCGCGTGCTCATGAGCTGCTCTGCGCGGCGGGGCGGGATGCGCTGGCGGTGATGGCCGACCAAGTCAGGTTGCTACTCGGCGGCGTGGCGGCACCGCTCGATGCCGCTTCGGTGCTGGCCTTGCACGACCGCATCCGCGCCGCGGTCGAGCGCGCCGCCGCGATCGCCGACGAAGCCGACCGCGAGCGCCGCCGCTATATCACCGAAGCCCCCGATCCCGACCCGTTGGTGCGCACGCTGCGCCGGCTGAGCCACGATCTGGTCATCATCGCCCGCGCCTTGAGCGCGAAGCTGCCCGATGCCGTCGCCGCCCGACTGGCAACGCCTGCCGCCGCCATCGCCGCGGCGCTCTCCGCCGCCCTCACCGACATCGGTGCTGCGTTGGCGGGCCGGGCGGCCCCGCCCGATCTCGGCCCGGTCGAACAGGCGCTGGCCGCCTTCGCGGCCGGGATCGCGGCATTGCGCCGCGACGGCGTGACCCGCGATTTGCCGGAGGAAACGGTCGAGCGGATTTTCGGCCTCGCCTTTGGCTTCGAGCAGTTCGGGCGCAATCTCGCCGAGCTTGCCGGCCGCGTCCAGGAACTGACGGAGTCGCGGTGACAGCCGCGCTCCTATGGCTTCAACAGCAGCTTGCCGATGACCTCGCCCAATTCCAGCATCTCGTGGGCACGGCGCGCGTCGACGAGCGGCAGGCGGGCATGGATCAGCGGCCGGATCGCGCCGGCGGCCAGCCAATCGATCAGCGCCTTCGTCGCGGCGGCGCGAATATCGGGCCGGTCGTCGAAGCTGTGGATCGTGAACAAGCGGACGGCCGGGCTGACCGCGTGGTGCTCGCGCATCGCCGCGACGAAGGCGGGGTCGGGCGGGCCGTCGAGCCGGCCATAGGAAACGACCATTCCGAGCGGCGCCAGCATCGCGAAATTGCGGCCGAAGCCCTTGCCGCCGATCGGATCGAGGATCAGGTCGGCGCCGCGGCCCTGGCTCGCCTCGCGCACCCGCGCGACGACATCCTCACTGCGGTGATTGATCGCCGCGTCGGCCCCGAGCGCCAGCACCGCCCGCCGTTTCGCCTCCGACCCGGCGATTCCGATGACGCGCATTCCGGCGATCAGGGCAAGCTGGACCGCGGCGCTGCCGACCCCGCCGGCGGCAGTGTGCACCAGGACGGTCTTCGCCTCGACCCCGCGCGAGGCGGTGTGCAGCAGGTGATAGGCGACCTGGTAGTTCGACAGGCAGGCCGCCGCTTCGAGATCGCAACCCGGCGGCAGCTTGTGCGCGGCCTGTGTCGGCACCGCGATGTACTCGGCATAGCAGCCGGCGCGCACCGGCAGATCGCGGGCGCTGACGAAGACTGCGTCGCCGACGGCGCGGTCGGCGACATCGCCGCCGCATTCGACGATCGTGCCGCTCATCTCGATGCCGGGGATCGCCGGCAGGGGCGGCATCCAGGCGTAGACTCCCTTGCGGACCAGCACTTCCGGCATGCTGACGCCGATCGTATCGGCCCGCACCAGAACCTCGTGCGGACCCGGGCGCGGCGTCGGCACCTCGACATATTCGAGGACCGACGGATCGCCGGTGCAGCGAATAAGGACGGCTTTCATCGCATTCCTCGGGTGTCATTGCGAGAGCTAGCCGATCAAGCCGGCCGTGGCGCGAGATTGCGTCGCGGCGCTCGCAATGACAACCAAGCATGGGGTAAGGTCGGCGAAAGGGCTGGGGAGGGAAAGAGCCATGCTGTCATCAAGCCGCATCACCAGGCTTGCATCGCTGCTCGCGGTTGGGTTTTTGCTCGCCGCCACGGCGCGACCGGCCGCCGCCGCGGAGCCGATCAAGATCGGCTTCGGCATGGCGCTGACCGGCGGCCTCGCCGCCAACGGCAAGGCGGCGTTGCTGGCGATGCAAATATGGGAGCAGGAGACCAACGCCAAGGGCGGCCTGTTGGGCCGCCCGGTCAAGTTGATCTATTACGACGACCAGAGCAACCCGTCGACGGTGCCGGGCATCTTCACCAAGCTGCTCGATGTCAACAAGGTCGACCTGGTGGTCGGCGATTACGGCACCAACCTGTTGGCGCCGGCGATGCCGATCGTGATTGCGCACAAGATGACGTTTCTCGGCCTGTTCGGCCTCGATGTGAACCATCAGTTCCACTACCCGAAATATTTCTCGATGGTGCCGACCGGCGGCCCTGACCCGGCGGGGAGCTTCTCAGAGGGTTTCTTCGCGGTGGCCGAGGCGCAGAACCCCAAGCCCAAGACGATCGCCATCGTTGCTGCCGACTCTGAATTCTCGCGCAACGCCGCCGACGGCGCGCGCGCCAAGGCGAAAGCGGGCGGCTACCAGATCGTCTACGACAAGACCTACCCGCCGAACACGACCGATTACACCCCGATCGTGCGGGCGATCGACGCGACCAATCCCGATATGGTGTTCAGCGCGTCCTACCCGCCCGATGCGGTCGGCATGGTGCGGGCGGCCAACGAGATCGGCCTTCACGCCAAGCTGTTCGGCGGCGGTCTTGTCGGATTGCAATTCACCTCGATCAAGCAGCAGCTCGGACCGCACTCAACGGCATCGTCAATTACGATTTCTGGGAGCCGGCCAAGACGTTGCAATTCCCGGGCGTCCTCGACTTCCTGAAAAAGTACCAGGCCAAGGCGGCGAGCGCCGGGGTCAACCCGCTGGGCTATTACCTGCCGCCGTTCGCCTACGCCAATCTGCAGGCGCTGGCCGCCGCGGTCGAGGGAACCAAGAGCCTCGATCAGGACAAGATCGCCGAGTTTCTGCACAGCCATACCGTCAAGACCGTGGTCGGCGACGTGAAATGGGGGCCGAACGGCGAGTGGGCCGAGCCTCGGGTGCTCGAAATCCAGTTCCACGGCGTCAAGGGCACCGACCTCGACCAATGGAAAACCGACGAGCGGCAGACCATCCTGTGGCCGGCGCAATACGCCACCGGCAAGGCGATCTACCCGTACGCCGACGCGAAGAAATAGCGGCAGCGCAGGGTAGCGGCATCCGCCAATCGATCGATGCCGCGCGGGACGTTCTCCGACATGCTCCCGGCGATCGAGAGCTACCGCGCGGCCGGCCATCCCGGGCATGGCCAAGTCTATCTGCGGGTGCCGATCTGTCCGAGCCGATCGCCGAGCAATTGCACGCGTTGCAGGAAGAGCTTGGCCTCGGCGCCGTTTCAGGCAGCCGCGAGCGCCAATCTGGTCAACGGCTGAACGAACGGCTCGCCAGCGCCATTCCAGGCGGCGGCGAGCGCCAGTCTCGCCAGCGCGGGTAGAGACTTCGAGCCAGTCTTCTGCATGATCGCGGCGCGATGGTTCTCGACCGTGCGCTGGCTGATGCCAAGATCCGCGGCGATATTCTTGCTGGGGTGGCCGGCGAGGACCAGTTCCATGATCTGGCGCTGCCGTGGCGTGAGGCCCGCGATGCGATCGGCCGCATCCTCGCGCCAGGAGAATAGCTGACGCAAAACTTCCTGTTGCTGGATCAACTCTTCGTTTCGACGAATCAGAGCCGCCTCTCGGGCGAGAGCCTCGCGTAGCCTTGTATCTCGTTTTGCCAGCTCGCGTCCGTAGCTCGCGACCGTCCGGGGCTGCGCGCCCTCGAACAAGATGTTCGTAGGCGCGTGTGCCCGGTGGGCGAAATTTTGAAGGGTCATGTCGTCGGCCTTTCGCTGCTTGGACACCCGCAACGCACAAAAATTGCGGGAATGGCGTCCAACTCGCATTGACCCAAGTCAAATATGTGCGAAACCGCACATCGGCAGTGACTCGGTGGAGGAGCTTCGCGCGGACGTTGGCCGTCTGCTTGCGACGGTAAGAATTCTCTCCAACTCGCAAAATCGCTCGCCTCGGGGCTGCAGAGGCCGTGCTCCGTAGGTATTTTCCGAAGCTACTCACGTGGCGTCGCGGGCGTTTATTTTGGAAGCCTGGGCGGCGCCGGAGCGTCAACCTGCACGCTCAGTGGAAAAATTCAGCCGGAATCCGGACCAGATCCTAGACCAGAACCCCAGAAAGGAGCGTTGCCATGTCATCGATCACCGCACCGATTGGCCTTTCGGTCCCGTTCGCGCGTTCGGCAGCGATCGCGGCGTTGCTGAGCGCCACGATGCTCGCCAGCCCGCTCTCCGCGGCTCGCGCCGATACCGTCACCAACGGGGCGTTCCAGTTGGCGCAGGCGGCTAGCCCGGCCGGCGCGGGAGCCACCCAGACGCAGGGTGAAACCGTCGAGCAGCGGATCACGAACCTGCATACGGCGCTGAAAATCACGGCGGCAGAGGAGGCGAAATGGAACAACGTCGCGCAGGCGATGCGCGAGAATGCCGCCGCCATGGGCAAGCTGGTCGCAGAGACCCGGACGACGCCCCCGCAAAGCATGACCGCGGTCGAGGATTTCATGTCGGGCCATAGGCCCCTCGCTTTCCGGCCCGGCGCGGGCCTATGTGCTAATCTGTGCTAGAACTGTGCTAGGTCGTTGACCTGCACTCTTATGGTATAAGATGCTGATTATAAATGGTAAAGTCAATATGAATATCTTTAGTGATACGATTTTAAGACCTACCAGAAATTCGCCCAGGCGCATGTCGACGGGCTGAAGAACCTGATTTCATCGTTCGAGACGCTGTACGCGGCGATGCCCGATGCCCAGAAGAAGATCACTGACGAGGTGTTCCGGTTGACCAGAAGCGCGGCCCCTGCGTCGAAGGGCTAGCACGGCCAACGATCGCATTTCACGGCCTTGACACCATGCTTATCAGAGGAGGTCGCTATGACCTGGATCATCAACACCACATCGCAACGCCGTCTGTCGGCAAAGCTCGCGGCAGGGCTGGCAATCATCGCGATACTTGTCCTCGGGACTTTCGCCGGATCCGCCAGCGCGCGTGAATATCGTAGAAACTACGGATACAATCACTACTATAATGGCGGGTATTATCGTGCCCCGCCCGTGGTATATGGCTCGCCCTATCGCAATGGTTACTATGGCTCGCCATACTACGCTCCACCGGTAATTTACGGCCCCGGCATCGGTATCAGCTTGCCGGGCATTAGCATCGGCATTCGCTAAGCTTCACAATCCGAAATGGCAACGGCCGGCGGCGACGGCGGCCGTGTTGCCGGCAACCCAGCGGTCGGGGCCACCCATGGCGGCGATCTCTTATCGCCGCCATCCTTCCCGATGTGCTGATGCGGAGGAACCGTTATGGGACTGATCCTGTTAATCATCCTGTTGATCATCTTGTTTGGAGGCGGCTTCGGGTATTACCGCGGCGGCTACTATGGCCGCGGCGGTGGTTACAGCATCGGCGGGATACTCGGGACTGTCTTGATCGTGGTACTGATCATTTACCTGCTGCGCCACTTCTGACGCTTGGGTCGCGTCTCGCCGGAAGCCAACCGAGCGGAGCGGAGCGCAGAGCCGGATCGCAACCTGGATGCTTCTGTGATCTCACCCGTGGGTATGGAGAAAAATCTGTGACCCTCACTCTTAACGCAACGCTGTTGCAGCCGATAGTTGCTTTAATCGCCGGCATCCTGATTCTGGTCGTTCCGCGAATCCTGAATTACGTTATTGCCCTCTATCTGATATTCGTGGGCGTGACCGGGTTATGGCCGCACCTTCTATCAGGTTTGGCGCACTGAAACGGCCGGCGGAGAGCATTTGTCCGATCCGCGCCCTGCTCGTCGGGGTTCCTGGCTCCGCGCTGTCAGTCCGCGCCGCTGGAACCCTTCGGATTGCTGATCGCCACATTGATCTTAGCCAAAGGGTGGATCAGGCCGTTGCCAGATCCCGAACGCGCTCTGATCGAGAACCGTCGATTTCGAGCCAAGCCTAGCATAGGGTAGCGGCAGAGCGTCTTCCGCTTGATGGGTCCGCTGCCGGGGAGACAGGCATCATGCGGTTTGGATTGTTCGGCGGCGCGCGCACCGATCCGGGCGAGCAGGCCAGCGACAGCCGGATCTACACCGATTACATCGACTATATCTGCGAAGCCGAGGCACTCGGCTTTCACAGCATCTTTCTGGTCGAGCATCATTTCACCGGCTTCGGCCAGATATCGGCGACGCTGAATTTCCTGACCTTCCTGGCGGCGAAGACGACGACGCTTCGGCTCGGCACCGCGGTGCTGGTGCTGCCCTGGCACAACCCGGCCCTCCTCGCCGAGCAGGCGGCGACGCTTGACCTATTGTCGAACGGGCGCTTCGATTTCGGCATCGGCAAGGGCTATCGCTGGGGCGAGTTTCACGGCTTCTGCATGCCAATGGCGGAGGCCGAGGAGCGCTACCAGGAGACGGTCGCGTTTCTGCGCAAGGCGTGGACCAGCGAAGGCCGCTTCTCGCATCACGGGAAATACTGGAATTACGAGGATGTCGTGATCGAGCCGGCGCCGGTGCAGAAGCCGCACCCGCCGTTGTGGGTCGGCGCGGCCGGCCCGCCGTCGATCCGCTATGCCGCCGAGAACGGCTACAATTTGTTGCTCGGCCAGGGTGGCAGCCCCGAAACCGTTGCCGAGGGCATCTCGATTTACCGCCGCGCGGTCGAGGCGCAAGGCCGGGTCTACGATTCCTCGATGGTCGGGCTGACCCGCGCCTTGCATATCGCGATGAACCAGAGCGAGCGCGATACCGCGCGCGAGCTGCGCGCCAAGTTCATGCAAAACGTCCAGCAATTGTCGCTGTCGCCGACCGGCGAGTTGCCTTCCTTGGGCCGCCCGCGCAAGCTGATGTCGCGCGAGGAAATGGACGCGGCGACCGAGCGCGACGCGCTGATCGGGCCGCCCGACGAGATCATCCGGCGCCTGAAGCGGCTGCAGGCCGGCGGCGTCGAGTATGTGATGGTCATCGACGTCGGCGGCTCGCTCGACCATTTGCGCACCTTCGCGCGCGAGGTCATGCCGGAGTTTGCCGAGTGATATAAATTGCGGCGCTGATGCAGCCCTTCGACCAGTTTCCCGCCTCGCTATGCCGGCAGGTACGCTTCGTGTTGAGCGATGTTGACGACACCTTGACCGACGGGCCGCGCCTGCCGGCCGCGGCTTATAGCGCGATCGAGAGATTAGAGAACGCGGGGATCACTGTCGTACCGGTCACTGCCGCGCCGGCCGGCTGGTGCGATCTGATCGCGCGGATGTGGCCGGTCGGCGCGGTGATCGGCGAAAATGGCGGCCTGTGTTTCCGCCATGACCAGGCAAGCGGCGTCACACATCGCCATTACTGGGCCGAGCCGGCCGGGCGTGAAAATTCACACGCGCGCCTTGCTGATCTCTGCGCGGAAATCGTCGCCGCGCTGCCGGGCGTTGCGGTCGCGCACGATCAGCGCTACCGCGAAACCACGCTCGCCTTCCCCAATCGCGATGCCGCGGAGTCGGAGGAGATCCTGACGCGGCTGCGCGCGGCCGGCGCGCGGGCGACGGTCAACTCGATCTGGGTGCTCGGCTGGTTCGGCGAGTTCGACAAGCTGACGATGAGCCGCCGCATGCTGGCCGAATTGTTCGGGACCGATCTCGCGCGCGACGCCGAAGCCTGCCTCTACATCGGCGACTCGCTGAACGACGCGCCGATGTTCGGCTTCTTTCCCTACTCGGTCGGGGTGTCGACGGTGCGCGATTACGCCGACCGGCTGCCATCCCTGCCGTGCTGGATCACCAACGGGGCGGGCGGCGCCGGTTTCGTCGAGATGGCCGAGACGCTGCTCGCCGGCCGCCGGGCTGTCTGACAGCCGTCAGAAGATCCCGGCGCCGATGATAAGCACTAGCAGCAACGTCAAGAGGACGTACGCCGCATAGGCATTGACGTGACCGACATGCATCCGGCGGACGATCGCCGCGAGGGCGCCCAAGGCCCGGACCGGAGGATGAAGGACAAGCCGATCGACAATGTGAACCTCCGACTGTTCGCGCCTGATGGCCGTGCGAAAGTGCCGGGCGACGGCCTCGGTGCTGTCCTCGATGGTCGCGGGGCTGACGATCGCATGGAAGATCACGCGAACCGGGTTGGAAAAGCCGGTAGCGGTGTAGGTGAGCCCGGGTGTCAGTCGCCGTAAACCTCCCGCCCACACCGCCTTGCGCATCAGGGTCCGGCCGCGGGTCAGCACACCGAATACAATGAAGCTCAGCGCCAGAATCAGGCCGAGAACGACAACCATGTATGATGTTGACATCGCGAAGACCACGGGGTTGCGCGCCTCGCCGCGATGCAGAACGACGAGCCCTCTGCCCGGCATCAATTCGCTGCCGACCTGAGCACCGAGGTCGTGGAACTCGGTCAAAAACGCCGGCGGAATATTCTCCTGCCGTTGCGCGGCTGGGCTGAAGAATGGCGGAACGAGCGCCGCCGCCGCGCTGTGGTGGGCAAGAGGCGCCACCGCCCGGTCGAGCAGCGGGATGACGTAAGTCGGCAGTAGTCCGAGCGCAATACACGAGACCGCGAGCAGGCCGAGCGACGCCCGCGTCGCCAACGGCGCATCGCAGGCTCGCGCGGCACCTTCCGATCGCGGCATGCCGAGAAAGCCCATCGCGAAGACCTTGGCAAAGCAGGTGACGGCGAGCCCGGCGGTCAGCGCCAGCAGAGCGCCGGCCAGAGCAAAGACGATTTTGATCGGCGTCGAGGCGATCAGCGCCGAACGCAGAATGGTCTGCAACGTCAGCCATTCGCTGACGAACCCGTTGAGCGGCGGCAGCGCCGAGATCGCGAGCACGCCGACCAGAAACAGCGCGCTCGTCCACGGCATCCGCCGGATGATGCCGCCGAGGCGGTCGAGATCGCGGGTGCCGGCTCCGGCCTCGACCGCGCCGGTGCCGACGAAGAGCAGCGCCTTGTAGACCGAGTGATTGGCGAGATGGTATAGCGCCGCGATCAGTGCGATGGCCGCGACGACCCCGTGGCCGGCCGCGATAAAGGTCATGGCGGCGCCGATTCCGGCCGCGATGATGCCCATGTTCTCAATCGTGCTATGAGCCAGGAGCCGCTTCATCTCTGCCTGGGTCGTGGCGTAGAGGATGCCGATCAGGGCGGTAAGACTGCCGGTGACCAGCACGATCAATCCGGGGATCGTGCCCGCGACGGGCAGCAGATCAAGGTTTACTCTGACGATCCCGTAGATCCCCAGGTCCACGATCACTGCCGACAACAGGGCCGAGACGTTGGTCGGGGCGACCGGGTGGGCAAGCGGCAGCCATGCGCCAACCGGCACCAGCCCCGCCTTGACCGCGAAGCCGAAAAACGACAGCAGGAAGACCGCCCAGCCAATCTCCGCGGTCACCGCGGGCGGCGCCGACCCGATGGCGGCGAAATCGAAGGTCCCCGCGGCCAGCCCAATCAGGATCAGGGCGATCGCGACGGCCATCGTCCCGATTTCGCTCATCGCCAGCATGACAAAGCCGGCATGCGAGCTCTCGTCGCGCTCGTGCTCGTAATTCACCAGCAGATAACTGGCAATCGACATCGCCTCCCAGGCGCAGAGGAACGAGATCGTGTCGCCGGCGATGAGGACCAGCACGATCGACGCAAACAGCGCATAATAGAGAATGCTGAAATAGCGCAGACTGTAATGACCCAGGTATTTCGGCAGGTACACCACCGAGAAGATCGACACCGCCAGGAATACGAGGCCGGCGACGAAAAGGAATAGCCCGGAGAGGTGATCGGCCCGCAGGGTCAGCGTGCCGAGCGACAATACCGGCCATAATTCGGTGCGGAAGGCGGTGTCGGCGACGAGGAGCAGGGCGCCGGCAATGAGGATCGGGAGCGCGGCCAACGATCCGATTACGGCAGTGAGGGGCGGGTTCCAGCGGACCGGGGCGACCAGCGCAGCGATGACCCCCGTCGCACAGAGGGCGCCGAAAACCAGGAACAGAGGCGCCGCAGCGATCATGCTTTGCCGCCGCTTGAGACCAATGCCGCGGGCGGCTTTCGGTTGACGACGACGAGGAGCCCGTGCAGGATCGCCAGGGGCGGCGGCGGGCACCCAGGAACGACGACATCGACCGGGATGACCTCCGCGGCGCCGCCGGACGCGGCAAAGCTCGGACCGAACACGCCGCCGGAAATGGCGCAGGCGCCGATTGCAACGACCCGCTTGGGCGCCGGCATCGCCTCCCAGGTCTGCAGCAACGGGCTTCGCATCGCGTCGGAGACCGGGCCGGCAACCAACAGCACATCGGCATTGCGCGGCGTCGGCGTGATGAAAAAGCCGAGCCGGTGCATGTTGTAATAAGGATTGTTGAGTTGTCGCGCCTCGCTCATGCAGGCGCCGCAGGCGCCGGCATCGACAAAGCGGATGTTCAATGACCGCCCAAAGACCGCGTCGAGCTTGCGCCGGGCCAGCGCCAAATCATCGGCATAGGCGCCCCACTCGTAACCCATCTCCCAGGCGGCGGCAGGTCCCTCCGCGTCGGGATGGCAGCGCAGGCAATGGACGCACCTTCCATGCTCGATCCCGACGCTGCCATCATGCCGCTCGATCGCGCCGGTCGGACACCGCTCGGCCAGCTCGGCCGCCTGTGCCGGCGATCCCAGCAGCTTGCCCAGCGGGCGTCCGGGCGAGAGGCCAGGCGTATCATCGCGTCGCTGCGGGTTGGTGGTGGTCCGCACGCCGGTACGCAGGCCCTTCAAAACCCAGTTCGCCATGGCGCGCGCCTACCGGTCGCACTCGGCGTTCGACAGCCCGAAGCTGGCGAGGATGATCGGGAAGTCTTGAAACGCGAAATTCTCGACTGCGAGATGAAAGCCATGCCAGTTCGGGAAGGCGGGCGGCGTCAGCCGGTATCGCGCAACCGTGCCGTCCGGGCCGATCCGCAGCCAGTGGAACGCCGCGCCGTGCGGCGCTTCCACGGCGGCCAGAGCCGAACCGGCACGCCACTCGGCCTGATCCGAGCAAACCGGGCCGTCGGGCAGGACGCGCAGCGCCTGACCAATGATCGAGGCCGACTGCTCCGCCTCACTAAAGAAAACGCGCAGGCGAGCATAGCCGTCGCCCTGCCGCTCCACCGGCACCGCGAAAGCGAGGCTGTCGTAGGCCGCATAGGGGAACAGCTGGCGAATGTCGCGCGACAGACCCGAAGCGCGGGCAATCGGGCCGGCGAGGCCATAGGCGATGGCATCGTCGGGCGTGACGATGCCGACTTCCTCCAGCCGGTCGAGGAAGCTGCTGGAGAAGCGCAGCATGCGGTGGAGATCTTCCAGCCGCTGGGTAAGAACCGGGATCGCCGCAGCGAGGTCCCGGCATTGCTCGCGGGCCAGGTCGAACGCGAGGCCCCCAGGTTTGACGAGCCCGAACAGGTATCGGTGGCGTGCCACCTTCGCGCTCAGGCGAAGCAGCTCCTCCTCGATCAGAGCCGCCTGGCTGGCTGCCACGGCGAGCGCCGTCGAATTGCAGATGCCGGTGATGACCGCGGCGTGATGGCGCAGCCGTTCCAGCTCGGCCAACACCGTCCGCAACACCCGTGCCCGTTGCGGCACCAGGGTCCCGCAGATCGCTTCGACGGCCTGGCAGAAGGCCAACCCGTGGGCAAATGCGGCGATCCCCGAAAAGCGCTCGGCGAGCAGCAGCACGCGGTCGACCAGCTGGCCCTCGGCGATCTTCTCGACGCCGCGGTATTTGTAGAAAAACCGCGGGATGGTGCGGATCACATCCTCGCCCACGGTCTCCAGCAGGAAATGCGCCGCTTCGGCGAAATCCGCGAAAACCGGGCCGATCGGCATGGCGAAGGCACCGGGCGCCGCGACGACGGTTGGCGGCTCCCATCGCGGCTCGGATGCCCGAACCGCGATCGGCTGCCGAGGGTCGAAATCGCGGCGCATCGGGTTGACGCCTTCCGGCCAGTCCTCGTGCAGGACGAAGTCACCGAGCCGCGGATGCCCCTCGAAACTAAGCCCGAACAGGTCCTCGGCCTCCCGCTCGTGCCAATCGACCGAGGGTCCATGGACGAGGCCGCTGATCGACGGCACCACCAGGGCTTCCGCGTTTACCGGCAGGCTCGACGTAAACCCACGGCGAACCGGCATTTTGGTAAAAGATGTAAGTGAGCAGCCACGCCGGCTGCTCCTCGGCGACCAAGGTGGCGAAGGCGAAGCCGAGCTCGCCCATCAGCCATTCGCAGATTTCCCGCAGCGTATCGGGCCGACATTCGATGTGGCAGATCCGGCCGATTTGGTCGATCCAGGCATTGACTTGCCCGGGCCAGCGGGCGCCGCAGACCTTGGTCAGGTTCGTCGGGAGCACCGGCCGAGCGACATCCTGGTCCAGAATTGCCATGCTCGCGACCTCTAGCCTCCGATCGCCGCCGCCGCCGCCGTCAGCAGCGCGCGCAATGGTAGCGGCACATAGACCCCGATCAGCAGAAGCGGGATCCCGCCAAGCGCGATCGCCGCCTTGCAGGAGATCGGCATCCGCCAAGCCGCCGGTCGCTCGCTGAGGCCGAAGACCATGCGATTGACGTGAAACATGATCGCGCAGAACGCGATGACCACGAACGCCGCAAGCAATCCCACCGCGACATACTGACCGCTCGCAAGCCCGCCCTTGAAGATCAGGAATTCGCTGACAAAGACGGCGAAGGGCGGCGCCCCGGCAATGGCGAAGCCGCCGGCGACGAGCGCGAGAGCGGTGAGGGGTGAAGACCGGACGAGCCCGCGAACGGAAGCGATCTCCTGGGTGCCGATCGTCAGAACCATCGCACCGGCGGCAAAAAAGCAGAACGATTTGGCGATCGCGTGCGCCATTATCAGGTAGGCGGCACCGAGATGCGCGTCAGCGCCGCCGAGCCCGGCCGCCACCACGATGATGCCCATCTGCTCGATGGTCGAAAACGCGAACAGGCGCTTGAAGTCGCGGACGAAGACGAGCAGCAGGGTGGCAACACCGACCGACAGCAGGCCGAAGCCGATCAACCACGGCCGCGCGTCAAGCCCCGGCGCCAGCCGGACTACCGGCAACAGCCGCAGAATCACATACAGCACTGCCGTCATCTCGCCGCCGGACAACAGCGCGCAGATCGGCGCCGGCGCTTGGCTGTAGGCATCGGGCATCCAGCTATGCAGCGGCACAAGTCCGATCTTCGTGCCGAAGCCGATGAGGATCAGCAGGAAGGCCGGCCCCAGCAGCGCCGCCGGCATGTGCGGTGCCGCCTCGACCAAGCCGACCCAAGTGAAGGGCGCACCGCCGGCGACCTGCGATCCCCAATAGAGGATCAGAAAGCCCAGCAAAGCGAAAATCGCGCCGAGCGTCGTCAGCATGACGAATTTCCAAGCCGCCTCGAGCGCCTCGGGCGTATCCTCGAAGCCGACCAGAAAGGCTGATACCAGCGTCGTCAACGCGACCGCGATCCACATCAAGGCGACATTCGCCATGATCGGCACCGCGAGCATCGACAGGATGAACAAATTGTAGAGGCCGTAATACTGCCGAAGCTTGTGGCCTGAGGCATCATCGGTGTTGCGTGCGATATACCCCCACGAGAACAGCGCCGCGGTGAAGCCGACAAAGGCGACGAGCACCAGCACGAGGGCGCCCAGCCCGTCGCAGGTGAGCCATTCGCCGAGCGCATCGACACGCCCGGTCCGGGCGACGGCGTGGGCGATGCTGACGGCAAGCGCCAGCACGATCGCGGTCGCAGCGAGCGTCACCGGGGCCGCAATGCGCCGCCCCGCCGGGGACAGCGAAACTGCGCCGGCGATCGCCGGCGGGAGGAGGATGGCGGCGAACTCCATTGCCGCTAATGCTCGCGCAATGTGGCAAGGGCTCCGACCGAGGTCGTGCCGAGCCGCGCATGGATGCGCCGGGCCAGCAGCCCGACAACCAGGGCGATCACCAGAACGTCGACGGCGACGGCCAATTCGGCGATTACCGGCAGGTTCGGCACAATGGCGATGCCCACGAAGAACACGCCGTTCTCGACCGCGAGCAGGCCGAGGAGCTGCGGTACCGCTTCGCGCCGGACCGTAATCGTCAAGGCGCCGAGAAATACGGCCGCGAGCCCGAGCGGCAGATTGATCCGCCCGAACGGCACGTTGACCGCATCCAGGATCGGATCGGTGATGGCGTAGGCAAGGACGATCAGCGCGGCGGCGAGGAGCAGCGAACTCGGGATGTTGAGAGCCCGCTCGATCTCGCGGGTGCGGTAGACCTCGGCGCTAAGCGTGTAGCGCAGCAGCCAGGGGATCAGCAAGGTCTTCGTCGCGATCGTGACCAGCGCGACCGCAAACAGATGATAGGAGCCGGTCGCGGCGCCGAGGAGGACCGCCGAAATCGCCAGCAGCAGCGATTGCAGAACGAAAAGCTGCATCGATGCCAGCACCTGGCGGGTCGCCACCACGCCCAGCGCGGTCAACAAAAACAGCGCGCCCGTCGACGCGTCGAGCGCGGAAATCAAAGGAAAAGGCGAGGCATTCATCATTCTCTCGCCCCTTAAACCGCGGCCAGCCGGGTGATCATCGCGACGACCGAAATGACGAACGCCGCGCAGAGAAATTCGGTGATGCGGAAGAGCCGCAGCTTGGCAAGCGAGGATTCGATGTAGACGAGGACCAAAATGAACCCGAAGACCTTGACGAGGACGAGCGGGATCGCCAGCAGCACCTCGCCTGGTCCCATCCCGTGTGCCAGCCCCCAGGGCGTGACCAGCACGTTGAGGAAAATGCAGATCAGGACGAACAGCTTCATTGCGCCCGCCCATTTCATCAGCGCCGCGCCCCGCCCCGAGTATTCGAGCGATTTCGAGCGGTCGATCATGGCAAGCTCGAACAGGCCCGACGGGCTGTCAACCGGGAGCCGCCCATCCTCGGCGAGGATCAGCATCAGAAAGGCGATCATTAGCAGGATATGTGACGGCTCGAAGAAATTGGCGATCGGCGTCACCCAACGGGTCTGCACGATATAGGGGATGGTCGAGCCGGCGACGAACGAGACGGTCAGGAACACGATGATGAAGACGGGCTCGGCGAGAAACCCGACCATACGGGTGCGGCTGGCGCCCATCGGGCCGTAGGGGTTGGCGGTATCGACCGCCGCGAGGGTGCCGAAAAATCCACCGAGAGCCAGAACGAAGCCGCCGCCCAGCATGTCGCCCATGAAGGCAAAGAACAGCGGATAGCGCGTCAGCACCGGGATCAGCAACGTGACGAAGACCGGCGCGGCAAACGCCACGTAGGGCGCAGCTCGGAAAATCCACGAGTCGTATTCGGAAACAATCTCGTCCTTGTGCAGCAGCTTCCACAGGTCGCGATAGGGTTGGAAAATGCTTGGCCCGCGCTTCGACTGAAGAATTTCTTTCAATCGAGTCGTCACGCCCTCGACGAGCGGCGCGAAGGTGATCACGACGAAGACTTGCAAAAGGTTATAGAGGATACGCGCCGCCATCGATCAGCCTCGCGGCCGCGCCGCGCCGGAACTCCACGATGTGGAGCGCGGTCCTTGCTCACGCCCAACCGTACGGCGAGGATGCTGGTCGTGCCCAAGCATACGGCACACCGCCATCCACAAGGCCGAGGTGCGCCGGATATTGCCCATAGCCAAAATACCGATCCCTTCGCGCGTGCCTGCCCGGGAGCCGGCGGCACCGCAGTTGTGCAGTCACCAACACGCGTGTGAGGAGCGACATCCGGCCCAAATGAGCGCAGTGCGACCCTGACGCGCAATCCTCACGCGGCAGGAGTTATCAGCCCGCTGGGGCGGTTAAGGGGGACTCCATCCCCGACTCTCAGCACCTTATTACAGCAGCGAGCGCGCGATCAATCGCTTGTTTGTGCCGTCCCGCCGAGCCGGCTGCCGTTGCCGCGCCGGGTCAGATATCCGCGTAGATGTGGGTTTCGGCGCGGGCTCCGGGGTGGGTGATAGCGCCCTTCTCGGTATCGCCGACGGTTTGCGCGTATTTCCACAGCGTGCCCGACTGGTAGCCGTTCTTCCGCGGCGTCCAGGCGCGCCGGCGCTCGGCCAGTTCAGTGTCGCTGAGCGCGACCTCGATCGTGCCGGCGACGGCATCGATCGCGATCTTGTCGCCGTCGCGCAGCAGCGCGATCGGTCCGCCGACCGCCGCCTCCGGCCCGACATGGCCGATGCAGAAGCCGTGCGTCGCGCCCGAGAAGCGGCCGTCGGTGATCAATGCCACGGTGTCGCCGACGCCCTGGCCGTAAAGCGCCGCGGTGGTCGACAACATCTCGCGCATGCCCGGCCCGCCGCGCGGCCCCTCGTAGCGGATGATGATGACGTCGCCCGCCTTGTAGCGGCGCGCTTCGACCGCGGCGAAGGCGTCCTCCTCGCAATCGAAGCACAGCGCGGTGCCGGTAAAGCGCAGCGTCTTCATGCCGGCGACCTTGACGATCGCCCCCTGCGGCGCGAGGTTGCCCTTCAGCACCATCAGCCCCCCGGTCGGCGCCAGCGGCGCCGAGGTCGGGCGCACCACGTCCTGCCCCTGCGGCACGACAATGTCGCGCAAATTCTCGGCGACGGTCTTGCCGCTGACGGTCATGCAGTCGCCGTGCAGATAGCCGCCGTCGAGCAATGCCTTCATCAAGACCGGCACGCCGCCGATGTCGTAGAGGTCCTTCATCACATAGCGCCCGCCCGGCGTCATGCTGGCGATATAGGGCGTGCGCTTGCAGATTTCGCCGAAGGCGTGCAGGTCGAAATCGATGCCGGCTTCGTTGGCGATCGCCGGCAGATGCAACCCGCCATTGGTCGAGCCGCCGGCCGCGGCCACCACGGTTGCGGCGTTTTCGAGCGCCTTCCGGGTAACGATGTCGCGCGGCCGGATGTTGCGGCGGAGCAATTCCATGACCGCCTGGCCCGACGCCTCGGCGTACGCGTCGCGCGAATCATACGGCGCCGGCGCACCGGCCGAGCCGGGCAGCGCAAGCCCGATCGCCTCGGAGACGCAGGCCATCGTATTGGCGGTGAACAGGCCGCCGCACGACCCGGACGACGGGCAGGCGATGCATTCCAGTTCGTGGAGGTCCTCGTCGCTCATCTTGCCGACATTGTGCGCGCCGACCGCCTCGAACACGTCGCCGATCGTCACGTCCTTGCCCTTGAATTGGCCCGGCAATATCGAGCCGCCATACATGAAGACCGACGGCACGTTGAGCCGCACCATCGCCATCATCAGCCCGGGCAACGACTTGTCGCAGCCGGCGAGGCCCACGAGCGCGTCGTAGCAATGCCCGCGCATCGTCAACTCGACCGAGTTGGCAATGACCTCACGGCTGACCAGCGACGATTTCATCCCCTCATGACCCATCGCGATGCCGTCAGTGACGGTGATCGTAGTGAATTCGCGCGGCGTGCCTGCGGCGGACGCGACGCCCTTCTTGGCGGCCTGCGCCTGGCGCGACAATGAGATGTTGCACGGTGCGGCCTCGTTCCAGGTCGTCGCGACGCCAACCAGCGGCTGGGCGATCTGCTCGGCGCTGAGACCCATCGAATAGAGAAAGGCGCGGTGCGGCGCGCGCTCCGGGCCGACCGTGACGTGCCGGCTCGGCAGGCGCGATTTGTCGATGGCCGGATGGCGGATATCGTCGGGCATGGACCGGTCTCCTGCGGGCGCTTCCTGGGGTGGCGGTCACCGTAGCGGCCCAACCCGGCGCAAGCAATATGGCTTGCTTTGTTTGCCTATCGCGGCGCAACCGGGCAATGTTAGGTCCTCGTTCGGTTCTGGAGGATTTGTGGCATGGCATCGGTCATGGAACGGCAGACGGTCGCGGTGCGGCCGACCGGGGCGGCGCTCGGCGCCGATATCGACGGGATCGACCTCGCCGGCGCGCTCGGCCCCGAGGTGGTTGGCGCGATCAAGCGGGCCTGGGGCGAGCATCTGGTGCTGCGCTTCCGCGGGCAAATTCTTTCGGACGATGACCTGTTGCGCTTCAGCCGGCAGTTCGGCGAGTTGGACTGGGCGCCGATCGCCGCCGCGAACGATGCCCCCGAGGGACGGGAATACGTCATGGTAATCTCGAACGTCGTCGAGAACGGCGTCGCGATCGGCCAGCTCGGCGCCTATGAGGCGATCTGGCACACCGACATGTCCTATATCGCCGAGCCGCCGATGGCCTCCGCGCTTTATTCGCTCGAGGTCCCGCCGGAGGGCGGCGATACCGGCTTTTGCAACATGTACCTGGCGTACGAGACCTTGGCCCCCGAGCTGGCGCCGGCAGATCGAAGGCCGGGTGTGCCGCCACGATGCCAGCCGCAACGCCGCCGGCGAATTGCGCCGCGGCTTTGTCGATAGGCCTGATCCGAGCCAGACGGTCGGCGCCGAGCATCCGATCGTCCGCATTCATCCGGCGACCGGCCGGAAGGCGCTGTTCCTCGGCCGCCGCCGCAATGCCTATGTCCCGGGCCTGCCGCTCGATGACAGCGAGGCGCTGCTTGATGCGCTATGGGCGCATGCGACGCAGCCCGAGTTCGCCTGGTACCAGCAGTGGCGGGTCGGCGATTTGATCCTGTGGGACAACCGCGCGGTCATGCACCGGCGCGACGCCTTCGATCCCGCGGCGCGCCGGGTTATGCACCGCACCCAGATCAAGGGCGACCGGCCATATTGAAAGAAGAGGCGCCGCATGCCAGCACGCTGACGGGATCGGATGGTCGGAAAGGCATAAAGGGATGCAGTACAGGGCGTGGCTTTTGGTGCTGACCTTGGCGGCGTGTTCCTCAGCGCCGGGCAACGAGGAGAAGCTGACCCTCAACGATCCCTATTGGGACCGCGTCAACGTCGAGGTGGTGATCACCAAGCGGGCCGATTGCGACAGCCGCGGCGAGGGCTATATCGCGACCAGGGAACTGGTCATGCGCAAGAACACTACCGAGGCGATCGAGGCACCGAACGGCGCTAATGTATGCTGGCGCCATGACCGCAATCCCAACAAGCCTGTCGCCGGCGCCTGGTCGGGATGGTCGCGGGCGACCATGTTCCCCGGGCAGAGCGCGGAGACTGATTTGTAAAGATCCTCTTTCGCGGTACCCCCTCCATAACACTCCCCCGCTTGGGGCGTCAGGGAGGGGCGGGGGAGGGGAGGGGCTTTGTAGGAGCACCGTCTTCCAAAAGCCATTATGACTCCGTAGAAGACACCGGCGCAGAACCTTGGCCGGAGCTTGCGGATGATCCGTTGTTTTGTCACCGTTGCGCTCGCGTTGTGGCTGAGCTCGGCGATGTCCTTCGCCCAGCAGCCGCCGTCGCCGGTCCCCCTCTATCCCGGGGCCGCACCGCGCTCGATCGTGCCGCAGCCGCTGCCCCCGTTCGCGCCCGCCGCGGAACCCGCCGGCTCGGCAAATACGCTGCCCGCCGCCGCGGCCCCGACCAGCGCGCCGGCGATGCCAGCGCCGATGTCAGCGCCCGCTGGGCGGGAGTTCTGCGAGCAGCCGGTCACGGTCCAGCTCGCCGAGCGGGACGCGATCGCCGAGCCGTACCGCCGCTTTGTCGGGATCTGGAGCGATGCTTCGTGGACGCCGCAGCTCTGCGCCGCATTGATCGTCGAAAACGTCGCGCCGGACGGAACCGCGTCGATCGTCTATGTCTTCGGCCCGATGCAAGCGGACGCGCATGGGCCGGGCGGCGATTCTGCAGGGGACCGGCATCGTCGGCGACGGCGAGTTGAGGTTCCAGAATTCCGACGGCAGCCAGTTCGCGTTCCGCCCGCTTTACGCCGATCTCGAGGGCCATCTCACCACGCCGAAGGGCCAAAGCTACCAGGCGATCTTCAAGCAGACGCCATGACCGATGGGGCGCGCTCCCGGCGAGTTGAAGCATTGGGAACGCATTCCCAGATTTCGTAGACGCGGGGTTGGATGACACACGATATGAGCAGAGAGACCGATTTCGGATGCTGGCCGGTAGCAACGGTGGCGAGGATATGACACGCGATGAGCGTAGGGGTCCGGCATCGGCGCCGTCGCCGATCAGCGAGCTGAACGAGCGCAGCCGCGAGATTTTTCGCCTGATCGTCGACGGCTATGTCCATACCGGCGAACCCATCGGCTCGCGCACCCTGTCGCGGCTCCTGGCGCAAAACCTGTCGCCGGCGACGATCCGCAACGTGATGGCCGATCTCGAAGAGGCCGGGCTGCTCTACGCGCCGCATACCTCGGCCGGAAGGCTGCCGACGGAAGCCGGCTTGCGATTGTTCGTCCATGGCCTCCTCGAAATCGGCAACCTCGCCGAAGACGAGCGGAACAACATCGAGAGCCTGTGCCGGGCGCGTGGCAAGAGCCTGGGGCAGGCTCTGGAGGAGGCGACGAGCGCGCTGTCGGGCCTGTCGCATTGCGCCGGGGTGGTCGTCGTGCCGAAACAGGAGCGGCCGCTGAAGCACATCGAGTTCGTGCACCTGGGCCCCGGACGCGCGCTCGTCGTGCTCGTCACCGAGGATGGGCTCGTCGAAAACCGGGTGATCGAGGTGCCGCTCGGGCTGCCGCCCTCGACGCTGGTCTCGGCCGCCAATTTCCTCAATTCGCGGCTGATCGGCCGCACCATCGAAGAAGCGCATACCGAGATCGCGGAGGAGATCGGATCGCACCAGGCGCAACTCGACGAGCTGACCTCGCGGGTCGTTGCCACCGGGCTGGCGTGCTGGGCCGGGGGCGAGGGGGAAAGCGCCCTCATTGTGCGCGGCCAGGCCAATCTGCTCGAAGACGTGACCGCGCTGGCCGATCTCGAGCGGCTGCGCTCGCTGTTCGAGATGCTGGAAACCAAGGAGACGATGTTGCGCCTGCTCGATGCCAGCAAGAAGGCCGAAGGGGTGCAGATCTTTATCGGCGCCGAAAGCCATCTGTTCGGCGTCGCCGGCTGTTCGCTGATCATCGCGCCGTATCAGAACAGCCGCGAGCAGATCATCGGCGCAATCGGGGTCATCGGCCCCACCCGGATCAACTACGCCCGGATCATCCCGATGGTGGATTACACCGCCAAGATGATCGGCCGGATCATAGGATAATCGAGCATGATCGACGAAAAGGACGAGGCGGCCGGTCCGACTGGCATGCCCGCCAACGATACCGACGACGGTGCCGGCGGCGAATTCCCCGGCGAAGGCGCGGCGGCATCGCCCGAGGAGCGCCTCGCCGCGATCGAATTCGAGCTGGTCGATACCAGAGACCGCCTGCTGCGCGCCCTCGCCGACACCGAGAATGCGCGGCGCCGCTTTCAGCGCGAGCGCGAGGATGCTCAGAAATACGCGGTCACCGGTTTTGCCAAGGATCTGCTTTCGGCGGCCGACAATCTGCGCCGCGCGCTCGATGCCATGCCCGAGGCCGAGGTTGCGGACTCGCGCACGCGCAGCCTGCTCGACGGGGTCGCGGCGACCGAGCGCGAGCTGTTGGCCGCCTTCGAGCGCCATGGCCTGAAGCGCATCGACCCTAAAGGCGAGCGCTTCGATCACAATTTCCACCAGGCGATCTTCGAGGCGGAGCGGCCCGACCTGCCTTCCGGGACGGTGGTCGAAGTGTTGCAGCCCGGCTATGTGCTGCACGATCGGCTGTTGCGCCCGGCGATGGTCGGCGTCGCCAAGGGCGGCATCAGGCCGAACGACGGGACCGACGACGCCGGCTGACCGCCTCCGGCAGGTCGCGCGGATAGCGCAACCCGTTCAGGTTGGCACCCCGCAGGCGACGCTCCAGCCGGGCGAACAGCATGTCGGTCAGGATTGCGAACAAGGCGACCAGCACCGCCCCCTGGATGACATACGGCAATTTGTTGGCGGCGAGCCCATCGAAGATCGGCGTGCCGAGGGTCAGGGCGCCGACCGTCGAGCCGATTGTCGCGGTGCCGATCGCGATCGTCACCGATACCCGCACTCCGGCGAGGATCGCCGGCAGAGCGAGCGGCAGCTCGACGTCGCGCAGCCTCTGCCAGGCCGACAGACCCATGCCCTGCGCCGCGTCGCGCACCGCCGGCGGCACGCCTTCGAGCCCGGCGATCGCGTTCTCGATGATCGGCAAGAGACCGTAAAGAAACAGCGCGACGATCGTCGGCCGCGGCCCGAAGCCGAGCGCCGGAACCGAGAGGGCCAATACCGCCACCGGCGGAAAGGTCTGGCCGACCGTGGCGAGCGCGTTGACGATCGGCCGGAAATCGCGCCCCGCCGGGCGCGTGACGAAAATCGCGAGGCCGACCCCGATCAGGGCGGCGGTGACGCTGGCCGCTGCGACCAGCCCGGCGTGCGACAGCCATAAGGCAAAAAAGCTGCCGCGTGCGAAGACTGGCGGGCTGACCCTCGGAAAGGCCCAGGCGAAGACCGGCCCGAGAAGCGGCATCCCGACCAAGAGCCCGAAAAAAAGCAGTGCGAGCCACGCCATCGGGCTGGCGAAGAACGATCGAATGCGGCTGGCTGAGATAGCCGACAATTTTTTACTATCCGGTCGGCGCCCAGGCGAGCGCGACTAGCCCCTCTCCCGCAATGCGGGAGAGGGAGGGACCCGTCGCGAAGCGACAGGAGGGTGAGGGTGTCGGCAGCCCAATACCCTCACCCGCCCTCAGGCTTCGCCCTCGGGCACCCTCTCCCGCAGTGCGGGAGAGGGCTTTCTCGCAGACCCGTTGCCGCCCCATCACCGCACGAGATCGCCAAGCGTGATCGCGCCGATCGGCCGGCCGGCGGCGTCGACCACCGGCAGGCGGTCGGTGTGGCGCGCGGCCATCGCGGCGAGCGCCTCGCGCAATGACGCATCGCTCGCCAGCGGCTCGCCGTCGGCCTTGTCGCCCGGATGCATCCGCTCGGCGACCGTGCGCAACGACAAGAGCTTGAGGCCGCTCGCCGAACCGCCGACGAACTCGGCGACGAAGTCGCTCGCCGGATGTTCGAGGAGGTCGAGCGGCGTGCCCCATTGCGCGAGCCGGCCGCGCTCGAGGATGGCGATGTCGCTCGCCAGCAGCAATGCCTCCTCGATGTCGTGGGTCACGAACAGAATTGTCTTTTTCGTCGCCCGCTGAATGCGCAGGATCTCGCCCTGCAAGGCGCCGCGGGTCACCGGATCGACCGCGGCGAAGGGCTCGTCCATCAGCAGAAGCTCGGGGTCGGCGGCGAGCGCGCGGGCGACGCCGATACGCTGCTGCTCGCCGCCCGACAGCTGATGTGGGTATTTCGCGCGGTAGGTCTCCGGATCGAGGCGCAGCAGCTGCAACAGCTCGGTCACCCGGTCGCGCACCCGCGTTGGCGGCCAATTGAGCAGGCGCGGCACGGTGGCGATGTTGTCTTCGACCCGCCAATGCGGAAAGAGGCCGATAGACTGGATCGCATAGCCGATCCGCCGGCGCAGCACCTCGGGCGGAACCCGGCGCACGTCCTCGCCGCCGACCCGGATGATGCCGCCGTCGAACGCCACCAACCGGTTGATCATGCGCAAAATCGTCGATTTGCCGCAGCCCGAGGGTCCGAGCAGAACGCAGAACGCACCCTCGGGAACGGTGACGGACAGCTCGTCAACGACACGATTTCCGTCATAGCTCTTGCTAACCCGATCGATCTCGATCATGGCACAAGCCGGCGCGCCGCCAGCGCGGACAATGTCTGCAGGAGGAAATCGGCGGCGAGCGCGAGCCCGATCGCCGGCAAGGCCCCGAGCAACACCAGGTCGGTGGCAAACTGGCCGAGCCCCTCGAAGACGAAGCTGCCGAGTCCGCCGGCGCCGATCAGCGCGGCGACGACGGCAAGCCCCACTGCCTGCACCGTGACGATGCGCAGCCCGGCGAAGAGCAACGGCAATGCCAGCGGCAGCTCGACATGCCAGAACAGCTGATGCCGGGTCATCCCCATGCCGCGCGCCGCATCGACGACCGCCCGGTCGACGCCGGCAATTCCCGCGACGGTGTTGCGCACGACCGGCAACAGCGCATAAAGAACGAGCGCGACGATCGCCGGCGCCGGGCCGATGCCGCCGACCCCCGCTGCCGCGAGCGCGGGCAGCGCCGCGGCCAGCGCCGACAACGGCACGATCAAGAGGCCGAACAGCGCGATCGACGGGATCGTCTGCAACAGGTTGAGCACGGCGAAAAGCGGCCCCTGAACGCGCGGTCGCCGCACCGCGGCGATTGCGAGCGGCACGCCGATCAGCACGGCCGGCCCGACCGCGCCCGCGACGAGAAGAATGTGGCGCAGCAATGCCGCGGCGAACACATCATGACGCGTCTGGTATTCGCGGGCGATCGACAAGGCGTCGAACAGGCCGGTATGAGCCATCAACGCGACCGCGCCAACGAGCGCCGCAGCCGCTGCGAGCCGCTCGCCGGGGCCGGCGCCGGCGCGCTGCAGCGCGTCGACCAGCGCCAACCAGGCCGTGCCGAAGAGGATCCAGAACCCGGCGCCGAGCGAGATCCGGGCGAGGGCCGGTGCTCCGGCGGCAAGCGAGGTTGCCGCGTTGCCGGCCGCGGCGAGCACGAGGAGGAGCAGCAACCCGGCCAGGGCCGCCGCTGCCCGATAGAGCGCCCGACCGGGCGGCGCGAGCGATGTGACCAGCAAGACCGCGCCAAGCACCGCAATACCGGCGCTCAGGCGACTATCGGCGGCGGCGCACAGCCCGACCGCATGCCCCGACAGGAGCCGGTTCGGCGCCGATGCGACAAAGCCGGTGGTCGCGACCGCCGCCGTAGAAGCGGCAAACAGCATGGGCAGGACGAAATTGTGCAGCCGAAACCGCGGATTGCGGGGAGTCGCCGGGAACGCCGCCAAACTCGGGCCGGACAGCGTCACGGCAGGAAATGCCGCGACTTCAGATAGTCCGACGCGACCGCGCCGGCTTCTTCGCCGGCCACCGCGATCCGCGCGTTGAGCCCTTGCAAGGTGGTCAGCGTCAACGAGGCGAAGACCGGGCCGAGCGCCGTGGCGATCTCGGGGTGCTGCTCCAGCACCGCTTCGCGGATGACCGGGGCCGGGGCATAGACGATTTGCGCGCCCTTGTCGTCGCACAGCGCGGTAAGGCCGAGCGCGGCGAGTTCGCCGTCGGTGCCGTAAGCCATGCCGGCATCGACCCCGGACGTGCCCTCCGCCGCGGCGCGCAGCGTCGCCGTGGTGTTGCCGCCGGACAACGTCAACAGCTGGTCTGCTCGGAGATGAAAGCCGTAGGTCTTCTCGAACGCGGGGAGCGCCGCCGGGCTTTCGACGAATTCCGCCGAGGCGGCGAGCTTGAGACGGCCGCCCGTCTCCAGATAGGCGGCCAGGTCGTCGAGGCATTTGCGCGCCGGGAAGCCCGGCAGATCGTTGCGGATCGCGATGACCCAGGTGTTGTTGGCGGGCGCCGCGGCAAGCCAGATCAGATGGTTCGCGGCGCGGTCGAGCTGTTTCACCAGGGCATACCCCGCAGCGGTGTTCTTCCAGGCCGGGTCGGCTTCCCGGTGGAAAAAGAGGGCGCCGTTGCCGGTGTATTCGGGATAGATGTCGATCTGCCCGGCGAGGATCGCGGCGCGTACGATATTGGTCGGCCCGAGTTGGATCTTTTTCTCGACCGGCAGGCTGCGCGCTTCGAGCATGTCGGCGATCATGTTGCCGAGCAGCGCACCTTCGGTATCGATCTTCGAAGCGACGACGATCGCCCCGGCCGCTCTTGCCGGAGCTGCGGGGAGCAGAATCACAAGAGCCCCCAACAGGGTGGCGGTCAGGGCTTGCGCAATCGCCGGCAACGGCGTTCTCGTTCCCGCGGCATCAAGGTTCCGTCGCTACTGTGCCGGAAACCCCGGCCTGCTGTCGATCCCGGGAATATCGGATCGAGCCAGGTTTCGGGCTGCGTCCCCAGCGAGCGAACAGCCGACGCACCGACGCGGCCTGTGAATGCTTCCCGGCGCCGGCCGGTTTGGCAACGACTTGATCTGCGATGCTAGCCGCGATGACCGCCGCCGCCGGGATGGCCGCCGCTGGCATGCCCGCCACCGGCATGCCCGCCACCGGGATGGCCGCCGCCGGGATGACCGCCGCCGGCATGACCGCCACCAACATGAGCGCTGGCGTGCGCCGCGCCGGAGCGACCGCCACGGGCATGGGTTCCGCCGGCATGCCCGCCACCAACATGAGCGCTGGCGTGCGCCGCGCCGGAGCGACCGCCACGGGCATGGGTTCCGCCGGCATGTGCACGGCCGAAGGCTGCGCCGGCGGAGGTGCGTCCGCCCGCGCCGGTGCGACCGCGCGTGGCGAAGCCCGCACCAGCGGAACTCCGGCCGATCGCCGCGGAGGCCGCGCCGCCGGTACTGCCCACACCGCTCGTGAAGCCGCCATGACTGATGGCGCCGCCCGGATGCTGCCAGTTGCCGCCGCCCCAGGCAGCGTTACCATAGGCAATTCGGCGGTAGCCGCCGCCATTGACGACGATGCCGCCGCCCATTCCCCAATTCACCCCATACCAGCCCCAGAAGGCCGGCACGATCGGCCACGCGGGCCCCCAGCCCCAGCCGATCCCAGCCGCGAGCGGGCCGATTCCGAAATAACCGGGTGAGAAGTAGACCGGGGGATACGCCGCCCATGGCCACGTTCCATAGACCACGGCCGGGTTGTAATAGGGCGCATAAATGACATTCGGATCGGCCGACGCAATTACGATATTGGGCCCGTCTTCCCGACACACGATCTTGTCGTTTGACGCCAGGTTACCGGCTTTCTGCGCCTGGTGGCGCAGGAACTGGATTTGCGCCATGACATCGGCTTGTTGACTGCTGAAGGCGACGCCCAGCGAATTTGTCCAATCGAGATTCTTGTTGAGCATCATGACGATCGCCGGGAACGCCGTGACCGATTTGACGCTCGGGTCCCAGTTCATCGGCTTCAGGGCGGTGACCAGCACGTCGCCCTTGAGCGCGGCGTTGCTCGGATTGCCGAGCCAGCGCGCCGCCTCGACGATCTGCAGCGGAAAGGTCGACGCCATCAGAATCTGCGACACCAGCTGATCGGGGTAGAGCGCGATCGGCGCCAGCATCTGATCCAGCTTCTGCTGGGTATAGGTATTGGATTTCGTGTTGACAGCCGATGGCGCGACCGTGCCTGGAGGCACGGGCAGCATGTCTTGAGCGTAACCCGCGACCGGCATGAAAAACATCAGCGCAACGACCGCTGTCATGGTGGTAAGGCGTAAATTCATGCTCCGGTCCTCCAATAGGGCAGACTGCCTGTCCCGCATCGAGCGGGTCGGTAGTTCCAGTCGCGGACGAATGCCCCTCGAGAAAAAAGGGCTACGCCATGGCCGGGCAACGCTTGCCCCGCGCCATGGCGTCTCAATCCGCGAAGGCTATTGACCGAACCCCGCGATGCAATCCGCATGCATTCGCGCATCATTGATCGGGCCGCATTCCTTGCGCTCGCGAGCGGCGCGGAAGCCTGGGTTCGTGTGCACCAGCGCCTCGTACCGATCGCTGTCGCGCACATTCTGCTGTGCCGATCGAACGCCCCGCGCATCGCCCGGGTCGGTCTGCGGGCCGTTGGTTATCACCTCGGCTCCGTTCGCGTTCATTTCCGCGCGAGCGGCCGGTGCGACAGCGATTACTGCCAGGCAGGCAGCCGCAAAGGCCAAGCCTGCGATAATTTTGCTGTTCGTTTTCATGTGAATGCCTTTTCTAATTCAAGGCGCCGGTGAATGATTTCACCCGGCGGCAGGCGGCGGTAAAGACGTAGAGCCAAGTCAGGCCGCGTTCGCCCTGGCTTGCGCGGGCGCGATCTAGGGGACCGCGATTCACATCGACTTTGCGACTAAGAAAGGATACGCGAGATCGAGGCTATTGAATTGATCTGCATCAATCTACGAAACAAATTCCTCTACCAAAGGTTCCGCAATCCCATGCGCCGGCCGCTTCAGACGATCGAGGCGGATCAGCCGATATGGCCGCGCGCCAGATAGACGATCAGCAGCACGAGCAGGACAAGCCCGAGGCCTCCGCCGATGCCGTAACCGCCGCCCCGGCCATAATAGCCGCCGCGGTAATACCCGAACCCGCCCCCGAACAGGAGGACCACCAGGAGGATGAGCAGAATGAGTCCCATGACGCCGTCTCCGTTTAAAGAGCATCGGCCGACGCGTCGGAGCGCGGCGAGATGCAGAGTTTCGAACGACCGCCCGGCTGAACGGCCGGCAGCGATGCCGGCCGTTGCCGTCGCGGATCAGGGGCTCAGCGAATGCCGATGGCGATGCCCGGCAGGCTGATGCCGACGCCAGGGCCGTAAACTACCGGCGGGGCATAGTAGGGCGAGCCGTAGTAGCCATTGCGATAGGGCGAGCCATAGACCACGGGCGGCGCGCGATAATATCCGCCGTTATAGTAGTTGTGGTGATAGTCGCGCGCGATGGCCGGGGTGGCAAAAGTCCCGAGCGCGAGGATCGCGGAGATCGCGATCCCGGCCGCAAGCCTCGCCGACAGGCGTTTCGCTGTGGTGTCGATATTCCAGGTCATAGCGACCTCCTCTATAGGAACGGTGTCGCGACCGCGGGGCGCGATCGCTAGCCCTGCTTAGCCATGCGACGGGGTAGGCTGGCGCCCGGAGGTACTGAACACCGCGTCAGCGATCTTCTTCTGGGCATCCGGCATCGCGGAGTACAGCGTCTCGAAGGATGAAATCAGGTTCTTTAGCCCGTCGACATGCGCCTGGGCGAATTTCTGATAGGTTTTCAAATCCTCAACCGCGGTCATGTTTTGCGGCGGCGTGGTCCGATCGGACGCGACCAGCTTCTCCATGCTGGCGGCATTTTCGCGCATCGCCTGCGCCACGGCGTTCCAGTCCGCGTCCTGCGCGGGCGTGATCTTAAGCGCCGCGTGAAGGTTGGTGATCCGCTCTTCGACGGTCTCCCCCTTGGTCTGGGTGGCCCCGACGGCGGCCTGGTGCTGTAGAGGAGTGGTCTCCGCGGCGCGCGCCGCGGAGAGCGGGCTGGCAAGCATCGTGGTGCCCATCAGAGCGGCAATCGCAACCGAGCGCGCGAGTGGCGCGGGCTTGGCAATCGAGCGGGTGAAAGATGACATGGCGGTACCCTTTCTGGAGATTGCGTCCAGGTGGCGATTTCACGCTTCGCCGCCGGTGGACGACCAAAACGAAATGTTCTTTTTGGGCGGGGCATCACCAGCGCCATCTTTACAAATTCGTGTAAAACACTGGTGAAGTGGCAGCAGTCTTTAGAAAATTTATTGAACCACTGACTGCGCTGAAAGCAATATGGGCGTTAAAAATCGAATTACACCCCCGGCATCATTATATTTTTGTTTGAGCAATTTTGACCATACACACGATGAACAAGAGATCAACGTTGCACAGCGGATAAAGGCAAACGAGGGAGACACCGATGGCATACGCGACCCAGTCAGCTCTCGTCGTCCGTGTCGAGAGCACGCCAAATTACCCGCTCGGTCCGCTCTTCGGCGATATGCGGACATGGATGGATCACCAAGGCGTTCAGCCGATCGATTTCAAGGCGGCGAGCCGCGGCACCCGCGGTGCCTGCTTTGACGTGTTTTTCCGTCACCTAATGCAGGCGGCGCTGTTTCGCGAAGCGTTCGGCAACGTAGCGCCGGCCGCGTAACCATCGTTGCAAGGATACCGAAGATGTTGGAGTCCAATAGGCGCTATCCGGGATGGGCGGAAGGCTGGGGTGTCGTCGAAGGCGATCCGCCGGGCTGGACATTCGCCGGTATTTTCGCAACCGAGGAAGAGGCCCGCGCCGCTGCTGCCAAGGCCGGACCCGCCTATCAGGTGCGCTGGGGCAACTATGACGAACCCAACAAGGAGTTCATCAGCGGCAACTCCCCCTGAGCCGCGATTTTCCTATCGTCGAAGCCGCCGCGGCCGACATGCTTTCGCATCGACGCGCTAAACGCGGCCGCATCAATACAGAGACAACCACCGAAACCGCGACGGAGATTCACATGTTGCAACTCATACTCGTGGTCGTCCTCGTGCTCGTGCTGCTTTCATTTTTCGGCGGCTACTCGGGCTTCGTGCCGGCCCATTTCGGCTATGGCGGCGGCGGTGTCGGCCTCATCGTGCTGATCGTCTTGCTCGTCCTGCTGTTTCGCTGAACTGGTGCCGCCGGGTAGACTTCGCATCAGTCGTGGAGCACGACGTTGAGCAGGGAAGAATGCACATGCAACTTGCCGTTGTACTCGATAAACCCGAGCTTACGAAATTTGTTCATGAAGAAGCTGACCCTTGAGCGGGTCGTGCCGACCATCTCGGCGAGGACCTCCTGGGTGATGTTCGGGATGACCGTTTCGGGCTTGCCCTCCTTGCCGAAGTTCGCCAGCAGCAAAAGGATGCGGGCCAGGCGCTTTTCGCTCGAATTGAACAGCTGATCGATCAGGTCTTCCTCGACGCGCAGGTTCCGCGCCAGCAGGTGGGCGATGAAGAATTGCGAGAAGATCGGCTCGTCATGGAGTATCCGAACCATCACCGGTTTTGCCAGCCTTACGATGGTGCTCTCCTCGATCGCGGTCGCGGTTGCGATGCGCTGCAGCTGGCCGTTCAACGCACCTTCACCAAAGAATTGCCCCGCTGCGAAAATGCCGACGACCGCCTCCTTGCCGCGATGGGAAACAACAGTGATCTTGACCTTGCCTTCCTGAACGTAAAATACGGCATCGGCCGAATCGCCCTGCGTGAAGATTGCGTCGCCGCTGCGGTATTTTGCGATGGTGTGGCCGTTATCGGTCTTCGCGAGGAACGCCTGCGGATCGAACTGGAACGCCTGCGGATCGAACTGCGTGATTGGCTCCTGCATCATGGCGCGAATCCTCTTCCAGGCAACGGCCGCTCGCGGCGGGTGTCCGAGGTCGCTGCGGCGGCCAGCTTGCGTTATTTAAACGCGACGACCGCTTCCGCCCAGCGGCAAATTGCGCGAGCCGAGTGACCGACGTATTAAATGGGGAATCCTGCCTCGCGGGGTCTGGTCAAAATTGACCAGACCACCGCACGAGGCCCGGCAGCAGCCGCTCCCAGGCCGTCCTGCAGAGGTCGCCGGCGGCCGCTTTCGCTGCGGGCATGAGCGAAAATGACCATACGCGCCAAGGAACGCCGGCTAGGCTGGCCGCGCAAAATTCGGCTCGGATCACCAATCTTTGGGAGTGACCGGACGGATGGCCTGAGTACACGCTGACCACCCATGGAAGTTCCCCTTATGAAAATAATTTAAATTTCCTGAAACCTTCGTTGATAAGCCGATGTTGTATATCTACCGATTGGAAGTCAAGTCGCGATCCTTTCGCGAGATATCCGGCTGCCAGAGGTCTGCGAAAAGAAATTTTGCCGGGCGTTCGGCAGGCATCATGCCAATCCAAATGGCAACGCCGGCGGTTCCACCGAGCGCCGCTTTGAAATTGCTGCACCGAAAGGGAATCAGATGGCAACAACTGACACCGTCGTCGCCGTCTTCGCCGACCACCAGGCCGCCGAAACCGCCGTTAAAAAACTGACTGCTGCCGGCTTCGAGATGAAGAATCTCAGCGTTGTCGGCAAGGGATATCATACCGATGAAAAGGTCGTCGGCTTCTACAACCTCGGCGACCGCGTCAAGTTCTGGGGGACGCGGGGCGCGTTCTGGGGCGGTCTGTGGGGCATGTTCTTTGGCGGGCTGTTCATGGCCGTGCCGGTCGTCGGCCATGTCGTCGTGCTGGGCTATCTCGCCGCCATCGCGATCTCCGCCATCGAAACCGCTGTCATGGTCGGCGGGCTGAGCGCGCTCGGTGCGGCGCTCTACAGCATTGGAGTTCCGAAGGACAGCGTCCTGCAATACGAGACCGCCCTGAAAGCCGACAATTTTCTGGTAATGGCGCACGGCGCGGCGGCGGAAGTGGCTCGCGCCAAGTCGATCCTCGGTACCGCCAACCCGATGCGTCTCGATGTGCACGCCGGCCTCAAGGCGGCACAGCCGGCGGATGACCTCGTCCACGCCGGCGGCTGAATTGGTACAGCCAAAACTGGCTGACAGAAAGACACAAAGGACGCAAACAATGAAACACCTGACTTTGGTCGGCTCCGCGGCGGCGTGCGTTTGTCTTGGTCTTGCGGCCCCGCTGCTGGCGGCCGAGCCCGCGGCAACCGGCGCGGCGAAGCAGCAGGCTCCCGGCGAGCAGAACGTCTCCGCCGCCAGGCCGGCGGGGAAATGCCTGACCGATCTGCGCGCCTTCAGCAGCCAGATGCGGAAGGATGGCTACTGGCTGGCCGGATCGGGCTACGGGTACGGCCATCCGATCGACGGGCCCGGCTACGGGTATGGCTATCCGGCGAGCGGCGGCCTGCAACATACCGCAACCGGTTACCAGGACGCCCGTCCGGGCTACGAGGTTCGGGTCCTGGTTGCCTCCGCCAACGTTCTCGCCCGACATGGCGAACAGCAGCCGTGCGAGGACGTGCTCGCCACGACCCGCGGTATCTACAAGCTCTACGTGGCCGACATGCACCGCGGCGGAGTGCCGATGGTGAATATGACGAGCTGGCAGCAACAGCAGATCACCGCCGCAACGCCGGTCACCGGCGACAAAGCGTCATTTCGGTCCGACCAGCTGATCGGCACCGATGTGCTCAACGCGCAAAACGAGGCTCTCGGCAGCGTCGACGACCTGGTGATGAGCCCGCAGACCGGCAAGATCGCCTATCTGGTGATCGCCCGGGGCGGGATGTTCGGGATCGATGAGAAATACGTCCCGGTCCCCTGGGACGGCTTCAAGGCAACCCCGACGGCAAGCCTGCTGGTGCTCGATACCACCAGGGCCGCGATGGACGCCGCCCCGCAAGTGGGCCACGACCAATTCGCCGCCCCCGGCCGGTTCGATCAGCAGAGCCAGAAGGTCGATTCGTACTGGAAGACGCACCTCTCCAACAAAGCCAGCAGCAAGTCCAACGGCTGATCCCATTTTCGAGTGCTTACGGATCGCTGCGATCCGCACGGCAAACAGGAGCGCGCAATGTTTTGGCATGCATCGGCGATCAAGGGCTACGCGATTGCGGCAACCGACGGCCAACTTGGCACTGTCAGCGATTTTCTGTTTGACGATTCCAGCTGGCAGGTCCGCTGGCTGGTCGTCGATACCGGCAAATGGCTGTCCGGCCGCAAAGTCCTCCTGCCTCCCTCCGTCCTGGGTCATCTCGATCCGGAGGGCGAGAAATTCCCGGTCAGTTTGACCATGCAACAGGTCAAGAACAGCCCGGATATCGACACCGATCGTCCGGTGTCGCGGCAGATGGAGACCAGCGTTTACGATTACTACGGCTGGAGCCCGTATTGGGGCACCGGCTTTTACATGGGCGGCGCAGGCTATATGCCCACCGCCATGGCGCAGTCGCCTTACCTGGGATTGACCCGGCACGAGGCGGAGCTCGCCGATGCGCGGCACCGTGACGAAGATCAGCATCTGCGCAGCGTTGACGCCGTCACCGGATACCATATCCATGCCAGCGACGGCGAGGTCGGGCACGTCGAGGACTTTCTCGTCGAGGATGCCGATTGGAGCATCCGTTACCTCGTCGTCGATACCAGGAACTGGTGGCCCGGGAAGAAGGTCCTGATCTTGCCGCAGTCGGCACGAGAGATCGACTGGACGGATCGGCTGGTCAACCTCGATGTCGATCGTCAGAGGGTCAAAGACAGCCCGGCATACGACGCCTCGGTAACCATGGATCGGGCCTATGACGAAAGCCTGCTTACTTATTATGGCGTCAAGTGGACCGCCGCGTGATCAGTTCCGACCAAGTCTAGCGTCCCCCGTTTTTCGCTTGTTTGAAAGGAGCACGTCATGTCCTACGCGGCCATGTTTATCCTACCGGTTGTCGTGATCGCAGCCTTCATCGTGATCGCCAACACCGTAAAGATCCTGCGCCAATACGAGCGCGCCGTGGTGTTTACCCTGGGGCGGTTTCAGCGGGTCAAAGGTCCGGGCCTGGTGCTGCTGATCCCCTTCTTCCAGGAAATGGTGCGCGTGGATTTGCGCATCCAGGTCATCGAGATACCGACCCAGGACGTGATCTCCCGCGACAACGTCTCGATGAAGGTTGACGCGGTGCTCTACTTCAATGTCGTCAATCCCGAACGGGCCATCATCCAGGTTCAGCGCTATCTGCCCGCGACCGTCATGCTCGCGCAGACGACGCTGCGCGCGGTGCTCGGGCAGCACGAGCTCGACGAGATGCTGTCCGAACGCAAGAAACTCAGCACTGATGTCCAGAGCATCCTCGACGCCCAGACCGAAACCTGGGGGATCAAAGTCAGCAACGTCGAGATCAGAACCGTCGAGCTGACCGACAACATGGTGCGCGCCATCGCCAAGCAGGCGGAAGCGGAGCGCGACCGGCGCGCCAAGGTGATCCATGCCGAAGCCGAGTTTCAGGCCTCGCAAACCCTGGTCAACGCCGCCAAGATCCTCTCGACCGTTCCGGCCGCGATGCAGTTGCGCTACCTGCAAACGCTGACCGAGATCGGTGCCGAGCAGAACTCCACCGTCGTCTTTCCGATGCCGATCGACATCATCAAGCCGTTCCTTGAGCTGTTCGAGAAATCCGGCAAGCCGGCCGGCGCCAACGGCGCCACGCGCGTCCCGTCGATCAAGGATGTCCCGTTGGCGGTGTGAGGATGGAGAAACGCGCAGGCGGAAGCGCAGGAATGACGGGTCTACACCGCGACGCCGCCGCCCGGGTCGGATAGCGCGCGCGCCTGCCGCACCCGGCTCAGCAGGTCGTCGGCATCGAAGGGTTTGCGGATCACGTCGTCGGCGCCAAGGTTGCTGGCGATTGCCAGGAGGTAGGAGTCGCTGATCTGTCCCCCGCCGGAAATCGCGATGATTTTCGTGTCCGGGCGTTCGCCGCGCATTTGCCGGATCGTTGCGCAGCCGTCCTGCCCGGGCATGATGCTACCGGTGATTACGACGTCCGGAGCGGCGCTGCGGAACATGGCCATCCCGCGCTCGCCATCGGCGGCCGTGACCACCTCATAGCGGGCGCTGCGCAGAATTCGCGCCAGCGTGTACCGCACGAGGTACTCGCCGTCGATCACCAGGATTTTCATCGCGTCGGCCTATCGGCTTGGCAACGGTTCACGAGATGCCAGCCACGCCAGCGTACGCGGGTAACTATTTCGATCGCGTTAAAACCGCTTCCCGGCGGGGTGCCTGCCCAACCCGCAACAGCGAGGCTTACAGCGGGATCGCGAGCAGCGTGTCGATCCGGCGGCTGTCGAGGATGACGGTCTTGCGGGCGAACCGCCAGCCCGCCTCGCCGCGCACCACCCGGTCGAGATAACGTCCGGCCGCGAAGAGGGTCATCGCGCCGTCCTGCATCGTGCGCACGACCAGAAAATTGGCCACCGCATCGAGCGCGTCTTCCTCGTCTGTCTCGATCTGCATGCCGCAGACCAGGTGGCGATAGCGCTGCGGCTCGTAGATGTTCGCTTCGCGCAGCGCGCTGATCCGGTCCTTCAGCATGTTCTTCGATGTGGCATAGATCAGCCCCAACGGCAGCCCGGCCTCGAAATTTTCGGCCGAGGTGATGCGGTATGCACAGTCCTCGGTAAAAAACTCCGGCCAGCCTTCGAGCGCGTCGGAGTCGAGGCAGGCAGCATAGGCGCTGTAGAGGTTCTCGAGTTCGAGCCGCCTGATGATTGCGGCGAGGTCCATCGCCGCTAGAGCCCCATCCTCTGGCGATAGGCCTGCCAGAACCCGCGGATCGAGGCCTCGGTCGTGCGCGTGTCCTGCGAGGCGTGCTCGACGCCGCCCATTTCGAGGACCGAGCACTCGTCCTCGCCGCCCTTGATCGCGCGCTGGACAAAGCCGCCGACCGCCCCGTCCTCCATCGACACATAACCGGCCGGGCCGACGAGGTTGGCCTGCTGCAGCCGCCGCTCGGTCATCGCCGCATCGTCGTCCTCAAAGCCGATATAAATCCATTGCAGCTCGGTCTCCTCCGGTCCCTTCGGCAGGACGAGCCGCAATGCGATCGAATTATGGATCTGCTGCAACACGAAATTGGGGAAGACGCTGAGGATCTGGATCGTCACTCCGTCGCCGATCTCGTCGACCGAATCGAGAAAGCGCGGGTCCCGGAGGCGGTAATCCTGATGCAGCGACTGGATGCCGGCATAGGCCTCGTCGGAAGCGGCGCTGTCGGCGCCCTTGCCGCCATAGGTGTAGCTGGCGTGGTGCGCGCCCGACTCGGCGATCGCGACCCCGCCCGTATTGGTCAGCCGGCTGACCCGGAAGGTCGTGAAGAAGCTGTGCAAGAGGCTGGCGTGATAGGTGTCCTTGACGTTCTCGATATAGAGCTTCCAGTTGTTGTGGAGGATTTGCGAGGTCGTGCCGAGGATTTTGGGTTTGCCGCGCATGACCCGGCCGATGCGCGAGCCGATCAGATTGCCGATGTAGTCGGCGAGGGGAGGGGCCTCGGGCGACAGCGTGCCGAAAACGAGGCCGGCGAACTGGTCGGTGCGCAACCGCTTGAGGCCGTGCTCTTCGAGCCGGAAGCTGTCGCTCATGCCGCCCTTGCCGCCGACGCCGCGCCGGAACGCGACGCTCGTCAGATTGCCGGCGAGATCGTAGCGCCAGGAATGGTAGACGCAGGTCAACCCGTCCTTGGTGTGGCCGCGCTCTTTCAGGCAGACGAGATTGCCGCGATGAGCGCAACGATTGACCATCGCGTGGATCTCGCCGTCCTCGCCGCGCGTCACGATAATCGGCGTCTCGCCGAGGAAGGTTGTCCGGTAATCGCCGGGTTCGGGCAATTCGTCGGCGAGCGCCAGGTATTGCCAGCTCGCCCCGAGAAAGATGCGGTCGAGTTCGGCATGGTAGATGTCCGGGTCGGCGAACACCCGGTAGGGGACCCGCGCATTGCCCTCAACCGGCCAGGTGAGCGCGTGCTGATCCATTAACCACCTCGCCGTAAAAGATGTCGCCAAACCGGGACGGCGGCATAGAATACGCTCAATCCACAGGGGTTCGCCAGCCAATGAGCGAAGAGCGGATCGAGCGCCGGTTGGCGGCCATCCTGGCGGCCGATGTCGTCGGCTACTCGCGGCTGATGGGCGCGGACGAGAAGGCACACTTGCGGCGCTGAAGACGCTGGTATCGACAAAGAGGCTCAACGGCGCGTGCGCTCGGCCTTGTAGTCGAAGCTCTCATCCCATTCGAGCTTGCCCATCAGCTCGAGCAGGCGCTTCTGCTGGCGGCGCGCGATGAATTCGTGGAGCGCCTTGGTGACGGCAGCCTTCTTGGTGCGCTCGCCGCTCACCTCCAGGGCGCGGTCGAGCAGGTCGGGGTCGATCGACAGGTTGGTCGCCATGTGCGAACCTCCGCACAATATTGGACGGCCGGCGACCGGGTACATTCAGCACGCGGCCGCGAGCGCCACGGTATCGTGAAAACGGCGATAATCGATGACCCGGCGGCCGTCTTCGGTCCAGCCGATCACGTTGACGAAGCGATGGTCCCACAGGATCTCGTCGGGCAGGTAGGAGGTCCGAGCGTGGACGCGCTGGGCGATCGTCTCGTCGATGCCGCTCGCGGTTACCACCAGTTCGGCGTTTTCCGCTTGCAGCGAGGCGGCGCTGGCGCCCCAAAGCGGGCTGTCATGGTCGATCTCGTGCATCACGGTGAAGGTCATCGCCAGAACCGGCGAGCGATAGCGGGTCAGCTTCAGCTCGTAAAAGCGGCGGATAAGCACGCCTTCCGCGGTCTGTTCGTCGCGCAGCAGGGTGAGTGCGACCTCGGCCTGCAGGATCTGATTGCGGCGCTCGTTGGCGAGGCGCAAGGCTAGCGTCGGCCGGCCGTTATGCGGGCCGACGACGGCGACCCGGCTGAACAGGACACGCGCGGTCGGCCGCGAGAAGCGGGCGAACACCAGCCCGGTCGCGAGGGCGAGGAACATCAGCCCGATCGCGGTCTCGATCGTCACGACGAGATTGGAATAGAGCGTCGCCGGCCACATCTGCCCGTAGCCGAGTGTGGCAATGGTCTGCACGCTGAAGAAGAACGCATCGGCGAACGAGCCCGGCCGGGCATTGGCGACGGCGCCGGGCTGCACCAGATAGAGTAGCGCAAACCCCGCGTTCGCAGCGAGATAGAGCGCGACGCCGCCAAGCAGAAAGCTGCGCCACGACAGCCGCAAGGTGCGGTGGTAAAGATCGCCGAGCCAGGGCCGGCGCAGACCGATCGCCAGCGTCCGGTCGGCGGTTTCGCGGGCGATCAGCCGCGCCGGACGCGCCTCGCCGCCCTCCGGCGGCTCGCTGCGCAGCGGGGTCGCGCGATGCGGCCGCGCTGCCGATTTCTTTCGGCCGTGGCCTCTCATCCGATGCTCAGCCAGGCCCCTCGGGGCGCGGCACAACGGAGTTTGGCTCACCCGCCGTAGAACACATTGTCGCCGAGGTCCTTCATATCGAGGATTGCGGCGTCCGGGCGACCGGTAATCGGGTTCGGCAGGTGCGCCTCGGTGACCTCGGCGACGACGATATGGTGGTCGCCCTGCTCGACGATGCTGGTGACCTTGCATTCGACCGCGGCCAATGCGGCATCGAGGATCGGCACGCCGTTCGCCCCCTTGTGGATCGCCTGGCCGCTAAGCTTGCCGCCCTCCATCTGGGCCGGCTTGAAGAACGTGAAGGCGAGGCCCTTGTGCGCCTTGCCCAGCATGTTGAGCGTGAAACTCTTTGTACCCTTGACGATCGAATAGGCGCCCGAGTCGGTCTTGACGCCGACCACGACGAGCGGCGGGTTGAAGGCGCTCTGCGTCACCCAATTGATCGTGGCGCCGGCGACGTTGCCCTTGCCATCGTCGGCGGTCAGCACGTAGATGCCATAGGGGATCATGCGCAGCGCGGTCTTCTTGGCGTCCTGGTCCATCGCCTCTTCCTCCGAAACACAGTACCTCCCGCCACTACACCCAATCCGCAAAAAACTGGCAAGAGCCGCCCGCCCGTGCCAGCCTCGGAGCGGCGGCCCAAGGAGGAGCGAATGGCGCAAGTGATGATCCGGCATTCGAGCGTCGACCTCGGCGGCCTGCCGAAGAGCCTTTGCGCCGACCATGCGCGTTTTCTCGGGCAGTGGCGGGACGCGCTGGTGACCTACGGGCCGATCTTTCACGGCAAGGCGCCGGCCGGCTATCTCTATCAGACCGATCTGCCGGGCGCTGTGCCGGAAGGGGTGGCGCGGTTCATCGCGCAGGACCCGCTGGCGCTCGCCGGGGTGTATGAGGCGGCGATCGTCAGCGACTGGCATTGCGCGCTCGGAATCCGCCAGCCGACCGCGGCGCCGCGCCCCGGCCTCAAGGGGTTTTTCTTCCACGGGACGGCCAAGCCCGGCATCACCGATTTCCGCAACACGATCGTGCCGGCGCACCGCGCCCATCTGCAACAGAAAGACGCCAGCAACTGCCTCGCGCGCGGCTATCTGACCGATGCCGGCGGCAAGGTGTGGCTCGGCAGCGCGATGATCTACGAGTTCGAGAACCGGGCGGCGCTCGACGATTTCTTCCGCAGCGAGCCCTATTGCACCAACGGCATCTACGAGCACATCGACATCTACGACTGGCAGAGGGGGGTGATGGCCTGACCCTCACCCGCCTCGCTGCGCTCGGCACCCTCTCCCGCATTGCGGGCGAGGGAAGGGGACGGCGCGGCTCGAGTTCCCTCTCCCGCACCGGGGAGAGGGAAGGGGCCCATCGCGCAAGCGATGGGAAGGGTGAGGGAATTATTTCCGTCCGCTCGCCTTCAGCCCCTTGTCGAGCGCGGCAAAGGATTGACTCGGCGCCGGCATCAGCCAGCGGAAGCCTTTCTCCACCAGCTTTTCGACGTTGCTGCTGTCGACATGCGGGTGGCCGCACGGGACGCCAGCGTCCTTGCAGATCGCCAAGGCCTCGTCGATCGCGGCGGCGACCTCGGGGTGGTCGTATTGGCGCGGGTAGCCCATGTCCTGCGACAGGTCGCCCTCGCCGATCAGGACGACGCCGATGCCCGGCACCTCCTTCAGCATCTTGGGCAGGTTTTTGATCGCGCGCACCTCCTCGCACATGATGACGACGAGGACCTCGCCGTCGGGGTTGAGCGGCCAGGTGTCGGCGCGCTTGTAATAATCCGGCTGGCTGATGCCCCAATAGCGCGCGGCGGTGCGCGGCGCGTCGCCGCGCTGGCCGGCCGGCTCGTAATAGGCCGCCCCGCGCGGCCGCGGGTAGCGGCAGGCGGCAACCGCGTTCCTTGCCTCCTCGACCGTCGAGACATGCGGCCAGACGATGCCGTAGACGCCGATATCGAGCACCTGCTTGGCGATGAACTGGTTGAGTTCGCCGCCGTTGGGCGGGATGCGCACCATCGGCGCGACGGCCGGCGCGAGGCTGCCCGAGCGGACGATCTGAGCGCGCTCGAGCATGTACTGCATGCAGTCGCGCAGGGTGCGAATGTCGTAGGGGTTGTGCTCCATCTCGAAGACCACGGCGTCATAAGGCGCGGCGCCCACTGCCTGCGCGGCGCCGATCTCGGCCGGCGAGAAGGTGACGAAAGCCGGCTTGCCGCTTGCGAGGGCGCGGATCGCCGGGTTGAGACGCGGGATTTCGGGCATCGCGGTTCCCCCTCTCAGAAAAAGATGCTCACGTTCTTCGCCAGCAGCACGTTCTGATCGAGGATCAGCTTGCGATGGGCGATCTTCCAGGCGCCGTCGACGCGGCGCAGCACATCCCGGCGGGCACCGACGTAAAAATCCTGCTCGGTCTCGGCGCGACTTCGGTAGACGATGAAGTTGCAATAGACGCGGAGCTCGGACTCGGCGTCGCCGGGTTCGACCTCGATGTTGGCGATGATGTGGCGGGTGCGCGACGGCGGGTCTTCCGCCCAGGCCATGCCGGTATCGAGCCGCGCGACGCGCCCCGAGAGCGTCTCCTTGGTCTCGTCGAGGATGGCCAGTTCATCCTCCCGGGTTGCATCGTCCTCGACGTAGCGATCGGGATCGAGGATCGAAATCGCCTTCGATGATTTCGGATAGCGGTTGCTGCGGCTGGCCATCCAGTAGCGGACATCGTCGGTGAACAGCGTCAGCCAGTCGTGAAACCGTCTGTCGTCCAAGAGGCGGGCTTCGCGATAGAGGAACTGCTCGACCTCGCGGATGACGTCCTCGTTACGCATGTCGCGCCTCCCGCACCGTCTCGCCCCCGCCCTCGGCCGCCATCAGTTCGGCCCAGCGCCGATAAAAGGCGCGGTGGTTGCTCTCGCTGTAGCGGTAGTCGCTGGCCACCGCTCCGAATTCGGGGTCGAACTGCTCGCGCCCGAGACCCATCTCGTAATTCAGCGCATGCCGTCTGGCGACAACGCCGCGCCCGGTCTGGGTGCAGCCCTGCCAATTGTCCATGTCGTCCTGCTCGAAGGTGCCGCCCGGACCGAACACGCGGGCGCCGGCAAGGCGGATCGCTTCCTTGACCTCGGCGGGTGCAGCCTTGTCGGCATAGACCCACGCCCAGACCTCGGTCTTGTCGGGGCCGCGCGGATGCCACACCCGCAACGTGCGCGAGGTCGGGCGCAGGATCGACAGGTTCGGGAACACCGTGGCGGCGACCGGATTACCGCGATCGATGCGCGGCCCGAGGCGCTTCCGCAGCTCTGGCCGTATCCGCTCTTCGTACGCGAGCACCTCCGGGTTCGGCATGTCGGCCGGCATGTGCGGGCCGGTCATCATCGCGCTGTGCCCGTTGCCGGGAGACAGCGCCCGGCCGGCATTGTCCGGCTTCGTGCGGAAATCACCGCCCGAGCCGGTCTGCACCGCCGAGAGATGGCTCCAATGCACGTGGTAGCCGTCGCCGGCAAAGTTCTCCGCCGGGAATTTCCAGTTGCACGGCATGACCCATTTGTGGATGCCGCCGATGATCTCGATGCCGCCCTCGCGGCGGTCGAAGAACATGTCGAGATACCAGGTCATTTCGCCGAGATACTCACGCAGCGGCGGCGCCTCCGCGTCGAACGTGGCGAACCACAGGCCCTTGTAATGGTCGAGCTGCGCCACCGGCACGAGGCCCCAGCGCTCGCGGTCCAACTCGCCGTGATAGGCCTCTTTCAGATAGGGCACGCCGGTCAGCTTGCCGTCGTTGCGATAGGTCCAGCCGTGATAGGCACAGGTGAAGCTGGCGGCGTTGCCATCGTCGGCGCGGCACAGCCGGTTGCCGCGATGGCGGCATACATTCAGGAAGGCGTGCACCTGCCCGTCGCTGTCGCGTACCACCAGCACCGGGTCCTCACCCATATAGGTGGTGATGAAATCGCCCGGCAGCGGGACCTGGCTATCATGGCACAGATACAGCCAGCAGCGCGCGAAGATCTGCTGCAATTCCTGTTCGTAAATCTCCGGCTCGATGAAGATGCGGCGGCTGATCAGCCCGCGCTCGGCGTCGACCAGTTGGGTCATGTCGGTATCCACAGGCGCCTCCCGGTTCAACGTGGCCGCGGCACGCGCAGGGTTGCTCCGGCGTCGACGGTCACGATGCTGCCGGTGATGCCCCTGGCGTTGGCCCGCGACGCGAGAAAAACATAGGCCGATGCGATATCGTCGGGTTCGAGCGCGATGTGCAGCGGGTTGTGGGCGCGCAGCTGGTCCGCCATGCCGGGAACCGCGAACGGCGACCGGTCGTCGTTGCCCAGCGATACGAGGCCCCGCAGATCCGTCATCGTGCCGCCCGGGGCCACGCCGTTCACCCGGATATCGGGTCCGAGCTCCACCGCCAGCTGCCGGATCAGTCCGACCACGGCATGCTTCGAGGCGGTATAGAGGGCGCCGCCGCCGCCCGAATTGAACCCCGCCACCGACGCGGTAAAGACCATGCAGCCCTTATTCTTCGTCAGCTCCGGCAACGCTGCCTTGGCGCCCAAGATCAGCCCCTTGACGTTGACGCCGAACAGCTCGTCATAGGCGTGGCCGAGCTTGTCCTCGTCAAACTCCGCGAGCTTGGCGTAGACGTTGAAGATGCCGGCATTGCCGACAAAAACATCGAGATGGCCAAAGGCGCGCACCGTTTCCGCCACCGCGCGCTTGTTGTCGGCGAGCCGGGCGACGTTGCCGGCGATGCCGAGCACGGCGTCGCCGAACTCGGCGCGCAGCTGGTCGGCCCTGGCGGCGATCCGCTCCATGACCCCGATTCGGGCGCCTTCTGCAATAAAGCGCGCGACCACCGCCCGGCCGATCCCGGACCCGCCGCCCGTGACCAGCGCCACCTGCCCGTCAAGCCAACCCATGCGCGCCCTCCCCGCCGGAGCCGTGATGATACATCGAAAGCTGGCGGATCGCCCGCTTGCCGTCGGTGCGGTCCATTTCGATGATCCGCTCGGGCGAGGTGCCCGCAGGCATCAACATGCGCGCGAAATGCACGCTGACCCCGGCCGACACGACGTGCGGGTACCACGCCTCAACCACGATATTGACGCTCGGCACGATCACCCCCAGGCGTATCTCGGGCCGAATTTCCGCCATCACCGCCGCCTCTCTCGCGTTTCTCGACAAGACCGCCCGATTGCCTCTAGCTTCTACCGATGGCTTTGTTCAGCGAAGAAATCACCATAGCATCGCCGCCCGAAGTGGTGTGGCCGCTTTTGGCGGACCCGGGGCTGGTCGCCTCGTGCATTCCGGGCTCGACATTGACGCCGGCGGCGGTGCATGGCGTTTATGAGGGCACCTTGCGGGTCAAGCTCGGGCCGACTGTCGCGGTGTTCCGCGGCGAGGCGAGGCTTGCCTACGATCATGATGCGCTGCGTTGCACGGTCGAGTGCCGCGGCATCGACGGGCCCGGCCAGTCGCGCGCGGTGGCCTCGGGGGTGGTCAGCGCGAGCGGCAGCGACACGACGGTGCTCAAGGTCGAAGGCAGCTTCAGCGTCACCGGGCCGCTCGAAGCCTTCGTCAATGCCGGCGGCCTCGGTGTCGCGCGGGCCTTGCTCGCGGAATTCTCGGCAAACATGGCGCAGCTGCTCAGCACCGAGGGCATGCCGGCGCCCGAGGCCGAAGAAATTCCGATGGTGGAGCCGGAGACGGTTGGCCATCAGGCGCGCATTATCGCCCAGCAGTCCGCACCGCCCGCCACCGAACTGCGCGGCGGCGCGGTGCTGGGGCGCGGCTTTCTCGGCTGGCTGCGGCAGGTCTTTTCCGGCAGAGGGTAACGCGGGCCGCAATGCGCAAAAACTCGCTTTGCGACGAGGTGCCGAGATGATCAGCGACCCGATCGAGTTCGAATTGTTCAAGAACGCGCTGTTCGGCGTCGCCGACGAGATGGCGCTGACCGTCTTTCGCACGACCTATTCGGGCGTGCTCAAGGACAACATGGATTATTCGACCGCGCTGTTCGACGGCGCGGGCGTCCTCGTCGCACAGGGGCTGACCCTGCCCGGCCATCTCGGGTCGATGCCGACCGCGATCGCCGCGCTGAAATCCGCCTTCGCCGGCCGGATCGATCCCGGCGACGTGTTCATCCTCAATGACCCGTTCCAGGGCGGCATGCACCTGCCCGACGTCTTCGTGTTCAAGCCCATTTTTCGGGCGGATGCATTGATCGCCTGGGCCGGCACGGTGTGCCACCACACCGATGTCGGCGGCAGGGTGCCGGGATCCAATGCCTCGGATTCGACCGAGATCTACCAGGAAGGGCTGCGCATCCCGCCGTTGAAGCTGTACGCGCGGGGCGAGCGCAACGAGACCCTGTTTGCGCTGATCGAGAAGAACGTGCGGGTGCCGGTTCGGGTGTTCGGCGATCTGCGCGCCCAGCTCGCCGCCTGCCATATCGCCGAAGAGGCCTTGATCGAATTGGCCGGGCATTACGGCAACGAAAAACTGGCGAACTACATGACCGAGCTGGTCGATTACGCCGAGCGGATGACCCGCGCCGCGATCCGCGACCTGCCCGACGGGGTCTACGACTTCCTCGACCACATCGACGACGACGGCATCGATGTCGGCAAGCCGATCCCGCTCAAGGTGACGATCACCAAGAGGGGCGACGCGATCCTGGTCGATTGGACCGGCACCTCGCCGCAGGTCAAGGGCGCCATCAACAATACGCTCAGCTATACGAAATCGGCGAGCTATTGCGCGATCCGCTCGATCCTGCCGCAGAACATCCCGACCAACGAGGGCGTCTTTCGCGCGATCGGCGTCACCGCGCCCGCCGGCACGATCGCCAACGGCGTATTGCCGGCGGCCTGCGCGGCGCGCGGCCTGACCGGCTTCCGCATGGTCGATTGCCTATTCGGCGCGTTGGCGAAAATGCTGCCCGACCAGGTGTTCGCCGCGTCCGACGGCGGCAATACCGGCGTCTCGATCGGCGGCTATTACGCCGATCGCACGCCGTTCATCTATGTCGATTTCACCTGCTGCGCCTGGGGCGCGCGGCCCTATGCCGACGGGCTCGACGGCAACTCGCACATCTACGCCAACATGGCCTCGCAGCCGATCGAGGTCACCGAAACCGAGCAGCCGCTGCAGATCACCGCCTACGAGTTCATCCAGGACGCGATGGGGCCGGGCAAGTTCAGGGGCGGCGCCCCGTTCCGCCGCGAATACAAGCTCCTCGCCGACGAAGCGGTATTGCAGGTGCGCTCCGACCGCCACGATTTCCGCCCGTTCGGCCTCTATGGCGGCGGCCCGGGCCGGCCGTCGATGAACTACCTGAACCCCGACGACAACCCGGCGCCGCTCCCCTCGAAGCTGACAATGAACATTAAGAAAGGCGACCTCTTCCGCCACGAGGTCGCCGGCGCCGGCGGCTGGGGCGACCCGCTGGAGCGCGATCCGGCGCTGGTGCTGAAGGACGTGCGCAACGAATTCATCAGCGAGCGCGCGGCGGCCGAGGATTACGGCGTCGTCCTGTCAGGCACGCCGCTCGCGGTGGACGCGACCGCCACCGTGGCCCTCCGGATGCGGGCGAAACGGAGCAGCGATGACGTGTCGATCTACGACTGGGGTGAAAAGCTAGCGGCCGGGCAGGCGCCTGCCAAACACTACTCGCATGGAGGGCGCACGTGACACCAGAAGCGCTGACAACTGCCATCTGCTCACGCCTGGATGAGGCGCTTAGGGACAACCTTGCAATTCAGCTCCGGAGTTCGAGGCGAGGGTGGACTAGCGGAATACGAAAAGCTCTAAGTGATCTAGGGAGAGAATTGGGCTTTCAGATTGCTCCGTCTGACGATGAAGGGGCATTTTTGTATGATATGGTATGGTATAGTATTGATGAACCAGGCTTTCTGCTTGATCTAAAGATGGCTATGGAATGTGAAAATGAGATTGCACCGATAGGTTGCGTTGACTTCGATTTCCAAAAACTTGTTCAAAGCCGCGCTGATATAAGAATCTGGATCTCCACGTCTGCGAATAAAAATGACACTCAAATTCACATTATGAACTGTAAAAAACAAATTGACCTTTTCAGAGCCGGCCAGCCTGGCGACCGGTACATATTTCTCTTTTTCGAATGGGGTCCCGTTCCTAGTCATTCGCTTGAAGTGTTCGAACATCGGCCAAGTTCAAGGCCATGACCACCGGCGGCCGATAAATGCCGCGCAGCTTTAGGGCCGGGGTCGATATCGGCGGCACGTTTACCGACATTGTGCTGCTCGGCGATGACGGCAGCCGCTACACCAAGAAGGTGTCGTCGACGGTCGACGACTACGCCCGCGCGATCGTCGATGGCCTCGCGGCGCTGTTCGCCGAGATCGGTGCCGGGGCTGCCGGCATCGTCGAACTGCTGCACGGCACGACCGTCGCCTCGAATGCGATCCTCGAGCACAAGGGCGCCCGCACCGGCCTCATCACCACCAAGGGCTTCCGCGACGTCCTCGAAATTCGCAATTTGCGGATGCCGCGGCTCTACGACATGTCGTGGACCAAGCCGCCGCCCCTGGTCGAGCGGCGCCTCAGGACCGAAATCGACGAGCGGGTCAATGCCGAGGGCGGGATCGACCGGCCGCTCGATGAGGCGAGCGTCGAGCGCGCGGTGCGGTTTCTGGTCGGGGAGGGGGTCGAGGCGATCGCGGTCTGCCTGCTGCACTCCTACCTCAACCCATCGCACGAGATCCGGGTCAAGGAGATCGCCGCGCGCCTCGCCCCCGGCACGATCCTCTGCATCAGCGCCGAGGTGTTGCCGGTCATCAACGAATACGAGCGCACCTCGACGACCGTCATCAACGCCTATGTCCGGCCGATCGTCGAGCGCTACCTCGACCGGCTCGGCGCCGAAATCGAGCGCATCGGCATCGACGCGCCGCTCTTGTTGATGCAATCGAATGGCGGCCTGACCACGGCAAAGGCCGCCGCCGTCACGCCGATGCACATCATCGAGTTCGGGACCGGCGGCCGGCGTCGTCGGCGTCCAGGCATTGACCCGCCGCATCGGCATCGCCAAGGCGATCTCGTTCGACATGGGCGGCACCACGGCGAAAGCCTCGCTGATCGAGAACGGTGAGCTGACGCGCGCCACCGAGTATCAGGTCGGCGCCGGCATCGTGCTCGGCTCGCGTCTCTTGTCGGGCGCCGGCTATACGCTCAAGGTGCCGGCGATCGATCTCGCCGAGGTCGGCGCCGGCGGCGGCTCGATCCTGTGGATCGATGCGGGCGGCGCGTTGCAGGTCGGGCCGCAGAGCGCCGGCGCGGTGCCCGGCCCGGTGTGTTACGGCCAGGGCGGCACCGAGCCGACCGTCACCGACGCCAACGTCGTGCTCGGCTACATCAACCCGGCCCATCTGGTCGGCGGCGCGCTGAAGCTCGATGCGGCGAAGGCCCGCGCGGTCATCGCCGACAAGATCGCACGCCCGCTCGGCATCGGCGTCGAGGAGGCGGCCTACGGCGCCCATCTGATCGCCGCCTCGAACATGATCCGCGCGCTCAAGGCCGTGTCGAGCGAGCGCGGCCGCGACCCGCGCGAATACGCCCTGGTTGCCTTCGGCGGCAACGGCCCGGTCTTCGCCGCCGGCATGGCCGAGGCGATGTCGATCCCGCAAGTGCTGATCCCGCCTTCGGCCGGGGTGTTTTCCTCGTTCGGGCTGCTTTATGCCGAAATCGAATATTACTTCACCCGCACGAAAAAAGGTCTGTTGCGCAGGCTGACGCCCGAGGAGGTCGAGGCGACCGTCGCGGCGCTCGAAGCCGAGGCCCGCGCCCGGCTCGGCGAGGACGGGTTCGCTGCCGACCATATCGAGATCCGGCGCAGCGCCAGCCTGCACTACCAGGGGCAATCCTTCGAATTGCGCGTGCCCGTTGCCGCCGGCCCCGTCGATCGCGCCGCGCTCGTCGCGCTCGAAGAAGCGTTCGGCGCCGAACACGAGCGCACCTACGGCCACCGCGCCGGGATCGACGAGCCGGTCGAGCTGGTCAGCCTTGAAGTCATCGGCCGCGGCGTGCCGGAGGTGCCGCGCGCCGCCTCAGCCGCCGCCGCCAGCCTCGCCCCCGACATCGCGATCGCCGAGACGCGGCGCCGCGCCTATTTCGGGCCGACGGGCTGGGCCGAGGCTGACGTTGTCAACCGCAGCGACCTCATCAGCCCGCATGCCGGCCCGTGCATCGTCGAGGAATACGACGCCACCTGCCTCGTCCCGCCCGGCTGGAATGCCCGGCTCGACGGCTATGGCAACATCGTTATGCGGCGCGGCGACCAACGCTAGAGCGGATTCCGATCAAGTTGGATCAACACCGCCCCGCAGTCCCGGCGCAAGCCGGGATCCCCTTGTCCATCACCGAGGCGCTGAACAGTGGGTCCCGGCTTTTGCCGGGACTGCGGAAACCAACGGCGGGCCGGGTACGATGATTCAATCCGATCGGAACAAGCTCTAATAGTCCCGTGCCGTCCGGTTCGTCATGGCCGGGCTTGACCCGGCCATCTCTCTGGGTCGCAAGAGATCCCCGGGTCAAGCCTGGGGATGACGGTCTTGGAAGGTGCCCGGCTGCTAGCGCACCGGCGAGAACGACGCCGGGATCAGCAGCTTGTTTTCCTGGCGGATCGGCCTGACGCCGGCCTGCGGCGGCCACGCTTTGCCAGGCGCGCGCGATGCCGCGCGGATCCGGGTGCGCTCGTTGAGATCCTTGTACACCCAGATGTGGGTGAACTTGTTGAGCCCGCCGAGTTCGCTGGTCCAGCACGCCGCCAGCGGCGACAGCTCCTCGCGCGCCGGAACGGCCTTGGCCCACGCTTCCAGCACCTTCGGGATGTCGCCCGGAGCATAGGTGTAGGTCCGCATCTCGTAAACGTTGCCGGTGCCGTAGTCGCGGCTGCCAAGGGGCCGCATGAACGGCGCCGGGATCACGATCTCGGCTTCCTGCGCCGCCAGCAGGTCCTGGCCGCCGGGCATCGCGTTGCGGGCGGCATCGTTCGCCATGGCCGTGCGCACCTTCGTCCGGTGCTGCAAATCGTCATAGGGATAGACATGGATGCATTGGTTGAGCGGGCCGAACTCGGTGTGCCAGAAGGCCCCGAGCGGCGAGTGCTTCAGCCGCGACGGCAGCCGCTTTTCATAGCGCTCCTCGAATTCGGGGACGGTGCCGGGGCGCAGCGTATAGGTGCGGACTTCGTAGATCATCAGCGCATCCTCCAGATGACGGGACCGGCCGCGCAGCGGCCGGCGGGTGAGGGTAGGCCTATGCCGCGACTTTCGCCAGCCGGTGGATGACGCGGCGCCGCTTCGGTACCGGCTCCTTCGAGAAGCGCGACCACGACCGGCCGGTAAGCTCGCCGACAAAGATGTTGCCGCGGGAGTCGACGGCGATGCCGTGCGGCGACGTGAACTGGCCGGGCAGGATGCCGCCATGCGGCTTGCCGAGCCGCGCCAAGACCTTGCCCTTCAGCGTGTGGATGCTGACGCGCGGCCCGATATTCGGCCAATCCTTGTTAATCTCGCCGCTCGGGCCGCCCTCGCCGATATAGCACAGCGGGTCATGCCGATGGGCGCCATTGGGGCCCAGGCACATGCCGTTCGGCCGGTGCAGGTTGTTCCACTGGGTTTCCCACCTGCCGTTGCCGTCGAACACCTGCACCCGGTGGTTTTCGCGATCGGCGAGATACACCCAGCCCTCCGGGTCGCAGCAGATGTTGTGGGCGATGTTGAACTCGCCGGGATCGGTACCGGGCTGGCCCCATGACATCTCGCGCCTGCCGTCGATCGTATATTTGTGGATGCGGGCGTTGCCGTAGCCGTCGGAGATGTAGAGCCGGTCGCATTGCGGCGACAGCGCGGTGTGGGTGCAGCGGTGGAACGGCTCGCCGCTCATGAAGGGCGCCGGCTTGCCGGGAATGCCCAGGGTCATCAGCACCTTGCCGTCGAGCGTGCAGTGACGCACCGTATGGTCGCCGTCGTCGGTCAGCCAGATCGTGTCGTCGGGCGCGACATGGACCCCGTGCGGCCGGGTGAACACGCCCTCGCCCCAGGTGCGCAACAGATTGCCGTCCTTGTCGAAGATCGCGACCGGGTGGTCGCCGCGGTTGAAGGCGTAGACGTTGTCCTTGCTGTCGACGCCGACCGCGGCGCAATCGCCGAGCACGATCTCGTCCGGGATCCTCGCCCAACTCTCCTGGACCTCGAATGTCCAGTCGCCCGATCCGAGCCGCTCCGCCATCGCATCCTCCCGCGCCGATAAATCCGTTGCCGTGCCGATCATAGCCGCAGCCGGCGGATTTCGGCTATAATCGGCCGATGCTCGGGTACAAGGTCATCGGTGCCGACAACTTTCATTACATGGACGCCGACGAGCATGCCGACCACGGCGTCTTCGCGAGCTATGAGGCGGCGGTCGCGGTGTGCCGCGCCATCGTCGAGCGTTCGCTCGCCTGGCACTACAAGCCGGGGATGAGCGCTGCCGAGCTCTACGACTATTACACCTCGTTCGGGGACGACCCCTTCATCGTCGCGGTCGGCGACGCCCCGCTCGGCGAGCGCTTCTCGGCCTGGACCTATGCCGAGGAGCGATGCGCGGCGATCTGTGCCGAGGCTCCCTAAGCGACCTTCGCCCTGCCCTTCGACACCCGCCGCGCCAGCACGATCTTCTCGGCGGAATGGCCGAGGAAATGCGGCGATCCTCGGCGCGGTGCGCATCGCCGAGCCCGACGCCTTTGTCGGCGCCGCGCGCGAGAAAGGCGTCGGGCAGCATGCCGACGGTCGGGCCAACGACGGTCACGCGCGCCGCGGGCCGCGCCAGCGCCAGCAGGTCTTCGAGCGTGTCGTTGAGCAATGTCGCCCCGGTGATCAGCAGCACATCGGCCGCGGGCAAGATTTCGGGCGCCAATTCGGCCGGGCGGTAGAACGGCATCTCCTCGGCTTTGAGCGCCGCCGGGTTCTGCTCCAGCACGAGATAGGGCTGTCGGCGGCGCTTCAGCTCCTTCAGAAACGGGATGAAGGCGCCAATGAGGACGACCCGGTCGCCCGCGTGGAATTCGGTCGCCTCGAACGCGTCGGTGCCGGGCAACAGCTCGACCCCGGGACAGGGGCGGCGGCGCCAGCACAGTTCGGAAAGGGCGTTCAGCGTGGCGATGCCGACCGCGCGCGAAAGGCCGTTCCCGGCCACCGCATCGCGCATCAACTCGGATGCCGGACGCCCGGCGAGCGGCTGAAAGCCCTCCGCCCGCGCCGATACCGGGCAGCATATATCGCCGGGGACGGCATCGCGCGGCGTCGCACAGGTCCCGGCGGTCTGTACGCCGTTTGGGCTGGCCGTCAGCTTAACCCCGGTGAAGAACAGGCCGATCACCGCCCGCTCAACCGCGATCCCCGCAAGCTCGCGGCCGAGAATGTCCGTGACGCCGGCAATCGTCTCGGTCAGTATGCCGTCGGGCAGGATGGCGCTGTGCACGGGGCCCCTTCCTCTCGTGTTGCGCAACTCATAGAGCATAGTCGCGTTGCCATGAAATTGATCCACCTCAGCGCCGCCGCGATGGCGGTGTTTCTCATTTCCCTAACCGCGCCGTCTCCGGCGGCAAATGGAGCACAAGGCAAGATGACCGAGCTGGCGGACGGCCTCAAATACACCGATACGACTGTCGGGACCGGCGCGGAAGCGACGCCCGGCCACAAGGTCAGCGTTCATTACACCGGCTGGCTCTACAACAACGGTCAAAAGGGCGCCAAATTCGACACTCGCTCGATCGCGGCCAGCCCTTCGCCTTCACGCTCGGCGCGCAGCAGGTGATCCGCGGCTGGGACGAGGGGGTTGCCGGGATGAAAATCGGCGGCAAGCGCACCCTGATCATCCCGCCTGAACTCGGCTATGGCACGCGCGGCGCCGGCGGCGTGATCCCGCCCAATGCCACGCTGATCTTTGACGTCGAGCTGCTGAAGGTCGATTGAGCACTCCTCGTCATTCCGGGGCGCCGCGCGGCGGCGAACCCGGAATCCAGGAACACAGGCCCGTGCGCATGGATTTCGGGTTGCCTCGCTCCGCTCCGCCCCCGGAATGACGGTTTTTTTACTCGCGAGAAGTTACCCCTGCCGCGTATCGGCGTCCGCGCCGGATGACGCCGGTTCGGCGCCGGCGATGGTGTGGTGGTCGAAGGCGATGCTTTTGATCACGGCATAGACCGGGGTTCCGGGTTCGAGGCCGAGGGTTTCGACCGAGCGCCGGGTCAGCCGCGCGACAAGCGCCTCGCCGGCGCAATCGAGGCGCATTTCTACGATCGCTCCGTCGGCACGGCCGATCTCGGCGACGGTCCCGGGCAAGACGTTGAGAGCGCTCAATCCCTCGGGCGGATGGAGCGCGATCATCACGTCGCGCGCGCGGATGCGCACGCGCAGCGCGGCGCCGACCGGCAGGTCGAGATAAGGTACCCGCAATTCGCCCGATGCGGCGCGCAGCGTCGTCAGCCCAAAGGCGGGGTCATGGCCGGCCACCCTGGTGGCGAGGATGGCGCCGGCCTCGGCGCGTCCGGTCAGCGGGAACAGGTCGATCCGGCCCATGATCGCGGCGGTCGGCCCGACCGCGGCGACACGGCCTTCGTCGAGCACGACCATCGTCGTGGCGAGCCGGGCCACCTCGGCGATCGCGTGGCTGACATAGACGATCGGCACCCCGGCCTCGTCGCGCAACCGCTCGATATAGGGCAGGATCTCGGTCTTGCGCGTCTCGTCGAGCGAGGCCAGCGGCTCGTCCATGACGAGAAGGCGCGGGCGCGCCAAGAGGGCGCGGCCGATCGCCACGCGCTGCTTTTCGCCGCCCGACAGATTGGCCGGCCGCCGGTCGAGCAGCGCCCCGACGCCAAGCAGCTCGACGACCTGATCGACATCGCCGGCACGCTCCGCTTTCGGTGCAAACCAGCGCCCATACAGCAGGTTCTGCCGCACCGTCAGATGCGGAAAGAGGCGGCCTTCCTGAAAGACATAGCCGACGCGGCGGCGGCGCGACGGCACGAAGACGCCGCGCCCGGTATCGGTCAGCACCGCGTCATCGACAACGATACGCCCGCGCTCGGGGCGAATGAGCCCGGCGATCGCGTTGATCAGCGTGGTCTTGCCGGCGCCGGAGCGGCCGAACAGCGCGGTCAGGCCGCCCGCGCTGTCGAACTCGACGTCGAGGACAAAGCTGCCGAAACGGTGCTCGACCGCAACGCTTAGCATGTCATGTCACAGCCCGAGCGTGCGCCGGGTCGCCCGCTCGATCAGCACTTCCGAGGCGAACAGCGCGGCGAGCGATATCGCGACCGCGACGAGCGTCAGGCGCAATGTAGCAAGATCGCGGCCGGGAACCTGGGTCAGCGTATAGATCGCGAGCGGCAATGTCTCGGTCTCGCCAGGAATGTTGGAGACGAAGGTGATCGTCGCGCCGAATTCGCCGAGCGCGCGGGCAAAGGAGAGGATCATGCCCGCGAGGATGCCGGGCAGGATCAGCGGCAGCGTGATCGTCGCGAACACCCAGGGCGCGTTGGCGCCGAGCGTTGCGGCGGCGGCTTCGAGCCGGCGGTCGACCGAGTCGATCGACAGCCGGATCGAGCGCACCATCAGCGGAAAGCCCATCACCGCGCCGGCCAGCGCGGCGCCGGTCCAGCGAAAGGCGAACACGATCCCGAGGCTCTTCTCCAGCAACTCGCCGAGCGGTCCGCGCCGTCCGAACAGCAGCAGCAGCAGATACCCGGTGACCACCGGCGGCATGACGAGCGGCAGGTGAACAAACGCATTCAATAGCGAGCGGCCCCAGAAACGGCCGCGCGACAAGAGCAGCGCGACGCCAATTCCGACCGGAAGGCTGCCCAGCATCGCCCAAAAGGCGACCCGCAACGACAGGCGGATCGCGGTCAGCTCTTCCGGAGAAAATGCCAGGAACGCGGTCACTGCGCATGGCCGAGCACGGTAAAGCCCTGTGCTTCGAACAGTTTGCCGGCGGCGGGGCCGCGCAGATACGCCTCGAGCGCCGCGGCGTCGGGCTGTGCGGTCTTGGTCAGCGCCATCGGATAGACGATCGGCGGGAGGGTGTCGGCGGGGAAGGTGGCGACGATCTTGACCGCCGGTTCGACAGCGGCATCGGTTTGATAAACGATGCCGAGCGGCGCCTCGCCGCGCGCCACCAGCAACAGCGCGGCGCGGACGTTCTCGGCCGCGGCGACGCGCCCGGCGACGCTCGGCCAGACGCCGAGCTTGGTCAGCGCCGCCTTGCCGTAGAGCCCGGCCGGCACCGCGGCGGGGTCGGCCATCGCGAGGTGCCCGCCGCCAAGCAGCTTGGCCAGCGGAAAGCCCGGGCCGATCGTCACCTTGACCGGGCTGTCTTTCGGCGCGATCAGCACGAGACTGTTGCCGAGCAGATCCACTCGGGTTTTCGGGTCGATCAGGTTGCGCTGCTGGAGATAATCCATCCATTTGAGGTCGGCCGAGATGAACATGTCGGCCGGCGCGCTGTTCTCGATCTGCTTCGCCAGGGTCGGGCTCGCCGCATAGGAAACGACCGCGTGCTTGCCGGTATCGTGCTGCCATTTCGCGGCGATGTCGTCGAGCGCGTTCTTGAGGCTGGCGGCAGCAAAGACGACGACATTCCCGGCTTGTGCGGCGCCGGGGTGGGCCGTCGCGGTTATCGCTGCCGTGGCAAACGCGGCGATGGCGGTGACTACTATCCGTCGCTGCATACCGATGCTGTCTCCCGCGCTATGTCGAATAGGGCATAGCGCATCTGAGCAGGGAGGCGCGCTTCGTTCAAGCTCATTTTTCAATTCCCCGGACTGTCCGATCGCGAGCGGCGCGCCAGCGCCCCGAGATCCTCGGCGGCCTCGGCGTCGGCCCGGCCATGAATGCGGCGATAGCGCTCCAGCACCTCGGCGCCGAACTCGGTCAGTGCGGCGCCGCCGCCGCCCGCTCCGCCGGGCGCCGCCGCGACCAGCGGCTCGGTGAATGCCTGGTTCATGCTGTCGAGCAATACCCAGGCGCGCTTGTACGACATCCGCATGTTGCGCGCCGCCGCCGAAATCGATCCGGTGTCGCGTACCGACTCGAGCAGCCTTGCCTTGCCGGGGCCGATGCGCGCGCCGGATTCGAAAACGATGCTGACCTTGAGCCTGGGCATGTTGTTCGCTGATATAAGCAAGATTTGATCGCCGGGAAACGCCACGCCGACAACCGCCGGTCGCGATGGCGCAGCGATACGCCGACCGCTATCGTAGCGCCTCCACTGCGCGAGAACGACCCATGAGCGATGTCCCATCCGCCACCGCCGATCTCGGCCTCGCCGGCAAGGCGGCGATCGTCACTGGGGGCGGCGCGCCCGACGACGGCGTCGGCAATGGCCGCGCCGCGGCGATCCTGTTGGCGCGCGCCGGCGCCCGCGTGCTGGTCGTCGATATTGTCCCCGAAGCCGCCGAACAGACCGTCGCGATGATCGCCAGCGAGGGCGGTATCGCCGCGCCGTTTGTCGCCGACGTGGTTGACGAGCAGCAGTGCCGCGCGATCGTCGATGAGGCGCTCGCCCGGTTCGGCCGCCTCGACCTCCTCGACAACAATGTCGGGATCGGCGGGCGCGGCAGCGTCGTCGATACCGCGGTCGCCGATTGGCGCCGCATCATGCAGGTCAATGTCGACAGCATGTTCCTCGTCTCGCGCTTTGCGATCCCGGCGATGATCGCGACCGCCGGCGGCGGCGCCATCGTCAACGTGTCGTCGATCTCGGCCTTGCGCCCGCGCGGCCTCACCGCCTATTCGACTTCGAAGGGCGCGGTGATCGCACTGACAAGGGCGATGGCGGTCGATCACGGCCCCGACGGCGTCCGCGTCAATTGCGTCGCGCCTGGCCCCATTTACACGCCGCGCATGTACACGGGTCAGATGACCGCTGCCGGCCGCGAGGCGCGGCGCAAGGCCTCGGTGCTCGGCATCGAGGGGGTCGGCTGGGACATCGGTCATGCCGTCCGCTTCCTGTTGTCGGACGAGGCGCGCTACATCACCGGCCAGACCCTCGTCGTTGACGGCGGGGCGAGCCTCGTTGGCCCGAGCCGGGCGCCCTGACATGAACATGTTCGATCTGACCGGCCGGGTCGCGGTCGTCACCGGCGGCAATGGCGGGATCGGGCTCGGCATGGCCGAGGGTCTTGCCGCGGCGGGGGCAGCGATCGTCGTCGCGGCGCGCAATCCGGAAAAATCCGCGGCGGCGGTTGCGGCACTGATGGCGTCCGGCGCGGCGAGCGCCTTCATTCCGCTCGATGTTGCCGATCCCGCCTCCTGCCTTGAGATGGTGCGGCAAACCGTCGATCGCTTCGGCCGCCTCGACATCCTCGTCAACAACGCCGGCATGTCAGTGAGGAAGCCGCCGCAAGATTATGCCATCGCCGAATGGCAGGCGGTGCTCGACACCAATCTGACCGGCGCCTTTGCCTGTGCCCAGGCGGCCTACCCGGTCATGAAAGAGGGCGGCGGCGGCAAGATCATCAATATCGGCTCGATGATGGCGATCTTCGGGGCCGCCTACGCGGCTGCTTACGCCGCCAGCAAGGGCGGGCTCGTCCAATTGACCCGGTCGCTGGCCACCGCCTGGGCCAACGACAACATTCAGGTCAATGCGGTATTGCCGGGCTGGATCGACACCGAGCTGACGCGGGACGCACGGCAGCAGGTCGCCGGATTGCACGAGCGCATCCTGCACCGCTCGCCGGCCGGCCGCTGGGGCAGGCCCGAGGATCTGGCGGGCATCGCGGTATTTCTCGCCGCGCCGGCCTCGGATTTCGTGACCGGAGCGGCGATCCCCGTCGATGGCGGGTTTTCGGTGGAATTTTAGCGGTCGGCCTGAGCCAGTTGCCGCTCGCCGCGGTCATGCCGACTCCACAACCCGGTGTGCTCGCCGATCGCGGTCCGCATCCGGCTGTAGCAATTCTCCCGGTCGCTCGCCAGAAGGCTGATGAACGTCGAGTTGGTCCGCTGGCACAGCGTCAGCGCTTCCTGCTGCCGCCAGGTCGTCGCACTCAGGCCGAACTCGTTGGGGAAACTGGCGGCACTGGCAACTGCAACAGCCGCGGCACCAAGCAGGACCTTATAGCGAAGCTTCATGATGCTTCTCCGCAAAACCCGTATGGCCGACGGATCGCCGGCGAGGGTTCTTTCTCAAGCGTCGTGCCAGCGCGCCGGCGGTTGACGGACCCGAGGAAAACCGGGCTTTTTTGTTGGATTTCGGGAAATTGCGCCGGCGCTTTCGCATTTTGCGAGGCGAACTGCGACGCGAGATCAGCCGCAGCCTGAGGAGCCGGCGTAGCCGGCGTCTCGAAGGACGCACGGCGTCCGCCGGTGCGCCCTGCGCCGATCTTGCGGTACTGCGAAAACTTGTGCACCAGTTCGCCGGCCGGCGTCACGCATGTGGCCGTGACTGAATTCTTGCGCCCTCAAAGCCCCAGATAAAACTTCCGGACCAGTTCGTTGTTGTTGAGTTCGTCGGTGTTGCGGCCTTCGAAGGCGATCTGGCCGTGCACGATGACGTAGCCGCGATCGGCGATGCGGACCGCCTGGTTGAAATTCTGCTCGGCCATCAGGACGGTCAGCTCGAAGCGGTCCTTCAACTCCTTGATCTTGTCGATGGTGCGGCTGACCAGGATGGGCGCGAGCCCGACCGACGGCTCGTCGATCAACAGGATGCGCGGCGCCGACATCAGCGCGCGCGCCAATGCCAGCATCTGCTGCTCGCCGCCCGACAGGCTGCCGGCGAGCTGGCGCCGGCGCTCCAACAGCCGCGGGAAGGTCTCGTAGGACGATTCGAGGTTGGCCTGGATCGCGCTGCGCGCTGTCGGGCGAAACGCGCCGAGCAGCAGGTTCTCTTCGACGGTGAGCTTGGGAAACAGCCGGCGCCCTTCGGGCACCAGGGTGATACCGAGATCGACGATCGCCTCGGTGGTGCGCCCGATCAAATCATACCGCTCGCCGTCGATCTCGGCGACGATGCTGCCCAACGTCGGCTGCAGCATGCCCATGATGCATTTCATCAGGGTGCTCTTGCCGTTGCCGTTGGTGCCGAGCAGCACCACGGTCTCGGCATGCGACACCGACACCGAGATGTCCTCGAGCACCCGCACCAGGCCATAGCCGGCGTTCAGTTGGCTGATCGCCAAACTGTTCTTGGAAATCGAACTATTCGCCAAGATAGGCCCTCTGCATAATCGTCACCTGCGGGCTTGACCCGCGAGTCTCCGTCATGACCGGGTCCCACACGGCTATGACGGGCGAGGGTATCCCAAATAGGAGAGCGAGTGGGAGCGAGTTGCCTGATCGCCATCGTCGAGCTATCCCGCAATCAGGCTTTCGGCCGGCACGCCCCGGGACGCGGCGCAGCCGCGAACCCGGGGTCCATATCCCAGAGGCCGGAGTTCATGGATTCCGGGCCCGACCCTTCGGGCCGTCCCGGAATAACCGGCTTGGAGTGTTTCCCCGTCTTCTCGGTAAGGCGTTTGCTTTTCATTTTGCCGCCGCAACCCCCTCGCACAGCAGCGCCAGCGCCTGCTCGATGATCGGCATGCCGATCTCGCCGGGCGAAGTCATCACCGATTCGGGATGGAACTGCACCGCCGCGATCGGCAGCGATAGGTGCTCGATCGCCATGATCACGCGATCATCCTCGGTCTCCGCCGCAACCGAGAGGACCGCAGGCAACCGGCTGCGCACCGCATAGAGCGAGTGATAGCGGCCGACAACGAAGCGCTCCGGCAAGCCGCGCAGCAGCCGGGACGGCAAGGTGCGCACGAATGACGGCTTGCCGTGCATCGGCACCCCGAGCACGCCGAGCGACCCGCCGAAATACTCGACGATGCCTTGCAGCCCGAGGCACACGCCGAAGACCGGGATGCCCTGTTCGACCAACAGATCGAGCGTGTCGCCGATCGCGAAATCCTCAGGCCGGCCCGGCCCCGGCGACAGCACGACCAGATCGGGCCGCAGCCCGTCGCGCAGCTGCGCCCGCGCGAAATCGTGGCGCAAGGTCGTAACTTCGGCCCCGGTCGTACGGATATAGCCGGCCAGCGTGTGCACGAACGAATCCTCGTGATCGATCAGCAGCACCGTGCGGCCGCGCGCCGATTGCGCGACCGGGGGCATGCCGGGCCGCGCTGCGCCCGCGCCGCGGATAGCCGTAAACAATGCCGCAGCCTTGAGGCGGGTCTCGGCTTCCTCGGCTTCGGGGTCGCTGTCGAACAGCAGCGTCGCTCCGGCACGGATTTCGGCGATGCCGTCGATCATCCGGATCGTGCGCAGGGTCAGGCCGGTGTTCATGTTGCCGTCGAAGGTGATGCGGCCGATCGCGCCGCCGTACCAGCGGCGCGGCGAGCGCTCCTCCTCTTCGATGAAGCGGATCGCCCAGAGCTTCGGCGCCCCGGTCACCGTCACCGCCCAGGCATGGCTCAAAAACCCGTCGAGCGCGTCGAATTCGGGGCGCAACTCGCCCTCGACGTGGTCGACGGTATGAATGAGGCGCGAATACATCTCGATCTGGCGCCGCCCGATCACCTTGACGCTGCCGGCGACGCACACCCGCGACTTGTCGTTGCGGTCGACATCGGTGCACATCGTCAATTCGCTCTCGTCCTTTTTCGAGTTGAGCAGCTCGAGGATGCGGTCGGCGTCTTCGATCGCGTCATGGCCGCGCGCGATCGTGCCGCTGATCGGACACGTCTCGATGCGCCTTCCCTCGACCCGCACAAACATCTCGGGCGAGGCGGCCACCAGAAACTCGCCCTCGCCGAGATTGATCAGCGCGCCATAGGGTGCCGGGTTGGCCTGGCGAAGCCGATGGAAGACGGTGCTCGGCATGTCGGCGCACGGCGTGGCGAAGAGCTGGCCGGGGACGACCTCGAACAAATCGCCGCGGACGAAGGATTCCTTGGCGCGCCGAACCAGCGCGGCGTATTCGCCCGGCCCATGATCGCTTTCGGGTGGCGGCGACACGGCCCGGCCCAGCCGATAGGGTGCCGGCGGTGTCGCGCGCGGCAGGCCTGCTGTGGAGCGGCCGGCGACCTCGAACTCATAGCGATGGAGCGCTGCCTGCTGCCGCATGTGATCGACGATCAGGATCTCGTCGGGCAGATACAGCACGAGGTCGCGCTGATCGGCCGGGCGCGGCAGCCTGAGGCGGATCGGCTCGAACTGGAACACCAGATCGTAGCCGAACGCGCCGTAGAGCCCGAGATGCTCGTCCCCAGGATCTTGGTCATCCGGGCTCGCGAACAGCTCGCCGAGAGCGCGCAGCACCGAGAACACGCTGGGCTGGCGGCTGCGCTCTTCCTCCGGAAAGCGGGTGGTGCTCTCGCGGATCTCGCCGTCGATGCGGTCAATGCCGGCGTGCCGGATGTCGGCCGCCGGCAAATCGGCCAGATGGTCGCCGACCGCGCCGAGCAAAAGGCGCCCGCGCTCGTTGAGCGCCTCGATGGCAAAGCCGCGGCTGCGCGCGGTCAGCACCAGCGGCGGGTCGACAAAACCCATGTCCCAGCGCGTATAGCGGCCGGGAAACTCGAAGCTCGACGAGAACAGCACGCCGCGCTGGCGGTCGAGCCGCTCGGCGAGCTCGGTGTCGGCCGGGCTGTAAGGCTGCGCGACGATCTCGCGATCGATGCGGATGCCGCCCTTGGTTTCGTAGCTGGTGCGCTGCACGAAGGTCCCTCCGGGTAATGGTCGCCTCGGAGGTCCCTCGAGCCGTCGCGCTCTAAATGCGAAGGCCGCCCGGTGCTCCGAGGCGGCCTATGCAACTACGGGAAATCGTTGGCCGCCCGGGTTAGACGGGCCACCACCAATTGGCTGAACGCGGGCACATGCTCATGGCCGGCACTGTAGCAGCCAAGCCGAGACATCGCAACCGCGGCAGCGCGCCCCGGTTTCCGTCCGACGGCGGAGGCTGATATATAGGAGGCATGACAAAGGGCACATCCCGATGAGCACCGCGGCGATCAGCGATCTGCGCCCGCTGCTGGCAGAGGTGGCGGCCGGGCGGACGCTGTCCGAAAGCGAGGCCGAGGCGGCGTTCGACATCATCATGAGCGGCAACGCCACCCCGTCGCAGATGGGGGCGCTGTTGATGGCGCTTCGGGTGCGCGGCGAGAGCGTCGACGAGATCACCGGCGCGGCGCGCATTATGCGCGCCAAGGCGCTGGCGATCGACGCCCCGCCCGGCACGATCGACACCGTCGGCACCGGCGGCGACGCCGCTGGCACGTTCAACATCTCGACCGCCAGCGCGCTCGTCGTCGCCGGCTGCGGCGTGCCGGTCGCCAAGCACGGCAACCGCGCGTTCTCGTCTCGCTCGGGGGCGGCCGACGTGCTGACGGCGCTCGGCGTCAATATCGACGCCGACATGGCGATTGTGCGCCGCTGTCTGTGGGAGATCGGCTTCTGTTTTCTGATGGCGCCGCGCCATCACAGCGCGATGCGCCATGTCGGGCCGACCCGCGTCGAGCTCGGCACCCGCACGATCTTCAACCTGTTGGGGCCGCTGTCGAACCCGGCCGGGACGCGGCGCCAGCTGGTCGGCGTGTTCGCGCCGGAGTGGGTGGTGCCGATGGCCGAGGTGCTGGGCCGGCTCGGCGCCGAGCGCGCCTGGGTCGTGCACGGCTCCGGCATCGACGAGCTGACCACCGCTGGCGTGACAAAAGTTGCCGAGTACAAGGACGGCAGGGTGATCGAATTCGAAATCGTGCCCGAGGAAGCCGGTCTCAAGCCGGCGCGGATCGAAGACCTGAAGGGAGGCGAGCCGGCGCACAACGCCGCGCTGATGCGCGAGTTATTGGGCGGCGCCCGCGGACCGCTGCGCGATGTCGTGCTGCTCAACAGCGCCGGCGCGCTGATCGTGGCGGGCCGCGTCGAGAGTCTGCGCGACGGGGCTGAAATGGCGGCGCGGGCGATCGACAGCGGCGCGGCGCAGCAGGTGCTCGACCGGCTGGTCGCCGCGACCAACGAGGGGAGCGGCGGTGGCTGACGTCCTCGCCGGAGATCTGCGCCGAGAAGCGGGCCCATGTCGCGCGGCGCAAGGAAGCGCGACCGGAGTCGGAATTGCGGGCGCAGCTTGCCGAGGCGCCGCCGGTGCGGCCCTTCGCGGCATCGCTCGAACGCCAGGTGACACAGGGGCGCTACGGCCTGATCGCCGAGATCAAAAAGGCCTCGCCGAGCCGCGGCCTGATCCGCGCCGATTTCGACCCGGCGGCCTTGGCCCAAGCCTATCAGGCAGGCGGCGCCGCCTGCCTCTCGGTATTGACCGACACGCCGTATTTCCAGGGCAGCGACGACGATCTGCGGATGGCGCGCGCCGCCTGCGCGCTGCCGGTGCTGCGCAAGGATTTCATCCTCGACCCCTATCAGGTGGTTGAGAGCCGGGTGCTTGGCGCCGATTGCATCCTGCTGATCATGGCCGCGCTCGACGATGGCGCGGCGCGCGACCTCGCTGCCGCCGCGGCCGAACTCGGACTTGATGTGTTGGTCGAAGTCCATGACGCTGTCGAGCTTGACCGCGCGCTCCGTCTCGATGCCCGGATGATCGGCATCAACAATCGCGATCTCAAAACGTTGAAGGTAGATCTTCATACGGCAGAGAAGCTCGCGCCGCTGGTGCCGCCCGACCGCATCATCGTCGGCGAAAGCGGCATCTCCAACCCGGCCGACCTCGACCGGCTCGCGGCAAGCGGCGCGCGCTGCTTCCTCGTCGGCGAGTTGTTGATGCGATCGGGCGATGTCGCGGCGGCGACGCGCCAGCTGCTGCGCCTTCCCGACCTGACCCACACCGATATCGAAGGCCGCGCCCGGATGGTCGATGTCTCCGACAAGGCCGAGACCGAGAGGGTCGCGGTCGCCGGCGCGCGGGTCGTCATGCAGCCCGAAACCTTGGCGCGGATCCGCGCCGGCGAGGTGGCCAAAGGCGATGTGCTCGCGGTCGCGCGCCTCGCCGGGATCATGGCGGCAAAACGCACCGCCGAGCTGATCCCCTTATGCCACCCGCTGGCATTGACTTCGGTTGCGGTCGAGCTGGCCCTTGACGCCGAGCGATCTTGCGTCGAGATCACCGCGACCTGCCGCCTCCGAGGCCGCACCGGGGTCGAGATGGAGGCGCTGACCGCCGCCGCCATTGCTGCGTTGACCATCTATGACATGTGCAAGGCGATCGATCGCGCGATGGTTGTGACGGATCTGCGTCTCTTACGCAAATCCGGTGGTAGATCCGGCGATTACGAGGCTCAAGGGACCTGAACCTATGATCTCGGTTGAAGAAGCCCTGGCGCGGCTGCTGATGCCGCTCGAAGCCCTGCCGGCCGAGCAGGTGTCGATCGCCGAAGGCATTGGCCGGGTGCTCGCCGAGGATGTCGCGGCGAGGCGGACCCAGCCGCCGTTCGCGGTCTCGGCGATGGACGGCTATGCCGTGCGCGCCGACGATCTCAACCATATCCCGGTCAGCCTGCGCATTGTCGCCGAGATCCCGGCCGGTGCCGGTTTTGGCGGCATCCTGGGGCCTGGCGAAGCGGCGCGCATCTTCACCGGCGCGCCGTTGCCGGAGGGCGCCGACACGATCGTCATCCAGGAAGACACCGAGCGCCACGGCGATCGGGTCGAGCTGCGCGAGGGCGCGCCGCGCGGCCGCTATGTCCGCCGCGCCGGTCTCGATTTCGCCGAGGGCGAGGTGCTGCTAGTCGCCGGAAGGCGGCTCAGCCCACGCGACATCGGCCTCGCCGCGGCGATGAACCGGCCGTGGCTGTTCGTGCACCGCCGGCCGCTTGTCGCTATCCTGTTGACCGGCGACGAGATCGTCATGCCGGGGGACCCGATCGGGCCGCACCAGATCGTCAGCTCCAACGCCCTGGCGCTCGCCGCCTTTGTCACGGCCTGCGGCGGCGTTCCGGTCCTCGTCGGCAACGCCCCCGACGACCCCGATGCGCTGCGCCGGATCGCGGCGGCGGCCCGTGGCGTCGATCTGTTCGTGACGACCGGCGGCGTCTCGGTCGGCGAGCACGATCTGGTCCGCGGCGTCTTGAGCGAAGACGGGCTCGACATCGATTTCTGGGAAATCGCGATGCGCCCGGGAAAGCCGCTGATGGTCGGGCATTACCGCGGCACGCCGATGCTGGGGCTCCCCGGCAACCCGGTCTCGACGCTGGTCTGCTCGCTCCTGTTCCTCAAGCCGGCAATCGACAAGCTGAGCGGGGTTCCCGAAGCGGCCGAGGCTCCGGCAACCGCGCGGCTCGGGGTTGCCGTCAAGCAGAACGACCGCCGTCAGGATTATTTACGCGCCCGGCTGGTGCGTGCCGCAGACGGGGTGCTCGAAGCCGTCCCCTTCGAGGTCCAGGACAGCTCGATGATGCGGCCGCTGGCGGCCTCCGATTGTCTGGTGATGCGCCCGCCGCACGCGTCGGCCCTCGCCGCCGGCAGCGAGGTGCCGATCATCCCGTTCCCCGGCGGCGCCGTGCCGCTGTAGCTGGTGGCGCAGCCGCTGCTCGCTCGCTGACCGCCGGGCGCCTTATACCGGAGTCGATCCACTTTGAGTTCCTGAGCCTTGGCCGGGCTATTCCGGCATACAATAATGCTGTCATCCCGGCGCAGGCCGGGACCCACCGTTCAACTGTCTCGTCAGCGGATCAGTGGGTCCCGGCCTTCGCCGGGATAACAATTCAAAATAACGCCAGCCAGGGATCAAGACATTGAGACTTCGGTATTATACGATCCCGAGCAGGGTCGCCACGACCCAGAACAAGGCGAAAGAGACTACCGCCAGGATGACCAGTAGCACGCCGTTCGCGATGGCCAACACACGGTGGGTGGCCGGCCGCGTTATTTGCCCGGTTTCGCGATCGACATGGTAGTCGTTGACCGGCACCTGGTCGGGTTCGCGCGAGGGGGTCGAAATTGCCATCATTCCTCCACACCATGCTCCCTGCCCGGCTTGCCGGCTAGGGGTTTTCGGCTTCGGTGTCGCCGCCCGGCGGCGAATTCGATCCGTTCTCGATCCCGGATTTCAGCACCGGTGCGGGCGCAGCGTCGGTTGCCGCCGGCACGCTCTGGGCCGCGAGCCGCGCGCGCGCACCAACCGCGTCATGGATCGAGGCGGCAACGTCAGCCACCTTCGTCTCCGCGCGCGTCTGGTCCAATGGTGAGAACGCCTGCAACAACTCGTCGGCGCGCTGTTCCGCCGGCCCGCTGCCGCGCCGCGCGGCGGCACGGTACCAGGCATAGGCGTTGACCGCCGAGGCAGCGATGCCTTCGCCGCGCTCATAAAGGATTGCGAGATTGACCATCGCCGCGACGACGCCTTGGGCCGCGGCGCGATGGTACCAGACCGCGGCTTCGAAGGGGTCGCGGCGCACGCCCTGCCCTTTGGTGAACGCGACCGCAAGGTTATACTGCGCCAGAGGATGGTTCTGCTCGGCCGCCTTGCGGTACCACGCCGCCGCCTGAGTATAGTTGACCGGCATACCGCGGCCGGTTTCGTAAAGGACGCCGAGATCGTATTGCGCCCGCGCTACGCCTTTTTCGGCCGCGCCGCGAAACCAATGGGCGGCGGTCGTGTAGTTCTGTGCTACGCCTTCGCCCTTGGCGTAAAGAATCGCCAGCGCGAGCTGGGCGACGGCATCGCCCGCCCTGGCGCGGTCGGTATAGTAGGCGACCCGCCGAGCCGGGTCGGCCGGCGGGCCGGCGGAGCTCGGGAGGGCCGGCGATCCGGCGAAGATTTGCAGGATCGCCCCGCGCAGCCGGCTTGACCAATCGGCGCTTGGCCCGACCTCGAATGCCACGGCGAGGGCGAGCGCGGCGGCGACCCCGGCGCCGACGGCCACTCGCTGGCGCCAGCGGCGGGGATTGGCAGGAGGCGCCGCGGCGCCGGCTCCCGGCGATGGCCGGCCGAGCGGTTGCGGTGATTCGGGCAGAATTGCCGGCTGAACTTCCGGGTCCGGCAACAGCACGAGTTGCGGGCGTGCCGCAACCCGCGGCCGGACATCGTGCGCCGGCGATCGATCAGGCGCTGCGAAAGCGGGAGTCGGCGACACCGGCGGCAGAAACCTCCGCCGCACCGGGCGCTGGCCGGCTGCAGTTGGTCGTGCGTCGGCGAGCGTGTCGGCAAACCCGATCGGCTCGACCAGCGGCGGCACGTCAACAATGGGCTGCCCCGCTGCGGCGGCGGGCATCGCAGGGCGCGGGATAAACTCGCCAGGAACCCGCGCCGGCGGGATCAGAGCTACGTCATGCGACCCGGCAGCACCGCCGCGGGTTGGCAGGATCGGATTGCCGGCAGCAGGTTGATCGGCCATGTGGTACCGATTCCAGGCTACCGGTCTGATTTCAAGTCCCAACGCCGGCTCGCGGCATTCTATCTCGCGTGCCGCGCAAGAGCCTCAGCATTCGCGGCTACGCCGGTCGCGGATCTCGCCGGCCAGCATGGTTGCGGAGGCAAAGGCGCGTTCGTCCATGTCTCTTCCCTCCCGATCGTGGAACATGGCACCCTAGCAGCCGCGAGGAAGACGCACCACGGGGTTGCGGACAGGCATCGATGATCGCAGAGCAGCTGATTTCCTGGGCCGGAACGGTCGCGGCAGTGTATGCGATCCTGCTCGCGGCTTATGTCGCGAGCTGTCTCGTCGTCAGCCGGCTCAACCGCGGCATCGCCGCAGCGAAGATCCAGGCGCGCGAGACCCCGCCGGGGCAGATCCACCGCGACCGAAAACAGAGCCTTATATCGCTCGCCGCGATCGCGGCGATGTTCGGCACCGGCCACTGGCTTTACGCCGAACTCGGCTGGGGCCTGGCGCCGGCCCAGGGCGCGCTCGGCATCGGGTTGTCGGTCGTCGCCTCGCTGGTGCTGTTCGACACGTGGTTCTACTGGTTCCACCGGCTGATCCACACCCGACTCCTCTACGGCCGGGTGCACCGCTGGCACCATCTGACCGTGACCCCGGTCGTCTGGTCGAACAACAGCGACCGGCTCGTCGACAATCTGTTCCTGCAATCCTATTGGCTGGTCGCCCATTTCCTCATTCCGGTGGCGCCGGCCGTGCTGCTCGCGCACAAGCTCTATGACCAGATAACGGGCGCGATCGGTCATTCGGGATACGAGCACGGCGGGGTGTTGTGCATTCCGCCCTCGCCGCTGGTCGGCGTCACCCACCACGACCAGCACCATCGTTTCTTCCGGTGCAATTATGCGACGCATTTCACGCTCTGGGACCGGCTGATGGGGACCTTGCATCCCGATCATGATACCGAACTCAAGCGCAACATCGCGGCGACCGCCGCGGTCAGGCGTGCCGCCCGCGTGCCAGTCGCAGTAATCGGGGTCAGGCGGTCAGAATTTCGAGAACGTGCCCGTTCGGGTCCTCGAAATAGACGCCGCGGCCGCCCTTCCGATGGTTGATCTCCATGTCGGTGCGTGCGCGCGGCCCGCTGCCATAGGCGATGCCCTCGTCCTTGACCCGGCCGAAGATCGCGTCGAACTCCGGCTCGGTGACCTTGAAGGCGTAATGATGCATATCGAACTCGCCGCGCTCGTCGAAATCGAGGGTCAGGCCCTCATTGACCTTGACCGGCGCGAAATGGGAATGCGGCCCCTTGTAGTCGAGCCCGAAAATCCGCGCAAAGAACCGGGCCGAGGCGACCTTGTCGTGGGCCGGAACGATGGTGTGATCGAGAACGATAGCCATACAAACCTCCTCCAGCGATCCTGCGAGAGATGGGGTGGAGTGGAACGAGACACTATCGCAGTTTCGCATTGCGCCCAAGCCGAGAAGGCATTGAAACGCGCGCGGCGTTCCCCCATACGGTAGCCATATCGAACCAGCCCATATCCCGGGTATCGCAAAATGCACCGCGCCAATTTTTCCCGAGATCCAACGAGAGCGCCATTGACCGGGCGGTGCGCGTGAGGGTGGGCATCGTCTCCGACATTCACTGCAACGCGGCCGGGCTGGCGCGGGCGCTCGTGCTGATGGGAGATATTAACGAGCTGATCTGCCTCGGCGACAGCATCTACGAGTACCGTTTCTCGAACGAGGTCGTGCGTCTCCTGAAAGACCGCGGGACGCACACGATCCTCGGCAATCACGAGGAATATTTCTTCGGCCCGCAGGGCGCCCGCGCCCGGGCGCGCGACGGCGTCGATCCAGGGCTGGCGCAGTGGCTCGCCGGCCGGCCGCTCCGGCAGACGCTGACGATCGGCGGCAAGCGGTTGCTGCTGGTGCACTCGACGCCGTGGGAGCCGCGCGGCACCTATGTCCACCCGCACAGCGGCCTGCTTGCCCGGTTCGCCGAGGCGGACGCGGATTTCGTGCTCTATGGGCACACCCACCAACAGGTCGTCTGCCGCTTCGGTCCTGTGTTGGTGATCAACCCGGGCTCGACCGGCGATGCGCGCGACCACCGCAACGGCCACCAACTCAGCTGCGCCGTGCTCGACACGGCAAGCGAGGAGGTCCAGGTGCTCGATTTCCCGGACCCGCGATGAGCCCTGCCGCCGAGCGCTATTTCGAGGACTACGAGCCGGGCGCGGTTTTCACCTCAGGCGCGATCCCGGTCAGCGCGGCCGAGATCATCGACTTCGCCCGGCATTACGATCCGCAGGCGATGCACACCGACCCCGAGACGGCGGCGGCAGGCCGGTTCGGCGGCCTCATTGCCAGCGGCTGGCACACCGCGGCGCTGATGATGCGGCTTTTCGCCACCTCCTTCCTGTCGCCGGCATCGAGCGTCGCCTCACCCGGGATCGACGAATTGCGCTGGCTGCTTCCGGTACGGCCAGGCGACACGCTGAGCCTGCGGGTGACGGTGATCGAGGCCCGGCGCTCGCGCTCCCGGCCGGAGGAGGGAATCGTGCGCAGCCTGATCGAAGTCCTGAACCAGCACGGCGCGGTGGTAATGAGCCTCAAGCCGATCAGCCTGATCGCCTGCCGGCGGCGATAATGTCGGGCGGGCTGGACGCGAAGTCGCGTAAGAAGGGCATTCCTGAGAAAGGTCAGTGCCCGCCATAAGACGGGTTCCCTCAGATCGACGAACGCAAGAGCAGTTTCCATCACATTTAGAGCCTCGGCGCCGGTAAGTTCCACTTCGTCGCCCGGCTCTGTTTTGAGGCGAACCAGAAGCGTTCAGCCAACGCCTTGAGCCCGGGCAATACGCCAGAAGGATTTCTGACGCTTCCGCCTCCGCTCTCCTAGAACATGCGGTCGAGCGCTTCGCGCTGGATCTCGACCGGGAAGCGCCGGCGCAACCCCTCGGTGAATTCGCTGGCGATATCGACCTTTGCCTCTTTGGCGAGCTCCTCCGATAGCGTAGCGGCGGCCGCGGCGGGAACGGTTTTCGGTGACTGAATCTTCTTGGCCTGCGCGGTAAAGGAGCCGGTCGCGTCGCTCGCGGTGACGACATCGCCCGGCTTCGCCGCGAACAGCTTGGCCACCAGCGCCGGCGAGGCGGTCTGCCCCGGCGTTTCAGTGCGCAACAGCGGCATCGCGGCAAGCAGCGTCAATCCCCGCTCGCCCGCCACCTTGGCGAGCGGCAGGTCGGGCGTGACCGCCGCGGCAAGCGCGTCAGCCTGTTTGGTCGCGGATTGGCGCTTCTGCTCGGCCCGCCAGCCGGCGACTGCCTTGTCCCTGACCTCGGCAAGCGGTCTCACCTGCGGCGCGACGATCTTGTCGACATGCACGGCGAAGATCGAACCGTCCTGCGCATCGGTGATCCGGCTCGTATCGCCCTGGTTGGTCCCGAATACGGTCTTCAGGACCTCATCGGACGCGACGGGCAGTGCGACCGGCTTGCCCTGCGGATCGTGTCCGCCCTCATCGGATGCCGCGACATTTATCGTCTTGAGCGCGTATTTTGCGGCGACATTGGCGAGCGAGGCGCCGCCGGCGAGGGCGTCGTCGGCCTGGTTGCCGATCTTGTCGAGGTGGTCCGTGGCTTCCTGGAGCTTAAGCGCGGCCTCGATCTTGGGCTTGACCTGTTCGAAGCTTTGCGCTGTCGCCGGCACGATCTTGGCGACGCGCAGGATGTGCCAGCCGAGCGGGCTTTTGATCGGCTGGCTCGCCTGGTTGAGCTGCAGATCGAAGGCCACGTCGCCCAGCGCGTGCGGGATTTGCTGGCGGTTCAACAGGCCGAGGTCGATGGTGTCCGGGTCCTGCCCGGCGATCGTCGTCGCCACATCCTTCCAATCCTTGCCGGCGGCGAGGGCGGCTTCGGCTTCCTTGGCCTTTTCCTCGGAGGGCGCGAGGATCTGCTGAATGTCCCGCCGCTCGGGAGTCACGAACTCGTCCTTGCGCTGCGCGTATTCCTTGCGCAGTTTGTCCTCCACGATCGCGCCGGGTTGCTCGAGATCGGCGGGAGACAGGCTCGCGAGGGTAAAGCTGCGGTATTCGGGGGCGCGGAACAGGTCGGGATGGGCCTTGTAGAATTTGCTCAGCTCGGCCTCGCTCGGCTCGCCCACATCGGTCACCGCCGCCACCGGGAAGGCGACGATATCGGCGAGGCGCTTTTCCTGGCGATAGCGATAGAGGGCATCGACGACCGGCAGCGGTACGCCGACCCCTGATGTGATCGCTTGCAGCAGGTCGCCGCGCGGAATGTCGTCGCGCAGCCGCGCCACTAGCTGGTCTTCGCTCAGGTGGTTCATCATCAGCACCTGGGTGAACAGCTGGCGGTCGAACTTGCCGTCGGCCCCCTTGAATGCCGGGTTGTCGTAGATCGCGCCGCGGACCGTCTCGTCGGAGACCGTGAGGCGCATGCGCGCGATCTGCTGGTCGAGCAGGCTGTGGTCGATCAGCTGGCCGAGCAGCGTGTCAAGGATCCCGAGCTGCTTGACCTGCTGGGCGTCGATCGCGGTCCCGAACCGCGCGCGCAGCCGCTCCAGCGCGGGCTGCAAGGCTTGCTGCAGACTGTCGGCGCGGATGCTCTGATCGCCGACGGTGGCGATGACGGTATCGGGCGAATGCGACTGGTAATAACCGATCGCGTATAGATACCCCAGAACCCGAAGGAGATGATCAAGAGGCCGAACAGGACCTTGACGACGATGGAGCCCGCTCTGCCCCGGATCCATTGCATCATGGCACGAAATGCTCGGTTTGGCGGGCTTCGCGGCCGGTTGACCTCGGCAAGCCCCGGTGTGATCGTGACCGCGAACATAGACATGGCCCGGTGGAGCCGCAACACTCGGCGGTGTCGGCGCGCCGGCAGCCTGGAGATCGGAAATGCGTGACCGAAAATACCTTGTCGCCGGCAACTGGAAGATGAACGGGTTGCGCGCCGACGGCATCGCCCTGGCGAACGCCGTCGCCCGGCGGGCGAAAGAGCTCCATGCCTGCGAGCTCCTGGTCTGTCCGCCTGCCACCCTGCTCGCTTCGGTCGGCGAGGCGCTCGCCGGCAGCGATGTCAGGCTCGGCGGCCAGGATTGCCATGCCGCACCGTCCGGCGCGTTCACCGGCTGCGTCAGCGCCGAGATGTTGCGCGATGCCGGCTGCAGCCACGTCATCCTGGGCCATTCCGAGCGGCGCCACGGCTGTGGCGAGAACGATGCGGATGTCCGGGCGAAAGCCTTGGCCGCACGGCGTGCCGGGCTGGTGGCGATCATCTGCGTCGGCGAGACCCGCGCCGAGCGCGAAGCGGGCCGGGCGGCGGAAATCGTCTCGGGGCAGCTTGCCGGATCGCTGCCGGAGGGAGCCACGCCGGACAAGCTGATCGTCGCCTATGAGCCGATCTGGGCGATCGGCACCGGGCTGACCCCGACGACTGCCGACATCACCGAAATCCACGCGGCGATCCGCCGCCACATCCCGGCCGGCACGCGCATCCTCTATGGCGGCTCGGTCAATCCGAAGAACGCCGCGGAAATTTTGGCATTGGCCGAGGTTGATGGCGCGCTGGTCGGTGGCGCCAGCCTGAAGGCCGATGATTTCTGGGCGATTGTCCAAGCGTGCAACTGACCGCTTGCAGCCGACAAGACCCGCCCGGCGAGTTGTCGCGGGCCGCTGGTCGCTTGTAGCCAGCGGGCCCGCCAACGCTTACATAGAGCCGCGATTCCCGAGTTGCCCCCGACGACGCCGAGCCCATGCTGATCCTGCTGTTTGTCGTCCATGTTCTGATCGCCCTGGCGCTGATCGGCGTCGTGATGCTGCAGAAGAGCGAGGGCGGTGCGCTCGGCATGGGCGGCGGCGGCATGTCCGGCTTCATGACCGGCCGCTCGACCGCCAATCTGCTAACCCGCACGACGGCGATCCTCGCCGCCGTTTTCTTCGCGACCAGCATCCTGCTCGTGATGCTCAGCAATTCCGCCCGCGCGCCGCGCTCGATCATCGACGAGGGCGCGCCGCCCCTCAGCGCGCCGCTGATCCCGGTCGCGCCGGAAGCTCCAAACCCGGCTGCGCCGGCCCAGCCGGCGGCACCCGCCGGACCAAGCGCGCCGCTGGCGCGGTGAAGGGGGCCCGAATCGCACCGACGACAGGTTAAGCTACGGCAGACGCGAGCAGATTCGGGCTTCCACAAAGACCCCCGTGGCCGGACTTGATCCGGCCATCCACGTCTTGAAGCGGCGGAAACGCGTCCGGAAAGACGTGGATGGCCGGGACGAGCCCGGCCAAGAGGTTGTTACCATTAGTAAATGTGCGGACGGATGATCAGTCGGTGAGTTTCCCGTGGGATGCCCGCCTCGCTTGCTATACACTGAAGCTCCATGACGCGGTTCATCTTCATCACCGGCGGCGTGGTCTCCTCCCTCGGGAAGGGTTTGTGCTCGGCGGCGCTCGGTGCGCTCTTGCAGGCGCGCGGCTTCAAGGTGCGCCTGCGGAAGCTCGACCCCTATCTCAATGTCGATCCCGGCACGATGAGCCCCTACCAGCACGGGGAAGTCTTCGTGACCGATGACGGCGCCGAGACCGATCTCGATCTCGGCCATTACGAGCGCTATGTCGGGGTGGCGGCGCGCCGGAGCGACAGCGTCACCACCGGCCGGATCTATTCGACCGTGATCGGGCGAGAGCGGCGCGGCGAATATCTCGGCGCGACGGTGCAGGTCATCCCGCACGTCACCGACGCGATCAAGGAATTCATATTGGCCGATCTTGCCGACGAGGATTTCGTACTGTGCGAGATCGGCGGCACGGTCGGCGATATCGAAAGCCTGCCGTTTCTCGAAGCGATTCGCCAGCTCGGCAACGAACTCGGCCGCGAACGGGTGATGTTCGTCCATCTGACGCTGGTGCCGTGGATCAACTCCGCCGAGGAGCTGAAGACCAAGCCGACGCAGCATTCGGCCAAAGAATTGCTGGGACTCGGCATCCAGCCGGACATTCTCCTGTGCCGCTGCGACCGGCCGATCCCCGAGGGCGCGCGCAAGAAAATCGCGCTGTTCTGCAATCTGCGCGAATCGCGGGTCATTCCGGCGCTCGACGTCGACACGATCTACGCGGTGCCCGCCGCCTACCACGCCGAGGGTTTCGACCGCGAGGTCTGCGCCCATTTCGGGCTCGACGCGCCCGAGCCCGATCTCGGCCGCTGGGATGCGATCGTCAACCGCATCCGCCGCCCCGAAGGCGAGGTCACGATCGCCATCGTCGGCAAATACACGCATCTGCGCGACAGCTACAAATCGCTGGCCGAGGCGATGACCCATGGCGGCATCGCCAACAACGTGCGGGTCAGGCTCGACTGGATCGATTCGGAGGTGTTCGAGGCCGAAGAGGAAGCAGTGCGTCAATTGGAGGGGGTGAACGCCATCCTCGTGCCCGGCGGCTTCGGCGAGCGCGGCTCGGAAGGCAAGATCGAGGCGGCGCGCTTCGCCCGCGAACGCCAGGTTCCCTATTTCGGCATCTGCTTCGGCATGCAGATGGCGGTGATCGAGGCGGCGCGCCATCTCGCCTGGCTGGCCGGCGCCGGCTCGACCGAATTCGGCCCGTGCGCGCACCCGGTGATCGGGCTGATGACCGAATGGATGCGCGACAACACGCTTGAGCAGCGCAGCGCCAACGGCGATTTCGGCGGCACGATGCGGCTGGGGGCCTACGAAGCAGTTCTCGACCCCGAAAGCCGCGTCGCCGCGATCTACGGCAGGACCCACATCAGCGAGCGCCACCGCCATCGCTACGAGGTCAACATCGCCTATCGCGATACGCTCGAAGCGGCGGGGCTGCGCTTTTCCGGAATGTCGCCCGACGGCCTCCTGCCGGAGATCGTCGAGCTGCCCGAAGAGGTCCACCCGTGGTTTATCGGCGTGCAGTTCCATCCCGAGCTGAAATCGAAGCCGTTCGAGCCGCACCCGCTGTTCACCTCGTTCGTCAAGGCCGCGGTCGACCAGTCGCGCCTCGTGTGAGTCTGTTCGGATGGCATTGCACGGTAGGGGGTTCGGCATGGAACAGCGTCACGTTCGGATCGGCGATCTGACGCTCGGCAACGACCTGCCGCTCGTCTTCATCGTCGGCCCGAATACGCTCGAATCGCGCGCCCATGCGCTGGAAACCAGCGCGGCATTGGCCGAGATCGCGCGCAAGCTGAAAATCGGCCTGATCTACAAGACCTCGTTCGACAAGGCCAACCGCACCTCGGTCAACTCGGAGCGCGGCATCGGGCTGAGGGAGGGGTTGCCAATCCTCGCCGAGGTGCGCGAGGCGACCGGTCTGCCGGTGCTGACCGACATCCACGCGCCGGAGCAATGCGCACCGGTCGCCGAGGTGGTCGATGTGTTGCAGACACCGGCCTTTCTGTGCCGCCAGACCGACCTCTTGCTGGCGGCGGGCATGACCGGCAAGCCGGTCAACATCAAGAAGGGCCAGTTTCTGGCGCCGTGGGACATGCAGAATGTCGCCGCCAAGATCGCCTCGACCGGCAACCAGCAGATCCTCTTGTGCGAGCGCGGCGCGAGCTTTGGCTACAACACGCTCGTAGTCGATATGCGCGCCCTCCCGATCATGGCGCAGACCGGCTATCCGGTGGTGTTCGACGCGACCCACGCCGTCGCGCAGCCCGGAGGCCTTGGCGACCGCTCGGGCGGCGAGCGCGAATTCGGCCCGGTGCTGGCGCGCGCCGCGGCGGCAATCGGCGTCGCCGCGATCTTCCTCGAAACCCACCAGGATCCCGACCGGTCGGGCACCGCCGAGGCGCAGACCATGCTGCCGCTGAACGCCCTCCCCGAACTGCTCGAAACCCTGATCGCCTTCGATCGCATCGCCAAGGCGCGGCCGCTCTGAAACGCCCCCTCTCCCCCATCGGGGGAGAGGGTTGGGGTGAGGGGGCGAATAGGCTATGTCCTCGCGTTGAGATACTCTCACCCGGCCGCCGCTGTCGCGCCGGCCACCCTCTCCCGCGGTGCGGGAGAGGGGCTGTGAACAGCACGAGGCCCCCATGACCGCCATCGCCGATATCCACGCCCGCGAAATCCTCGACAGCCGCGGCAACCCGACCGTCGAGGTAGAGGTGACGCTCGACAGCGGCGCGATGGGCCGCGCCGCGGTGCCGTCGGGCGCCTCGACCGGCGCCCATGAGGCGGTCGAGAAGCGCGATGGCGGGGCGCGCTTTGGCGGCAAGGGCGTTGAGGGGGCAGTCGGTGCGGTGAACGGGGAAATCTTCGACGCGTTGTCGGGGTTCGACGCGGCCGATCAGCTGGCGATCGACCGCACCCTCGTCGCGCTCGACGGCACGCCGAACAAGGCCCGGCTCGGCGCTAACGCGGTGCTCGGCGTGAGTCTCGCTTGCGCCAAGGCGTCGGCCATCGAACTCGACCAGCCGCTCTACCGCTATGTCGGCGGGGTGTTCGCGCGCACCCTGCCGGTGCCGATGATGAACATCGTCAATGGTGGGGTGCATGCCGACAACCCGATCGACATCCAGGAATTCATGATCGTGCCGGTCGGCGCGCCCAACGTCACCGAGGCGATCCGCGTGGGGTCCGAGATCTTCCATGCGCTGCGCAAGAAGCTTCATGACGCCGACCACAACACCAATGTCGGCGACGAGGGCGGTTTCGCGCCCAACCTCGCCTCGGCCGATATGGCGCTCGGCTTCGTGATGCAGGCGATCGAGGCCGCCGGGTACCAACCGGGCGACGACGTGGTGCTGGCGCTCGATCCGGCGGCGAGCGAATTCTACCGCGATGGCAAATACCAGCTGACCGGCGAGGGCAGGGTGCTCGATGCCGCCGGCATGGTCGCCTACTACACCGATCTGGTCGATCGTTATCCGATCGCCTCGATCGAGGACGGGATGGCGGAAGACGATGGGGCGGGCTGGGAATTGTTGACCCGCGTGCTGGGACACCGCATCCAGCTCGTCGGCGACGATAATTTCGTGACCAACCCCGCGCTGATCCGCCAGGGCATCGAGCGCGGCATCGCCAACGCGGTCCTGATCAAGGTCAACCAGATCGGCACCCTCAGCGAGACCCTCGACGCGGTGGAGATCGCGTTGCGCGCCGGTTACGGCGCGGTGTTCTCGCACCGCTCCGGCGAGACCGAGGACACGACGATCGCCGATCTCGCGGTCGCGACCAATGCCGGCCAGATCAAGACCGGCTCCTTGTCGCGCTCCGACCGGCTGGCCAAGTACAACCAGCTGATGCGCATCGAGGAGCAGCTCGGCGAATCGGCACTGTACCCGGGCCGCGCCGCGCTCCGGCGGTAGGGCAAATCGCCGGCCCCGCGGCAGGGCCGGTTACTCTACGGGCGGAGTCTGGTCCAGCGCTGTGCGTCCTTCGAGACGCCCGCTTTGCGGGCTCCTCAGGATGACGTCTTTTCTTAATGCCATCATAGACATACCGTCATCCTGAGGAGGCGCGAAGCGCCGTCTCGAAGGACGCGGGACTGTCTTGCGGCGTTCCGCCGGCGAGCCGAGACTTGTCCGCAAGCGCCAGTGCCATCGGTACGGTTGGTGCGTTACGTTGACCCCGAGGCTGGCGCGTGCTGCTCTTTTCCGATGATCGTGTTGCGCGAGATGCGCCGGCGGGCGAGGGTGTTGGTTGTCCCGGTATTGGGCTTGGCCCTGACCGGCTATTTTGCCTACAACCTCGTCGAAGGGGATCGTGGGCTGCGTGCCTGGCTGCGGATCACGCAAGAGCCTGCGCCTCGCCAAGGATACCTTGACGGTCGTCGCGGCCGAACGTGCCGCGCTCGACCATCGGGTCGCCGATATGCAGCCCGATCACGTCGATCCGGACCTCCTCGACACGCAGGTGCGCAGGACGCTCGATGTCGTCTCGCCCGACGAGATCGTGATCATGGAGCCCGCGAAACAGCGCTGACGGCGGACCGGGTCGGGTTCGCCGTTCCAGGCTGCGCGCCGTGTCTTCCGCGGCTTTGGCGTGAGGCGATTTCCTCTTTGCGACCAAGGAATTGATGCCCATCGGGTTGCAAACGGGCGGATTTGATCCCATGCTGCGGGGACAGCCCGGAGGACGCCAGATGGCAGTCAAGCGCAAGGCCAAGGCGGTCAAGCTCGCAGTCAAGTCCGCCGGGCCGCACGTCTCGCCCGACGCGCTCAAGCGCTATTATCGGGACATGCTGCTGATTTGCCGGTTCGAGGAGCGCGCCGGCCAGCTGTACGGCATGGGGCTGATCGGCGGCTTTTGCCACCTCTATATCGGGCAGGAGGCGGTGGTCGTCGGGATGCAGGCCGCGCTCGAGGAGGGCGACACGGTCGTCACCTCCTATCGCGACCACGGCCACATGCTGGCCTGCGGCATGGACCCCAAGGGGGTCATGGCTGAGCTGACCGGGCGGCGCGGCGGCTATTCGCACGGCAAGGGCGGCTCGATGCACATGTTCAGCCCGGAGGAGAATTTCTTTGGCGGGCACGGCATCGTCGCCGCCCAGGTGCCGATCGGCACCGGCCTCGGCTTTGCCCACCGCTATCGCGACGACGGGCATATCTCGGTGACCTATCTCGGCGACGGCGCGATCAACCAGGGCCAGGTTTACGAAAGCTTCAACATGGCCTCGCTGTGGAAGCTGCCGGTCGTTTATGTCATCGAGAACAACCGCTACGGGATGGGCACGTCGATCAGCCGGGCGTCGGCCCGCACCGATCTGTTTCACCGCGGCATCCCCTACGGCATTCTCGGCGAGCAGGTTGACGGGATGGACGTGGTCGCGGTCCATGAGGCGGGGCTCGCCGCGGCCGCGCATGCGCGCTCCGGCGAGGGGCCGATCATCCTCGAAATGCTGACCTATCGCTATCGCGGCCACTCGATGTCCGATCCGGCCAAATACCGCAGCAAGGAGGAAGTCAACCGCATGCGCAGCGAGCACGATCCGCTCGACCATCTGCGGCGGCGGCTGCTCGATGAGCACGAGGCGGATGAAGACGAGTTGAAGCAGATCGAGAAACGCGCGCGGGACATCGTCGCCGAGGCGGCGCAGTTTGCTCAGGACTGCCCCGAGCCGGAGCCGAGCGAATTGTGGACGGACGTGCTGGCCGAAGCCTAAGTAGAGGGCCGGGCGGAGCGGGCCGCGGGCCGGCGAGCATCCGCTGATGATGCCGAGGATTTGAATGGCTAGCCAAGTGCTGATGCCGGCATTGTCGCCGACGATGACCGAGGGCAAGATCGCGCGCTGGGTCAAAAGCGAGGGCGACGCCGTGCACGCGGGCGATGTCCTGGCGGAGATCGAGACCGACAAGGCGACGATGGAGGTTGAAGCGGTGGACGAAGGCGTGCTCGCCAAGATCGTCATTCCCGAAGGCACCGACCACGTCGCGGTCAACACGCCGATCGCGCTGATTGCCGAGAACGGCGAGGATATCGACGCGGCTGCGGCCAAGCCGCGGCACTCTCCTTCGCCATCGGGCATGCAGCCGGCAAGGCCGGCGCCGCAGCCGCCCGAGCAAAGGGAAGCGCGGACCTCGCCGCCGCCCGCTCGTGCCCCGGCACGCGCCGAGCCCGCCGCTTCGCGTCCGGGGCCCGAGGAATACGCCGGCAAGACCGTCACGCTGACCGTGCGCGAGGCGTTGCGCGACGCGATGGCCGAGGAGATGCGGCGCGACGACAGCGTGCTCTTGATCGGCGAGGAGGTTGCCGAATATCAGGGCGCCTACAAGGTCAGCCAGGGTCTGTTGCAGGAATTCGGCCCGCGGCGGGTCATCGATACGCCGATCACCGAGCAGGGGTTTGCCGGGCTCGGCATCGGCGCGGCGTATGCCGGATTGCGGCCGATCGTCGAGTTCATGACCTTCAACTTCGCCATGCAGGCGATGGACCAGCTGATCAACTCGGCCGCCAAGACCCGCTACATGTCGGGCGGCCAGATGCATTGCCCGATCGTGTTCCGCGGGCCGAACGGCATCGCCTCGCGGGTCGCCGCGCAGCATTCGCAGTGCTATGCCAGCTGGTACGCGCACATCCCCGGGCTCAAGGTCGTGGCGCCCTATACCGGCGCCGACCACAAGGGGCTCCTCAAATCGGCGATCCGCGATCCCAACCCGGTCATTTTCCTTGAACACGAGCTCGTCTATGGCGAGAGTTTCGCGGTTCCCGATGACCCCGAATTCCTCGTGCCGATCGGCAAGGCGCGCATCGCCCGCGCCGGCGACCAGGTCACGATCACTGCCTTCTCGCGCATGGTGAAGCTCGCCTTGCAGGCCGCTGAGGCGCTCGAAAAAGCGGGCATTTCGGCCGAGGTCATCGATCTGCGCTCGCTGCGGCCGTTCGATGTCGAGACCGTCGTCGCCTCGGTCAAAAGGACCAACCGCATCGTCGCGGTCGAGGAGGGCTGGCCGTTCGCCGGCATCGGCGCGGAGATCGCCGCGATCGTTATGGAAAGCTGCTTCGATTGGCTCGACGCGCCGCTGAAGCGCGTGAGCGGCAAGGACGTGCCATTGCCTTACGCGGCCAATCTCGAACGCCTCGCCGTGCCGCAGGTCGAGGACATCGTCGCCGCCGCGCGCGAGGTGGCGTACCGATAAGATTCAGCCCCTCTCCCGCATCGCGGGAGAGGGTGGCGAGCGCAGCGAGTCGGGTGAGGGTATCGCGGCGCCTGCGACCCTCACCCTCCCATCGCTGCGCGATGGGCCCCTCCCTCTCCCGCATTGCGGGAGAGGGGCTAACGGGAGGCGTGATGCCGATCGAAATCCGCATGCCGGCGCTGTCGCCGACGATGACCGAAGGCAATCTCGCCCGCTGGCTGAAGAAAGAGGGCGACGAAGTGCATTCGGGCGATGTCATCGCCGAGATCGAGACCGACAAGGCGACGATGGAATACGAGGTGGCCGACGAAGGCCGCCTTGGCAGGATCATCGTTCCCGAAGGCGCGCAAGGCATCAAGGTCAACCAGCCGATCGCGCTCCTGCTCGAAGAAGGCGAGGACCCGGCGGCGCTGGAGAAATTCAGCGCCGCCCCCGCCGCCATGCCGCCCGCTTCGCCCGAGCCGAAGACGGAGCCTGCTCCAGTAGCGGCACCGCCGCCGCCCGCCGCGGGCAACTCCCTCCCTAACCCTCCCGCGCCAGCGGGGGAGCGAAGGGTGGGGGCTCTCGGCAATGGCCCGACGGCACGCGGTGACGGCCGCATCTTTGCCAGCCCGTTGGCGCGCCGCATGGCAATGCATGCCGGCATCGACCTTGCGGCGATCCGCGGTTCCGGGCCGCAGGGCCGCATCGTCAAGGCCGATATCGATCGGGCATTGGCAACGCCCGGCTTTGCTCAGCCGGCGCCGCCGGCCGCGCCCGCCGCTGTCTCCGGCGCCAGTGCCGCGCCCTCCGCCGCTCCGGTGTTCGCGAAGCAGCAGGTGCTGGCGCTGGCCGGCAACCCGCCCTACAGCGAAAAGCCGCACAGCGCGATGCGCCGGGTCATCGCCCGCCGGCTCGGCGAATCGAAGCAGACCGTCCCGCATTTCTACCTGTCGGTCGATTGCGCGATCGACGATCTGCTGAAGATCCGCGCGACACTCAATGCCAAGACCGATGCGTACAATATCTCGATCAACGACTTCGTGATCCGCGCCGCGGCGCTGGCATTGCGCCAGGTGCCGGCGGCCAATGCGTCGTGGAGCGACGATGCGATCCTCTTCTGGCAGCGCGTCGATATTTCGGTGGCTGTCGCGCTCGACGATGGGCTGGTCACGCCGATCGTCAAGGCGGCCGACCAGAAGGGGCTGGCGCAGATCGCCGTCGAGGTGAAGGACCTCGCCACGCGCGCCCGCGCCGGCAAATTGAAGCTCGAGGAATTCCAGGGCGGCACCTTCTCGATCTCCAACCTCGGCATGTACGGCATCCGCGAGTTCGCCGCGGTGATCAACCCGCCGCAGGGCTGCATCCTCGCGGTCGGCGCCGGCGAGAAGCGCGCGGTGGTCCGCGACGGCCAGCTTGCCGTCGCGACGGTGATGACCTGCACCCTTTCTTGCGACCACCGCGTCGTCGACGGTGCGGTCGGCGCGCAATTCCTCGCCGCCTTCAAGAAGCTGATCGAAGATCCGCTGACCATGCTGCTGTGACACAAGCGCGACGCCTTGACGGACATACCATGAACAACCATCTGTCAGGGCGCTGATCGTGCCCCTTATGGAGGCCCGCCCTGCCCGAAACGGCGCCGCTTGAGTTCCCTGATAAATCGCGGAAAATACCCTGTTCTGAGGGAATTTTGCGGCTGTCCGCGCCGGCGGCCCGGTTGGGGCGGAAGGCTGGTAAGGCGGAACAGCGAAGCGTATCCCGCCACCGGAGATATGTTGGATGGCCGAAACCTCATTCGATCTGGTCGTGGTCGGCGGCGGGCCGGGCGGCTATGTCGCGGCGATCCGGGCAGCGCAACTCGGCATGAAGACGGCGGTGGTCGAGCGTGACCAGCTCGGCGGCATCTGCCTCAACTGGGGCTGCATTCCGACCAAGGCCCTGTTGCGCACCTCCGAGGTTTATCACCTGCTGCACCACCTCGACCAGTTCGGCCTGTCGGCAAACGATATCTCCTATGATCCGGCCAAGGTCGTGGCCCGCTCGCGCGCGGTGGCCAAGCAGCTCTCGAACGGTGTTGCCTTTCTGTTGCGCAAGCACAAGGTCGCGGTCGTCGACGGGGAGGGGGGGCTCGCCGGCACGGGCAAGATCGCGGTCGCCAAGGACGGCAAGCCGGTGGCCGATCTCTCGGCCAAGCACATCATCCTGGCGACCGGGGCGCGGGCGCGCTCGTTGCCCGGGTTGGAGCCCGACGGCAAGCTGGTGTGGACCTACAAGGAGGCGATGCTGCCTTCGGCGATCCCCAAATCGCTGCTGGTCGTCGGCTCGGGCGCGATCGGTGTCGAATTCGCCAGCTTCTACCGCGACATGGGCGCCGAGGTCACGGTCGTCGAAGTGCTCGACCGCGTCCTGCCGGTCGAGGACGAGGAGATCTCCGCCTTCGCGCGAAAAAGCTTCGAGAAGCAGGGAATCAAGATCCACACCAGCGCGAGCGTGAAGGGTCTGAAGCACGGCCGCGACAAGGTGACGGCGCAGATCGAGGCCGATGGCAAGGCGTTCGAGGTCACCGCCGAGCGGGCGATCCTGGCGGTCGGCATCACCGGCAATGTCGAGGAGATCGGGCTCGAAGGCACGGGCATAAAGGTCGAGCACAGCCATATCGTCGTCGACCAATGGCTGCGCACCGGCGAGCCCGGGGTTTATGCGATCGGCGACGTGGTCGGGCCGCCGTGGCTTGCGCACAAAGCGATGCACGAGGGGGTGATCTGCGTCGAGCACATCGCCGGGGTCAACGACGTCCACCCGCTCGACACAACCAACATCCCGGGCTGCACCTATTGCCGGCCGCAAATCGCCAGCGTCGGGTTGACCGAGAAAGCCGCACGCGAGGCCGGGCATGAGGTGAAGGTCGGGCACTTCCCGTTCATCGGCAACGGCAAGGCGATTGCGATGGGCGAGCCCGAGGGGATGGTCAAGACCGTGTTCGACGCGAAGACCGGCGAATTGCTGGGGGCGCATATGATCGGCGCCGAGGTCACCGAGTTGATCCAGGGCTATGCGGTCGCCAAGACGCTGGAGACCACCGAAGCCGAGCTGATCCGCACGATCTTCCCGCACCCGACGATCTCGGAGACGATGCACGAGGCCGTGCTTGACGCCTATGGCCGCGCCATCCACTTCTAGCCGATGACGCTCCCGACCGCGGACGTGCCCTTGCGCCATCCGGAGAAGGCCCGGCGCCCGGACCAGCCGAGCCCGAAGAAGCCGTCGTGGATCCGCGTCAGGGCGCCGGGATCGCCCGAATACCACGCGACCCGCCGGCTGATGCGCGAGCTCAAGCTCAACACGGTCTGCGAAGAGGCGGACTGCCCCAATATCGGCGAGTGCTGGAGGGAGAAGCACGCGACGATGATGATCCTGGGGGCGGTGTGCACCCGCGCCTGCACCTTCTGCAACGTCGCGACCGGCCGGCCCGATCTCGTCGATCCGAATGAGCCGGCGAGGGTAGGGGAGGCGGTCGCAGCGCTTGGTCTCGCGCATATCGTCGTGACCTCGGTCGACCGCGACGATCTCGACGACGGCGGCGCCGGCCATTTTGCGCAGACGATCTCAGCGATCCGCAATGCCTCGCCCGAAACGACGATCGAGGTGCTGGTCCCCGATTTCCTGCGCAAGGACGGCGCGATCGAGACCGTCATCGCGGCCCGGCCCGAACGTCCTGAACCACAATCTCGAAACCGTGCCGCGGCTGTATGCCGAGGTGCGGCCGGGGGCGCGCTATTTCCATTCGCTGCGCCTGCTCGACCAGGCAAAGCGGCTCGATCGGGCGGTGTTCAGCAAATCGGGCATCATGGTCGGGCTCGGCGAGGAACGCGCCGAAATATTGCAGGTCATGGACGATCTGCGCGCCGCGCAAGTCGATTTCCTGACGATCGGGCAATATCTCCAGCCGACCCCGAAGCACCACCCGATTGCCCGCTTCCTCACTCCCGAGGAGTTCGAGAGTTATCGCCGCCTCGCGTTTGGCAAGGGCTTTCTGATGGTGTCGTCCTCGCCCCTGACGCGCTCCTCCTACCACGCCGGCGACGATTTCGCCCGGCTCAAGGCCGCGCGCGCCGCCTCGCTCGCGGCGCCAGGCTAGCCCCGCGCGATGCCGACCCATGCCGAGCAGCGGGTGCTCCCCTACACCCCGGAGCAGCTGTTCGCGCTGGTCGCCGATGTCGAGCGCTACCCCGAATTCCTGCCCTGGTGCGTTGGCGCCCGCATCCGCGAGCGCAGGCCCGATCTGATCGTCGCCGATCTGATCATCGGCTTTCGCATGTTCCGCGAGCGGTTCACCTCGCGGGTTGCGCTCGCCCCGCCGGATCGCATCGATGTGACCTACACCGAGGGGCCGTTCCGTTACCTCGACAACCACTGGACCTTCGACAAGGTGCCCGGCGGCTGCCGCCTCGATTTCTTTGTCGATTTCGAGTTCAAGTCGCGCCTCCTGCAGCGCGTCATCGAGCTGCTGTTTCATGAGGCGGTGCGCCGCATGGTCGCCGCTTTCGAGGGCCGCGCACAACAGCTCTACGGCACCCCGATACAAGATCCCGCCGGCAGGCCGGCGGTGTGATCCGGTGGACCTATTCGGCAGCAATCGGGGATCGCTCCGCGGCGATCAGGCGCTCGACCATGCGGCGCATGTGCATGCGGTTGGCATCGGAGGCGATATCGACGAGCCCCGTTTCCCCGAATTCGTCGAGCCGCGCCTGCTGCGCCTCGACCATGACCCGGTCCTCGACAAAGGTCGGCGCGATCTCTCGGTAAAGCTGCTCGGTTGCCTCGGGCTCGTTCTGCCGGTAGCCGTTGGCGACTGACCAGAAATAGAAGCAGCTGGTTTCGGTCTCCGGGGTCAGGCCGTGAAACAGCCGGAACTGGAACCCGAAGTCGCGCTGCGGGTCGGCGAACTCGGTGCCGGCGTCGATTGCGCCGGTCCATTGCAGGACGGTGCTCGGCGCGACGAATTCGAATTGCTGGCAGCGGTCCACCCGCCCGGTGAACCCCGCCGCCTTGACGTAGCTCGGCGGCGGCACCGAGTTCTTCATCCAGCGGGTGAATTTGAGGCCGGTCGCGGTCCGCTCGGTCTTCATCTCGGCCTCGACATGCGCGCCCGGATTGCCGCCGACGGTCTTGGCGTGGAGATAGCCGAGATGCGTCAGGTCCATCAGATTGTCGACCATCAGCATGTAGTTGCCCTTGATCGGGTAGACGTCGTGCTTGTTGGGCCACCGGCCGGGGTCGTTGTGATAGGGAAAATCGACGATCGCAGCAGGGTCGGCGAGGGCCGGATCGCCCATCCAGGCCCAGATCAGCTGGTCCTTCTCGACCGCGGGATAGAAGCGCACCCGGGCGTCCTCCGGGATCAGCTTTTGCCCGGGGATGCCGACGCAACGCCCCGAGGCGTCGAACACCAGCCCGTGATAGCCGCATTGGATGCCGGAACCGACGACGCTGCCCCTGTGCAGCGGCGCGGCGCGATGACAGCAGCGGTCGGCGAGCACGCCGACTTTGCCGGTGCCGTCGCGGAACAGGACGACGGGATCGTTGCAGATCCGGCGGGCGAGCGGCTCGCCGCCGACCTCGTCGGCCCAGGCGGCGATGTACCAGGCATTGCGCAGCAGCATCGGTGGGTTCCTTCTGGCGAGCGCGGCGGATTGTCGCCGATCATAAGGCTGCGCTTCTGCCGGGAAAAGAGAGGCGCTGGATCGGCACGGCGCGTCCTTCGAGACACCCGCTGCGCGGGCTCCTCAGGATTAGGATCTTTCTTAATGCCATCATAATCTTACGTCATCCTGAGGAGGCGCAAAGCGCCGTCTCGAAGGACGCGTATTTCGTCATGCAGAGCTGGATTCAGCCCGGCCGCGCCTCGTCCTGCAGCAGTTCGAGGGCGAGGACGACGGCGGCCTGGCGGATCGCGGTGCGGTCGCCGGGGAAGATGCGGCACTCGACCCGGGCCGCGCCGTCCTTGCGGGCGACGCCGAGATAGACGAGGCCGACCGGCTTTTGCGGGGTGCCGCCGCCCGGACCGGCAACTCCGGTGATCGATACCGCGAGATCAATCGGTGCCCGCGCGACGGCGCCGCGCGCCATCGCCGCCGCGGTCTGGGCGCTGACCGCGCCGTGCGCCGCAATCGTCTCGGCCGGCACGCCGAGCAGCTCGATTTTCGCCTCGTTCGAATAGGCCACCAGACTGCGCTCGACCACGTCGGACGACCCGGCGATCGCGGTCAGCGCCGCCGCGACGAGACCGCCGGTGCAGGATTCGGCGGTGGCGACATGCCAGTTGCGCATCCGGCACGCGGCCAGGACCGCCTCGGCGAGCGCGAGGGTTTCAGGGTCGAACACCGAAAACTCCTTCGCCGACCAGCAGCAGCACGACAGCGTAGAGCGCCGCCGCGACATCGTCGAGCATGATGCCGAGCCCGCCCTCGACCCGCCGCTCGATCGCACGCGCCGGCCGCGGCTTCATGATGTCGAAAATGCGGAACAACAGGAAGGCGGCCAAATAGGCGCGCCAATCGAGGGGCGCGGCAACCAGCACGAGCCATTGCGCCGCCACCTCGTCGACGACGATGAAGCCGGGGTCTTTACGGCCGCTGGTCTGCGCAACTTTTGCCGATGCCCAGCAGCCTAGAGCGAAGGCAAGAACGGCGGCGGCGGCAAGCGCCGCGCGGCCGGCGAAGGCGCAGATCGCCCAGGCGCAGGGGAGGGCGGTCAGCGACCCCCAAGTGCCTGGCGCGAACGGCAACAACCCGGTGCCGAACCAGGTCGCAACCAGCACCGCCGGGTGCCGGAACGGCAGGCCGAGACGTTGGTGCGCGGTCAGAGCGGCAGCCGCACGGTGGCGACCGCTTGCGCGGCGATTCCTTCGCCGCGCCCGGTAAAGCCGAGGCGCTCGGTGGTCGTCGCCTTGACGCTGACGCGCGCCGGCGGAATCCCGAGGATGGCGGCGACGCGCTCGATCATGGGCGCGCGGTATGGCGCGATTTTCGGGCGCTCGCAGATCACCGTGACATCGACGGCGGCGATATCGCCGCCCTTGTCCCGCACCAGAGCGGCGGCATGGGCCAGGAAGCGGTCGGACCCGGCGCCGCGCCATTGCGGATCGCCGGGCGGGAAATGCACCCCAATGTCGCCGGCGCCGATCGCGCCCAAGAGCGCGTCGGTCAGCGCATGCAGCCCGACATCGGCATCGGAATGGCCGACGAGGCTCGCGCCATGCGGGATCGCGATGCCGCAGATCATGACGTGGTCGCCGGGGCCGAACGGGTGGACATCGAAACCCTGGCCGACCCGGACATCGCCGGTCCGCGCGGCGAACAGCCGCTCGGCGGCGGCGAGATCCTCTGCCGTGGTCACCTTCAGGTTCTCCTCGCTCCCCGGGACCACGAGCGGCGTCATCCCGGCGGCCTCGGCGACCGCGGAATCGTCGGTCAGGACATGCCCGGAAGCAGCCCGGTGCGCCGCCAGGATCGCCGGGAAATGAAAGCCTTGCGGGGTCTGCGCCCGCCACAATTGCGCGCGGTCGACGGTTTCGCGGATATGGCCCTCCTCGACCCGCTTGATCGTGTCGCCGAGCGGCAGGGCCGGGATTGCGGCCGGCGCGGAATCGAGCGCGTCGAGGATTCGGTCGATCAATGCCGCATCGGGAAACGGCCGCGCGCCATCGTGAATGAGGACGCGCGCCGGATCGTGCGGGGCGAGCGCTTCCAGACCGAGCCGCACCGAATCCTGCCGCTCGGCCCCGCCCGGCACCGGCGGCATGACCGCGAGGCCAGCCAGGGCCTCGTCGAAAATTCCGCGATCCTCCGCGCGGATCACGACCTGCACGCCGCTGATCCGCTTGTGTCTCGCAAACGCCGCGACGGCATGGCGCAGCACGCTGCCGCCGCCAAGCGCGAGATATTGCTTGGGCAGCGCTCCGCCGAACCTTGTGCCGCGGCCAGCCGCAACGATCAGAGCATAGGTAGCGGTCATCCGGGTTAAACTAGCCGCGAACACGACCGCCCGCTAGGTGGTGCCGGGTCAATCGGTTTCGTTCCGCTCAACCTGTCCACCAGATGCCCCTGGCGTAAGCGAGCGATGTTGCAGTGCAGCAACTTTTGGAATAGAATATGTGCCTAAATATTCGGCATTCCTCAAATCTGAGTAATCCGTGAGCATTCGCCTCGGTTCCGTCGCGCTTGCAGACCCGGTCATCCTGGCGCCGATGTCGGGGGTGAGCGATCTGCCGTTTCGCCGCATCGTCAAGCAACACGGCGCCGCGCTCGTCGTCTCCGAGATGATCGCGAGCGAGGCGGCGATCCGCGAGACGCGGCAATCGCTGGCCATGGCGCAAAGCTGCCCCGAGGAGCAGCCGATGGCGGTGCAGCTCGCCGGTTGCGAGCCGCTTGTCATGGCCGAGGCGGCCAAACTCAATGCCGATCGCGGGGCCTCGATGATCGACATCAATTTCGGCTGCCCGGTCAAGAAAATCGTCAACGGCCATGCCGGGTCGGCGCTGATGCGCGACGAGCTTCATGCCGCGCGCATCATCGAGGCGACCGTCAGGGCGGTCGATCTGCCGGTCACGCTGAAGATGCGCACCGGCTGGGACGACAACCACCGTAATGCGCCCGGCCTCGCGCGCATCGCCGAAGCCTGCGGCATCCGCATGATCACGGTGCACGGCCGCACGCGTTGCCAGCTTTATGCCGGCAGCGCCGATTGGCGGTTTGTTCGCGAGGTCAAGGCGGCGGTGTCGATCCCGGTCATCGTCAACGGCGACATCGCAAGCCTCGACGACGCCGACCAAGCCCTACGGGAGTCGGGGGCCGATGGCGTGATGGTCGGCCGCGGCTGCTACGGCCGGCCCTGGCTGATCGGGCAGATCATCGAATGGCTGCGCCACCGGCGCCGCCGTCCCGACCCGTCGCTGACGGCACAATTTTCTCTTGTCCAGCGCCATTACGACGACATGCTGAGTCATTACGGCAGCGCGGCCGGCCTGCGCATCGCACGCAAGCATCTCGGCTGGTACTCGAAGGGGCTGCCGGGTTCGGCGGAGTTTCGCGCCGCGGTCAACCGGACCGACGAGGTGTCGCAGGTCAAGGCATTGGTGCGCGCCTTCTATGAGCCGCTGATCGAAACCCCCACCCTAACCCTCCCCCGCGTGCGGGGGAGGGAAGGGTGGGGGTCGGAGGCGGCGTGATCTCATTGCGCCACCGCCGATCGACCCCCTCGCCAGCCGCGCGCCCAGCCGCGCTGCCCGATGCGGCGGCATTGCTCGCCGCGTTGCCCAATCCGGTGATTGCGCTCGACCGCGGCGGCACGCTTCGCTTCGTCAATCCGGCAGCGGAGCAGTTGTTCGGGGTCAGCGCCGCCACACTGATCGGCCATCCGCTCGCCGATGTCATCACGCCGCAGAGCCCGTTGTTCGCCCTCGCCGAGGCAGTCTGGCGCAGCGGCGGGTCGATCGCCGAATACGACGTGTTGCTCGAAGGCCCGCGCTTTGCGTCGCGCTCGGTGACGATCGAGGGCGCGCCGGCGGGCGAGGGGGGCGAGCTGCTGGTGCTGACATTGCACGAGCGCTCGATGGCCGACAAGATGGACCGCCAGCTGACGCACCGCAATGCGGCCCGGTCGATCACCGCCATGGCGGCGATGCTGGCACATGAGGTGAAAAACCCGCTATCGGGAATTCGCGGCGCGGCCCAGCTTCTGGAGCAGGACGCCGATGCCGTCGGGCGCGAGCTGACCCAGCTGATCTGCGACGAGACCGACCGCATCGTCGCGCTGGTCGATCGCATGGAGGCGTTCTCCGGCCATGCTCCGATTACCCGCGGCGAGGTCAACATTCACGAGGTGCTCGACCGCGTGCGCAAGATCGCGCAATCGGGCTTCGCCCGGCACGTGCGCCTCAGCGAGGATTACGACCCCTCGCTGCCCTCGGTGCATGGCGACCGCGATCTGCTGCTTCAAGTATTTCTCAATCTCGTCAAGAACGCGGCCGAGGCGGCGCCAAGCGCGGGCGGCGAGATCGTGCTGGCGACCGCCTATCGGCACGGGCTGCGCCTCGCCGTTCCGGGCGGCGACGGCCGCCGCCATCTGCCGCTGATGGTGTCTGTCGCCGATAACGGCAGCGGCATCCCCGACGATCTCAGGGCGCATCTGTTCGATCCGTTCGTCACGACCAAGCGCAACGGAACTGGCCTTGGTCTTGCACTCGTCGCCAAGGTGATCGGCGACCACGGCGGCGTCATCGAGTTCGACAGCCAATCCCGGCGCACGGTGTTCCGGGTGTTTCTGCCAGTTGTTACGCCGGGTGGGGTCGCGCAAAACGGTAGCGGTTGATGGGCGCGACGATTCTGGTGGCTGACGACGACCGTGCGATCCGCATGGTGCTGAACCAGGCGCTTGCCCGGCTCGGGCACGATGTGCGGATGACCGGCAATGCGGCGACGCTGTGGCGCTGGGTGGCCGACGGCGAGGGCGACCTGGTGATCACCGACGTGATCATGCCGGACGAGAACGGCCTCGACCTGATCCCGCGCATCAAAAAGCTCCGCCCGGACCTGCGCGTCATCGTGATGAGCGCGCAGAGCACGCTGTTGACCGCGGTCAAGGCGACCGAGCGCGGCGCCTTCGAGTATCTGCCCAAACCGTTCGACCTGCGCGAACTGGTCAGCGTCGTCGAGCGCGCGCTGAGCGCGCCGCCAAGCGCGGCGGCCGCGGCGCCGGACGAGGTCGAGGAGCAGCTGCCGCTGATCGGCCGGTCGCCGGCGATGCAGGAGATCTATCGTGCGATCGCCCGGTTGATGGGGACCGATCTGACGGTCATGATCACCGGCGAAAGCGGCACCGGCAAGGAGCTGGTCGCCCGGGCATTGCACGATTTCGGCAAGCGCCGCTCCGGGCCTTTTGTCGCCATCAACATGGCCGCGATCCCGCGCGAGCTCATAGAAAGCGAGCTGTTCGGGCACGAAAGGGGGGCCTTTACCGGCGCCACCGCGCGCAGCATGGGGCGCTTCGAGCAGGCCAAAGGCGGCACGCTGTTTCTCGACGAGATCGGCGACATGCCGCCCGAGGCGCAGACCCGCCTGCTCAGGGTGCTGCAGGAAGGCGAATATACCGCGGTCGGCGGCCGCGTGCCGATACGGGTGGATGTCCGCATCATTGCCGCCACCCATCGCGATCTGCCGCAGCTGATTCGCCAGGGCCTGTTCCGTGAGGATCTGTTTTACCGGCTTAACGTGGCGCCGATCCGGCTGCCGCCGCTGCGCGAGCGCAGCGCCGACATTCCGGCCCTGGTGCGCCATTTCACCTCGCAGGCGGCGCGCGAGGGCTTGCCGCTCAAGGCCATCGACGAGGCGGCGATGGAGCGGCTGCGCCGCTATCGCTGGCCGGGGAATGTGCGCGAGCTCGAAAACATGGTGCGCCGCCTGGCCGCCCTCTATTCGCAGGAAGTCATCGGTCTCGATGTCGTCGAGAGCGAGCTGGCCGAGACGCCGCTACCGGCGGCGCTACCGGCCGAATCCGCTGGCGGCGAGGGGCTCGCGGCGGCGGTCGAACGCCACATCATCGATTATTTCGCGGCGCATCGGGGCACGCAGCCGGCCGCCGGCCTCTACGACCGGGTGCTGCGCGAGATCGAGCGTCCGCTGATCGTGGCGACGCTCGGCGCAACCCGCGGCAACCAGATCAAGGCCGCCCGTCTGCTCGGTCTCAACCGCAACACGCTGCGCAAGAAGATCCGCGAATTGGACATCGCCGTCGTCCGCGGCCTAAAATAGGCTGGTACCGCACCGGCCGGCGGCAACGGCCCTGCGGCGGTAGCGGGGAATAGCGGTCGCCGGAGCCTCTTCCGACGGCGAAACCTGTAAGGGATGCTGAATGAGCCTGGCGCGACAGGTCCGCGGCTGGGCCGGCGGCACCGGCCTATGGCGCAAGATGGCGATCGCGCTCGCGGCCGCGGCGCTGACTTCGGGGGTCGCGACCTATCTGGCGCTGACCGGCGCGCCGCCGTTCGGGCCGCGCATCGGCGTCGTCCTGACGCTGCTCAATCTGGATGTCGTGTTGTTGCTCGCCCTGGTCGCGCTGGTGGCGAAGCGGCTTTTCGAGGTGTGGGCGGAGCGGCGGAGCGGGCTCGCCGGCTCGCGACTGCAGATCCGGCTGGTCGGTCTGTTCAGCCTGATCGCGGTGTTGCCGACGATCATCGTCGCAGTGTTTTCCTACCTGTTCTTTGGCTCCGGCGTCGAAACCTGGTTCAGCGATAAGGTGCGCACCGCGATCTCCGAATCGGTCGCGGTCGCCGATGCGTATGTCAAAGAGCACCAGCAGGCGATCCGGGCCGATGCGCTGGCGATGGCCGCTGATCTCAACAGCTATGCGCCGACCCTGCAGCTGAACCCGGAATATTTCGCGCCGGTGCTGACTGCTCAGGCGGCGATGCGCGGGCTGACCGAGGCCGCGGTGCTCGATCGTAACGGGACGATGCTGGCGCGCACCGGGCTCGCTTTTGCCCTCGGGTTCGAAGATGTCAGCAAGGACGCCTTGCGCCGAGCCTCGCAGGGCGAGGTCGTCGTCATGACCGACGACAAGGAAGAGAGGGTGCGCGCGCTGGTCCGGCTCGACGAGTTTAGCGGTCTCTACCTCTATGTCGGGCGGTTCATCGAGGCCAAGGTGCTCGCCCATCGCGACGAGACCCACCTCGCGGCTGCCCAGTACGAGCGGCTGGAAGGCCAGCGCTCCGGGCTCCAGATCAAGTTCGCGGTGATCTACATCCTGGTGGCGATGCTGCTCCTCGCCTCGGCCATATTGATCGGCATTCACTTCGCAGCCCAATTCGCCGACCCGATCAGCCGACTGGTCGGGGCGGCCGAGCGAATTCGCGCCGGCGATCTCTCCGCACGCGTTCCCGAAGGCGAAAAGGATGACGAGCTGGTCTCGCTGAGCCGCGCCTTCAACCGGATGACCAACCAGATCCAGAGCCAGCAGCGCGAGCTGATCGAGGCCAACCGCCAACTCGACGAGCGGCGGCGATTTACCGAAACGGTGCTGACCGGGGTATCGGCCGGGGTCATCGGCCTCGATCGCGGCGGCCGCATCTATCTGCCCAACCGATCGGCATCGGCGCTGCTCGGCGTCGATCTCGATCTGTCGATCGGCGAGGACCTCGCCGAAATCGCCCCCGAAATGGCCGGGCTCCTGGAGGAAGTGGCCCGGCGCCCCGACCGGTTGGCGCAGGCCCAGGTTCAGGTCGCCGACGCCAACAGCATGCGCACCCTGTTGGTTCGCATCGCTGCCGAGCATGACGCCGGCGAGATCAGCGGGTTTGTCGTCACCTTCGACGACATCACCGAGCTGCTCTCGGCCCAGCGCAAGGCGGCTTGGGCCGATATTGCCCGCCGTATCGCGCATGAGATCAAGAACCCGCTGACCCCGATCCAGCTCTCGGCCGAACGGCTGCGCCGCAAATACCTGAAAGAGATCAAGAAGGATCCGGAAACGTTCCGCATCTGCACCGATACGATCATCCGCCATGTCGAAGATATCGGTCGGATGGTCGACGAGTTCTCGTCGTTCGCCCGAATGCCGGCGCCGGTGCTGAAACCCGAGGACCTGACGACGATCGTCGAGCAGGCTGTCTTCCTGGAACGTACGGCGCATCCCAAAATCGGCTTCGAGGCGCGTTTTGCCATGCGTCCGGTGCCAGTGCGCTGCGATGCGCGTCTCGTCGGGCAGGCGCTGATCAACATCATCAAAAACGCGATCGAGTCGATCGAGGCCCGAATCGCCGAGAGCGGCCCGGCCCCGCCCGGGCAGATCGTCATCAGGGTCGAGGCGGACGGCCCGGTCGCGGTCATCGTCGAGGACAATGGTAAGGGGTTGCCGCGGCACGGCCGCGAACGCCTGACGGAGCCCTACGTCACGACCCGGGCGAAGGGCACCGGCTTGGGCCTCGCCATCGTCAAAAAGATCATGGAGGATCATCATGGGGAGTTGGTGCTGTCGGATCGCAAGCCGGGCGGCGCCCGGGTGCGGCTGGTCTTCTCTGGCGATACCCAGCCGGCCGGCATAACCACTTCGCCCGCAGTGCCTGCGGAGTTGAGTTCGGTCAACCATGGCGCATGACATCCTGATCGTAGACGACGAAGCCGACATCCGGATGTTGATCGCCGGGGTGTTGCGGGACGAGGGCTACGCAACGCGCGACGCTGGCGACAGCAGTCAGGCGCTCGCTGCCATCCAGACGCGCCAGCCGACCCTTGTCATCCTCGACATCTGGCTGCAGGGCAGCGAACTCGACGGCATCGGCATCCTGCGCCGGCTGCAGGCCGAGATGCCGTCGGTCCCGGTCGTCATGATCAGCGGGCACGGAACGATCGAGAGCGCGGTGGAGGCGATCAAGATCGGCGCCTACGATTTCATCGAGAAGCCGTTCAAGAGCGACCGTCTGCTGCTCGTCGTCGCGCGCGCGATCGAGGCGGCCCAGTTGCGCCGCGAAAATGCCGAGCTGAAGCTGCGCGCCGGCGGCGAACTCGATCTGGTCGGCGCCTCGCCGGCGATCAATCAGCTGCGCCAGCAGATCGAGCGCGTGGCGCCGACCGGCAGCCGCGTCCTGATAACCGGTGCGCCCGGCTCCGGCAAGGAAGTGGTCGGCCGCTTGCTGCATGCGCGCTCGCGCCGTGCCGCGGGGCCGTTTGTCCCGGTCAATTGCGCGACGATGCGTCCCGACCGGCTCGAGATCGAGCTGTTCGGCAGCGAAGCCAGCAATGACGGCGTCCCGCGCAAGATCGGCACCTTCGAGCGCGCCCATGGCGGCACCCTGTTTCTCGACGAGGTTGCCGACATGCCGATCGAGACGCAGGGCAAGATCGTGCGGGCGTTGCAGGAGCAGACCTTCGAGCGGGTAGGGGGCTCGCGCCGCGTCGAGGTCGATGTGCGCGTCGTCGCCTCTTCCAATCGCGAGCTGGCGGCCGAGATCGCGGCCAATCGCTTTCGCGAGGATCTGTTCTATCGCCTCAACGTGGTGCCGATCCGGGTGCCGCCGTTGCGCGAGCGGCGCGAGGACATCCCGCTCTTGGCCCGTCATTTCATGGAGCGCGGGGCGGAAGCGGCGCGGATCTCGGCGCGCGAATTCGGCGAAGACTCTCTGGCGGCACTGCAAGCCTACACCTGGCCCGGCAATGTGCGGCAGTTGCGCAACGTCATCGACTGGCTGTTGATCATGGCGCCGGGCGACACCAGCGAGCCGTTCCGCGCCGACATGCTGCCCAACGAGATCACCGCGATCGCGCCCTCCGTCGTCAGATGGGACAAGGGCAGCGAGATCATGACCCTGCCGTTGCGCGATGCGCGCGAGGTGTTCGAGCGCGAATACCTGCTGGCTCAGGTCACCCGCTTCGGCGGCAACATCTCGCGCACCGCCGCCTTTGTCGGGATGGAACGCTCGGCCTTGCACAGGAAGCTCAAATCCTTGGGCGTCTTCGGCAATGACCGCCCGCTCAAGGTCGGGACGTGATGCAGCGGGATCCGACAAAGAACTGATCGCGCATGTCCCGCATCGCCTATGTCACCGGCCGGTACCTGCCGCATCGCCAGGCGGCCGTCCACGTCGAGGACCGCGGCTTTCAGTTTGCCGATGGCGTCTACGAGGTGATCGCGGTCAATGGCGGGCATCTCGTCGATGAGGCATTGCATCTGGCGCGGCTGCACCGCTCGCTGGCCGAATTGCGCATCGCGGCGCCGATGGCGGACGCCGCGCTCAAGAGCGTCATCCGCGAAGTTGTCCGGCGCAACGGCGTCGATACCGGCATCGTCTATCTCCAGATCACCCGCGGCGCCGCGCCGCGCGAGCATGCCTTTCCGAAGGCAGGGAAGCCCACCCTGGTCGTGACCACGCGCCGCTCGCGCCCGCCCGACCCGCGCCTCGGGCAGGACGGCGTCGCGATCATCACGATCCCCGATATCCGCTGGCAGCGCTGCGACATCAAATCGGTGGCTCTCGTTGCCAATGTGCTGGGCAAGCAGCAGGCGAGGGACGCGGGCGCCTTCGAAGCCTGGCAGGTCGACAGCGAAGGCAGGATTACCGAGGGGACCTCAACGAATGCGTGGATCGTGACCGGCGACGGCACCGTCGTGACGCGCGGCGCCGACCACGCGATCCTCAACGGCGTGACCCGCCTTGCCGTGATCGACATCATCAGGCGCGAGGGCTGCCGGATTGTCGAACGGCCGTTCACCGTCGCCGAGGCTACGGCCGCGCGCGAAGCCTTCCTGACCAGCACGACGGCCGATATCCTGCCGGTCGTACGCATCGACGGCATGCCGGTCGGCAACGGCACACCGGGGCTGCTGACCGAGAAACTGCGCGCCGCCTATCTCGCGCACGCCGCTGCCGACGCAACATGACGACCGTTCGCGCAGCGCTGCGCCGGCCGCGCGCGATCCTCTTCGACTGGGACAACACCCTCGTTGACAGCTGGGCGACGATCCACGAGGCGCTCAATTTCCTGATGCGCGCGATGGGGAAGCCGGAATGGTCGTTGGCCGAGACCAGGGAGCGGGTGCGGCTCAGCCTGCGCGACGCCTTTCCGCTCCATTTCGGCGAGCGCTGGGAGGAGGCGCGCACGATCTATCTCGACCGGTTCCGGGCGATCCATCTCGACCGCCTGAACCCGCTGCCGGGCCGCGAGGGGATGCTGCGGGCATTGGCGGGCGAGGGGATCTATCTCGGGGTGGTCAGCAACAAGACCGGGGAATTGCTGCGGCGCGAGGTCGCATGGCTTGGCTGGTCGGAGTTCTTCGGCAGCATCGTCGGCGCCGGCGACGCGCCGGCCGACAAACCGGCCCGCGAGCCGGTCCATCTGGCGCTCAGGCCGAGCGGCATCGCGGCCGGCGAGGAGGTCTGGTTCGTCGGAGACACCGCGGTCGACATGGAGTGCGCCCAAAACAGCGGCTGCATCGCGGTGCTGCTCGGCGCCGCCGCGGCCCAGAGGAGTTCGCCCGGGAGTTTGTCCGCTTCCAGCCGCGCTTGTCGTTTGCCGATGAGGCGGGGCTCTTTCGCGCGCTCGAGGGGTTGCGATTCGATGCTGCGCGCCCATCTTCGTAGGCGATACGGCGCGGCCCCGTGCTGGCCTCTTTACCCTCCGAGCCGGCCGCCGCGGCTCCAAAAACGATGGGGAGACTACCCATGTCGACCGAGAAATCGCAAAACGTCCAGGATGTTTTCTTAAACCATGTCCGCAAGAACAAGGCCCCGGTGACGGTGTTTCTGGTCAACGGAGTGAAGCTGCAGGGGATCATCACCTGGTTCGACAATTTTTGCGTGCTGCTGCGGCGCGACGCGCATTCGCAGCTGGTCTACAAGCACGCGATCTCGACAGTCATGCCGGCGCAGCCGATCCAGCTGTTCGAGGGCAACCGGGAGTCCGAGGAACTCTGAACCGCAGCGAGTTGTCATCCTCCGCGCCGACCAGCCGCGCTCTCGTCCTTCATCCGGCCGGGAAGCCCGCCGGCGCAAGCCGTTCGGCGGTGCCGGGGCGAACGCTCGATGCCCGGCTCGACGAGGCGGTCGGGCTGGCGCAGGCGATCGCGCTCGATGTCGTCCGCGCCGAGATCGTGCGCGTCGCGCGGCCCGTGCCGGCGACATTGTTCGGCAGCGGCAATGTCGAGATATTGCGCGCCGTCATCGCCGACAATGCGATCGGGCTGGTCATCGTCGACGCGCCGCTCTCCCCGGTGCAGCAGCGCAACCTCGAACGGCGCTGGCAGGCCAAGGTGATCGACCGCACCGGCCTCATCCTCGAAATCTTCGGCGCGCGCGCCCAAACCCATGAGGGCCGCCTGCAGGTCGAGCTGGCGGCCTTGTCGTACCAGCGCTCGCGGCTGGTGCGGTCGTGGACGCATCTCGAGCGCCAGCGCGGCGGCTTCGGGTTTCTCGGCGGGCCGGGCGAGAGCCAGCTCGAGATCGACCGAAGGCTGATCGGCGAGCGCATCGCGCGATTGAAGCGCGAGCTCGACGGCGTAAAGCGCACCCGCGGGCTGCACCGCGAAGCACGCCGCCGGGTGCCGTACCCGGTCGTGGCGCTGGTCGGCTACACCAATGCCGGGAAATCGACGCTGTTCAACCGGCTGACCCATGCCGCGGTCGGCGCCGAGGACATGCTGTTCGCGACATTGGACCCGACGATGCGCCGCCTCGATCTGCCCTCGGGCAGGAAGGCGATCCTCTCCGATACGGTCGGCTTCATCTCCGATCTGCCGACCCATCTCGTCGCCGCCTTCCGCGCCACGCTCGAAGAGGTCATCGAGGCCGATATCGTCGTCCATGTCCGCGACGCCCATCATCCCGACAGCGCGGCGCAGCGCGAGGATGTCCTCGCCGTGCTCGGCGATCTCGGCCTCGGCGATCTCGCTGAGGACGGGCTGATCGAGGTCCTCAACAAGATCGACCTGCTCGACGAGGGGGCGCGCGCCGCCCTCGCCGGCCAGACGCTGCGCAACCAGGAGGTCGTGGCGCTGTCGGCGGCGACCGGGGAGGGGTGCGACGGCCTCTTGCGGCTGATCGACCGGCGGTTCGAGGACGGTGCGCACCCGGTGCGGCTCGACGTACCCTTGAGCGACGGCAAGACGCTGGCGTGGATCTATGCCCATGGCGAGGTGCTCGGCCGGCGCGACGACAGCGAGGCGGCGCACCTCTCGGTGCGCCTGTCGGACGCCGATCTCGGCCGGTTGAGGCACCGGCAGCGGGTGCATTAGAAAGGATCACCACGGAGACACGAAGATTAGAAAATTGTCGCTTGCATCGAATCGGGTCTCACCTCGTCACGGCCAGGCGTGACCCGGCCATCCAGAGATGGGTCAAGCCCTGGGAATGACGAATTGGGACGGTTTTAACAAATTCATCGAAATCTGTTCTAAATTTGCTTCTCCGTGCCCTCCGTGCCTCCATGATGAATTTTCTTTTCTGTACGCTTGACCTCCTGCCATAGCGCTTCGAGGGCGTCGAGGTCGCGGCCGATGCCGCGTTTCGCGGCCAGCGCCTCGACCCGGCGGAAGCGGCGCTCGAATTTCGCCGTCGCGCGGCGGAGCGCGGTCTCGGGTTCGACGTCGAGCTTGCGGGCGAGGTTGGCCGCGGCGAACAAGAGATCGCCCATTTCCTCTTCGAGCGCCGTCGGCGCGGCGCCTGCATCGAGCTCGGCTTCGAGTTCGGCGATTTCCTCGGCGATCTTCGGGATGACCGCGCGCGCATCGGGCCAGTCGAAGCCGATCCGCGCGGCGCGGCGCGCGATCTTCGCCGCCCGCAGAAGGGCGGGGAAGGCCGACGCGACTCCGTCCAGCACGCTCTCCGTGCGGCCGGCGGCCTGCCGTTCCGCCGCTTTGTGCGCCTCCCACGCCTCGTTCTGCGCCGCCACCGTGGCGATCTCGACATCGCCGAAGACATGCGGATGGCGGCGCACCATCTTGTCGGCGATCGCGGCGGCGACGTCCTCGAACGCGAAGTGGCCGGCTTCCTCGGCCATGCGGGCGTGGAACACCACCTGCAACAGGAGGTCGCCGAGCTCGTCCTTGAGCGAGCCCATGTCGGCGCGCTCGATCGCGTCGGCGACCTCATAGGCCTCCTCGATCGTATAGGGCGCGATCGTCGTGAAATCCTGCGCGCGGTCCCACGGGCAGCCGCGCTCGGGATCGCGCAATCGGGCCATGATGGCGAGGAGCCGGTCGATCGGGCGGGTCATCGGAGCATCACTCGATCCATAAGTTGCGGCGTTTGTGCCAATCCTCGATCGACAATTCGGGATACCCGTCATAGCACTCGTCGTCGGGGCCGATCTGGGGCTTGACCCACGCGGCCTTGTCGCGCAGCAGCAGGTGGACATTGGCGGGCGGCTTCGGTAGCTCGGTGTCGATCGCCGAGGCGAAGGGGTGAACCAGCTCCGGCCAGGCCTCGTCGCTGACCCATAAGGGCGAGCCGCAACGGCGGCAGAAATGCCGCGCCGCCGAACCCTCGATGCCGTCGATCACGGCGTGCCAGGTCCGAATCGCGCGCCCTCCTTGGACCTTGAGGCTCGATGCCACGCCCATGATGTTGATCGCGTATCCGCCGCCGCCGGCGCTCTTGCGGCAGATCGAGCAGTAGCAGCGCTGGTAGGGGGTGGGGGTGTGGCTGTCGAGCGTGAAACGGACCGCGCCGCAGCGGCAGGAGCCTTCGAGACGCATCGGCATGGCGCTACTCCGCGTCAACTGTTTCTTGAGGAAGATGCGCTGGTGGGCGGGCGGGCAGTCGAGCCGGGCGAATTCCCGGTGGCCGAATGCACCTATTTGTCGCATAATATATATTATGGAAAATAATACCGATCTCCGGGTTGCTCGCGAATCTCATATGCCAATCGGATCGCGATCCAAGAATGAGGGTCTGACCGATTGATGCTGATAGACGACCCGCTGCTCGACAATCCTATTTCGCCGGAGCGTCCAGCCTCGCGTATTCGCGCCCGGCCCGCTTTAGGTCTCCCTTCACCTGGGCGATGTCGCGAGCCGCTGGGAGCTGCTCTGGCGGGGTTCCACTGAGATCGATCATCCTGCGACGGACGGTCCTGCCGACGTGTTCGGCGGCACGTTCAAGGGGTTTTTGGCCGACTATGTCCTCGTTTCTGATTCTCTCTTCGGTTTGGGTGATCCGGAACAGATTGGCAGCAAGCTCCGTCTTCCCCATGAAGTCGAGCGGCGATCGGCCAATCAGAACACCCTTGCGTCTTCTTATCTGGGATAAATCCAAGTTATACATGCCACGATACCCAGAAATTTGAAAAAAAGCGATGTTTTCTATGCTTCGGCTATGGACAGTTGCGCTGATTGCCTTCTCTCGCTCGGAAACTTCTCCCCGAATCACAACTCGCTCAACGCTCTCAGCTTCCTTAACATACTGGCGAAACGCTTCCGCCATTGTAATAAAGTATGCCTGAGCCTCGGCGACGCGACGCCTCTTTGGGTCGGCATTCATCACCGTCAAATAGCAAGCAAAGCGCGAGAGCTTCCAATCGCGCCCACAGGTTGGGCGCTGCGCTCTGGCGTGGTCCTGTTTAGCGAAACTGCCCGAACCCGAATAGAGCGGCCTGGCGGTTGACCGGGCGAGTGGCCAAATCGGGCTATTGGCGATCCTTATTTTAGTCGGGCCGAAGCCGCTTTGCCATGAACACGCGGTCGTAGCCGGCCTGATGGCCGCGGCCGGTCTCTGCGAAGCCGAGCCGCTTATAGAGCGCGATGTTCTCTGTCATCGTCGCGTGGGTGTAGAGCCGCAACTCGGCATGGCCGAGGCGCCGCGCCTCGTTTTCGGCAAAGGCGACCAGCCGACGTCCAAGTCCCTGGCCCTGCCGGTCCGGGCGGACCGCAACATTGTCGAGCAACAAATGGTCGGGTTTCGGCAGCAGCACGATCAGCGCGGCGATCGCGTCACCCGGCATCTCAAGCACGCTGACCGCGCCCTCATCGATCAGCCTGATATAATCGTCGAACATCGGCCCGGGCGCCTTGCCGATCCGCTCGACGTAGATCGAATAGGCGGCGCTGACGATCGTCTCGACCGCCGCGCGGTCGCCCGGTCCGGCCCGGCGGATCACGGCCAACGGATCATGGCCGGCGGATCACGGGTCCGGCAGTTCGACCGCGAGCCCGTCATAGCCGGGTTCGACGCCCTGCGGCAATTCGGCGCTGAGCTCACGATAATCGAGGCTTTGGTCCATATGGACGAGCACCGCCCGGCGCGGCCGGACGCGTTCGATCCAGGCAAGAGTCTTGGCCAGATGGCTGTGCGTCGGGTGCGGCTCGCGGCGCAGGCAGTCGACGATCCACAGCTCGACCCCGGCGAGCGCCGCAAAGGCATTGTCGTCGAGCTCGACCACATCGGTCGAATACGCCAAGGGCCCGATGCGGAAGCCAAGGGTCTTCCTGAAGCCGTGATCCTGCGCAAACGGCACCACGGTCATGCCCGCCGCGGTAAACGGCCCGGCAATATGGTGAGCTTCGAGGGCCGGCCGGTATAGCGGCTTGCCGGGCACCGCCGGTTGCAGCGCATAACCGAAACGCCGCTCGACTTCGGCCAGCGTATCGGCGGTGGCGTAAAGCGGGATTGCCTTACTTATCAATTTATTAACAATGCGAATATCATCTATGCCATGAAGATGATCGGCATGCGCATGGGTCAGCAGCACGGCATCGAGCCGCGCCGCGCCGGCGTCGAGCAACTGCTGGCGCAGGTCCGGCGAGGTGTCAATCAGCAGCGTGGCGCCGCGGCTTTCGACGAGCAACGAGCAGCGGCGCCGGTAGTTGCGCGGCTCGGCCGGGTCGCAGCGGCCCCAGTCCGGACCGATCGCCGGGACGCCCCAGGACGGGCCGCAGCCGAGCACGGTCGCCTTCATACAGCGGATGCGGGCCGCACCGCTTTCTGAAACAAACGGAAGAAATTCGCGGTCGTCGCCGCGGCGAGTTCCGAAGGCTCGATCGCCTTCAGCGAAGCCACAAACGCTGCGGTCGCGGCGACATAGGCCGGCTCGTTCCGCCGTCCGCGATACGGCACCGGCGCGAGATAGGGCGAATCGGTTTCGACGAGCAGCCGCTCCAGCGGCAGACCGCGCACGATCGCGCGCAATTCCTCGGCGTTCTTGAAGGTGACGATGCCGGAAATCGAGATGTAGAAGCCGAGATCGAGCGCCGCTTCGGCGAGGGCGCGGCCGCTGCTGAAGCAGTGCAGGACGCCGGGCGGCGGCCTCTCCTCGCGCAGAATCCGGGCGACCGCGTCATCGGCCTCGCGGGCATGGATGATCAGCGGCAGGCCGCTCGCCTGCGAGGCGGCGATATGGGCGCGAAACACCCGTTCCTGCAGGTCCCGCGGGCTGTGGTCGTAATGGAAATCGAGGCCGGTCTCGCCGATCCCGACGACGCGCGAGTGTGCCGCGAGGGAGGCGAGACCGGCCACGCTCAGCGCCGGGTGGTCGGCTGCCTCGTGCGGATGGGCGCCGACCGAGCACCAGATGTCGTCGTAGGTTTCGGCAATCGCCCGCACTCCGGCGAACTGATCGAGGCGGGTGCCGATCGTCAGCATCGTCCCGACTCCGGCGGCGCGCGCGCGCGCGACGACCGCATCGCGCTCTTCGGCGAAATCCGGAAAATCGAGATGGCAATGGCTGTCGACCAGCGTCGCCCCTGTCATCGCCCCTGCCCCATCGATCTCAGCCATTGTCAGCCATTGGCGGCTTCCGCCTCGACGTAGCGCGGGAAGATACCGCGCGGCGCCGGCAACATGCGGCCCGGCGGCAACGCGTCGGCCAGATCGCTGAAACGTCGCGCCTCCTGCAGGCACTGCCAGCTGGTCGAGCAGCATGCCGGAAGCGGCGGGCACGAAAGGCTGCATCACGATCCCCAAATGCCGCAGCACTTCGGTCAGCGTGTAAAGCACCGTGCGCATCCGCGCCGGATCGGTCTGCCGCAAGGCCCAGGGCGCCTGCTCGTCGACATAGCGATTAGCCTCCGCGACGACGCGCCACACCGTCTCGAGCGCCAGGTGGAAAGCCTGCTCGTCGATCAGCACGCGCAGCTTCGGCAAGAGGTCGCGCGCTTCGGCGAGCAGCGCGTCGTCGGCCGCGGCAAAGCGACCCGGCTCGGGCACCGCTGCCGCGCAATTGCGGTTGATCATCGCCAACACGCGTTGCGCCAGATTGCCGAAATCATTGGCGAGGTCGCTGTTGAGCCGGCCGATGACCGCACGGTGCGAGAAATCGCCGTCATTGCCGAAGGGCAGCTCGCGCAACAGGAAATAGCGCGCGGGGTCGACCCCGTAGCGGCCGACGAGGACCTCCGGCGGCACCCCGTTGCCGAGCGATTTCGACATTTTCTCGCCTTCGACGGTCCACCAGCCATGGGCGAACACGCGGCGCGGCGGTTCGAGCCCGGCGGCCATCAGAAAGGCGTGCCAATAGACCGTGTGAAAGCGCAGGATGTCCTTGCCGACAACATGGACATCGGCGGGCCAAAACACCGGGAAATCGCCAGTCTCGATCTCCGGGTAGCCGAGCGCGGTGATGTAGTTGGCGAGCGCGTCGAGCCAGACGTAGATGACATGGCGCGGGTCGCCCGGCACCGGGATGCCCCAGCTGAAGCTGGTGCGCGAGATCGACAGGTCGGTGAGCCCCGATTTGACGAAGCTGATGACCTCGTTGCGCCGGCTGCGCGGCGCGATTGCCTCGGGATGGGCGTCGTAGAACGCCAGCAGGCGGTCCTGCCAGGCCGACAGCCGGAAGAAGTAATTTTCTTCCTCGACCCACTCGACCTCGGCGCCGGTCGGCGCGATCCTCGATCCGTTGGGGCCGTCGATCAACTCGCTCTCGCCGTAGAAGGCCTCGTCGCGGACGCAGTACCAGCCGGCGAAGCGGCCAAGATAGATTTCCCCGCGCCGCTCCAGCTCCTGCCACAGAGCCTGCACGCCGCGGATGTGCCGCTCCTCGGTGGTGCGGATGTAATCGTCGTTGCTGATGTCGAGCAGCCGGTCCATTTCGCGGAACGCCGCGGATACGCGGTCGGCATATTGCTGCGGCGTCAGCCCGAGGGCCTGCGCCGAGCGTTCGACCTTCTGGCCGTGCTCGTCGGTGCCGGTCAGGAATTTGACCCGGCGCCCGTCGAGCCGCATGAACCGCGCCAGCACATCGGCGGCCACCGTCGGATAGGCATGGCCGAGATGCGGCATGTCGTTGACGTAATAGATCGGCGTTGTCACGAAATACGGCCGGTCGGCGCTCATCATCCTCTCCTCGGCGCAGATATGGGAGCGGACCGGTTATTGGTCCAGCGCCGCGCGCTTCTACCGCGCCGCGCCCTCGATCGCAAAGAAGGCGCCGAGAATGGTCTCTTTGCGGTCGAGGTTGAGGGCATCGGTGCGGGCAAAACCGCGGCCGATCTCGTCGCGCAGCTCGGCCCAGCGCGCCGCCGGCGCGCGGCCGCCGAGCTGCTCGCAGCACGGCCGGCTCCAGCGGCCCGGCGCCGGCCCCGCCGCGCGCCGCCGCGATGGCAAGCCGGGCCAGCAACTGGGTCACCAGCTCCTCGACCGCGCGATAGGCCTCCTCGGCGTCGCTGCGGGCGAGGCGGTCGGCGAAGGCATGCAGTGCGGCCGGGTCGATCCCACCGTCGCGCGACAGCAGCGCCAGCACCGACTCGTAGAGTTCGACCCCGCCGACGCCGGCGAGATCGAGAGCGCGGCCGATGCTGCCGCCGGCCAGCGCAATCAGCGCCTCGGCCTGCGGCCCGGGCAGATCGGGCCGGTAGCGCAGCGAGCAGCAGACGAACGATCGCCGCCGGCAATGGCGCCAACGGAAACCGCCGAAGCGGGAGCGGATCGTCGGCAACAGCCGTCCGGGGCTGCGCGCCACCAGCAGCAACAGCGCCCGCCGAGGCGGTTCTTCGAGGATTTTCAAGAGCGCATTGGCGGCGTTGCGGTTCATTTCGTCGGCGCCGTCGACGATGACGACGCGCCAGCCGCCCTCAGCCGGCGTCAGCCGCAGAAACGGGGCGATCTCGCGGGCGTCGTCGACGACGATTTCGCCGCGCAGCCGGCGGCGGCGAGGGTCCCAGGCGCGTTCCACCGTCAGCAGATCGGCGTGCCCGCCCGAAGCCACCCGGCGAAAGATGCCGCTGTCGGGCGCTATCGCCAGCCCGCCTGCGTCGGACCCGCCGAGAAGCCCGCCGAGCGTCGGCCTCGCCCGCCCCGTTCGCCAGCACGAAGCGTGCGAGACGAAACGCCAGCGTCGCCTTGCCGATGCCGCGCGGCCCGCTCAAGAGCAGCGCATGCGGCAGCCGGCCCGCTTCGAACAGGCGCCGCAACGCGCTCTCGGCGGCCTCGTGGCCGAGGAGATCGGGGTTGGCGCGCGGCGGCGGCGCTTCGGCCAGAGCGGGCCCGCCCGCGCCCTCGTCGCTGCTTCTCATGGCGCGAGGTTCGCGCCAAGGCGCGCGGTGACGGCAGCGATAACGGCGCGGTGCACGTTGTCGCGGTCGGCGCCGGCATTGATAAGGAGGCAACGCTTGGGGTTGTCGGCTGCGATCTGGCGAAACCCCCGGCGCAATCGCTCGTGGAAGGCCGGATCGAGCCGCTCGAAACGGTCGGCATTGCCGGAACGCCGCGCCGCGCGGGCGAACCCCTCAGCCACCGGAAGGTCGAGGATCAGCGTCAGGTCGGGCGCGAAATCGCCGAGGGCGAAGCGGTGCAACGCCAGGAGGTCAGCGAGCGGCAGGCCGCGGCCGTAACCCTGATAGGCCAGCGTCGAATCGGCGAAGCGATCGCACACGACCCACCGGCCGCGATCGAGCGCCGGCCGGATCAGCCGGGCAACATGGTCGCGACGCGCCGCGTAAAGCAGCAGCGCCTCGGCGGCCGCATCCCATCGCTCATCCGCGCCTTCGAGCAGCAATCGGCGGATCGCTTCGGCGCCCTCAGAGCCGCCCGGCTCGCGGGTCTGCTGTACGGCGATCCCGGCGAGCGCAAGAGCCGCCACCAGCAGCCCGACCTGGGTCGACTTGCCGGTCCCCTCCCCGCCTTCGACGGTGATAAAGCGACCGCGCGCGGCGTCCGGGCGCGCCGATCCGCTCAGTGCCGGTTGCCCCAGACCAGGTGGGCGGCGACCATCGCCATCCGCCCGAAGGCGCCGATGCGGTCGACGCCGGCGGCTGCGAACAGCGGCGCCTCAACCGGCGCGACACCCGGCGCGGTGACGATGACCTTGCCGATTTCCTGGCCTTTCCGAACCGGTGCCGGTACCGGACTGTCGTAGGCAACGGTCACTTTCATGTCCTTGCGCGATTTGCGCGGCAGGGTGACGACAAGCTCCTTGGCGACCGTCAGCGGCACCCTCGCCTTGGTGCCGAGCCAGACTTCGGCATCATCGACCTTTTCGCCTGCACTGAACAGCTTGTAGTCGTTGTACTCGCGGAACGCCCAATCGGCCAGCCGTTCGCCCTCCTCCGCCCGCGACTTCATTGTCGGCAGGCCGCTGAGGACGATGATGACCCGCCGATCGCCGCGATGCACCGAAACCACGAGGCTGTAGCCCGATTCCTCGGTATGCCCGGTCTTCAGCCCGTCGGCGCCGAGATCCTTGTAGAGCAGCGGATTGCGGTTGCCCTGCTTGATGTTGTCGAACGTGAAGTCCTTCTGCGAGAAGTAGTGGTAATACTCGGGAAAATCCGTAATGATCCGCATCGCCAGGGTCGCAAGATCGCGCGCAGTCATATAGTGGCCGGGGTCGGGCAGCCCATCGACATCGGCGAAATGGCTGTTGGCGAGGCCGATTTCCTTGGCCTTTTGGTTCATCAGATCGACAAAGGCGGCCTGACTGCCGGCCAGCCCCTGGGCGAGCACGATGCACGCGTCATTGCCCGACTGCACGATCATGCCCTGCAGCAGATCGTCGATCGAGACCCGGCCGCCGAGCGGCACAAACATCTTGGAGCCGCCGGTGTGCCAGGCGGTCTCGCTGACCGGCAGTTCATCGGTCAGCTTTGCCTTGCCCTCCTTCAGCATGCCGAAGACGACATAGGCGGTCATCATCTTCGACAGCGAGGCGGTCGGGATGCGGTGGTCGGCGCCCTTGTCGAGCAGCACCGCGCCGGTGTCGGCCTCGATGATCAGCGCATGCGCCGCCTCGGTGTCGACCGGGCCGGCGGTCGACTGGACCGGCGCCGGCACGGCCTTCGCGCTCGGTGTGGCCGAAGCGGCCTTCGTTTTGCCCGTCGCCGCGAGGGACGCGCCGGGCAGGGCGACGAGCGCCGCCAGAGCCAGCACCGCGATGCCCGCAACCGATCGGAGCCAGCGCAATCTCATCGGACCCTCGCACTTCCGGCCGGATGTGCTACCTCGCCCGGTCACTCGCCGACCACGCGCGCGCCGGGGTAGCCGCGATCGGCCACCTCGCGCAGCAAGCGCCGTGCATCGGCTTCGCTCGCCACGGGACCAAGTCTGACCCGATACAGAGCGGCACCGTGCACCCTGGCCGGGACGATTTCGGCTCTGCCCAGAGCGGCGATGCGGGCGCGCACCCGTCGCGCGTTCGCCGGCACGACAAACGTGCCGGCCTGAACGAAGATCCGGCCGCGGTCCTGCGCCGGGGCCGGGGCCGGGGCCGGCGCGAACCGCGCATGCAGGGTTTCGGCGTGCGCCGGCGCGATCAGCGGCAGCCAGAAGCGATGGGAGGCCGCAGCCAAGGTGGGCCGCGATGCCGGCGCCGGTTCGCGCGGCGGCGCTGTTTCCGGCGGCTCGGCCTTCGTCGGAATCGGCCCGGCAACGACCTCTTCCGCCTGCAGCGAGGGAGGCTCGTCCGCGACCTGCGTTGCCGGAAGCGGCGCGAAGCGCGGCGCGGCGGCGGCCGGCGCCATGCGGACGACCGGCGCCGCCTGGGCGACGGCAATCGGGGCGAGTTTGCCGTGCATCGCGGCTTCGGCCACCTGGATGCTCGCGTCCTTGAGGACCCTGACGCGCACCGGCGCGGTGCCGACGGTCTCGAAACCGAGCAACTGGGCGGAGCGGCGCGACACATCGATGAGCCGGTCGCCGACGAACGGCCCGCGATCGTTGACCCTCAGGCGCAGCGCCCGCCCGTTCTGGAGGTTGGTCACCTCGACGATGCTCGGCAGCGGCAAGGTTTTGTGCGCCGCAGTCAACTGGTTCATGTCGTAGATCTCGCCGTTCGCAGTGGGTTGCCGGTCGAAGCCGGGGCCATACCACGACGCGGTGCCGGTTTCATCGTAGTGGTAGTCGACTTTCGGGTAGTACCAGACGCCACCGACCTGATAGGGGGCCACGGTGTAATGCGGCTGGCCGACCTTATAGCGTCCATGGCGATTATCGCCGAACCGCGGTCCCGAGGCGCAGCCGGCCAGGACAAAGCCGATCGCGAGGATCAGCGACAAACTCCGCGCCCGTGAATTCGCACCCATCGGGATGCCGGTTCGACCTAGCCGCGGCCGATGCTGTCGGCGATGGTGCCGACCGCCACGGCGAAATAGGTGGAGTTGTTCCATCGCTTGATGGTGCGGAAATTGTCGTAGACGAGCAGCGCGGGGCCGCCAATGCCGTCGGGCAGCACGAGCGAGGCATACGGCTCATGCCCGGTAAACGGCGCCGCGCCGACCGGACGCACGCCGAGCCGGTTCCATTCGATGATGGAGCGCCGACTGTCCAGCCCGGCAAGCCGTGTGTCGAAATTTTGCGGCAACACCACCTCGCGCCCCCAATCCTCGTTGCCATGCCAGCCGAGGTGGGAGATGTAATTGGCGATCGAGCCCAAGACGTCGGCGCGGTCGCTCCAGATATCGCGGCGGCCGTTGCGGTCGAAATCGACCGCGTAGCTCAGAAACGTCGAGGGCATGAACTGACACTGGCCCATCGCCCCGGCCCACGAGCCGACCATGTTGTCGATGCGGATATCGCCCTGGTCGAGGATCTTCAAAGCCGCAATCAGTTCGGCGCGAAACAGGCTGCCGCGTCGCCCGTCATAGGCCAGCGTCGCGAGCGCCGCCGGCACCAAATAGCTGCCCATCGTGCGCCCGAAATCGCTTTCAACCCCCCACAGCGCGACGATGAAGCGCGGCTGGACGTAGAACCGCCGCTGCACCTGCTGCAGCAGCCCCCAGTTGTCGACCAGATGGCGCCGCGCGTCGTCAAGGCGCTGCTGGGTGACGACTTTGGCGAGGTATTCGTCAAAGGTCATCCTGCGCTCGGGCTGCCGGCGGTCGAGCTCGATGACGTGCGGCAGGTATTGGATATATCGGAAAGCGATATCGATCGTCGCCAGCCGGACGCGTTGCGCATACGCATCGCGGCGCACTCCGGCGAGAAAATCGTAAAAATCGCTTTCCGCCGCTGCCGCCGTTCCGCCCCCCAGCGGGACTGCCAGCAACGGAGCCGCCGCGAGCAAGGCCCGGCGGCTCAGGCGGAAAGGCATCATCACTATGCCCCCGCTCCTACTCTTCCCCACTATTTTATTGTCACAAAAGCGGGAAGAACGCAATCGTCACGGCGACAACGACCGCGGCAGCCAAAGCCCAGTCGCCGGAATAATAGGTCACCTGCATCAGCACGCTCAACATCACGCCGATCATCTTCAGCCCTTGACCGCTCCGACGGTGATTCCTGGATCAGATGACGTTGGCGAGAGGTGAATAGAACCTGCGCTAATCGTCAGCCGCCGCGGTTGCGGCGGCAGTGGTCGGGACAATCTTGCGGCGTGCTTCGTGCAGCAAGAGCAGCAGCGGCAGCGAAGCGAGCGCGATCAACATCATCAGCTTGAAATCGTCGATATAGGCGACCATCGCGGCCTGCCGAGTCACCTCGGCGTTGAGCGCCGCCATGCCGCCCGGCGTCGTGAGGCTGAACGGCGGCGCCAGGTAAGGTCCCTGCACGAGCGGGTTGTCCGGCCGCAGCGGCTCGACCAGACGCGCGTGGACGATCTGGGTGTTCTCGGCCAAGGCCGCGACCAGGATGCTGATGCCGATGCTGCCGCCAAGATTGCGCATCAGGCTGCGGATCGCCGTGCCCTGGGTCATGATGTGGCGCGGCAGGGTCGACAGGGCGATGATGTTGAGCGGCACGAAGGTGCAGCCCAGGCCGAAACCTTGCAGCAACCCGGAGGTGATGACGGGCGCCATGCCCATCTGCAGCGAGAATTGGCTCATCTGCCACATCGACACCGCGGTCAACAGAAAGCCGACCAGGATGATCAGCCGGTTGTCGACGCGACCGACCAGCCGGGCGACCAGCAACATCGCGACCATCACGCCGAAGCCGCGCGGCGTCGTGATCAGCCCGGTCGTCAACGCCGGATAATTCATCAGCTGTTGCAGCATCGTCGGAAGCAGCGCGAGCGTACCGGTCATGATCAGCCCGACGCTGAACATCAGCGCCGTGCCGGTCAGGAAATTCGGGCTTCTCAGCAGGTCGCGGTTGAGAAACGAGCGTTCGCCGGTGGTCGCCGTGTGTACCGCGAACAGGTAGAATCCGAGCCCGGCGACTGCCGCCTCGATCCAGATTTCGCTGGAATGGAACCAGTCCTTCAACTCGCCGCGATCGAGCATCAGCTGCAACGCGCCGATCCCCAGGCTCAAGGTCAGAAACCCGACGAAATCGAACGCCTCGCGATGCACGTGGCGGGTCTGGCGGATGAAAGCCAGAATGCCCAGCGTGCACATCACCCCGACCGGCAGGTTGATGTAGAACACCCAGCGCCAGCTGTAATCCTCGGTAAGCCAGCCGCCGAGCGCCGGCCCCATGATCGGCCCGAGGATCGTGCCGATGCCAAACACCGCCATGGCCTGGCCATGGCGCTCCGGCGGGTTGATCTGCAACAGCGTCGACTGCGACAGCGGGATGAGCCCGGCCCCGGCCAATCCCTGCAGGGCGCGAAACAGGACGAGCTCGCCAAGGTTCTCGGCCATGCCGCACAGCGCCGAGGCGATCGTGAAGCAGATGACCGAGGCCAGAAAGATATATTTGATGCCGAACCGGCCGGCGAGCCAGCCGGTCAGCGGCATCATGATCGCGGCGCAGACGATATACGAGGTCAGCGCCCAGGCGATCTGGTCCTGCGAGGCGGACAGGCTGCCCTGGATGTGCGGCAGGGCAACGTTGAGGATCGTATTGTCGATGCCCTGCATGATGTTGGCCAACATGATCGAAATCGTGATCATGCCGCGGTTGGGCACCGGAGCGAACGACTCGCCCCTCACCGCGCGCCCTCGCGATGCAAAGCCCACCTCCCGACCGGCGGCTCCCTCCCCTCACCCGCTCTCGGGCTTCGCCTTCGGGTGAGGTCCATCGCGCTGGCGATGGGGGGATGAGGGTGGCTCAAGCGCAATCCTTCAGGCCGCCGCGGCCTGCTCGACGGTCGGCGCATCGCCGGCAACGGTGGTGCGCCGCATGTCGCGGACCTCTCGCTCGTCGAAGCGGCGCACCCGGTGCATGGTCTGGCGGTTGTCCCAGATCACCAGATCGTATTGCCGCCATTGGTGGACATAGACGAATTGCGGCTGCGTCGCGTGCTCGGTCAAATCGCGCAGGAAAGCGCGCGCCTCGGGCATCGGCCAACCGACGATTCCGCCGGCATGCGAAGCGAGATAAAGCGACCGGCGCCGGCTGACCGGATGGGTGCGGACGAGGCGCTGGCGGACCGGGGCGAACATCGCCCGTTCCTCGGCCGATAATTCGGTGAAGCCCAAGAGGCCGCGCGAATAGATCAGCGAATGCTCGCAGATCAGATCCTCGACGATCTCGCTGGTCTCGCCGTCGAGCGCATCATAAGCGGCGCGCATGTCGGCGAATTCGGTATTGCCGCCCTTCCTGACGACGACCCGTCCCGACAGCAGCGAGTATTTCGCCGGCACTGCGCGAAACGAACTGTCGGAATGCCACAGCTGATTGCCGAGGTTGAACAGCCGACGACGATCGTCGCGGGCCAGCGGCCGGTTGTCCTGACCGAGATTGGAGACGTCGTTGATCAACGGGTCGAGCCGCTTCTGGTGCGGCCGGGTGATGTTGCCGCCGGCCGAGTTCTCGATCTCGCCAAAGTTGCGGGTAAGCGCGATCTGCTGCTCGTCGGTGATGTTCTGATCGTGGAACACGAGGACGGCGTAACGGTCCATGCCGGCCTCAATCGCGGCGACCGCGTCGCGCGTCAGCGCACCCCGCAGATCGACCCCCGAGACTTCGCCGACGAAAACCGGGTGGATCTGGCGGATCGACACGGCCATTGCAGAGAACTCCTCGAAATCCCACGATCGCTTCGCATGCGAATGCACAAAGATACGGCAACGTCATCAATCTGTCATGCGCACCTCCCGCATTAGAGGCCCGCGAATTCAACGGTCTGATGGCAGGTGCACAAGCATAGGACGAGGCGTGGGCCATCGGCGCAACCGTGATCCAGAAGGGCGCAGACCAGCGCCGCCGGAAGCTGCGCGGCAGATGCGGGGAGCCGGCGAGCGTTCCCGGCTTGTCATCGCTCGAATCCTTCCCTTAACCTGGGCGCGAAAATTTTCGCCAGCTATCGCACAGCCGGCTATCGCAAGGAGAGCGTCATGGCACGAATCCTGGTCATTCACGGCGCCGGCATGAATATGCGGGGAAAGGTGCAGACCGAGATCTTCGGTCCGATGACATTGCCGCAATACGATGAGCGCATCCGCGGTTATGCCAAGGAACTCGGCCTCGACGTCGAGATCTTCCATTCCAACCTCGAGGGCGAGATCGTCAACAAGATCTACGAGGCGGCCGATCGCGGCGTCGATGCTGCGATCTTCAACCCGGCGGCGTTCGGCACCGGCTACCCGGCGCTGGTCGCGGCGATCTCGCAAGTCAAGTTTCCGACGATCGAGGTCCACATCTCGAACCCGATCCGGCGCGGTCCGGCCTCGCAGACCGCCGCCGTCAGCCAGGGCGTCGTCGCCGGTTTCGGCGTCGCCGGCTACGAGCTCGCGCTGCGCGGCATCCGCGACCTGCTGGAGGCAAAGAAATAAGGCCGCGGCACCGCTGCCGGCTGATTGCCGCGTCATTGACGGGCTTGCCGCCAGGCGGCCCGCGTGGAACTCTGCCGGCCCGATTATTGTCGAAACCGGCGTCATCGGAACGTGAAGGGGGCGGCATGCGCATCGTAATCGTCGGTCAGCAAGCTTTCGGCAAGGCCGTGCTCGATGCCTTTGTGGCGCGCGGCGACACGGTTGCCGGCGTCTTCGCGGCGCCGGAGAAGCCGGGCGCGCGCCCGGACCCGCTGGTCGCCGCGGCCGAGGAGAAGAAAATCCCGGTCTACCGCTTCGCGAAATACTCCGACCCGGAGGCGCTTGCGGCACTGAAAGCGCTCGACGCCGATATCGGGGTCATGGCCTATGTCCTGCTCTTCGCGCCGCCCGAATTCTGCGCCATCCCGAAGCGCGGAATGATCCAGTTTCACCCCTCGCTGTTGCCATTGCATCGCGGGCCGGCATCGATCCCCTGGGCGATCATCCGCGGCCGCAGCGAGACCGGGCTGACCATCTTCCGCCCGACTCCGGGTCTCGACGAAGGGCCGGTCATCCTGCAGAAGCGCTGCGCGATCGGGCCCAACGACACCGCCGCCTCGCTCTATTTCGACAAGATCTTTCCATTGGGGGTCGAGGCGCTGGTGCAGGCCGCCGACCTCGTCACCGCCGGCCGCGCCACCGAATGGACCCAGGACGAGAAAGAGGCGACCTATGAGGGCTGGGTGCGCACGGCCGAGTTGCGCATCAGCTGGGGAGCGCACATCGACTTCGTCTACGATCTGGTCCGGGGCTGCAACCCGGCGCCGGGTGCCTGGACCACCTTCAAGCAGGGCGAGGACGAGCAGAAGCTCTATCTGTTCGACGCGAAGAAGATCATGGCGCCGACCTTCGGCGCGGTGCGCGGCAGGAAGCTCGGCGAGGTCGTCTCGGCCGGGCCCGAGGGCCTGCGCATCCACGCCCAGGGCGGGTTCATCGAAGTCTCGCGCCTCAGGCTCGGCGACGGCGCCAAGGTCAAATCCACCGAGATCGACATCGCGGTCGGGACGATTTTGGGCGGATAGCGGCGGGTAATGCCGGCCGTCTTTCGGAGTGGCGGCTTTCGGTTCTTTTCTATTCAAACGAAGGCCGCCCTCAATCGTGAGCGCATCGAGAAGGCGTGGAATAACTTCTTCGGTTAGGGCGACGGGCGCCCACCTTCGATGATGATCGCATGTGGGTGGAGCTTTCCGACGGGCGCACACTCGGTGTCCCGCTCGCCTGGTTCCCGCGCCTGCTGCGGGCGAGCCGCAGAGAGCAGGAAGCGTACAGGCAGCCGCGGTCTCCATTGGGAGGCGTTGGATGAAGATATATCGGTAGCCGGTCTACTTGCCGGATACGGCGACCGGACCCACCTCATGCCCAGAGCTGCGGAAAGCAGCGAGCCGCGCAGAATTTGTTGAAGCGGTCTGTTCGGCACTTGACGCGATCAAGGCGCGATCAACGGGTGAGTTAACCATGCCGGACGCTTGACGATAGTTCTCGATAGAGCGCCACATACTGCCGCGCCGCGGCTTCCCAGCTGAAATCGCGGGTCATTGCCTGGCGCATCGTGCGCTGCCAGCTGGCCCGGTCGCGGTAGAGCGCGGTCGCGCGCTGGGCTGCGCCAAGCAGGCCTTCGGGGGTTGCCTCATCGAAGACAAAGCCGGTCGCGCTGCCGTCGGCCAGGGTCACGGCGTTGGCGTCGACGACGGTGTCGGCGAGGCCTCCGGTGCGGCGCACCAGCGGCAGCGTGCCGTAGCGCAGCGCGTAGAGTTGGGTCAGCCCGCACGGCTCGAAGCGCGACGGCATAATGATGCTGTCGCTGCCCGCGATGATCAGATGCGACAGCCCCTCGTCATAGCCGAGGACCACCCCGACCCGTCCGGGATAAGCCCCTGCCGCCGCGCCGATGCCCGCTTCGAGATCGGCATCGCCGCTGCCGAGCAGCACGAGACGGCCGCCGAGAGCGATCAGCCCGGGCAAGGCAGCAAGGAGGAGGTCGAAGCCCTTTTGCGGGGTCAGCCGGGTGACCGCGCCCAACAGTAGGCCGGCCGGCTGCTCCGCCAAGCCGAAGCGGCGCTCCAAGGCCGCTTTCGCCGCCGCTTTTCCCGCTGCCATATTATCGACGCCGTATTGAAGCGGCAGCAACGCGTCGTTTGCCGGCGACCATATCGCTGGATCGACGCCGTTCAGGATGCCGCTCAGCACATCGGCGCGGGCGCGCAACAACCCGTCGAAACCCACGCCGAAAGCCGGGGTCTGGATCTCGCGCGCATAGGTCGGGCTGACCGTCGTCAGCCGGTCGGCATAGAACAGCCCCGCCTTGAGGAACGACAGCCCGCCGTAGAACTCGATCCCGTCGATCGCGAAAAAGCTCGGCGGCAACGCCAGGTCGGGGAAATCTGCGGCGGGGAAGACGCCCTGATAGGCAAGGTTGTGGATCGTGAAAACGCTCGGCACGGCGCTGCCGGCAACCCTGATATAGGCCGGGGCAAGCCCGGCATGCCAATCATGGCAATGCAGGATGTCGGGCCGCCAGTTCGGGTCGGCGCCCTGGGCGAGCGCCGCGGCGACCCAGCCGAGAAGCGCAAAACGGCGGTGGTTGTCGGGCCAGTCGCCGCCGTCGGGCGCAGCGTAGGGGTTGCCGGGCCGGTCATAAAACGCCGGATGGTCGACGATGTAGGCGGCGACCCCTCTCCCCGGCACCATTGCCCGTGCGACCCGCACCCGCTCGAGCGCAAAGGGCGTCGGCAGCCTCAGCGACTGGCCCAGCTCGAACGCATCGACAAATCCGGCAAAACCCGGCAGTACGAGGCGGGCATCGACGCCGCAGGCGATCAAGGCCGGCGGCAGACCCGCCACAACGTCGCCGAGACCCCCGGTCTTGGCCCACGGGAACAGCTCGGCCGCAGCATGCAGGACGCGCAATGGCGACACCTGTGCCGGGATCGGTCCCTCCCCCTCCCGCCTTGCCCCCACCCTGCCCTCCCCGGCGACCGGGGAAGGGTTGATGACAGCGCGCGGGTCCCGCCCTCTCCCCGTCCTGCGGGGAGAGGGTTGGGGTGAGGGGCGCGGCCGCACCGGTGCTGGCGGCTCAGTTCTTGCTCTTGTCGACCAGCGCGTTCTGCTTGATCCACGGCATCATCGCGCGCAATCGCTCGCCGACCTCCTCGATCGGGTGCTCGGCGGCGCGCCGGCGCAAGGCCTTGAAGCTGGGCTGGCCGGCGGTGTTTTCGAGCACCCATTCGCGGGCGAAGCGGCCGCATTGGATGTCGCCGAGGATCTTCTTCATCTCGGCCCGGACATGCTCGTCGATGACCCGGGGGCCGCGCGAGTAGTCGCCATATTCGGCGGTGTTGGAGACCGAATAGCGCATGTTGGCGATGCCGCCCTCATAGATCAGATCGACGATCAGCTTCACTTCGTGACAGCACTCGAAATAGGCCATCTCCGGCGCGTAGCCGGCCTCGACCAGGGTTTCGAACCCGGCGAGGATCAGCGAGGTCAACCCGCCGCACAGCACCGTCTGCTCGCCGAACAAATCGGTCTCGCATTCCTCGCGGAACGTCGTTTCGATGACCCCGGCGCGCCCGCCGCCGATCGCCGAGGCGTAGCTGAGCGCGATCTCGAGCGCGTTGCCCGACGGGTTCTGCTCGACCGCGACGAGGCACGGCACGCCGCCGCCGCGCAGATATTCCGAGCGCACCGTGTGTCCCGGCCCCTTCGGCGCGATCATGAACACATCGAGGTCGGGGCGCGGCTCGATCAGTCGGAAATGGATGCTGAGGCCATGCGCGACGGCGAGCGCGGCGCCCTCGCGCATGTTGGCGCGCAGGTCGCTGGCGTAGAGCTGCGCCTGCAATTCGTCGGGCGCCAGCACCATGACGATGTCGGCCCATTTCGCCGCCTCGGCCCCGGTCATCACCTTGAGGCCGGCGGCTTCCGCCTTCTGCGCCGAAGCCGAGCCCGGGCGCAGCGCGACGACGACGTCCTTCACCCCGCTGTCGCGCAAATTGTTGGCGTGGGCGTGGCCCTGGCTGCCGTAGCCGATGACCGCGACCTTCTTCGATTTGACCAGGTTCACATCCGCATCGCGATCATAGTATACGCGCATTTCTTAACTCCCTCCGTGAACCTCACGAGATAGATCCGGGCGCGCAATCCACCACAGGATCGCACCCACTATGGCCCCGATCGCGCCTGCTACGATGAGAAATGCCGAGTTGGCTGGGTACTCCGCCATATCTCGTACGAAAGCAAGCGACGGGCGTCCTATCGTCACGCTAAACCACACCAAGAAGCTCAGCCATGTCAGAACTCCGATCAGCAATCCGCAAAGAGGGGCTACCCAGATAGCGGTAATGCGAAACCATCGAAGGATAAAAAACAGGGGGAGACCGAGCGCTAGCATTCCACCATATACGAAAACGGTACTGAAGAACGCGACCGCCTCGAAGGGTAGAGAAAAGAAAGCGCCCATTAATATGATGATAATAGGTACCCACAAAGGGGCGACAAGAAATGCCATGGCGGTCCGTTTCATTGCCGGGAGACCGCTTCAAAACCGCGCCGGGCCGCGGGCGATCGCGACGGTGCCGGTGCGCGACACCTCAACGAGGCCCAAGGGATCCATCAGCGCGATGAAGGCGTTGAGCTTCTCGCTCGACCCGGTCATCTCGAAGACAAAGCTCTCGGTCGTCGAATCGACGACCCGCGCCCGGAAGATGTCGGCAAGGCGCAACGATTCGATGCGAGATTCGCCCTTCCCGGCGACCTTGATCAGCGCCATCTCGCGCTCGACGGACGGGCCCTCGTCGGTCAGATCGTGCACCTTGTGCACCGGCACGAGGCGCGCCAGCTGGGCCTTGATCTGCTCAATGATCATAGGCGTGCCCGAGGTCACAATCGTAATCCGCGACAGGCTGTTCGTGCGATCAACCTCGGCGACGGTCAGGCTGTCGATATTGTAACCGCGCCCGGAAAACAGCCCAACGACGCGGGCGAGAATCCCCGGCTCGTTGGCGACCAGCACCGCAATCGTGTGCCGTTCGATGGTGTCGGTCTGCATAGCTGTCTTAGCTGGTTCCTCCCCCGCATCACGGGGGAGGTGGCGAGCAAAGCAAGCCGGAGGGGGCCGCCGCAGCACCCGGAAATGGATCGCGGGCCGGCGAACGCCCCCTCCACCATGCGTCGCATGGTTCCCCTCCCCGCTTCGCGGGGGAGGAACCGCCGACGCCGCCTGCATTGTCACACCAGCACCATACCCTCTTCGGAGACCGGCTGCTCCGCCTTGTCGGCAGGGCCGAGCAGCATCTCGTTGTGGGCAGCGCCCGAGGGGATCATCGGGAAGCAGTTCTCGGCCTGGTCGACCGCGACATCGAGAATGAAGGCGCGCGGTGTGTCGATCATCTCGCGGATCGCGTCGTCGACCTCGTCGGGCCGCTCGACCCGCCTCCCGACCGCGCCGAACGCGTCAGCGAGCTTGACGAAATCCGGCAGCGCCGCGGTGTAGCTCTCGGAATAGCGCCCGCCGTGCAGCAGCTCCTGCCACTGCCGCACCATGCCCATGTATTGGTTGTTGAGGATGAAGGCCTTCACCGGCAGGCGGTACTGCGCGATCGTCGACATCTCCTGGATGTTCATCAGGATCGAGGCCTCGCCGGCGACGTCGATGACCAGCGCGTCCGGGTGAGCGACCTGCACCCCAACCGCGGCCGGCAGGCCATAGCCCATCGTGCCGAGCCCGCCCGACGTCATCCAGTGATAGGGCTTGTCGAACCGAAGGAACTGGGCGGCCCACATCTGATGCTGGCCGACCTCGGTGGTGATGTACGGATCGCGCCCCTGGGTCAACGCATAGAGGCGCTCCAGCGCGTATTGCGGCTTGATCACGTCGCGGCGCGCCCGGTCGTAGCGCAGGCAATCGCGCGCCCGCCACGCGTCGATCTGGCGCCACCAGGCCTTGCGCACCGCGCCATCCGTGCGTGGTGCGGCCTTGCGCCATTGCGCCAGCAATGCGCCCAGCACCTCGCCGCAATCGCCGAGCAGCGGCACATCGATCCGGACGTTCTTGTTGATCGAAGACGGATCGATATCGATGTGGATCTTTTTCGAGCCGGGCGAGAAGGCGTTGAGCCTTCCGGTCACCCGGTCGTCGAAGCGCGATCCGATCGCGATCAACAGATCGCAGCCGTGCATCGCCATGTTCGATTCGTACATGCCGTGCATGCCGACCATGCCGAGGAAATGCGGGTCGCTCGCCGGGAGCGCCCCCAGCCCCATCAGGGTCAGCGTGCACGGCGCATCAATGAGGCGCACCAGCTCGGTAAACCGGGCGCAGGCTTCGAGGCCTGAATTGATGAGCCCGCCGCCGCCGTAAAACAGCGGCCGCTTTGATGCGGCGATCAGAGCCACCGCTTCGGCGACCCGCGCCGGGTCGGCCTGCATCTGCGGGCGATAGCTCTTGTGCCGCTCCTGCTCCGGCCCGCTATAGATCGCCGAGGCGAACAGGATGTCCTTGGGCAGATCGACCACCACCGGCCCGGGCCGGCCGCTCCGGGCAACGTAAAACGCCTCGTGCATGACGCGCGCCAGGTCGGCGACGTCCTTGACCAGATAATTGTGCTTGGTGCACGGCCGGGTGATGCCGGTCGTGTCGGCTTCCTGGAACGCGTCGTTGCCGATCAGGTGGGTCGGCACCTGCCCGGTCAGGCAGACGATCGGCACCGAATCCATCAGCGCGTCGGTCAGCCCGGTCACCGCGTTGGTCGCCCCCGGGCCGCTCGTCACCAGCACCACCCCGACCCGCCCGGTCGAGCGGGCATAGCCTTCGGCGGCGTGGACCGCGCCGCCCTCCTGGCGCACCAAAATGTGGCGCAGCGCGTTCTGCTTGAACAGCGAGTTGTAAATCGGCAGGACCGCGCCGCCGGGATAGCCGAATACGACATCGACGCCCTGATCGACGAGCGCCTTGATGACAATATCCGCTCCGCAGATCGGCTCGGCCGACATGACTCTCTCCTCAACCGGATGGCGGGCAAATCCTGCCCGGCGGTCCGGCCTATGGCCGGTCCGGGGAGCGGCACCCTAGTTCAGCTATGTCGGGCTGGTCAACAGAAAATCGTATATAAAATGACGTGAGCACTGCAACAAACTTCCCGAAAGTTGCGCGCTGAGGACGAGGTCCGGGACCATCTGGTGGCGAAACCAAGTCATCTGGCGTTTCGCGTAGCGTCTGGTCGCGCGCGTTGCCAGAGCGACTGCGTCATCGAGGTCGATCGCGCCGCGCAGATGGCGCAGCAATTCGGGGACGCCGACCGCCTTCATCGCCGGCAATCCCGGGTCGAGCCCGCGCGCTGCCAGCGCCGCCGTCTCGTCAAGCGCGCCCGTCGCGATCATCGCGCGGAAACGCGCATCGCAGGTCGTGTAGAGCGCCTCGCGCGGCGGCATCAGCAGCAGCGAGGCGAAACGGTAGGGCGAGGCGGGCGCTGGGCCAAGCTGCCACTCGCCGATCGGCCTCCCGGTCGCGCGCACCACCGCGAAGGCGCGCATCAGGCGCTGGCGATCGCCCGTCGACAGGCGAGCTGCCGCGACCGGGTCGAGCGCTCTCAGAAGCTCGCGGAATGCGGCTCCGCCAAGCGTTTCATGGAGTTCCGCCGCCTCGCCGCAGATTGCGGCGGGGATTGGCGGGATCGATGCGAGACCATATTGCAGCGCACGCAGATAAAGTCCGGTGCCACCGACAACGATCGGCAAGCGGCCGGCCGTATGGGCGGCATCGATCTCGGAGAGCGCCAGCACCCGCCAGTGCCCGACCGACCCGCGCTCGGCGGCATCGAGAAAGCCGTAAAGCCGGTGCGGCGCACGGACCAACGCCGCTTCATCGGGGCGTGCTGTCAGGATGCGCAGATCGCGATAGATCTGCAGGCTGTCGGCGTTGATGATCGTGCCCCGGAACGCCGCCGCCAATTCGAGCGCCAGCGCCGATTTGCCGCTCGCCGTCGGCCCGGCGATCAGGATGACCGGAGGCAGGGCAGTTTTTCGACGAAGCAATCTCGGCACGTCGTCCGAGCCGGCAAAGGAGGCCGCATCGTGAGCCTGGTCATGACAGTGATCGCCGGCCCCGGCACCGCAGGCATCCTGCCCGACCTGGTTGCCGCGCTTGCCGCAGCGCTGCCTGTTGCCGGCGCGCCCGAGTGGCTCGCCCCTGGCGCGGCCTGCGACATCGTCCTCGCCGGCAGCGATCGGCAAGCCGCCGCAACCGCTGCCCGGCAGGCGATCGGCGGCGCCGCGATCGACGTGCTGGTCCAGCGGCCGGCCGGCCGCCGCAAGCGCGTGCTGGTCGCCGACCTCGAATCGACAATCATCGAAAACGAGATGCTCGACGAGCTGGCCGATTTCATTGGGCGGCGCGCCCATGTCGCCGAGATCACCCGGCGGGCGATGAACGGCGAACTCGACTTCGCCGGCGCGCTCGCCGATCGGGTGGCGCTGCTGAAGGGCCTGCCCGCTGCGGTGCTCGACGACGCCGCATCGCGTATCCGGCTGATGCCGGGAGCGCGGGCATTGGTCGCGACCGCGCGGGCGGGCGGGGTGCGAACCGCCCTGGTCTCGGGCGGGTTTACCGTTTTCGCCGACAGGATCGCCGCGGAGCTCGGGTTCGACCGGGTCGTTGCCAATCGGCTCGATGTCGCCGACGGAAGGATTGCCGGAACGGTCCAGGCACCGATCGTCACCGGCGAGACCAAACGCGACACGCTGATGGCACTGGCCGCGGAGTGCGCTGTGGCGCGATCGGCGACGCTCGCCGTCGGCGACGGCGCCAACGACCTGCCAATGCTGGAGGCCGCCGGGCTCGGTGTCGCCTTCCGCGCCAAGCCGGCGGTCGCCGCGGTGGCGCGCTGGCGCATCGACCACGCCGATCTGACGGCCCTGCTTTACGCCCAAGGCTACCGCGCCGACGAGATCGTTGGAGGGTGAGCGGCGGCCCTCCAACCTCAACTTTGGTCGAGGCGCAACGCGACGAAGCGCAGATCGCCCTGCCGCTCGACGAGCAGCAGGATCGATCTGCGACCGGCCTTCTTCGCGTCGTCGATCCTGCCGGTAACCTGGCTCGTGCTGCTGACCTCCTCCTGCGCGGCTTCCATGACGACGTCGCCGGCTTTGATCCCCCTGTCGGCCGCGGGGCTGTCCTTTGTCGACGTCGACAACGACGACCCCCTTGTCATCGCCCAGCGAGAACTTTTCCTTCAGCTCGGGGGTGATATTCGACAGGGTAAGGCCGAGCGTCGTCACCGTGCTGCTGTCCTCCTTCGGCGGCTTGGCCTTGTCCGGCTCCTTGGCGGCCACCTGCTCGGTCTCCTCGAGCCTGCCGAGCTTGACCTGAAGCGTGGTTTGCTGACGCTTGCGCCAGACCGTCACGGGCACGGTCTTGCCGACCGTCTCCTCGGCGACGAGCCGCGGCAGATGACGCATGTCGGGAACCGGCTTGCCGTCAAAGTTGAGGATCACATCGCCGGGCTGAATGCCGCCGGTCTCGGCCGGGCCGTTTTTGTTGACGCTGGCGACGAGCGCGCCCTGCGGCTTGTCGAGCCCGAGGCTCTCGGCAATCCCCCCGGTGACCGCCTGGATGCGCACCCCTAGCCAGCCGCGGTGCATCATATGATCGGGCTCATGGATCAGCTGGTCCACGACCGCCTTGGCAAGGTTGGACGGGATGGCAAAGCCGATACCGATCGAGCCGCCGTTGGGCGAATAGATCGCCGTGTTGATGCCGATGACCTCGCCATCCATGTTGAACATCGGCCCGCCCGAGTTGCCCCGGTTGATCGCGGCGTCGGTCTGCAGAAAATCGTCGTAGGGGCCCGAATTGATGTCGCGCTGACGCGCCGAGAGAATGCCGGCAGTGACGCTGCCGCCGAGGCCGAATGGGTTGCCGATCGCCAGCACCCAGTCGCCGACCCGCGCCTTGCCGCTGTCGCCCCAGCTCGCGGCGACGAGCGGTTTGTCGGTCTTCACCTTCAGCACGGCGACATCGGTCTTTGTGTCGCGGCCGACCACGCTCGGCCTTTAGATTGGTGTTGTCGTGCAGGATGACGGTGATCTGGTCGGCATGGGCGATGACGTGATTGTTGGTGACGATGTAGCCGGCCGGGTCGATCACAAAACCCGAGCCGAGCGAGGTCGTCTTGCGCGGCCGGGCCTCGGGGCGGTCGCCGTGCTGACCCTGATGGTCGAAGAAATTCTTGAAAAACTCATCGAACGGCGAGCCGGGCGGGAACTCCGGGCGCTCCGGAGCGGACGACTCGGATTGCTGATCCGCCTTCAGGGTCTGCGTCGTCGAGATGTTGACGACCGACGGCAGCAGCTTCGCGGCAAGGTCGGCAAACCCGTCCGGCGCCGGGTGCGCCGCCGCCGAGGGCCAGCCGGCGGGCATGACGAGCACCAACGCGGCGGCCGCCATGACGGTCGAACGCCGCAATCGCGATGACAGCAACGACACGTTATTCGAACTCCTTGCGGCAAAGGCCTGATATCGCGCCGATTAAATTGACCCGGGCGAACCCTCGCGCGCCGGCCGGCAATGCCGCGCGGGCGACGCGCCGGCTGGTGAGGCCGCGCCTATCCAACCCGGCTGACAACGACGACCGAAGCGCCTCGTCGCGATTTTACGGGAGAAACCGCCGGCAAGCCAGACCCCTTCGCGGATGTGTCAATCAGTGCCGCAGCAGCCACACGATCACCACACCGATAGCGGCGGTCAGCAAGCCGGCCGAGCGCAGGATCTGCGGCGGCACCCTCATCGCGCGCGCGGCGACGTGCTTCATTCCTTCCGGGAACAACGCGTAGAGGATGCCCTCGATAACGAGAACGAGTGCGAGCCCGGTGCATAGGTCCCGCATTACCCGCTAAGGAGGGTGCCGCGCCGGATCGCCGTTCCGGCGGTCACCGCGCGCGCGCTCCGGCGACCGCAGCGCCGGCCGGCGCTGCGGCAGATGCCGGTCCAGGCGCCGGCGGAATGCCCGAAGATTTGAGGGGCGAGCCCGCCGCCGCGGGCGACGCCGGCCAACCCTCGAAGTAGCGGAAGAAATTGCCTTCAGGGGACAGCACGAAGGAGGTGTCCTTGCCGCTGAAGGCGTTGCGATAGGCCTCCAGCGAGCGATAGAAGGCAAAGAACTGCTCATCCTGGCCGTAGGCTTTGGCATAGATCGCGGTCGCCGCGGCATCGCCCTGACCGCTCAATTCCTGCGCCTGGCGCTGGGCGTCGGCCAGGATCACCGTGACCTCGCGATCGGCGTTGGCGCGCACGGTCTGCGCCGCCTGGGCGCCCTCGCCGCGATAGAGCGCGGCCTGCTGCTGGCGCTCGGAATTCATCCGCGCATAGATCGCCTCGCTGTTCTGCTGCGGCAGATCGGCGCGGCGGATGCGGGTATCGACGACCTCGATGCCGAACGGTTTGGCGGCGCTCCTGACCTCATCGCGGATCTTGTGCATGATCGACGCGCGCCGCACCGACAGCAGGTCCGACAGCGGCACCTTGCCGATGACCTGCCGCAGGCTGCTGCTGACCATCGCAATCAGGCGCTCGCGTACGGCTTCCTCGCTGCCGACGGTCTGGTAGAAAAGCCGGGGGTTGGTGATGCGGTAGCGGGTGTAGGTATCGACGACCAGCCGCTTCTGGTCCGAGGCGATGACCTCCTCGGGGGGCGGCTCGACATCGAGCAGGCGCTTGTCGAAATAGACGACGTTCTGCACGAACGGGATTTTGGCCTCGAGCCCGGGCTTGCTGATGACGCGCACAAGCCTGCCGAATTGCAGGAGCAGCGCCTGCTCCGTCTGCCCGACGATGAACAGCGAGCTCAGCGCAAAAATGCCGGCGACGATCAGCACGACGCCGACGATGGCGAGGGAGCGCCGGCTCATCGCGACGCACCGGCGAAGGGTTGGGCCGCCGGTGCAGCGGATCCGGCGGGCGCCTCGGCCGACGGCGCCGGGCCGGCGAGCCCCGGCAGCGGCAGGTACGGCACGACGCCGCTCGCACCCTGCGCCGCTTTGTCGATGATCACCTTCCGGCTGCCCTCGAGGATCTTCTCCATGGTCACGATGAAGAGGCGCTCGCGGGTCACGTCCTGCGCCACCTTGAAGGCGTTGTAGACCGAATCGAAGCGCGCGGCGTCGCCGGTCGCCTGGGCCACGACCTGCTGGCGATAGGCCTCGGCGCCCTGGACGATCTTGGTGGCTTGGCCGCGCGCCTTCGGGACCACGCCGTTGCGATACGACTCGGCCTCGTTCTTCAGCCGCGCCTGGTCGGCGAGCGCCGCCTGGACGTCGCGGAAGGCGGCGATGACCGGGCCTGGCGGATCGACCCGCTGCAGGGTGACCTGCGTGACCTCGACCCCGGCGCCGTAGGAATCGAGCAGCAACTGCAGCAGCTTTTCCGTGTCGTTCTCGATCTGCTGGCGCCCGGCCGACAGCTCCATCGCCAGCGGGTGCTCGCCGATGACCTCGCGCAGGGCGCTCTCGGCCGCCGCCTTGACCGTCTTCTCGGGCGCGCGGATGTTGAACAGAAAGGCTTTGGCGTCCTTGATCACCCAGAAAACCGTGCAGTTGACATCGACGATGTTCTCGTCGCCGGTCAGCATCAGCGACTCTTGCGGCAGCTGGTTGCCTTCCGTCGGCTGGCCGGTCGCATTCTCCTCGCTGCGGAAGCCGATTTCGGTGCGGGTGACCCGCGTGACCTTGGGGGTCGAAACGCTCTCGATCGGCGTCGGCAGGTGGTAGTTGAGGCCGGGCTGGGTGATGCGGTTGTAGGCGCCGAAGCGCTGCACCACGCCGACCTCGTCGGGCAGCACCCGGTAAAAGCCGCTCGCCAGCCACAGCACGACGATCGCGAGGACGACGACCCCAACGCCGGCGCCGGTGCCGAAGCCGCCGGGAAGGGCATGGCGGAAGCGGTCCTGAGTGCGCCGCAGGATTTCTTCGAGGTTGGGCGGCATCGGGCCGCGCGGACCGCTCGGGCCATTGCCGCGCCCGCCGCCGCCACCACCCCAAGGACCGCCGCCGCCACCGCCACCCCCGCGAGGCCCGGTGCCCCACGGACCACCGCCCTCACTGTGCCAGATCATCGACTTGACCCTTTCCGCGGCGCTGCTCGGACCGCGCTGCCGCCGCCGATGGGCCGCGCGAGTTCCGGCGCCGAACGTCAGCGCGATTGAGGGCGCGCCGGGCGGGTGTTGTCAAGTGCCGGCGCCGCGCCTAAATGCGCTCAGTTGTGCCCCGTCGCGCGGGAATAGCATATGGCCGTTACCGAGAGACAGATCCTCGACGCGCTGGCCAAGGTGCGCGATCCCGACAAAGGCGGCGACATCGTCTCGCTCGGGATGATATCGGGCGTCGTCGTGCGCGACGGCAATGTCGGCTTCGCGATCGAGGTCGAGCCCGAACGCGGCGCGCGCCTCGAACCGCTGCGCAAGGCGGCCGAAGCTGCGGTCGAGGCCGTGCCGGGGGTGCTGTCGGTCACTGCGGTCTTGACCGCCGAGGCGAAGCCGCCCGAGGGACGACCCCGGGCGCCGGCACAACAAGCGGCGGTGCGGCCGGAAGCTGGCGGCAAGAGCGCGCTTGCCCCCGGCGTTCGCGCGATCGTCGCGGTCGCCTCCGGCAAGGGCGGCGTCGGCAAATCGACGGTCGCCGCCAACCTGGCATTGGCGATGAAGGCGAACGGGCTCGCGGTCGGGGTGCTCGATGCCGACATCTACGGCCCCTCGATGCCGCGCATGCTCGGGATCTCCGGGCGGCCGACCTCGGCCGACGGCAAGATCCTGCGGCCGATGGAAAATTACGGCATCAAATGCATGTCGATCGGGTTTCTCGTGCCCGAGGACACGCCGATGATCTGGCGCGGGCCGATGGTGATGGGCGCCTTGCAGCAGATGCTGCGCGACGTTGCCTGGGGCGAACTCGACATCATGATCGTCGACATGCCGCCCGGCACCGGCGACGCGCAATTGACGATGGCGCAGCAGGTCGCGCTGGCCGGCGCGGTCATCGTCTCGACCCCGCAGGACATCGCCCTCATCGACGCGCGCAAGGGCCTCGCCATGTTCCAGAAAGTCGATGTGCCGGTGCTCGGGATCATCGAGAACATGAGCTATTTCCTGTGCCCGCATTGTGGGCACCGCAGCGACATCTTCAGCCATGGCGGGGCGCGCCGCGAAGCCGAGCGGCTCGGCACCGATTTTCTCGGCGAGGTGCCGCTCGATATGGCGATCCGCGAGACCTCGGACGAAGGCCGCCCGATCACCGTATCGCAACCCGATTCGCCTTATGCCCACACCTTCCGCGACATCGCCGCGCGGGTGTGGGAGAAGGTCTCGGGCGAAACCCCGGCCCGGCGGGCGGGGCCCAGGATCGTGATCGAATAGCTCGGACATGCCGGTGATCATTGGGCTCGGCACCGTGCGGCTGTTGCTGCTCGCGGCGGCGCTGATCGTCATCGCGGCCGCGCCGGCGTCGCACGCCGATCCCGACGCGCTGTGGAAGATCGTGCACGGCCTATGCGTGCCCAACGAGGAGCAGCATGGTTCGCCCGCGCCCTGCGCTCTGGTCGATCTGCACGAGGGCGCCGCCGCCGGCTATGTGCTGCTCAAGGACCTCACCGGGGCGACGCAATATCTGGTGATCCCGACCGCCCGGGTGACCGGCATCGAGGACCCGCGATTGCTGCAGCCCGGAACGGCGAACTATTTCGCCGCCGCCTGGCGCGAGCGCGCCTATACCGAGCGGGCCGCCGGCCGGTCGCTGCCGCGCGACGCCATCAGCCTCGCCGTCAATTCGCCGTTCGCCCGCTCGCAGAACCAGTTGCATATCCACATCGATTGCCTGCGCCCGGATGTCCGCGACGCCTTGCGGCGAGCGGCGCCTGCGCTCGGCGCGCATTGGGCGCCGTTGCCGGAGCCGCTCGCCGGCCACCGCTATTGGGCGATGCGGGTTCTCGGCGACGATCTGGGCAACGCCGACCCGTTCAAGCTGTTGGCGGACGGCAAACCGGGGGCGCGGGCAGCCATGGGCCGGCAGACGCTGGTCGTCGCCGCTGCCGAATTCGCCGGCGGCCGGCCCGGCTTCATCCTGCTCGACGACGAGCGCAACCCGGCGACGGGCGACCGCGCCGGCGGCGAGGAATTGCAGGACCACTCCTGCGCCCTCGCCCGATAGCGCGCGCCGCCGGTGCCTCCGGCCGGTGCGGCGGGCACGGCAAGGGCCTCGGGGTAAATTCCCTGCCGGCAGGGAAAATCACCCCATCTTTTTATGAAATGTGAATAATTCCAATATGTTAAGGGGAATTTGCAGGGATTTCGCCGTTCGGGAGCAGGGAGTTCTTACCGGCCGAGCAGGGAATTTCAGCGGGCGAGCAGGGAAAGGTATTATTCAAGTCCGCCGGTATTCGATTGCCTGGTCCGGTCATAGATAATATTGGCATTTGAATTATCAAGAGAAGCTTGCGCCCGCCGTCGAGACTTGATCCGGGCATCCACGTCTTGGTTGACGCACGGCAGACAAGACGTGGACCCGCGGGTCAAGCCCGCGGGAGGGGGTGAGCGACGCTCATCGCCCCAGCACGGCCATCAGCTCGCGCCATTCACGCGGGCTGAGGCCGCTCGACGCCTGGTCTACCGGCTCGCCGGCGAGCAGGCGGCGGATCACGGCGAGGCCGGTCGCCGAGATCAGCACTGCATTCATGTGATATTCGAAGAACGCGTTATAAACCATTGGTATCCAGCGTTGTACTGTCTGAAGCATCGTCTCAGCGTAGGCGCGGATTTCGTATTGGGCGTGCGGGTCGGCGCGCAGGCTGAGGAAATGCAAGAGGTTGTGCAGGTCGGTTTTCCAATACCATTGGGTATAAAAGTTGAGAGACAGGTTCATCCGCGCCAATTCGCGCGCGAGGCCGGGCCAGGTCGGATCGCGCGGCGCGCCGGAGGTGTCCTCGTTCAGCATCTCGGCATAGCCGGCGTAGGCGCGCTCGGCATCGGCGCGCAACAGGTCGAGGACGCGCCGCGCCGCCTCGCCTTCGATGACGTCGCCGCGGCCCTGGCGGTTGACCGACGCCTGCGCCGCCAGATGCTGCGGCGCCGGGATGTAGAACTCGTTGTCGAGGATCGAGTAGCGCGCCGAGTATTCATTGACGTTGGCGGTGCGGTGGCGGATCCACTGCCGGGCGACGAAGATCGGCAATTTTACGTGGTACTTGATCTCGCACATCTCGAACGGGGTGGTATGGCGATGGCGCATCAGATAGTTGATGAGGCCGCGGTCTTCGCTGACCCGCCTGGTGCCCCGCCCATAGGAGACGCGCGCCGCCTGGACGATCGCGCCGTCATCGCCCATGTAGTTGACGACCCGGACAAAGCCGTGGTCGAGCACCGGCAACGGCTGGTAGAGGATTTCTTCGAGCGCCGGCACGGTGGCACGCCGCGTCGGCCGCGTTTCGCCGCGCTCGGCGGCGATTTCCTGCTCCTGTTCCGGGGTCAGCGGCATCGCTGCATTCGCACCCTGCGTGCTTCGAGACGCGCCCTGTGGGCGCTCCCAGCACGACGAAGAATGAGGTCTTTCCACCTTACGTCATCCTGAGGAAGCCGCGAAGCTTCTGTCTCGAAGGGCGCACCCGATTGCGTTTCTCGCGGCGCCACCCTATATCTCCCGTGTCGGGCAACCGACTATGGCGATACACGGCTTACGGAATAAGCGTTGCGGACCCGGGGGCGGTACCCGGCGCCTCCACCAATTCCCGCCGGCCGCCGACTTGCTCAGGCGAATCGATCATGGCCGGCGGCTCATGGGGGCGAAACAGGCTCGACGCGCGTGGTAAAGGTAAAACCGTCGCTCGGCATGATACCACCGTTATCGGGTCACAAACCTAGCTGCGAACGATAACTTCGCAACAGAGGCGCTTGCGGCCTAACCCCTAACCGGGTGAAGCTAGCAATCAACTCGCGGTCCGAGGGGCACCGGGCAACAGAAGCCCCTCACTTACCTTTGCGGGAGGGTCGCTGCGGCCAAGAGGCGATGGCGGGCGAGGGGCGATGGCGCAGGATTTGTTCCATTACGAGAAGATGGTCGAAGGCGCGCTGCGCGGCGTGGTGCGCGACGCGCTCAAGCGGGCCATGCGCGAAGGGCTGAAGAGCGCCCACCATTTCTATATCGGCTTCGCCACCGGGATGCCCGGGGTCGCCATCCCCGATCATCTACGCGCCAGATACCCGGAAGAGATGACCATCGTGTTGCAGCATCAGTTCTGGGATCTCGAGGTTGCCGAGGCCAGCTTTTCCGTCACGCTTACCTTTCAGAAACAGCCCGAACGCCTGGTGATCCCGTTTGCGGCGGTGCGCAGCTTCGCCGATCCGTCGGTCAATTTCGCGCTCGAATTCGCCGTCCCGGAGGGGAACGCGGCCAAACCTGGCCCAACCAAGCTCGACAATGTGCCGGCGCCGGTCGAAACGCCGTCCAAGCCCGCGGACAAGCCAACGGCCGACGTCGTCACCCTCGACAGCTTCCGCAAGCGGTAACGACAGGCTCGTTGACAGCTGGAGGGTAGCGGCATGGAGTCTGTGGAACCATTGCGAGAACCCCTACCCGTTCGTCCCCGCCGAGGTGCTCGACGAGGCCCAATCGGTGCGGGCGAGCCTGCCCAACCAGTATTGCGACCCGAAGATCGCCGCCCGGCTCTACGACGAGATCTTCGACGAATACCGGCTGTGCGACGATTTGGGGCTCCATATCGTCACCAACGAGCACCATTCCGGGATCAACAATCTGTGGGCGGCGAGCCCGGTGATCACCGGCATCGTCGCGCGGCTGACGAAGAATGTGCGCATCCTCTCGCTCGGCACGCTGATCACCGTGCGCCCCGACCCGGTCCGGGTCGCCGAGGAATACGCGACGATCGATGTGTTGTCGAAGGGCCGGCTGGAGATCGGCTTTGTCAAATCGGGCGCCACCGAGATGGTTTCGGGCGACGCCAACCCGACGCGCATCCGCGAGCGCGAATGGGAGGCGATCGACCTGATAGAGAAGGCGCTCGTGACGCGCGACGGGCCGTTCAGCTGGGAGGGCAAGTTCTTCATCCATCCCCATGTCAACATCTGGCCGCGCCCCTACCAGGAGCCGCGCCCCGAATTCTGGGCGGCGACGTCAGATCTGCCGACCTGCGCCGAACTGGGCCGGCGCAATATCGTCAATACGCTGTTGTTCGGCGGCTATGACCGCACAAGGCAGGCGTTCGATGCCTACAAAGAGGCGCGCGCCGCGGCCGCGCTGGCCCCACCCGGCGAGGACCGGTTCTCCTACATGGCGTTCTGCTATGTCGGCGACACCGACGAGGAAGGCCTGCGCATCGGCCAGAAAATCGCCTGGTTCCTGACGGTCAGCATCAAGAGCGCGCCGCAATTCGCCCGCTTCCAGCCCGGCGCGGTCGCCCCCGAGATGGCGCCTCAGGCATGGCGCGCAGGCGTGTCGCGGCGCCCGCGTCCGACCAACCTCGATGCCGAGGTGCTGATCGGGCAGGGCCAGATGTTCGCCGGCAACCCCGACACCGTGGCTCGCCAGATCAAGGAATTCCGCCGCCGCGTCGGCGGCATCCGCCACATCATCATGATGACCCGGCAGGGGCTGGTGACCCACGCCGAGGCGGAAAAGAGCTTCACCCTCGCCGCCCGGGAAGTCCTGCCGCAATTGCAGGACTTGCCGCCGATCGACGAGGACGAGACCGCCTGGCAGGCGCGGCGCGCCGCCGCTGCAGCGGCATCGTGACCGGCCAACCCATCACTTCGTCACCCCCGCGAATGCGCTAAGCAAGGATTTGTTGATTGTGACACGAATGGCGGTGCGGGCGGCAATCAGCCCCTCACCCTGCCCTCGCCCCGCTTGCGGGGAGAGGGCAGGGTGAGGGGTGGTCGTGCCGATCAACCGCGGCCCAACCAAGCGAATCTCTGCTTAGGGCATGCACACATTTCAACCTTAACAGCACTGGCGGATTGCGTCCTTCGAGACGCCCCCCTCCGGGGTGCTCCTCAGGATGACGAGAATTTGTGTGTGGTGACAATACGGGGGTCCAGGGCGGGCGACGTGTCGTTTGCCCCTGGATTCCCGCTTTCGCGGGAATGACGCTGAGGTTCGTTCGATGAGATTGCGAGCCGGCGATGTCGATCTGGAAGTGTTGCGCCGCGGCAACGGGCGCCGTGGGGGGCGAAGCATCCTCCTCGTCCACGGCGTCAACCCGGTCAACCCGAAAGCGGCGTTTCTCGACCTCCTCGCCGAGCACGGCGACATCATCGCGCCGTCGCATCCCGGCTTTGGCAACTCGCCGCGGCCAGAGGATTTCGACACGATGTACGACCTCGTCCACCTCTACCTCGAAGTGCTCGACGCGCTCCCGGGCAAGCTCGCGCTGATCGGGTTTTCGTTCGGCGGGTGGATCGCCGCCGAGGTCGCGGTCAGCGGCTCGGCGAAGCTCGACCGGCTGGTCCTCGTCGATCCGGTGGGCGTCAAACTGGGCGGGCGCGAGGAGCGCGACATCGTCCATTTCTTCAATACCGCGCCGGGCGAACTCGATCGCCTGGCCTGGCATGATCCGGCGCAACGGCCTGCCGGGGTCTATGGCCTCGGCTGGCAGGCGACGATCAACCAAGCGACGGGCGACGAGGCGATGAGCGACGAAGAGATAATTGCGCTCGCCCGCAACTGGGATGCGCTGTGCCTCTATGCCTGGCGCCCGCACATGTACAACCCGCAATTGAAGCACTGGCTGCGCCGCATCGCCGTCCCGAGCCTGGTGCTGTGGGGCGCCAGCGACCGCATCGTCTCGCCGGATTACGGCCGCGCCTACGCCAGGCTGATACCGGGAGCGCGGTTCGCCGCGATCGAGGCGGCCGGGCACCATCCCGAGCTGGAGCAGCCGCACGCCTTTGTCGAGCATGTCGCGCGGTTTCTGGGGCAATCGGCATGATGTTCATCGTCCGCAGCGGCGGCGCGCGGCCCGAGGCGCCCAACCTTGCGGTGAAGCTGAGCCGCGCTACGCCGCCGCGTTTGCCGGATGCGGCGGGCAAAACCGATTTCTTCTGCGTCGGCGACGCGCCGGCGATGGCGGCGCTGCGCGCGTCAGGCTGGACTATCGTCGAGTTGCACGACGGCTACTACGAGGACGGTTTGGGCGGCGGGGTCGGCATCTGGGGCCAGGGCAAATATTGGGAGATCCGCGACACCCCGTTCAGCGTCCGGGAAGCGGTCGGGCCGACCGGAGAGGCCGAGACCGGCACGACCGAGGGCGAGCAGGTCAACGTCCGCGGCGCGATCTTCGGGGTGTAGCCGACAAATGTCATTCCGGGGCCGCCCAAAGGGCGAAACCCGCAATCCATGAACACAGGCCGATGTTCCTGGATTCCGGGTTCGCCGCTGCGCGGCGCCCCGGAATGACAACAGCTTGGGAAAACTTGACCCGCAGCGACAAAGGACGATCCTGCGCCCCTGATCCGTTGGGGAGTCCGGTATGAGCGAGGCCGCGTTTCACGAGCTGTTTGCGCTGGGCGAGGACGATGCGCCCTACAAGAAGCTCACCGGCGATCATGTGGCGCTCGCCGAATTCGATGGCGAGCGTGTCGTCCGGGTGATGCCCGAGGCGCTGACCCTGCTCGCCCGCCAGGCCTTTGTCGATTGCGCGCATCTGTTGCGCCCCGGCCATCTCGCGCAGCTGCGCGCGATCCTCGACGATGCGCAAGCCTCGGCCAACGACAAGTTCGTCGCGTTCGACCTGTTGAAGAACGCCAATATCGCCGCCGGCAAGGTGTTGCCGATGTGCCAGGACACCGGCACCGCGATCGTCATGGGCAAGAAGGGCGAGCGCGTGTGGACCGGCGCCGACGACGCGGCCGCGCTGTCGGAGGGCATAAGGCGCACCTATGCCGAGACCAATCTGCGCTACAGCCAGGTCGCGCCGTTGTCGATGTACGACGAGGTCAACACTGGCGACAACCTGCCGGCGCAGATCGACCTCTATGCCGAGCCGGGCGAGGAGTACCATTTCCTGTTCATCGCCAAGGGCGGCGGCTCGGCCAACAAGAGTTTTCTCTTTCAGCAGACCAAGGCGGTCTTGAACCCGAAATCGCTCCTGAAATTCCTCGACGAGAAAATCCGCACCCTCGGCACCTCGGCCTGCCCGCCCTATCACCTGGCGATCGTCATCGGCGGCACCTCGGCCGAGATGAATTTGAAAACCGTCAAGCTGGCGAGCTGCCGCTATCTCGACACGCTGCCCACCGCTGGCAACAAATACGGCCAGGCCTACCGCGACCGCGATTTCGAGGCCGAAGTGCTCGAATTGACCCGCAACCTCGGGATCGGAGCGCAATTCGGCGGAAAATATTTCTGCCATGACGTGCGGGTGATCCGGCTGCCGCGGCACGGCGCCTCTCTGCCGATCGGCATCGGCGTATCGTGCTCGGCCGACCGCCAGATCCTCGGCAAGATCACCGCCGAGGGCGTCTTTCTCGAAGAGCTCGAGAGCAACCCGGCGCGTTTCCTGCCGGATATCGACGAGAAGACGCTCGGCGGCGAGGTCGTGCGCATCGATCTCGCGCGGCCGATGGACGAGATCCGCCGCACCTTGGCGCAGTACCCGGTCAAGACGCGGCTCAGCCTCAACGGCACGCTGATCGTGGCGCGCGACATCGCCCACGCCAAGCTCCAGGAGCGGCTCGATCGCGGCGAGGGCCTGCCGCAATACGTCAAGGACCATGCGATCTACTATGCCGGCCCGGCGAAGACGCCGGAGGGATATGCGTCGGGTTCGTTCGGACCGACCACGGCGGGCAGGATGGACAGCTATGTCGGGCCGTTCATGGCGGCCGGCGGCGGCTTCATCACGCTCGCCAAGGGCAATCGCGGCGCCGAAGTGCGCGATGCGTGCAAGAAATACGGCGGCTTCTACCTCGGCTCGGTCGGCGGGCCGGCCGCGCGCCTCGCGCAGGATTGCATCAAGCATGTCGAACTCCTCGAATATCCGGAGTTCGGCATGGAAGCGATCTGGCGAATCGAGGTCGTCGATTTCCCCGCCTTCATCGTGGTCGACGACAAGGGCAATGATTTCTTCGCCGCCCTGTCCTGATCGAGGCGCCTGATTGGCCCAGGATGCCGTCTCGCACGCGCTGCTGAACGGCGACAGCGCGGCCTGGCAGGGTTTTGTTCGCCGCTATGGCGGGCTGATCGTCGCCGCGGTGCGCGGCCTCGCGCCGACGCACGGCGATATCGAGGACCTGACGCAGGAAGTCTTCGTCCGGCTGTGCAAGGACAATTTCCGTTTGTTGCGCACCTATGACCCGGCGCGCGCGGCGCTGTCAACCTGGCTGACGATCGTCGCCCGCAGCACCGCGCGCGACGCGCTGCGGCGGCGCCGGATGGATTCGGTGCCGATCGATCTGGTGCCCGAAGCGCAGCTGGCGGTCAACCCGGTCGAGCCGGTCCGCAAGCTCAAATTGCCGGAAGCATTGCTGTCGCCGCGGCAGCGCGAGATCCTGGCGATGCTGTACGACCGGGAAATGGATGTGGCAGAGATCGCACGGATGCTCGGCATCGACCCGCAAACGGTGCGCAGCGCGCATCACAAGGCGATGGTCAAGCTGCGCGCACACTTCAAGGCCGATTTGGGATAGGGTTGGTAACCTATAAGTTGCGGGGATATTGTCGCTGCTGCCGTCGTAGAACAGGGCATGAGGAGAATGCGGTGATGCGAGGCAACGGTATCGACCGACAGCCGGCGGGTTCGCCCGACCGGGCGCTGTGGCGGCGCAGCCGCACGGTGGATATGGTCGCGGACGAAGCCGAGCGCATTCTCGACCTTGCCGGTTTTGCGGACGGGCATCTCGATCCCGACGATCGCGAGCGCGTCGCCGAATGGCTTGCCGGCGATCCGGTCGCGGCTGGCGATGTCGCGGCGGCGCGCGCCCTCGCCGACACGGCCGAGCGGCTGGAAACCGTGCCCGAAGCCGTCGTTGTGCGCGCCGTGGCGCTGGTCGGGCGCAGCGAGAAGCTGCCGGGCCAGGTCATCCCGTTCGCGCCGAGCCGTCCGGGCAGAGAGCGACTGCACGGCATGGCCGGCTGGAGCAGCCTGGTTGCCGCGGTGGCGGTAGCGGGCTGGCTGGGTTTCACGTTGGGCATGAATACTTCGCTCTCCGTCGCTCAGACGAGCCAGGCCGGTAATGACGGCTTTCTGCACGAATTGCTCGAACCCTCGACCTTCATGAGCGGCCTGACCGAGGGCGCGCAGACGTGAGCACGGCGACGGCCGCCACGACCGGGCGGACCGGCCGGCCGCGCCGGCGGATACTGGTTGCGCTGCTTGTGGTCTCGGCGGCGCTCAATTTCTGCTTCATCGCCGGTGCCGTGTGGACCCGCCTGCATGCGCCGGCGGGGTGGCCGGGCCCGGAGCAGCGCTTTCAGCAAATGGCGGCCGGGCTCGATCTCGATCCCCAGCAGCGGACCAGTTTCGATCGGTATGTCGCCGCGATGCGCCTGCGCACCGAGAAGATGCATGAACAGATCGCGCCGTTGATCGGCGCTGTTTGGCAGGAGATCGCGAAGCCCCAGGCGGATGTCGGGCAAGTCATGCGGCTGTTCGACGAAGCCGCGCAAAAGCGGCAGGAATTTCAGCGCGAAGCGACCACCCAGACCCTCGCGTTCCTGTCGGTCTTGTCGCCGGAGCAGCGCAGCAAATTCGTTGCGATCGCACGCGCGCGGCGAGCGGCCTGGCTGCGCCGGAACCCGCCGCCACACTGAGGCCGCGACGGCGCATGCCCGGCGTTGCCAGCGCCGGCAAACGTGCTATGTCAGCGCTGCCGCGACCGCCACAGCGCAGCATGCAATGCCCCGTTTTCCTGCCTTGCTCCGAGGCGCAATCGCCTGCCTGATCGTTGCCGCAGCGTCCGGAACGGCGCTCGCCAAGCCGGTGCCGATCGAGCGCCGGCTGGTCCACCCCGACGGCGTCTCGATCGTGTTGCAGACGATCGACTTTCGTGACGACTCGATCGTCCTGTCGGCGACGATCGCCAATCCGGGCGAGCGTCAGATCCGCCTCGATCGCGCGCGCAGCTTTGTGCTCGATGACGGGGCGCACGGCGTCTACCATCTCAACCCGCCGGCCGAAAACCCGCAGCTGCGGATCCCGGCGCAGGCGCAGATGACCGCCGATCTGGTGTTCATCGGCCCGCTCGCGTCGGCGGCACGCGAGCTCACCCTGTCGATCAATCAGGGCATCGGCACGCCCGACAACCCGTACGACGACGCGCCGGCGTTCAGCACCACGTTGCCGGCGGACGGGCGGGCCGAGGCGAACGGCGGGCCGGCCGCGAGCCATCCCGACGGGGCGGGGCTGCGGGTGCGAGGGATCCTGGCCACCCCGACTGCCTGCGTTGTCTCGCTGCTTGCGACCAACGGCAACGACCGGACGATTGTTCTGGACCAGGATCGCAGCCTGGTGCTGACCGACGACCGCGGCGTTGCGGCGCCGGTCGAGGCCCCGGCCGAAAACCGGGAGCTCGTGGTACCCCCCGGCGACCGTCTCGACGCCGATCTGATTTTCGATTGCCGAACGCTCGATGCCAGCGGGGCGCTCACGCTGATCACCAACCGGGGGACCGCCGGCACGACCGACAACCCGTACGACACGCTGCCGGTGTTCACCCTCAAGGTCCCGGTGGAGCACAGCGACGCTGCCCTGCCGGCAAGCTCGCGCGCGACGGTTGCGCCGATTGCCCGCTCGCTTCTGTCGGCGGCCGAGGCAGCGACAGCGCAGGCGCCACCCGCTCCTGCGTCGCCCGCTCCAACCCCACCTGCTCCCACTCCACCTGCTCCCGCCCCGCCCGCTGCCGCCGGCCCCGCGACGCCGGCGCGCCCGCCCCCGCCCGCGGTTCCGGCAAAAATCCCTGCCCCGCGCAGCGTCCCGCAACTCGAAGCCGCCCTGCACGCCGAGAGGACCTATCGCGGATTGCGCATCGTGCTGCCGGCGGACGCGCTGTTCGGCTCGGCGCCCGACACGCTCGACGCCAATGCCGATCCGCTGCTGGCGCAACTCGCCGAGTTGATCGCGAAAACCCGGCCGCGCGAGGTCGAGGTCGCCGGGCATACCGACTCCGTCGGCACGGATGCGGACAACCTGACGCTGTCCAAAGAGCGCGCGCACGCCGTCGCCGCCTGGCTCGAAGCGCACGCCCCCAAACGCCGGCCGCGCTTCGTCGAACAGGGTTTTGGCCGCACCCGGCCAGTGAGGCCGAACCACAAATCGGATGGCTCGGACAATCCGGAAGGGCGCGCGCAGAACCGCCGGATCGAGGTCCTGCTGCGCCGCTGATCACCTGGTGCCGAACAGCCGGTCGCCGGCATCGCCGAGCCCGGGCAGGATATAGCCGTGGTCGTTGAGAACGCGGTCGACCGCGGCGGTCAGGATCGGCACTTCGGGAAAGACGCGGTGCAATTTCGCGATGCCTTCGGGCGCCGCGACCAGGCAGACGAACTTGATCGAGCGCGCCCGCAATTCGACCAGGCGCGAGATCGCCGCCACCGCCGAATTGCCGGTCGCCAGCATCGGGTCGAGCAGGATGACGTTGCGCTCGGCCAGATCGTCGGGCAGCTTCAGGTAATATTCGATGGCCTGCAGGGTGGCCGGCTCGCGATAGATCCCGATATGGCCGACCCGCGCCGCCGGCACGAGGTCGAGCATGCCGTCGAGGATGCCGTTGCCGGCGCGCAGGATCGAGACCAAACACAATTTCTTGCCGGCGAGCACCGGCACGCGGGCGCGCTCCAGCGGTGTGTCGATGTCGATCTCTTCGAGCGCCAGGTCGCGCGTCGCCTCGTAGCCGAGCAAGAGGCTGATCTCGCGCATCAACAGGCGGAATTTCGAGGTGCTGGTGTCGCGCGCGCGCATCAAGGATAGCTTGTGCCGCACCAGCGGGTGATCGACGATCGTCACGACCCCGGGCATCGCCTCTCTCCTCAGAACAGGGTTCCGTCGCTGGCGATCGTCAGTGGCGGGCCGCCGCCGGGCCGCTTCTCGGCGGCGATCTCGCGCCCGGCGGCCCAGCTGCCGCCTTCGAGCACCTTGGCGAGCGGAAATTCGGCGGCATTGCGGCCGAGGCGGTCGCGCACCCGCTCGGCCAGACGATCGAGCAGCGCGACGGTAAGCGCCCGCCACTCGACGACGGCCTCCTCGAACGGATCGAGCGGGCGGCGCAGCAGATCATCGTTGCGTGCGACAATGGCGCCGCAATCGATGAACAGCCCGCCGTTGCGGTATTCGGCGAGGCCGGTCAGCGCGTCGAGATCGGTGACGCGGAACCCAGCATCCGCCAATGGCTCGATCAGCGAATAGACCAGCCATTGGCTGAGCTTGTGAAACGGCACGATGCCGTCGCCCGGGACCGCGCCGTGACGGCCGCAATCGCCGAGCGGGACGCCATCGAGGCTCAGCCGGCCCGGCCAGATCGGCCCGAGGGCCCGCAATACCAGAGCCAGCATATCGGGGGCCGGCAGATCGGCGCCGCGCGAATGCCAGAAATCATGGAGATGCCCGAGCCGGGCCGGCGAGCCGAAGATGTCGGGGCGCGCGGCGGCGACCTCGCCGAGGCGGCGCAGCAGCAACGCCCTGCCCTCCAGCCCGGCGAGCGGATTGTCCGGGCCGTGCTGCAAGGCATGGCCGAGCCGGTCGGCCGGGAGCGCGGCGAGCGCGGCGGCATCGGCGCGCCACGGCCGGGCCGGGTCGGCGGAGAACAGCCCGGCCCGCATCGCCTGCAGGCTGGCGACCGCCAGCCCCTCGGAACGCCCCAGCGCCAGCCCGGTCGCGGCCTCGCGATAGACCCAGCGGGACCCGGCGCCGGCATCGAGCAGCACCGACACGATCGCGAGATCGAGCCGCGCGCGCGCCGTCTCCGCCCGGTCGGCGCCCGGCGCGATCAGCGCGGCCCGCTCGATGCCCCCCGCGGAAAAATGCCGCCAGCGGCTGTGCAACGGCACGGCGAGGTCGGGATAGCGCCGTAACGTCACCGCGACGACCCGTTCGGCCGCATCGTCGAGCCGCTCGGGCACCAGCCGGAAATGCCGGGTTTCGCCATGCCCGGAAGCGGCGCAGACGACGGCGCAGCGCTCGCGCACCGCCGCCGCGCTGAGCAGGTAGTCGACAGCTTGCGTCGGCTGCGGGCCGGTTGGGATTGCGCGCGACTGCGACAACTCGCGTTCGGTCATCACGATGCCGTCCCGGGATTTGCCGCGCCGCCAGATGCAGCCCGGCGCCGGGCACAGTGCAACCGGATCGGCGTCCCGGCAAGGCCGTCAGCCGCCAGCGGCGTCGCCCGGCATCAGGCCGCGGAGGACGGTGTCGCGGCATATGTTCGCCGACATCCTGTCGCTGATCGCCCGGCTGCGTGCACCGCCCGCACCGGCATGACGGCCGGCGGATGAGATGCGAGAGGTGCGCCTCAATGCCGGCAAAGCAGCAAGGTTCCGCGCCTCGCGCGGTCGATTGGCCGGTTCGATCGCCTGCGACCTTCACGAGGTGCGATTTATCGTTGTCGAAGACGCCCAAAGGCGCGATCCTGCCTCAAAATCACTCGGAATTGGGGGAATGTCGGTTAACACTCGTCAGCGATATAGCCTCGATCTGCGGTAGACCACGCGTCGCCCGGACAGGACTGTACGAGAGGAGAACTATGGGGCCGGACTGCATTGCTTACTGGCATCTGGCATCCTGTGCTGGACCATAACCAGCCCCGCGCTCGCGTGGAACGGCAAACAGGACATATTGGGTATCGCCATTGGGATGTCGCCCGAAGAAGTTCAGAAGGTAAACGCGAGATGCCATCTTCTAAATCAGGACACAAGACCAAGCTCCTTTGGAGTTCTGGCAGCAAGCCGGGCGAAATACAATGTAAAGGTCGTAACGGTATTTTGCGTGTCCAGTTCACCCAGTTTTTGGGCTCTCCCAAAGCGTATTCCGTAATCTATTACTTTACTTCTGAACTTAGTTCCTTCGACATAACCGCTTCTGTTGAAACGCAATACCAACTATCCGATTCGTACCCGCAATCGGTCGGGCCAGGAACCATCTACAGTTGGCAAACAAATCCATCCGAAGATCTCTTGAAGGGAGTAGACGTGTTTCTTGCAACCGTCAGGTCAAGCCACGACTGCGTTCTCCGGATAACGGACCAAACCACTATGATGGAAAACTATAACTCTCGACCTCAGCCGACCGGCCCAAAGTTCTGATATTAATCACCGCTCAGTGTTTTTATCGTTAATCGAGGGTAGTCGCTTCGCGTCCATTCGATACCCTGAATTATCACGTAGAACTGTCGCGATATGGGCTGCCTCGCGGCGGACCTGCGCCTGAGGTGGAATGCGCACTTACACGTCATGCCCGCAGGCACCGTATTCCACGACGACAAGAGTTTGATTATTAACAGCCCTGATCCGGCTTGACGCGGCTATCGCGCAGGCCGCTCCGTTCCCATATGCTTAGCGGAAAGCAGGGGCGCGGGACGATGATGGACGATATCCACGAGATTAAATTTATGCGGCGGCTTATCGAAGTCGCTAACTCGCGGTTCGATGGGGAATTGTCGATCCTGAAGTTTACGACGTGTTGGCGAATCGCATTCCAAATGCCCCTCGGCGACACGATGACGATGTTCCAGATCGCTAAGCTGTCGGCTACTCGGCATGCCGGCAGGCAGAACTTTTATCGAGGCAGCGCAGGCTGCGCTCGAAAGCGTCGGCGAACCGGGAGCCTATTGAGATGCCTCGCGGTCCACGCGACGAGAAGCGCCCCGCCGGCGTGATCGGCGCCGACCGCATCCGCAAAGTTAGTGAGGGGCCTTGTTAAAGCGAAAGTTGTCGATTAGCAACCTTGGGTTCGGAGGGTTCCAATAAGTCGGCATTGGCATACCGCTGAGACGTTCGAGTTCTTTTCCCCATTCGCGGTGCAGGCTACGAACTAATTCCGTTGGGATTGTGTTCGCGGCATCGCGGTGACTATGGACGAAGATCATGAAATCGGGGGAATCGCCGGGCAGCGATGCTGCCATGTTGCCATTGATGTAGATCACATCATTGATGCTGCTATAGACGATGCCGTTCAATCACCGCGATAAAAGGTTAAGAGCATTCTCGACATCAATTGAATGGTCACCATCATGCGCAATCAAAAGAACACCTTTTGCATCTGGCATGTTAAGCAGTTTCTTAGTAGATTTTATCTGATCGTTTGCTTGTTTGATTCGGCGCTTTATTGGCTCTTTGTATAGAGAAATCACCTCTAGCGCGAGATCGGGGGCCAGTTCTCTCAAATTGATGCGCACGCGGCCGTATGCCAATATTCTTCCGTCTCTCATCCAGCGATCGAACATTGCTTGGAGTTTTTCTCGGAATTGTTCATCCTCGTCTTGATTTTTCTTAAGGCGCTTCAGTTCCGCAATAACGTTATGTTCCCGAAACACATAGTCAGCATTCTTCGGAAGATTTGTGTTCGGCGGTAGCAGATCGCTAACCAAGGCACCGCCGACGCGCTGAACAACTCGCGCCAGCGCGTCATCAACAGAGAATCTCGGAATGGACATATACCTGAGTCCTTTGGCGGCGCTACGACGCGGGGTCGGAGCGGGCTTTTAAGCGTCAGCCATCATTCCCTCACCGGACGGCTAACCCGGAGAGATAGAACCGGGCTGCTCTACCACAAGAGGCCGTAGGCAACTGATCGTTTGGCACCCGGCTCAGCCGGGCATCGACCGCGCCACCCTTTTTTCCCTGGTTGCTGGGAGGGGTAGGATGGGGTAAGCGAGAGGGGTAGACACCGCCTCCCAGGCTGGCGGGAAATTGGCAGTTTTGCTTGACTCCCTCTCGCGTCGGGCCCGGCTTGACCCGGCCGATTGCGAGGGGATACCTCCGGGGATACACTCGTTGCGTTTCCGGCAGAAACGCTCGATTGTGGCCGACCATGGCCGGGTCAAGCCCGGAGATGGGGTATTGCGGAGGCTTAATCGGAGCAAACCAAGCGGAAGCCGGACACCGGACGCTTAACCGGACAGCGGCCGGCGGAAGGCCGGGTCAGGCGGCGTTGCGGCGGATGCCCGCGACGACCTGCTGCAACACGGCGACGCCGATGCGATGGCAGAAATCGCCGAACCCCTCGCCGGGCATCCGCGACGCGGCGAACAGCGCGAACAGCGGATCGAGCGCGCCGGCAAGCCCCTTAATGTCGAGCCGCTCGGCGATCGCCGTGTTGAGCCGGGTGCCGGCGAAATCGCCGCCGACATAGAGCGAATAGAACCCCGGCATCCGCCCGACGATGCCGATATCGCCGGTGTAGGGCCGGGCGCAGCCATTGGGACAGCCGGTGATGCGAAGGCTGAGCCGCTCGCGTTCCAGCCCCCAGCGCTTGAGGCATGCCGCGATCGCGCCGACGATGTCGCCCCGCACCCGCTCCGCCTCGGTCAGCGCCAGCCCGCAGGTCGGCAAGGCCGGGCAGGCCAGGGCCCAGCGCTCGACCGGCAATAATTCCTCGGCGAGGCGCACGCCATTCGCGCGCAGCAGCGCGGCGATCGCCTCGCGGTCCGCGGGCGCAATGTCGCTGAGGATGATGTCCTGGCTCGGCATCAGGACCGGATCGACGCGGAAACGGGCGACGATCTCGCGCAAGGCGCTGCGCAGCCGCGAACGCTCGTCATCGACGATGCTCCCGCTGGCAACCGGCACGCCGAGATAGAGCCTGCCGTCGCCCTGCTCGTGCCACCCCAGATGATCGGGCACCGCGAACTCCGCCATCTTGCGGCAGGGCGCCAGCGGCTTGCCGAGATCCTCCGCCAGGCGCTCGCGCGCCCATGCCTCGCCGCGTTCAGCGATGACGTATTTGAGCCGGGCGTGGCGGCGGTTGCCGCGGTCGCCATGATCGCGATGCAGCCGAACGACCGCCGCCGCCGCCGCCGACAGATCGCCGGGCTCGACAAAGGCGACCGGGGTGGCAAGCCGCGGGTAGGTCTCCGGCTTGTTGTGGGTCATGCCGTGCCCGCCGCCGAGCAGGAAATTGTAGCCGGCGAGCGTTTCACCCTCGAACAGCGCGACGATCGCGAGGTCGTTGGTCAAGACGTTGATCGTGTTGTCCTCGGGGATCGCCAGGCCGATCTTGAACTTGCGCGGCAGGTAGCGCTCGCCGTAGAGCGGGTCGGGCGCCTCCTCGGCCGTTGCCCGCTCGCCGTTGACCCAGATCTCGTGATAGGCGCCGGTCTGCGGCAAAAGCTGCCTCGACAGAAGCCGCGCATCGTCCTCCAGCCGGCGGTGCACCGCGTCGCGGACCGGCGCCGGCACGGTCGTCACGGTGCGGACGACATCGCCGCAGGCCGCCAGCGTCGTCAGCAGGGCGCGGTCGATCCCGGCGATCGCGGCTTTGAGGCCGGATTTGACGACGCCGTGGAACTGGATGCTCTGGCGCGTCGTGATCCGTAGCGAGCCGTTGGCATAGCGGTCGGCGAGGGCGTCGAGCGCGAGGTACTGGTCGGCAGCGAGGCGCCCGCCGGGGATGCGGACGCGCACCATGAACTGCCAGATCTTGTCGTCGCCGCGCTGCTTGCGCTCGGTCGCGCTGTCGCGGTCATAGCCCTGATAGATGCCGTGGAACTTGAGCAGGCTGTAGCCGGCATTGTCGAACGGCGCCGCCGTGTCGGCGAGATCGCGCGCCAGATTGCCGCGCAACTGCCGGCTCTGCTGCTTGATGGCCTCGGCTTTAGAGATGCTGTCGATCCGGGCCAAGCCCGTGGGCCGTAAAGACATGGACTTGCACCTCAAGCCGATGAGCCAAAATAAAGGCTACGATTCCGCGCAAATGGATCAGGAAAGCGCTCACAAGTTGGCGTCATCGCCGTCCGATATCGACGCACGTTAAAGATGGATGGCCGACTTCACGGTGTCAAATAGCAATTTATTACTTAATATATACTGGAAATAGACCGGAATTCTCTAGCCGTGCAATCCCGGAGAAAGCTATTCTTCGTTGCCGGTGTCGGCGGCGCGGCGGTCCCGGAAGGCCCGCGGGTGCAGCGGATATGCAGTGGTGTGCTTGATCCGCTCCATGGCAAAGCGCGAGGTCACGTTCTTCATCGGGGCAAGTGCGATCAGGCGCTTATAGAAGGCGTCGTATTCCGCCATGTCGGCGACCGCGACGTGCAGCATGTAATCGACATCGCCCGCCATGCGATACACCTCCATGACTTCCGGCATCGCGGCGACGCCGGCGCTGAACCGCGTCAACCATTCCGGCGTGTGTTCGCCGGCTTCGATGCCGACAAGGACCGAGAGTCCGACGCCAACGCGCTCGGGGTCGACGACCGCGATCCGGCGGGTGATCACCCCCCCGGCTTCCAGCTTCTGGATGCGCTTCCAGCACGGGGTCGGGGAAAGGCCGACGCGCTCCGCCATCTGGGCGATCGACAGCGTCGCGTTCTCCTGCAGGATTTCCAGCAATAGGCGGTCGATTTCATCCATGTTGCGGTTTGCCCTGCCAAGCGGCATCCGCTCGCCGCCGAAGGCGGACCAGCCGGCAGCGCCGCGGTGGAGAGGTCGCTGAAAAGAATTCTAACCGAACATCTTGTCAAATTGAAATAATTTAACTTATTATTATCGTTAATTGGAGGCCGATCGCCCGGCGGGGTGGGGCTGCGTCTCCAAGATTGAAGGCAAGCAGCCGAGACAGGGCGCGTCCAACTTTTTTCACCCGCGATTGATTCAAATCATAGGAGTGCATGCGGGGCTGGCGCCGTCATAGTAAATGGAGGAACGCGCCGACCTACTCCGCCGCAGGATCGCGCTTTTTCGTCGCTATCTGCGCGAGGGCGTCGATGCGGCGCTCGCTGCGGAATATGTCCGACGGCTTGCGGAAGACGAGACCGAGCTGGCGGCGATCGAAGCCGGCGAGCGTCGCTGACGGGCCGGTCGCGCCTACGCGTCGAGGCGGCGGCCTTTGGTGCGGCGCAGCTGTCTGGCGCTGGGGACGCCGGCCGGGGTGAAATAGCCGGCCGCCTTTTTCGCCGTCATCTCGACCTGGGCGTCGAGCGGCACGAGCCGCTCGGGGATCGCCACCTGCTCGACCACCGCGATCCCCTGCGCGCGCAACGCGTCGTGCTTCATGTTGGACATCGACACCCAGCGGTCGATGCGGCTGACGCCGAGCCAGTGGAAGACGTCGGGCATCAGCTCCTGAAAGCGCATGTCCTGGACGCCGGCGACGCATTCGGTGCGGTGGAAATAGGTGTCGGCACGGTCGCCGCCCTGTTGCCGCTTCCTCGCGTTATAGACCAGGAACTTGGTCACCTCGCCGAGGGCACGGCCTTCCTTCCTGTTGTAGACGACGATGCCGACGCCGCCTTGTTGCGCGGTCATCGCACACACCTCGACGCCATGCGCCAGATAGGGACGGCAGGTGCAGATGTCGGAGCCGAACACGTCCGAGCCGTTGCATTCGTCATGGACCCGGCAGGCAATCAGCGTTTCCGGCCGGCCGATCCGCTCGACATCGCCGAACAGATAGACCGTGGTGCCGCCGATCGGCGGCAGGAAGACATCGAGATCCGGCCGGGTGACCAGCTCGGGGAACATGCCGCCGGTTTCCTCGAACAAGGTGCGCCGCAGCTCGGGTTCGGCGACGCCGAAGCGGGCGGCGATCCCGGGCAGGTGCCAGACCGGATCGATCGCCGCCTTGGTCACCCGGATCTCGCCGCTGTCGAGCACCACCCTTCCGTCGGGCACGATGTCGCCGGCCATGATGCGCTGGCGGATTTCGGGGAGATCGATCCGCGCCGTGGTGATCGCGATCGTCGGGCGGACATCGATGCCGGCGCGGATCTGGGCGGCAAATGCCTCGCCGACCAGATGCCCGTAGGGATCGAGCGAAACGATCTTTGACGGATCGGCCCATTGCGGCCACGGCCCGACCGACGCCGCCGGCGCGGTGTCGGTAAAATCGGGCCGGTGACCCGGCGCCAGGGCGCGGGTCGCGACCGCGAGCGCGCGATAGATCGCATAGGAGCCGCTGTGCGAGCCGATCGCGTTGCGCTGACGCGGCTCGGCCGGGCTCGCCACGACCGGCCCGCGCAACGCCGCGCTCGCCGCCCCCCAATCGAGCGGCGTGCGCCCCGCGCCTTCCCCGCCCGGATGCGAGGTCAGCCGGATGTGCCGGGGAATAATCTGTTTTATGTCGCTCAACGAAAACACCTCTGCTGTATGCAAGGTAGCGACGCCCACGCTCGCCGGCAAGAAGCGGGCCGAGATTGAGGCGAACGCGAGAATGCGACAGCGCTACGTCGTCGCGTTATGATTCGGGCGGTTGCAACCGGGAGAACGGCGATGGAAGAGGCGCTCGCCGCGACCGCGACGCGGCTCGATCCGCGCAAGTTTCAGCACCCGTTCGTCACCGCCGCAGGCGCGCGGCGGGCGCAGGTCGCGCTGAATTCGCTCGAACACGCTGTGGTTCAACACCGGGACGCTGTGCAATCTTACCTGCCAGCACTGCTACATCGAATCATCGCCGAAGAACGACCGGCTGGTCTACCTGAGCGCTGCCGAAGTCGGCGAATTCCTCGACGAGATCGACAAGCTGCGGCTCGGCACCCGGCTCATCGGCTTCACCGGCGGCGAGCCGTTCATCAACCCACAACTGCCGGAGATGCTCGAAAGCGCGTTGCGGCGCGGCTTCCGGGCATTGGTGCTGACCAATGCGATGAAGCCGATGCACAAGATGAAGCGGGCGCTCACCGCGCTGCGCGAACGCTTTGGCGAGCGCCTCCAGATCCGCGTCTCGCTCGACCATTACGGCCGCGCCGTGCATGAGGCGGAGCGCGGCCGGCGCAGCTGGCAGCCGACGATCGACGGGCTTTTGTGGCTTGCCGCCAACGGCTTTGCCCTCTCGGTCGCGAGCCGGCGGCTGTCGGGCGAGAGCGAGGCCGCGATCCGGCGCGGTTTTGCCGGCTTGTTCGCAGAGCTTGGGGTTGCCATCGATGCCAGCGATCCGGCGGTGCTGACGGTCTTTCCCGAGATGGATGCAGAGGCCGATGTGCCGGAGATCACCGAGGCGTGCTGGAGCCTCCTCGGCAAATCGCCCGACAGCGTGATGTGCGCCAGTTCGCGCATGGTGGTCAAATTCAAGGGGGCGGCGCGGCCGAGCATCATCGCCTGCACCCTCTTGCCTTACGACCCGCGCTTCGACCTCGGCGCGAGCCTGGCCGGCGCGCTCGGGCGCGTCGCACTCAACCACCCGCATTGCGCCAAATTCTGCGTCCTCGGCGGCGGCGCCTGCAGCCGGGGGTGACCCGGCGCCAATTTGATGCTAGGATCGCAACCGGAAGTTCCGCGGGAGAGAACGATGCGACCGTTGAGCGCGATTGGGGCCGTGTTGCTGGCCGTGTTGCTGATTGCCTGCGCCCTGCCGGCGGCGAGCCGCGCCGCGACCGCGCCGGCCGCCGCGGCGGCGCCGATGCCGGCGCCGGGCTGCCAGTGCCCGGGGCTGCAACATCCCCATGCCTGGCGACGCCCGCACCGCAAGGTGCGGTTCCACGCCCGCTATCGCCGGCGCTGGCGGCGTACCCGTGTCGCCGCAATAATGCCGGCGCCCTATCGGCCGGCGTTTGCGGCCTATTACAACCCGCTGCTCCCCAGCCCCGGCGACAGCGCCTACAACCGCGCGATGGTGCTGCACTTCCGCAACCCGGCGGTCACCGGGATTTATATCGACGACCCGGGATATCCGGCGACGCCGCCGGTCGTCGGGATCTACCCGTACCGCTATCAGTCGGGCGCGACGGTCTTCCAGTATGACGGGATCACCGGCCAGTATATCGCGCTCTCGCAATACGACGCGCGACGCGACTTCCCCGTCCCGCCTGTCCCCCTCACGCACTGATCGGGTCAGCCGGGGTCGCCGGTATCGGGGGCAAGGCCGGCGCAGCTGATGCCGTAGACGGCGCAGGTTTCGTCCTTCTCCGAGGTGTCGCCGCTGATCCCGACCGCGCCGATGATCTCGCCCGCAGCGTCGCGGATCAGGACGCCGCCCGGGGCCGGCACCACCCGCCCGCCGGACGCGGCCATCAGCGCCTGGAGAAACACCCCGCCGGCAGCGGTGCGGCGGGCGAATTCGCGCCCGCCAAAGCCCATGCCGAGGGTGCCCCAGGCCTTGCCGGTGGCGATCTCGGTGCGCAGGATGCCGGATTTGTCCTCGCGCTTCATCGCCACCAGATGCCCGCCGGCATCGAGCACGACGACGGTCAGCGGGTGCAGCTTCAATTCGCGGCCTTTTTCGAGCGCCTTGTCGACGATCGTCGAGGCGTGCGCCAGAGTGAGTGCGGTCATGTCCGGGTCACCTTCAAAGGGGATGTTGAGAACTCGGCTTGCAGGTTGATTGTCATTCCCGCGAACGCGGGAATCCAGGGCAAACGACTGAATGCTCGCTCTGGACTCCCGCTGTCGCGGGAGTGACGGCGAATTTTGCACCCTTGGCGTCAGCGCAGGTTGAGACGGTGCAATGCCCGCCACATGCGGCGTGCCGAGCTGGTCGGTGTGGATGAAATAGAGGACCGGCGCGGCGGCGGTGTCGTTGACCAGCGCCACCGGCACATCGTCGAGCCAGATGTATTCCTTCTGCGCCGCGCCGCTGCCGTTCGCCTCTTCGAGCAGATGCCCGAAGCGGTCGAACACGAACTGCGTCACCGCGGAGCCTACCGTCTTCTCCACCCGCTGTTCGAAGGCGTTGTAGAGATAGGCGCCGGCCGTCGTGCCGTTCAGCGCGGCCGAGGCGTTGCGGCCGTTGTCGTTGGCGGCGAAGGTGTAGGTATCGCTGCTGTCGCGCACGTCCTGGGACACCTGCCCGCTCGCGAGGTAGGAGAAGCTGCGCGTGTTGCTGCTGGTCGTGATCGTCGCAACCTGGTTGGCGGCGGTCGCATAGGCGTAGGTCTCCGTCGTGCTGCCGAGGACCCGCGTCAGCCGGTTGCCCACCCCGTCATAGGTATAGCTCTGCGAGCCGTAGGCGCCGCTCCCCGTGGCGACGCGGTTGAGGTCGTCGTAGGTCAGCGTCTGGCTGCGGCTCGATACGAGAGCGTCGGTGATCGCGGTGATGTTGCCGGCGGGGTCGTACGTGTTGGTCAGGTTCTGCACCGTGCCGCCGCCCGTATTGATCCCGGTCGAGCTGGTAATCCTGATCGCAGGTGTAGGTGCCCGCCAGGCGGTTGCCGAAAGTCAGGCCGGCGAGCGGCCCGAACGGCTCGTAGCTCGCCTGGTAGGCCACGGCGACGGGGTAAGCGCCGGAATTCTGCTGCGTCGTGATGCGCAAGATCCGGCCCAGCGCGTCGCGGATGTAGCTGATGATGCGACCGGAGGGGTAGGTCTCGGTCAGGATGTTGCCCGCCAGGTCGTAGGTATAGGCGGTCGTGTAGGAATTGCTCCCGATCACCCTGGTGTCGGTGATCACGTGGCCGAGCGCATCGTAGACAAACGAGGTGGAGCCGCTCTGGTCGGCAACCGAGGTCAGGTGCCCGATGCCGAGATTGCCGCCGCTGGTCGAATCGTACGTATAGGTCACGTCCTCCGAAGAGCTCGCCGGGAACGTCTTGGTCAGGACGCGGCCGGTGAGGTCGTTGGTATAGTCCGTCTCGATGCTGCGTGCGTCAACCTGCTTGATGACGGCGCCGTTGGCGTCGTACCACAAGGTGGTGGCCCCGGTGTCGGGGCTGGTCCGGCCGATCACGTCGCCAAAGCCGTCGCGGACATAGCTCGTAACCAAGGACCGGGCGTCGGTCACGCTGATTGCCGCGTCCTGCGCGTTGAAGGCGGTTGTCGTCGTAAAGCTGTCGGGATCGGTCTGCTGGTAGAGCCGGTTCAGGGCGTCGAAGGCATGCCCGTAGGCCTTGCTGCGCCGGTTCTCGGCGTCCCAGGTGAGCGCGGACAGGGTGGCCAAGCTGTCAGCGTTTTTCATTGACTACGTACATATACACTCCGCCCTGAACTGGTATTCCCTTTCAAATCTGTATCGATTTCATCACAGGTCATCGTCTTAAGATCGATCGAGATCCTACAAGTTTCCACGCCGCGAAGACCGCTCGGCGCGTGTAGCTCCATACGCATGGAACCGGGCGCCCAGTGTGTAATGGCTACTTTAATATCATTCGGTGATCCTAAAATCGGATACGACTTGCCATTTATGGGAACGTGAACGAGCTCTGTTATGACCGTTCCATCTGCTCTGACCTGCGTCTCTTGTGCTTCATAAACTCTCCCATTATCGGTAATGACGTTTAGGGTCACGCGCCTCGGAATCGGTCCATTTGGCACGAGTGATCGTTCTAAATCGACACGCCAATGTCCTTTAAATGAAACTGGAGAGCTTCCCGATAAAACTTGGAGAGGGTTTACAGCAATCGCTACGATTAGAGCAATTCTTATTTTAATTTTCATTTTGCTCTTCGAAGTAACCCAAGAGTTCAGCGGGCGACATATTCAAACGAACTTCATTCATGCCATATCTCCGTCAGGGGGGAGGTTCTTGCCTCGTTTCTTCAACTGGAGGAGGTGTTAGGGTCGGTTGTTCGGTCGGTTCAGGCGGCTCAATAAATTCGAACTCCTTGCAAACCCGTAAGCTTTGCGAGAGGGCGGGTGTTGGTGGGCCGGCGCTGAGCTCCGGGGTCCCGTAGGGGTGAGCGAGGGAGCACGTTGGACCGGAGGGTCGTGGCGGCGGCAGCGGAATTTGACATGGCTTTTGCTCGTTGACAAAGTTCTCGAATATCCAAAGTTGCTCTCCGTTCGGATCCAGATAGGTGATCGGATTTCCTCTGGCATAGCGGTAAATGTTAATGCCACCCTTAAGGCCGATCGGATCACTCTGCACATACCGTCCGGTGGTCGGGTCGTAGTCGCGGAACCAGTTCTGGTTGAGGGCGGTCTCGGCGTCGGCGTATTGGCCGGGGAAGCGCAAATTCGTCAGCGACAAATCGGCGCCCCAGGTGAAGCTGCCCCAGACCGAGGTTCCCCAGACGCCGCCGCCGGAGACGAATTGCGGGTTGCCGAACGGGTCGGAGGTGTTGTCCCAGACAATCGATCCGCCGGGGCCGGTGACCTTCTGCGGCGTGCCGAGCTGGTCGGTGTGAATGAAGTAGAGGACGGGCGCGGCGCCGGTGTCGTCAACCACCGCCACCGGCACGTCGTCGAGCCAGATGTACTCCTTCTGCGCCGCGCCGCTGCCGTTGGCCTCCGCCAGCAAATGCCCGAACCGATCGAGCACGAACGGTGTCGTGGCCGCGCCCACCGTCTTCTGCACCCGCTGCTCGAAGGCGTTGTAGAGGTAGGCACCGGCTGTCGTGCCGTTGAGTGCGGCCGAGGCGTTGCGACCGTTGTCGTTGGCGGTGAACGTATACGTGTTGGTCGGGTCGCGCACATCCGCCAACACCTGCCCGCTCGCCAGGTACGAGAAGCTGCGGGTGTTGCCGCTGCTGGTGATTGTCGCGATCTGGTTGGCGGTGGACGAATAGGCGTAAGTTTCGGTGGTGCCGCCGACCACCCGCGTCAGCCGGTTCCCCACCCCGTCACCGCAGGTCCCGTAAGTCCAACTTTTGCCGATAAGCGTCCCACATGCCCGTAGGCAACGCGTCAGCCGGGATCCGCGACAGGAGGTCAGCTTCCAAGTTGATGTCATCGGTGGGAGAGGATGGCTTATATTCGATGAGGCGTCTTATAGACCTTTCGATTAAATCGCGACGCTCGAGCGTGATCGCTATCCTGCAAAGCACACCGTACGCCAGCCGAACAAGCTTTGATTGGTTATCTGCAGCAGATGCTGCGCTCTCAGCCCACCGAAGCGCCATATGTAACTTCTTCGTCTGAAAGTGATGCATTTGCGCTAATGAGGTTAATGTGACCACATCATCCGGTATGAGTTCAAGAATTTCCTTGAGTGTATGTTCAGCTTCATCGAGCGCGTCAGCTTTGCAAAACTCCGCAAGCACACGCAATAATCCGGCCTTAGTTGCGAGCAGGGCGGTTTTGTCCTCGACCGAAAGCCTCCTTTTTCGCTTCAAATGAGAAGCGATCCTCTTAATTCCACGAACTGCCTCTTGGGACGACGCCGGTGCTCCGGTCTCTTCGATAAGGGCCTCAGTAGAATCGCTCAACCTTTCACCCGTAGTCATGGCCGTCCTACCTCTTCATCCGCGGGTCCCCATTCGGGAGGCTCGTTTGGATTCGGGAATCCGCCATTTCCCACGCACAAGGTGAACCGATCCTGCGCTCGGTCGAGGCAACCTTGTCTGAACCTGGGGTCGGCGCCGCGAGGAAAGCGGGCGAAGCAACGTCCTCTTTCTGATTGCCATCGAGTATAACAGCGGTCCTCAGGACATGATTCCTGCGTCAGCGCTTTCCCGGCATTTTTCGCTGCTTTTTGTCCCTGTGGAGACATGGCCCAAATCGTAGCGGCGGTTAGCGCAACACCGGCCGCACATCCAGCCGGGCCACCGAAACACCATGCCAGTGCGGCTTGTTCTCCTGTACGATCGATGAGACTTAATGGGTTTCCGTTGACATAGGAATAATTGTTCGATCCCAGATTTCCTTGGAACGGATCACTCTGTATGTACCGCCCGACGGTCGGGTCGTAGTCGCGGAACCAGTTCTGGTTGAGGGCGGTCTCGGCGTCGGCGTATTGGCCGGGGAAGCGCAAATTCGTCAGCGACAAATCGGCGCCCCAGGTGAAGCTGCCCCAGACCGAGGTTCCCCAGACGCCGCCGCCGGAGACGAATTGCGGGTTGCCGAACGGGTCGGAGGTGTTGTCCCAGACAATCGATCCGCCGGGGCCGGTGACCTTCTGCGGCGTGCCGAGCTGGTCGGTGTGAATGAAGTAGAGCACGGGCGCGGCGGCGGTGTCGTTGACCATCGCGACGGGCACGTCGTCGAGCCAGATATATTCCTTCTGCGCTGCGCCGCTGCCGTTGGCCGCCGCCAGCAGGTGGCCGAAGCGGTTGACGACAAACTGGGTGACGGCCGATCCCACGGTCTTCTGCACCCGCTGCTCGAAGGCGTTGTAGAGATAGGCGCCCGCCGTCGTGCCGTTCAGCGCGGCCGAGGCGTTGCGGCCGTTGTCGTTGGCGGCGAAGGTGTACGTGTCGGCGCTGTCGCGCACGTCCTGCGAGACCTGCCCGCTCGCGAGGTAGGAGAAGCTGCGCGTGTTGCTCGGGGTCGTAATCGTGGCGACCTGGTTGGCGCCCGTCGTATAGGCATAGGTCTCCGTCGCGCCGCCGAGGACCCGCGTCAGCCGGTTCCCCACCCCGTCATAGGTGTAGCTCTGGGAGCCATAGGCGCCGCTCGCCGAGGCGAGGCAATTCAGGTACATGTTATTAGGTAAACTGCCACCGTACGCGCTTTACGTCTAATATAATCCCGGCCCTGGCTTCCGAATATCAGGGTGCGGCCTCATCGCGCTTCTCAGCGTTCGCCGATGCTGATCTAATGCCGGCGCACTCGATCGGCGCTGCTGAGCGAGATCAGTCGAGGGGGGAGCCCAGCATGCTGCCGATGCCTGCGCGCCGTCGGATCGCGCCACCGGCCGGGTTGCGCCTGCCGACCCGGCGGCGCCGCTAGCCGCCTCTCGCCGCCGATGGTCATTTCGCTCGATCTCCTCGTCAACGCGATCGTCGCCGGCATCCTGCTCGGCGGTTTCTACGCCGCGGTCAGCGTCGGCATCACGATCTCGTTCGGCATGCTCGACATCGCCAACATCGCCCAGCCCGCCTTCATCCTGCTCGGCTCCTACGCCGCCTATATCGTCACCTCGTACATCAAGATCGACCCGATCCTGGTCGGCTTTGTCATGACCCCAGTGTTCTACGTGATCGGGATGGCGGTCTATCGCCTCTATTATTATGCCTTCGAGAGTCGCGGCGAGCAGGCGATCCAGGGTCTCGCCTTCTTCTTCGGCCTGTTGTTTGTCGGCGAAGTGTCGCTGGTGCTGATCTTCGGCGTCGATTACCGCTTCGTCGAGGCGCCGTATATCGGCCCGAGCCTGCGCTTCGGGATCTTCGACCTGCCGCTGCGCATGCTGGTCCCGTGCGTCGTCTCGCTGGGCATGGTCGGGGTGTTGCAGCTCTATCTGACGCGCAGCTTTATCGGCCGGGCGATCCTGGCGGTGTCGCAGGATGGGCTGGCCTTGCAGCTGATGGCCGCGAGCCCGATCCGGATCAAGCAGATCGCCTTCGGCATCTCGATCGCGACCTGCGCTCTCGCCGGCACGTTTCTGATCATCATCCAGCCGGTCGAGCCATCGATCGGGCGCGACTATATCGGACGCATCTTCGCGATCTGCGTGCTCGGCGGTATGACCAGCATTCCCGGCATGGTCGCGGCGGCGATGCTGATCGGCATCGTCGAGAGCATCACCGCGACCTTCTACGGGCCGTCCTGGGCGCCGGCGGTGGCCTTCGGGTTTCTGCTGATCACATTGGCCGTGCGCCCGGCCGGCCTGATGGGGCGCTGAGGATGCGCGCCGGAGGGTTCTGGATCGCCGCCGCCGCGGTCGGCATCGCATTCGTGGTGCTGACCCGCGTCTTCTTCACCAACGAGTACTACTTCTTCGCGGCCTATGTCGTGCTGCAGTTCGTCGTGCTGGCGACGGCGTGGAACATCCTCGGCGGCTACACCGGCTATACCAATTTCGGCACCGGCGCGTTCTTTGCGATGGGCGCCTACAGTTCGGCGGTGTTGTACAAGATGCCGGCGCTGACCGAGGCGTGGTTCGGGATTGCGACGCCGCCTATCCCGCTGCCGGTCATGATGCTGGTCGGCGGCGTCGTATCGGGCATCGTCGGGTTCGGCACCGGTTACCTGACATTGCGCCTGCGCGGCGTGTTTTTCGCGATCGCGACGCTGGCGCTGGCGATCGTCGTGCAGACGCTGATCGTCAACTGGGACTATGTCGGCGGCTCGCGCGGCATCTACATCATCCGCCCGGCCAACGCGCCGCTCGGCGGCGGCTACATCCAGTACCTCTATACACTGATGATCGTCTTGGCCGTCATCTCGGTCGGCATCGCGCGGACGATCGAGCACTCGCGGCTCGGTCTCGGTTTTGCCGCGATCCGCGACGACGAGCAGGCGGCCGAGGCTGCCGGCGTGCCGACATTGCGGCTCAAGCTGATCGCGACGACGCTGAGCGGCGCGCTGATGGGCATGGCCGGGGCGCCCTTGCCGTATTACGTGACCTATCTCGACCCGACGTCGAGCTTCAACCTCGCCTACGCGGTCAACGCCGTCGCGATGCCGGTGATCGGCGGGATGACCGGCTGGATCGGCCCGGTGATCGGTGCGATCCTCTTAGGCACGATCCAGCAGCTCGCCACCGTGACGATCTCATCGGCGCTCAATCTGTTGATCGTCGGGCTGCTCTTGATCGGGTTCGTGATCATTGCGCCCAACGGCATCGTCGGCCTCATCCAGGCGCGGCGCCGCAAGCGGGCATCGGTCGAGGAGGCGCTGGCCTCGGCTCAGCCGAACGCTGCGGCATAAACGAGCAGCCTCCCCTCAGCGAGGGGCAGACGGGCCTGGGTGGAATGGCCAGCTACTCCCCTGCCAGGACGGGTGTTATACTTAAGCGGCATACGAGTTCGTACCCAAGGGCGCGAATCCGGATAACAACCGTGAAAAAGCAAATGGATCGAGAGCACATCATTTCATTGCTGCGTGCTTGTCAGACGGAATTGCACGGTTTCGGGGTATCTCGGCTGTACCTTTTTGGCTCGGTCGCGCGCGATCAGGCGCGGCCGGACAGCGATGTCGATCTTTTCTTCGATACAGACAATCCGAGGTTCAGCCTGATCGAGCCTGGTGGACGTGCAGGAGCGCGTCAATGCCATCCTCGGTGTCGAATCCGATGTGATGACCCGTGCCAGCCTTCACCCGCTTCTCAGACCGCAGATCGAGGCGGAAGCGCTGCGGGTCTTTTGACGATGCCTCGCAGCGTTCTTCTTCGCTTGACCGATATGCGCGAGGTAATTCAAGGGATTAGTACACTTGCCGCGGGCCTGGACCATGAAGCCTTTGCCGCCGATTGGGGGGTGCAGCGAGCGAGCGAGCGCGGTTTGGAGATCATCTCCGAGGCCAGCCGCCATCTTCCAGACGAACACAAGGCGGTGGCTCCGGACATTCCGTGGCGGCAAATCGCGGCGATCGGCAATTTGCTGCGTCACGAATACCAACGCGCGAACACCTGCCGCGTCTGGCGGAGGCGGTGAATCGATTGATGCCAATCGCCGGCGCGGAGCAAACATGAGCGAGCACCCGATCCTCGCCGTCAGCGGGCTCGGCAAGCGGTTCGGCGGGTTCGTCGCGCTCGAAAACATCGACCTCACCATCGCCGCCGGCGAGCGGCTCGGGCTGATCGGGCCGAACGGCTCGGGCAAGAGCACGCTTGTCAATTGCCTGTGCGGCACATTGCACAACGAGACCGGCGGCGTCGTTTTCGACGGCAAACCGCTCGACGGGCTGAGCGCGCATCAGCGCACGCGCCTGGGGCTCGCCCGCAGCTTTCAGCCTGCCAAAGCCGTTCCGCACCCTCAACCTCGTCGACAATCTGCGGGTCCCGCTGCTCTATACCGTCAATGCGCGCGCCGACCATCGGCTGTCGCTCGCCCAGGTCGAAACCCGCTGCCACGAATTGCTGCGGCAGGTCGGGCTCGGCGACAAGGCAGGGCGGCTGCCGCGCGATCTGACCCAGGTCGAGATGCGGAAATTGGAACTGGCCCGCGCCGTCGCCACCCAGCCGCGCCTCCTCTTCGCCGACGAGGCGATGGCCGGCCTCTCGCCCGCCGAAGTCGAGGAGATCATCGCCGTCCTCTTGCAGCTCAACGAGGAGGGCATCACGATCGTCTTGATCGAGCACATCATGCGCGCGGTGATGAGCTTTTCGACCCGGCTCGTCGTGCTGGTCGCCGGCCAGAAGATCGCCGACGGCCTGCCCCAGGAGGTGGTCCGCAACCCCGAGGTCGAAAGAGCCTATCTTGGCGAATAGGCTTGCATCCCGCCCTTATCCTAGGAGTTCTGCACCGCTCTAATTCCGGTTGCCGACATTCCCGCCCGGCGTTCCCCGCTCGATCATGCCACCCCCGCGCTTGTCAGGGCGGCGGGCTTCATGGTTCGATCGGGCGCGCTCGCACCGCAGCCCGCAGGAACCAAGATGCCCCAGGGATTGACATGACCGACAGCATCATCCTCGACACCGCGACCCGGATCTTTGCCGATCTGTGCGATCCCGGCACGATCAATGCCGCCGAGGAGGGCAAGTGGCCGCAGGCGCTGTGGGATGCGCTCGAGGAATCCGGTCTGCCGCTGACCTGGGTTCCCGATACGCTCGGCGGCGCGGGAGCCGAGGTGATCGACGGGTTCGCGGTCTTGCGCGTCGCCGGCCGCTTCGCCGCGCCGGTGCCGCTCGCCGAGACATTGCTCGCCGGCTGGCTCCTGGCGCAGGCCGAGATCCCTGCGCCGACCGGGCCGATGACGCTGGCGCCGGTCTATGAGGATGGTCATATCGAGCTCGCCGGCCGCACATTGCGCGGCCGGGCGCGGCACCTGCCCTTCGCCCGCAACTCGGGCCATATCGCGGTGCTCGCCTACCAGGCGGGCACCCCATCGGTCGCGCTGGTCGCGACCGACGGGCTGGCGATCAGCCAGGGAACCAGCCTGGCCGGCGAGCCGCGCGACACGGTTTCGTTCGACGGCGCGACGGCCGTCGCGGCCGGCCCGGCCCCGGCGCTCGATACGTTGGGGCTGGTGCAGCTCGGCGCGGCGGCGCGGGCGCAGCAGATGGCCGGCGCCCTCGAACACATCCTCGACCAGTCGGTGCAATGGTCGCTCGACCGCGTGCAGTTCGGCCGGCAGATCGCCAAGTTCCAGGCGGTGCAGCACAACCTCGCGGCGCTGGCCGGCGAGGTCGCCGCCGCCGGCGCCGCCGCCGATGCCGCGGCCGAGGCGATCGCCCTGCACGGGATCGGCAGTGAACTGGTTGCCGCCGAGGTCGCGATCGCCAAATTGCGGGTCGGCGAGGCGGCCGGCACCGGCGCCGCGATTGCCCATCAGGTGCATGGCGCGATGGGCTTTACCTACGAGCACTCGTTGCACCATGCGACGCGACGCCTGTGGGCGTGGCGCGAGGAATTCGGCAACGAGACGCATTGGGCCACCCAGCTCGGCCACATGGTCGCCGCGCGCGGCGCCGACGCGCTGTGGCCGTTCATCACCCAGGGATCGTGAGGCAGGGATGGCCTACAATTTTCATTTCGACCCGGTTGACCTGCCACAAGAGGCCAAAGAATTGCGTCAGGAGGTCCGCGCCTTTCTGCGCGAGGAGATCGCTGCCGGCACGTTCAGCCCGCACGCCAGTTCCCACGGGGGCCGCAACGACAACGCGCGGGCCTTCGCCCGCAAGGTCGGCGGCGCGCGGCTGGATCGGCATGACCTGGCCGAAGCAATATGGCGGCCATGAGCGCTCGCACCTCGAACGCTATGTGGTGACCGAGGAAATGCTGGCCCACCGCGCGCCGACCCGCTCCTATTCGACCGCCGACCGGCAGAGCGGCCCGGTCATCCTGCGCTACGGCCAGCAGGCGGTGAAGGAGAAGATCCTGCCGCGGATCGCCTCGGGCGATCTGTGCTTCTGCATCGGCCTCTCCGAACCCAACTCCGGCTCCGACGTGTTCGCCGCCTCGACCCGCGCGACCAAGACAGAGGGCGGCTGGCTGGTCAACGGCCGCAAGATCTGGACCAGCAACGCGCACAACTCCGACTACATGATCGCGCTGCTGCGCACCTCGCCCAAGACCAAGGAGAACCATCGGCACGGCCTGACCCAGTTCCTGATCGACTGCAAATCCCCGGGCATCACGATCCGGCCGATCATCAACCTGACCGGGGCGCACGATTTCAACGAGGTCGTGTTCGACGACGCCTTCGTGCCCGATCTGCACCTGATCGGCGAGGTCGACATGGCCTGGAAGCAGGCCTCGGACGAGCTGGCCTACGAGCGCAGCGGCCCCGACCGCTGGCTGGAAACCCTCCCCGCGCTGGTCGAGCTGGTGCGCCGCGCCGGCTCGGAGCCGAGCGAACGGCTCGCCGAAGGCATCGGCCGCGAGGTCGCGCATCTGGCGACGTTGCGCCGCATGTCGGCCAGCGTCGCCGGCATGCTGCAGGCCGGCAAAACCCCGGCGGTCGAAGCCGCCGTCGTCAAGGACCTCGGCACCAACTGGGAGCAGGCCCTGCCCAACCGGGTCCGGCTGCTGGCGCCGCCGACCGGGGATTCCGACCCCGACAGCAACGACGACCGCTTCGAGGAGGCGCTGCGCCATACGACGCTGATCGCCCCCAAGCTGACGATCCAGGGCGGCACCCGCGAGGTGTTGCGCGGCATCATCGCGCGGGGGCTGGGGCTGCGCTGATCCGCAGCAAACGGGCGGCTGCATGAGCAACCAGCGTCCTTCGAGACGGCGCTTCTCAGGCTGACGTGAAAGATGATGGCATTAAAGAAAGACGTCATCCTGAGGAGCCCGCGAAGCAGGCGTCCCGAAGGACGCACAACGCTGATCCCAGCCGGTTGAGTAGGTAGTACCTATGCCTGACCTTCGTCCCCTGCTGTCGCCCGACAGCATCGCCATCATCGGCGCTGCGGCCGACCAGTCATTGCGCGGGCGGCTGACCCATCAGCTGATCGAGCACGGCTTCCCCGGGCATATCTACCCGGTGACGCGCAGCCAGAGCGAGGTGCTCGGGCACAAGGCCTACGCCACGATCGCCGAAATTCCCGAGGCCGCCGACCTCGCGGTGATCCTCGTCCCGGCCGCGCATGTCGTGTCGGCGATCGAGCAATGCGCGGCGCGCGGGATTCCCGCCGCGGCGATCATCAGCTCCGGTTTTGCCGAGGAGAAGAGCGCGGCGGCGGCATCGCGCGACGCCGCATTGCAGGCGATCGCCGGGCGCACCGGCATGGTCATCGCCGGCCCCAATTCCGAGGGGCTGGTCAACCCGCTGCGGCCGCTGGTGGCGACCTTCAGCCCGGTGTTCCACGATGCCAGCCAATCGCTGTTACCCGAAGGCAGCCGGGCCAGGCCGATCGCGGTCAGCTGCCAGAGCGGCGCGTTGACCTTCGCGTTTTTGAGCCGCGGGCGCGACCGCCAGCTCGCCTTCACTTATCAGATCAGTGCCGGCAACCAGACCGTGCTCGAAGCGCACGATTATGTCGATTGGGTGCTCGATGCGGGCGGCGCCGACATCTTCCTGTGCTATCTCGAAGGCATCCGCGACCCGGCCCGCTTCCGCGCCGTCGCCGACAAGGCAGCGCGGATGAAGAAGCCGTTGATCGTCGCCAAGGTCGGGCGCTCCGATGCCGGGCGCCGCGCCGCCGCCTCGCATACCGGAGCGCTCGCCCATGCCGGCGCGGCCGACGACGCGATCTTCCGCCATCACGGGATCATCAGGGGCGAAGACCTCGACCACATGGTCGATGTCGCGACCGCCTTCGCCTATTGCCCGCTGCCGCGAGGGCCTCGGGTCGCGATCATCACCGGCTCGGGCGGCAGCGCAGTGTGGATGGCCGACATATTGTCGGCGCACGGGCTCGAACTGCCGGTTCTGGAGGACGACATCCAGCGCCGCATCATGGCGCTCCTGCCGTCCTACGGCTCGGCGCAGAACCCGGTCGATGCGACGGCGCAGGCGATCCACGAGGTCGGCTATGCCCGGCTCGTCGAGATCGTGCGCGAATCGACGCGGATCGACACGATCCTGTTGATCGGCTCGCTCGCCAACGAGGCGACCGTGCAAAAGCGCGCTGAGGAACTGGCCGGTGTCACCGGCACGACCGGTCAGCCGATCCTGTTGTCGACCTACACGACCGCCTCGCCGGCGTCGATCGCCGCCCTCGCCGCGGCCGGCATCCCCTGCTACACCTCGATGCCGAGTTGCGCCCGCGCGATCCGCGCGCTCGTCGATTACGGCGCGTTCCAGGAGCGGCGTTCGCGTCGCTCGGCCGAGCCTCCGGCCCCGCCCGCGGTGCGCGATGCGGTCGCGCGCGCGCTCGCGGAGTCGGGGCCGGTGCTGACCGAGATTGCCTCGAAGGCATTGCTCGCCCGCTACGGGCTGAAGCTGCCGCCCGAGGCGCTGGCCGCGAGCGAGGACGAGGCCGTCGCCGCTGCCGCCAAGAATCGGCGGTGCGGTCGCGCTCAAGGTGCAATCGCCCGACATATTGCACAAGACCGAGGCCGGCGCGGTGATGCTGGGCCTCGCCGGCGCGGCGGCGGTGCGCGAGGGCTACCGCGCGGTCCTGGCGCGGGCGCGGGCGGCGCACCCCGGCGCGCAGATCGAGGGCGTCCTGGTGCAGGCGATGGCGCGGCGCGGCCACGAGATGATCCTCGGGGTCACATCAGACCCGGATTTCGGGCCGCTCTTGATGGTCGGGCTCGGCGGCATCCATGTCGAGGTGTTGCGCGACGTTGCGTTCTCGCCGGTGCCGTTCGGCACCGAGGAGGCGCTTGACCTGATCGGCCAGCTGCGCGGTGCGGCTCTGCTCGACGGGGTGCGCGGCGAGCAGCCGGCCGACCGCGCTGCGCTCGCCGAGCTGATGGCGGCGCTGTCGCGCTTTGCCGCCGATCACGCCGACGCCATTGCCGAGATCGATGTGAACCCGGTCATCGTCCATCCCGAGGGCGACGGCCTGACAATCGTCGACGCACTGATCGTCAAAAGGTAAGAGATTGTCATCCCGGCGAAAAGGTTTTCCTGTGGTGCTCCATGAGGAGAGAAGACGATGGCAGATTATTCCGGGTTCAAGGAGATCGGCGTCGGCCTCGACGGCATGGTGGCGACGGTCGAGATGCGCCGCCCGCCACATAATTTCTTCGACTCGATACTGATCGCCGAGATCGGTGAGGCCTTCGAGCGGCTTGATGCCGACGCGGCCTGCCGGGCGATCGTGCTCGCCGCCGAGGGCCGCTCGTTCTGCGCCGGCGCCGACTTCGCCAAGCGCATGGATACCGGCACGGTCGCCGAGTCGGCGCGCAGCGGCGCCGGCAAGCATCTCTACAAGGAGGCGATCCGCCTGTTCCGCACGAAGAAGCCGATCGTTGGCGCGGTGCACGGTGCCGCGGTCGGCGGCGGGCTCGGCCTCGCCCTCGTCCCCGATTTCCGGGTGACCTGCAGCGAGGCGCGGTTCAGCGCCAATTTCAACCGGCTCGGCTTCCACCCCGGCTTCGGCCTGACCGCGACCTTGCCGCGTCTCGTCGGCGCCCAGCAGGCGGCGCTGTTGTTCTACACCGGTCGGCGCATTCCGGGCGACGAAGCGGTGCGCATCGGCCTCGCCGATATGCTGGTGCCGCAGGCCGACGTACGCAGCGCCGCGCAGGCCTTGGCGCTGGAGATCGCGCAATCGGCGCCGCTCGCCGTGCTCTCAACCCGCGAGACCGTGCGCCGCGGCCTCTGCGACGCGATCGAGGCGGCGACCGAGCGCGAGCTGATCGAGCAGGACTGGCTGCGCCAGACCGAAGATTTCCGGGAAGGCATCAAGGCGATGGCCGACCGCCGCCTGCCCAATTTCAAAGGGCGGTAAGTACCCCCTCTCCCGCAATGCGGGAGAGGGGGCCGAGCGCATGAGCCTTCAGCCCGCGGGCATGACCCGCGGGGAGGCGGGCGAGGGTGTCGCAACCGGACAGCCCTCACCCACCGCTCGCTTTGCGAGCGGTCCCCCCTCTCCCGCAGTGCGGGAGAGGGTTCGATCCTCAGAACCGGGTGCGCAGCGCGGCGGCGGCAAGCCGCCAGCTTTGCAGCGGGTCGGGCGCGGCGAGATCTGGCGCGAACGGGTTGTAGCCGGTCTTTTTGAGCCGGGCGAGAAACCGCTCCGCGACCACGGCAGGCAACAGGGCGGCGCGCGCCGATCGAGGAACCTCGCGACGATAGCGCCGCGCCGCCTCTAAATGAGCGGCGGCGGTTTCGGCAATCTCCGCGGCCGCGGCTCGAAGGCCGGCACTGTCGCGCAGACCCGCATAATCCGCCGGATCAAGCCCGAGACGTGCCCCGGTATCGGCCGGGATATAACAGCGCCCGGCCCGGGCGTGGAACGGCATCGCGCGCAGCAGCCCGGCCAGGGCGTAGCCGATGCCGACCTCGCGGGCAGCGGCGACGGCACCCGCTTCGGCGACTCCTAGCACCTCAAGCGCAAGATAGAGCAGCGCGGCGGACGTGCCCTCGGCATAGTCATCGAGACCGGCAAGGGTCGCCGGCGCCTCGTTGGCGAGGTCGCGCTCGCGGGTATCGATCATCCGATCAAAGTGCTCGCGGGTCGGCGCAACATCGCGGATCACCGCGGCGAGCGGCACGGCGACCTCATGCTGTCGCGGCGGCGCCCCGGCAAAGCCGGCATCGACGACCTCGCGCCACCACTGCAGGCGAATATGCCCGAGCATCGGCTCGGTGACGGTCTCGCGCACCCGCGCGATCTCGTAATTGAAGGCATAGAGCGCAAACAGCGCCTCGCGGCGCTCCGCCGGCGCAAACAGCGCGGTCTGAAAGCGGTCGAGGTCGTGCCGGCGAACCAGCGCCGCGAGCGGCGACAGGCCCTTCGTCGCCTGGGAACGCGAACGCCCCTTGCGCGTTTCTGCTGTCACACTATCCTGCCCACCCTTCGCTCACTTACCCGGCCACTCAACCCCGGTGAGAGGACAGCCATGGCTTTCGAACTGCCGCCCCTGCCTTATCCGAAAAATGCGCTCGAACCATATACCTCGGCCCAGACGCTCGATTTCCACCACGGCAAGCACCACCAAGCCTATGTGACCAATCTCAACAATCTGGTCAAAGGCTCGCCGATGGAGAGCCAGTCGCTTGAAGAGATCATCGGCGCGACCGCCAAGGACGCCTCCAAGGCCGGCATCTTCAACAACGCCGCCCAGGTGTGGAACCATACCTTCTTCTGGAATTGCATGAAGCCGCATGGCGGCGGCGCGCCGAGCGGCAACATCGCCCAGGCGATCGATCGCGATCTCGGCGGCCTCGCCAAGTTCAAGGACGATTTCAAGGCGGCCGCGGTCGGCCAGTTCGGCAGCGGCTGGGCCTGGCTCGTCGCCAGCGGCGGCAAGCTCTCGATCACCCGGACGCCGAACGCGGTCAACCCGCTCGCCGAGGGCCAGACCGCGCTGATGACCTGCGACGTGTGGGAGCACGCCTATTATCTCGACTTCCAGAACCGCCGGCCCGATTTCGTCCAGGCGTTTCTCGACCACCTCGTCAATTGGGACTTCGTCGCCCAGAACCTGGCAAAGGCGCGGTAGACTTCGCAAAACTCGTCATGGCCGGGCTTGACCCGTGGGCCTTCAGCCCACGGACTTGATCCGTGGGCATCCCCAAAGGGCCCTTGGAGATCCCCGGGTCGAGCCAGGTTATGCCCGGGGATGACGGCTCTTACAGATGCACGCCCGTGTCGAGCAGCACCGCGGTGTACTCGCGGTAGCTCATGCCGAGGGCCTCGGCGCGTGCGAGACGCGCGAGGGCGATTTCGCGCGGCGGGGTCTTCCAGGCGCGGGCACGCGCCTTTTTCCAGCAGAAATATCGGCGACGTTACACTTGCCATAGAAGCTACTATGGCTATGATGGGGCGCCGCCATGAGCGTCTTAGCTCCGTTCTCATTTGCCGGGACGCAGCAAGAGAGGATTGCGCGCCGTGCTGTGGGCTTTTTTTGATGAAAGCGGGAAATTAGCCGATTTGGATTTTATGTGCCTTTGCGGATATATTGCCGGCGAGAATAATAAATTTTCATGGGATAGCTTTTCTAATGACTGGCGATCCGTTCTGCAACATGAGGGAATGCCATTTCTACATACAACGTCTCTATTTGCTAATCGAGCACCCTATGACCAATTAGGATGGCATAGCCGTAAGAAGAATGAGGTATTGTCTGACCTAGCCCGCGCTATATCTAGAAACGTGTTGGCCGGTATCGGTATCGCATTAGATGCACGACATTATCGCTCGCTACTGCGTGACAAACGACAATTGATCGGCGACAATTCTCCAGAATTATTTTTATTTGACAGGCTTATGCGTAAGATGACGGACATCACAGATAAATGGGGAGATCCAGATCCGCTATCTATTACCTTCGATTGGAGCGAAGATTTCGCTAATAAATGTTTGCAACCCTTATACCAAGTCCCTCCGAGCGCGACTCACGTAGGGGATTCCCAAGGCGAGGAGAATGTGATTCACCGTGGCAAACGAGAGGGGGTTTGCCATGGCGGCAGCGGTTCGCCTTCGGGAGGGTTACGACGCGGTAGGATTGCGCGATCTGGCGAAGCGGTCTGTGGATGCCGCTCAGACCCGACGCTTGTTGGCTCTGGCGGCGATCTATGACGGCGGATCTCGCACCGAGGCCGCCAAGATGGGTGGCGTCGGGCTGCAAACGGTGCGGGACTGGGTGTTGGCTTTCAACGCCGAGGGGCCGCCTGGCTTGGTGAACGGCAAGGCCCCGGGCAACGCGCCGCTGCTCACCGAAGCGCACCGGCAAGCGTTGCTGGAGATCGTCGAGAGCGGTCCGATCCCGGCGGTTCACGGCGTTGTCCGCTGGCGGCTGGTCGATCTGGCGCAATGGGTGTTCGAGGAATTCCGCATCTCGATCAGCAAGCAGACGCTGAGCCGCGAATTGCGCGCTCTGGGCTTGCGCAAGCTGTCGGCGCGACCCCGGCACCACGCCCAGGATGGCGAGGCCCTGGCGGCGTTCAAAAAAACTTCGCCGAGAGCCTCGACGTGATTGCCAAGCGCGACGCGGCCGGCAAGCCGATAGAGATCTGGTTTCAAGACGAGGCCCGGATCGGCCAGAAGAACAAGATCACCCGGCGATGGGCACGGCGCGGGACGCGGCCCTCGGCACCCCACGATCAGAGAACGCGCTCGACCTATATCTTCGGCGCGATCTGTCCGGCCAAGGGGACTGCCGCCGGCCTCATCCTGCCGCGCTGCAATACCGCCGCGATGGCGCTGCACCTGGCCGAAATCTCCCGAACGGTTACACCGGGCGCCCATGCCGTCCTGCTGCTCGATCAGGCCGGCTGGCACCTCTCCGCCAAGCTCGACATCCCCGACAACATCACCCTGATGCCGCTGCCCCCGAAGTCGCCGGAACTCAATCCGGTCGAAAACATCTGGCAGTACATGCGCGACAACTGGCTCTCCAACCGGGTCTTCCAGTCGTACGGCGACATCCTCGATCACTGCTGTCATGCCTGGAACAAGCTCGTTGACCGGCCATGGACTATCATGTCGATCGGCCTGCGCGATTGGGCCCATCGGTTCTAATCAGCGGGATTTGGTATAAGGCCCCCCACGACATTAACCGTGGCTTGATATGTGCGCTTATTGCTGGATGTACATCGTATAATACCAAGTCCCTCCGAGCGCGACTCACGTAGGGGATTCCCAAGGCGAGGAGAATGTGATTCACCGTGGCAAACGAGAGGGGGTTTGCCATGGCGGCAGCGGTTCGCCTTCGGGAGGGTTACGACGCGGTAGGATTGCGCGATCTGGCGAAGCGGTCTGTGGATGCCGCTCAGACCCGACGCTTGTTGGCTCTGGCGGCGATCTATGACGGCGGATCTCGCACCGAGGCCGCCAAGATGGGTGGCGTCGGGCTGCAAACGGTGCGGGACTGGGTGTTGGCTTTCAACGCCGAGGGGCCGCCTGGCTTGGTGAACGGCAAGGCCCCGGGCAACGCGCCGCTGCTCACCGAAGCGCACCGGCAAGCGTTGCTGGAGATCGTCGAGAGCGGTCCGATCCCGGCGGTTCACGGCGTTGTCCGCTGGCGGCTGGTCGATCTGGCGCAATGGGTGTTCGAGGAATTCCGCATCTCGATCAGCAAGCAGACGCTGAGCCGCGAATTGCGCGCTCTGGGCTTGCGCAAGCTGTCGGCGCGACCCCGGCACCACGCCCAGGATGGCGAGGCCCTGGCGGCGTTCAAAAAAACTTCGCCGAGAGCCTCGACGTGATTGCCAAGCGCGACGCGGCCGGCAAGCCGATAGAGATCTGGTTTCAAGACGAGGCCCGGATCGGCCAGAAGAACAAGATCACCCGGCGATGGGCACGGCGCGGGACGCGGCCCTCGGCACCCCACGATCAGAGAACGCGCTCGACCTATATCTTCGGCGCGATCTGTCCGGCCAAGGGGACTGCCGCCGGCCTCATCCTGCCGCGCTGCAATACCGCCGCGATGGCGCTGCACCTGGCCGAAATCTCCCGAACGGTTACACCGGGCGCCCATGCCGTCCTGCTGCTCGATCAGGCCGGCTGGCACCTCTCCGCCAAGCTCGACATCCCCGACAACATCACCCTGATGCCGCTGCCCCCGAAGTCGCCGGAACTCAATCCGGTCGAAAACATCTGGCAGTACATGCGCGACAACTGGCTCTCCAACCGGGTCTTCCAGTCGTACGGCGACATCCTCGATCACTGCTGTCATGCCTGGAACAAGCTCGTTGACCGGCCATGGACTATCATGTCGATCGGCCTGCGCGATTGGGCCCATCGGTTCTAATCAGCGGGATTTGGTATTAGCGCGGCTCGTGCGAATGCGACCAGATGTTAAAAGCAAAATAAGTTCAATCGGCTTTGCCAATGACGAGGTGTATTATCCTCTTCAGGCAGCAGATATGTTGTGTTACGGGACCAAATTAAAACTAGAAGGAAAAACAGAACCATTTTTTAAGGTACTGACGGAAGGCGACCCGGATTTGCCAGCAGCCCATTACGAATCGGAATACTGGGATGCGGATTTATCGATCTACTTTGCGCCGAGCTGAAGGCGAAGCTACCGCCTTCGGCCGCTCCCCCTGCGATTGAGATCGTACTACCGTGTTGAACGCTCGCTCAAATGCCTCCGGGCTTTCATCGACCTCGACCTCGCGAGCCATGTCGATGAAGCGTTTTAGTTGCTCAGGGTCTTCCTTTGCGCGCGGGCGCTGCGGTTTGCGTGGCATGACCGCAGCATACACCCGGTCGCGTCATTCGTCGAACAGCGTCAATTCAAGCTGGCGCGGATCGCCGAATAGCCGCTCAGAACGGCGGCGTATCGAGGGCTTCCTGCCGACGAGTTGTTTGGTAGGTGAGCCGCTTGCCGCGAGCGCCGCTAATCGCGCGGGCGGTCCGCTCCGCGTCGTCGATGCCGAGCTTTACGCGATTGTTGAACCGAAAATCGAACTCGCTCAGATAGCGGTCAAGATGTTTCTCATCAACGTGTTGGTAGACGCCGATAAGACCGCGCTTGAACACGGAGAAGAAGCCTTCAAGCGTGTTGGTGTGGATGTCGCCCCTGACATACTCGCCCTTGGAATGGTCAACCGCCTCATGCTGGCCGTAGGGCATGATCTTGCGATAGACGACCGAACTATCGGTCGAGAGTTTGGCATCCGGGGCAAGCTGACCCCAGAGCGCCGAGCGTACGCTGCTATGGTCAAGGAACTTCGACCGGATCGGCCCGCCGCGCTCGACAAGGCTGAGAACCTGAGTTTTCGTGCGCTCGCCTGGCTGGCGGCGGGTCTTCGGCGATTTAGTGATCCAAGTCTCGTCAGCTTCGACGATTACACCGCCGCCGCCGAGTGGTCCCAAACCGCCACTATCTTTCATCATTTCGCGGATGCGGTGGCCGAGGAACCATGCGGTTTTCATGCTGCCGCCAAGGGTGCGCTGCAACTGACGGGTCGAAATGCCTTTCTTGCTGCTGCAAACCAGATAGATCGCCTGGAGCCAGATGCGCATCTGAACGTGCGACGACTCAAACACGGTGCCCATGCGCACCGTGAACGGCTTCCGGCAAGGACGGCAATTCCACAAACCGGGTCGCGTCGTTTTGCCTTTGGAGCGCGTTGCTTCCCCGACCAGACCACAATGCGGACAGGTTGGGCCATCCGGCCACAGCCGTGCCTCAACATAGGCAAACGCTGCATCTTCATCGGCGAAAATCAGAGCATTCAAAGCGGATTGCATGGCGAACCTCATCCTTGGTCGCCATTCTACCTATGGTGCGTTCTATGTCAAGTGTAACGTCGCCGAAATATCGCCAATCCGCGCCCGGATCGAGCGGCGGCCCGGCATTATGGCCGATGCCGAATAGTGCGATGGCGGCGCTGCCGTCGGCGGGCGACATGGTTGCAGGGTGGTGGTGCGGACCTCCACATATCATGCAAGATCCGCACCCGAAGGGACAATAACCGCCTGCCGATGTCGCCGGGCGGTAGGCCTGCCCGCGCGCCGATCACCCGGCGATGATCACGCGGTTATACCGGAGTTGATCCGCTTTGAGTTCCTGAGCCTCGGCCCGCTATTGGGGCGTACAATAATTGCCGTCATCCCGGCGAAGGCCGGGATGACAATTCAAAATAACGGCGGACAGGGATCAAGACATTGAGACTTCGGTATTAGCCGCTCTTGCCGCCGGTTTGGGCGTGGCCCTTCGCCCGCGCGCGAAAGACTTCGTCAGCCTGCTTTTTCTGCTCCGCGGACATCAACTCGTAGAGGCTCTGAAACGCCGGAATCAGCTTTTGCAGCTGCTGAACGTGCGTCGCGGCAATCTCCTCGTAAGACTGCATATCCTCTACCGCGGTCATCGACGGGAATTGCTGGGCGCGCTGCATGACGGCCTCGTCCATCGCGCGCGCGTTGTCGCGCATGACCTGGGCGAACTGCTCCCACTGCGCCTGCTCGGCCGGGGTGATTTTCAGTTGCGCATGCAGCTGCTTGATGCGCGCCTCGACCCGCGCCGCCCCAGGACTGGACGCGGCCTTGCCCGCGCCCGGAGAGGGCGCCGCGGGGGCGGCTGGAGGCGTCGATGCGGTTTGCGCCAGCGCGACCGCCGGCGCCGACAGGAGCGCGGCCACGGCCAAAGCGATAACTCGGTTCGATGGGATCATCATGGAAGGTCTCCGATCTCGGGCATTGCAAAAGGCCGCGCGTTCTCAATAGCCGTAATAGACCGCCGGCGGCGGCGGCGCGTAATAGCCGGGCGGCGGCGCGTAATAGGCCGGCGGCGGCGCGTAATAACCGCCTCCCGAGGCGATCGCCGCCCCAACGCCGAGGCCGATCAAGCCGCCGATGATGGCCGGACCGGCATTGCCGCCATGGTGGCCGCCGCCGTAGTGCCCGCCGCCGTGCCCGCGCGCTTGCACGGCCGGCGCGACGGCAAGGCTGACGGCGAGCACCGCCGCGGTCAGGAACACAGTCCGAAAAGCCATCGTCCGCTCCCCGTTTGACGATCATCGTGAATATTGGTAACGCTCGTGCAGCGAGAAAATTCCATTCGACCGAGGGCCTGCAAGCCGCGGTCACATCGGCGGCAGCAACGCCGCCGCGACGCGGCGGTCTTCGGCCAGGAGCACGTTGTAGGTGCGGCAGGCGGCGCCGGTATCCATCGCCTCGATCGCGATGCCGCGGGCCTTGAGCGCGGCGCGCAGCACCGCCGCGACCGGGACCATGCGCCGGCCAAGCCCGAGCAGCAGCAGTTCGACCCCGCCCTGCTCGACCACTGGAGCGAGGCCCTCGATCGTCACCGCCGCGGCGGTCCACTCCAGCGTTCGGTCGGGAAACACCAGAACCGGCCCGAGGTGGATCGTGCCGCTGACGCGAAACCCGCCCGGCCCGTAGCGCTCGATGATCTGGCGTCCGGGCTGGACCAGCGGGGTCAGACTCCATCGGCCGATTGCCCCTTGGCTCAGCGCGAGGCGCGTTCCGCGCCCGCGGTTGGCGGGTCGGCGCCCTTGGCGATCGCGCGCCGGTTCGGCTGGACGTAATAGAGCAGCGGCGCGGCGATGAAGAGCGAGGAATAGGTTCCGATCACGATGCCCCACAGCATCGCAATGCTGAACCCCTTGAGGACTTCGCCACCGAACCCCAACAGCGACAGCACCGCGAGCGCGACCGTGCTGACGGTCAGGATCGTGCGCGACAGGGTTTCGTTGAGCGCGAGGTTGATCAGATCGCGCAACGGCATCGTGCGGTATTTGCGCATCGATTCGCGCACGCGGTCGTAGATCACCACCGTGTCGTTGATCGAATACCCGGCAACGGTCAGGATCGCCGCCAACGTCGTCAGGTTGAATTCGAGCTGGAAGATCGCGAACAGGCCGACCGTGGTGATCACGTCGTGCAGGGTCGCAATCGTCGCTCCGACCCCGAACTGCCATTCGAAGCGGAACCAGATGTAAATGAGGATCGCGCCGAGCGCGAGCACAGTCGCCAGCACCCCGGCGCGGATCAGCTCGCTGCCGACGGTCGGGCCGACGACCTCGGTTCGGCGGTAGTCGATACCGGCGCCCAACGCCTGGCGGGCCAAATCCACCGCCTTCATCTGCGCGGCATCGCCGCCGGGTTGCTGCGGCAGGCGAATCAACACGTCGTCCGGGCTGCCGAACTGCTGGAGCGAGGCGTCGCCCAGGTGCAGCGCATCGAGCTTCGCCCGCATCGCGCCGAGATCCGCCGGCCCGTTTGTCGTCTTCGCCTCGATCAGCGTACCGCCGACGAAATCGATCCCGTAATTGAGTCCGACCGTCAGAAACAGCCCGATCGTCAGCGCCGTCAGCGCCAGCGAGAAGGCAAAGCCGAACAGGTGCCAGCGCATGAAATCAATCTTCGGCACATGCCGAATGACAATCAGCGGTCGTCGGAGATTAATCATCGAGGGGGACCATGGCATCGGCGATCACAGCGGGATCTCCTTCGGCTTCGTGCGCCGCACCCAGGTCACGATCTGCAGCCGGGTCACCAGGATCGCCGAGAACAGCGAGGTCAGGACGCCGATGCTGAGAGTCACGGCGAACCCTTTCACCGGTCCCGACCCCAGCCAATACAACAGGATGCCGGCAACCAGCGTTGTCACATGGCTGTCGAGGATCGTGCCGAAAGCGCGGGTAAATCCCGCTTCGAGCGAGGACAGCATCGAGCGCCCGCCGCGCAACTCCTCGCGGATGCGCTCATAGATCAGCACGTTGGCGTCGACCGCCATGCCCATCGTCAGCGCGATCCCGGCGATGCCCGGCAGCGTCAAGGTCGCCCCAAGCAGCGACAGCGCTCCCAGCATCAGGCACAAATTGAACAAGAGCGCAATGTCGGCGAACAGGCCGAAAAGACCGTAAAACAAGAACATGAAGACGACGACGAGAACGACGCCGACGATGCTGGCGACCGCGCCGTCATGGATCGAATCGGCACCGAGCTCGGCACCGACCGTACGCTCCTCGAGGATCGTGATCGGCGCCGGCAGCGCGCCGGCGCGCAAGAGGAGGGCGAGGTCGCTCGCCGACTGCACCGTGAAGCTGCCGGAAATGATGCCGCTGCCGCCAAGGATCGCCTCGCGGATCACCGGCGCGCTGATCACCTTGTTGTCGAGCACGATCGCGAACCGCTTGCCGACGTTTTCCCGCGTCGCATCGCCGAACCGCCGCGCCCCGGCCGCGTCGAATTTGAAGCTGACGACCGGCTCGTTCTGCTGAAAGGTGGCCTGCGCATCGGTCAGCATGCCGCCGCCGACCATGACCCGCCGGCGCACGACATAGGCCGTTTCACCGCCGCGATTGTCAGGTCCCCCCTCGGCGGCAAGGATCTCGTCGCCCGGCGGCAGGCGGCCGCGCCGCGCCTGATCCACCGTGACGCTCTCGTCGACGAGCTGAAAGGTTAGCTTGGCGGTGCGCCCCAGCAGCGCTTTGACGCGCTCGGGATTGGAAATCCCGGGAAGCTCGACGAGGATGCGCTCCTGGCCTTGACTCTCGATCGTCGGCTCCTTGGTGCCGGTCTCGTCGATGCGCCGGCGGATGATCTCGATCGACTGGTCGAGCGCCTGGCTGCGACGGGTTTCGGTCGCCAGCGCGCTGAACCGCATGGTTCCCTTCCCGTCGCTGCCGATCGCGACGGCAAGTTCCGGGTCTATCTTCGCAAGCGCTTGCCGTGCATCATCGATCCGGGCGGAATCGCTGATCGTGAAGTCGATCGCGTCGCCTGCGACATTGAGGCCGGTGTAGCCGATCTTCGCATCGCGCAACGCATTGCGCACGCTGTCGATGATCGTGTTGAGTTGATCGCGCTCAGCGGCGGCGACATCGACCTCGAGCAGGAGGTAAGAGCCGCCGCGCAGATCGAGGCCAAGCGCAACCTGCTTGTGCGGAATGAAATCCGGTAAATGAGAGAGCTGCGCCGCAGTGAACAGGTTCGGAATGGTCAGCGCCACGCCGAGCGCACAAACCGCGCAGATCAACAGGATCTTCCAATTGGCGAAGTACAGCATGCCTACACGGCTTCCGATTCAGCCGGCTCCGGGATCTGCCCTGCCACATCACACCTTATCGGCCTCGCCGCGCACGGTCTCCTTGCCCTTCTCGCGGGCGGCGTCCCTTTCCCGCGCCGCCTCGCGCGCCGCGGCGGGGTCGGGCTTGGCGAGCACGCTGGCGATCGTGCTGCGCAACACCCTGACGCGAACCCCGGAGGCAATGTCGACCTCGACCTCCTCGGGGCTCACCACTTTGGAGACCGTGCCGAGGACGCCGCCGCCGGTCACGATCCGATCGCCGCGCCGCAGCGCGTCGAGCATCGTGCGGTGGTCCTTCTGCTTCTTCTGCTGCGGCCGGATCAACAGAAAGTAGAAGACGACGAATATCAGCACCAGTGGCAGGAACTGGACCAGTGCGCTTTGATCCATCAGTCCCGTCATCCCTTGGGCGTAGGCCGGCGAAATGAGCATCGGCATTGACCTCGAAATGGTGGTCCGCGGCGTTCGGGGCAAGCGACGTCAGGACGCTGGCAGCCGGCAAGAGCGGCGTGCGCATTGGTACGCGATGGTCGGGAAAAGGGCAATGCCAGGGAAACATCGGGCACTTCGCGCGTTTTCGCGCCTCGGCGCGGTGTGATAGCGTCCGCCCTCCGGACGCTATCCGATCGAATGATGACCGACGCCGATCTTGTCCCGCTGCTCCGCCGCATCGCCGATGTGCTCGACCGCCTGGCTCCAGCGGGCGCCCCGGTCAATGACCTCGATGCCGCTGACGCCTTCGTCTGGCATGCCGACCGCGAATGGTTCGAGCCGGTGCCCAGCGTCAATCGCCTGCCCCTCGGGCTGCTGCGCGGGATCGACCGGGTGCGCGACATCCTGATCGAGAACACCGAGCGTTTCGCGGCCGGATTGCCCGCCAACAACGTGCTGTTGTGGGGCGCGCGCGGCACCGGCAAGAGCGCGTTGATCAAGGCTGCCCACGCCGCGGTCAACGAGGCGCGGCCCGGAATGCGCCCCGGTGTGCTCGCGCTGATCGAGATCCATCGCGAGGACATCCCGAGCCTGCCGCGGCTGTTGACGCTGGTGCGGGACAGCGCGCGGCGCTGCCTTTTGTTCTGCGACGATTTGTCGTTCGACCAGAACGACACCAGCTACAAATCGCTGAAGGCGGTGCTCGAAGGCGGGATCGAGGGACGGCCCGGCAACGTCGTCTTGTATGCGACCTCGAACCGGCGCCACCTGATGCCGCGCGACATGATCGAGAACGAGCGCTCGACCGCGATCAACCCGGCCGAAGCGGTCGAGGAGAAGGTTTCGCTGTCCGACCGCTTCGGCCTGTGGCTCGGCTTCCACAACCTTGATCAGGAAACCTATCAGGCGATCGTGCGCGGCTACGCCGCGCATTACGGCCTCGACCTGCCGCCGGATCAGCTCAGGGCGGAGGCCGGCGAATGGTCGATCACCCGCGGCTCGCGCTCGGGCCGCGTCGCCTGGCAGTTCATCCAGGATCTTGCCGGCCGGCTCGGCAAGCCGCTCGCCTGACCGTCAGCCTTGGTGCGGCGGCTCGCCGGCGCTCGGCAACGGAACCAGGAACTGGCGCGGATCGACCGGCTGCTCGCCGCGGCGCAACTCGAAATGGAGCTGCGGCTCGCCGACCCCGCCGGTCGCGCCAACCCTGGCGATCACCTGTCCCCGGTTGACGTTGTCGCCGCGCTTGACGAGCAGTTTGTCGCAATGCGCATAGGCCGAGATCCAGCCATCCGCATGCTTGACGAGGACAAGGTTGCCGTAGCCGCGCAGTTGGTTGCCGGCATAGGCGACGACACCGGCATCGATCGCGACGATGGGCGTGCCGCGCGGCGCGGCGATATTGATGCCGTCATTGCGGCTGCCGCTGGAAGCGACCCCGTAGCCGGCGAGGATATGGCCATGGACCGGCCATGGGAAACGGCCGCCATGCGGCAGCACCGCCGAGGCCCTTGGCGCGTCGGTCGCGGCCGCGGTGCTCTGCTCCGCCGCCGGTTTCCTCGCCGCGGCCGAGGCGGAGGGCGGTGTCGGATTCTCCGCACGCGGCGGCTGCGGCGCGGCAGCCGGCCCCGGTGGCGCTGCGGCGGATGGCGTCGGGACCGGACCGTCGAGCGGGATGACCTCAGGCGGCGGATGCCCGGTTGCGACAGGTCTTGCGGCCATCGGCGGGGCAGACGGAGACGATGCCATCGCGCGCTGAACCGGCTCTTCGCCACCGGCCGGGATCAGCAAACTCTGGCCGGTCTCGATCTTGTAGGGCGGTTCCAGGCGATTGGCCGCAATTATCGCCCGCGCCGGCACATGATAGGCCTGGGCAATGCCGCCCACCGACTGGCCGGGCCGCACGACAATACGTCGGCTTGCCGCGTAGGGCGGCGCCGCGGGCGGCGGCATTGCCATCGCCGCACCCGCAATACCCGGTTCGGCGCCGTTCAGGATGACCGGCGCGGGCTGCGGCGGACCCGAGGCGCAGGCGGCGACAAGGCCGGCGAAGGCCGCTACCGCCGCGGCACGGATGATGCCGTGCCGTCCAAATTGCTGTTCCCCCATTCCCCCCTCCCTGCCCGCCCCCCGACGGGCAAGAAAGCCCCGACATTTCCAGCCTAGGACGTAATCGTAGCTGGCCCTAGCGTTCCTGCCATCACAATACGTCATTCCTGGGAAAGCGAGAATCTAGGGCTGCCGCACGCCGCTCGCGCCGGATGCACGCGTTCGCGGGCATGACACCAAGGGCGCCATCGGCCGAATCGCCCGTCATCTATTCGAACGCCTTGCGCAGCGCGGCAAGGACCGGGACATTCGTCAGGTTGAGGTAAATCGGGGTGATCGAGACCTTGTTGTCGGCGAGCGCGGCGACATCGGTACCGGGCTCGGCCTCGCCGCTTTCGCGGACCGGGCCGATCCAGTAATACGGCCGGCCGCGCGGATCGACGCCCTCGGTCAGATTGTCGGCGATCGCGCGCCTGCCCTGGTTGGTGACCGCCACCCCGGCGACATCAGCCGGCGGGACGGCGGGAAAATTGATGTTGAACAGCGTGCTGTCGGGCCACGGCAGGCGCAAGAGGCGGCGGATCATCTCAGGCGCGAAGGCCTCGCCGGTCTGCCAGGGAATATCGTTCCTGTCGCGGAAGTCCTGGCTCAGCGCCATCGCCGGGATGCCGAGCAGCGTCGCCTCCATCGCGGCTGCGACCGTGCCCGAATAGGTCAGGTCCTCGCCGACGTTGTTGCCGGCGTTGATGCCGGAGAGGACGAGGTCCGGCGGCCGGTCGCGCAACAGCCGCTTGACTGCGAGCAGCACGCAATCGGTCGGGGTGCCGTTCGACGGCATAGCGCCGGCCCGCGACCTCGCGCAGGCGCAACGGGTGGCGCGTCGTCAACGAATGGCTGGCGCCGCTCTGTTCCTGCTCTGGCGCCACCACCCAGACATCGCTCGACAGATCGCGGGCGATCTTCTCCAATAGCGCGATGCCGGGCGAGGCGATCCCGTCGTCGTTGGAGATCAGGACCCGGCATTTGGCGAGATCGATGTGTCCGTCAGCCATGATCCCCGATCATCTCCTGCCCGCCCATATAGGGCCGCAACGCCTCGGGGATCGCGACCGTGCCGTCGGCGCGCTGATAGTTTTCGAGGATCGCGATCATCGTGCGCCCGACCGCGAGGCCGGAGCCGTTGAGGGTATGGACCGGCCGCGTCCCCTTTTCGCCGGCCGGCCGGTAGCGTGCCTTCATGCGCTGGGCCTGAAAAGGCCCGCAATTCGAGCAGCTCGAAATCTCGCGATAGCGACCCTGATGCGGCAGCCAGACCTCGATGTCGTAGGTCTTGCGCGCCGCAAATCCCATGTCGCCGGTTAACAGCAGCATGACCCGGTAAGCGAGGCCGAGCCGTTGCAGCACCGCTTCGGCGCATTGGGTCATGCGCTCGTGCTCGCCCTCGGAATCCTCGGGCCGGACGATCGACACCAGCTCGACCTTGTTGAACTGGTGCATGCGGATCATCCCGCGAGTGTCCTTGCCGGCGGCGCCGGCCTCGGAGCGGAAGCACGGCGTCCAGGCCGTGAAGCGCAGCGGCAGTTGCTTCTCGTTGAGTATTTCACCAGCAACGAGGTTGGTCAGCGGCATCTCGGCGGTCGGGATCAGCCACAGCCCCTCGCGGGTCTGGAACATGTCCTCGGCGGCCTTCGGCAGATTGCCGGTGCCGTAGGCTGTTTCCTCGCGCACCAGATAGGGCGGAGAGACCTCGGTATACCCGTTTTCGGTCGTGTGAAAATCGAGCATGAACTGGGCAATCGCCCGTTCGAGCCGCGCCAGCGCGCCTCTCAGCACGACAAAGCGAGACCCAGACAGCTTCGCCGCGGTCGCGAAATCCATCAGCCCCAGCCGCTCGCCCAGGACTTCATGCGCGAGCGGAGTGAAGTTGAAGCGGGGCGGCGCACCGTGCTGTCGAATTAGCTGATTCGCGCTCTCGTCGGCGCCGTCGGGCACGTCCGCAGCCGGCAGGTTGGGGAGGGTCGCGAGCAGCGCGTCGATCTCATTACGCAGCCGTGCGGCGGCAGCGGCAGTCTGCTGCCTCTGAATCCTTATCCGCAGCGCTCTGCCGCTGCAATTCCGCGATCTTTTTCTCTCGCTCCTCCTCCGACGGAGGATCTGCTCCCCAACTGAGGGCTTCGGGTGATGCCAGCACAGCCGCAGATCGGGGCGAGCGCAGGGCTGCAATTTGCTTGCGGCGCGCCTGCGCCTCCTCGGCCGCGGTCTGCAAAGCCCGCCACTCTTTGTCGAGCGCCAGCACCTCGGCGGCCTGCGGCGGCAAGCCGCGCCTCACCAATCCCCGGTCGAATTCCTCCGGGTTGTCCCGAATCCATCGGATGTCGTGCATGATCGTCCGTCGGTCAGCGAACCCAGAGCATAAGTAGGATGGGTTGAGCGGAGCGAAACCCATCGCCCATTTCCCGAAACAAGATGGATTTCGCCTCGGGGCCGGGCAAGAAAGTCCGCCGCGATGTTACTACTGCAGTGAGCCGAGGCCCAGCGGCGCTACGCGGATGCGTTCGTATGAAATTTGCCAAATCGCGGCGTCGCGCCCGCTGACACGACGAGCCGGTGATGGCGGCGACAAACAGGAACGACGGCCGCCGACGTAGATCGATGTGCCCCCGGTCGCAATCGGCTCGCAGCGGCGCCTCCGCTCTCACCCGGCCGCGATGCGCTCGTAGACCGCTTGCAGGCGGTCGCGGTCGCGGCGCGCGTCGGCCTCGCGCTCGCGCTGCTCGTCGATGATTTCGGCCTTCGCCTTGGCGAGAAAGGCCGGGTTGGCGAGCTTGCCCGCGAGCTTCGCGAGATCGCTGTCGAGCCGGCCGATCTCCTTGGCGAGCCGCGCCTTTTCCCGCGCCAGGTCAATCACGCCGCCGACCCGCAGGATCAGGGTCGTGCCCTCGACCACCGCGGCGATGCCCCCCTCGGGGGCCGTGTCGGCGGTCTCGATCGCCGCGACCCGCGCCAGCCGCACGAAATGCTCCCGGTGCCGATCGAGCCGCGCCGCCGCTGTCGCATCGGCATCCTTGACCAGGAGCGGCAGGCGCGCGCCCGCCGGCACATTGATCTCGGTGCGGATCGCCCGGATCGCCGAGATCGCCGCCACCACCCACTCCATCTCGGCTGCGGCCTCCGGGTCGTGCAGGTCGGGGGCGAGATCGGGCCACGGCGACGTAATCAGCATCTTTGGCAGCATCCCCGCCGCCTCGCCGGCCAGCTGTTGCCAGATCTCCTCGGTGATGAACGGCATGACCGGATGCAGCAGATGGACCGTCTGCGCCAGCACCCAGGCGGTCGTCGCCTGGGTTTCGCCACGCGCGCCGCCATCGTCGCCCTGCAGGATCGGCTTGGTGAATTCGAGATACCAGTCGCAGAAAGTGCCCCACAGGAAATGATAAAGCCGGTGCGCCGCCTCGTCGAAGCGAAAGGCTTCGAGCGCGGTCGTCACCGCGGCGGCGCAATCGCGCGTCGCGCCGACGATCCAGCGGTTGACGGTCAGCCGGCAGCTTCGCGAGTCGAAGCCGGGCATCAGCGCACAGCCGCTCATCTCAGCATAGCGCGCAGCGTTCCACAGCTTGGTCGCGAAATTGCGCGAACTCTCGACCCGGCTCTCGGCAAGCTTGATGTCGCGGCCGGGCGAAGCGAGCGATGCGAGCGTGAAGCGCAGCGCGTCGCAGCCATAGCGGTCGATCAAATCGAGCGGGTCGATGATGTTGCCGCGCGATTTCGACATCTTCTGGCCGCGCTCGTCGCGCACCAGGGCGTGGATGTAGACCGTGCGGAACGGCACGTCGCCCATGAAATGCAGCCCCTGCATCATCATGCGGGCGACCCAGAAGAAGATGATATCGAAGCCGGTGACCAGCACGTCGCCCGGGTAGTAGCGTGCCAGCTCGGGGGTCTTTTCCGGCCACCCCAGGGTCGAGAACGGCCACAGACCCGAGGAAAACCAGGTGTCCAGGACATCCTCGTCGCGAGAGAGCGCGACCTCGCTCCCGTAATGGGCCGCTGCCTTTTCCGCCGCCTCCGTCGCGCTTTCGCCGACGAACACCGCGCCGTCCGGGCCGTACCAGGCCGGGATCTGATGCCCCCACCACAATTGCCGCGAGATGCACCAGGGCTGGATGTTGCGCATCCATTCGAAAAACGTGTTCTCCCACTGCCGCGGCACGAACTGGGTGCGGCCGCTCTCGACCGCCTCGATCGCCGGCTTGGCCAGCTCGGCGGCGTTGCAGAACCACTGGTCGGTCAGCCACGGCTCGATCACCACCCCCGAGCGGTCGTGGTGCGGCAATTTAAGCAAATGGTCCTCGACCTTCTCGATCAGCCCTGCGGCTTCAAGATCGGCCAGCACCTTCTTGCGAGCGTCGAAGCGCAGGAACCCGCGATAGGCCTCGGGCGCGTTGTCGTTGAGCCGCGCATCCGCGTCGAAGATGTTGATCAGCGGCAAGTCGTGGCGTTGGCCGACCTTAAAGTCATTGAAATCGTGTGCCGGCGTGATCTTGACCGCGCCGCTTCCCATCTCAGGGTCGGCATATTCGTCGGCGATGATCGGGATCAGCCGGCCGACAAGGGGCAGCCGCACTTTCTTGCCGACCAGATCGGCATAGCGCCTATCCTCCGGATGGACCGCCACACCGGTGTCACCAAGCATTGTTTCCGGCCGGGTGGTTGCGACGGTAATGAAGCGCCCCGCCTCGCCCTCGATGGGATAGCGAATATGCCAGAGCTGTCCGCGGGTCTCGCGTTCGTCGACCTCGAGGTCCGAGATCACCGTGTGCATCTCAGGGTCCCAGTTGACGAGGCGCTTGTCGCGGTAGATCAGCCCTTCCCGGTAAAGCGCGACAAACACCCGGCGCACCGCGGCGGAGAGGCCCGTATCCATCGTGAACCGCTCGCGGCTCCAGTCGGCCGACGCCCCGAGGCGGCGCAGCTGGCGGGTGATCGTGCCGCCCGATTCCTCCTTCCACGCCCAGACGCGCTCGACGAAATCGTCGCGCCCGAGATCGGCGCGCGTCTTGCCTTCCGCGGCGAGCTGATTGCCGACAACGATCTCGGTGGCGATCCCGGCGTGGTCGGTGCCGGGCTGCCACAGCGCGTCGCGCCCGCGCATCCGCTCGAAACGGATCAAAATATCCTGCAACGTGAAGGTCAGCGCATGTCCCATGTGCAGGCTGCCGGTCACGTTCGGCGGCGGCATCATGATCGTGTAGGGCCGCTTATGGCCGGAAGGCTCGGCGGCAAAGGCGCCGGCGCGCTCCCACGCCTCGTATTGACGGGTTTCCACCGTTTCGGGGCGATAGGTCTTGTCCAGCATCGCCGAACCGTCCATCAGCTGATTGTCATCGGGCAAACCGCCCCTGGCCGGCGGGACGACCGATCCGCATCGGTTCAACGCTCGTCAGCGGCGGCGCACGAAGGCCGGGACGTGCGCCGGGTGGGCCTCAGGGGACGCCGGGCGTGTCGACGACCCGGGCAATCTCAGCCGCGACCAGCCGCTCGACGATGTGCGGCAGGTTCTCGTCGAGCCAGATCCGCAATAACGGCCGCAGCAGGTCGCCGACGATGTCCTCGAGCGTGCGCTCGCCGACCATCGGCGGCTCGCGCGGCGCGCGCCGCACCGTGGCAAGCCGGGCGAAGGCCGCCGTCGCGGCGACCGAGGCAACATCGGAGACAAGGCGCTCGTCAACCGGCGCAGCCTGTCCCGGCGCCGGCCGCACGCTCGGCGCCTCGCGGCGCTGCGGTCCAGGCTCAGGGTTGGGTTCAGGCTCGCGCTGCGACGCCGCAGGCGGTGGCTCGCGCATATTGGCTGCCCGCCGCGAGGAGGAGCCGATCGGCGCGAGATGCCGCGTGCTGCCGTCTTCGATGATCGCCTCGGTCAGCTCCAGCACGTCATCGCTGTCGCCGCCGCCGTCCTTGCCCCCGTCGGCGGCGGCGCTCTCGACACCGGCGCCGGTGGCCGCGCCGCTGCCGGCTGTGGGAGCGGCCTGCTCATCTTCGGAGATTATGCGCCGGATGGTGGCGAGGATCTCGTCCATCGACAGGTCCGGCGGGGATTTCGCATCCGACATTGGGGCGACCGTCATGCAGCAATGATCGCGGCTAAACTACGCAAGTCTGCCGCGATTTGCCAGAAGAACGGCAGCGTCTATTCCTTGAGCCCGCCGCCGAAGCCGATCAGCTTGTCCTTTACCGCCTTGTAGTGGCGTTCCATGTCATAGAGCCGCACCGGGAGCTTCAGATCCGGTGCGATCAGCCGGCCGGTCGCCGCCGCCAGGTTGAATTCGGCGAGCGCCGCATCGTGCTGGGCGGTAACCAGCTGAGACTGGGTGGTGAACAGCTGCTGCTCGGCGATCAGCACGTCGAGCACGGTGCGCGAGCCGACGAGCGCCTCCTGCTGGGTGCCTTCGAGCGCGATTTGCGCCGCCCGCACCGCGGCGCCGAACGAGGCGATCGCGGCGCGCGCCGCCTGCAGCGTCTCCCAGTTCTGGGTCGCGGTCTGCACCGCTGAGCGGCGCGCGTCATCGACCTGGCTGCGCCGCTGACCGACGGTCTGCTCCGCTTGCCTGGTCTCCGAATAAACCGCGCCACCCTCGTAAAGCGGCATCGTCAGCGTGGCCATTACCGAAGCGGTGTCCTCGCGCGCGCCTTGCAGGGTCACTGACGGAGCGATGCTGCGATTCAGATCGCCGACGATCGAGACCTGCGGCAACAGCTGTCCACGGATGAAGTCGACATTGTCGCGCGCAGCCAGCTCGGTAAACGAGGCCGCGATGACGTTCGGATTTGCCTTGGCGGAAAGGCTCAGCGCTTCATCGCGGGTCGCCGGCAAGACCGGCCGCTCGCGCGGCATCACCAGCCGGCCGGGCGGATGGCCGACGGCGCGGGTATACTCGGCCCGGCTGACCTCGAGCGTTCCCTCCGAGGAGATCCGCGTCGCGGTGGCCTGCGCCAGCGACGATTCAGCCTGCGCCACGTCGGTCCGGGTCACCTCGCCGACGCGAAACCTGTCCCGCGTCGCCTCGAGCTGCTTGCGCAAGACCGCCTCGTTGTTGCGATTGACCTCGACCAGCGTCTGGTCGCGCACGACGTCGAGATAAGCCTGGGCGACTGCCTGGAACACCGAGGTTTCAACCGCGAGGGTCTGCGCGCGGGCAGCCTGCACCGTGTTGATCGCCTGCCGGGTCTGCGCCTCGGTGCGGCCGCCGCGATAAATCGGCTGGGTGAGCTTGAGGTTGACCGATTTGGTGACGAAATTCGAAATACACGTGCCGCTGGTGAGAATACCGGAAGGTCCGCACGGAATCGCTGTGCCGAGCGCCTCCCCGGCGCGCTCGCGTCCGGCCGAGCCGGTGAAATTCACCGTCGGCCGCCAATTGGCCAATGCCTGCGGGACGTTTTCGTCGGTGGCGCGCAGCGCGGCGCGCTGCGCGAGCAGCTGCGGATTGTTGGTGTAGGCGTAGGCGAAGGCCTCGGTCAGTGTTTGTGCCGAAGCCGGGGCGCCGGCAAGCAGCAGTCCCGCGACGACGCCAACGATGGCGCCGATCGCCCCGCACAGCGGCCGACCGCGTCTGTGGCACCCCTTCGGCTGCGGCATTCGCCCCTCAAAACACAAAGGCGGGTTTCGCGACAAAACCCGGGAGTAGCGGCGTAGCGGCATCGAACATAACGCGTTGCGCGAGCACTTCGCCAGTCCGCGTTATCAACATCGCGCGCCCAATGCCGAGGTGAGGCCGCAACACCACAGCCATACGTCCGCCTTCGGCCAGTTGGCCGCCGATTTCCTCAGGAATTGCCTCGACCGCACCGGCGAACAGGATCACGTCATAGGGCGAACGCTGGCGGAATCCGAGGCGAAGCGGCGCCTCGACATAGCTGACCGAGGCGATCCGGTGATCGACCAAGGCCGATCGCCCAATTCGTGCAAGCTCGGCGTTTGGTTCGAGCGCCACGACGCTGCGCGCCAGCAGCGACAGCAGCGCCGCCTCGTAGCCGACCGCCGCGCCGACGACAAGGGCGGTGTCCTTCGGCTTGACCATCGCCGCCTGCAGCAGCCGAGCCGCGACCATCGGCTGCATCAGGTAGCGGCCACCGCCGAGCGGCAGATCGTCGTCGAGATAGGCGAGGCCGTGCAGCTTCTCGGGCACGAACGCCCCTCGGCGTATCCGCATGAAGGCGTCAATCACCCGCTCATCCGTCACCTTGTTGGGACGGAGCTGGTTCTCGATCATCTTGATGCGGGCAGTTTCGTACACAGTCATCGCAATCGCCGCGCTGGCCCTCCTGTCGGGCGCCGAACACGCCGGCGCGGCCTTATATCGGTGTCCCGCAGCAACCACAATCATCCACGCGGCATCTCCTGATCGCCGAGCGCGCGAACCGGCTGGCCCGGCGGCAAGCGCGCCAGCAGCTCTGCCGCGGTCAGCCCGAGCCGCGAATGCCGCCAGTCGGGGGCGATCTCCACCAGGGGGGCGAGAACGAAACGCCGCTCGTGCAAGCGCGGATGCGGCAGCACGAGGCGCCGGGTCGCGCATTGCCGGCCATGGTAATCGAGCAGATCGAGATCGAGAGTTCGGGCGGCGTTCCGCGCGCCGCGCCGGCGGCCAAATCGGGTTTCGAGTGCCAGCAGCCTGACGAGCAGCGCCGCCGGCGCCAGCCGGGTCTCGACCGCGGCAACCCCGTTGACGTACCACGGCTGATCGGAAGGCGGCACCGGCTGCGACAGATACCAGCGCGACTGCCGCACGACCCTGACGCCGATCGCCGGCAGTTGCGCGACCGCCGCAGTCACCGTGTCTTGCGGCGAACCGAACCGCGGTGCTGCGAGGTTACTACCGATGCCGACGAGAATCACCCGCGATCACCCCCGGATCAACGCCCTGCCGCGCGGTGCTTGACGGCCCATCGCTTGCGCATGACAATAACCGACATTTTCGATTTTGCGGGGTTTCCGATGATTTTCTACCCAGAAGAACGGATTGCGATATTCATCGATGGCGCCAACCTCTATTCCGCGGCCCGAGGTTTGGCGTTCGACATCGACTACAAGCGGCTGCTGGACTTGTTCCGCTCGAAAGGGCGCTTGATTCGCGCATTCTACTACACGGCGTTGCTCGAAGATCAGGAATACTCGCCGATACGGCCGCTTGTCGATTGGCTCGATTATAATGGTTATACCATGGTGACCAAGCCGACCAAGGAATTCACCGATGCGATGGGGCGGCGACGCATCAAGGGCAACATGGATATCGAGCTGGCGATCGACATGCTCGAAATGGCTCAGTATATCGACCACGCAATCCTGTTCTCCGGCGACGGCGACTTCCGCCGGCTCGTCGAGGCGGTGCAGCGGCGCGGCGTACGGGTGTCGGTGGTATCCACCATCCGCTCCTCGCCTCCGATGGTTTCCGACGATTTGCGCCGGCAGGCCGACAGCTTCATCGAGGTGCAGGAGTTGGCGCCGAGCATTTCGCGAAATCACGTTCCCCGCGACGAGATGGCGCGGCCGCGCACCGAGCGTGTCGAGAGCGAGTGAACGCTGAGTGAGCCTCGCCGGGCCGGATTTCCTGCCGTCGCGCGACTGCCCGCTCTGCCCGCGCCTCGCGGCCTTCCGGGCGGCCCAGCGCCTGGCGCACCCGGGCTGGTTCAACGCCCCGGTCCCCTCCTTCGGCGATGAGAAGGCGAAATTGCTGATCGTCGGCCTCGCGCCCGGTCTGCGCGGCGCCAACCGGACCGGGCGCCCGTTCACCGGCGACTTTGCCGGCGATCTGCTCTACCGCAGCCTGGCCAAATTCGGCTTCGCCACAGGCATTTACCAGGCCGACATTAACGACGGACTCGAACTGCGCGGCGCCCGCATCGTCAACGCGGTGCGCTGTGTGCCGCCGCAGAACCGGCCGGAGCCGGCCGAGATCGCAGCGTGCGGCCGCTTCCTGGCCGCCGAATTGGCGGCATTGCCGAGGGCGCGCGCGATCCTTGCGCTCGGCACAATCGCCCACAATGCGGTGCTGGCGGCCAAAGTACTCCGGCGTGCCGGCTACCCGTTTGCGCATGGCGCGACGCACGAGTTGCCGGATGGGACCCTGCTCGCCGACAGCTATCACTGCTCGCGGCTCAATACCAACACCGGCAGGCTCACGCCGGCGATGTTCGAAGCGGTGATCGCCGCCCTCGCCGAGCGCCTCGGCTGAACCTCACAAATCGCGCGAGCGCATCAGGCGCGCGCGGCTCCTCTGCCAATCGCGGTCGCGCTCGGCCGCGCGCTTGTCGGCCTTCTTCTTGCCGTGCGCCAAGCCGAGCTCGACCTTGGCGCGGCCGCGCTCGTTGAAATAGATCGCCAGCGGCACGACGGTGACCCCCTCGCGCCGGATCGCGCCCAACAGCCGGTTCACCTCCTTGCGGTGCAGCAAGAGCTTGCGCGGCCGCCGCGGCTCATGGCTGAAATGAGACGCGGCCTTGTATTCGGGAATGTTGGCGTTGACGAGGTAGAGTTCGCCGCCGGCCTCGTCGGCATAGGCTTCGGCGATGCTGGCGCCGCCCTGGCGCAGCACCTTGACCTCGGTCCCGTGCAGCACGAGCCCGGCTTCGATCTTGTCCTCGATCAGGTAATCGTGGCGGGCGCGGCGGTTCTGCGCGGCGTAATGGTCGGTCGCCCGCATTTTGCCTGGCTCATCCCACGCGGCCGGCCTAGTTGATCAGCCCGGCGGCGCGCATTGCCCGCGTCACCTTCTCCTGCGTTTCTGGCGTCGTCTGCCACAGCGGCTGACGAACCTCCGGGGTGCAGCGTCCCAACAGCGAGGCGGCGTATTTGACCGGCGCGGGGCTGGTTTCGACAAATAGCGCGTCATGCAGCGGGATCAACCGCTCGTTGATCCGCCGCACCGTCGCCAGATCGCCCTTCTGCCACGCCTCGTGCATCGCCGAGCACAAAAGCGGCGCGACATTCGCCGTCACCGAGATGCAACCGTCGCCGCCTTGCGCGAGATAGGCGACCGCGGTCGCGTCCTCGCCCGACAACAGCGAGAACTCGCCGTCGATCTCGACGCGCATCCTCAAGGGACGGGCGAGATCGTTGGTCGCGTCCTTGACCCCGACGATGTTCGGCAATTTCGCCAGCCGCGCCATCGTCGCGTTGCTCATGTCGACGGCGCTGCGCCCGGGAATGTTGTAGATGACGATCGGCAGGTCGACGGCGTCGTGCACGGTCTTGAAATGCTGGTAGAGGCCCTCCTGCGTCGGCTTGTTGTAGTACGGGCAGACGATCAGCGCCGCATCGGCGCCGGCCGCCTTGGCGGCACGCGTCGCCGCGATCGTATGGGCGGTCGAGTTGAAGCCGGTGCCGGGGATGACCGGCGCGCGGCCCTTGGCGACTTCGACGCACAGCGCGATCAGGCGCTCCTGCTCGTCGTCTTCGAGCGCCGGGCACTCGCCGGTCGTGCCGATCGGCACGAGGCCGTGCGTGCCCTGGCCGATCTGCCAGGCGACGTGTTCCTGAAAGGCGGTTTCGTCGACCGCGCCGTCGCGGAACGGGGTGATCAACGCCACAAACGACCCCTTGAACATGGCTTCCTCCCGGCTGCGAGCGTCCCCGCGGCGCACGATAGTCCCCGCCGCCGCCGGCTTCAACAGCACCGATCGGCGTTTGTTGCCTTTGGCTTCGCGCTTGCCGACGGCGGCGAAAATCCGTAAAGACTGAGGCTCCCGCCTTGAGGATGCATGGAGCGGCCGGCTTTGTTCCCGGTGTTTCGGCTTTTATTTATCGCCCTCGGCAGTATTGCCTCCCTTATTGCGATAGCGCGCGCCAATGACGGCACCGACAGTGCCGCACTGGCCGCGGTTGCCGCCGCGCGCAGCGGCGACTGGACCCAGGCCAATGCCCAAGCCGGCCAAAGCCCGGATCCGCTGGCGCTGAAAATCGTCCGCTGGCTGGATTATACCCGCGCCAGCCCGGACGGGCGTTTTGCCGAGATTGCCGGCTTTATCGAGCAAAATCCGGATTGGCCGCTGCAGAAGACGTTGCGCCGCCGTGCCGAGGAGGCGCTGGCGGGCGAGAGCGACGACACCGCCGCCCTGTGGCTCAAGCGCCACCCCCCGATCAGCGGCGCGGGCAGGGCGCGGGCGGCCGAAATCATGATCGACCAGGGCAAGGTCGGGGCCGGCGCCGCGGCGCTGCGGACGGCGTGGATCGAGGGCGGTTTCACGCCGGCCGAGGAGCACGACCTCTTGGCGCGGTTTTCCGCCACGCTGCGCCCGGAAGACCACCAGAAGCGGCTCGACCGGCTGTTGTGGGACGGCAACGCCGATGCAGCGCGCCGCATGCTGCCGCTGGTTTCGGCCGATTATCATGCCCTGGCGGAAGCGCGCCTCGCGCTCGCCGCCGACGCGTCCGATGCCGGCCGCCTGGTGGCGCAGGTGCCGACCCAGCTTCGCTCGGATCCGGGGCTCGCCTTCGAGGAGGCGCGCTGGTCGCGCAAGAAGGACGATTACGACACGGCCGCCCAGCTGCTGCTCGCCCATCACGACAACCCGGTTCGCCCGGCGGCGTGGTTGGGCGAGCGGCTGCTGGTCGCCCGCCAGCTGCTTGACACCGGCAATCCGGACATGGCCTACCGGCTGGTCGAGCAGCCCGAACTCGAACGCGGGCAATGCCTCTGCCGAGGCCGAATTCCTGTGCGGGTACATCGCGCTACGCTATCGCAAGGACCCCGCGCTCGCCTTCGATCATTTCGCCCATATGCTTGCCCGGGTCACCAGCCCTTATGCCGAAGCCCGCGCCGCTTATTGGAGCGGGCGCGCCGCCGCCGCGGCCGGAAAGCCCGATCTCGCGGCGAAGTGGTATGCCGCCGGCGCCGAGAACATGGCGACATTCTACGGCCAGTTGTCGGCCCATCAGCTCGGCCGGGACGCGCCGCCGCATCCGGTACCCGAACCGCGCCCGACCGGCGCCGAGCGGGCCCGGTTCAACGGGCAGGAGCTGGTCCGCGCGGCGCAGCTGCTCTTCGCCGCCGGCGACCACCAGCACGCCGGCATCTTTGTGATGCAGATGGCGCATGCGGCGAAGACGCCGGTCGATTTTGCGATGCTGGCCGCGCTCGCCGAATTGCATGCCCGGATCGATCTGGCGATCGCGGTGGCGCACCGCGCGATCGACGCGGGGATGCCGCTGATGGTGCATGGCTACCCGGTCACCGCGCTACCCAGCGGCGGCATCGCCGAGCGTCCGCTGTTGCTGGCGATCGTGCGGCAGGAGAGCGCCTTTGCGCCGGACGCGATGAGCCGGGCCGGGGCGCGCGGGCTGATGCAGCTGATGCCGGCAACCGCCGCCGGCATCGCCGGCAAATTGCAGCTGGCCTTCTCGCTCGCCCGGCTGACCACCGACGGGATCTACAATTTGATCCTCGGCCGCTCCTATGTCGAAAATCTGCTCGACGATTTCGGCGGCTCCTACGCGCTCGCGATCGCCGCCTACAACGCCGGGCCGAGCCGGGTGCGCCAGTGGATGCAGGAATTCGGCGATCCGCGCGGCAGCGACATCAGCATGGTGGACTGGATCGAGATGATCCCGTTCGGCGAGACGCGCGCCTACGTGCAGCGGGTGCTCGAAAACCTGCAGATCTATCGCGGCCAGGCCGGCAACAACGCCGCGGCCTTTTCGCTGGTCAGCGACCTCGCCCGCTGAAAGCCGCGACGGCGATTTCGCCGTCGCGCGGCGCCGCAGCTTCAACCGCAGTTGGATCACCGACCTTCCTTCCGCTGAGTCTGCAAGAAATCAGCAGCAAACCTCTCGCGCGCCGGTTTCGCAGGGCCGGGCGAGCAAAGCGAAACCAATCAGCAGCAAATTTTCGGCCGGTTGCAGTTCGATGGTGCGGCGCCCCAGGCACCACGCGAACAGATGGGCAAGCCGCCCACGCAGCTCGCCGCAGCCTGCAGGGCCGTCGGAGCGCCGGTTGCGGCCTCGGCCCGCGGATCAGGTGACGGGGCGGGCGAAGGCGTGCAAGATGGCGCATCGCGGTCTTTGACAGGATTGCCCCTTGTCCGATCTCACCTTCAACGTGGAGTTGACGCCGCCCGATATCGAACCCTATCGGGCGGGCAATACCGGCATCGAGTACGTCACCAGTTTTGCCGCGGCCGAGCCCGGGCCGCATGTGCTGGTGACCGCGCTGACCCACGGCAACGAGATTTGCGGCGCGATCGCGCTCGACCGGCTGTTCCGTGCCGGGGTGCGGCCGCGGCGGGGAACCCTGACGCTCGCCTTCGACAATGTCGCGGCGTATCGCGAATTCGACCCGCGCTATCCGATCGCCTCGCGCTTTATCGACGAGGATTTCAACCGGCTGTGGCATCCCGCGACGCTCGACGGCGCGCGCCGGTCGGTCGAGCTCGAACGGGCGCGCGCCTTGCGGCCGATCGTCGATGCCGCCGACTTCCTGCTCGATCTCCACTCGATGCAATACGCCACCAAGCCGTTGATGCTGGCCGGGCTGCTGCCGCGCTCGCGCGAGCTGGCGCGCCGGGTCGGCATCCCCGAATTGATCATGTGCGATGCGGGGCACGCCGCCGGGCCGCGGATGCGCGACTACGGCGGCTTCGGCGACCCGGCATCGGCCAAGACGGCGCTGCTGATCGAATGCGGCCAGCACTGGGAGCGCCGCGCCGCCGAGGTCGCGATGGATGTGACGCTGCGCTTCCTCCTCGCGCTCGGCAGCGTGACCCGCGACGATGTGGCGGCGCTCGGCGGCCCCGATTTCGCCGCGCATCCGGCTCAGCGGGTCATCGAGGTGACCGAGGCGGTGACGATTTCCGGCGAGCGCTTCGAGTTTGCCGGCGATTTTCGCGGGCTCGAGATCCTCGCTGAAAAAGGCAGCCTGATCGGCCGCGATGACGGCCGCGAGGTGCGCACCCCGTACGCCAATTGCGTGCTGATCATGCCGTCGCGGCGGCTCGTCCGGGGCCAGACGGCGGTGCGCCTCGGGCGCTATCTCGACTGAGCGTTCCGCAAAATGAACTCCGCTGCATCGATAGGTTAGCGTCACCCGGCAAAATCGCTATGGCATGCACACATCTCGACCTAACTGCTTTGGCGTCATGCGTCCTTCGAGACGCGCCCCTCCGGCGCGCTCTAAGAAAAGACGTCATCCTGAGGAGGCGCGAAGCGCCGTCTCGAAGGACGCATCGCGTCCGGTCCGAGTGAGCCCGCCGGGCGCCGATCCGCCCAGGCGCAGCTTTCCGCCGGTTGTCGACGAGCGCTCTCGGGTGCTTGTACTCGGCACGCTGCCGGGTGAAGAATTGCTGCGTCGCGGCCAGTATTACGCCCACCCGCGCAACCTGTTCTGGCCGATCGCCTGCGGCCTGTTCGGCGAGGCGTCGCCGGCCGATTACGCCGACAAGCTGCGCTTTGTCCTCAGCCGGCGGATGGCGCTTTGGGATGTCTGCGCGTCCGGCGAGCGCCTCGCCAGCGCGGATGCAACGATCCGCAGCGAAATCCCCAATGCGATCGATCACGCTGATTGCCTCCCACCCCGGGATCCGTGCAATCGCGTTCAACGGCTCGGGCGCGCGACGGCTTTACAATCGCCATTTCGCGCCGCTTCCCGGGCTGGTCTATATCGCATTGCCGTTCGACCAGCCCGGCCTATGCGAGCCTCGGTTATGCCGACAAGCTCGCCCGCTGGAGCGCCCTGCACGACGTGCTCGGCGGCGAATGAGCGATGCCCGCTTACGTCCGCCGCGCCTCGCCCGCCGGCAGCGACTCCGAGAGCGCGGCGGCGAGCCGGTCGATCTCGGCATCGAGCCGCTGGACATGCGTGGCGCCGCGCTGGCGCAGCTCGCTTGCCGAAAGGCCCTGCAACGAGGCCAGCAGCTCGCTCAGCTGGATTGCGCCGAGGTGGCCGGCGGCGCGGCGCAGCGCGCCGAGGCTGCGCGCAAAGCCCGCGGCATCGCCCGAAGCGGCGGCCTGGCCGATGCTTTCCATGACCTGCCGGGCGTCGGCCTGAAAGGTCTCGATCAGCTCGCGCAGGAAACCGGGGCCGCCGCCGAGAGCGCGCAATCCTTCGATCGCCCGCGCATCGACCGCAGCCGCCGTTTCGGGCACGAATTTCGGATGCGCCGCGATCGGCGTGATCCGCTCGGCATCATGTTGCGCCATATCGCGGGGCGCCGTTTGCCGCTCGGGGGCCGGGCGTGGCGAGCTGTCGCGGCGCGGCCTGGGCCGCTCCTCATCCAGCGGCAGGGCATAGAGTGCGTTGGCGAGCAGCAGCTCGGTCACCGGCGCCGGGATGAAGCCGTCGAGCCCGCCCTCGTTGACCTCGCCGAGGCTCGCGATCTGGGCTTCCTCGGCGATCAGCACGACAAACGGTGCATCGGCGCCGAGCCTCGCCGCCTGATGAGCGAGACCGAGCGCCGACAGCAATTTGTCGCGGCCATCGACGATCACGACCGGCCGCCTGATCTCGCCGGAGCCGGCAAGCTCTGCAAGCGTGTCATCGATATCGCTGAGCCAGCGCGGGTCGGCATTCCATATCGCGAGCGGCTCTGCCAGGTCGCGGGCAAGCTCATCGTCCTCGGTCGCGATCAGCACCGGGCGCCGTCCGAGATCGAGGACCGGTCCGGGTGCGCCCTCCTCGATCGCCAGGGACAGCGTCATCGTCAACCGGGTGCGCTGGCCGGCGAGGCGATCGACGGCAAACTCGCCGTCCACCATGGCGGCCAGGCGCTGGACCAGCCGCAGGGCGAGCGGGACCTCGTCGGGTGCCAAACCCGGAATTCGGTGGGCGCCGAGACCGTTCGACACGCAGGCGCAACCGGACCCGGCGCGCAACGCTGGCGCAGGCGTCGAGCGTGATGCGCACGCTTGCCGCCGGCGCGACCTCGACCGCGTGATCGGCGAGGCCCTCCAAAATCCGGGCGAAAGCCTGGGCATGGCCGCGCAGCCGATAGGGCAGGCGCGGATCGACCCGCCAACGCAGCGCCACGCCGTTCTCGGCGCCCTTCGCCTGCAGCGGCACCAGGCTGTGCCTGACCAGCGCCCGGAGATCGAAGGTCTCGATCGGCGGGGCGAACGTCCCGGCTTCGAGCGCCGCGAAGTCGAGAATGTCGCCGATCGCCGATGCCACGGCGCGGGCGGAGCGCGCCGTCGCCGCCGGACCGCGCAGCGCGTCGGCGATCAGGAGGAGAGTGCGTTGCCGATCGGCCTCCGCTTCCGCCGCTTTGGCCCGTGCCGCCTCCATCGCGCGGACCGCCGCGGCGACAAACCCAGGCAGCACCGCAAGCGCGACGATCAGCCCGACCGCCAGCGCCGGCTGCTGCCGCCAGCTGTCGGTCGAAAGCACGACCGCGGCGAAGCCGACAATGCTGGCGGCGCCGGTCGCCAGCAGCGCGCCCAGGCCAAAACGCGACCCGGCGTAAAAAATCGCCAAAAGGTACAGCGGATACCAGCCGGAAACCGCGCTGCCGCCGAAATGAAGGAATGCGGAGAACAGCACGATGTCCAGCGTCATCGCGCCGTAAAACCGCAGCGGCGGCGCGGCCGGCCACAGGATCACCTGCAGCAAGAGCGCCCAGGCAGCGACGAGCTCGGGCGCGGCGACCGCCACACAGTCCGCCGCCGCGCCATGAAGCGGGGAAGCTGCCGCCAATCCCAGAGCGTGGCCGAAGATCAGCGTAGCGACGAATATCCGCAGCACCGCCTGCTCGGCCTCGCTGCCGGCCTCCGCTGCGAGCGAGGCGATGCGGCGCAGCCCCGCCAGCGCCGTCGCGACGCCAACCCCGGCCGGCGCCAGCACCAAGAGTGCCACGAGCGTACTCGCGGCGAGCGGACGCCACAGCGGCGCGTTGGTTGCGGCGAGCGCGGCAACCGCGACCGGCGACAATACGCCGGCGATCGACAAACCGATCGCCGCCGCGGCGACCCGCCACCCGGGCCCCGCCGCGGTCGCCGCCGGTGGCTGGCCCTGGCCCTGCTGCGTCACCCAATCGAGCGGGTTTTTGGGCGGGCCGGGCAAACCGCTACCTAGGACCGCCCGACCGCGCGGATGCCGTCGCTCACCGGGTCCGGCACGGGCTGCGAGCGATCGCGCGGGAAGGTCACGGTTACGCTCGTGCCGACGCCCTTCGTGCTGTGGATCGTCAGAGTCCCGCCGTGCAGCTCGGTTAGCCCGATCGCAAGCGGCAGCCCAAGACCGGTGCCGTCATGCTTGCGCGTCCAGGCGCTGGCGACCTGGCCGAAGCGGGTCATCGCCAGCTCGACCTCGGCGGCGTCCATCCCGATGCCATGATCGACGACCGCGATGGCGAGGGCGCCGCCGGCGTTGCGCAGCACGATCTCGACCTTGCCGCCGGGATGGCTGAACTTGATCGCATTGACCAGCAGATTGAGCACGATCTGCTTCAGCTTGCGGGCGTCCGCCACGAGCGGCGGGATGACGCCCTCGCGGCGCAGGGCGATCTGGATCTCGCTCGCCCGCGCCTTGGCCTCGGCCAGGCGCACCAAATCGGCGATCGTCTTCGCCGGATCGATCACCTCTTCGGCGAGGTCGAGCTTGCCGGCTTCGAGCTTCGACACCTCGAGAATGTCGTTGATCAGCCCCAGGAGGTGCTCGGCGCTCGCCAGGATGTCGCGGGCATAGCCGACATATTTCGCGGTTCCGATCGGCCCCAGCATCTCGCCCGAGATGACCTGCGAAAACCCGATTATCGCGTTCAGCGGGGTGCGCAGCTCGTGGCTCATATTGGCAACGAACTCGGTCTTGCTGCGGTTGGCCAGCTCGGCCTGCTCCTTGGCCGCGAGCAGATCGCGCTCGGCGCGCTTGCGCTCGGTGATATCGACAAAGGCGGTGACCACCATCGACTCCTCGCCGTCATCGGCGTGGAACAGCGCCTTGGTGGTCAGCAGCACGCAAGGGTTGCCGCTGCGATCGACGATCTCGTCCTCCGCCGAGCTCGGGACGGTCCGGCCGGCGAGCAGGCGCTCGTCGCCGTCCATCAGGATGTGCGCCAACGGCCCGCCATGCGCCTCGACCGGCCGCTTGCCGATCAAGCGCCGCGCCGGCACCCCGACAAAAGCCGCGAACAGCCGGTTGACCAGCAGGTAGCGGCCGTCGCGGCCGGTCACGCAGATCATGCGCGGAATGACGTTGATGAGCCGCAGCAGCGTCTCGTAAGCCGGTCCTGACCCCTCCGGGTAGCGCCGCTCGGCCGCGACCGCCGGCGCCTCCCCCAGCGCGATCTCGTCGCCGGCGCGGCGCGGCAGGCCGGGCCGCAGCAACTGGCGGCGCGCCCGGATGCGGAAATCGCGCTGATCCACCGGGACCAGCACATGGTCGGCGGCACCGGCCTCGCGCGCCCGCTCGACGCAATCGAGGTCCTGCTCGGCGCCGACGACGATCACCGGGACAGAAGTGCCGCCGGGCTGCTCGCGCAGCCGGACGATATAGTCTGCGGCCTCGCTCCCGGCGCTCGCGGCAGCAAGCAGAACAAGATCGGGCCGGTTCTCCGAACAAAACCCAAGCGCCGCATCCGGATCGGCGAAGCTCTTGGCGAGCGTTCGATCGCCGAGAGAGCCTGCCAACCGTTCCAGGATCTTCAGATTGGTGATGCTGTCATCGACGATGACCACCAGATGCGAAGACACGCCCTGCCCCAAGATTACCACTTCAACCCGAAATGTATGCCGGCCGCCGGCTGTGCACACACCAGCGCATGACGTGGCGGCGAAATCCGGGCAGTTACAAGGCGTTGAGTCATCCATCCCGGGTTGCGGCGGCGGCGAGCGCCGCCGCGGCGGCGCGAGCGATTCGCGCCCCATTCACAAGCGATAGAATTCCCTGGCGTTTTTCCAAAAGAACCGGTCGCGATCGGCGGGGGTCAAATGGCGCAACATCCGGCTCATCGCGGCAACCAGCGCGCCGTAGCCGATACGCAGTCCGGCAACCGGGAAGTTGGTGGCAAAGATCGCCCGCTCGATGCCGAAGATGGCGAGCGCGTCCAGCACCACCCGGCGGTTCGAGCGGTAATCCCAGGGATGATCCTTGAGGCCGAATTCGGAAATTTTGACATGGACGTTGGGCTCGCGCGCCAGGGCTTCCATCGCCCGATGCCACGCCGTCAACCCCGCCTCGCTGCGGTCCCACGGAAAGCCGGTGTGATTGAGCACGATCGGCGTCCTGGGAAAGGCGCGCGCCACTGCGGCGGCCTCGTACAGATGCCAGAACGGCACCCGCAGATCCCAGGAGAGCCGGTATTTTTCCAAGAGCGCGAAGCCGCGCAGCCAGCGCTCGTCCTGCATCGTGCCGGGCCCGCCCCGATTCATCCGATCGGGCGAGGGCGCGGTGACCGGCTTCGAGCGGATGCCGCGCACCAAGGGAAAGGCGGCTTGCGCGGCGATCACCGCCTCGGCGTTGTCGGTATCGAACCAGGCATGCGCGACGATCGCGCCGGGGAACCCGTATTGCTCGTGGATTTGGGTGAGCCAGCCGGTTTCGCCGAGCTGGTCGGCACGGTCCCATTCGGCCTCGCAATGCACCGTCGTCAGCACATTATGGCCGGCAGCGTCGCGCCGGTAATCCGGGGGCAGGTAGTTGCGCCGCAGCGCGCTGTCGTCGCCTATGAAGAAATCGTGGCGCGGCTCGCCGATAAGGTTCGGATGCTTGTGTTGAGACAGGTCCCACAGATGATGATGCGCATCGATCAGCGTGACCGCGTCCGGCGCGTCGTTCCAGCTGCCGTGGATCGTGTTCATGGCGACCTCGTATGGCGATGAACCCCATCGGTGTATGGTGGCGGCGCTGACGAGCGGGAGCAATTGGCAATGAACCGCAGCTACGAGACCGCGCGGGTCGACGACAAGGGCGACGGGCTCGTCCTGCTGACCCTCAACCGGCCGCAGGTCGCCAATGCGATGAACACGCAGATGGGACATGACCTGTTGGCGTTCTTCGAGGCGGTCAATGCCGATCCGCTCTCCTGTCGCGCGATCGTCGTGACCGGGGCCGGCGACAAGGCGTTCTGCGCCGGCGGCGACTTGAAGGAACGCCAGGGCATGACCGACGAGACCTGGCAGGCGCAGCACCTCTTGTTCGAGCGGATGATCCGCGCCTTCCTCGGCTGTCCGGTGCCGGTATTGGGCGCGATCAACGGCGCCGCCTACGCCGGCGGGTGCGAATTGGCGCTGTGCTGCGACTTTCTCTACGCCGCCGAGAGCGCGCGCTTTGCCCTGACCGAGGTGACGCTCGGCATCATGCCGGGCGCCGGCGGCACGCAGAACCTGCCGCGCGCGGTCGGCGAGCGGCGGGCCAAGGAGATCATCCTGACCGGGCGCCCCTTCACGGCGCGCGAGGCGCTCGACTGGGGCATGGTCAACCGGCTGTGCGCGGCCGACAAGCTGCTCGACGAGACGCTGGAGACCGCGCGCCGGATTGCCGACAATGCCCCCATATCGGTGCGCCAGGCCAAGCACGCGATCCACCATGGGCTGCAGATGGACCTTGCCAGCGCGATGATGTTCGAGATCGAGGCGTATAACCGGATGGTGCCGACCGCGGACCGCCGCGAAGGCATCGCCTCGTTCAACGAAAAGCGCAAGCCGCGGTTCAAGGGCCGCTAGTATGGGTAGATATTTACTTGACACACGACAGGTTTGTCAACGAAGCGCATATGGAACTCGACGGAGATCACCATGCGAATAATCGGGATTGCCGCCATGTTGCTGCTCGCCGCATCCGTAACCGCCGCCGCTGGCCCTGCTTTGGTCGCCTCACCGCCCGTGTCGAGGAACGTGGTAAATGTGGTGGATGATGCGAGGCCGAGCGACGTTGAGGTGATATCGGCAGTGGCCGCCTTCTGGAAAAGGACCGATGATCGCGAATTGGCAAATCTGCAGAAGACATTGCGGGAGAGGATCCTGCGGCAGCAGGCCCCAGATAACTTCTGCACTGCCGCAAGGATCGCCGCCGACCCGTGCCGCCCCTTCGCATTGGCCAACTCGAGCGTGGGATGCGTGTGTGAACTTCAGCAGAGACAGAACCAGCAAGGAGTTGACGAGGCCAAGTCGGCACTTGCGACCTTCGTTCCGTTGCGCCCGATGAGTGATGCCTTCTTTACCGTTGAGAAGACCGACAACTACGAAGGTAACATCATCTCCTACATTGGTCTCAGGTGGAAGGGGGAGGAGAAAGTCTACCCAATCAAGGTGTTCTTAAGATGGGAAGGCAGCTTACTCACGGTGGTGCGGACGGAATCCCTGAACTGAGGCTCGGCGGCTCAACGAGATTGCCTCGCTTTGTTCGCAATGACGACGCAGGAGGACTGAGATGGATGGTGATCCGGCGAGCCGCACGATTTCGAGGGATTTGACGCAGCGCCTTGCGGAGCGAACGAGAGGGGTAGCCTACGACAGGCTGCCCGAGGCGGTGCGGGCGTTGGCGCGGCAATGCGTGCTCGATTATTACGGGGTGGCGCTGGCCGGGGCCGACGACAAGCTGGTCGCGATCCTCCTCGACGAACTGGCCGAAGCGGGCGGCGCGGAAGAGGCCGCAATCATCGGCCATCGGGCGCGGCTGCCGGTGCTGGCGGCGGCGCTGCTCAACGGCGCCATCGGCCACGCGCTCGATTACGACGACGTCAATCTGGCGATGCCGGGCCACCCCTCGGTGGCGATCCTGCCCGCCCTCCTGGCGCTCGCCGAACAGCGGCACAGCTCCGGCCGCGAGGTCGTCGCCGCCTTTATCGCCGGCTATGAAACCGCCTGCCGCATCGGATCGGCATTGAAGCCCGGCCACTACAATCTCGGCTTCCACGCCACCGGCACGGTCGGCGCGTTCGGCGCGGCGGCGGCCTGCGCCCGGCTGCTCGGCCTCGACGCCGAGACCACGGCGCAGGCGCTGGGCATCGCCGGGACCCAGGCGGCCGGGCTCAAATCGCAATTCGGCACGATGTGCAAGCCGTTCCATGCCGGCAAGGCGGCGCAGAACGGGCTCCTCGCGGCGCGCCTCGCCGCGCGCGGGTTTTCGAGCCGGCCCGACCTTGTCGAATGCGAGCAGGGTTTCGCCTTGACGCACGGCCCCGATTTCCGCCCCGAGAAAGCGCTCGCCGACCCGCCGGGCGGGTATTACATCCTGGCGAACCTCTTCAAATACCATGCCGCCTGCTACCTGACGCACGGGCCGATCGAAAGCGCCAGAGCCGTGCGCGAGCGCTATAGCGTCATGCCGGAACAGATCGCGCGGATCACGCTGAAGCTCGACAAGAGTTGCGAGCGGGTGTGCAACATCCAGGCGCCGAGCGACGGGCTCGAAGCCAAGTTCAGCCTGCGCCAGACCGTGGCGATGGCGTTGGCCGGAGTCGACACCGCCAGCCTCGGCGCCTACAGCGCGGCGACCGCGACCGACCCGGCGCTGGTGCGGCTGCGCGACAAGGTGGTGCTCGATTTCCAGGACGGCTGGCCGCAGGCCGCCGCCGAGATCGAGGTCGCGCTCGGCGACGGGCGGGTACTGCATGCCGGCCATGACGCCGGCATCCCCTGCGCCGACATCGGGGGCCAAGGCGAGCGCCTCGCCGCCAAGTTCGACGCGCTGGCCGGGCCGGTGGTGGGCGGCGCGCGGGCCCGCGAATTGCGCGAGACGATATCGGGCCTCGACACTCTCGCCGATGCCGGCGTGTTGGCGCGGCTCGCGGCCGGTTAGTAGAATTTACGTCACCCCCGCGGAAGCGGGGGTCCAGAGACACCGGTGCGACTTTCGCCCCTGGATTCCCGCTTTCGCGGGAATGACGGTAAGGTGTTAAGACCGCAATAGCGCGGCTCTTGTCGAGGAGAACGCCATGCCCGATTACCCGCTGACATCGAGCGATCCGCAGAGCCTCGGCTTTGCCTTGAAGCCGCTTGAGCATCTCGACCATCTGATCCGGGCGCATATCGAAGAGGGCCGCTATCCCGGCGCGCAGATCGCGCTGGCGCGCAACGGCCGGCTGGCGCTGTTCCGCAGCTATGGCGACGCGAAAACCGAGGGTCAGCGGGCGCCGGCCAAGGCCGACACGCTGTTCCTGTTGTTCAGCCAGACCAAGGTGTTGACCAGCTCGGCGGTGTGGGCATTGGTCGAGGAGGGCAAGCTGTCGTTCATGGACAGGATCAGCGACCACCTGCCCGAGTTTGCCCGACGCGGCAAAGGCGACATCACCTTGCACCAGGTGATGACGCATCAGGGCGGGTTTCCCTCCGGCGACGTGACCGCGGCGACCTGGACCGACCACGCGCGGATGCGCGCCGAAGTGTGCGATTTCTCGCTCGACTGGACCCCGGGCAGCCGGCTGCAATACCACCCGCGCGCCGCGCACCTGACCCAGGCGATGGTGATCGAGGCGGTGACCGGGCAGGACTACCGCGAGGTGATCCGCGACAAGGTGCTGGCTCCGCTCGGCCTTGCGGGCGACATCTTCGTCGGCGTGCCGGCAGCAACGCAGGCGCGCTGCGCCGACACCTATGCCGCCGACAAGCGCGACAACTCGCCCGAGTTCAAGGCGGCGGGGATGCCCAGCGGCGGCGGCTACGCGACGGCGCGCGGCATGGCGGCGTTCTACCAGATGCTGCTCGGCCAGGGCCGGCTGGGGGACGTGCGGAGTTTCTCGCCGCGCCTCATTGCCTACGTGACGAAGAGCCATACCGGGGAGCGCGGCGACGACGCGATGGGCGGCATTCCGATGCATCGCGGCCTCGGCCCGCATGTCCGCGGCGACAGCGACAGGATCCGCGGCCTCGGCACGCTCGCCGCGCCGCAGACCTTCGGCCATGGCGGCGCCGGCACCTCGTATTCCTGGGCCGACCCGACGAGCGGCACCTCGTTCACCTACCTCACCAACTACGTGCAGCCCGACCCGTGGCATGGGGCGCGGCTCGACCGCATCGCCAATCTGGTGCACGCCGCGATCGACTGAGCAAAGGATGCCCCTCACCCCGGCCCTCTCCCCGCTTGCGGGGCGAGGGAGCGCGAGGGCGACGGCGCGATGCGGCAAATTCCCTGCCAGCAGGGAATTTTTTTGTGAATTATTCGATAACAGATTGAAAATAAATGAATATCATCCAGAGGCAGGGAGTTGGTGCAGGGAGTTTTTAGCACCGAGCAGGGAATTCAATTCGGCAAGCAGGGAAGTCGCAGGGAGTTTTCGCAAGTAACAATTTCCGTTGATGGCAGTAACGATACAATAACCGTTAGATAGGCGCTGCGGCGGTGAGAACAAGAGGGCCCCACCTGTTTACCATTCTCTAGCGGGCGTAGGATGGGCTGAGCAACGCGAAGCCCATCGCGACGTTGCGGCACCGCCGGGCGGTGGGCTTCGCTTGCTCAGCCCACCCTACGAGCTGGTCGAATTCGCGCGAGTGTCGGGGCGGGAGTGACTCAATACGACCGCGGCATCCCCAGGACGTGCTGGCCGATATAGGCGAGGATCAGGTTGGTCGAAATGGGCGCGGTCTGGTAGATGCGGACCTCGCGCCATTTGCGCTCGATGTCGTATTCCTTGGCGAAGGCGAAGCCGCCGAAGGTCTGGAAGGTGGCGTCGGCGGCATGCCAGGTCGCTTCCGAGGCGAGGAGCTTGGCCATGTTGGCGTCGGCGCCGCATTCCCTGCCGGCGTCGAACAAGGCGGCGGCGCGGCGGCAGATCATGTCGGCGGCTTCCAGTTCGGCATAGGCGCGGGCCAGCGGAAACTGGACGCCCTGGTTCTGCCCGATCGGCCGGTCGAAGACGATGCGCTCGTTGGCATAGTCGATGCCCTTTTTCAGAAGCCAGCGGCCGTCGCCGATGCATTCCTGCGCCACCAGGATGCGCTCGGCATTCATCCCGTCGAGGATGTAGCGGAACCCCCTCCCCTCTTCCCCGATCAGGTTTTCCGCCGGCACTTTCAGATTGTCGAAAAACACTTCCGTCGTGTTGTGGTTGATCATCGCCTCGATCGGCCGGATCTCGACCCCATGCCCGAGGCTCTCGCGCAGATCGACGAGAAACACCGAGAGCCCGTCGGTGCGGCGCTTCACGTCCTCGACCGGGGTGGTGCGCGCCAATAAGAGCATCAGATCGGAGTGCCGGGCGCGCGAGGTCCATACCTTCTGCCCGGTGACGAGATAGTGGTCGCCGTTGCCGGCGCGCACCGCGCGGGTCTTCAGCTTGGTGGTGTCGGAGCCGGTGGTCGGCTCGGTGACGCCGAAGGCCTGCAGGCGCAGTTCGCCCGAGGCGATGCCGGGCAGGTAGCGCTGTTTCTGCTCGGCGCTGCCGTGCCTGAGCAGAGTGCCCATGATGTACATCTGGGCGTGGCCCTGGCTGGCGGTGCAGCCGCTCGCGTTGATCTCTTCGAGAATGACCGCGGCGGCGCGCAACGGCAGGCCGGAGCCGCCGTATTCCTCCGGGATCAGCGAGCCGAGAAAGCCGGCCTCGGTCAATTCCCCGACGAACGCGCTCGGATAGGCCTGCTCGTCCTCCAGCCTGCGCCAATAGGCGCCGGGATATTTCTCGCAGATCTTGCGCACCGATTGGCGCAATTCGGGGTAATCCTCGCCGAGGGCCAGCATCACCGTTTCGTCGGATGGGTCGCCATAGGGCATCGCCCTCTCCCTTCAGATGTCTGCCGGCAGGATAGCGCGCCGCGCTCCCGGGCGCATCCCGGACGGTAGGGCAGGTTGGCGCAATGGGCTGCTTTGCGGATCGAGCCTTGCCGCTTACCCACGACCCGACGAACAGCCGTTCCCGCCGCACAAGGCCAGCCGACGTCCGGGAGGGCGCTTTATGCCGAAAAGCGGCGCCGGTCCTTCGCCGGCCGCTCGCCTCGCTCACCCCAGGCGGGCGGCGCGGTATTCGCGGCGGACGATGTCGAGGAGCTCCTCGGCCGAGGTGGCGCCGGCGGCGCTTTCGAAGGTCACTTCGCCGTGCTGCACGAGGACCACCCGGTCGCAGAGTTCGAGCGTCTGCGCGTAATTGTGCGCGATCATCGCGATCGCGATGTCGCCGCGCGCCTTCAACCGCTCGATCAGGCCGATGATGAGGCGCGCCTCGCGCGCGCCCATCGCCGCCAGCGGCTCGTCGAGCAAGAGGATGCGGGCGTTGGACAATACCGCGCGGGCGACCGCGATCGCCTGGCGCTGGCCGCCCGACAGCGAGCCGACCTCGGCCTCGACCGACGGCACCTCGACGCCGATCTCGGCCAGCGCCTCTGCCGCGCGGCGCCGCATCGCGCGGTGGTCGAGGAGGTGCAGCGGGCCGCCCCACAGCAATTCGCGCTTGAGGAACATGTTGTGGTAGATGCTGAGCCCGTTGACCAATGCCAGGTCCTGGTAGACGCACTCGATGCCGAGGGCGCGGGCGTCGTCGACCGAGGCGAAGTTGACCGGCCTGCCATCGACGTAAACCTGCCCCGAATCGGGCCGGTGGTAGCCGGTCAGGATCTTGATCAGGGTCGATTTGCCGGCGCCGTTGTCGCCGAGGATGCCGAGCGTCTCGCCGCGCGCGACCTGCATCGAGACGCCGTTGAGCGCCAGGATGTGGCCGAACGACTTGACCAGCTGCTCGGCGCGGATCGCCTCGCTCATCGCATGCCGCCCCAACGGCCGCCGGCGCGCAGCCGCGCGAGGTGGATGTTCGCCACCATCGCGATCAGGATCGCGGCGCCGATGATGATGTCGAAGGTGAAGGCGTTGATGCCTTGCAGGGTGAACCCGTCCTGCATGACCCCGAGCATGATCCCGCCGACCAGCCCGCCGATGATGGTTCCCGCCCCGCCGGCGATTGCGGTGCCGCCGATGACCCCTGAGGCGACGCCGAGAAACATGATGTTGCTGCCGCCGGCCAAGCGGATCGATCGAGCCGACGCGGAACGCCTCCAGGAGCCCGGTCAGCCCGCCCAGGGTGCTGGTCAGCACGAAATTGCCGATCTTGATGCGGTTGATTGCGATCCCGGCCTCGGCCGCGGCGACGATGTTGCCGCCAATCGCGATCGTGTGCAGCCCCCAGCGCGTATGGCGCAGCACGACATGCATGATCCCGACGATCGCCAGTGCCCAGACGATCTCGGAATAGGCCCAGGCGCCCATGATGCCGGTGAGCAGCGGCCCGCCCGCGGTGTCCGCCGGATAGCCGCGCGAGATCGTCAGGGTCAGCCCGGTAATCAGGAACAGCATGCCGAGCGTCGTGATGAACGAGGGGATACCGAGCTTGATCGTGATCAGCCCGATCATCAGGCCGATCAGGGCGCAGACGGCGAGCGCGGCGACGATCGCCAGCGGCTCCGGGACACCGATGTCGTTGACGTTCTCCATCAGGAACGGGGCCAGCGCGAAGACCTGGCCGACCGACAGGTCGATCTCGCGGCAGATCAGCAGCATGATCTCGCCGCAGGCGATGATCACCGGCGCGGCGACGAATTGCGACAGCGTCTGCACATTGGCGTTGGTCAGGAAATTCGCATTGGCGATCTCGAAATAGGCGACGAGCGCCACAGACACGACGACGACGCTCGCCTCCGGCCGCAGCAGGAAGTCGTACAGCCACCGGACGATGCTTCGTGCGCCTGGCATCGACGCCTGGCGTCCTTCGAGACGCCCCCCTGCGGGGGGCTCCTCAGGATGAGGGGCTTTTGTCTGTGGCGCCAAACAGTTACCTCATCCTGAGGAGGCCGCGGAGCGGGCGTCTCAAAGGACGCACCGCGCCGCTGCTCAGCCGCCGATCGGGCCGCTGCGCGGGACGATCTGGGCCGCTTTGGCGCTGCCTTCGTAGCGCGTCTTGGTGTTCATGTATTGGCCGACCGCGTCCTTGGCGACGAATTTCAACCCGGTGTTGATGTCGGCCGGGCCAATGAGGCCGCCCGACACCTTGAAGGCGAACATCTCCATCACCGTGTAGAATCCTTGCAGATAGGGCTGCTGATCGATGACGAAATCGAGGAAGCCGTCGCGCACCGCCTCCAATGACTTCGGCAGCATATCGAAGCCGCCGGCCTGCACGCCCTTCGCCGGCAATTTGTATTGCCGGCCGATCAGGCCGCAATTCATCGTGTCGCCGCCGCTGACCCCGAACAGGCCCTTCACGTCCTGGTTGCCGAGATAATAGGCCTGGATCTTCGACAGCCCGGCATTGGCCGACGGGTCGGTCGCGATCATCGTCGCCTCGATCCTGGCGCCCGATTTCCTGATCGCATCCATCGCGCCGTTGACCCGCGGCTGCAGGTTGAGCTGGCCCGGCGTCGCGATGAAGATCGCGACCTTGCCCGAGCCGACCAGCTTGACGATGCGCTCGCCCATCATCTGGCCCGAGAGGAACAGGTCCTGGCCGATATAGGCGAGGCGCTTGTTGGTGTGCGAATCGGCGTTGTAGCTGAACACCGGGATGCCGGCCGCCAGCGCGCTCTCGGTCGGCCGGTCGAAGCCCCTGGGATCGACGAGGCACACCGCGATCGCGTCGGCCTTGCCGGCGATCGCCGCGTTCATCGCGTTGACCATCTGCGCCACGTCCGAGGTTTCCGACCCGGTCCACTGGTAGTTGACGCCCAGCAGCGCGCAGGCGTCCGCGATGCCGTATTGGCACGGCACGAAGAAGGGGTTGCTCGTCACGTGGTTGACGAAGACGAACTTCCAGCGCGGGTGTTCCGGGAACGGCGCGGCGTCGGCGGCCCGCGCGCCGCTCGCCGCGGCCAGCAGCGCCGCCGCCGATCCCGCGGCGACGCCGCCCATCAGGGCGCGGCGGGGCAGCGCGGCGGCCACTTTCGCCTCGATCTCGTCCGAGCGTCGTTTCATCGGGTCTCCTCCCCTGGACGGCGCGTTTGCCGCGCGTACCGCGGAAGCATAGCCGGCCCGCGGCAGCCGGTCATCAGGACGCACAATTCACCCCGAAGACACGGAGGGCGCGGAGGATTTATAACAGCACGAGATTTCCGCGCCCTCCGTGTCTCCGTGGTGAATCGATGTCCAGCATTCGCCCACTCTCCGGCCTCGTCGTCATCGAGATCGGCCATTCGATCGCCGCGCCCTATGCCGGGATGATCCTCGGCGAATTGGGCGCCGAGGTGATCAAGGTCGAGAACCCGAAGGGCGGCGACGCCTGCCGCGGCTGGGGCCCGCCGTTTCTCGAAGGGGCGGCGACCTGTTTTCACGCGGTCAACCGGGCGAAAGAGGGCATCACGATCGACCTCGCCGACCCGGCCGACGCCGCCCGGCTGCGCACGCTGATCATCGAGCGCGCCGACGTCGTGCTGCACAATCTGAAATCCGGCGCGCTCGACCGCTATGGAATCGGCGCCGCCAAGCTGGTCGCGGCCAAGCCCAGCCTGGTGTGCTGCAACCTCGGCGCGTTCGGCGCCGTCGGGCCGTTGCGCGAGCGCCCCGGCTACGACCCGATGATGCAGGCCTATAGCGGGCTGATGAGCCTCCTCGGCGAAGACGGCCGTCCGCCGGTGCGGGTGCCCGCTTCGATCATCGACATGGGGGCGGGGATGTGGTCGGTGATCGGCATCCTTGCCGCATTGCAGGAGCGCGGGCGTACCGGCCAGGGCGGCATCGTCGACACCTCGCTCTACGAGACGGGACTTGCCTGGATGAGCATCTATCTCGCCGGCTTCCTGGCCGATGGCAAGATCCCGGCGCGGCACGGCTCGGGGGTCGACATGATCGTGCCCTATCAGGCCTTCGCCGCTGCCGACGGCCATATGATGGTGGCGGCCGGCAACGACAATCTGTTCCGCCGCCTGTGCGCCGTGCTCGACCGGCCGGGTCTTGCCGAAGACAAGCGGTTTTGCAGCAACAAGGACCGGGTCGTGCATCGCGCCGAGCTGGTGCCGATCCTGGCGGCGATCTTCGCGACGCAGCCGCTCGCGCATTGGGCCGACCGGCTCGAAGGCGCCGGCATCCCCAACGGCCCGCTCAACACGCTCGACCAGGTCGTCGAGGATGCGCAGACCCGCGCGCTCGGCATGATCCAGCGCCGGCCGGGCAGCGAACTCGGCCTCGTCGGCCTGCCGCTCTCGTTCGACGGCGTGCGCCCGCCCTTCGCCAAGGCGGCGCCGGCGCTCGGCGAAGACAACGGTTCGACGCTGGGCTGAGCGGCGATGAAAATCTCGACCGCCCTCGTCGCGGCAGCGTCGCTGCTGGTGGCGCTCGCCGGTTGCGCGACCGTCTCAAACGCGCCGCCGAATGCCCAGCCCGCGACCGCGGTCACCCGGTCGGTGGAGCCGGGCGGCAGGTTCATCGCGTTTGTCGGACCGCGGATTCAGCATGACGCGCCGTTCCTCGGCGTCCCCAACACCAATTTCTTTGCGCTGCGCAGCTGGATCGACACGCGCGATGGCAAGACCGCGCATCAGCTCTATGTCGAAGACAGCTATTTCGGCGCCGAGCGCAACTGGGAGGCGGCGCGCGACGGCCAAGGCCGGAAGCTGCGCTTCGTCGCGATCAGCAAGAACAAGATCACCTGCGACAACGGCTGCTCCTACGCCGAGGAGTTCGCCGCCGCCCTGCCCGAGGCGCTGTTGCGCGCCAGCCCGCAGGGGCTCGCCGTCAGCTTCACGGCGCGCTCGGGCAAGAAAGAGACGCTCCTCGTGCCGGGCGACCTGATCGCCAAGCAGCTCGCCGCCGTCGACGAGGCGCGCGCCAGCCTGCCCACCGCCGCCGCCGCGCCGCCTCAGAACCCGGCGCGCTAATTCGGGGGGTCGCTTGCAGGGGCGGCAGCGCGCCGCCATTTGCCCCCCATGGGCAACGGGCTGACCGTCCTCGGCATCGAGACAAGCTGTGACGAAACCGCGGTTGCGGTGGTCGGCGACCGCCCTCGCCCGCTGATCCTCACCAACCTGGTCCGCTCCCAGCTTGCCGAGCATATGCCCTATGGCGGCGTCGTGCCGGAGATCGCCGCGCGGGCCCATCTCGACCATATCGAGGCGCTCCTCGTGCGCGCGCTCGTCGAAGCCGACATCCGCGTCGATCGGCTCGATGGCGTGGCGGCAGCCGCGGGGCCCGGGCTGATCGGCGGGCTGATCGTCGGTTCGATGGCGGCAAAGGGCCTTGCCTGGGCGGCACGCAAACCGTTCATCGCGGTCAACCATCTCGAAGCGCACGCGCTGATGGCGCGACTCTCGCCCGGCGTCGGGTTCCCCTATCTCCTGCTTTTGGTTTCCGGCGGCCACACTCAGCTGTTGGCGTGCGCCGGGGTCGGCCATTATCGCCTGCTCGGCACCAGCCGCGACGACGCCGCCGGCGAAGCCTTCGACAAGTCCGCCAAGCTCCTGGGGCTCGGCTATCCCGGCGGGCCGGCGATCGAACGCGCCGCGCGCGACGGCAATCCCGGCCGATTCGCGCTGCCGCGGCCGCTCAAGGGGCGGGAGGGCTGCGATTTCTCGTTTTCCGGGCTGAAGACGGCGGTGCGCCAGATCGTTGCCGATATGGATGCGAGAGCCGGCCCGCTCGGTCCGCAGGATGTCGCCGATCTCGCCGCCGCGGTCGAGCTGGCGATCTGCGACACGCTCGTCGACCGCACCGCGAACGCGCTCGCCTGGTTTCGCCGCCACCATCCCGAGGGACAGAGCCTGGTGGCGGCCGGCGGGGTCGCCGCCAATCTGCGGCTGCGCAACCGCCTCGCGGCGTTGGCGGCGGCGGCCGGCCTCGCCTTTGTCGCGCCGCCCGTGGCGCTGTGCACCGACAACGGCGCGATGATCGCCTGGGCCGGTCTCGAACGGCTGCGGCTCGGTCTCGTCGACGGGCTCGATGCCCCGGTCCGCCCGCGCTGGCCGCTCGACCGCAATGCCGGTGCGGCGATCGCGGATGCCGCGCTTCCATGAAGCGGCTGGCGGTCGTCGGCGGCGGCGCCTGGGGCACCGCGCTGGCTTGCGTCGCGGTGCGCACCGGCGCGCAGGTCGCGCTGTGGGCGCGCGATCCGGCCGTCGTCGGGTCGATCATCGACCGGCGCGAAAACCCGCTCTATCTGCCCGGTATCGCGCTCGAACCAAGGATCGCGGCGACGACCGATGCGGCTGTCGCGCTCGCCGGCGCCGACGCGGCGCTCGTCGCGGTGCCGGCGCAATTCTTGCGCGGCGTGCTCGCCATGTTGACGCCGCTGTTGCCGGCAGGGCTGCCGCTACTGTTGTGCGCCAAGGGGATCGAGGCGGAATCGCTGAAGACGATGTCGGAAATCGCCGGCGAGATCGTCCCTGCGGCGCCGGTCGCGATCCTCTCGGGCCCGAGCTTCGCCGCCGAAGTGGCGCGCGGCCTGCCGACCGCGGTGACGATCGCCAGCCGCGACCATGCCCTCGCCCGTGCCTTTGTCGCGGCGCTCGGCAGCGCGCGCTTCCGGCCCTATTCGTCGCCGGACCCGCTCGGCGCCGAGATCGGCGGCGCCGTCAAGAACGTGCTGGCGATCGCCTGCGGCATCATCGAGGGGCGCGGTTTGGGCGACAATGCGCGGGCCGCCCTGATCACCCGCGGTCTTGCCGAGATGATTCGCCTCGGGCTTGCCAAGGGCGCCGCGGCGGAAACCTTCCGCGGCCTGTCGGGGCTGGGCGACCTGGTGCTGACCTGCACCGCCGGGCAGTCGCGCAATTACGCGCTCGGGCTGGCGCTCGGCCGCGGCATCAGCCTTGCCCGGGCGCTCGCCGGAACGCGCTCGGTCGTCGAGGGGATCGCGACGGCGGCGGCGGTTGCCGGCCTCGCCGCGCGGTTCGGGATCGAGATGCCGATCAGCGCGGCGATCGATGGCGTGCTGCATCGCGGGATGGCCATCGATACAATGATCGACGGCCTGTTGAGCCGGCCCTATCGCAGCGAATGAGCGCATGCGAGAGGGACATGCCGGACAGAAGTGCAACGCGCCAGCAAGGGGCTTTCCCCGACGCGGGCATGCCCATATCATCAGGGGCGAGCATCGCCATCAGCTCGGATCGACATGAGAGACAACGGCAAGCGCGGCGAGGAAGGACCGGGAACCGGCGTTATCGTCAAGGCCAAGCCGAAGACGAAAAAGCCGGCGATGTACAAGGTGTTGATGCTGAACGACGACTACACGCCGATGGAGTTCGTCGTGCACATCCTCGAACGGTTTTTCAGCAAGAGCCGCCAGGAAGCGACCCGCATCATGCTGCATGTGCATCGGCGCGGCGTCGGCATCTGCGGCGTCTATACCTACGAGGTCGCCGAGACCAAAGTGACGCAGGTGATGGATTTTGCCCGGCAGCACCAACATCCGCTGCAATGTACCTTGGAAAAAGACTAGCCACTGATCGGCAGGAATGGAGCGGCCGTGCTCTCACGCAATCTGGAAAAATCTCTGCATCGGGCGTTGGCGCACGCGAACGAGCGGCGGCACGAATACGCCACCCTCGAGCACCTGCTGCTGGCGCTGACCGAGGATCAGGATGCGATTGCGGTGCTGCGCGCGTGCAGCGTCGATCTCGACCGGCTGCGCCGCGAGGTCCTGACCTATGTCGATAACGAGTTGACCAACCTCGTCTCGATCCACAGCGAGGACGCCAAGCCGACCGCGAGCTTCCAGCGCGTCTTGCAGCGCGCCGCGATCCACGTCCAGTCCTCGGGCCGCGAGGAGGTGACCGGCGCCAACGTGCTGGTCGCGATGTTCGCCGAGCGCGAGAGCCACGCCGTCTATTTCCTGCAAGAGCAGGACATGACCCGCTTCGACGCGGTCAACTACATCTCGCACGGCATCGCCAAGGCCCCCGGCCGCTCGGAGACGCGCCGGGTCCAGGGCGCCGAAGAGGAGGAGCGCGGCGATAAGGGCCAGAAGCGCAGCCACGACGCGCTCGACGCCTATTGCGTCAACCTCAACAAAAAGGCCAAAGGCGGCAAGATCGACCCGCTGATCGGGCGCGAGGCCGAAGTCGATCGGACGATCCAGATCCTGTGCCGGCGCTCCAAGAACAACCCGCTCTATGTCGGCGATCCCGGCGTCGGCAAGACCGCGATCGCCGAGGGGCTGGCGCGCCGCATCGTCAGCCGGGAAGTCCCCGAGGTGCTGCTCAACGCGACGATCTATGCGCTCGACATGGGGGCGCTGTTGGCCGGCACGCGCTATCGCGGCGATTTCGAGGAGCGCCTCAAGGCCGTGCTGGCCGAGCTCGAGGCGCAGCCCGGCGCGATCCTCTTCATCGACGAGATCCATACCGTGATCGGCGCCGGCGCGACATCAGGCGGGGCGATGGACGCCTCCAATCTGTTAAAGCCCGCGCTCGCCGGCGGCGTCATCCGCTGCATCGGCTCGACAACCTACAAGGAATACCGCAACTATTTCGAGAAGGACCGGGCCCTCGTCCGCCGCTTCCAGAAGATCGACGTCAACGAGCCGTCGATCGAGGATTCGATCAAGATCCTGCGCGGCCTCAAGCCCTATTACGAGCGCCACCACAAGGTCCGCTATACCGCGGATGCGATCAAGGCCGCGGTCGAGCTGTCGCAGCGCTACATCGGCGACCGCAAATTGCCCGACAAGGCGATCGACGTGATCGATGAGACCGGCGCGGCGCAGATGCTGGTGCCGGAGAACCGGCGCCGCAAGACGATCACCGCGAAGGAGGTCGAAGCCTGTATCGCGACGATGGCGCGCATCCCGCCGAAGAGCGTCTCGCGCGACGACCGCGAGGTCTTGAAGAACCTCGACCGCGACCTGAAGATGGTCGTGTTCGGCCAGGACACCGCGATCGAGGCGCTGGTCTCGGCGATCAAGCTGGCGCGGGCCGGATTGCGCGACGCCGAAAAGCCGATCGGCTCGTACCTGTTCTCGGGGCCCACCGGGATCGGCAAGACCGAGGTCGCACGCCAGCTCGCGCACACGATGGGGATCGAGATCACCCGCTTCGACATGTCGGAATACATGGAGCGGCACACCGTCTCGCGGCTGATCGGCGCCCCGCCGGGCTATGTCGGCTTCGACCAGGGCGGCCTCTTGACCGACGCGATCGACCAGCACCCGCACAGCGTCCTCTTGCTCGACGAAATCGAGAAGGCCCATCCCGACCTGTTCAACATCCTGCTGCAGGTCATGGATTACGGAAAGCTGACCGACCACAACGGCAAGAACGTCGATTTCCGCAACGTCATCCTGATCATGACGACGAATGCCGGCGCCGCCGAGCTCGCCAAGCAGGCGATCGGCTTCGGCAGCGGCATCCGCACGGGTCACGACGAGGAAGCGATAAACCGCATGTTCACGCCGGAATTCCGCAACCGGCTCGACGCGACGATCTCGTTCGCGGCATTGGCGCCGGAAACGATCGGCCGGGTCGTCGGCAAGTTCGTCTTGCAGCTCGAAGAGCAGCTCGCCGACCGCAATGTCACGATCGAGCTCGATGCGAGCGCTCGCGACTGGCTGGCGAAGAAGGGCTACGACCCGCTGTTCGGCGCGCGCCCGCTCGCCCGGGTGATCCAGGAGCATATCAAGAAGCCGCTCGCCGAAGAGCTGCTGTTCGGGCAACTGGCGAAGGGCGGCGTGGTCAGGGTCACAGTCGACAAGGAGGCCGACAAGCTCGCTTTCGGCTTCTCCCCGCGCCCGCCGGCGACGCCGGCCGAGCCGAAAGAGGCCGAGCTGGTCGAATAGCCGCGTCGGCGTCGCACCCAGTCGTCGCGAGGAGCGGTGCGCCGTCGCGTGAGCCTGCTTTACGCGGTGCTGATCGCCGCGAACCTCGGCGCCTGGGGGTGGGCGTTGGCGGCCTTTCACGGCTATCCGGCGCTGCTCGGCATCGCGCTGCTCGCCTATGGCTTCGGTCTGCGCCATGCCGTCGATGCCGACCACATCGCGGCGATCGACAACGTCACGCGCAAGCTGATGCAGGAGGGCAAGCGCCCGATCACCGTCGGCTTTTTCTTTGCGATGGGACACTCCTCGGTCGTTGTCGCCGCCGCGACCGCGATTGCCGCAAGCGCGGCCACGCTGCAGCACCGCTACCCTGGCCTCGTCGAAACCGGCGGTGAAATCGGCACGACGGTTTCGGTGGCGTTTCTGTTCGCGATCGCGATCGTCAATGCCACCGTGCTGGTCGCGATCTGCCGGCTGTTCGGGACGGTAAGACGCGGCGGCGCCTATCGCGCCGACGAGCTCGAGACGTTTCTCGCGCGCCGCGGCTTGCTCGCCCGGCTGCTGCGCCGATTGTTCGGGCTGATCTCGCGCAGCTGGCACATGTTCCCGCTCGGCCTGCTGTTCGGCCTCGGATTCGATACCGCGACCGAGATCGGACTGCTCGGGATCGCCGCGTCCGAGGCCGCGAGAGGACTGCCGATCTGGTCGATCCTGGTGTTCCCGACGCTGTTTGCCGCAGGCATGTCGCTGATCGACACGACCGACGGGGTGCTGATGGTCGGTGCCTATGGCTGGGCCTTCGCCAACCCGGTCCGCAAGCTCTACTATAATATGACGATTACCGGCATGTCGGTGGTCGTCGCGGTGCTGGTCGGGGGCATCGAAGCGCTCGGCCTCCTCGCCGGCAAGCTGGGCCTTGCTGGTGGGCTGTGGGACATCGTCGGCGCGGCGAACGACAATTTCGGCGTGCTGGGCTACCTGATCATTGGCTTCTTCGTCGCCAGCTGGATCTTGTCGATGCTGGTGTATCGCCTGATGGGATACGACAAGATCGGTTCGACCTGAATTCGGCGCTGCCCTCGCCGCCGGCGCCGCTGCGCGGGGCGCGAGATTAAGCACCATCACGGATCGGGTTCAACGCTCCATCAGGTTGTTTGCGACATCCCTTACATCGCGTGGTTCATCGCCGCCGGCGGCCAGGTGCCGAGCACACTGACCACCGCCAGGATCGCGAAGCCGAGCGCCTGTTCGGCGACGACGCTGCGCGCCAAGGCGGCGGTCGCAGCCGCGTCGCGGCCGATGCGCGGCGCCAGCAGCAGCCGGTTGCCGAGCGCCAGCCCGACCATGACGAGATACAGCGCGATCTTCACCGAAAGCAGCCGGCCATAAGGCGTACCGAACAGGGCGCCGACGCTGCCGACCAGGATCCAAGAGTTGATCGTGCCGGTCACCGCGATCAGCGCGACGGCGACGTACCCTATCTGCGAGAAATGCGCGACGCCGTCTTTGATGACGGGATCGCCGGGCTCGGTTTCGCGCAGCAGCAGGTAGAGCGGCAGCAACCCGCCGAGCCAGGCGCCGCCGGCGAGCAGATGCAGGCTCTGGTTCAGCTCGCGCCCGAGCCCCGGCAATCCCGGCGTGTCGGCGGCGTGGCCGATGAAGGCGAGGCTGGCGAGGCCGAGCGCGGCGAGCACCAGCACGATGCCGCCGCTAATCGGCCCACGCCGCCAGATCGCGGCAACGACGAGCGCCGCGACAAAGCCGAGATGCCACCGCCAGGTCGCCCCGAACTGCGTCGCCAGCATGACGATGCGCAGCGTCGACGGGTCGATCCCCTCTGCCGCCGACCCGGCCATATCCGCCGCAGTCGTCGAGACCAGCCCGAGTGACGCGGCGAAGGCGACGACGGCGGCGATGCGGATCACCTGGGCAAGCCGACGATCGAGGCCGGGCGCGATCCCCGGCACGTACAGCCGGAACGCCGCGGTGCCGAACGCCAGCATCGCCGAGACGAAGTTGACGAGGCGGATAATGACGTTTGCCTCAACCATCCTCGCAACTCATCGACCGACCGTGAAGCTGAAATCGCCAGTCGTGCGGTGCGTGTCGACCGAAACGACGTGCCAGCTGACCTTGTACTCGCCGGGCGGCAGCGACTTCAGCGGCACATGCAGCTCCTGCGGGTCTTTCGGGTCGACTGCGACCTGGCCGGTATCCACCCGCTCGCCGGCGGCGTCGGTCACGGCGCAGCCGGCAAAGGCCGGTTCAAGCGGCTGCGTGAACCATAGCGTGACCTCGGTCGGGGCCTGGGCGACGGTCGCGCCGACCGCCGGCACGGCGTGGTCGAGAAAGGCATGCGCCAGCGCTGCCACGGAGACGAGCGCGGCGGCCGCGAACGCGATAATCGCCGGAGTGTGTCGGGTCATTGCCATTGCCACAGGTTCCTATCGATAAGGGGTCTGCCGATTGGGGTGTCGTACATCAAGTCGTCGGTGAAGAGGTGGAACTGCACGAGGAACCCGGTGCCCTGAAGCTGCCGTGTCGCGCGGTTCGCCGGGATCAGCGCCTCGACCCCGATTTGGTAGGTGTCCCCCAGGTAAATCACACCCGGTGCGATCTGCCCGGTGGTCGGGCCGCGATCGGGCGACGACATCGATACCTCGACCAGCGGCATCAGATGCTTGACGAAATCGGGGAGGTCGAGCGCCTTGACGTGCTGCTGCAGATACGGGATCGAGTATTGCAGCGAGGCGGCGTAGTCCCACTCGTTGGGGCTGACGCTCGGCGTGTCGGAAATCTGGTAGGCAAGCTCGCCGGTCAGCGCGAACGGGCGGAACATGCCGATCGGCAGATCGCCGAGCCCCTTGCCGACATACCAGGTCGGCGCCGTGCTTCCGGTCGAGTTCGATAACCCCGGCGCTGCGGAGCAGCCCCGAACCGGTCCCGCCGAACTCGTGGACGACGCCCATCGACATCATCAGTTCGAGCGGTTCGATGCACAGAAACTTGTCCTTCAGCGTCAGCGTGACGTCGTCCCAGCCGTTCAGGTTGGGCGCCCCGGCGCCGTGCTGGGTGAAGTAGTCGTCGTTGATCGCGATCCCCAGATCCTGGGTGATGGTCTTGTCGATCTCAAACCCGTAATCGACAGAATGCCCCCCCGGAGTGCCGTTTACGGCGGGGATCGGCAGGTACGTGATCGTCGGCAGCGACAGGCTCGTCGCTGACGCCAGGATCGTCCATGACGAGGGTCGCCGGAAAGACGCGGTTGCCGCATACCGCGTGGGCAAAAGCAGGGGACGCCGTCGCGCATGCCAGCGCGAGCGCCGCGACCCCCAAAATGAGGCGGTTCATCTGAAATCCCCTTCGATAAGGGGTGGAAAGGACACGCGATGCACGCCGCAACCCGTGCGGGCTTGCGCGACATCGCAGCTCGGACGCGGGTCAGGCGCGCCCCGGCGGTCCTCTCGCGCTATAGGAGGCTTGGAGGCGGGAAACGAGCGGGATTGCTGTCGCCACCGCATCCGCGACGAGCGCGGATTGGTGCGGCACCGGTAGGATTGCCGCGGTGGCAAGGGGGGCGGCGTGTCCCGCGGCAAGCGCTGTGCACAGCGGGCAGGCAGCGATGTTATGTCGCTTCGGGATCGCGGGCTGATCGTTGCTGTCGTGCGAACAGATCAGAGCCGGGTCTAGGCCGCCGAACAGAAACGGGTCCTCGGTCAGCACCCGGATCTCGACCGCGATCAAGAACGGCAGCAGCATCTGGACGGCGAGCGCCGCCAAGCCCAGCCAGAGGGGGAGCTTCCGGTTGACGAGGTGGCGCTGCCGTGTCACCGGCACGAGGCTCCCGATGCGTCCAGGTAGTCCGACGCGGCAATCCTAAATCGGATCGTGCGCCGCGTCTCTACTCATAAGGTCTGCGGTTCTTAAGCTGCGCAGCTTTGTGGTGCCCGAGCTACGGCCGCTAACGGCGCCGGGCCGCCGATCGGGCGGTCAGTCGGGCGGCGGCACCGGCAGCTTGCCGATCCGCACCGCAGCGGCGGCGCGGCGGCGCCACAGGCGGCTGCTCTCGATCGCCTGCCAGACGCCGATCGCCGGCAAGCCGATCGCGAGATCGCGCGCGCGTTTCAGCAGCGAGAGCGCCAGCGCCATCTCCGGCGTCATCCCGAAGGCGGCGCCGAGCAGGATGTAAGCGCCCTCCTGCACCCCGACCGCTTGCGGTACCATGAAAGCCGCGGTGCGAATGGCATAGAGCAGGCTTTCGAGCGCCAGCACCGCGCCGAACGGCAGCGGCTCGCCGGCAAACCGCAACGCCAGCCACGCTTCGACGGTACTCGCGATCCAGCACGCAAGATGCAGCGCGCAGTTCGCCCACAGCCGGCTCCGATGGCGATAAATGCCAGCCAGCGCAGCGTGCAGCGCCGCCGCCCCCGCGGCGCTGCGCTCGGCCCAGCCGCGGCCGAGCATCCGGGCGATGCGGTCGAAATAGCCGAAGCCACGGCGCTGCATAAGGACAAAAGCCGCCGCCGCGGCGGCGGCGACCGCGAGGCCGAGCAGCACCGGGGTTGCGACCTCCGAGTCCGGCTGCAGCCGGACGAGCCAGACGAGGCCGAGCGCGGTATAGGCGAGCTGGGCGACGAATTCGAGGGTCACATCGACGATCGTGCTGGCAACGGCGAGCGTCCCCGGCACGCGCGCCAGCGTCAACGCCCGGGCGCCCAGCACATACCCGCCGACCTGAGACAGCGGCAGCGCCTCGGCGCCCGAATCGCGAACCAGCCGCGCCCACATCACCTTCCCGGAAGAGACGCCGGGCAGCAACATGCGCCAGGCCAGGCCCATGACGGCGATCAAGGCGAGATGGATCGCGCAGATCGCGCCAAAGCCGGCGCCGCCGACCGCGAGCAGCGAGCGCATCACCGCGCCGGCCCCGAAATAGCCGACGAGCGCCGCCATTGCCGCCACCCCGACCATTGCGGCGAGGATCGGCAGGCTCCTTGTTGCCGGCGCTTGCCGCGTCAACCGAGCCCCGGCGCTCATCCGGAAACTGCCGCGGCATCGGGCGGCCGGTCCCGCATGAAGCGGCGCAGGAAGCGGACGAGCCGCGGCACCACCTGCGGGCGCAACAGGCGCGGTTCGTAGCCTTCCATGCGGCGCTCGTTCTCCGCGAGGCAGAGATCGAAAAGCGCGGCGGCCGAGAGATCGATGTCGGCCACCGCCTTGCTGCCGGTCAGGGTGAAGTTGTTGTCCTGCGGGATTTCGTCACGGGACGCGCCAGCGCCGCGTGCCAGACCGATCCGCTCGCGCACCAGCACAATCCACACCGCAGCGACCTTGCACCAGAACCATGGCCGGCGCCACCACGCCAGGTTGCGGCGGTGCCACGCCACCCAATTGACGAAAAACAGGATGTGCCGGGCTTCCTCCTGCATGACCGGCTCGAACGTGTTGACGAGTTCGGGCGGGAAGAAGCGCGATTGCCGGGCCAGCGCAAACAGCCCGAAGGCGAAAAAGCTGTCGATGCACTCGCTGAAGCCGGTGACCATGAAGGCCCATTCGGGATGGCGCGGCCGGCGGTACAGGGGCTCGGGCCCGAGCCGGATGCCATAGGCCTCGACCAGGTTGGACAGCACCTCCTTGTGGCGTCCCTCCTCGAACCCGTTGAGCGCGATGGCCTCGCGCAGCAACGGATCGCCCGTTTCCTCGGCATAGCTCAACACCCGGATCTTTGCCTTGCCTTCGGTCTGCACCGCGATGTCCCAGATCGGCAGCGCGACGAGCCGGCCGCGCGCCTCGCTGTCGAGCCGCGGCCAGTCGATCACCGCCGGCTTGTACGGGTTGTGCGTGTCGAGCAGCATCCGGCAGAAGGCAAACTTGTGCGGCTCGCTGCCGGGGCGGAGCGAGCCTGATGCGGGTGCGGTCCAGCGCCGCGCCGTCTCGTCGGCGGCGGCCATCATGGCGTCATCGGTCACCGGATCAATGCCCCCTGTCGAGCCCCAACCCCGGGCAAACGCGGCCCCCGGCTGTCGTTGACTCGCCGGGACCGCTCCCCTATATAGCGGCCTCCGCTCAACCTGGGCAGTTTCCGTTGCAGAGGGTGCCGTGAAGCGCACTTACCAGCCGAGCAGGCTCGTCCGCAAGCGCCGCCATGGCTTTCGTGCGCGAATGGCCACGCCGGGCGGCCGCCGGGTGCTGGCGGCGCGGCGCGCAAAAGGCCGCAAGCGCCTGTCTGCCTGAACTGGTGGGGCACGGGCACGCCACAACGCCGCAGACCAGCCTGCCGACAACCGGGATAGCGATGGCGAATGAGCTGGTAAGGCTCAAGACCCGCGCCGATTTTCTGCGTGTTGCCGCAGGACGCCGCCGGGCGGTGCGCGCGGGCCTCCTGCTGCAGGCGGCGCCGCAGCCGCCTGGCAGCAGCGGCGGCGAGGCGGTGCGGGTCGGCTTCACCGCGAGCCGCAAGGTCGGCAATGCGGTGGTGCGCAATCGGGCGAAGCGACGGCTGCGCGCGGCCGCCGCCGAGGTGCTCGTGCGCGACGGGCGGAAGGGGACCGATTACGTGCTGATCGCGCGTGCCGGGACCGGCGAGCGACGCTATTCGGAACTCGTCGGCGATCTCGCGGCGGCGTTGCGCCAGGTTGACGGGCGCGGCGCCGAAACCCGGCCGCGGCATGGCGCGGAGGTCTGAGATGGATTATTGCGACGGCGCAGGTCGCGGGGCGGGTCTGGCAATAAGGGCGATGATCCGCGCCTACCAGCTGCTGGTCGCGCCGGTCCTGCCGCCCTCCTGCCGCTATTACCCGAGCTGCTCGCATTATGCCGCGGAAGCGGTCGCGCTCCACGGACCTCGGCGCGGCTCGCTGCTTGCCGTGCGGCGGCTCTTGCGTTGCCACCCGTGGGGCGGCAGCGGCTACGACCCGGTCCCCTCCAAGCCGAGCCGCTGAGGCGGAACGCGGTCTCGACCATTCGCCCATGGATCAACGCAATCTGCTGCTCGCGATCGTGCTCTCGGTGGGCATTCTGTTCGGGTTCCAGTTCCTGTTCGCGAAGCTGCACCCGGTGCCGCTGCATGCGCCGACCCCCGCTGCGTCAACGCAGACAACGCCGGGAAGCGCGGTGCCCGGCGTCGCTGCGCCCGGAGTTGCCGGGCCCGGGCCCGCCACCGCGGGCGGCACGGCCGCGGCGCCGGCGCCGGAGACAAGAGAGCAGGCGCTCGCCGGACAACCACGGGTGCGCATCGACACGCCGCGGCTGCATGGCTCGATCGCGCTCAACGGCGGCCGCATCGACGACCTGGCCCTGACGACCTACCACGACACGGTCGATCCCAAGAGCCCCGAGGTCGTGCTGCTGTGGCCGACCGGGACCAAGGACCCTTATTTCGCGGAATTCGGCTGGGTCGCCGACACCGCCGGTACGAAGGTCCCCGGAGCAGATACGCAGTGGACCGCCTCGGGCGGCAAACTGACCCCAACCTCGCCGGTGACCCTGACCTGGGACAATGGCGCGGGGCTGGGGTTCACCCGCACGATCTCGGTCGACGAAAACTACATGTTCACGGTGCGCGACGCGGTGAAGAACACCGGGAGCGCACCGGTCACCCTGTCGTCCTATGGGCTGGTCAGCCGCACCGGGACACCGCATGTGTTGGGGTATTACATCCTGTTCGAAGGGTTGATCGGCGAACTCGGCGGTTCGTTGCGGGAGATCAAGTACGCCTCGCTCAAGCCCGGCGAGCCGATCGACTACGACTCCACCGGGGGCTGGCTCGGCTTCACCGACAAGTACTGGGAGACCGCGGTCATCCCGGACCAGCGTGCGGCCGTCAAGGCGCGCTTCACCCACATCGTCAAAGGCGGCGTCGACCGCTACCAGACCGATTTCACCGGTCCCAAGATCACCGTACCGCCCGGCGGCAGCGGCATCAGCTCCTCCCGCCTGTTCGCCGGGGCCAAAGAGGTCAACCTGCTCAACGCCTACAGCGCCTCGGGCATTCCGTTGTTCGAGTATTCCATCGATTTCGGGTGGTTCTGGTTCCTGACGAAGCCGATCTTCCAAATCCTGCAAATCTTCGCCGGACTGCTCGGCAATTTCGGTTTAGCGATCCTCTTGCTGACGCTGATGTTCAAGCTTCTGTTCTTTCCGCTCGCCAGCAAAGCTTACAAGGCGATGAGCAAGATGAAGCTGCTGCAGCCGGAAATGCAGAAGATCCGCGAGCGCTTTCCCGAGGACAAGGCGCGCCAGCAGCAGGAAATCATGGCGATGTACAAGAAAGTCGGGGCCAACCCGCTGGCCGGTTGCCTGCCGATCGTGATCCAGATCCCGGTATTCTTTTCGCTGTACAAGGTACTGTTCGTGACGATCGAGATGCGGCATGCGCCGTTTTTCGGCTGGATTCACGATCTGTCGGCGCCGGACCCGACCTCGTTCGCCAATCTGTTCGGCCTCGTGCCGTTCGCCCCGCCGCACATTCTGATGATCGGCGCCTGGCCGCTGATCATGGGCTTGACGATGTTCTTGCAGCAAAAGCTCAACCCGCAGCCGGTCGACCCGGTGCAGGCGCGGATGTTCATGCTGCTGCCGATCGTCTTTACCTATATGCTGTCGTCCTTCCCGGCCGGGCTCGTCATCTATTGGGCATGGAACAACACGCTGAGCATCGCCCAGCAATGGGCGATCATGCATCGCGCGGGCGCCGCCTGAACGGCGTCGCCGCGGCAAGCGATCTGTTTCCGGCGCGCGCGATCGAGCCGGCACTGCTCGAAGCCGGGCGGCTGTTGTTCGCCCGCGACTGCCGTTTTATCGCCGGTGCCGGCGATGGTGCATCGCTGCCCGACGAAACCCTGCCGGAAATCGCCTTTTTCGGCCGCTCCAATGTCGGGAAATCGAGCCTTGTCAATGCGCTGACCGGGCGGCGCACGCTGGCGCGCACCTCGAACACCCCGGGCCGCACGCGCCAGATCAACTTCTTCGCCCTCGACCGCAGGCTGATGCTGGTCGATCTGCCGGGCTATGGCTACGCCGAGGCATCGAAAGCCGCGATCCAGGCGTGGACCCGGCTGGTAACAGTTTATCTGCGCGGGCGGACGAGCCTCTACCGCGTCTGCCTCCTCATCGATGCGCGGCACGGCATCAAGGAGCCCGACCGCCCGATCATGCAGCTGTGCGATGCCGCCGGGCTATCGTACCAGGTGGTGCTGACCAAAATCGACAAGCTCGCCCCGACCCTGCGCGCCGCGATCGCCGAAGCCGTGGCCGCCGAACTCGCCAAGCACAGCGCCGCCCACCCCGAAATCCATCTGACCAGCGCCGAGAAGGGCCTCGGCATCGCCGCCTTGCGCGCGACCGCCGCCGGCTTTGCCGCGCCTGAGGCCGCCCTTGCCGCGGTGGCGTCGCCGCGGCGACCGCGATAGAGTGAGCGCCCGATGAGCTCCGCCGTCCGGCCCGCTGCGCCCGCCGCCACGACCTCCGCCGACCCGGCATTGCAAGCCGCGGTGCTGGGCGAGGCGCTGCCCTATCTGCGCCGCTATTCCGGGCAGACCGTCCTGGTGAAGTATGGCGGCCACGCGATGGCCGATGATGGCGGCGGCGACACCTTCGCCCGCGACATCGCCTTCCTGAAGCAGGTCGGCGTCAACCCGATTGTCGTCCATGGCGGCGGCCCGCAGATCGGCCAGATGCTGCAGCGCCTGGGAATCAAGAGCCGCTTTGTCGACGGACTGCGGGTAACCGACCGCGAGACGATGGAAGTCGTCGAGATGGTCCTCGCCGGAACCATCAACAAGCAGATCGTCGCCGCGATCAATGCCGAGGGCGGCTGCGCCGTCGGACTGACCGGCAAGGATGGCGGCCTCCTGCGCGCGCGCAAGCTGACGCTCAGCCGGATCGAAGAGGGCGTCAGGGTCAACATCGACCTCGGCTTCGTCGGCGAGCCGGAACGGGTCGACGATCGCGTGCTGGCGAGCTTTCGCCAATCGGACATCATCCCGGTCATTGCGCCGATCGGGGTCGGGGCCGGCGGCGAGACGTACAACATCAATGCCGATACGGTCGCCGGCGCGGTTGCCGCCGCGGTCAAGGCATGCCGCTTTCTGCTGCTGACCGATGTGCCCGGCGTCCTCGACGCCGACAAGCGGCTGATCGCGGACCTGAGCGCCGGCGACGCGCGCCGGCTGATCGCCGACGGTACGATCTCCGGCGGTATGATCCCCAAGGTCGAAACCTGCCTCGCGGCGGTCGAGGGCGGCGTCGAGGCGGCGGTCATCGTCGATGGCCGGGTGCCGCACGCAATCCTCCTCGAGCTGTTTACCGAAGGCGGAGCAGGTACGCTGATCCGCGGCGGCTGATAGCTCGGAGAACCCCACCGGAAAGCCCATGCCCTACACGACCCGGCGCGAACGCTGTCCGCTCGGTGCGGTCGAGACCTGGATCTTCGATCTCGACAACACCCTCTATCCCGCTTCCTGCCGCCTGTTCGATCAGGTCCAGCGGCGCATGAACGAGTTCATTTGCGACCGCCTGTCGGTGCCGCCGGAGGCGGCGGCGGAGCTGCGGCGAAGCTATTTCCGCGAGCACGGCACGACCTTGCGCGGGCTGATGACCCGCGACGACATCGACCCGTACGAATTTCTCGCCTTTGTCCATGATATCGACCTCGCCTGCGTGCCGCCCGATCCGGCGCTCGCCGCCGCGCTGCGCCAGCCTGGAGGGACGCAAGATCGTCCACACCAACGGGTCGGTGCGGCATGCCGAGCGGCTGCTCGATCATCTCGGCCTTACCGAGTCGTTCAGCGGCATCGTCGACATCGTCGCCGCCGATTTCGACCCCAAGCCGGCGCTGACCGGCTACCGAGTGTTGTTGACGCGGCATGCGGTCGCCGCGCCGACCGCGCTGATGATCGAGGACATCGCCCGCAACCTCGCCCCGGCGGCCGCGCTCGGCATGACCACGGCATGGGTGCGCAACGGGATCGACTGGGCATCGGCCGAGGCCGACAGGGATTACATCCACCACATCGTCGATGATCTCGCGGGCTTTCTCGCCGCGGCGGCGGCCTTGCAAAACCGTGAGCAACGATTGTGAGCGTCGCCGAGACGATGCGGCAAAAGCTGACCGAGCGCTTTGCGCCGATCCGGCTGGAGATATCGGACGAGTTCCATCGCCACGCCGGCCATGCCGGGGCGCGGCCGGAAGGCGAAACGCATTTCGCCGTGACGATCGTTGCCCCGGCTTTCGTGGGGCTCAACCGGGTCGCGCGCCAGCGGCTGGTCTATGAGACGCTCGCCGCCGAGCTAGCCACGCGCGTCCACGCGCTGTCGCTGACGACGCTGGCCCCTGGGGAGCGGGATGATTGATTCGTTCCAACTATGCACCAATGTATTATCGGTTTTTACAACCATATGACCTTTTCATAAGTATTTAGTATCGCTGGGGTTGCAATCCGCTGGCCGTGGGCTAGACTATGGCCATGCAAGCCGGATTGCCGCGGCGGCTGCGCCGCAACCACGACGATGCCCCATCCTCGCTGGTGATCCACAACATCGTTGTCGGGGGTCACCGGACCACCGTGCGCCTCGAGCCGGCGATGTGGGATGCCCTGCACGACATTGCGGGCCGGCAGCAGGTTACTCTGAACGACCTCGTCACCAGCATCGACCGCGAGCGTACGGCCTCCAGCCTGACCGCGGCGATACGCGTCTACATCGTCGATTTCTACCGCGCTGCGGCGTTGCCGGCCGGGCCGGCGCAGGCGACCCGGCCCGCTCGCCTCGCGATGCAGGACGCGGCCTGCTGAGGTTTCAGCGAGCTTCGGCGAGAAACGACCGCAATTGCTCGACCGGCGCGTCGCGCATCACGAACACCTCGCCGATCCGCCGCGGCAGGATCAGCGCGATCGCGCCGTCGCGCACCTTCTTGTCCTTGCCCATGTGCACGAGCAGCCGGTCGGCCGCGCTGCCCGAGAGGCCGATCGCGGAGAGCTCGGTCGGCAGACCCGCAGCGGCAAGGTGATGCCGCACGCGGTAGGCGTCCTGTCCCGAGGCAACGCCTGACCGCACGGCGAAATCGAACGCCAGCACCATGCCGAGCGCCACCGCCTCGCCATGCAGCAGCCGGTCGCCGAACCCGGTCTCGGCCTCCAGCGCATGGCCGAAGGTGTGGCCGAAATTCAACAGCGCGCGATCGCCGTCACCGGTTTCGCGCTCGTCGGCGGCGACGATCGCCGCCTTCATCCGGCAGCTCACCACGACCGCGCGCGTCAGCGCCGCCGGTTCGAGGTCGCACAGCGCGCGGCCCTCGGCCTCAAGCCATTCGAAGAAACCGGCGTCGCGAATCAGCCCATATTTGACGATCTCGCCATAACCGGCGCGCACTTCGCGGCGCGGCAGGGTCGCCAGGCTGGCGGTGTCGGCCAGAACGAGGCGGGGCTGGTAGAAGGCGCCGAGCAGGTTCTTGCCGGCGCTGGTGTTGATCGCGGTCTTGCCGCCGACCGAGCTGTCGACCTGGGCCAAGAGGGTCGTCGGAATCTGTACGAAATCGAGGCCGCGCAAGAGGGTGGCCGCGGCAAACCCGGCAATATCGCCGACCACCCCGCCGCCCAATGCCACCAGCATCGTGCCGCGTTCGACGCCGCAGGCGAGGATGTCGTCGACGAGCCGGCCGAAATGGGCCAAGTCCTTGGTGCCTTCGCCGGGCGGCAAGACGACCGCGTGGCTGGCGATGCCGTGCTCGGCGAGGCTGGCGCGCAGCGGCGCCAGATGGTACCGCGCGACCGTCTCGTCGGTGATCACGACGGCCTGGCGCCGGCGCAGCAGCGGCAGGATCTCGGCGCCGGCATGCCCGATCAGCCCGGGTCCGACCAGAATGTCATAGCCGCGCTCGCCAAGCTCGACGCGCAGTCTATCGGTCGCACCCGTGGCCGCGATTGGCGCCGTCATTGCTCGATCTCCGAATCCGGCTCCGCATCGGGCGGGCGCAAAGCCCGCGCGGAGCCGGCGAGAGCGGCAATCACCCGCGCCGTGGTGAGCTCCGGCGGCCCCTCGCCGCTGTCGATGATCGCATCGGCCGCGGCATAGATCGGATGGCGGCGCTCGATCAGCTCCGCGAGCACGGCGCGCGAGTCGCGTTGCTGCAGCAACGGCCGGTTGGTGCGCCGCGCGACGCGAGCGACCAGCACGTCGAGTTCGGCACGCAGCCAGACCGAAACGCCGCGGCGGGCGATCAGGGCCCGCGTCGCCGGGTCCATGAACGCGCCGCCGCCGGTCGCCAGCACGTGAACCGGCTGGGCCAGCAGCCGGGCGATGACGCGGCGCTCGCCATCGCGGAACACTGATTCCCCGCGATTGCGGAAAATCTCCTCGATGGTCTCGCCGGCCGCCGCCTCGATCTCGCTATCCGAATCGAAGAACGGCAGATTGAGCCGTGCCGCCACGCGGCGCCCGATCTTGGTCTTGCCCGCGCCCATCAGGCCGACAAAAACGATCGTGCGGCAGGGGGTGAATCCCAGTCTCCGCGCCGCCGTTCCGGCCGTGTGCCTGGTTTGGAGATCCACCGCGCACCCCTCGATACTCGCCGCCCTTCCGCGCGGCGTATCGGGAGGGTACTAGCATATCGCGCTGCGGGTTCGTCAATCGACACGGGCGGCTCCACGAAACGAGGCGGGCGCGGGAGTGCGAGTCGCGGCATGGGAAGAGTGAGCCTCCTGCTCGTGATTGTCTTCGTCCTGGCGGTCGTTGGCGGTGGCCTGTTCCTCGCCTATTGGCATCTTCCCGTGCCGTCGACACCGGTCGAAAAGGTGCTGCCCGATGCGCGCTTCCCGAAATGACCGGCGGTCGGCTGCGAAGCCGCGAGCGGCGGCGCCGTCGCGGCGGGTCGAAGCGTTTCTCGAGATGCTGGCGGCCGAACGCGGCGCAGCGCAGCTGACGCTTGCGGCGTACCGTAACGACCTCGCCGCCCTCGCGGTGTTCCTTGGCGCGCGCGGCATGCCGGTGGAAGAGGCCGATGCGGCTTCGCTGCATGATTACCTCGCCGCCATGACGACGCGCCGGCTCGCGCCGCGAACCCTCGCCCGCCGGCTCTCGGCGATGCGCCAGTTCTTCCGCTTTCTGGTCAGCGACGGGACCCGGCCGGACGATCCGACGGCGGGGCTCGACCCGCCGCGGCTCGGCCGCCCGTTGCCGAAGATCCTCAGCGAGGCGGACGTCGAGCGGCTGATCGCCGCCGCCGCGAATTGGCCGGAGGAAGAGGGTGTGCGGCTGCGTTGCCTGCTCGAACTGCTCTACGCGACGGGTCTGCGCGTCTCCGAGCTGGTCGGCCTGCCGCTCGCCGCGGCGCAGCGCGACCCGCGTTTCCTGTTGGTCCGCGGCAAGGGCGGCAAGGAGCGGGTGGTGCCGCTCTCTGCGCCGTCGCGCCAAACGCTTGCCGCCTGGCTCGAATGCCGCAGCCGGTTGCTGCCGCACAGCCATCGATCGAATGCCAAAATGGCACGCTGGCTGTTCCCGTCGCGCGGCGCGGACGGGCACCTGACCCGGCAGCGCTGCGGCCAGCTGCTGAAGGAATTGGCGCTGGGCGCCGGGCTCGACCCGGCGCTCTTGTCGCCGCATGTGCTGCGCCATGCCTTCGCCAGCCATCTGCTCGACCATGGCGCCGATTTGCGGAGCGTGCAGCAGATGCTGGGGCACGCCGACATCGCCACGACGCAGATCTATACCCATGTGCAAAGCGAGCGGCTGCGCCGGCTGGTGGAGAGCGCGCATCCGCTGGCGCGGCGCAAATGACTGAATCGGCGCAGCGTTGACAAGGCTTCCTCCGCCGCCGAGATTGCCGGCCGCCGATGCGCCATTTTCTCGATTTCGAACGGCCGATCGCCGAGCTCGAAGGCAAGATCGACGAGTTGCGCCACCTGTCGACCGACAGCGGGCTCAACATCGCCGAAGAGGTCGGGCGGCTGGAAACCCAGGCCAGCCGGCTGTTGCGCCAGAGCTATGCGCGCCTCACCGCGTGGCAGAAGGTATTGGTGGCGCGCCATCCCGAACGGCCCCACTGCCTCGACTATATCGCCGGGCTAATCGGCGATTTCGTGCCGCTCGCCGGCGACCGCGCCTTTGCTGAGGACCCGGCAATCGTCGGCGGCATCGGGCGGTTTCGCGGGCATAGCGTCCTGGTCCTCGGCACCGAGAAGGGCGCCGACACCGAGGCGCGGGTCACGCGCAATTTCGGCATGGCGCGGCCCGAGGGGTATAGGAAGGCGCGCCGGCTGATGCGGCTCGCCGAGCGTTTCGGGCTGCCGGTGCTGAGCTTTGTCGACACCGCCGGGGCCTATCCCGGGGTCGATGCCGAGGCGCGCGGGCAGAGCGAGGCGATCGCCCGGGCGATCGAGACCGGCCTCGACCTCCGGGTGCCGGTGATCGCCACAATCATCGGCGAAGGCGGCTCGGGCGGCGCGATCGCGCTCGCCGCCGGCAATGCCGTCTTAATGCTGGAACATGCGATCTATACGGTGATCTCGCCCGAAGGTTGCGCCTCGATCCTGTGGCGCGATGCCGCGCATGCCCAGGATGCGGCCGAAGCGCTGCGGCTGACGGCGCAGGACCTGCTGCGGCTCGGAATCATCGACCGCATCGTGCCGGAGCCGTTGGGCGGCGCGCACCGGCGGCCGCAGGAGGCGATCGCCGCGCTCGGCGAGGCGCTCGACGAGGTGTTGCGCCCGCTGCTCGGCCGCGACGGCGCCAGCCTGCGCGACGAGCGCCGGCGCAAATTCCTGGCGATCGGCACCAAGCCGGTGGCATGATTCCCGGCCGCCGGCCCGGCTTATTGAAATCGGCCGTAACTGCTCCCCACATCTAGCGCGATGCGCCGGATACGAGCGGCGCCGTTTACTCGCTGGAAGGTATTCGATGGTCCCCCAGGAACGCGATCTGATCACGACCGTGCTCGCGCGCCTCAAGAGCACCGCCGCGCAGCCGAAAGACCCCGAAGCCGACGGTCTGATCCGCCAGGCAATGACCGAGCAGCCGGACGCGCCCTATTTCCTGGTCCAGACCGTGCTGATCCAGGATATGAGCCTGCATCAGGCGCAAAACCGGATTGCCGAACTGGAAAAGCAATTGACCGACACCCAGGCGTCGGCCAAACCAACCAGCTTTCTCGGCAGCCTGTTCGGGACCGGCCAGCCGGCAAGCCCGGCGGCCGGTCCCATGGCCGGCCCGGCGGCCGGCAGCGTGCCGAGCGCCGGCCCCTGGGCGCGCACGCCGCAGGTGGCGCCGCCGCCCGCGGCACAGCCGGGATACGCCCAGCCGCAGCAAGGCTATGCGCCTGCCGGCGGCGGGTTCATGGGCGGCGGCATGGCGGGCGGCGGTGGCTTTCTGCGCTCGGCCGCGGCGACCGCGGCGGGGATCGCCGGCGGCGCCCTGCTGTTCCAGGGCATCTCCTCGATGTTCGGCCATGGCTATGCCAGCGGCCTTGGCGGCGGCATGGGCATGACGCCGGGTCTCGGCGAGAGCGTGACCAACAATTATTACGGCGACAGCGGCTCCGTCGGCGGCGATTACGGCGGCGGCGGCGATGCCGGATCAGCCGGCGGTGGCGATTACGGCGGCGGTGGGGATGCCGGCGCCGGCGATTACGGCGGCGGCGATAGCGGTGGCGGCGGCGACTACGGTGGCGGCGACGCCGGTGGCGGCGATTTCGGCGGCGGCGGGGATTTCGGCGGCGGCGACAGCTCGTCCTGCTGATCGGCCAAAGTTGCGATGAAAAGGGCCCGGCTGGTTGGCCGGGCCCCGTCGTGTTCGTTCAGCCTGCGCGGCGCCGCGTCGTCGCCGTCAGCTCTGCGAACTCAGGCGGCGGCTTTGCGATTGGCCGCCAGACGCTCGTCGACCTGCGCGACGGTCTGATCGACGATCGGCATTGCGCATGCCCAATTGCGCCGCGATCAGCTGCACCAGCCGGTCGGTCCGTTCGATGTTCGGCACCCCGTTGTTGAGCGCGCGGGCGGCCGAGGACGGACGCACCAGATCGTTCGCCGCGGCGGCGTATTTCTCGAACGGCACCAGATCGTTCGGCGAGGCGCCGAGCTTCTCGCACACCCCCATCACCCAGTTGTAGACCGCGCGCGATGTCGCGATGTCCTGGTGCACCGCGTCCTTGATGTCGATGGCGCCGTCCTTGGTGACGCAGCGGTAGTTGCCGGTCAGCAGCATCGCCCATTTGGCGAGCGGCACGAAGATCGAGTCGTGCACCCGCAGCTTGACCGGCAGCTCGATCTTCGCCGTCGCCCGGGTTGTAGCGCGCCGCCTCGATGTCCGCTCTCCATCTGGCGCAGCATGGCGGTGGCCTTGTCGGAGTCGAAGCGGGCGACCTTGAAATTGGTCGGCAGCGTGACCTGCAGCACGTTGATCTTCTCGCCCGGCGGGCGGATCGCCTGCGGGTCCGGGCTGCACAGGGTCAGGAGGCCCGGCTCGAAATTGTCCCACACGCCGGCATCGGTGAAGGCGGATTTCAACGCGTCGGTGTTGAGGCCGGGGATGCGCTTCAGATAGGGCAGCGGCGGCATGTTCATGATCGACATGCACGGCACCCGGCTCTTCGCCACCGCGTCGAGCAATTCGCGCACCCCCGGCGAGCGGTATTGCGGCTCCTGCATCGCCAGCGCGACGAGATCGTAGTCGGACGGCTTGACGTCGCCGGGACCGGCCGCCTTGAGGCTGCCCGGCAATTTGCGCGAGTCGAGCTCGATCGGCTCCTTGCGGCCGCGGATCGGCAGGCGCACGCGGGCGCCGTCGGTGTTGAACGCCTCGACCTCGTTGGGCAGGCACACCATCGTGATCCTGTGGCCGCCGAACAAGCAGCTTGGTTGCCAGCAGCGACCCGTAGGAGGCCCCCAGCATCAATACGTTGTAAGCGGCCATGTGACCTCCTCCCGGGATCGAGTTGACGAACTCGGCGAGCAGACGATATCGGCGATCAGATGCCGGCCGCAAGGATTGCCGCCAACCCCTCGCGGTAGCTCGGATAGCGGAGCGCGATACCGAACTCCGCTTTGATCAGCGCGTTCGAGACGCGCTTGTTGTCGTCCCAGAAGCTGCGCGCCATCGGCGACATCTCGGCTTCGGCAAACGGCACCAGGGGCGGCGGCGGCAGACCAAGCAGCCGACGCAGCGTGGCCTACGACCTCGGCCGGCGCGGCCGGCTCGTCGTCGCACACATTGTACACCGCGCCGGGGCGCGGCCCTGTGATCGAGGCGATCAGCACGCTCGCCAGATCCTCGACATGGATGCGCGAGAAAACCTGGCCCGGCTTGGCGATGCGCTTGGCGGTTCCGGCGCGCAATGCCGCGAACGGGCTGCGGCCCGGGCCGTAGATGCCGGCAAGGCGAAAGACGTGCACCGGCACGCCGCGCCGGTGCCACAGATCGAGCCACCCCGCTTCGGCGGCGACCCGGCGCCGGGCGCGCGCGCTGCCGGGGCGCAATTCCGAACCTTCATCGACCCAGCCGCCGGCGCGATCGCCGTAGACCCCGGTGGTCGAGAGATAGCCGAGCCAGGCGAGGCCGGGCAGCGCGGCGATGTCGTCGGCGTGCCGGGCGAGCACCGGATCGCCCGCTTCGTCGGGCGGGATCGATACGAGAATATGGGTGACGCCGGCAAAATCCGCCGGCGCGAGCGGATGATCGCGCTCGAAGCGATGGCAATCAGGCTCCTCCGAATTGCGGCTGGTGCCGGTGATCCGCCAGCCGCTGTCGGCGAGCCGGCCGGCGAGCGCGCGTGCGGTGTAGCCGAGGCCAAAACACAGCAGATGCCGATCAATGCGGTCGGTGGGCGCCGCGGTCACGCGCCGCGCTCGGCCGGCAATTCAGTCCCCGGGGCGGCGAGCCGGTCAAAAGCCAAGGGAACGCGCACCCGGATCAGCAGCCTCACCGTGAGCCATCGTAGAGCAAATTGCGGCGGAGTCGAACCGCCGCCCGGCGTCTGTTGCTTTCGAACCGGGCGACACCCGTTTAGACTGCCTGTCGAATTCTGCCGGTCCCATCTTTGGTCGCATGAAGCTCCTCCGCGCGGTTGCCGTTTCGCTGGTCCTCGTCGTCTCGGGCGCGGCGTTTGCCGCCGATCCGTTGGAGCCCGCCGGACCGCTGGCGCCGGGCGCGCCGTCGGGCTATCTGCCGCCGCAGCCGCCAAAGTCGGACGATGCCGATGCCGCGACCTACGCCCGCTGCATGAAGCTCGCCCAGGATGATCCGGCCGCCGCGCGGAATCTTGCCCAGACCTGGCGCGAGCACGGCGGCGCCCATCCGGCGGAGCATTGTCTTGCCGTCGCGCTGATCGGGCTCAAGCAATACAAGGAGGCCGCGGACCGTCTCGAAAAGCTGGCGCAGGCGATGATCCATGCGCCCGCGCCGCTGCGCGCCGAGGTGCTCGACCAGGCCGCGCAGGCCTGGCTGCTCGCCAACGATGCGGCGCGCGCCTATGCGGCGGACGGCGCCGCGCTGGGTCTGCGCCCCGACGATTCCGATCTGCTCGTCGATCGCGCCGAGGCGGCAGGCGCCGCCGGGTGGTTCGACAAGGCGATCGCCGATCTCGACCGGGTGCTGAAAGCCGACCCCACCCGCCTCGACGCGCTGATCTATCGTGCCTCGGCCTATCGCGAGCAGGGCCGCCTCGACCCGGCGCTCGCCGATATCGAGGCGGCGCTGAAGCTCTCCCCCGATTCGGTGCCGGCGTTGCTGGAGCGCGGTTACATCCGCGTCATGCGCGGCGATCTCGACGGCGCGCGCCGGGATTGGGAGCGGGTGGCGACGCTGGCTCCCGGCAGCGCCACCGAGGCTGCCGCACGAGCGAATATCAAGCGGCTGGACAGCAACGCCAGCGCGGCGCCGGCGACGAAACCCGCCGGCGCCCGCTGAGCGTCGGCGCCGATGTCGCATCGCGCCGAGGGCATGCGGTAATGTGCGCCAAGCGGGGAGGAGACAGCAAATGCGGATCGCGATGCCGAACATGCCGGAAAACCTGACCTATTCGATTGTCGCGGCGATCTTGCTCACCGCCTTCGCCGCGCTGGTCCTGGTCGGCGCGGGCAATCTTGTCGCTGCGGTGCTGGTGCTCGCCATCGCCGCCGCGATCTGTTGCCTGATCGGCCGAAACCGGGTGACGATCGTGACGGCCAAGGAGACTGCCGCGACGACGGCGATACTCTTCGTGCTGTGCGCGATCGCCGATCTCGCCACCGGCTATCCCTATCAAGGGGTCTTGTTCCTGCTCGCGGCAGTCGCTCTCGGCTTCGCCTTCCTCCTGTTGCAGCAGGGGACGATCCCGGTCGAGCTGCGCCTCGTCGGCGTCCTGGCGGTCGGCGCTGGCGGCGGGGCCGGACATCTGCGCATGCTCGAAAAGCTGCGCGATGCCGGCATCCTGACCGCCGACGAATTCGCGGCGAAGCGGCCCCTTGTCGGGGGCTGACGGTCTCTAAAAATCGAGATCGGCGTAGTGCTTGGGCGGCGGCGCGCCGGGGACGTGATCGGCGAGGATCTGGCGAAAGCTCGGCCGCGACTTGATCCGGGCATACCAGTCCTTGGCCGGCTCGTGGGCCTCCCACGGCACGTCGCCGAGATAATCTAGGCTCGACAGATGCGCTGCCGCGGCGATGTCGGCGACCGAGAAATGGTCGCCGGCCAGCCAGCGCCGCCGCTCGACCAGGTAGCCGATATAGTCGAGATGATGGGGCAGGTTGGCGTGCCCCGCGCGAATCGCCTGCGAGTTCGGCTGCCCCTGCCCCTCCAGACGCCGCATCATCTTCTCGCCGAGCAGGTTGTCAGTGACTTCGGCATTCATCTTGATGTCGAACCAGGCGGTGAGGCGGCGCACCTCGGCGCGGTCAACCGGGTTGATGCCGATCAGGATCTTCTCGCGGTAGGCTTCGTCGAGATATTCGACGATCGCCTCGGTACCGGCGAGCACCGTGCCGTCCGGCTCGATCAGCACCGGCACCTCGCCGGCCGGGTTGAGAGCGAGAAATTCCGGCCGCCGTTCCCACACCTTTTCGAGCTTCAAGGTGAATTCGAGGTTCTTTTCGGCCAGCACGACGCGCACCTTGCGCGCGAACGGCGACAATGTGAGGTGATAGAGGACCCGCATGATGCGGATTGTACCGGCCGCCGCGCCGCCTGAACACGGCTATTGCTCGGGTCTGCCGTCCCGTTTGCGCGGCCCGACGAAGGCGGTGATGACGCCGTGCAGGGTGCGCAGTTCCTGCTCGGTGCACCCCGCGCGCTGAAACAAATTGCGCAGGTTGCGCGTCATGCTCGGGCGCTTGTCGGGGTGGCGCAGGAACCCGCTGACGACCAGCGCCTCCTCGAAATGCTCGAAAAAGCGCAAGAGCTCGGCCTTGTTGGCTGGCCGGCTGTGCCCGGTGTGGAGGATCTCGGGGGGCGGTTCGGTGCGCGCGGTGAACCATTCGTAGCCGACGATCAGCACCGCCTGGGCGAGGTTGAGCGAGGAGAAGGCGGGGTTGAGCGGCACGCTCAAGACCGTGTCGGCGAGCGCGATCTGGTCGTTGACGAGCCCCGTGCGCTCCGGCCCGAACAAGACGCCGCAGGTCTCCCCCGCGGCAAGGAAGCCGCGCATCTCGGCGGCGGCATGGCGCGGCGTCAGCTCGCGCTTGACCATGTAGCGGTCGCGCGCGGTCGCGGCATAGACATGCGCGAGATCGCCGATCGCATCCGCGACGCTCGGATAGAGCCGCGCCTTGTCGAGCACCGCATCGGCGCCGCTCGCCGCCGCCACCGCCCGCGCCGACGGCCAGCCGTCGCGCGGGGCGACGAGGCGCAGGTCAGCGAGGCCGCAATTCATCATCGCCCGCGCCGCCGTGCCGATGTTTTCGCCGAGCTGCGGCTCGACGAGGATGATCGCCGGCCCACCGGCAGCCGCCTCCCGGCTGTGGTCGGTACCGGCCATTAGTAGTGCCAACCAAGAAGCGTCATTCCGGGGCCTGAGCGCAGCGAGGGAACCCGGAATCCATGAACACCGGCCTCTGGAATATGGATTTCGGGTTCGCCGCTCCGCGCCGCCCCGGAATGACCATAGCGGGGATGCCTACCTCCACCGCCAGTCGGTCGTGCCATCGGGCTTATCTTCGAGGATGACCCCCTCCGCGGAGAGCTCGTTGCGGATACGATCTGCATCGTGGAAGCGCTGCTCCTTGCGAGCGTCCGCACGTTCCGCAATCCGGCGGTCGACTTGTAAGGGCAGGATTCGCCTATTCGGGTATCGCATCCACATGGCTGGATCAGGGACAAAAAATCCAAGCATGTAGCCGCTGCTAAGTAACGTCCTACGCAGTTCACGCCGGTCCGGCTCGTTTGTGGCGCGATGAACCCCACTCGCAAGCTCATGCAAGTGGGAGATCGCGAGCGGCGTATTGATGTCATCTTCAAGAGCGGCAAGGAAATCGGGAGCCGGATGACCTCCCTCATAACTGGTGTGAAGCGGCGCTTGGTCGAGCGCCCGATACCACCGATCCAGTGAATGTTTTGCCTGCTGCACCCGCTCCTCGGTCCAGTCGAGCGGGTCGCGATAATGTGTCATCAGGAGCGCGAGCCGGATAATTGATCCCCACTCTGCCGCCGCCAGCGCGTCGCGGACGGTGATGAAATTGCCCTCGGACTTTGCCATCTTGGCGCCGTTGACAGTCAGCATGCCGTTGTGCAGCCAATAGCGCGCGAACGGGTGGCCGGCATGGGCGCACACGCTCTGGGCGATCTCGTTTTCGTGGTGCGGGAATATGAGGTCGAGGCCGCCGCCGTGGATGTCGAAGGTCTCGCCGAGTTCCGCTTCGCTCATCGCCGAGCATTCGATGTGCCAGCCAGGCCGGCCGCGGCCCCACGGGCTGTCCCAGCCGGGCTGGTCCGGGGAGGACGGCTTCCACAATACGAAATCGCCGGGGTCCTCCTTGTAGGGCGCGATCTCGACCCGGGCGCCGGCGATCATGTCCTTGCGGCTGCGCCGCGCCAGCGCGCCATACTTTGCATAGGAGGCGACGCGGAAGAGGGCGTGGCCCTCGGCCGCATAGGCGTGGCCCCCGGCGATCAGCCGCTCGATCATCGCCTTCATCTGCGGGATGTATTGGGTGGCGCGCGGCTCGACATCCGGGGGCAGATTGCCGAGCGCCGCCATGTCCTCGTGGAAGATCGCAAAGGTGCGCCGGGTCAGGGCGTCGATCGGCTCGCCGGTCTCGCGGGCGGCGGCGATGATCTTGTCGTCGATGTCGGTAATGTTGCGGACGTATTTGACGTGCTCGGCGCCGTATTCATGGCGCAATACCCGGTAGAGCAGGTCGAACGCCACCACCGCGCGGGCATTGCCGATATGGGCGTAGTCGTAGACCGTCGGTCCGCAGACATACATGCGGACGTTCTGCGGATCGAGCGGTGCGAACGCCTCCTTGCGGCGGGTCAGCGAATTGTAGAGGACGAGCGGCATTGCGTACTAGATTGCCCTGCGCCGGCCCATGGCAAGGGCTGGCAATGTGTCACCCCTTCGCGGCATCGCGGGCGGCGTCGCGATAGGCCTGGAGGCGCTGGCGCAGTCCCGGCCGGCTCGCGCTCTCGACGAGGGCCGCCATGTCAGCCTCGCCGTGGCGCACGACGGTGAGGCCGAGCAGCGCCGCCGCCGCGTCGCGCGCCAGCGCGTTGCCGCCGCTCGCCGTCGCGATCGCCGCGGGCCAGCCCGGCTCGGGGGCGATGTCGGTGGCAAAGCCGATCGTGCGCGCCAGCTCGGCATCAAAGGTGCGGTCTTCGAGCAGCAAGAGACGGGCGGCGTCGTTGCCGACCCGATCGGCGAGGCGCCTCGTACCGAGCGCCAGGCCAAAGCGCCAGCCCGGCATGCGGAAGGTCGCCTGCGGCGCGGCGATGCGGTGCTGTGCGGCGCAGAACAGATCGGCCCCGGCGCCGACCACCCGGCCCTTGGCGAGCGCCATGACCGGCACCGGCGATTCGTAGATCCGCTGTAAGAGCCGCTCGATCCGCACGAAGCGCAACAGCAGATCGCCGTCGCTGGCGCGGTCGAGCCCGGTCAGATCAAAGCCGGTGCAGAAATGGCGCCCCTCGCCGCCGATGACGATGAGCCCGGCGTCCTCGGCCGGGGCGCGCTCGATCGCCGCCATCACCGCTTCGACGGTCGCCAAATCGAGCGCATTGCCGCGCTCCGGCCGGTTCAAGGTCAGGATCACCACCTCGCCCGCGCGTTCCTGGAGCAATGAATCGGCCATTCGCCTCTTCCGCGATAATCGCGAAGTCTAGGTCAACCGGGTCGACGCGGCAAACCCGCGATAGCAGGACGCCGCGCGTCGGGACAACCGTGGGATAGCAGCACGGCGGCACCCTTGGCGATTGCCTGATGATGGCCGTCATGCGAGGCTCGGCCCGACCGCAACGAAAAGGATCACGGCCATGCTCAAGATCTACGGCATTCCGCGCTCGCGCGCCTTTCGCACGATGTGGATGGCAAAGGAGCTGGGCCTCGAATACGAGAACGTCGCGATCGATATGGCCAATGACGGCACGCGCACGCCGCAATATCTCGCGATCAACCCGAACGGCCACGTCCCGACGATCGACGATGACGGGTTCATCCTGTGGGAATCGATGGCGATCAACCTCTATCTCGCGAAGAAATACGGGCGCGGCGGCCTCTACCCGATCCGGTTCGAGGACGAGGCGCGCGCCTGGCAATGGAGCTTCTGGGGGATGACCGAAGTCGAGCGCCCGGTGCTGACCGCGATGTTCCACCGCGCAATCCTCCCCGCGGACCAGCGCGACGCGGCGCTCGCCGACGACAGCGAGCGCCAGCTCGGCCGCCCGCTGATGGTGCTCGACAGCGTGGTTGCCGCCTCGCCCTATCTGCTCGGCGAGCATTTCTCGGTCGCCGACCTCAATGTCGCGAGCATCCTCGCCTGGGCGCGGCCGGCGCAGATCGATTTCGCCGCGGTCCCGAAAGCAGCCGATTGGCTGAAGCGCTGCGCCGAGCGGCCGGCGGCGCGGGCCGCCCGCGCGTTGCAGCGCTGAGCGCGCAGGGTGCCGAACCGGGGCGAGTTCGTCGATCTGCGGTGAGGCTTCGCGCTACCCCTTCGCCACCTGGTGGCCGGCGAGGTGTTCGAGCACCCGTACGAGGCCCGAATGGTCCCAGCCCTTGCCGCCGAGCGCGGCGGCGGCATTGAACAGTTCCTGCGTCGTGGCGGTGTTGGGCAGCGAGAGGTTGAGCGCCCGCGCGCCGGACAGCGCCAGGCTCAGATCCTTCTGGTGCAATTCGATGCGGAAGCCGGGATCGAAGGTGCGCTTGATCATCCGCTCGCCGTGGACTTCGAGGATGCGCGAGGAGGCGAACCCGCCCATCAGCGCCTCGCGCACCTTGGCGGGGTCGGCGCCGGCCTTGGAGGCGAACAAGAGCGCCTCGCCGACCGCCTCGATGGTCAGCGCGACGATGATCTGATTGGCGACCTTGGTGGTCTGCCCGGCGCCGATGTCGCCGACCAGGGTGATGTTCTTGCCCATCAACTCGAACAGCGGCTTGACCCGGGCGAAGGCGCTCTCAGACCCGCCGACCATGATCGTCAGGCTGGCGGCCTTGGCCCCGACCTCGCCGCCCGAGACCGGCGCGTCGAGATAGTCGCAGCCTTTCCGGGTGATCTCGGCGGCGAACGCCTTGGTTGCGATCGGCGAGATCGAGCTCATGTCGATCACCGTCTTGCCCGGCATGAGGCCGGCGGCGACCCCGTCGGCGCCGAACAGCACGTTTTCGACATCCGGCGTGTCGGGCACCATGATGATGATGGTTTCGGCGTGCCCGGCGACGGATTTGAGCGTTTCGCACACCGTCGCGGCCTCGCGGATCTCCGGCGGCACCGTGCGCTTGCCGTAGACGAACAGAGAGTGCCCGGCCTTCAGCAGATTGTGGGCCATGGGTCGGCCCATGATCCCGAGGCCGACAAAACCGATCTGCATCTGTCTTCTCCGATGAGGATGGCTGGCGAAGTGCGGCAACAGTGCACGGGTCGCGGGCATGGCTCAAGCGCGCACTGCCGGCAGTGCCGGTCAATGGGACGCGGTCGCGGTCGCGGCTATCCTGGCGCGCTCGCGCGCCGATACCGGATGCGGGACCCACGGCCGGTCGCCGCGGCTGGCGTTGGCGCTCTCCACACTCACCCCGTCGGCGGCAAGCCACAGCCCGATCGCGCCGTAGCGCCAGTCGTCGATCCGGTCGGCCACCGGAATCCGCGAGCGGCAGGCGAACCCGGCCGGCACCTGCGCGACGATCGCGTTGACCGTGTCGCACGCCACCGGCAGCCCGGCGGCGCCGATGACCAGCGCGACCCGCCTCCCGTGCAGCGTATAGAAGCACCGATCGGCGTCGCTGCAGGCAAGAGCGCCGGACGCGGTGCCCGCTGCCGGCCATTGCAACAGCCGCGCCCCGGTCTCGTCGGCGAGGAAGGCGCGGTCGAGCTTCTCGGCGGTGTCGGCGACGACGTAATCGCCATCCGGCGCGCGCGCCGCGAGCAGGCGGCCGAAATCGGCGAGGATGATGTCGGGCGGCCGGGTCAGCAGCATCGTCGCGACGCCGGCCGCGATGCCGGCCGTACCCCACACCCGCCACTTGCCCTGCCACAGGCACAGCCAGCACCCGCCCAGCGCGACCAGCACCGCCCCCGATGTCGGCAGGCGCGGCACCCACCACACGTTGCCGGGGATTGCCGCGACCCACTCTGCGACCGCGATCGTCGCGTCGATGCCCCAGCCCATCGGCACCAGCGCCAGCTTTTCGAGGCCGAACGGCATCAACAGGCAGGCGATGACCCCCCAGGGCAGCGTCCACAGCGCCGAGATCGGCACGGCGATGACGTTGGCCAATGGCGAATACAGCACGACATGGTGAAAATGGTAGATCGCGAAGGGCTGGGTGCCGACCGTCACGATCACCGTCGTCGCCGCGACCGCGCCCAGATAGCCGAGCGCCTTGCGCACGAACGAACCGCGAAAAAACAGGTAGGCAAGCCGGGCACTCCAGGTCTCGTAGACCGCGATCAAGGCCACCACCGCGCCGAACGACATCTGGAAGCTGACCCCGATCAGGCTCGCCGGATCGAGCAGCAGAACGGCGAGCGCGGCGAGCGCGCAGATCCGCATCGACAGCCGCAGCCGGTCTATCAGGATCGCGGCGAAGACGATGCCGTTCATCACGAAGGCGCGCTCGGTCGGGATCGCCGCGCCCGAGATCATCAGGTAGCAGAACAGCGCGATCAGCGTGACCAGCGCCGCGATCTTCTTGATCGGGTAGCGCAATGCCAGAAACGGGATCAATGCCAGGAAGCCGCGCACCGCAAAAAACACGAAGCCGCCGACGAGGCCGAGATGAAGCCCGGCGATCGCCAGGAGATGCGACAGGCCGGAGTTGCGAAACGCGTCTTTTACCGGCTCGGCCATCGCGCCGCGCTTGCCGGTGATCACCGCCGAGGCGACGCCGCCGGTTGAGCCGGGCAATGCCGCGTTGATGCGACGCGTCATCCCGGCGCGCAGCCGCAGCAGCCACTCGCGCCAGCCGCCGCCGGGATTTTCGCCGTTTGCGGCGATATGGCGGGCACCGCCAAAGCTATAGCCGACCCCGCCGATGCCGGCGAAAAAGAGTTCGCGCTGCATGTCGCGCCCGCCCGGCAATATTTGGGGCGGCACCGGGTAGAGCCGGCCCTTGAGACTGACGCGGTCGCCCGGCGTTAACACATCGCTGGTCGGGGCGATATGAATGCGCAGGCGGTGCGGCTGGGCGTCGGCCGCGATGCCGGGCAGCGGATCGGGCGCGAGGATGATCCGCCAACCGCGGTCGAGCGCATCGATGTCGATGACCCGGCCGGTCAGCGCGACCGAGTAGATCGGGCGCTGCAGCATCGGGGTGCCGCGTTCGAGGCGCGCCTGCTGCATCACCGCAAACCCCGCCGCGACGAAGGCGAGCGCGATGGCGGCATCGCGCAAGCCCGGCCGGCGGCGCAGCGCCAGCGCCAGTACGGCGGCGGCGATCGCGAAGGCGCCGCCGATCCACAGCGGCGGCTCGATCGTCAGGGCAAAGTAGAGCGCGATGCCGGTGCCGAAAAACACCGGGAGCCACAGGATGCGGCGGTCGCCCTCGGCGGCGAGCGCCTCGGCAAAAGCGGCGACGGGCCGCAGACGCCGGCGCGGCGCCGAGCCAACCGCTTCGCCCGCAACCGCCAGCTCCGCCATCGCCGCCGCACCTCTCGCGTATCGCGAGAGTAATCGATTATCGGGTTGCGCAAAAGAAGGGTTGGAACCGATTCCGCCGAGGACGCGACAGGCCGCGACGCGCGCGCCACTTGACCCTGGGCTTGACCCTCCCCCTAACTCGGCCTAAAAACCGCCGGCGCGCGGGCCTGGCCCGCGCGGCGCGTTTTCATGGCGCTACTGAACGAGGTGCCCGATGGCCCGCAAATGCCCCGTCACCGGCAAGGGCGTCCTGGTCGGCCACAATGTGAGCCATTCCAACGTCAAGACAAAGCGGCGCTTCCTGCCGAATTTGCAGACGATTTCGCTGCTGTCGGACGTGTTAGGGCCGGTGCGGATGCGGCTCTCGGCGGCGGCCATCCGCACGATCGAGTTCAAGGGCGGCATCGACGCGTTCTTGAAGGCCACCGCGGACAGCAAATTGCTGCCCGAAATGCGCCGGCTGAAGCGCCGGATCACGACCGCAGCCGCGGCGCGCCAGGCGGGATAGCGCGCCCGCTCCTTAATCTTTGCACGAGCGCTCCTGCGCCTATTCCGCCGCGAGGCGCCCGAGAGCACGCTCGACCCGGGGCTTGACCTCGCCGATCATCAGTTCCATCGAGCGCATCGCCGCCTTGTGCGGCGTCGCGCCGACCTTGAACGAAAAGCACATATGCACGGGGTGGGTCGCGCGGATCTCGCCGGCGAGCTTCTCGGCCACGGTATCGACATCGCCGATCAACAGATCGCGGTGGATCTGTTCGAGCGGCGGCTCGTCGGGGAACGGGACATCGACCAGCACCGTGCCCTGCATGACCTCCTGACGGCGCCTGAGGCTCGAAGCAAGCCGCGACTGGTAGCGCGCGTTTTCGGCAAAGCGCAGACCCTCTTCCTTGCTGTTGGTGATGTGGCAGAAGCGGTTGACGGTGATGTGGGCGTTCGCCAACGGCACGTTCTCGGCAGCAAACGCGGCGACCATGTCGGCGTATTGCTCGGCGAGCAGCTTGGCGCCGCCGACACGGCCCGACGACAATACCCGATAGCCGTGCCGCGCCGCGGCGCGGAACATCGCCTGCGTGTGGCCGGCGACATAGATCGGCACCGGCTGTTGCACCGGGCGCGCCGGAATGTGGGTCTCCGGCATCTGGTAGTGCTTGCCGTGGTAGCTGAAGAAATCCCGGCTGAACGCCAGATCGAGGATTTCGCAGAACTCCTCGGTCATCTCAAGATTGTTTTTGATGTCGAAGCCGAAGCGCTCGAACTCGTAGGGCTGATAGCCGGCGCCGACGCCGAGCATCAGCCGCCCGTTCGATAAGGCGTCGGCGGTCGCGATCTCGGCGGCGAGCCGCGCCGGGTTGTAGAGCGGCAATACCACGACTGCGGTGCCGAGCCGGATCTTCTGGGTGATCGCGGCGCAATGCGCGACCATCATCAAGGGCGACGCGCACAGGCAATAGTTCGAGAAATGATGCTCGGCGAACCAGGCGACCCTGTAGCCGAGTTCGTCGGCAAGCCGGGTCTGCTCGGCCACCTCGGCGAAGACCTGCGCCGTTGGCTTGTCGGCCTCGCGCGCCCCCATCAGATTGAAGATGCCGAATTCCATGGTCCGCCCTCCCTCACATTCGCCGGGCATCACGGTGGCGGTTATCCGGCGCGAGCGTCAAGGCCGCACTTCGGGTAGGCCATAGTTCGGGTTGAGCGTGCATCGTGCATAAGAGCAAAGAGTTTGCGATGCTTGGAATCGCTGAGCAGCTTCTACTGGTGGGCTGCCTCTCGGCCGATACGTTCTACGTACGGGCCATCCCGCCGACGCGGGCGCAACTTTATTTCGCGCAGCTGACCGATCTCGGCGCCCGCTGATCGCCCGTGCGGCCGAGGCTCGTGCAACCGCCTCGCCGTCGGTCAGCGCTTTGCGGCGGCGCGCTGGAGCGCCTGGACGACCGCCGGCCGGTGGCTGTCGGCGGCCCAGCTCACGGCGTCGCGCCCGGTAAAGTCGGTTTTCCGGGGGTTTGCCCCTTTGGCGAGCAGCGCCTCGACGATGGCGATGTTGCCGCGGCTCGCTGCGATCATCAGCGGCGTCATGCCGTTCCTGTTTTCGGGGTCAACTGCGGCGCCGGCATCGAGCAAGAGGCGCGCCATCTCGACGTGGTTGCGGTCGACGGCATCATGCAGCGCGGTGTTGCCGAGGCGGTCCTTGAGGTCGAGATGAGCGCTGGCCTTGATCAGGATCGTCGCGATCTGCAAATTGTCGCTGATCGCGGCGATCTGCAGACCGGTGCGGCCGGTATCGTCGACCTCGTTGGGGTCGTTGCCGCTGGCAATCAGCTGGATGACCTTGTACGCGTCGTTTTTGGCGGCGGCGCGCGCGATATTGTCCCAATAGGAACCGAAGAGGCTGAAATCGGCGCGGGCGCTGACCGCCGTCACCAGCAGCACAAGAACGGCACCGCCGAGAAACCGGGCTGAACGAGCCATCATGACATCCTCTGCGCTTCGCGCCGGCGATCGAGGCCGGCAAGCCAATCGAGCGCGGCCTCGACCGTGTCGACCGCCGGACCCGGTTCGGGCGGCGGGCGGCGCACCATGATGACCGGGAGGCCCAACTCGCGCGCGGCGATCAGCTTTGCCTCGGTGGCTTTCCCGCCGCTCGCCTTGCAGACCACGACGTTCGATCGCATGGCGCTCGATGAGGCGCCGCTCCTCCCCCACGCTGAACGGCCCGCGCCCGAGCACCACCTCGTGGCACGGCAACGGCAGCTTGTCACGCGGTGGGTCGATCAGACGTACGACAAAGCGTACCCCGGTTGCCGGCGCGAAAGCGGCGGCGGCACCGGCGCCGACCGTCAGCCAGGCGCGCCGACCGACCCGCCCGACCAGCGTGGCGGCGGCCGCGATGCTGTCGACCTCGATCCAACGGTCGAGCGGATGGCGGCGCCACGGCGGGCGCAGCAGCAAGAGCCGCGGCACCGCGGTCTGCTCGGCGGCCAGCCGCGCCGCCCGTGAGATCTCGGCGGCAAACGGGTGGGTCGCGTCGATCAGGCGGTCGATCCGGCGATCGATGACGTAGGAAGCGATCCCCGCCGCCCCGCCAAACCCGCCGATCCGCACCGTCCCGGCAATCGGCCCGGGATGCCGGGTCCGGCCGGCCAGCGCCGTCGTCACATTGATCGCATCGCCAAAGCGGACGAGCGCGCCGCCAGCGAGCGCCGCCGCTTCCCCGGTGCCGCCCAGAATCAACAGGTGCCGCCCGGTCATTGGACGATCCGGGGTTCGTGCGGCGCGCCGACGCGCGCCAGGAACTCGCCGGCGCGATCGACGATCGCGACCTCGACCGCGGTATCGCCGCTCAACGTCGCAAGCGCCACCTCGCGCGCCTGGCATGCCACCGCCTCGGCCAGCGCCATGCCGCGCTCTCCGGCGATGGCGAGGACCTCCGCCGCGCTGTCGCTCTTTCCCGCGGCGGTGACGGCCGCCCGGCCGGCGCCGAGCGCGGCAAGCTGGCGGGCGAGCGCGGCGCCATCGACCCGGCTTCGGCTCGAATGCAGATCGAGATGGCCGGAAGCGAGCTTGGCCAGCTTGGCAAACCCGCCGGCGAGGGTCAGCCGCGCGATCGGGCGCCGGCGCAGGTATTTGAGCGTGCCGCCGACAAAATCGCCCATATCGATCAGCGCGTGCTCGGGCAAATCGTAGAGACGCTGCACCGCGCGCTCCGATGTCGTGCCGGTCGCAGCGGCGATATGCGCGAGACCGGCTGCCCGGGCGACGTCGATGCCGCGGTGGATCGCATGGATCCATGACGAGCAGGAATAGGGCAGGACGATCCCGGTGGTGCCGAGCACCGACAGCCCGCCGAGGATGCCGAGCCGGGCATTCATGGTCCGCTCCGCGAGGCGTTCGCCGCCGGGGATCGCGATCGTCACCGTGACATCGGGCGGCATCGCGCCGTTCGCCTCGGCGACATCGGCCAGCGCTTCGCGGATCATGGCGCGCGGCGCCGGGTTGATCGCCGGCTCGCCGACGACCAGCGGCAAGCCCGGCCGGGTAACGGTGCCGACCCCCTCGCCGGCGCGAAACCGGATCCCCGCTCCCGACGCAGCCCAGGCGAGACTCGGCGATGATCAGCGCACCATGGGTCACATCGGGGTCATCCCCGGCATCCTTGATGATGCCGGCGCGGGCAGTCCCGTCGCCCAGTTCGGCGAGCGCCAGCGCAAAGCAAGGGCTCTCGCCGCGCGGCAGGCGGATCGTTACCGGATCGGGAAAGCGCCCGGTCAGAAGCCCGGCAAACGCCGCGCGCGCCGCCGCCGCGGCGCAGGCGCCGGTGGTCCAGCCGCGACGCAGAGCCTGCCCTCTCCTCCCGTGCCATGTGCCGATCTTAGCAAAACGGCGCGTGCTGGCTAGCGGTCGGCAGCGATGTCCGAATTTTGATGGCGTGCGGAGGCGAGCCGACGGGCGCTCCCTGCCCGGCATACGGAACGAGACGGCGGGACAACCCTTGCGAAAAACCTGCCGGTATTTGCTAGGCGACGCGCGACGGCCAAATCTCGGCCGCCGAGAGGTTGCGGCTCCGGGCGGCTCCACTGTCCGCCCGATCAGGGTGCGGCGACAGCGCGGCGATCCCCGCCATAAACTCCCCGCGGCGGCTCTGCGGGATGTCTTCAACCAGCGGGAACCCGATCCCTCCGGTTCGTTCCTGCCACTGCTCCTGGCAGGCAAACTGGTCGATAACGGCTTGGATCTGGTCGTGGCCGACCCCCGCCTCGCGTTTGATGCGAACCGTCAATTCGAGCAGGTCGTCGGTGATCGTGCGGTGGGGAGAGACATCGGCCATCGCGGGGGTATCCATTATCCCTATTGTCGATCGATTTTTCGGCCGACAAGGTTGAGAATTTCTAAACGAGCGCCGGGCTCTTTTCAAGATCGGCCCGTTGCGGTCCGCCCCGATCTGATAGAGGCGGCAATTTGCCGCTCCCAAGGAACCGGCGCCGACGCTGGCAAGCCTCTGCTCCCGCCGCCGTTGCGGGGGTGGCTGCGGATCGCCATTGTGACCGCCGAGGATCAGATGGAGGCCGGCTGATGGCGGCAAGCGCGGCACGGCGCATCGGGGTGATCGGCGCCGGCATGGTCGGGGTATGCGCGGCAAGCTGGCTGGAGCGGGACGGTCACAGCGTGTTCCTGATCGAGCCGGGCAATCCCGGCGAGGGCGCCTCGTTCGGCAATGCCGGGTGTTTCAACGGCTCGTCGGTGACCCCGGCAGCGATGCCGGGGGTGGTCCGCAACGTGCCGCGCTGGCTCTTGGACCCGCTCGGCCCGCTGGCGCTGCGCTGGAGCTACCTGCCGACGATCCTGCCATATCTGATCCGCTTCGTGCGATCGGCGACGCCGGAGAAGGTGGGCGCCCAGGCGAAAGCGCTGCGACCGCTGGTCGGGCCCACCGTCCCCTTGGTGCGCGAGTTGGCCCGCGAGGCCGGGGCCGAGGAGCTGATCCATCAGCGCGGTCATCTTTACGTCTACCGCTCGGCCGAGGCCTTGGCGAAGGACGGCTTTGCCTGGGCCTTGCGGCGCGCGAACGGGGTCGTCGTCGACGAGTTCGACGCCGATGAGCTGCGCCAGCTCGAGCCCACCCTGTCGCGCGATTATGTCCGCGGCCTGTTGGTGCGCGAGAACGGCCACACCAGCAACCCGCTCGCCCTCGTCACCCGGCTCGTCGAGCATTTCCGCCAGCAAGGCGGCGAGATCGTGAAGGCGCACGCGCTCGGCTTCCGCCTCGACGGGCGGCGACTGACCGCGATCCGGACCGATGCCGGCGAGTTTGCCGCCGATGCCGCGATCGTCTGCGCCGGCGCCCATTCGAAGCCGCTCGCCGCCTCGCTCGGCGACCGCGTGCCGCTCGAAACCGAGCGCGGCTACCACTTGATGATTCATGATCCCGAGATCATACCGCGCATCCCGACCGCCGATGCCGACGGCAAGTTCGTCGCAACGCCGATGGAACTGGGGCTGCGCTTCGCCGGCACGGTCGAGCTGGCCGGGCTCGCCGCGCCGCCCGACTGGCGACGCGCTCGCATCCTGCTGGCGCAGGGCCGCAAGATGCTGCCCGGGCTTGCCGCCGAGTATCCCGACGAGCGCCTTTCGATGTGGATGGGGCACCGCCCGTCGCTGCCCGACTCGCTGCCGGCGCTCGGCCGCTCGCGCGCCAGCCCCGATGTGATCTATGCCTTCGGCCATGGCCATGTCGGCATGACCGCGGCGCCGATGACCGGCAAGATCGTCGCCGATCTCGTCGCCGGCCGGCCGCCACCGATCGACATCGCTCCGTTCGATCCCGGCCGGTTTGCCTGATCGAGGGGTGATCCCTATTTCGGATCGAGCCTCTCTCGCGGTGCTTCTGCTGTTCGTTGGGCTGTGGGCGGCATCGCCGGCCGGCGCCGCAGGCATCGCCGACAGCTGGGAGGGAACCTCTGGGGCGAGTCGAGCGCCGCTCTCCTCGCGCATTTCGGGGCGCGCGCGGCACTTTTGCCGCGCCCCATAGATTTCGGCGACGCCTATACGCAGATCGTGCTGCGCGACGTGGTGGCCGGCGGTTTGCCGCTGATCGCTTTTTTTCAGATGGACAAGGTAACGCACGGCCTGAAACGGATCCAGATCGAGCGGCAACGCCACGGCGTCAACCCGCCGGCGTTCCGCGCCGTGCTGGGCGCGCTCACGGCCGCCTATGGTCCGCCCGATGCCATGTGCGACGCCGCCCCGGCCCCGGCGAGCGGCTATCAGGCGGCGGCGGAACGTACCTGGCTGCGCGACGGCATCGCGATCCGGGTGATCTTTCGCGACACAACCATCGAAGCCCTCGAGGGCTGCATCACCGGGCACCCAACTCCCTGCGGGCCGACCGGGCAGCTGCTGATCCGGATCAGCCCGCCGGGAGCCGATGCCGCCGGCTGCCCGGCGCCGGCCCGCGCGAGGTGACTATTTTGCCAGTTGGCCGCGCACCTCGCCGCTTTTGTGCTTGGCGGTGTGGATATTGATGTAGCACTTGCCTGCGGTCAGATCGGCCAGCTGCGCGTCGGTCATCGCCCCCGACCCCTCGATCGGGCTGGCGAGACCGGGCGCCTTCCCGAGCCCCACGGCAACGGGCGCGTTCGCTCCGGGTGCGGCGCCGCAATGGATATCCGCGGCCGCCGCCGGCCCGCTCAGCGCGAAATACTCGACCCGCCAGGATATTTTCTTTGTCGCGGCGTTAACGTTGACCTCCGCAGTACCCTTGCCGCCCGCCGCGACCGGCGGCACCTCGGCGGCTCCGCCCAAGGTCGTCTGGTAGGTGGTGACGGCCGCCTGGGCCATGGGCCATGCCGCCATCGCCGCGAGAACACCGAGAACGAGTGCTGGCTTGCGCATGATGTGCTCCCCGAATTCCGGGTTTCCTGTGCAAAAGGAATAACTGAGCCCGCGCTCACCATTCCATAAATGCCAAGGGTCGCCAAACGCAAGCCGGCCAATCCATAGGCCGAGCGCCCCCGCGGCGCGACCCAATGGCGCGCCAAGTGCGCCCCCAGGCGCGATGTCGCAGCGCCGCGGTTTCCCTTATGCTGCGCCCGACAGCAATCATCGGCGGGTTTCGATGCAGGGACTGAGCCTGTCCTCCCCGGAACGATCCCCCGGGATCGCCCCCGGGATCGCCACGGGCATGCCGGCCAGCAAGCACGCCTATGGAAGCTGGACCCTGGCGGCGGTGGCGGCGATCACCGCCGCGCGGCTGATCTGGCTTGCCGTGCAGTCGGCCGGGCTCTATCCCGACGAGGCGCAATACTGGTTCTGGGCGCAGCATCCCGCGTTCGGCTATTACTCGAAGCCGCCGCTCGTCGCCTGGCTGATCGCGCTGACGACGGCGGCATTCGGCAACAGCGAATTTGCGATCCGCCTGTCGGCGCCGCTGCTCCACGCCGGCACGGCCGGCATCATCTATGCGATCGCCGCCCATCTGTACGACCGCCGGACCGGTTTCTGGTCGGCGCTCGCTTATATCACCCTGCCGGGCGTGGCGCTGTCGGCGTTCATCATCTCGACCGACGCGGTGCTCTTACCGTGCTGGGCGGCGGCGCTCTATGCCTTCATCCGCGCGCGCGAGCCAGGGGGGGGCCGCTGGTGGCTGGTCGCCGGAATCGCCGCGGGGCTCGGCCTCCTGGCCAAATATGCGATGGCCTACTGGCTCTTGTCGGCGTTCGGCTTTGTCCTCCTGGCTCCGGGGGAACGGCGGCATCTGAAACCGCTCTTCGCCGCCACCGGCATCGCGGTGCTGATCTATCTGCCCAATTTGTGGTGGAACTGGAGCCACGGCTTCGCCAGCTACCTGCACCTCCGCGACAATGCCGATCTGTCGGGACCCTTGGTGCATCCGGCCGCCTTCCTGCGATTCCTCGGATCCCAGTTCGGCGTCATGGGGCCGCTGTTTTTTGCCGGCTTGGTCGCGCTCGTCGCGCACCCCCGGGTGCTGGCCGAACCGCGCGCCCGCCTCCTCGCCGCCTTTGCCCTGCCGACCCTGGCGATGATGCTGGGCCTCAGCCTGTTGTCGCGGGCCGAGCCGAACTGGGCGGCGCCCGCCTATGTCTCGGCCATCGTGCTGGTGGTTGCCTGGGCGCTGGATTGCGGCTGGCGGCGCTGGGTCGCCGTGTCGATCGCGCTCAACCTGATGGCGGCCGTCGCGTTGTCCGGCACGGTGGACGCACTCGCCGCGATCGGCATTGCCGTGCCCGCGAAATACGATCCGCTGCACCGACTGCGCGGCTGGCGTGGCCTTGGACACCGCGTCGGGGCGATTCTCGCGGCGCACCCGGGTTTGACCCTCCTTGCCGACGACCGCGAACTCTTGGCGGCATTGATCTATTACGTGCACCCCCACCCCTTCACGGCAGTCGAATGGAACCCGGTTCCCGGCATCACCGACCAGTGGCGCCTCGTCAACAACATTGGCAATCACCGGGGCGAGGATTTCCTGGCGGTCACCGTGCATGGCCTGGTTAACGAGATGCGGCCCGACTTTGCCGAACTGACGCCGCTCACCACGATCACAACGGAATCGGGACACAACGGCGGGATGACGTATACCGTCTACATCGCCCGCGGGTTCCGCGGCAGCGGACGGCGCCACCGCTGAACGGAGCGAAGGCCGGCCTGATTAGGCGCTCAGCTCGACCGCGCGGCCGCACAATTCGCGCGTGGCGGCGTAGCGCAGCGAGGTGTCGATCGTTCCGCCGTCGAGCCGGTTCAGGCGGAAGATGTGGCTCTTCTGCTCGGCGCCGGCGAGATGCATGATCCCGATCACCTGATGCGGCGCATAGGGCTCGACAAACAGCCCGCGGTCCGCGTCGAAAACCGGCGCCGCATCGCCCGGCATCCAATTGCAATAGGCCGGCAGGAAGTTAACCGGCAGATGCTCGGCGAAGATGACATAGTTGAGCGCGGTCTGCCCGGCCGGGGTGAAGCTGGTGCGCTGCAATACCCGGGTGAGAACCCGCCGCCACGCGGCCCAATGCGGCGCCTCTGCATGCAGGGCCAAAACGCCGCCATTGACCATCGGGTTGCGCCCGAGCCGGTCGGCGACCCGCCAGCCGAAGGCCTCGCGATAATTTTTCCAGGCGAGATTCATGCCGAACAGTTTGGGGCGCTTGTAATGCCGCTTATAGGCGCGGTCGATCTCGGGGGTGATCGCGAGCTTGTCCAGCCCGGCGGCGGCGCAATACAGATCGATGACCCGCCAATCCTGGAGCCAGGCGTCGGCATCGAGCCAGAGATACATCCGGTATCCGGGGAAATATCGCGGCAGAAAGGGGCGGGCCAGCTCGGCCTTGAGCGCCGCGGGGGCACGCTCGCGACCGGGAAAAGCGAAATCCCATTGCGGGTGCACGACATGCCTCACCCGCTCGGCAAGCCAGGCCCGCTCGTCCGGCGCCAGCCCGAGATCGAGCACCCCGATCGCCACGTCCGGGCGCTGCGCGCGGACCGACAGCACCGCGTCCTGCAGCAGCGGGAAATAGGGGCTGTCGGCGGCGCTGACGACGACGAGATCGTCCGCCCGATCGCCGCCGCCCGAGAAACTCCGCGGGGAACTCATAGGGGCGTCACGGCACCAGCCGGTAGCCGCCGGGCTCGGTCACCAGGATCTCGGCATGGGCCGGATCGCGCTCGATCTTCTGGCGCAGGCGATACACATGCGTCTCCAGAGTATGCGTCGTCACCCCGGCATTATAGCCCCAAACCTCGCCCAGGAGCGTGTCGCGTCCGATCACCCGGCCGGCGCGATAGAGAAATTTGAGGATCGCCGCTTCCTTCTCGGTCAGGCGTACCTTCTTGCGCCCGCCGGCGTCGGTCATCAACTTGGCGCTCGGCCGGAAGGCGTAGGGCCCGATCGTCAAGACCGCGTCGTCGCTGTGCTCGCTCTGCCGCAAATGGGCGCGCAGCCGCGCCAGCAGCACGCTCAAACGAAACGGCTTGGTGACGTAATCATTGGCCCCGGCGTCGAGCCCGAGCACCGTATCGGCCTCGCTATCCGCCGCGGTCAGCATCACAATCGGCACATTGACCCCGGCGCGTCGCATCAGCCGGCACAGCTCGCGCCCATCCATGTCCGGCAATCCGACGTTCGAGCAGCACGGCATCGAACCGCTCATGCAGCATGACCTGGATCGCCGCCGCGGCGCTGTCGCATTCAAGGCTGGTAAACTCGGCATGCAGCTCAAGCTGCTCGGCCAGCGACTGGCGCAGCGCCGCGTCGTCATCGACGATCAATATCCTGCGAAGACTGCGCATGCCGCTCCCGGCCCGACTCTGCCGCCAGACGCACGCGGCCGCTACCGTGATTATCCGTGCCGCCGGCGCATTTCATCCCCGAATTGCCGTTTTCTGCCGGAGCCCCCCGATTTCACAGCGTATTCGCCATCCCAGGCACCAGCCACGGACCACGCGGCCCTTCGAATGGCGTCATCACTGCGCGTCCTTTGCCCATATCCGCGAAAGCGAGAACATCGAGCCGGGCAACATTCTCTTCGTTGTCGTTACAATAGCACGGGTGAGAGTCGGACCATCGCTTGAAGCTCTTTGCACAGCTTTCTGCCAGAGAAATATACATTGGGAATGTCCTCTCGGTTTGATCGGTCCCGCGGCTTGGGTTATCGGCATCATTTTGGTTGCTTTGGCGTCCAGTCGCGCGCAAAGCACCGCGCCTCTGCCCGTTGCGCCGGGGTCAAATGCGCGGCAATACGGTCGTACCCGGATCGCGCTTCGTGCAGATGTATGCCCTGCAGGCGCAGCGCTGCCAGCAGGAACCAGCCGCACGCGGTGGCGTGGCTGCCCGAAATGTCGGGGCCGTCGGCGTACACTTCCGCGAGTTTGACCTGAGCGCGCGGCAGGCCCTGCTCGGCCGCGGCCAACAGCCACCTCACTGCCTGCGGCCGGTTGCCTTCGACGACATAGCCGTTATCGTCCAGGCCATTGTCGTAGAGGATGCCGAGATTGCATTGGGCGCGCGGGTCGCCCGCTTCGGCGGCTTGCAGCAGCCGTTTTTCGACGCCGTCGCTCCTCGCCCTCGGTTCCGGGAAAGCCGCGGATGATCGCAATTGAAGCCGCCCCATCTCGCTGTTTCACTTCTGAACGGTCCGGATCGAGGGACCGGATTGAAGCAAAAAGGCCAAAGCCGCTCCGTTGTCGCGAAGCGGCAGTGGCCTTTTCGCCAAGCCAGTGCGGGAGCTTTAGTATCCGCTATCGTCCATGCCGCCGCCCGGCATCGTTAGCGCGCCGGTTTGCGGTTTGTCGGCAACCATCGCCTCGGTGGTGATCAGCAACCCGGCAACGGAAGCCGCGCCCTGCAGTGCCAGGCGCACGACCTTGGCCGGGTCGATGATGCCGGCCTTTAGCATGTCCACGTAGGTGCCGCTCTGCGCGTCGAAACCATGAGTGGCGTCGCCCTTGTCCAACAGCTTGCCGACGATGACGGCGCCCTCGGCCCCGGCATTTTCGAAAATCTGCCGTGCCGGCGCCTGCAATGCCCGACGCACGATGTCGATGCCGACCTTCTGGTCGTCATTCTCGGGGTTCAGCCGGCCGAGACCCTGGCTTGCGTACAGCAGTGTCACGCCACCGCCGGCGACGACGCCTTCCTCGACCGCCGCCTTGGTCGCGTGCATCGCGTCGTCGACCCGGTCCTTGCGCTCCTTGACCTCGATCTCGGTGGCGCCGCCGACGCGAATGATCGCAACCCCGCCGGCGAGCTTGGCCAGGCGCTCCTGCAGTTTCTCGCGATGCCGAGCATGTCGAGCGTGACGTTCTCCAGCTTGATACCGAGGTCCTCGCTGATCACCTGACCGCCGGTCAAGACGGCGATGTCCTCGAGCATGGACTTGCGCCGATCGCCGAAGCCGGGCGCCTTGACCGCGGCCACCTTGAGGCCGCCGCGCAATTTGTTGACGACCAACGTCGCCAGCGCTTCACCCTCGATATCCTCGGCGACGATCAAGAGCGGCCGGCTGCTCTGCACCACCGCTTCGAGCAAAGGGAGGATCGCCTGGAGACCGGACAGCTTCTTCTCGAACAGCAGAATGTACGGCTTTTCGAGCTCGCAGAGCATCTTCTCGGCATTGGTCACGAAGTATGGCGAGAGATAGCCGCGGTCGAACTGCATGCCCTCGACGATGTCGAGTTCGGTTTCGAGGCTCGTCGCCTCTTCGATCGTGATGACGCCCTCGTTGCCGACCTTGTGCATCGCTTGCGCGATCATCTCGCCGATCTCGCGGTCGTCATTGGCCGAGATCGTCCCGACCTGAGCGATTTCGGCGTTGGTCGCGACCTTTTTCGAACGCTTCTTCAGGTCATTGACGACCGATGCGACGGCCATGTCGATGCCGCGCCGCAAATCCATCGGGTTCATGCCGGCGGCGACCGCCTTGACGCCCTCGCGCACGATCGCCTGGGCCAGCACCGTCGCGGTGGTGGTGCCGTCGCCGGCCTGGTCGCTGGTCCGGGTGGCGACCTCCTTGACCATCTGCGCGCCCATGTTTTCGAACTTGTCGGCGAGTTCCACCTCCTTGGCGACGGTCACCCCGTCCTTGGTGATGCGCGGGGCGCCCCAGGCCTTGTTGAGGAGGACGTTGCGCCCCTTGGGGCCGAGCGTCACCTTGACCGCGTCGGCGAGAGTGTCGATGCCGCGCAACATATGGGCGCGCGCATCGCCGTTAAATCTGAGTTCCTTGGCAGCCATCTTGGGCTCCTCCTGGTTAAGCGGCTTTCTTGGTTGCGACGATCCGATCGATGACGGCCATGATGTCGGCTTCCTTCATGATCATCAGGTCTTCGCCCTCGAGCTTGACTTCGGTGCCCGACCACTTGCCGAACAACACGCGGTCGCCGCTCTTGACATCGAGCGGGTGCAACTTGCCGCCCTCGTCGCGGATGCCGGGCCCGACGGCGACGACTTCGCCTTCCGTCGGCTTTTCCTGCGCCGTATCGGGGATGAAAATGCCGCCGGCGGTCTTCGCCTCCGGCTCGACACGGCGGATCAGGACGCGGTCCTGCAATGGACGCAGTTTCATCGATGGTCTCCTCGAACCGGAATCATTGAAAGATTTGGCACTATTGGATCGCGAGTGCCAACGCGTATTTCGCTATGTAGGGTCGCGGATAACTAAATACAACCGTGAAAAATTTGACGAAACTCCAAGTTCTTTAGCACTTTCTATCGTCAATAAATGATCAATTTAATTTGACGCTCGCAGAATTTTGGATGATATCCTCAACGAAAAATTCACACAACTGAGTTGGCTGAATGATCAATGGCGACAACGAGTTCATTCTTGCAGGCGATGCGCTCGTGCCGATCGGCACTATGGTTGTGCCATTCTAACGATCGCGGAAAGCACCCAGGCATCCCGCGTCAGTCGAGCCGGAAAGGGACCGCTGCAGCATGCTTAACCGGCACTCATGGGCGCGGCATTTTTCGTGGGAGCGACACTCGTGCCGCGATACGTTGGCTCCGAGCTTCGGCCCGCCGAACTACTGGCGCGCACACCCTAGCCGACATTCCCCGGATTTCCGGGTCGCTGCATGTTCTTCTAGCCAAGCAACGACAGGCAGCCGCTCGCGATGAGGCCGATCAGCATCGCCAGCGCCAGGTAGATCAAGAATGACGGTGCCCTGGCGCCGGTTGTGGGCCTGGCGCCCGTTGCGGCGCGATCGTTCTTTCCGGCGGCGACGGCCATGGGCAGGCGCTCGACGAGGCCGCCGGCAATCCGGCGCGCCTCCGATACGCTCCAGCGCCGGTCGTAAAGCCGGGCGATCATCCTCGCCAATTGATCGGCTGCCGCCTCCCTGGTCAGATGCGCCAACCGCGCGGCTTCAGCCCGTGGATCGAGATCCAACCGCGACAGCGCCGACAGCACGCTTAATGGGACGCCGTCCACCTCCTCGCCGACCGCGGCGAAGAGAAACGCATCGAATTCCGGCAGCATGGGCGCGTAGGCGTGACGCAGCGTCATTCAGGCAACTCCCGGGCCGTGGTTTTGGTGGACGGTCATCTCGTCAAGAAGGTTGGCCGAGTTTTTCTGCGCAGGCGCTGGCAACTGCCGCGTTGACTTTTTCGGTTCCCGGAACCGTTGCCCAGCCTTCCTTCTTTATGAGCGCCCGCTGCGCCCACGGTTCGGCCTTCTTGAATTCGATCAGCTTGGCCGCCGAGCCGGATTGTTGCTGGAATTTTTCGACGCAAATTGGGGTCGGCGCGCCGACGACCGCGCTCTCCGCACGCGCGGTGGCCAGGTGGTCGGCGGTGCTGCTAAGCATCCAGCCCATCGATGAAAAACCGATGATCCATATCGCCGCGGCGCCCGCGACCGCACCCCACAATGCCGGCTTTACACCTGGATGGAGTTCCATTGCTGTTGACCTTGATGTCAGGAGGATCGATTTCTCCTGATCTGCTACCGCATGCCGCGGCGATGTCGAGACAATACGTTCGCCATCCGCGCGCAGCATAGGACGAAGCCGCGCGCTTTCCATGCTCAGAATTATGCTTGGCAACGATTTTCTCGGTGTTTTACATGGTGCGCCAGAATACTGATTTCAATCGTAATAATTCCCTGAGATTTATTGTTTGGCCGAATCATTCGAAATTGCGAGACCGCCTGAATGGCGTTTCGCGGATCGCCCCGCTTCCGTGCCGGGATACCCCGATCGGATTGTCGTCGGCTTTTGCGCTATCCGCGCCATCGCGGCGCGGGTAATTTCCCGGAAGCGCAAACACGCTGCGGAGGACGCCCCGAATGCGTGGTTTCATTGCGAGAACCCGTACCCGTTCGTCCCGGATGCGGTGCTCGAAGCAACCGATTCGGTACGCGCCAGCCTGCCCAACCGCTATTGCGATCCCAAGGTCGCCGCCCGGCTCTTCGAGGAAACCCTTGACGAATATTTGTTATGCGACGAGCTTGGCCTCAACATCACCTCGAGCGAGCACCATGCCGGGATCAATTGCCTTTACGGGGCAAGCCCGCTCGTGCTCGGCATCGTCGCGCGCCAGACCAAGAAGATCCGGCTGTTGAGCATGGGGACGCTGATCACGGTGCGCCCTGACCCGGTGCGCGCCGCCGAGGAATATGCGACCGCCGACGTCATTTCGCGCGGCCGGCTCGAAATCGGCTTCGTCAAATCGGGCGGCACCGAGATGGCGTCGGGCAACGCCAACCCGATCGGCATCCGCGAGCGCTTCTGGGAGGCGATCGATCTGGTCGAGAAGGCGCTGACCCATCGCGACGGGCCGTTCGAGTGGGAGGGCAAGCATTTCACCCACCGCCACGTCAACATCTGGCCGCCACCCTATCAGCAGCCGCACCCGCCGATGTGGGCGGCGACCTCCGATCCGATCGACACGGCCGAATTGGGCCGGCGCGGCATGGTCAACATCATGGTGATGCGCGGGGTCGAGGTGACCAGGCGGGCGTGGGGCGCCTACCGGCAGGCGCGCGCCGACGCTGGTCTATCGAAGCCGACCACCGACCGCTTCGGCTATTCCGCCTTTGTCTATGTCGGCGACAACGACGAGGAGGCGGTCCGGGTCGGCAGCAAGCTGTTGTGGTTTGTCAACACCAGCATGAAATCAGCCCCGCAATACGCCAAGTTCCTGCCCGGCACGACGCCGCCCGAACTGGCGCCGCAGCTCTACCGCGACCCGAATGCGGGCGGCAGCCCAGTGGCGTTCCCTGGCCGGCCAGGACGGAACTCGGCGCTCAACCGCCCCGGAGTCACCGCCGAGATGGCGATGGCCGGCGGGCGCATGTATGCCGGCAACCCGGATACCGTCTACCGGCAGATCATGGATTTTTACGAGAAGGTCGGCGGGTTCGGCCACCTGATCATGGTCGGCAAGACCGGCTTCATCACCCATGACGAGGCCACGAAGAACATCACGCTGTTTGCGAAAGAGGTCTTGCCCCGCCTGCGCGAATTGAAGCCGGTCGTGGTCGAATAGCGCCTGGGAATAGCCGCGCGCCGCCGCCTCACTTCGATGAGGGCGGCGCCTGATCGTAACTCATGCGAGTGATCGGCGGCAGGTTGTCGATCGCCTTCTGGGTAACGAGAAAGGTGAAGTCGAGCGTCGCCAGGCCGATCGCGATGACAACAAGCAACACGTTGAGATCGGCTGCGATCCGGTCGGCGCGGCGCAGCAGATCCCTCAGCAACAGGCGATTCTGTGGCGATACAGGCTTCATCATTTCGTGTGGATTCCCATGCGGCCCCAAAAGCCGAGCGATAGGTAGGGTCCGATGCTGCGCCGCACAATCGTCGATGAGACAAGTCAGCTATGCATACCTTTTTCGCATGGCGCCCCCGATATGATCATGGCAATCGTCATGGCATCTGCGCGCCCGTTTGGACCACCGGGGGCAGTGCATCGACGAGCTTCTGGCCGAAGTAAAGGAGGTTGAGCATCAAGAGGCTGATCGCGACGACAACCAGAAAGGCGTTGACCTCGCCGGCCATGCGGTCGATGCGGCGCAACACAAATTTTGCCAGATCGCGATAACCCGAGGCTGAACAAGTGCATCCCAGGCCCACCTCGCTGTTGCAGGATGGTGTTTCAGCGCAAGGGCCGGGCCAAGGGCGGTGGGCGTCAGCGTCGGCTAATGCGCCTGGTCCCAGCTCCGCGCCCAGCCGGTTTCGACGACGAGCGGGACGGAAAGTTCGAGGCGCGGGGCGCAGGCGCCTTCCATGATCTCCTTGACCAGCCGTGCGGTCGGTTCGATCTCGTCGTCCGGGGTCTCGAACAGCAGCTCGTCATGCACCTGCAAGAGCATGCGCGCGTGCAAGCCAGAAGCGGCGAGCGCTGCCGGGAGCCGTCCCATCGCCCTGATGATGATGTCGGCGGCCGATCCCTGCAATGGCGCGTTGATCGCCTGACGCTCGGCGCCGGCGCGGCGCATGGGGTTGGCGTCGCGGATGCCGGGGATGAAGCATTTGCGGCCAAAGATCGTCTCGACATAACCGGCGCTGCGGGCCTCGGCCTTGATCTTTTCCATGTAGGCGCGGATGCCGGGAAAGCGCTCGAAATAGGCGCGGATGTATTCCGCGGCTTCGCTCTGCGGCACGCCGATCTGGTTGCCGAGGCCGAAGGCGCTGATGCCGTAGATGATGCCGAAATTGATCGCCTTGGCGCGCCGCCTTGTCTGCGGGTCCATCTTGTCGAGCGGCACCCCGAACACTTCGCTCGCGGTCAGCGCGTGGATGTCCTTCCCCTCGCGGAAGGCGCGCTTCAGTTCGGCGACATCGGCGACATGCGCGGCGAGGCGCAATTCGATCTGGCTGTAATCGGCCGACAGCAACAGGTGCCCGGGCTCGGCGACGAAGGCATGGCGGATCTTGCGCCCCTCCTCGGTGCGCACCGGGATGTTCTGAATGTTGGGCTCGGAGGACGAGAGGCGCCCGGTTGCCGTCGCGGCCAGCGCAAACGAGGTGTGGACGCGCCCGGTATGTCTGTCGATCTCTTCGCCGAGCGCATCGGCGTAGGTCGATTTGAGCTTCGTCAGCTGGCGCCATTCGAGCACCTGCGCCGGCACCGGATGCAGCGGCGCCAGCGTTTCGAGGATCGACGCGTCGGTGCCGTAGGCGCCGGTCTTGCCCTTCTTGCCGCCGGGCAATTGCAGCTTCTCGAACAGCACGTCGCCCAATTGCTTGGTCGAACCGATGTTGAATTCGTTGCCGACATCACGCCAGATTGAGGTTTCGAGCTCGGCGATGCGCCGGGCGAAATCGCGCGACAATTCGGCAAGTGCGGCGCGGTTGACCTTGACGCCGGCGTCCTCCATCGCCGCCACCACCGGCACCAGCGGGCGCTCGATCGTCTCGTAGAACGCGGTCATATGCTCGCGCGCGAGGCGCGCCTTCAAGAGCATGTGCAGGCGCAATGCCGCATCGGCGCGCGCGGCGGCGAAATCGCGCGCCGCTGCGGTCGCGACCTCGGCGAAAGGCATCAGGCTCTTGCCGGAGCCGATCAGTTCCTTGAGCGGTGCGAGGTCGTGGGCAAAGGCGCGCCGGGTCAGTTCCTCGATCGTGTGCTCGACCTGGCCGCCGTCGAGCACGTAGGACATCAGCATCGTGCAGTCCGAGGGACCGAGCGCGACGCCATGGCGCCGCAACAGATGCGCTGCGCCCTTCATATCGTGGCCGATCTTCAAGACGCCGGGGTCTTCAAAGAGCGGTTTCAGGCGGGCGATCGCATCGTCGAGCGACAATGTTCCGGTCGGCCCGTCGAGCAAGCCGGGGCCGCGATGCCCCAATGGCAGATAGGCGGCCAAGCCGGGCGCAACGCCAAGCGCGAGGCCGCACAACGCCGGCCGGCTTCCGGCAACCGCACTCGGCGCCGGCCAGAGCGCGACGGCGCCGGCCTGAAGGGCCGCCTCGATCCAGCGGTCGAGGCCGTCGAGCGTGTCGACGATCGCGTAGCTGTGCGGCGCCGAAAACGGCGGGATCTCGGGAATGACCGGCTCGCTCGGCGCTGGTGTTTCGACCGCGGCCGGGCCGGTCGCCACCCGCTGCCGCATCCGTCCTTCGAGCGCGCGGAACTCCATCTTGCGCAGAAACGCCGACAGCCGGTCGAGATCGAGCGGCCTGACCCGCAAATCCGCAAGCGGGCAAGGCAATGGCACGTCGTCGTCGAGCTTGACCAGCTCCCTCGACAGCCGCGCCTTAGCCTCGTTCTCGATCAGCGACTGGCGCCGCTTCGGCTGCTTGATCTCCGAGGCCCGGGCCAGCAAGGTTTCGAGATCGCCATAGGCGGTGATCAACTCGGCCGCGGTCTTCACCCCGATGCCCGGCACCCCCGGAACGTTGTCGACGCTGTCGCCGCACAGCGCCTGGACGTCGACAACCTTGTCCGGCCCGACCCCGAACTTCTCGCGCACCTCTGCCTCGCCGATCGGCCGGTTCTTGATCGGGTCGAGCATCGTCACCTGGTGGTTGACGAGCTGCATCATGTCCTTGTCGGAGGAGACGATGGTGACCGTCGCGCCCGCCTCGACTGCGTGCCGGGCATAGGTCGCGATCAGATCGTCGGCCTCGAAATCGCTCATCTCGATACGGCATACGCCGAAGGCGTCGGTCGCCTCGCGGACCAGCGCGAATTGCGGCACCAAATCATCGGGCGGCGGGCCGCGGTTGGCCTTGTAGGCGTCATAGATGCGGTTGCGGAACGATGTGCCGGCGGCGTCGAACACCACCGCGATGTGGTCGGCGTCGGTCTCCGACAGCAGCTTCGCCAGCATGTTGCTGAAGCCGAGCACGGCCGCGGTCGGCGTCCCGTCCGAGCGGGTCAAGGGCGGCAGTGCGTGATAGGCACGGAAGATGAAGCCAGAGCCGTCGATCAGAAAGACGTGATGCGGCGCGGCCGATGAGGGCGCCGGGGCGGCAGCGGGGCGGCCGGCGACGACGGTCCCGGCAACGTCATCCATGGGCGGCTCCTTCCGCGACCCCGCCCACCCGCCCTTCGAAGGCCCGGGCGATCGCGCGGTTGACGAACAGGCGGGAGCAATAGGGGCACTCGACACGTCCGGCCGGCGCCAGGTTCAGGTAGACCTTGGGGTGGCCGAGCGGCCCGCCGCCGTCCCCAGGGCCACCGGCGCAGGCCGCCACCATCTCGTCGATCTCGATGGTCTCGAAAGGGGTCATCAACAATCCGGAAAATGAAGTTGGCATGTCGTGGGCCGGGCGGGTCGGCGGCCTGGCGGTTGACCGTCCAATGGGCCGGATGATACGCGTTGCCGCGGGACAATCAATGATCCGCTCGCCCGTGGTTTCCGGCCGCAAGACGGCGCGGCGGCGGCGCAGCTGGCAGGCTGCGCTGCTGGTGCCGCTGCTGCTTGTGGGCTGCGGGCCGGCCGCGGACACCGGGATCCGCTTCGCCGGCTCGACGCCGTCGCTTCCGCCGCCCGAGGCGGCGGGTGCCGTTGCGCGGTTTACCGACAGCGCGTTCATCGCCGATGACGGGGCCCGCCTGCCGTTGCGCAAATGGTTGCCGCAAGGCCGCGTTACCGCAGTCATCCTCGCGTTGCATGGGTTCGGCGACTACAGCCATGGGTTCGCGGTGCCGGCCGCGCTGTGGGCGAAGCGTGGCATCGCGAGCTATGCCTACGACCAGCGCGGCTTTGGCGGGGCGCCCCGGCGTGGCCTGTGGCCGGGCGAGGGGCGGCTCGTGGTTGACGCGATTGTCGCGAGCCGGATATTGCGCCGTACCTATCGCGGCCGACCGCTTTATCTCCTCGGCGAAAGCATGGGCGGCGCGGTCGCGATCCTGGCGATGACCGGAGCGGTGCAGGGTGTGGTCCCCGGGCCCTCCGGAATGCCGGTCGCCGACGCCGACGGAGTCATCCTCAGCGCGCCGGCGGTGTGGGGCCGCTCGACCATGGACCTGTTGCAAAGGCTCGCGCTGTTCGCCGGGGACCGCCTGTTTCCGGGCGCCATCCTGACCGGAAGCAGCCTGCACATCATGGCCTCCGACAACATCCCGATGTTGCGGGCGCTGGCGCGCGACCCGATGGTGCTGAAGGGGGCGCGCGTCGACACGGTCTACGGGCTCACCAGCCTGATGGACGACGCGCTCGCCGCGGCGCCGCGCCTCACCGCGCCAACGCTGTTGATGTACGGCGCACATGACGAGATCATCCCGCGCCTGCCGATCGCGCAATTCGTCGCGCGTTTGCCGCCCGAACCCGGCCGGCGGCGCCGGCTCGCCTATTATCCGCAGGGCTATCACCTGTTATTGCGCGACCTCGACGGCGCGGCAGTGGCCGAGGACGTGGTCGAGCTGGATCCTCGATCGCCGGGCGAAGCTGCCGTCCGACGCCGATGCCGCCGCGGCGGCAGCGCGGTGGCCGCCGCGGCCACAGCTGAACCCCGGCCCCCGGAAGTATGCTCCGAGAGACCATCGCCAGGCTGGCCCGGCCTGTTGCCGCTTGCACCGGCGGGCGCGAGACGGTAATCAGCAGCGCTGCTGCGGACCCGTAGCTCAGCTGGATAGAGCGCTGCCCTCCGAAGGCAGAGGTCGCACGTTCGAATCGTGTCGGGTCCGCCATTGTGCGACGGGCACCCTCTGAGGCGGAGCTGCTGTTCTGATGGCGGTGCGTATCCTGCTCACCGGCGCAACCGGGTTTCTCGGCCGCCATACGAGGCCGGTGTTGGAACGGCGCTACGGGAGGGACAACGTCATCTGCGTGTCGTCGCGCGATTTCGATCTGAGGGACCGAGCCCAGGTGGACCGCCTGCTTGCCGAAACCGTGCCCGAAGTGGTCGTCCATTACGCAGCCTATTCAGGCGGTATTGGGGCCAACAAAACCTACCCGGCCGATTTTTATTACCGGAACACCCTGCTCACCGCGCACATGTTCGATGCCGCAGCACGGTATTCAGTCAAGAAGCTGGTCTACCCGATGGGCGGGTGCTCCTACCCGGCGACGGCGACGAGCCCGATCGACGAAAGCCAGCTCTGGTGCGGCTATCCACAGGCGGAAAGCGCCGGCTATTCGACCGCCAAGATGATGGGCACCGTCGCGGCGCGCAGCTACCTCACCCAATACGGGCTCGATAGCACGGTCATCGTTCCCGGCAACATTTATGGCGAATTCGACAATTTCGACCGGCTTAACAGCCATGTCGTCCCGGCGATGATCCGGCGCTACTACGAGGCGATGCTTGACGGTGCGAACCAGATCGTGATGTGGGGGACCGGGGCCCCGCAGCGGGATTTTGTCTATGCCGGCGATGTGGCCGCGACGATTCCCTTCTTTATCGAGGAGTTCGAGGAGCCGGGGCCGGTCAACATCGCCTCCGGGCTCGGCGTCTCAATCCGCGAGCTGGCAACCACGATCGCCGAGCTCGTCGGCTTCAACGGGGAGATCGTCTGGGACACCTCGAAGCCCGACGGCCAAATGGTCAAGATCTTCTCTGTCGAACGCCTGCACGCGCTCGGTCTGTCGTGCCCGACCTTGCTGCATGCCGGTCTCCAAAAAACCATCCGTTGGTTCAGCGCCAACTATCCGGGCCGCACCGACTGCCTGCGCCTATGATCTACATCATCGGCGGGATGGGCTATGTCGGTTCCGGCTTCGCGCGCTATTGCCGCGCCCGCGAACTCGAACATCGGGTGATCACCCGCGAGAATTACGATGAGTTCGCCGGAACGTCCTGCGATGTCCTAATCAACGCGAACGGCAATTCCCGCAAATATCTCGCCGATCGCGATCCCGTTGGCGAATTCGACAAATCCGTCCGTTCGGTCGCGGTATCGCTGTCGGCGTTCACCGCAGGGACCTATGTCCTGATCTCGACCGGCGATGTTTACGATGACCCGTCGCGCGTCGAGAGGACAGACGAGGACCGCGCTCTCGACACCGGCCGCATGAGCCGGTATGGCCTGCACAAATTCCTGGCGGAGCGACTGGTCGTCGGTGTGCACCCCAATTGGCTCATCGTTCGGGCGGGGGGCTTTGTCGGACCCGGCATCAAGAAGAACGCGGTGTTCGATATCCTCACCGGCGGCAAGGTGCGGCTTTCCCCCGACTCGACTTTGCAGTTCATCCACACCGATCACGCGGCGGAGATTGTGATGGGCGTCGTCGATCGCGGGACACGACGACAGATCGTCAATCTCGGCGGCCGCGGCACGGCGCGGCTCGGCCAGCTGCACGAAGCGGTCGGCTCGACGGCGGCATTCGACCCGCTGGCGCCGACCGTGCGGTATGAATTGTCGTTGGCGAAGCTGGCGGCGCTGAGCCCGATCGAGATCCCGCATTCGAGCGACGAGGTAAGCCAGTTTGCCGCGGTCTGGCCGGCTGGCCGGATGGAATGACGAAGGGGCCTGCGTTTCGGTTGGGGGCGGTTCGATGATGGTCGCGGTGCGGACGCCGCTGCGCGTCAGCCTGTTCGGGGGCGGGACCGATTACCCGGCGTATTTTAGCCGGGAACGCGGCGCGGTGCTCGGGTTTACGATCGACAAATATATATATTTGAGCGCGCTGCGGCTGACCTCCTCGGTCGATTACCGTTACCGGCTCAGCTATTCGAAAGTCGAAACCGTCGATAGCGTTGCCGCGATCCAGCACCCGGTGCTCCGCGCCGTCCTGCAGCACTACGGTTTCGACGAGCCGACCGACTTTTCGGTGCAAGCCGACCTGCCGGCGTCGGCAGGCCTCGGCAGCTCGTCGGCTTTCACCGTCAGCGTCATCAATCTGATATCCCATCTGATGGCCACCCCGAGAACCCGAATGGAGCTGGCGCGCGAGGCGATCCACGCCGAGCAGGTGCTGCTGCGCGAGAATGTCGGGGTGCAGGACCAGCTGCACGCCAGCTTCGGCGGGATCAATCGCTTCGATTTGCACGGCGACAGCTTTCGCATGGTCCCGATCAATATCTCGGGGCGCGATTTGCAGATGCTCGCCGATTGGATGGTCCTCGTGTACACCGGCGTCAAGCGGCGCGCCTCCGCGGTGGTTGCCGAACAGGTTGCGCGCACGTCAGACGGCTCGCTTGATGCCGAGCTGCGCGAGATGGTCGGGTTCGTCGAGGCGGCACAACAGATCCTCGAAGACGTTGCGCGGCGCGACGACACGCCCTCCCGTATCGGCAGCCTGTTGCACCAAAGCTGGCAGGTCAAAAAGCGTCTGTCGTCGCGGATCACCGCGCCGGAGATCGACGAGCTCTACCAATCCTGTCTCGGCAATGGCGCAATCGGCGGCAAATTGTGCGGCGCCGGCGGCGGTGGGTTTCTGCTCATGGTCGTGCCGCCGGAACGGCGCCAGCGGTTCGAAGAAGCCATCGGCAGGCGTCAATGCGTGCGTTTTCGCATTGATTGTCACGGAACTGCCCTCGCCTCGCCAGCGGCGCTTCCGCAGGTTTGAAAGCCGGGCTTGACAACGATGTCCCGGGTGACCCGATGATCGCCTACCTGATCACCGCGCACGGCAATCTTTCGAATATCTATTCTTTGATGGCAACGATCTATGACAAGGATAACATTTATCTAATCTATATCGATGGTGACACGGACCCGCATTATGTCGAACAGATCTCAGGGTTGTTGTGCTTCCCGAACGTTTATGTGAAGCACGGCGAGTCGATAACGTGGAATATGACGAGCATACTGGATGCGACACTGTGGGGAATGGCGGCGCTTTGCCGGCTGTCGCAGCGCTGGCACCACTTTGTCCTGCTGTCCGGCGACGACCTCGCGTTTCGTCCGCAAGATGCGATTAAGAAAACGCTGTCAGAACTGCCGGCGGATGCCTGTTGCATTCCCTGTCCGCCCCATGAGCAGCAAGGGCCGTCGTCCGAGTTCTTTGACGAAGTCCAACGAGACGACAGCAAGGCGGTGTTTGAGCAGCTTTACCTGAAGCCCTTTACCCTAGCGCGTGACAGGCTGGTGAACCCGACGCGTGTCCCGCATGTCGTCCGAGATCGCAAGGTCAAGTATTTTTCAGTTCCGCGTTCCTCCTTCGCCTGGGCGGGCTTCGCCCCCCACGTTCTGCAAAACTTTGTTGAGGTTCCAGAGCTCGGCGTCGTCGTAAACCGACCGCTGCCGTGGTTTCTCGGCCGAGTCCGCGCGAGCGTCATCGCACAAGCGGGGTTTGCTCGCGGCCCGGCCTGGGTCGTGCTGTCGCGCTCCTTCTGCGAGTTTGTGCTGAGCGATCCTCTGGCGATGCTGGTGTACGCCGCATTCCGTTCCGTCAGCGCCCTTGACGAGACCTTTTTCCAATTGGTCATCGGCAATGCGCCGGATCGGTTCAAGAGGACCTGCCAGAATACCATGCTGACCTACTGCAATTGGGACGATCTTGAAATCAAGCCGGACCAGATCAACACGTTCGAAGGCTCTCGGCACCTGTTCTGCCGCAAAATTCAGCCCGGCGTCAGTGACGCCGTAGTTGAGCACGTGGTCCGTCAGCTGGCATCCGGGACGCCCCCGCCGCTCTGCGGCTTGTTCGGAAAAACGGATACCCCAACCCACAGCTTTGAGGTCGCTGACGTTATCGATCTGGCTGGCGAATGGAAATTCGTCAGAAACACCGGCGAAGATCTCGGCAAATTCACCTTGGCGGATGGCGGCGACATCACCGGCGACCATCATCCGAACGAGAGCAAATGGCTTTCGCAAGACGGCAAACTGCTGCTCCTCAGGGACGATGGCGCGACCACCTCGGAACTGTGGTGCCTCTCCACCGACGGTACCGACGTGTTCATCTCGGGGGACTACCTGATCCCCAGGGATCTCGGGATCGGCCACACGCTTTATGCGCCGCTGCGCGAGCGCTTCCTGGCCGATTGCGACGAGGTGTTGATCTCGGCGCGCGTTCAGACGAGGGCGCCGCTCGCCGGGCGACTGCTGGCGACGCACTTTCGCGCCGCGCTGCTGGCGGCGCTGCACGCCGACGAGTTTTATTGGCATGATGTCTACCTGACCGATGCGACCGGCGATTTTCGCGAAATCGCCTGCGAGGCCGACGGCCTCGTGCTGATCCGGCAACAGGGCCATCGGACGGACCGGCTGGCCTGCCGGGAGATTCATGTCGCCGGGGATGATCTTTTGCTGCTCTTCGCTGATGCCGCCGGCCACCCGGCGGCAGCGGCGGCGGCGTGGCTACCGCTGGCAACCCCGTCGCCGCACGGCGAAATCGACATCAGATTGACGACCGGCGACCTGGCTCGCGGGGTTTGGTCGCTCGACGGGTGCGATGGCGAAAGCACGGTTCGGCTGTGCCCCGACAACACGGTCACCGTCGACGAGGCCGCGAGCGGGTTGTGGAAGGTGCGCGGCGGCAAGCTTTTTATTCTCAGCACGGCAGGCTTCATGATCTTCGACAAGTTCGCCTGGCGCGACGGCGTCGTCAGCCTGATCGGCAGCATCAGGACGCACGCGCTCAATCCTGAGCCGGTGCGGCTCACCGCGGCGAGCGGGCGCGACTGCGCCGCCACGAAATCCAACGAAGCGACAACGGAATCAACGGCGGCGGAACTGATCCAACTCGACGGCCTGAAAATCCTTATCCCGCACGCCGACTTCGTGGCTCAGGCGATCCGCGGAGGGAACTTACATGAAGAAGCTCCGCTGACGGCCGCACTTACGCAAACGATGGCAACGCACAGCAGCCGGCTGATCTATCTGGATGTCGGCTGTAATCACGGCATCGGCCTGATCCAGGCCGCGAAACGCCTGATACGGAGCGGCGTCGAATTTTCCGCGACCGGCTTTGACCCGGGCATGAGCGCGGCGCTGGTTTCAAAAAATCTGTTGCTCAACGGCCTGCGCGCTCGGGTTTCCTTTTTGCCTCGGGCCGTAGCCGACCGGAGTGGCGCAGCCCCCGTTTTTGGCGAGCCAAATCACTCTGAGAATAACCGAATCGTGAATCCGGCATCGAGCGAGGTGATAGGCACGGTGGAATGCCTCACCCTCGACGAATATGTCGCTAGCCTAGGCTTCAACGACTGTCCTGTACTTTTCAAGGTAGATACGCAGGGAGCAGAATATGAGGTATTCCGCGGCTTCGCGGGAACAATAAAGAATCGCACCTGCGCGGGTATTACCGAATTTACGCCGTTTGCGCTCGCCTCGCGGATCGCCCCCGTTTCATTCCTGAATGACCTCTCGGAGAACTTCCTGGTTTTTGACCTCGATGCGTCACGGGCGCGCTGTGTGGAGATCGCGCCGGAGAAATTCGCCGAATTCTGTGATTACGTGGATCGCCTTGAACACCCCTGGACAGACCTGCTCCTGCTGCCGCGACGGGACGAAGCTTTGTCGGCAGCTATACGACAGGCAATCGGCCAGGCCTTGGCAGCCCGGTAACGCCGCCATATCGGTGCAAATGTCTATGATGATCGCCGATTATCTTGTCATCGGTTCCGGTCTCACCGGCGCGACGATCGCCCGTACGCTCGTGGACCACGGTCGTGACGTCCTGGTCATCGAACGCCGGCCGGATCTCGGCGGCAATGTGCACGATCATCTGCACCCCAGCGGCATCCGCATCCACACCTACGGGCCGCATTATTTCCGCACGTCGGCGGATGGCATATGGGATTACGTGCGGCGGTTTGCCGAGTTTTATCCGTTCGAGGCGGTCTTGATGTCGCAGATCGACGATCGTCTCGAACATTGGCCTGTACAAGAAGAATACATCCTGCGCGCCGTCGGCGAGGATTGGCGGCCGGGCCATCAGGGCGCGGCGGCTAATTTCGAGGAGGCCTCGCTCGCGATGATGCCGTCGATCGTTTACGACAAGTTCGTCCGGGGCTACACGGCGAAGCAATGGGGTGTCGATCCGCGGACGCTTGCGGCCGGGCTCGCCGGGCGGTTCGACGTGCGCCGCGACGGGGATATCCGGCTGAAGGCCAGCCGCTACCAGGGACTGCCGCGGGGCGGCTACAGCGCCTTCATGAAGCGGATGCTGCAGGGCGTCCGGGTCATTGCCGGGGTCGACTACCTGACGCACCGGGACCAGTTCACGGCCCGCACCAAGGTCTTCTTCACCGGACCGATCGACGAGTATTTCGGGTTCGATCTCGGCCGGTTGGTTTACCGCGGTCAGCGCCGCGAACATACATTCCTGCCGAGCGTTCGATGGCATCAGCCGGCGCCGCAAGTGAACCATCCCCATCCGGCGGTGCCGAAGATCCGCACCCTGGAGTGGAAGCATATGATGGAACCCGATCTGAAGGATGCCTTGCCGGGGACCACGATCACGACCGAGACACCCTACACGCCGCAAGACCCTGGCGATTACGAATACCCTTTTCCAGACTCGGCGAACCAGCAGCTTTACGCGCGTTATCGCGAACGCGCCGACAGCATCGGCGGGCTGGTGGTGTGCGGGCGCCTCGGCGAATACCGCTACTATGACATGGACCAGGCGATCGGCCGCGCCCTGACCTTGGCGCGGCGCGAGATGGCGTCCGCCGGCCATGCATGACATCGCGACGCGTCTGCTCAAGGGCTGCTTCACCGGCATTCCCGGCGACGGCCGCATCGGCAGGCGGCGCGACGTCACGGCCTCTTCCGCGCCGTTCCTCGACCGCTTCAGCCAGGCCGCCTGACCGGCGTCGGGGCGGCGCGAGCGACCCGGCAGAGGAATTCCTCAAGCGCCGAGATGCAGGCCCGGTCGCGATAGACAAGGTATTTGTTTTCGGCCATCCGCCGCTTCAGCGACTGCAGCCACGGCACATCGATCGCCAGGCGAACGGCGGCGGCGACATAGTCGTCGATCGTCTCGGCGATGGTTTCGGTCACCCCCATCATCTGGAGAATTGCCATCGTGTGCCGGCCTCGCATCAGCGACCCCGGCATCGTCACGATCGGGAGGTCGTGGGTCAGGCATTCCAGCGTCGTATTGCCGCCCGACCAGCCCAGGCTGTCGAGAACGACGTTGCACTGGCCAACCGCAGCAACAAACCGGTCGGTATCAAGCCGCGGTGCGACCACGCAATATTCTCTCGCGTCGAGTCCGTAAGCGGAAAATGCCCGGTCGAGCCGTTCGCGGAAGCGGTCGGTCACATGGGGTCCGAACGCGATGAAGAAGAACTGGCAGTCGCCCGCCTCGCGCGCTATCCGGGCGAACACCTGGTCATACTGCGGCAGGTATTTGAAGAGCGACTGGCCGGACCAAAACACGGTGGCCGTCGAGCGCAAGCCAAGGTCCTCGCGAGTGAGGGGAACCGCAGCGAAGTTCTGCGGCTCGTAATAGATCGACAGATTCGGCAGGCAGATCAGCTGCTCGGTGTAATGCGCCTGGGCATCGGGCGGCTCCATCAGCGCGCTGCTGAGGAAATAGTCGAGCGTGGGATATCCGGTCGTGTTGGGATGGCCCCAGCTAACGCATTGCACCGGGGCCAGGCGCAGCGCTGCAAGCTGGGCGGCGCCGCCATCCATCCCGACTTCGGGATACAGCAGAACATCGGGCTCGTCGGCCAGGATCGTGTCGCGCCAGCGCTCGATCGACAGCGGCCCCTCGACGAAACGATCGCAAAGCTTCGCTGCTTCTTCGGTCATTTTGTCCCGGTTGGTCCGCGGGTAATAGCCGAACACTTCAAATTTGCGGCGGTCCAGCTGGGTCAACCAGCCGTTGATGATGAGCTTCCACACGGTGTGGTAATGGAAAATGCCGCTGACGATCCCGACGCGAATCTTCCCGGCCGGGCGCGGGCGCGCCGGCGGCGGGGGTGGCACCGGGTAACGCTCGGCCATCAGGCGACACACCAGACTACCGTAGAGGCTCTGCAGCGCCCGATCGTTGAAACCTTGATAGGGCAGATAAAACGGCTGGCTCGACCCGACCGCCTCGGCCAGATGGCCGGGGACCCGCCCGTTGTCGGCATCGTCGCACAGCCGCACCAATTCGTCGCGATAGGCGGAGCGCCGCGCGGCGATCTGGTCTTCCTCGGCGTAGAGAATCGGTAGTTGCGCGGTGCACAGCGCGAAGCGGAGCAACGCCGAGCTCCGGCTTGAGATCGAGCGCTTTCCGGTAGCACGCGGCCGCCTCGTCGAGGCGAAGCTCCCGTTCGAGCGCGAGGCCGAGCCGGCGGAGTGTTTCTGCGTGGTCCGGCGTGAGCGGCAGCTGGCTCAGATAGAGCGCCAAATCCTCGTCGCCCCGGCCCTGGTCCGGCTTGAGCGCCAGCGCGCGCAGATATCGCGTGATCGCCTCGTCGAGCCGGTCTTGCCGCTGCAGCGCCGCGCCGTAACTCAGATGCGCATCGATGTAGTCCGGCTTGAGGGCGAGGGCCTGCTCGCAGCGAGCCATGGCCTCCTCGATCCTGCCCAGTTGGATCAGCGCGACTGCGAGGTTGTTGTGCGCCTCGGGATAGTCCGGCTTGAGCGCCAGCGCGCGCTTGAAAGATTCGGCGGCTTCCTGCGGCCTGCCTTGGTGCAGCAGCACGTTGGCGAGATTGTGGTGCGCCCCGGCAAAGCCCGGCGCGAGCGCTACCGCCCGCCTGTAGTGCACCACCGCCTCGTCCGGCTTGCCGAGCCGACCCAGGGCCGCGCCGAGGATGTTGTGCCCTTCGGCATGGTCCGGCTCGACGGCCAGCGCCCGGCCGACCAGCTCGGCCGCCTCATCGTTTCGACCGGCGTGAAAGGAGATCAGCCCCAGGTGTAGCAGGCTGCCGACGTGGTCGGGATCGACCTCGAGGATGTTTCGGTAAACCGCCTCCGCCGCATCGAGCCGTCCCGCCTGATGATGCTCCTGCGCGGTCTGGAAAAGCTGCGCCGGGCCGGTCTCTCCCGAGATGCCGGGCGGCGCGGCGAGCGTTGTTTCCGCCCCCTGGCGACGCGGCGGCGCTGAGCGCCGGCTCAACCCTGCGAGCTCTTGGGCCACCCGCGCGATCACTGGGTCCCACGCGCCCGGCGCCGGCTGCCGGAACAGCCGCAGGGTCGGGTACCACGGGCTGTCCTCGCGCCCGAGCAGCCAGCGCCAGTCGGGGGCGAAAGGCAGCATGACCCAGCCCGGCCGGCCGAGCGCCCCCGCGAGATGCGCCGCCGCAGTGTTGACCGTCAGCACCAGATCGAGGTTTTCGATCAGCGCCGCGGTCTCGGCAAAGTCGATCTGCTCGGCCGAGAGATCGCGGATCGCGCCGGGCGGCAGACGCGCAACATCGGCGGCCCGCTCGCCGACCTGCAAGCTGAACCAGCGGATCCCGGGCACCTCCAGCAGCGGGCGCAACCGGTCGAGGGCGATCGAGCGCTCACGGTCGTAGCTTGTTTTCGGGTTGCCGGCCCAGGCGAGCCCGACCTTCAGACCCGCGCCGTCGCCGACCTTCTGGCGCCAGCGCGCCACCAGAACCGGGTCGGCAGCCAGGTAGGGGATCTCGGCCGGGATCGTGTCGAGGCGGGTGGCAAACAGCCGCGGCAGGCTCAGCAGCGGGCAGCAAAGATCGACCGGCGGCAGCGGATCGCCCGTCGCTATCACCTGTGGCCGACCTTTGAGGGTCGCGGCCAGCCGCGCAATCCGAGCCGGCGTTTCGAGCACCACCCGGGCCCCGCGCGCCGCGACGAGCGGGACATAGCGAAGGAACTGAATGACGTTGCCGAACCCTTGCTCGGGATAGAGCAGGATCGTCTTGCCCGCCAGCTCCTCGCCCGCCCATAGCGGGTGGGGCGGTTCTTTCGGCGCGTGCTCGGTTTGCCAGCGCCACTCAAATTGGCGCCAGCCCGCCTCGAAATCGCCGACGAGCAGCTGCGCGATCGCCAGGTTGGTATGGGCTTTGGTCAAATCGGGCAGGAGCCGCAACGCGGTTTGATAGCGCGCAATCGCCGCATCCACCCTGCCCTGGCGTTGCAGCACGCAGCCAAAATTCAGGTGCGCCTGAGCATAGCCCGGCTGTAAAGCGAGCGCCTGCTCGTATCTGACGATCGCTTGCTCGAGCCTGCCCTGGTGCTCAAGCGCGCTGGCGAGATTGAAGTAGGCCTCGCAGGCCTGAGGCGTCAGCTCCAGCACCCGCCGGAAACACCCCTCGGCGTCTTCGAACCGACCCATCTCCATCAGGGCGACGCCGAGATTGGAGTGCCCGGCGGCAAACTCCGGCTTCAGGGCGACCGCGCGCCGGTACTGCTCGGTCGCCTGATCGAACCGGCCGAGATTTTGCCAAGCAACGCCGAGATTGCCATAGGCGAGGGGGTCGTCGGGGCGGAGATCGAGCGCCCGTCGCCAGTGCATCATCGCCTGATCGCGCCGCCCTTCATTGTAGAGCGCCACGCCGAGGTCGTTGTGCAGCGTGACATCCTCGGGATCGAGGGCCAAAGCGCGCCCGATCAGATCGATGGCGACATCGATCCGCCCCGCCTGGCAAGCGATCAGGCCGAGCCGGTGCAGGCAAATGGTGCGGCCGGGATCGAGGTCGAGAACTTGTCGATAAGCGCTCTCCGCCTCGGCAAGCTTCCCCGCCTCGTAGTGTTTTGCCGCTACGTCGAGGGCTTCGGCGATGCTGGGCATTCGCCGCGCGAGGCTTACGGCAGGGTCGCGAGCTGGGTCGCCGCCAGCTCGGTGAAGCTACGCCAGCTGGCCGCCGAAAACAGATGCGCATAAAGCGCCGTGAGCCAGTTGCGGTGGCGCCATTCGAGGAAGGCATCGTCCGGAACGGCTTCGAGCTTCTGCGGATCGACCGACTTGAAGCCGGTGATATGCGCCGTGCGGCCGCCGGGCACCTCGATCGTGGCTTCCCTCTGATCGAGTACGCCCGCTCGTTCGAGCGCCGCGCCAAGCGCCGCGCCGTCGTTCAGACCGGCCTGGCAGGCCTCGCAGAACCCGCTCGCCTCGCTGACCACGGCGGTCGGCGTGCCGTCCTCGAACAGGGACAACCCGTTGAATGGCCCGAGACACGCGGCATCGGCCTCGATCCCGAGCCATCGCGTCGCGGTGGCGGCGTTTTCGATCATCGCAAAGGGATAGGCGCGGACCAGTGCCGGGACATAATGCCCCGGCCGCCAGGCGCCCTCCCCGTCAACGAACATGTTCCAGCCCTGGCGCATCCCGAGCAGCACCACCGGAACAGGCTGTGCGTCGCCTGTGAACACGATCGGATAAGAAAGGGCCGCCGCCTCGAACTCGGCCGTGCCGATCGGGATCGATTCGGCGCCGGCGCTGTATCCGTAACCGGTGCTCCGATCGAACTTGAGCGAGGCATGCTGTACCGGATCGAGCGCCACGACATTCCAGTGGAACAGCGGCAGAGCCGAGGCGGCGCGGGCTACCGGCGCGGCGTCGCTCATCGCCGTTCGATCGACGAAATCGCGGCGATCGGCGGGAATGAGCGGCGGGTTCTGATCATCGGGAGCACCATCGCAAAGCTGGCAATTCGCCAGGAATCAGGCCGCCGGGTTGCACTGCAGGCCCTCCCGAGGCGCTCGACGGCCGCGTCCCATCCAGCAGGCCGGGCCCCGGAACGGTCGTCGAGCCGACGCGGCGGCGCAGCCTCCTGGCCCCCGTCATGACGCCGTTTATCGACCGGAGCCTGAGAAAAATCAACAACGCCTTTGGCATTCGCCGGCTTGGGATCGCAGGGTTGACCGAGGCGGCGGCATACGCCAATATGCCTCATCTATCGTTGGCCTGACGGAGAACGGGCCGTCAGCAGGGGCGGGATCAAGGCATGGCGACGGACATCTGGACTGGCGGCGGTACCAATAATGCAAATAACCCCGGCTCCAACGACTGGGGAAACCATAACAGCACCTGGAACAATAGCGAACCCACCAGCACCAGTGATGTGGTCCTGGGCGGCGTGGCCGGCAGCGCTGTCTATACGGTCACGATGGTAGCTCCATCAAACGCAGCCTTTGACAGCGTCAACTCGTTGACGATCAACGATGCGGGCCTCGGCGCGACCCTGAATGTCAACAACCAAACGTTGACGATCGGCAGCACCAGCGCCACGGCAGTAAACCTGAGCGGCGCCAACGTCCATATAACGATCGACGGCGGCACGATCAACGATGCCGGCGGAATCAACCTCGCCGCGGGAAGCAGCCTACTCGGCTTCGGCACCGTTTCGGTCGGGGCCGCGATCGCCGGTAGCGGCACCCTCGGCACCAGCAACGCCGCAGGCACCCTCACCCTTACCGGGGCCGGATCGGTCTCCAGCGGCGTCGTGCTGTCGATCAACTCGGCGGCGGCGACTGCGCTCGATTTCAATCTGGCCGCGACCTCCGCCGCGGCGATCACGATCAACAGCGCCAACCAGACGCTGGAGGTCGGGGCCAACGGCGCGCTGACGATCAGCGCGGCGGAGAGCATCACCAACGGCAAGATCCTGATGGCGGGCGGCTCGTTGACCGACACCTCGGGGCTGACGGCCGGCACCGGCTCGACGCTGATCGGGTCGGGCAATGTGAATGGCCCCGTTGCCGGCGCCGGCATCATCGAGGCGAACGGGGGCACGCTAATTCTTGGCGGCGGTGCGATCACGGCCACGACCCTCGAAGTCGCGAACGCCAGCACGGCGATCCTCGATCTCAACGACAACAGCATCAGCGGCGGGACGATCACCTTCCTCGGCGCCAACGGGACTCTGCTCCTTGGGGCGAGCGACTTTTCATCGCAGACGCTCACCGGCTTCAGCGATAAGATCGCGGGCTTGAATGTCGGCACCAATACGACGCCGACCAATGAGGTCAACCTGCGCGGCGTGACCGAGGCCAGCGTGACCTCCGCGACGCTATCGGGGACCACGATCATCGTCCACGAAGGCGCCACGGCGGTCGCGACCCTGACCTTGAGCAGCGCTCCCGCCGGCACCCCGTTCGTCGATTGGACGACCGACGGGTCGGGCGGCACCGACATCTTCCTCAGCAGCATGGTGTGCTATTGCGGCGGCACGCTGATCCGCACCGAAACCGGCGAGGTGCCGGTCGAGGAGCTGGCGATCGGCGACCGGGTCGCGACGCTGTCGGGCGCGGCGAAGCCGATCAAATGGATCGGCCGGCGCAGCTATCAGCCCCGCTTCCTCGGCGGCAACCCAGGCGTTCTGCCGGTGCGCATCGAGGCCGGGGCAATCGCCGACGGGGTCCCGGCGCGCGATCTCTGGGTCTCGCCCGAGCATGCGCTCTATATCGACGGGTTGCTCCTGCCGGCGCGCCTGCTGGTCAACGGCGCGACGATCCACCAGGTCGAACGTGTCGATCGGCTGGAATACTTCCACATCGAGCTCGCCGCGCACGACATCATTTTCGCCGAAGGGGCGACGGCCGAGACGTTCATCGATTGCGGCGGCCGCGGCATCTTCCATAACAGCGAAGAGTTTGCCGCGCTTTACCCCGATGATGAGCCGGCGGACGGGCAAGCCTATCTGGCGCTGCTCGAACAACATGCGGCGAAGGCCCCGGCGGTCCGCGCCGCGCTGTTGGAACGCGCGGTCACGCTCGGCCGGGTCGAGCTGCGATCCCGACCTCCACCTCGTCGTCGATGGCGAGGTCGTACGCGCGCAGTCGGTTGCCGGGCGGATCCACCGCTTTGCCATCGCGGCCGGTGCAAGCAGCGTCACGATCGCATCGCGCAGCGTCGTGCTCGCGCAGACGGAGGCCGCCGCGCTGGACGACCGCCGCCTCGGCGTGCCGGTCCAGCGGGTGGTGCTTTCGGGCGACGGCCTGCGCACCGAGATCGACCAGGCGTGCCCGGCGCTGCGCGACGGGTTCCATCGCGATGAGGGAACGCATCGGTGGACCGATGGGTGGGGGTCGCTGCCATCGGGATTGCTCGACGGTTTCGCCGGCGAATTCCTTATCGACGTGCAGATCGGGACGACCGAGCCTGCATTATCCGACGGAAACGCATACCCCGGTCGCGGTAACCGCGACCGCCGCCGCCGCCGCCGCCGGATAGATGCCGGGTCAACGCAGCCGGGTATCGCCGCGTTCGCGGTCTCGCCTACTTACCGGGAAGCGGCCGACCGGATTGCCGATCCAGTGACGGGAGCGCAGCGATCTCAATGGCAAGGCTGCGCTGGCTGGCGATAGCGCTGCCGGCGACGAGCGGCGCGAAGCCTGTCTGCGCGGAATTGTGCTGAATGACCCGCCTCTACGTCGTCGATCAAAGCGGCCTGGAACCCGGTGGCCATTACTACGCCTACACCGCCTGCGTCGTCGCCGGCGCGCGCCAGCTCGGGCTCGACACGGTGGTGCTGGCGAGCAAGCGCTTCCGCGCCGCCGCAGCCTCCGAGCGCGAGATCATCCCGTGCCTTACCTACACCTGGGCGGAAGCCGAACTCGACGGCAAGCTCGCCTGGGGCGAGGGAAATATCGCCTACGAAATGTTCGAGGCGTTCGGCCGCCTGGCGCCCGCGGTGGACGATCACGTCTTTCTGCACACCTTGGGCTACCGCGAACTGCTGGCGCTGCTGGCGTGCCTGACGAGCAAGTTGCCGGGCGACCCGCTGCCGACTTTCCATATCCTGCTGCGCCGCGATCCGGATATCCTGATCGACAACTTCGGGCATTACATTGATTATTTTGCGAGGATCGCCGCGTCTCCGTATCTCCAGCAGAAAATCCAGCTGCACACGGATACCCACCTGCTGTTGGCGGCCTTTAAGGATTTGTGCGGGGTGTCGTTTGCGACGGCGCCGATTCCCTTCGACCAGAGCCTGCTGCTCGATGCGCTTGCAGCGCGGGCGCCGCGCGGCGCCGGCGAGCCGCTGACCGTCGTCTATCTCGGCGACGCGCGGGAAGAGAAAGGCTACCAGCATCTGCCGCAGGCGCTGTCCTACCTGTGGAAGGATCACATCGCCAAGGGCCGGGTGCGGTTTGTGTTGCAGTCCAATTTCAGCACCCCGGGCGGCGAACCAGGCATCCTCGCCGCGTCGCAAAACCTGGCGGGGTTTCCGGCAACGACCCTGAAGAGCGCGCCTCTGCAACCCGCCGAATATTACCAGATCCTGGCCGATGCCGATGTCGTCCTGATCCCTTATTCGCCACAGCACTACCGGCATCGCAGCTCGGGGGTTCTCGTCGAGGCGATGGGCGCCGGAAAGGTGGTGGTCACGAGCGCGGGATCCTGGATGGCGACCCAGGTTGCCCCGGACCAGGCCGTTCTGTTCGACACCCCGGCGGGCATTGGGCCGGCGATCGCCGAGGCGATCGAGCGGTTTGACGAATTGTCGGCCGGCGCCGAGGCGCGCCGGGAAGCGGCTTTGGCGCATGCCACCGGTGCGGGCCTAGTGCGGCACCTCCTGGCGCCAAGCCGACTAGCGGCGATCCACGCGCGGCAGCAGCAGCGGCGCGTCCTGCTGGTGATGAACGGCGACGCGATGGTCTTGAGCAATGGCGCATCGCGGGTAGCGCACGCGCAGCTGCAATACTTGACGGCCGCCGGTTATGACGTGGTGGGCTTGTTCCTGACCTATGACGAGCACGCAAGCGCCGACGCTTTTGCGGAATGGCGAGCCGCCCTGAGTTGTTCGGTCGCGCCATTCCCGCTGGAGCGGGTGTTGGTCGCCGGGGCCGGACTCTGCGGCTCCGATCCTGACCAGACCCGGGTCGTTCGCGACCAGCGTCATCGGAGCGCTCGGCCGCTCAAAGCGGAATTCGACTTCGTGTCCACCTTTGAATTCGGCGGCGCATCGCTGCAATTCCTGCGCACGCATCCGGTTAACGCGATCCTGCTGAATTACATCACCAACTATCCGGTTATCGATGCCCTCGGGCTCGACGGCGTGCCAGTCATCTGCGAAATGCACGATCTCCAGTCGTTCCAGCGCGCCATCTACGGCGAACGACCGGTCGAGGCCGCCGACCTCGATGAAGAATTCGACTGGCTGTCGCGTTGTGCGGCGCTGATATCGCTCAGTTCGCGCGAAGCCGCGATTGCCCAGGAGCGGCTTCCCGGCAGCTTCATTGAGACGACTGGGGTGTTTCTGCCCACCCCACCGCCACCGCTGCCATGCCTTGCCGGCGCGAAGGACCTGGCCGAGATCGTCAGCAGCACCGGCCCGTTACTAAAGGAATACCAATTCGAAACCGCTTGGAAGATCGAAAGCATCGATGCCGTGCAACGTCTGATCGACGTTGGTTTTCTCGATATCCTGTATGTAAGCTCGGCGCACATGTCCAACGTGTCTGGGCTCAAATGGTTTTTGTCGGAAGTCTATGAGCCGTATCTGGCCCGCTACCAGGTGTCGATGATCGTGGCCGGCAGCATCTGCCGGATAGCGGACTGGCCGCAATACCCGCGGGTATTTTTTATCGACCAGGTTGAGGATTTGGCGCCGCTTTACACCGCAGCGCGGATCGTCGTGCTGCCGATTACCGAGGGGGCGGGCAGCCCGATCAAGACCTTCGAAGCGCTGGCCTACGGGCGGCCGATCGTCGGCACCTCTCACGCCTTCCGCAGTATGGTTGGCGAGCCCGGGGAATTCATCGTTCGCGACGACCCCGAGGGTTTCGCAGATGCCATCGTCGAATTGCTCGGTTCGGTGGCGGAACGCAAACGTGCGGCCGAGCGATCGAGCAGGACGGCGGCGCGCTCCAATGACTTCGCCAGATACTTCCAGGTCATGGATCGCGTCTTTGGCGCGGCACTCGGCGACAAAGTCGAGCCGACCCGACCGCCCGAACCGAAAGACCACGACCGCACCTATATAGAATGGTCTGACCAGCTGCAGGCGCTTAACCGCATCGTGCGTTCCTATTTGGACGGCGAGCCCTTCGAAGCGTGGACCCTGGACCTGCTGGCGAGGGGCAGCCAACGGGATATCGACATCCTGCTCGACGACGTGAGCCGGAGCCTGATCGAGGACTGCGACGCCTCGGTCCTGCGGACCGAGCAGCGGCTGCTGAAGCGGTATGTCATCAACAAGTTCGGCCCCCGCTACCGGGAAGACATTGCCTTTGCCATGCATCTGGCGCTCGCCGACCATGGCGCCGTCCTGGCGGCCGGCGACAAATCGGATCCAGGCGCGCGCGTGGTCGCCTATGGCGGTCTGCCGCTGACGATTGCCGGAACCGCCCCCGGGGGCGCCGCAGCGACCGTCCTTGGGACGGCGGCGACGCCGCACACTACCGCCCAGTCGATCTTGGTGGACGGCCGGGCGATCGCCACACGGCGGATTGGCGACAGCAACAGGTCGCTCGGGCCCAGCGCGGTTTTTCAAGCGGAAGTCGCCGCCCTCGAAGGGGAAAACATCGGCTTGCGGACAATCGAGCTGGGCACCGCCGTCAGCGCGAGCGACGGATTGCCGCGTTTGGGGATCGCCGTGCTGCAGCATTCGGTGCCGATTTCCCCCGGGTTGAAGCTTCTCGGGCGCGACGTCTTTGATCGCGGATTTCAGATGCGCGACGCCGGTGCCGAGCTGCCGCCCGGTGTCACCGGCGTTCTCTCGCTGCCCCGAATCGCCGATGGCCACAATACCGCCTACATCGATTTGTGCCTGGACTGCTCGCACTCCTATTCGTCGGCTGCTGCGTCATCCCGGCCGGCAGCTTCTGCCATGTCCATCGTCCTCAACGACCGCCCGGCCGAAATGGAGTTGGTCCGCAGCGGCCCACTCACGATTGCGAGAGTCCTTCTGGGCGTGCGCGGCGACCTTGGCGATTTCGGCATCGTGCGACTCACGATTGCCAATAACGACGACTGTTCGGCGCTTCGCCTGATTGCTGTTCACAGCGGGCTCTTCGTTGGAGCCGTCGGGGTAGCGTCTCGAATCGCAACATCTTTGGCCTTCGCGGGGCAAAGGTTGGAGCAGGCAAGCTATCCAAGGCTGACGGAATTGGCACGGGAAGCGGTCGCCGCGATCATTCGCGGCGAGCCGCTCGCCGGCCCGGCTGTTGAACGCGCTGTGCGTCTTGGCCAGCGGCACAACCGGTCAGCAGACTCTGCGGGCCCTTGCCGCGCAGGAATTGTCGCGCGCCGTCCGGCACAATGGCGCCGGGCAACGCGGGCCCACGGATACCGATGCCGTGGTAGAAGACGCCTATGCTATCATTGCAGGCTGCTTTGGTGCTGGCGACGCGGGCATCGCTGTATTCGGCCCGGCATTGTCGTTCGACGTCGTCGACGAGTTGGGGCAACGGCTGCCGGCGCAGACGGAAGCGGCGCTGCGCGGTCGCCACGGCTCGTGGCGGGTCCCGATGCCGCCCGACACGAGACGGGAGAAGCTTAAGGTCCGGCTGGATGCGACACTCGACATTGTCGATCACCCCGGCGTGATCCGGTATAGCGGCTTTCATCCGATGGAGGCGCCGGGAGCCGACTTCCGCTGGACCGGACCTGAACCCGCCGCAACCGTGACGCTACCGCTGGCGCTCAGCCATCCTGCGTTTCTCGCGATCGAATTGGGGCCGACCGCCAAGAACGTCGCGGCGACCGATTTCGCGATCTCGTGCAATGGCCGGGCGGTTCCACACATCCTCGAACCAGGCGACGGGAGCGCAAAGCTAACGGCTTATCTTCCACCGTCTGGCTCGGCGGGTCCGTCGACCGAAATTGCATTGACGATCCGGGAAACCTTCCGTCCCGAACCGCCCGATCTCCGCACTCTCGGCGTTGTGTTCCGGTCGCTGTCGTTGTATCTCCCGGCGTCGCAGGAAGCAGCGTTGTCTGATCGGTCGCTTTCAGGGGCTGGGGCGGGCGAGCGGCAGGAGCTGCTGGCGAGTCCGGCTCCTGCATTCCGTGACATGGACAGATATAGTGTCAGTGAGACCGATGGTCGGATTGGAGCGATGCCTCCCTTCTCCGATGGGGTAACGGCGCCCGGGCCCAAAAGCGGCGGCAAGGGGGCGCTTGTCGCTGGTGCTTCGGTGCCTGAGCCCGGCGACGGCGCCGAATTCGAGTGGCGTGTTACGGCTGTCGATCAGCCATGATATTGGACCTCAGCGGCGCCGAGGGACCAGGGCCAAGCGCGGCGTGCCGAGCCAAGGTTAAGCCGCCCAGGGTCTGATCTCGCGCGCCGATCAGGCGGTGCGGGCGTTGCGGATCGCCCGCCACACGCGCTCCGGGGTGGCCGGCATGTCGATATGCCGGATGCCGAATTCCGACAGCGCATCGACCAGCGCGTTCATCACCGACGGCAGGGCGCCGGCGCAGCCCGCCTCGCCGCAGCCCTTGGCCCCGAGCGGGTTGGTCGTGGCCGGCACCGGGTGGCTGGCGTTGACGAAATGCGGGACGTCATCGGCCCGCGGCATCGCGTAGTCCATGTACGAGCCGGTCAGCAATTGTCCCTCATCGTCGTAGACGGTGCGCTCGCACAACGCCTGGCCGATCCCCTGCACGATACCGCCATGCGCCTGGCCGTCGACCAGGAGCGGGTTGATGACCACGCCGAAATCGTTGACAAAGGTATAGCGCACCACGTCGACCGTGCCGGTCTCCGGGTCGACCTCGACCTCGGCGATATGACAGCCGTTGGGGAAGGCCGAGGGCGGGCCGTTGCTGATGTTGGAAATGTCAAGGCTCTGCGGCAGATCTGCCGGCAATGCGAAGCCGCCATGGATCTGCGCGGCCAGTTCCATCAGGCCGACCGAACGGTCGGTGCCGGCGATGACGAACCTTCCGGCGCGGAATTCGATGTCGGGCGCGGCCGCCTCCAGCACATGGGCGGCGATCTGCCTGCCGGCCTCGACCACCTTGTCGGCGGCCTCGACGATCGCGGTTCCACTCGTCATCATCGATTTGGAGCCGCCGGTGCCGCCGCCGGCGATCAGCTGGTCGCTGTCGCCTTGCACCAGGCGGATGCGCCGGAACGGGATGCCGAGCCTGGCGGCGAGCACCTGGGCGAAGGGCGACGCGTGCCCCTGGCCATAGTCGAGCGTGCCGGTGATGATCGTGACGTTGCCGTCAGGCTCGAAGCGGATGCCGCCCATCTCGCGGCCGGACACACCGGTCAGCTCGAGATAGTCGCCGATGCCGCGGCCGCGCAGCCGGCCGCGCCCCCGGCTCTCGGCCCGGCGCGCGGCAAACCCGGTCCAGTCCGCGAGCGCCAGTGCCTGGTCGAGCAATGCGGTGAATTCGCCGCTGTCATAGGTGTTGCCGTTCGGGCTCTTGTACGGCATCGCCTCAGGTGGGATGTGGTTGCGGCGGCGCAGCGCGATGCGGTCGATCCCCAATTCGGCGGCGGCGGTGTCGACCAGCCGCTCCATGTAATAATTCGCCTCCGGGCGCCCGGCACCGCGATAGGCGCCGACCGGGGTCGTGTTGGAGAAGACGCATTTCGTCGAGACTTCGATGAGCGGGGTCTGGTAAACGCCGAGCGTGTTGCGCACGGCGTTGTTGGTCGCCGGGCCGGGCGCGCCGTAGGTGGCGCCGAGATTGCCGTAACCGTTGAGCCGGACGGCGAGAAAATTGCCGTCGCGGTCGAGCGCCAGTTCGGCGGTCATCTCGTGGTCGCGGCCGTGGCTGTCCGACACAAAGCTGCCGGAGCGCTCATCGGTCCATTTGACCGGGCGGCCGAGTTCGCGCGCGCCATGCAGGATGCAGTAGTATTCGGCATAAGTGGCCTGCTTCATGCCGAACGAGCCGCCGACCCGGTCGGTCAATACGCGGACCTTGTCGCGGCCGACGCCGAGCACCTCGGCGATGTAATTGCGGAACCCGAACACCCCCTGGCATTCGACATTGAGCGTCCAATGGTGCTGCCCCGGGTCGTATTGCGCGACCGCCGAGCGCGGCTCCATCGGGTTGACGACGATGCGGTTGCTGCGCAGGTCGAGACGCGTGACATGGGTGGCGGCGGCAAACGCGGCGGCGACCTTGTCGCTGTCGCCATAATGGAAATCGAGCCCGACATTGCCCGGCACGTCGTCATAAAGATTCGGGGCGCCCGGCGCCGCGGCCCGGCGCGGCTCGGTCACTGCGGGCAGCGGGTCGATATCGACGATGACGGCTTCGGCCGCGTCCTTGGCCGAGGCGACGGTCTCGGCGATGACGGCGGCGACCGCTTCGCCGACGTACCGCACCTTGTCGGTGGCCAGCGCGTGGCGGGTTGGGGTCAGCATCGGCGTCCCGTCGCGATTCTTCACGACCTGCCGCGGCGGCAACGGGCCAATCCCGCCAGCCGCCAGATCGGCCGCAGTGTAGATGGCGAGCACGCCCGGCATGGCGCGCGCCGCCGCGGCATCGATTTGCCGGATCGCGCCATGGGCACGGTGGCTGCGCACCATCGCGGCGTAGGCCTGACCGGGCAGGCTGATGTCGTCGCAGTACTGCCCTTCGCCGCGCAGCAGCACCGGGTCCTCGGAGCGCGGCACCGGCTGCCCGACGGCAAACCGCTCGTCGAGATCCACGTCTGTCGGGTCGATGTAGTCGTCCATGCGGCGCCCCTTAGGCGGTAACGCGGTCAGTGGTCGAAGCCGAATAGTTTCTGTGCGTTGTGATGCAGGATCTTGTCGGTATCGGCCTTGGGCAACCCCAGCCGCTCGATATAGGCGAAGGTCTCCCGGTAGACCTCCCAGTCCTGCAAAACCGGATAGTCGCTACCGGTCACCAGATGGTCGGCGCCGAACGCTTCCAGCGCGCAGAGGAAAGCCGGCTTCGAGCCGTAGCACACGGTGTCGTAATAGAATTTCCGGGCGGTGACGCTCGGCGCCTCGGCGAGGTTCGGATGCCCCCTCGGGCCCTGGCCCTGCTTGTCGAGTCGGTTCATCAGCATCGGGATCGGGCCACCCAAATGCGGCACGATGAACTTGATGTTCGGATAGCGGTAGGGGATCTGCTTGGCGATCATGTGCAGCACGAACGTCGCGTCCTCGAGCGAGGTGCCGACCGATCCGCCGTAATTGTAATCGATGATGAACGGCGAGCAGATGGCCGACCCGGCCGGGTGCACGAAGAGGACGGCGCCGCGCCGGTTCATCTCGGCATAGAGCGGCTCGAACTCAGCTTCGGCGATCGAGCGGCCGAGGCAGACGATGTTCATGTTGACGCCGACGCAGCCCAGCTCGTCAAAGCCGCGCTCCATCTCCTTCAGCGACGCGTCGATATGCGGCAGCGGCAGCATCACATAGGAGCTGATGCGGTCGGGGAAGCGATGCGCGAACTCGGCATAAGCGTCGTTCAGCATCTTGACCGCGGTGACGCACTCCGCCTCGTCCGGCAGATAGGGCGGGTGGTTCGGCGACAGGACCTGGCGGCCGACCCCCGAATCCTCCATCAGCCGGAAGCGGCCTTCGATATCCTCCGGCGAATCCGAGAACGGGTGCCGCGCCAGCCCGCGCTTGACCGCGAGATGGGTGGGCGAGGCAAACCGATCGCCCATGAACTGGCTGAAATTCTTCGGTGTGTAGTGCGCGTGGACGTCGCAGATCATCGGGCGTTTCCTCTTTTCGGTGAATTCTCACAAGGTAGACGCGGAAAGGCGCTCTTTTTCAATGCCATCAAACAGATACCGTCATGCTGAGGAGCGCTCCGGCGCAGCTGGGGCGCGTCTCGAAGCACGCGAGGCGGCGATGCAGCGCACTCTTGCCCAGCCTCTTCGCTCATCCGCCCTGGGCGCTCGCTCAGATGACGCCTTCCTCGGCGAGCCGCTCGACTTCGCTCGGGCTTCGGCCGAGCAATTCGGTCAACACCCACATGTTGTCCTCGCCATAGCAGGGCGCGCCGCGGTTCGTAATGCCGCCGATATAGGCCGGCGTCTTGCTCATCTTCATCGGCAATTCATAGATCGGCCAGGTGCCGATCTTGGTGCCGGTGACTTCGGTCAGCCACTTCAGGTGGCGCAATTGCGGGTCGCTGTCGACACGGTCCTCGGAATTCTGGCAAACCCCGGCCGGCACGCCGGCACGCTGCAACTTCATCATGCAGTCAAAAGGGTCCTGCGTGCGGGTCCACGATTCGACCGCCGCATCGAGCGAATCCTGATGCAATAACCGGTGCTCCAGCGTGCCGAAGCGCCGATCGTCAAGCCAATCCGCGTGTTCCGCGACCTGCGCCAGGGCATGCCATTGCATATCGGTGAAGCAGGCGATGGCGATCCAGCGGTCCTTGCCGGCAACGCGGTAGGCGCCGTGCGGCGCCGCCGGCTTGTAGGGCGAGCGGTTGCCGTAGCGGCGGAATTCGCGCTCGTTGGCCGACCAGTCGAGGATCGTCGCGCCGGTCAGGAAGATGCCGCTTTCGCATTGCGAGGCGTCGATCCACTGGCCCTCGCCGGTGCGCTCGCGGTGATAGATTGCGCCGAGCAAGGCCAGCGCATAGCCGTAGGCCCCCATCCAGTCGAGATAGGAATAGCCCCAGCCGACCGGCATCGCCGGCTCGGGCAGTCCCGACATGTCGCCCTGCCCGCCGAAGGCGGCGGCGACCGGGCCGACCGTGCGCATCCGCCCGTAGGTGCCGTGCGCGCCCATGCCGGATTGCTGGATGTAGATGATGTCGGGCCGGATGCTCTTCAGCACGTCATAGCCGAGCCCCAGCCGCGCCAAGACGCCCGGCGAAAACCCCTCGGCGACGACGTCGCAGATCCGCACCATGTCCTTGGCGATCTGCAAGCCCTTCGGGTGGCGGATATTCAACGAAATGCCGCGCTTGCCGGCATTCTTGTTGTTGAACTGCCCGCCCATGTCGGGATCGCGGACGGGGGGAAGCGGCCCGGTCGCCGCGTCGCGCGCGGCGCGGCCGCCGACGGGCGCCATCGCCGCCAGCCGGGTGTCGGGATTGTCCTTCCATTCGACCTTATAGCTCTCCGCCCCCATCGCGGCGAGAAAACGGGTGCCGCCGGCCGACGCGAGAAACCACGCGAAGTCCAGGATCTTGATCCCCTGCAATGGGAACGGCTTGTTGTGCATCGCCGACAGCCTCGGCTCTGCCACTCGCCGCGGCTCGGCCGGCACGCTCGGGCGCCGCGCTGCCTCGCCCAGCACCGCCGCCGTGTCTTCGCCGAGCAATGGCGCGCGCCGCCCGACCTGCCAGCTGGTCCTGCTGCTGAGCCACTTGCTGGTCGGATAGCGAAAGGCGCGGCCATGCTCGGGATGATGCACATCGCCAAAGGTCTTGCGGGTCAGCCAATGCTCGTCCTGCGCGTTCTCGTGCGGCTTGCGCAACGGCGCCCACAGGAGGCCGGCATCCTGCGCCTCGCGCCACGGCATGTCGGCATAGGTCCAGGCGCGGACGAAGCGCTGCACGACATCGAGCATATGGGAGCGCGCCTCGTCGCCGGCCGCCGTGCCGGGCACCTGGCGCGCCCTCAGATCCACGTCTGGAGCGGGTGGCTGAAGATCCGCCTGCGCGCCGTATTTCGCCAACAGCGGCACCAGGTTTTTCAGATCGCGCGCGCCCATGCCGTGGGTGATGAACCAGCGCCCGTCCTTGGTGTGACAGATGCCCGGCGAGTGGTTCGGGTGCTCGGCGGCATGGCGGTTGGTCATCCGCCACAACGGCACCCGCCGCATCACCCAATGCATGATGTCCTGCTCGGGGTTCTTCGACACCGCCTCGTGCACCGCGACCGACACATCCTGCCCCTGGCCGCTTCTGTGCCGGTGAATCAGCGCGGCGATGATGCCGGTCGCCAGCTGCTCGCCGGCGATGTGATAGGCGTGCCACACCTGCGGCGCGATCGGCGGGGTGTCGTATTCGAGGTTCGGATCGGGGTCATAGCCGCAATTCATCATGACGCCGCCGAGCGCGAGATGGATCAGGTCCGAGCTTTTGAAATGCTGCCACGGTCCGTCATCGCCGAACGGCGTCATCCGCGCCGTCACCAGCGCCGGAAACCGCGCGCCGAGCGCAGCCCGGTCGAGTCCCAGCGCCGCGTTCAGCGCGCCGCAGCTTGCATCGAGCAGCACATCGGCGCCGGCGAGCAGGCGGAGCAGATCCTCGCACGCCGGAGCCTCGCGCAGATCCAGCACGACCGATTTCTTGTTGCGGTTGTAGTTCCAGAAATAGAGCGAGCGCTCCAGACCTGGCTGGTCCTCGAGAAACGGGCCGATCCGCCGCGTCGCGTTGCCCTCCGGCGGCTCGATCTTCACCACCTCGGCGCCGAGGCCGGCGAGCAGCAGCCCGGTATATTCGGCGCGCTCGTCGGCGACCTCGATCACCCGCAGGCCGGCCAGCATGCCGGGGCCGGCATTGCCCATCATCGTGCCCGGTCCAGGCGCAATCGCCCCTGTTTGCGTCATGGCGCTGCATCCTCTCAGCGTTTTGCCCGGGCTTGTCCGGGTCATTTCTTCGAGCGCAACGGCGGCGCCGGGAATAGCGGGTCGCCACGGCTCTCCGGCTTGATTGTGGGGCGGTTGCGGAGGACCCGCAACCGCCTTGCCTTGCTGTCGGCGGTCCTCCGTCAGAATTGTAGGATCTCCTCGCAGGGACGGCACTTTCCTCGCCGACGGCTCCGTCTGCCGCTGCGCTTGCCGATGCGACTGGAGCCGCGCATTCTATGGCTGGTTACCTCAGGCGTCCGGAGCTGCGCGCCGACATGCCGAAGATCACCTATATCGAGTATGGCGGCCGCCAGCACCAGGTCGAAGTGGCGCGTGGGCTTTCGGTCATGCGCGGCGCGGTCGACAACAACATCCCCGGCATCGACGCCGATTGCGGCGGCGAGTGCGCCTGCGCGACCTGCCACGTCTATGTCGATGCCGCCTGGCTCGGCGCGACCGGCATCCCGGTCGCGGGATCGCAGGAGGCCAGCATGCTGAGCTTTGCCGCGCTGGCCCAGCCCAACTCCCGCCTCGCCTGCCAGATCACGGTGAGCGAGGCGCTCGACGGGTTGATCGTCCGCATGCCGGAAGGGCAACACTGACGTCGATGGAACGGGAGGCAGGTCGATGAACGACATCGCGGTTCTTAGCGACGCCGACAGAGTGCCGCTCGACGACATCGACGTCAGCGATCCGCTTCTCTACCAGGACGACACCTGGTCCCCCTATTTCGCGCGATTGCGGCGCGAGGACCCGGTGCATTTCTGCCGCGACAGCCGCTACGGCCCGTATTGGGCGGTGACCAAGTACAAAGACATCATGCAGGTCGAGGTCAACCACCAAGTCTATTCCTCGGCCTCGGATCTGGGCGGCATCCAGATCGAGGACCAGCCCAAGGACATGGACCGGCCGAGCTTCATCCGCATGGACCCGCCGCGGCACGACGACCAGCGCAAGGTGGTCAGCCCGGTCGTCGCGCCGGCCAACCTCGCCAACCTGGAGGGGCTGATCCGCGAACGGACGGCGCGCGTGCTTGACGGATTGCCACGCAACGAAACCTTCGACTGGGTCGACCGGGTGGCGATCGAATTGACGACGATGATGCTCGCCACCCTGTTCGACTATCCCTGGGACGAGCGGCGCCAGCTGACCTACTGGTCCGATGTCGTGATCGCCAATGTCAACGCGCCCGACGCGCCGGTGCACTCGGAGGAGGAGCGCTTCGCCGAGCTGACAAAGATGGCCCAGGCGTTGGGCGTGCTGTTCAACGAACGGGCGGCGCAGCCGCCCAAGTCAGACCTCTTGTCGATGCTGGCGCACGGCGAGGCGACGCGCGCGATGCCGATCCGCGAGTTCATGGGCACGCTCGGGCTGTTGATCGTCGGCGGCAACGACACGACGCGCAATTCGATGACCGGCGGGTTGCTCGCCTTGAGCCAGCATCCGCGCGAATACCGGAAACTGCGCGACGATCCGGCGCTGATCCCGGGGATGGTGTCGGAGATCATCCGTTTTGTGACGCCGGTCATCCACATGCGGCGCACCGCGAAGGAAGACACCGAACTTGGCGGCAAAAGGGTCAGGAAGGGCGACAAGGTCGTGATCTGGTACGTTTCCGGCAACCGCGACCCCGACGCGATCGAGGATCCGGACGATTTCATCATCGACCGGGCGCGGCCGCGGCAGCATCTGTCGTTCGGCTTCGGCATCCATCGCTGCGTCGGCAATCGGCTCGCCGAATTGCAATTGCGCATCCTGTGGGAGGAGATCATCGAGCGCTACAAGGCGATCGAGGTGATGGGCCCGCCGCGCCGCGTCTATTCCAACTTCATCCACGGTATCCGGTCATTGCCGGCGCGCATTACGGCTTAATACCGGAGACGGCGATCGCCTGCTCGCGGCGAACCGGCGGGCATCAACGCGCATCAGCCGGCCCGGTGGCATTGCATGCGATCAACGAGGAACTTATCAACGAAGCTCGACAGACCCGGCGTGCCGTCCTCGGCATAGTCGTAGCGCGCGCGGATGACCGGCTTGTCGATGTGCACCAGACGCGCCAGGTCGATCGGCGTCGCCGAAACGACGATCTCGGCTGCGCTGTTGTTGATCGTCGCTGCCAGCGCGGCAAGCTGCGCCGGCCCGTAGCCGACGGCCGGCAGCACCGGTCCAATGTGCGGATAGGCGCGAAACACCGCGCCAATCTCAGCTGGCGCGGACAGCCGCGGATCGACGATTGCCGCAGCTCCGGCCGCCATAGCCGCGACATACCCCGCACCATAGGCCATGCCGCCATGGGTTATCGTCGGCCCATCCTCGACGACCAGCACACGCCGCCCCCTGACAAGGGCGGGATCGTCGAGCTGCACCGGCGAGCGCGCCCGCACGATCGGCGCTGTTGGATTGACCGCCCGCAAACCGTCGATGGCGGTCTGCACCTGCGCCTCGGAGGCGGAGTCGACCTTGTTGACGACCAACAAATCGGCCATTCGGGCGACCGTTTCGCCAGGGTGGTGGGTGGCGGTCTGGCCCGGGCGCAAGGCATCCGCCACCGCGATATGCAGATCGGGGCGAATGAACGGAAAATCGTTGTTGCCGCCGTCCCAGACGATGATGTCGGCTTCCCGCTCGGCCTTGGTCAGGATCGCGGCGTAGTCAACGCCGGCGAAAACGAGATTACCGAGCGCGATATGAGGCTCGTATTCCTCCCGCTCCTCGATCGTGCAGCCGGCGGCATCGAGGTCGGCGAGCGAGGCAAAACGCTGGACAGTTTCCCGAAGCAGATCACCGTACGGCATCGGATGCCGCAGGACGGCAACCTTGCGTCCCCGATCGCGCAAGCGACGCGACAGCCAGCGCGCAATCGCCGATTTGCCGCAACCGGTGCGCACCGCGCTGACAGCGATGACCGGCAGCGCCGAACGCAGCATCGTGCGGCGCGGTCCCAGCAAGGTGAAGTCTGCTCCCGCGGCAAGCGCGCGCGAGGCGAGATGCATGACGTGTTCGTGAGTGACATCGCTGTAGGCGAACACGACCTCGTCGACGCTCTCGGCGCGGCACAGCGCTTCGAGCTCCGACTCATTGCAGATCGGAATACCGTCGGGATACAGCGCGCCGGCCAATGCCGCCGGATAATTTCGCCCGGCGATGCCGGGGATCTGGGCCGCGGTAAAAGCGACCACCATGCTTCTCGGATCGTCGCGGTAGACCACATTGAAATTGTGGAAGTCGCGCCCCGCCGCCCCGAGGATTATCACACGCCGTCTATCGGGGGCCGCCCGGATTGCTGTGGAGCCCACGGCACCGGGCAAATCAGTGCTCCCACCGGCGGGTGCGCATCGCCCGCTCGATGCGTGTCTTGGCGAGCCCCACGGCAGCAATCCGCGGCAGCACTCCGCTTGCCGCGACCCGGTCGAGGACCGCCGTGGTGTTGGTGCGGATCTTCTCGTCGATGGCCGAGAAAGCGGCTGCCTGTGTGCCGTGCTGGTATTCGATCGCGGCGCAGATGACGCCGCCGGCATTGGCGATGAAATCCGGCAATACCAGCACGCCGCGCTCGGCGAGCGCCGCCTCGGCCTCGGCGGTGCACGGAATGTTGGCGCCCTGCGCCACCAGCTTGGTGCGCAGACGGGCGACATTGCCGGCGTGGATCACGTCGGGCCGGGCTGCAGGGATCCAGATGTCGCAGGGGATGTCGATGATCGCGTCGCCGTCGAGCTTCTTCCCGCGAGGGTGATCGCGCAGCGGCCGGCCCTCGGCCTTGAGCGCGATCAGCGCGGCGACATCCAGCCCGTTCTCGTCGGCGAGCGTTCCCTGCGTATCGCTGGCGCCGACCAGCACCGCGCCCTTTTCGGCGAGAAGGCGTGCGGCGTGCTTGCCGACCGAGCCGAACCCCTGGATGACCACGCGTGCCCCGGCAAGCCGCAATCCGAGATGCTCTGCGGCCACCTCGATCGCGGCGACCAGGCCGAAGCCGGTTGCGCCGATTTCGTCGAGCGGAATGCCGCCGAGTTCGCGCGGCAGCCCGACGGCGCGCCCCGTTTCGTCCCTGATCCAGCCCATCGCCAATTCGTCGGTGCCCATATCGGGGCCGGGGATGTAGTCGACAAGATCGACGATCGCGGCGGCGAAGGCCCGGATCAGCCGCTCCTTGTCGCCGGCCGGGATCTTGGGATCGGCGAAAATGACCGATTTGCCGCCGCCGTGCGGCAGGCCGGCGGCGGCGTTCTTCAGGGTCATTGCACGGGCCAGGCGGAACGCCTCCTCGGTGCTGACATCGGGTGCCATCCGCACGCCGCCGACCGCCGGGCCGCAGGCGATGTTGTCGACCGCGACGGCGGCCTTGAGGCCGATTGCCGGGCGCCAGATGTGGACGAGCTTCAGCGGCCCGAGTTCGTCGGCAAAGCGAAACGGATCATCCATGCTGGTCCTCGATTGTCTGCGAGGTGCGGCTGATATAGGCGATGGCGCCGTCGAGCGTGCGCAGGCGAGGGTAATCGGCCTCCGGAATGTCGATGCCGGTACGCTCGTGGAGCGCCACGACAAAGTTCAGGAAATCCATCGAGTCGAGATCCAGGGCCTCGCGCAGATCTTCATCGCCGGCCACGGTGGCGGGATCGGCCTCCGGCGCGATCCCGCCCAGGATGTCGTAGATCACAGTCCTGGTTTCGGCTTGGGTCATAGCTTCGCAGGCTCCTGCAGCAGCCGTTCGATCGCGGTCAAAAGGCGGGCGCCGATGTGCCCATCGGTCACCCGGTGGTCGGCGGCGAGGCTCACGGTCGCCAGCGGCCGCGCCTCGACCCGTCCATCCACCACCCACGGCCGGATCGAGACCGTGCCGAAGCCGACGATCGCGACTTGCGGCGGGTAGATGATGCCGGTGACGCTTTCGGCGCCGCGGTCGCCGAGGCTGGTGACGGTAATGGTCGGTGACGTGAGTTCCGAGGCGCGCAGCCCGCCGCTGCGGGCGCGCTGGACGAGGTCGCGCATCGCGGCCATCAATTCGGGCAGCGGGCGCGCGTCGGCGTCGCGGATTGCCGGCGCCACCAACCCGCCGCCACGCAGCGATATCGCCCAGCCGGCATGAATGCCCTCGCCGGGCTGAAAGACGCCCTGCGAATAGGTGCCGTTAAGCTGCGGCACCTCGCGCAACGCCAGCGCGCTCGCCTTCAGCAGCAGGACCGCCGGCAACAGCCGTTGCGGCGCCGGCTGCGCCGCGTTGAATGCTTCGAGCCAGGCGAGCGCGGCGCCCAGATCGACCGTGTGGCTCAGGTAGTAATGCGGGATCTCGCGTTTGGATCGGCCCATCGCCGCGGCGATGGCCTTGCGCATCTCGGCGGGATCGAAGCCCACCCGGCGCGGCTTCGCTTCGCCCGGCGGGGCTGCGACTGCCGGTACGCCGCGGGGCGCCGCCTCGACGTCGGCGAGGGTCACCGAGCCGTCGATTCCGGTGCCGGCGAGCGCCGTTGCATCGATGCCGAGTTCCGCGGCGCGTCGGCGGGCGGCCGGCGTTATCTTGGCGCCACGCGATACCGGCATCGCCGGCGCAGCCGGGACCGCGATCGGCGGGGGCGCGGCGGCTTTGGGCGGCGGCGGGACCGGCATGGGTGCCTCGCGCGAAGGGGCGGCGCCGTCTCCGATCCGCGCGAGGAGGCCCCCGACCAGCACCTTGGTGCCGACCGGGACGACAAGCTCGGAGACGGTGCCCTCGTCGAAGATCTCGACCTCGATCGCGCCCTTCTGCGTCTCGACGACGGCGACGACGTCGCCGCGCTTCACCCGGTCGCCGGGCTTGATCAGCCATTCGACCAGGGTCCCGGCTTCCATGTCGGCGCCGAGCGCCGGCATCACGAAATCGCTCATCTCGGCCGGACAAGCCCGAGTGCCGCCGCGGCGATATCGGCCGGCCGCGGCAGTGCCGCATCTTCCAGATGCGGCGCGTAGGGCATCGGCACCTCGCGCCCGCACACCCGGCGCAGCGGCGCATCAAGATCGAAAAAACCCTCTTCGGCGATGCGCATGCCGACCTCGGCGGCGAGCGACCCGCTGCGCCACGCCTCGTCGACGATGACAACGCGGCGGGTTTTCGCGACCGAGGCGAGGATCGTTGCGGTATCGAGCGGCCGCAATACCGCGCAGATCGATGACCTCCGCCGAGATGCCCTCGCCGGCCAGCGTGTCGGCCGCGGCGAGCGCCTTGAACAGCCCGTTGCCGTAGGCGACCAGGGTTACATCGGTGCCCTCGCGGCGCAGCTTTGCCCGGTCGATATCGACTGCGGTGACCGCCGGGTCGAGTGCGGCTTCGATATTGTAGAGCATGACATGCTCGAAGATCAGCACCGGGTTCGGGTCGGCGAGCGCCGCCGCCAGCATGTAGCGCGCGTCCTCGACCACCGCCGGCGCCAGCACGCGCAGACCGGGGATATGAGCGTACCAGCCTTCGAAGCTGTGCGAATGCTGCGCTGCGACCCGCCGCCCGCCGCCGGTCGCCATGCGGATCACCAGCGGAACCGCGAACTGACCGCCCGACATGTAGGGGATCGTCGCGGCATTGTTGACGATCTGATCGAGCGCCAGGAGGCTGAAATTGACCGTCATGATCTCGACGATCGGCCGCATGCCGGCCAAGGCTGCGCCGATGCCGGCGCCGACGAAGGCGCTTTCCGACAAGGGCGTGTCGCGGATGCGCTCCTCGCCGAACTCGTCGAGGAGTCCCTTGGTCACCGCGTAGCAGCCGCCGTAGCGGCCGATGTCCTCGCCCATCACGAAGGTACGAGGGTCGCTCAGCAGCGCATCGCGGATCGCCTGCCGGCAGGCTTCGCGGTAGGTCATCGTGGCGGCCGGGGTCATGTCGGCACCCGCTCCATCGTCACGAAACGTTCCAGTTCCTCGACCGGTTCGAGTGTGCCGGCTTCGGCGAACGCCACCGCGGCCGCGATCTCCGCCTCGGCTTCCGCCGCGATACGCGCCACCTGATCGTCGTGGATCAGCCCGTTGTCGCGGAGCCAGCCCTCAAAGCGCACGATCGGGCCCTTGTGGCGCCAAGTTTCAATCTCGTCCCTGGTGCGATAGGCTTGCGCGTCGTACATCGAATGGGCGCGGAACCGGTAGGTGTGGCATTCGAGCAATTGCGGCCCGCTGCCGGCGCGGATCTGTTTGACGGCATGCCGGGCCGCCGCTTCGACCGCAACCACGTCCATGCCGTCAACCGCAACGCCTGGCATGCCATAGCCGGCCGCCTTGCGCGCGATGTCGGTTTCGGCCTCGGCGCGCTCCAGCGCCATGCCCATACCGTAGAGATTGTTCTCGCACACGAACAGCACCGGCAGAGACCACACCGCGGCTAGGTTCATGCTCTCGTGGAACTCGCCTTCGTCGACCGCACCGTCGCCGAAGAAACAGGCGGTGACCGCATTGCGGCCCTGCATCTTGTCGCCGAGGGCGATGCCGATCGCGAGCGGCAATCCGCCACCGACGATCGCGTTGCCGCCGTAGAAGCGGATCGCGCGATCGAAAATGTGCATCGACCCGCCGCGACCGCGGCAGCACCCTTCCTGTTTCCCGAGCATTTCGGCCATCAGCCGGTCCATGCCGACGCCGCGGGCGATCGCCTGGCCGTGCTCGCGATAGGTGGCGATAACGGCATCCTCTGGCGCGAGCGCTTCCATGACGCCGACCGACACCGCCTCTTCGCCGTCATAGAGATGGAGGAAGCCGACGATCTTCTGCGCCTGATAGAGCTCGACGCATTTCGCCTCGAAATGCCGCACGCGGATCATCTGGCGCAGCAGATGATGCAGATGGGGTTGGTCGAGGCGGATTTTGGCGTTCATCGCTCGTCGCTTTCCAGGCTCGACAAATCGCCTTCGGGCAGACCCAGCTCGCGCGCCTTCAACAGCCGGCGCATGATCTTGCCGCTGCGGGTCTTGGGCAGGTTGGCGCGGAAATCGATCTCCTTTGGGGCCACCGCGGCGCCGAGCCGTTTGCGCGCATGCCCCAGCAGCTCGCGGCGGAGCTCTTCCGATGCGGTAAAGCCGGGCTTCAGCGCGACAAACGCCTTGACGATCTCGCCCGCCATCGGATCGGGCTTGCCGATCACCCCGGCTTCGGCCACCGCCGGATGCTCCATCAGCGCACTCTCGACCTCGAACGGCCCGATCAGATGGCCGGAGGATTTGATGACATCGTCGGCGCGGCCGACGAACCAGAAGTAGCCGTCGGCGTCGCGCTTCGCCAGATCGCCGGTCAGGTACCACGACCCCGCAAAGCACTTCTTGTAGCGCTCGTCCTCGTGCAGATAGCCGCGCATCATCGACGGCCACCCGGCCTTCAGCGCCAGCTCGCCCTGGACCATCGGCTCGTCGACCACCGCTGCGGAGCCATCGGGCAGTCGGCGCACGATCGCCGCCTCGATGCCCGGCAACGGCAGGCCCATCGAGCCCGGTTTGACCGGCAGGCCAAGGAAGTTGGCGATCATGATCCCGCCGGTTTCGGTCTGCCACCAATTGTCGTGGAACGGCCGGCCGAGGGCCTCGACCCCCCAGATCACGGCTTCGGGGTTGAGCGGCTCGCCGACGCTGGCCATGAAGCGCAGCGCGCCGAGGTCGTAGCCGCGCACCGCTTCGGCACCGAGCTTCATCATCATGCGGATCGCGGTCGGCGCAGTGTACCAGACCGTAACCCGCTCCTCGGCGAGGATGCCGTACCAGCTCTGGGCGTCGAACTCAGCCTCGACGACGAGGTTGGTCACGCCATGGGTGAGCGGCGCGATGATCCCGTAGCTCGTGCCGGTGACCCAGCCCGGGTCGGCAGTACACCAGAAGATGTCGTCATCGTGCAGGTCGAGCGCGTAGAGACCCGTGACGTGATGGGTCTCGACCGCCTCGTGCACGTGGATCGCGCCCTTGGGGCGACCGGTGGTGCCGCTCGTGAAATGGAGCAGCGCCATGTCATCGGGAGAAGTCGGCGGGATGACGAACGCGTCGCTGGCGGCCGCCATCAATCGGCCCCAACGCAGGGTGCCCGAGACCGGACCGCCATCGTCGGCCAGGATCACATGCGCGAGCTTCGGCAGCTGGCCGCGCAACGCTTCGACCTTGCGGCGATAGAGGGCCTCGGTGGTGACCAGCACCTGCCCGTCGCCAATGCCGAGACGGGTGGCGATCGGCTCGGGGCCGAAGGCGGAGAAGAGCGGCGACACCACGCATTTCGCCTTCAGCGCGCCGAGCACCGCGATGTATAATTCGGGGACGCGTCCCAGCAGCACGAAGACGCGGGCGCCCGGGCCGATGCCGAGGCCGGCAAGGAGATTGGCGAAACGGTTGGTTTCGGCGGCCAGCTCGCCGTAGGTGAAGTCGCGCCGCGCGCCGGACCTGCCGATCCAGCGCAATGCAACGCGCTCGCCGCGCGGACCCTTCGCGTGCCGGTCCACCGCCTCATGCGCGATGTTCAGCCCCCGGCCATCGGGCAGGCCGTCGAGCAGTTCGCGCGCCTTGGCCCAATCGAAAGCGGCCCGCACGGCCGCATAATCAACAAGGTTCGGACGTCGAGGAAGCCGAGAAATATCCTTTTCGATCGGACAATGCGTCACCGCGACGTTGTCGAGCATCGTATTCCCTCCCGATCGAGGCCATCCTGAAGCTACTGCTTTCCCCGGCGACCACATTGATCAGGATCAAAGACGGCGCGGCCATTCCAACGTTCAGTGCCTGGCCTGCGGGTTTTTGGCACGAGGCATGCACGGGATGATCTGCAGCGTTACGGGTGCGGGCGAGAGATGGGCGGCTTCCTGCTGGATGGCTACGACCCTCAGGGATTCTATTGCGAATTGCTGCGCTCTGCGGACAACGCGCTGCTGCTCGACCGGCTCGCCCATATGCCGATCGCCGATTTCAAGCGGCGCGCCGTCGGTGCCGAGCAGGCGCTCTACAATCTCGGGATAACCTTCACGGTCTATTCCGACAGCAACGCGATCGACCGCATCCTGCCGTTCGACGCCATCCCGCGCGTGGTGTCGGCGGCGGAATGGGCGCATATCGAGCGGGGGGTGATCCAGCGGGTGACCGCTCTCAACCTCCTGCTCGACGACCTCTACCACGAGCAGAAGATCCTCAGGGATCGCATCATTCCCGCCGATCTGATCCTCGGCAACGTCAACTTCCGGCCGATAATGCGGGGGGTTGCGGTTCGCCACAAAGCCTATGTGAACATCTGCGGCATCGACATCATCCGCGACCGGGACGGCACCTTCAGAGTGCTCGAGGACAATGCGCGCACCCCGTCGGGGGTCAGCTATGTGATCGAGAACCGCCACACGATGCTGCGCTCCTTTCCCGACCTGCTCGACGGCATCGGGCTGCGCGGCGTCGACGATTACGGCATGCAGCTGGTGGCGGCGATGCGCGAGATCGCTCCCGCCGGCTGCAGTGATCCGCAGATCGTGCTGCTGTCGCCGGGGATCCACAATTCGGCCTATTTCGAGCACGTCTTCCTCGCCCGCGAGATGGGGGTGCCGCTGGTCGAGGGGCGCGACCTCACCGTCGAGGACGACTGCGTCTTTATGCGCACGATCGCCGGGTTGCGCCGCGTCGATGTGATCTATCGCCGGATCAATGACGACTTCCTCGACCCCGAGGTCTTCCGGCCCGACAGCGGGTTGGGCGTCGCCGGTCTGATGCGTGCCTATTACGCAGGCAATGTTGCGCTGGCGAACGCGATCGGGACCGGCGTCGCCGACGACAAGGCGGTCTATGCCTACATGCCGCGAGCCATCCGCTATTATCTCGACGAGGCGCCGGTGCTCGCCAATGTCGAAACCCATATGTGCCGCGAGCCGGAGAGCCTGCGCTATACGCTCGACCATCTTGATCAACTGGTGGTCAAGCCGGTCGGCGAAGCCGGCGGCTATGGCATCACGATCGGGCCGCGGGCGAGCCGGGCGGAGCTCGACGAGTGCCGGGCGAAGCTGCTTGCCGACCCGGCGAACTATGTGAGCCAGCCCTGCATCGATCTGTCGGTCGCGCCGACCCTGGTCAATGGCGGCGTCAAGCCGCGCCACGTCGATCTGCGGCCTTTCGCGATCACCGGGGCGACGACCTGGGTCCTGCCCGGGGGGCTCACCCGCGTCGCGCTGCGCGAGGGTTCGCTCGTCGTCAATTCGTCGCAGGGAGGCGGGTCGAAAGACACGTGGGTCCTTGGATAATCCGCTCTTAGCCCGCTATGCCGAATGCATCTTCTGGCTCGCCCGCTCGGTCGAGCGCGCCGAGAACCTGGCGCGCATCCTCGAGGTCAACGAAACCTTCTCGCGCGACGGCAGCGGCAGCCACAACTGGCTGTCGATCGTGCAGCTCAACACCGACGAGGAGGCGTTCTTCGCCAAGCATAAGACGGCCAGCGCCGAGAACGTCATCCGCTTCTATCTGACCGATGCCGACAACGTAACCTCGATCGTCAGCGCGGTGACCAACGCGCGCGAGAACGCGCGCACCCTGCGACCCCTGGTCTCGACCGAAATGTGGGTGCAGCTCAACGTCACCTACAACCGCGTGATATCGATCGATCACGGCGAGCTGCTGCCCGGCAACCTGTCGCGGCTGCTGACCGAGATCAAGGAGGCCTGCCAAACCTTCACCGGCATCACCGAGGGCACCTTCTATCGCGACCAGGCCTGGTGCTTCTACCGGCTCGGGCGCTATATCGAGCGCGCCGATCAGACGACGCGGCTGCTTGACAACAAGTATTACATCCTGACTAAAGGCGCCGGATCGACCGCCCCGCTCGAGGTTGGCCAATGGCATGCCGTGTTGCGCTCGGCCTCGGGTTATCATGCCTTTCGCCGCGTCCATTCGAGCGATCTGACACCGGCGCGGGTCGCCGCTTTCCTGCTGTTCAACCCGGCCTTCCCGCGCTCGGTCCATCTATGCCTGCGCGAAGTCCAGAACGCGCTGACCGAGATCAAATCGCGCTATGCGCTGCGCGGCGGCAACGATGTCGCCGAAGGATTGGATCAGCTGCGCACGATTCTCGGCGCCCGCTCGATCGAGGAGATCATCGCAGGCGGGCTGCACGAGTTCATCGACTTCATCCAGCGCTACCTGATCGCCATCACGGATCGGCTGTCGACGGCGTTCTTCGGCCATGAACCCGAGGCGGAGGACGCAGAGCAAGCCTACGGCGATTTCCCGCCTCTTGGATATTCCTCGCAAATGCAGACTTAGAACCGATAATGCCGCCTCGGCAGAGCATCCTCGGCGCAGCGCCAATGCAGCTTCTCACCGTCCGCCACATCACGGCCTACCGCTACAAGCAGCCGGTGTCGTTTGGCGAGCATCGGATGATGTTCCGCCCCCGCGACAGCTATGACCAGAAGCTGATCGAGGTGGGGCTGGACATCACGCCCGCGCCGGCATCGCTGCGCTGGGTGCACGACGTCTTCGGCAATTGCGTCGCCATCGCGCGATTCTCGGGCCGGGCCGCCGAGCTGCGCTTCGACAGCACCATTCGCCTCGATCATTCGCCGACCAACGCCCTCGAATTCCAGATCGAGGATTACGCCAGCACCTATCCTTTCTCGTATGGCTCCGAGGAGAGCCCGGACCTGTTGCGCTCGATCGAGCGGCAATATCTCGACCCCGAGCGCGAAATCGACCGCTGGGCGCGGCAGTTCCTGCGCCGGCAAGGGCCGACCGGCACGCGCGAATTGCTGGCGGCGATGACCCTGGCGATCAAAGAGCGCTTCACCTACGTCTCACGGCACGAAATCGGCACGCAGGACCCGATCGAGACGCTCAAGCTCGGCAGCGGGAGTTGCCGCGATTTCGCCGTGCTGATGATGGAAGCGGTCCGCTCGCTGGGCTTGGCGGCCCGGTTCGTCTCCGGATATCTCTATGTCCTGGACCACGGGAGCGATGGGCGGGCCGCCGGCGGCGCTACCCATGCCTGGCTGCAGGTCTATATACCCGGCGCCGGCTGGATCGAGCTCGATCCGACCAACGGCGTCGTCGGCAACCGCGATCTGATCCGCGTCGCAGTGGTGCGCGACGCGCGACATGCGGTGCCGCTCTCCGGCACCTGGACCGGGTTCCCATCCGATTTTCTCGGCATGGATGTTTCGGTCAGCGTGACCTCGGATGGGACATCCGAGGAACCGGGAAGCCCCGACACGGTTGCCGTTCGCAGATCGGGCGGGGTTTCGTAGGCAGCGCGCGGATGCTCGGGTAACGCCTCGCCTCAGGAGCGTGCGATCGGTGAAGATCCGCATCGGATACGAGATCGCCTACGACTGCCCGCAGCCGACGCCGATGCTTCTGGTGCTCAGCGTGCATCCCTCGCGTCAGGCCGACCTCCTGACGCCCCGGCGCATCGTCTTCGATCCGCCCATTGCATCCGCCGACTACCGCGACGGGTTCGGCAATATCTGCACCCGCATCCTGGCGCCCGCCGGCGCCCTGACGATCTCGTCCGACGAGATCGTGGCCGATCCGGGCACTCCCGACATCGTCGTCACAGATGCCGGGCAGCACCCGGTCGAATGCCTGCCGGACGACATGCTGGTCTTTCTTCTGGGTAGCCGGTATTGCGAGACGGATCGGCTGTCGGAGGCTGCGTGGGCGCTCTTCGGCAGCGTGCCGCCCGGCTGGCAACGGGTCCAAGCCATCTGCGATTTCGTTCACGCCCACATCCGCTTCGGCTACGAGCACGCGCGCCCGACCAAGTCCGCGTGGGAAACCTATCGGGAAGGGACCGGCGTCTGCCGGGATTTTGCCCACCTTGCAGTCGCCTTGTGCCGCTGCATGAACATCCCGGCGCGGTACTGCACCGGGTATCTCGGCGACATCGGCGTGCCGATTTCAGATACTCCGATGGATTTCAGCGCGTGGTTCGAAGTTTATCTCGGCGACCGCTGGTACACCTTCGACGCGCGGCATAACCGTCCGCGTATCGGACGCATCGTCATGGCCCGCGGCCGCGATGCCACCGATGTCGCCATCAGCACGACCTTCGGCCCGTGCCTCTTGACCGGCTTCAAGGTCACCACCGATCGGCTGCCGGATACAATCTGACGATACCCGGCGTCGAACGGCAACCCGATCAGAACTCGATGTCGAGTTCGGGCACCGCCTCCGGCTCGGCCTTGGCCGCGGCGATCCACTCGACCATCGAGGGCAACGCCATGATTCGCGCGCAATAGACGGCCGCCGCGCCGGTCAGTTTGAACGTCATAGGTGACAAAGCGGGTGCATACCGGCGCATACATGGCGTCGGCCACCGTCGGATGTTCGCCAAACAGATAGGGCCCGTGCCAGATCCGGAAGCAGTCGCCCCAGATCCACAGGATGCGGTCGATATCGGCCTGCGCCTCCGACCAGATGACGAACCCCGGCTTGTGCGCCTTGAGGTTCATCGGCAATGCCGAGCGCAGCGCGACGAAGCCGGAATGCATTTCGCCGCAGATCGATCGGCAGCGGGCGCGGGCCGTCTGGTCGTGCGGCAGCAGCCGGGCCTCTGGCCGGATCTCGTTCAAATACTCGGCGATGGCCAGAACATCCCAGATCGACCGGCCTTCATGGATCAGACAGGGCACCAGGATCGACGACGACCGCAGCAAGACTCGGCCCGCACGCCGGGATCGTCCGGCAACTCAACCGCCTCGTCGAAATCCAGCGCGGACCACTTGGCGAGCAGCCAGCCGCGTAGACACCAGGAGGAATAGTTCTTGCTACTGATGATGAGCGTGGCTTCGGCCATTCGGCAATCCTCTTCCACTTGGGGTCGGCTTCAGCCCGACGATGTTGTTGAATGCGGCCGGCACCCGGCCGGAGCCGACGGTGTCGGTGCCGAGCGCGAAGCTCGCCAGCCCGGCCGCCGCGACCGCCGAGCCGGAACTCGATCCGCCGGGGATATAGGCCGGGTCGAACGGATTGCGCGGCACCCCGTAAGGCGAGCGCATGCCAACCAGGCCGGTGGCGAACTGGTCGAGACTGACAGCCATAACCCGATCCGCTTCTCCCGCGCCCGGCCGACACGTCTAGCGACGATGCAAGAGCGCCGCCACCGGCAATCTGATCGGCGACGCGCCCAGGCGCCCGACGAATTCGGAGCGGCCTGCCCGGAATTTAAGCACAACTGCCCGCCCCCAGGATCGGGTTGGCACGCCGATCGAGAATGCCATTCAAGACCTCGACATGCAGAGTGCCGCGGCGGCCCATGGAATACCGGAAATTCGCTCCAGCCGCCTGGCCTCGACGATCCGCCGCCGGCCGGAGGGTTGCGGCAATTAGTTGACCGACAGGGACCCGCCGGTCGGCCACACTGCTCGCGTGTTGGTCTCATTCTTGCGGGGTTTCCGGCGCTTCCGAGACCGGCGCCGCGCAACGGCCCGGCCCGCGGCAAGCGCATAAAGGCACACGAGAAATGGGCGATATCCCCGAGCGCGTCTCCCAGGTCGATTGCGACGTTCTGGTCATCGGCGGCGGCACCGCCGGACCGATGGCGGCCTACAAGGCCAAGGCGAAGAACCCGAAAGCGCGCGTCGTGCTGCTCGAAAAGGCCAATGTGAAGCGCTCGGGGGCCATCTGCATGGGCATGGACGGCCTCAACAACGCCGTCATTCCCGGCCATGCGACGCCGGAGCAGTACACCAAGGAGATCACGATCGCCAATGACGGCATCGTGCGATCAGGCGCCGGTCTACAAATATGCCGAGCGCTGCTTCGAGATCGTCCAGGAACTCGACCGCTTCGGGATCCGCTTTCTGAAGGATGAAACGGGCGATTTCGACGTCAAGAAGGTCCATCACATCGGCACCTACGTCCTGCCGATGCCGAACGGCGACACGGTCAAGAAGGCGCTCTACCGCCAGCTGCGGCGGGTGCAGATCCTCATATCGAACCGCTTCATGGCGACGCGGCTGTTGACCGGGCGTGACGGGCGGATCGCCGGCGCCCTCGCCGTCAACACGCGCACTTCCGAGTTCCTGGTATTGCGCGCCAAGGCGGTGATCCTGTGCCTCGGCTCGGCCGGGCGGCTCGGCCTGCCGCATTCGGGCTATCTCTTCGGCACTTATGAAAACGCCGCCAACTCCGGCGACGGCTACGCGATGGCCTATCACGCCGGGGCCGGCCTCGCCAACCTCGAATGCTTCCAGATCAACCCCCTGATCAAGGACTATAACGGGCCGTCCTGCGCCTATGTGGCGGGGCCCTTCGGCGGCTATACGGCAAACAACGAGGGCATGCGCTTCATCGAGTGCGACTATTGGTCGGGCCAGATGATGCTCGAATTCTACAACGAGCTGCAATCCGGCAAGGGGCCGGTATTCCTCAAGCTCGACCATCTCGCCAATGAAACGATCGGCGAGATCGAGGGCATCCTGCACCGGGTCGAGCGCCCGACCCGCGGGCGCTTTCATGAGAGGCGCGGCACCGACTACCGCCACCGGATGATCGAGATGCACATCTCGGAGATCGGGTTCTGCTCCGGCCACAGCGCCTCGGGGGTGTTTGTCGACGAATTCGCGCGCACCACAGTCGGGGGGCTTTATGCTGCGGGCGACATGGCGAATGTGCCGCACAACTACATGCTGGGCGCCTTCACCAATGGCGCGATCGCCGGCGAGCATGCGGTCGATTTTGTCGCCGAGACGGATTTCGCCGAATTCGACCCGGCCGACGTCGCCGCGGAATGCCGGCGGGTGCTTGCACCAACTCTGCGCGAGGACGGCATCCCGCCCAACCAAATCGAGTACAAGACGCGCCGCCTCGTCAATGATTACCTGCAGCCGCCGAAGGTGACGCGCAAGTACGAGATCGCCGCCGACCGGTTCGCCGAGGTCAGAGACGATCTGGCCAACGAGATGGTCGCCCGTGATCCGCACGAATTGATGCGCGCGCTCGAGGCCGCCTCGATCCTCGATTGCGCCGACATGGCGGTGTGTGCGTCGTTGTTCCGCACCGAGAGCCGCTGGGGGCTTTATCACTACCGTACCGATTTCCCGGAGCGCGACAACGACAACTGGCTGTGCCACACGATCCTCAAGAAGCGCGATGGCGCCATGGTCTGCGAGACCCGGCCGGTCGCGCCCTACATCGTGCCGATCGCCGACGCGGAGCGCGACGCCTACGACAAGCAGCGCATCCGGCGTCAGGCCTGACACCTGCCGGAGGAAGAAATCATGCCGCTTGCCAACACGCCGACCAGCGTCCCGGTCGTCGTCGACGAGGAGAAATGCATCGCCGACAAGGGCTGCACCGTGTGCGTCGAGGTTTGCCCGCTCGACGTGCTGCGGATCAGCGAGCTGACCGGCAAGGCCTATATGAAATACGACGAGTGCTGGTATTGCATGCCTTGCGAAGCCGACTGCCCGACCGGGGCGGTCAAGGTCAACATTCCCTACCTCTTGCGCTAGCGCCCGATGCCAGCCGATTTCGAACCGTTCGAGGATTTTGGCGATGTCGCGGCGATCGCGCAGCGGCTTTGCGCGCCCGATGCGGCGACCCGTCGGGTGGCGGTCATGGCGCTGGCCGAGACGGCGGACCCGGATGCGATCCCCTATCTCGCCGCGGCGCTCGGCGACGAGGCGCGCGAGGTGCGGCTGCAAGCGGCGATCGGGCTCGGCGAATTCGACGGGCCGCGGACAGCGGCGGCGCTGGCCGCCGCGCTGGCCGACGGCGATCCCGCCGTCGCCCAGGCGGCGGCGGACAGCCTGGCCGAGGCTCAAGGATGCGGACGCCGCCGATGCGATTTTCCCCTACGTTGCGCATGCAGATGCCTTTGTGCGTCGCGCGGCGCTGCGCGCGCTCAAGGAATTGCGCCGGAACGACGCGCTGAAACCCGCCATCCACGCGCTCGCCGACAGCGACCCGGAGGTCCGCGCCCAGGCCGTCGGCGTTATCGGCTACCTCAAGCTCGCGAAGTCGCTGCCGGCCCTGACCGCCGCGGCGCGCGATGAAAACCCTACCGTCCGACGCACGGTCGCGAGCGCACTGGGGTTTTCCCACGCGAAGCCCGCCGCCGACGCGATCGTCGCCCTGCTCGCCGACGGCGACTGGCAGGTCCGCGAAATGGCCGCCGAAACCGCCGGCAAAAGCGGGTTCGCCGCAGCGTCCGGCAAGCTGGCCGAGCTGGTCGGCGACGAATACTGGCAGGTGCGGGTGAAGGCGATCCGCAGCCTCGGCCGGCTCAAGGCGAATGACGCGGTGCCGGCGATCCTGCCGGCGCTCGATCATTCGATCAGCAACCTGCGCAAGGAGGCGGCCGCCGCGCTCGGCGAGATTGCCGACACCGCGGCGCTTGCCGCACTGGAAGGCCATTTGAATGACCCCGATCCGGACGTGCGCAAGAATTTGCGCTGGGCCATCGGCCGGATCCGCGCGGGCTGAACGATGCCGCGGCCGCGCCCGAGCCGCGGTCGGATAGGACCCGAGCCGCCGCTGGCGATGCTCGCGGCCGATCCGCGACGGATCGATGAGCCGGGCATGCGGCGGCGTACGCCGAAATACGGCGCCATCGGCATCCTCTTGCGCGACCGCATCCTGCGCGGCCATTACCCCCAGGGAACGCACCTCCCCTCCGAAAGCGCGCTCCAGGACGAATTCGCCGTCAGCCGGGTCACCATCCGTCTCGCGCTCGACATGCTGCGTGCCGCCGGGCTCGTCGAAAGCCGCCAGGGCAAGGGCTATTTCGTGCACCCGGTGCGCGCGTTGCACGATCTCGGCCGCCTGCAGGGCTTTGGCGAGATGATGGCGTCGGTCGGGGTCGAGGCCCACTCCGTCGTGCTCGATGTCGCCGAGGGCCCCGCCGCGCCGGAAGTCCAGAAAGCACTCGCACTCGAACGCAGCGAACCCATGGTCGCGATCCGGCGCGTGCGGGTCGGCGGCGGCAATGCGCTGTCTTATGATGTCAGCTATTTCCCGGTCGATATCGGCCGCCCGCTGATTGGCCTCGATCTCGCCCACGCCGATATTTTTGTGCTGATCGAACGCGTTCTCGGCATCGATCTGGGATTTGCCGATCTGACGCTCGACGTGGCCGGGGCGGACGGCGCGGCAGCGAGCCATCTTGGCGTCCGCGAGGGCGATCTCCTGGTGCGCATCAAGCGGCTGACCTATGACAACAAGCGGCGGCCGATCGATTTCGAGTACCTTTACGGACGACCCGACGCGTTTCAATTCAGCGTGCGCGTCCCGCGCTGGTAACGCGCCGCTTCCGGCTTGTATTAGCAAGGCCAGGAAGCTCCTGCCGAAGTTTTGGGCAATGGGCGGGCCGCGCGGTCATCGAATGCCCAGCCGGCCGTGGAAGAGGCCCGCGCGGTCGCAACGATTTCATGCATTCGTAACGCTTTAGGGCGGTCCGCGACAGGCCGGCCCCGGCTGGCACGTCGCTTGCGCCGACAAGGGCACGGTTTAAGACGAGCTTGGCCGTGTAGAGGGGAAACTCATGCTGCTTCGACGGATGATCCTCGCCGTGGCGAGTTTGGCGCTCGCCACCCCGGCGTGTGCCGAAACGATCGACATCGCGATCGGTCACCAGAGCATGTGCACCGATACCTATACCGCCGGGATCATCGTCAAGGAGTTGGGGCTTCTTGAGAAACACCTGCCGCACGATGGCAAGTACGCCGGCGTCACCTATCACGTCACCTGGAACGACTACAGCTCAGGCGGCCCGATCACCAACGAGATGCTGGCCAACAAGCTGAATTTCGGGGTGATGGGCGACTACCCGCTGATCGTCAACGGCGCCCAGTTCCAGAAGACCGAGAGCCTGCGCTCGCTGTACGTCGCCGGCACCGGCTACAACCTCAAGGGATCGGGCAACGGCATCGTCGTGCCGATCTCCTCGGACCTCTACAGCCTCAAGGATCTGAAGGGCCATTCGGTATCGACGCCGGTCGGCAGCGCCTCCTGGGGCATGCTGGTCAAGGCGCTGGGCGACGACCATATGAGCCTGTCCGATATCGACCTGAAAAACCAGGCGCCGGCGGTCGGCGCCGCCAACATCCAGGCCAAAAAGATCGACGCCCACGCCGATTTCTGCCCGTGGTCGGAGATCATGGAATACCGCGGCACCGGCCGGAAGATCTATGACGGCAGCGAGACCGGGGTGCCCTATCTGCACGGGCTCGTCGTGCGCAAGGATTTCGCCGAGAAATATCCCGAAATCGTCGTCGCCTTCATCGAGGCGATCTACGACGCCGGCAAATGGGTCAACGCCGACCCGATGAATGCCAGCGAGACGATGGAGAAATGGACCGGCGTCGAGAAGGAGGTGCTGTACCTCTATTTCTCGCATGGCGGGCTGTTGACGCTCGATCCGACGATCAAGCCGCAATGGATCAAGGCGCTCAAGTTCGACCACCAGGTGCTGGCGAAGGCGAATCTGTCGCCGCCGCTCGACTTCAAATCGTGGGTTGACGACAGCTATATCCGCACCGCCTACAAGGCGATGGGCGTCGATTACGACAAGGACCTGGCCAAAATCGTCGACCCGGAAATTGCCAACAAGGGCCTGCCTGACGAGATCTGGCATGCCCGCGACGGGATCAAGACCTATGCGAGCGTCAAGGATTTTTTGAAGGCGGTCGGCGCCTTCGAGGCGACCGGGGCAAAGCTCAACGCCACCTACGTCTACGACCAGAAGACCGGCCTCAAGATGTTCGGCAACTCCGGGTTCTACGTCGAGTCGCCCGACGGCAGCTACGCCGCCTTCCTGCGCAAGCCCGAGGCCGAGGCCTATGCGGCCTCCATCAAGGGCAAGGTGCTGAGCTTCGACCAGGCCGTCGCCAGCACGACGGCGTGAGCGGCGGCCGCCGGCGGGTTTTGGCGCGGAGCATCAGCGGATGAGCATCGAGATCGGTCGGGGGAGCGGGGTGGTCGTCGATCTCGGCCATGCCGACGAGCCTGCCGCTATCCTGCCGGCGCCGGCGGAAAACGCGTCCCCGCTGCGCGACCGGCTCTTGGCAGAGGCGCGGAGCTGGGGCGTGCGCGTGCTCGCGGTGCTGGTCGCCATCGCGCTGTGGTACTGGGCGGTGCGCGTCCACCTCGACTTCTACATCCGCTTTGACAACGTGCCCTCGCCGGTCGCGGTCGGCGAGGCGTTCTGGCGGCATTTGCACCAGAAGATATTCTACATCCATATCCTGGTCAGCATGGAGCGCATCCTCACCGCGTACGGCCTCGCCGCGTTTATCGGGATCTTTCTCGGCCTCGTCATGGGTCGCTCGCCCCTCGCCCGCGATTTCCTGACCCCCTACATCGAATTATTGCGGCCGATCCCGGCCGTGGCCTGGATCCCGCTGGCGATCCTGATGTGGCCGACCGAGGAATCCTCGATCATCTACATCACCTTTCTCGGCGCGCTGTTTCCGATCGTGCTGAACACGATCCACGGGGTCGAGCAGACGCCCGAGATATTGGTGCGCGCCGCGCAGTCATTGGGCGCCCGGCGCATCCAGATCTTCTGGCATGTCGTCATTCCTGCCGCGCTGCCCAGCATTGCCGCCGGGCTGTCGATCGGCATGGGCGTCGCCTGGTTCGCCATCCTGGCCGGCGAGATCATCAGCGGCCAGTACGGCATCGGCTATTTCACCTGGAATGCCTATTCGCTGATCAATTATCCCGACATCGTCGTCGGCATGCTGATGATCGGCGTGCTCGGTACGTTGTCGGCCTATGCGGTGCGCCTGTTGACCTGGCCGTTCCTCGCCTGGCAGCGGAGGACGCGATGACGATTTGGTGGGTGCTGCGCGACACGATCGCGAAGAACCGCAGGGTCTGGCTCTCCCTGACGCTCGGCCTGACCGTGTTCTACTATTTCGGCCAACTGACCAGCGCGTCGATCAGCACCGGCCATCTGCCCAATTACGTCACCTTCTACGACTGGCCGGCCAATGTCCTGCGCATCATCCGCTCGACGCCGGCGATTGCCGACATGCCGCCGATCATCGCCGACGAGTGGCTCGTCGAGACCGGCGCGATCAATTATCACTACGGCCACGGCATCGCCGAGTGGAGCCTCGAGATCATCCCGTCGCACCTGGCGGTGACGATGCTGATGTTTGCGCTGGTCGCGACCAGCCTCCTGCTGCTGCAGCGCTCGCGTGCCCGGTGCGCGCTGCCGGAGCGCGGCGCCGAGGCGGCGGCAACCGGGGTCGGCGCGCTCTGCGTCGCCACCGCCAACATCACGATGACCTGGGTGGCGTGCTGCTCGACGCCAACCTGGGTCACCGGCCTGTCGCTGATCGGGATCGAGACATCCTCGGCCTACGCGCTGCTGCCCTATGGCGGCGACCTGACGATGTTGGGCTTTGCCGTTCTGCTGGTGACGACGGTCCTCCTGGCGCGCCGCTGCGTACCGCGGCCGCCGCGCGAACCGGCGGCGTTCCCCCAGCGGCTCGCGACCCAGGATCACTAGAGGGCCCGGATGGTTGCGCAAGTCGTCAAGCTCGAAAACCGGGCCGCACTGCCGAGCGGCAAGCCCCCTGTCCATGCCGACAAGGGGCGGATCGTCATCGATCGCGTCGCCGTGTCGTTCGGCCGCGGCGCCAATCTGCACACCGCCGTGGCCGAGACCTCTCTCGACATCGCGCCGGGCGAGTTCGTCTGCCTGTTGGGGCCGTCGGGCTGCGGCAAATCCACCCTCTTGAACTGCGTCGCCGGCTATGTGCTGCCATCGCAGGGCAAGGTGACGGTCGACGACGTACCGGTGACCAAACCGGGGCCCGATCGCGGGATGGTGTTTCAGCAATATTCGCTGTTCCCGTGGAAGACCGTGCTCGACAACGTCGCGTTCGGCCCGCGCGTCGCCGGCAAGGGCGATGGCGAGGCGATCGCCCGCACGTTTCTCGAAATGGTCGGCCTGTCGCATTTCGCCAAGCGTTATCCCGGCGAGCTGTCGGGCGGCATGCAGCAGCGGGTCGGGATCGCCCGCGCCCTCGCCAACTATCCGAGCGTCCTGTTGATGGACGAGCCGTTCGGGGCGCTCGACGCGCAGACGCGGGTGATGATGCAGGAAAACCTGCTGCGCCTGTGGGGCGAGTTCGGGATCACCGTCCTGTTTGTGACGCACGACATCGACGAGGCCCTGTTTCTCGCCGACCGCGTGCTGGTCATGAGCGCGAGCCCGGGCCATATCATCGCCGATCTCGCCGTGCCGCTCGCCCGTCCGCGCCAGCCCGAGATCGCGACGGAGGATTCCTTCATCCGGCTGAAACGGCAATGCCTCGACAAGATCCGCGCCGAGAGCCTGCGCGCCTTCGATCAGCAGAACCGGTGAAGCGCCTGCCCCCGCATGGGTCGCCCGCCGCCACTTTGGATCCTGGCATTTTGCGGTCCGGTCCTGGGGCTGCTTACGGGATCCCTCCCGGCCCTCGCCCTGGACGCCATCGGCGGCGACATGATCGTGACCAAGGGCATGAAGCCGTGGGACGGGTGCGGCGAATGCCACGATCTCGACGGCGTCGCACCGAACCCGCATTTCCCCAGCCTTGCCGCCCAGAAGCCGGCTTATATGCGCAAGCAGATGGCCGACTTCAGGGATGGCAGGCGCAGCAATGACCACGGCCAGATGGGCACCTCCTCGCGCGACATGTCGGATGATTTGCTCGGTTCGGTCGTCGCCTATTTTTCCAGACTGCCGCCGCCGCCCGCGCAGCCGATGACGGGGATCGACCATGCGGGCGCCGCGCGCGCGCAGCATCTGTTCGGGGAGGGCAGCCGGGCCGACCGGGTACCGCCCTGCGCCAATTGCCATGGGGCGCACCCGAAGCATTTCCTCGAGGCGCCCTGTCTCGAGGCGCAGCCGGCCGGCTATCTCGCCAAACAGCTCGAGGATTTCAAGACCGGCCGTCGCGCGAACGATCGCGAGGGCGCCATGCAACGCGTGGCCCGGCAATTGCCCGATCGCGACATCGACCTGCTCGCCCTCTATCTCGCCAGCCTGCCGCGGCCGGCGGCCAAATCGGGCGACGTCTCGGCCTGCGGAAGAGAGGCGCCGTGACCGCTTCCGCCAAAGCCCCCGCGCCGAGGGCACCGACCGCCCTCTATCTCGGCGAGATCATCGGCGAGATCAACGACGGCGCGAGCTTTCTCGAACGCCTGTCGCCGGTCGATCTCGCAGCCGTGCGACGGCTCGGCCGCGTCGTCTCGATGGCGCGCGGCGAGCCGGTCTTTCGTCAGGGGGCGCCGCACGAGGGCATCTACCTGATCGAGACCGGCGTCGTACGCAGCTACTACACCGGACCGTCGGGCCGCGAGATTACCTTGGCGTACTGGACAAAAGGGCATTTCGTCGGCGGGCCCGAGGTGTTTGGCGGCGGCATCCACATCTGGTCGGGGGTCGCGGCCGAGGACAGCATTCTGCTCTATTTGAGCGGCATCACGATCCGCCGCCTGGTCGAGCGCATGCCGCAATTCGCGATCTGCCTGGTCGAAGGCCTGGTGGCGAAGAGCAAATGCTATTCCGCGCTGGTGCAGATGCTCGGCACCCGCTCGGCGGTCGAGCGATTGGCGCAGTTGCTGATCATCCTCGGCGAGATCTATGGCCGTCGCGAAGCGAACCGGCTGGTGGTCGAGCGCAAGGTCACCCACGACCAGCTCGCGACCATCGTCGGCGTGACCCGGCAATGGGTCACGGTCACCCTCGACCGCTTCCAGAAGAAGGGCATCATCTCCGTCTCCCGGCAGACCATCGTCATCGAGCGGCCGGACCTCCTTTTCCAGATGGTCAGGGGGTGACCGCAAGGGCGCGCAGCAAGGCCCAGGGATACACGCCGCGCGCATGGCGGTCGGAAAAGGCGATGTTCACCGCGTAGCTGCCGATCGGCTCGACCGCGGCGATGGTGACCGACACCGCATCGATCGCCGGCTTGCCGCCGGCGCGCCGCGCCGTGCATTGGGCGCAGCGGCACGCCTGGCGCAACGCCGAAGCCGTGAGCCGGGAGCGCGTGCCGTCCGCCCACTCGATCGTCAGGGCCGACCGCTGCCGATCGAGTCGCAATTCGGCGGGCGACCCGGACGGTTCCGGCGCGGCGGCGCCGGCGCTGGATTCGGTCGCCTTCATGCCGCCATCCTGCCCGCGCCGGAGGCTTTTGCTATCGCGACGGCGTGTGCTTGGCGAGGAACTCCTTGACGCGCTCGCGCGCTGCGGTGAGGGCCGCTCCGGTCTTCCACTCGCGGATGAACTCGCAGTTCGGCAGCAGCTGATTGAGCTCGTCGGAGATCGGGCCTGGATGCGCCTCGTCGTTGCCGGCCAGAACCAGGCACGGCGTCTTGATCGTCTTCACGAAGGCGCGGTCGGCGCAGTAGACAAAGCCGGGGGCGTAGAGGTTGTGACAGAACGTGTCGAGCACCGGCTGGGTGGCCTCCGGGTGGTTTTCGAGCGACTCCGCCCACGCGTTGAACCGGGCCGGGCGGCCGGGCGCCATGGCGCCGACGCGGCCGATCGGCTGCGCCAGCACGGCGCTGGCGACGCGCTCGGGGTGGTGCTTGAGCATGTTGATGATGAACGACCCGCCGATGCACTGGCCGTAGAGATGGCATTTGTTGACGCGCAGGTGGTCGAGCAGGGCGATGTGATCGGAGGTGTACGAATCCCAGCCGTCCTTCGCGGTGATCGGGGCGCGCGACTGGCCGCCGGCGTTGCGCTGATCCATCGCGATCACGCGGTAGTTGGCCGCCCACTCAGTGGTCGGGTTGATCGGCGCTGAGGCCTGGCTCCAGAACGTCGATCACCGACGCGAGGCCGGCCGGCGCGAAAGTGAGGATCGGAAACCCGCGGCCGAACTCCTCATAGTAGATGTGTGCGCCGTGGTGTTCAAAACTCGGCATGTCGGTGTCCTTTCGTGAGGCAAAGCGATCTCGCTGAACCGCTTATAGTCGCTCTGCGCACCGTTTGCGCCCTCTATCCGGGCTTGGGCAGCCAGAGGGCGAGGCGGCTTGCGGCTTCGGCGATGTCGGCGGTCGAGCCGGCGAAGGACAGGCGGACCCAGCTGTCGCCGTGGATCGGGTCGAAATCGCGGCCCGGGGTCGTCGCGACCCCGGTCTCGTCCAGCATCAGGCGGCAGAATGCCTGGCTGTCGCCGGTCAATGCCGAGACGTCGACATAGAGATAGAACGCACCCTCGGCCGGCGCAAAACGGGTCAACCCCGCTTTCGCTAACGTCGCGAGCAGCAGGTCGCGGTTGGCGCGGTAGCGCGCGACATGGGCATCGAGCTCGGCGCGGCAATCGAACACCGGCAACGCAGCGAGTTGCGACAATGCCGGCGGCGAGATGTAGAAATTCTGCGCCAGGCATTCGATCGAGCGGGCGAGGTCGAGCGGCACCACCATCCAGCCGAGCCGCCAGCCGGTCATGCTGTAATATTTCGAGAACGAGTTGACCACGATCGAACTCGCGGCCGAAAGCCCGCGCGGTCTGCGGCGCGCTCTCATAGGTGATGCCGTGATAGATCTCGTCGGAGACGAGGCGGATGTCCTTGTCGCGGCACCAGGCGGCGAGCCGCGCGAGGTCGCCCTCCGGGATCATCGTGCCGGTCGGGTTGGCCGGGCTGGCGACGATCAGCCCGGCGAGGTCGCCGGCCTCGGCGAGCAATTCCGGATTGGGCTGGTAATGCGCATTCTCGCCAACCTCGATCAAGACCGGTTCGAGGCCGAGCGCCGAAAGGATGTTGCGATAGGCGGGGTAGCCGGGCGCCGCGAGCGCAACCCGCTGTCCCGGCTCGAAGGCGGCGAGGAAGGCGAGCTGGAACGCCGCCGACGACCCGGTGGTGACGACGATCTCGCCAGGATCGACGGCGACGGCGTAGATGTCGCGGTAATGCCGCGCGATTGCCTCGCGCAGGGGCGGGATCCCGAGCGCATCGGTGTAGCCGATGCGGTCCTGCGCCAACGCCGCACGCGCCGCGTCGAGCACCGCCGCCGGCGCCGGGCTGCCGGGCTGGCCGACTTCGAGATGGATGACCGAATGGCCGGCGGACTCGCGCGCGTTGGCGGCGCGCAGCACATCCATCGCGATAAAGGGCGGGACCAGCCCGCGGCGGGACGGGGTGAGCTTCATCGCCGGCATGGTCGCATATTATGCCTGTGCGGGGGCCGGAGAATGTTGCCAGCGACAAGCCGCTTTCGCTATGACCGCGCAGGAACTTTGCCAGATCGGAACAACAGCATGTCGGACGACGAAACGCCGCTGCGCCTCATTGGCATGTCCGGCAGCCTGCGCGCCGGTTCCTATTCCAACGCGGTCCTCGCGACATTGCGCGAGAGGTTTGCCGGCCGCGCCGATCTCTTTCTCTACGATCTGGCGCCGGTCCCGCTCTACAACCAGGATTTCGAAGGCGACAAGCGGCCACCGATCGTGAAAAAGCTGCTCGCCGACATCGCCGATGCCGACGGGCTCGTGCTGTGTGCGCCGGAATTCAACCACAGCATCCCGGGCGTCCTCAAAAACGCCATCGACTGGGCCTCGCGCCCGGCCTTCCAATCGGTGCTGGCCTACAAGCCGGTGGCGATCATGGCAACCTCGCGCGGGCCATTGGGCGGCGCGCGCTGCCTCGAGCACATGCGGGTCGCGCTCGCTTCGTGCCTGTCGCGCATCGCGCTGGCGCGCGAGGTCATCATCTCCGCGATCGAAAGCAAGATCCGCGACGGTCGTCTCGCGGACGAAGCCTCGCTCGGCTTCGCCTCAGCCGCGGTCGAGGCGCTGATCCGGGAAATCCGCCTGTGGCGGGCGGCCGAAGCCACGCCGCCGTGAATGTTTCCTGCCCGCAGATGTTGACAGGATATCGGCGTCTCGGATTGCGCTGGATCAATCCCGTCCGGCTCGCGATCGCCTAGCCTGATGCCTTTCACGGCAGGAGACACAAGATGCAGTCGCCGCTACAGATCACGTTCCGCCACATGGAGCCCTCGCCCGCGCTGGAAGCACGCATCCGCCAACGGGCCGAAGAGCTCGACCAGTTCTTCGACCGGATCACCTCGTGCCGCGTCGTCGTCGAGCCCGCCAATCGGCGCCACCAGCAGGGCAATCTGTTTGAGGTCCATATCGATCTCGCGATTCCCGGCCACGAGATCGTCGTCGGGCGCGACTCCGGCGCGAGCCACGCGCATGAGGATGCGCATGTCGCGGTGCGCGACGCCTTCGACAGCGCGCGCCGTCTGCTCGAAGACCACGCGCGGCGGAGCCGCGGCGAGGCAAAATCGCACGCCGTGCCCGATCACGGCCGGATCGCGCGCCTGATGCCCGAGCGCGATTGCGGGTTCATCGCGACCGCCACCGGCGACGAGATCTACTTCCACCGCAACAGCGTTGCCGATGGCGCCTTCGACAGGCTGGCGATCGGCACCGAGGTGCGCTTTGTCGCGCAGCACTCGGAAAGCGCTGAAGGACCGCAGGCCAGCACCGTGGTCCCGCTCGGCAAACACCACCTGCCGCCGACCGAGACAGTCCGCAGCTGAGGCCATTGGCGGGGCCATACGAACCGCGCATGACAGCCAGCACATTCGTCGCGTTGCGGCCCGCCGGCGTTGCTGCGCCGCCGGGTTCGGGGTTATCGTGAACGATGTTCAGGCCGCCTGCTGCCGCCGAAGGCCGGCCGGTTGACAAAGGAGTTCAACGACATGCCCAATGACGTCCAGGCCGCGATCAGCAACGCCCCGAAACCGGAGGCGCTCTACGGCAAGTTGGAGGATCGCATTCTGGCGCGCGACCAGCAGGGGGCGAGCGAGGTTTATTACGATCTGGTGCGGCGGCACCGGCCGATGACCGAGATCGTCGGCGAGGCGGTGCGCATCCACGCGCCCTATACGCATGTCCCCTATCACGAGCGGATCGACGACGGCTACGTCAATTTCGTCAACAACGACCATTGCCTCTTGTCGGCGCGCGCCGCGCTTAACCTGACCCGCCTCGTGCCCGCGGACTGCGCCGCGCTGCCGCTCGCGCAAACCATCTGGTACATCCCCACCGGGCTCGACATCTGGAACCAGAAGATCCTGAAGGCGCCCGGCCACTACGCCCGCGCGCCCGGCTGGTCGATGCCGCCCGGCCCGCCGCCGATGCCGGAAATCGTGTGGCCCGACCAGGAGCCGCAACATCTCGACGGCCCGTTGCAGGAGCGCCTCGACCACTGGATGACGCTGGTAGAGCGCGGCAACGTCATCGACGCCTATCGCGTGTTCCTCGGCCTCCTGGCGAACCCGGCCGAGCGCCAAGCGGTGCTCGCCCAGCTCTGCCATGCGGGCCTCATGGATGTGCAGGACCGGGCGCTCTACAACCGCTCCTACACGACCGGCCACAAGGCGTTCCGCGCCCGCGCCACGATTGAGCTCGGCAACGCGCTCGGCTGGGACAACGCGCACGATGTGGTCTATGCCGGCGCGCTCGACATCGCGGTGGGTCCGCGCTGGTACTCGACCTACGAGATGGCCTGCAACGTCATCAAGATCTTCCTCGAAAAAGCGACAGTGTCGGCGATCCCCTATGGCGGCGCCTCGCCCGAAGACTGGCGATCCTCGCCAACAACAAGGCGAAGCTGAGCCGGGACGAAGCCCAGGCCCTCGAAGACGCGCTGATCCGCCAGCCGGAGCCCGGCTTCCTCGAATTGCTGTCAAGGTACCTCGAAGCGGGTAAGAGCCCGCGCCGCATCCTCGACGCGCTGCAGCTCGCCGACGCCCGGGTGATCCTCGAAACCAAGGGCGTCAACAACTTCTCATTGCCGCAGCACTGCTTCGAATACCTCAACACGCTCGCCTGGTTCTTCGACAATTTCGAGCACAAGCACCAGCTGAAGCTGCTTTACCTCGCGGCCTCGTACGTCAACCGCGCCGCCTGGCACCAGAAGGGGATCGGCGATGCCGAACCCACCGAGATCCGCGCCGCGAGCGGCGCCGACAAGCTGACGCCGGAACAGATCCTGGAGCGGGTCGACGACGCCGTCCTGGGTCTCAACGGGCCGGACAGCACCGCCTGGACGCAGGCCTATATCGAGAGCGGCGCCGACAAGAAGCCGCTGGTCACGCGGCTCGCATTGCTCGCCTCGCGCATGGGCAACGACCCGCACAACCAGGAGATCGGCCAGGTCCTCATCGAGGATTATGGCAAGAACCAGGGCTGGGACCGCGACCGGCTGTTGCTTGCCTGCGCCCACCACACCGCGGTGCACCGCAAATACGGCAACCCGCAGGATTGCGCGACCCGCTTCGGCGCCGCGCTGGGCATCGCCCGGCTGCAGTAACTTATGGGACCGCTTGAGGGGGTCAGGATCGTCGAGCTGGCGGGCATCGGCCCGGCGCCGTTTTGCGCGATGCTCTTGTCGGATATGGGCGCCGAGGTGGTCCGGGCCTCGACCGCGCCGCCAGTGTCGGGCATGACATCGGCCGCGAGGGCGAGGACCCGCGCTTCGGCCTGTTGCAGCGCGGCCGTCGCAACATCGCGGTCGATTTGAAGAACCCGGCCGGGGTCGCGGCAGCGCTGCGCCTCGCTGACCGGGCCGACGCGCTGGTCGAGGGGTTTCGCCCCGGGGTCATGGAGCGGCTCGGCCTCGGCCCCGACATCTGCCTCGCGCGCAACCCGAAGCTGGTTTACGGCCGCATGACCGGCTGGGGCCAGGACGGCCCGATCGCGCATACCGCCGGGCACGACATCAACTACATCGCCCTGTCAGGCGCGCTCTATCCGATCGGCGAGGCGGGCGGACCGCCAGTGCCGCCGCTCAATCTGATCGGCGATTTCGGCGGCGGCGCGCTCTATCTGGCGATGGGCGTCTTGGCCGGCATCATCAGCGCCCGCACCACCGGCAAGGGCCAGGTCATCGACTGCTCGATGGTCGAGGGCTCGGCCTCGCTGATGATGATGATGTACGGGGCGCTGGCTGCCGGCGCCTGGAACGAAGAACGCGGCAGGAACCGCACCGATGGCGGCGCGCATTTCTACAACGTCTACGAGACCAGGGACGGCGAGTACGTCTCGGTCGGGTCGATCGAGCCGCAATTCTATGCGCTGCTCTTGCAGCACACCGGGCTTGCCGGCGAAAGCCTGCCGGAGCAGACCGACCGCGCCACCTGGCCCGACATGCAAACGCGGCTCGCGCGCATCTTCAAGACCAAGACGCGCGCCGAGTGGACCCAGATCATGGAGCAGACCGACATCTGCTTCGCCCCGGTCTTGCGCATGTCGGAGGCGCTGTCGCACCCGCACAACGTCCATCGCGAGAGCTTTGTCGAGATCGACGGGATCGCCCAGCCGGCCCCGGCGCCGCGCTTTTTGGGCACGCCCTCCCATGTCCAGCGCCCGCCGGCGCGGATCGGCGAGCACACCGGCGCGGTGCTCAAGGATTGGGGCTTTTCGGCCGACGAGGTCGCCCTCCTGCACCAAAGCGGCGCGGTCAGGTCGGCGACGTGAGCTGAGGCGGCGCGATCTGGCCGGCGAATGACCCCCGGTATTTGCCCGACGCCGCGGCTTGCTGAGCCGGCTCGCGACCCCCATTTGTTCCGGGCAACCAGCCGATATTACGATGAGAAATGGCGGTGGGATCTCTCGCTGATCGGTGCGCTCGAAATTCCCTGCGTGGCATCGGAAACTCCCTGCAAGCCGGCCAAAAATTCCCTGCCACGGTACGGCAAATCGCATGCGAAACCACGCGATTTCAAGGCGTTAGAGTCAACAGAGACAAATTTCTCCCTGCTAGCAGGGAATTTGCCCGCTCAATCTCGGTCGGCAGCGGGCTATTTTGCGTTATGCTTCGCCGGAGGTCCAACCGACTGAACGCGCGATCGAGGGAGGCGCCGCCATGGATACGATCGAGAGAACCGCCCCGAGAGAAGCGACGCTGCTGGCGGAATTGCCGCTGCGCCTCCATCACAACGCCTATGTGGTCAAGGACCACGAGGCCAATCGCCATTTCCTCGAAGACCTGCTCGGCATCCCCTTGGTCGCGACGTGGTGCGAGAAGACCTACCGCGCCGATCTCGGCCGCGAGGTCGAGTTCTGCCATACCTTCTTCGGCCTGAAAGACGGCGGCGCGCTCGCCTTCTTCCAGTTCGCCGACGAGGAGATGTACCAGCTGACCCAGGCGAAGGAGCCGCCCAAGGTCGGCAGCCATTATCACATCGCGTTGAAGGCCAGCGACGAGACCTATGCCGAGCTGAAAGCCCGGCTCAACGCCGCCGGCGAAAAATTCCGCGAGACCGATCACGGCTATTGCAAGTCGATCTACACGATGTCGCCGGACGGCATGATCCTCGAATTCACCTGCGATCCGCCCGATGTTGCCGAGATCGACGCCTTGCGCCGCGCCGATGCGCACAGCGAACTCGCGCGCTGGCTTGGCGGCGACCGCGCGGTGAATAATCAGCTGCGCCATCGCGGGGACTGAAATCCCTCTCCCGCACCGCGGGAGAGGAGCCAGCACTGAGGCGGAGAGAGAAAATGAAAGTCGGTTTCATCGGGCTCGGCATGATGGGCAAGGGCATGGCGGCCAATCTGCAGAAGGCCGGCCATCAGCTCACCGTCCACGACCTCAACCGCGCCGCGGCCGAACCGTTTCTGGCGAAAGGCGCGGTCTGGGCCAATTCGCCGCGCCAGGTCGCCGAAGCCTCCGAGGTGATCTTCACCTCGCTCCCGGTCCCCGCCGATGTCGAGGCGGTGGCGCTCGGCCCCAACGGGCTGATCGAGGGGATGCGGCCGGATACCGCGTTTTTCGACATGTCGACCAACTCGGTGGCGGTCGTGCGCAAGATCAACGCCGCCTTCGCCGAGAAGAACTTCTACATGCTCGATTCGCCGGTCAGCGGCGGCCCGGGCGGCGCTGCCAGCGGCAAGATGGCGATCTGGGTCGGCGGTGACGAGCAGCAGTTCAACCGCCACAAAAGCGTGCTCGACGCGATGGGCGACCAGGCGCGCTATATCGGCCCGATCGGCGCCGGCACGATCGCCAAGCTGGTACACAATTGCACCAGCGCGGTCGTCGGCGTGGCGCTCGCCGAGGTCATGACGATGGGGATCAAGGCCGGGGTGGACCCGCTCGAATTATGGGAGGCGGTGCGGCAGGGCGCGACCGGGCGCCAGCGGACCTTCGACCGATTGGGAAAATTCCTCAGCAGCAGCTACGACCCCGCCGATTTCGCGCTGCGCCTCCTGCACAAGGACGTGTCGCTCGCCGTCGGGCTCGGGCGCGAGGTCGGAGTGCCGATGCGGCTCGCCAACCTCGCGCTCGAAGAACTGACCGAGGCGATGAACCGCGGCTGGGCAACGCGGGACAGCCGGGTCGGCGGGCTCTTGCAGGTCGAGCGCGCCAAGATCCCGCCGCTCAACGTCGACCCGGCCAAGATCCAGGCGGTACTCGACCGCGACCAGCAGAAATAGCCGCCAAAGGCTGCCGGATTGCAGGCGTGCGTCCTTCGAGACGCGCCCTCCGGGCGCTCCTCAGGATGAGGATCTTCTGTTATGCCATCCACAAATCAACCTCATGCTGAGGAGCGACCCGGCGAAAGCCGGGGCACGTCTCGAAGCACGCGGGTTGGCGATGCAGCCGGTTAACAGCCGGGATACCGTGACCATCGCCGCAAGGTTTTCTGCCAAGCGGCTTGCCGTTGCGACGCTCGCCGAGCGGCCCGAACTGCGCCCGCAGCTGTTTTCCGCCGAGTTCGCCGCCGCGTGGCCCGAATTCATGCGGCATGATCCGACGGCCTGGCTCTACTACGCGGACAGCGCGCTCGACCGCTACCTCGACTTCGCCCTCGTCGCGGTTGACCGCGACGAGCCTGATCGGACGATCGCGCGCGGCTTCAGCGTGCCGCTTGCGTTCCGCGACGGCACGGCCGGACGCAACGAACTCCCCCTCGGCGGCTGGGATCAGGTGATCCGCTGGGCCGATGCGGACTGGCGTGCCGGGCGCCGCCCGACCGTCGTCAGCGCGCTGGAGATCACCGTGCTGCCGCCCTATCGCGGGCGCGGCATCGCGCAACTGATGCTGGAGGCGATGATCGCAAATATGTGGGAGCGCGGCTTTGGCGATCTCTACGCGCCGCTGCGCCCGAGCGACAAGCACCGCGAACCATTCGTCCCGTTTGCCGAGTACGTGGCGCGCAACAGCGACGACGGCTTGCCATATGATTCGTGGCTGCGCACGCATGTGCGCGGCGGCGGGCGTATCGTCAAGATCGCGCCATACAGCATGGTCATCGCCGGCACCTTGGCCGAATGGTCGCGCTGGACCGGCATGGAATTCGAGCGCAGCGGCGATATCGTCGTCCCGGGCGCTCTGTCTCCGGTCCATGTGTCGCTGGAGCAGGACCATGCCGTCTATGTCGAGCCCAACCTCTGGGTCCATCACCGTCTTTGATGCGAGGCAGCGATGACGAGCGAGTTTCTCGGCCCCTATCGGGTCTCCGCCTACAACACCGCCCATGATTCGGAGAACAAGATCCATGACGACGCCACCGCCCGCCGCTTCGGTTTCGGCGGCGGTCTGGTGCCCGGGGTCGACGTGTACGGCTATATGACGCATCTGCCGGTGCTGCGCTGGGGCCGCGCCTGGCTGGAGCATGGCACAGCCGAGTGCCGCTTCTTCAAGCCGGTCTACGATGGCGACGCGGCGACCGTCACCGCGAGCGAGAATGGCGGCGCACTCGACATTTCAGTCGACAGCCGCGGCGAGGCTTGCGCCACCGGCCGGGCGGCTTTGCCGGCGGCGCGTCCGGCGGTCCCCTCGCTCGATCGGTTCCGCAAGGTGCCGCAACGCGCCGAACGCCCGCCGGCCGACGAGGTCTCGCTCGCGGTCGACACCTGGCTCGGCCTCGACCCCTACAGGATCACTGCGGAAATGGCAGCCCGCTACCTCGCCGATTTGCATGAAAGCGCGCCGATCTACGCCGCAGGAGGCTTGCTGCATCCGCGCGATATTTTGCGCGCCTGCAATTTCGTGCTGAGCCGCAACGTCCTGCTCGGCCCGTGGATCCATACCGGCAGCCGGATACAGCATCTCGCGGCGGTGCCGGTCGGCAGCACGCTGTCGGTACGCGCCCAGGTCACCGGCAATTACGAACACAAGGGGCATCGCTTCGTCGACATCGACGCCTTGGTCCTCGCCAACGAGACGGTGCCGATCGCCCATATCGCGCATACGGCGATCTATCGGCCGCGCCAGGCGGCCTGAGGAATAACCCTCTCCCGCACCGCGGGAGAGGGCGTGTTTTGTCAGCCCGAGGCGGATGCGGCGTTGGCGCGGTAACGCCAGCTCTTGCTGTCGGCGACCTGCTCGGCGGTGCGGCGCTCCTCCAACTGGCCGAGCGCATGGCGGATCGAGGTGAACGCCATCGCCACGCCCTTGTCGCGCTGCACCGCCCTGCGGATCTCGGCCGGGCGCAGGGCATGCGGCGCATTCGATTGCAGAACCTCTTCGACGAGCCGCGCATTGGTACCGCGCTGCGGTCGCTTTGCCGGCGCCCGGCCGGCCCTCTGCACCGGTCTGGCCGCAGCGCGAGGCTGGCGCTGCCGGGCCGGCGGCGGCGATGGGGCCGGCGCGGCTGAACGCGGCCGGCCCCGAGGCCGGGCAGCGGCGACCGGCTCGGCACCGGGCGCCGGCCTCGCCGCGAATTCGCGGATCGTTTGCATCGCCGCCGCGTATCCCGCTGCAAAGGCCTCACGGCTGACCGCTTCGATTTGTTCCTGCAGTTGGTTAAAAGCCGTCTTGGCCATTGTTCGGTTGCCCCTCCCTGAAAAGCACCCAGCATTAGCACATTTGCAACTTTTGCAATAGAACGCACGCCGGTTCGGTAGTGCCGGACACGGCTATTTCACCCGCTCGCGCGGCGACCGCGTCTCGCTGACCAGATCGCGCAGCACCGGCTTGCCGGGCAACGGGTCGAGCGTGATCGCCGCGTCGGGACGCAGCCGGGTGGTGCAGGCATAATCGACGGCACCGTCGATCGCGATCGTGCATTCCTTGCACACATTCGCGCTGATGCAGCTGTAACGGATGGCCAGCGACGAGTTGCGGTGCGTGCGTATCCAGATCAGCGCATCGAGGACCGTCGCGCCGTCCTCGAATGGCACCGCGAATTCCTCGTAACGCGCCGGTTCGCCGACGGTGCCGCGGCGCACACGCAGTCGCGTTGTCCGCGCCGTCATCGCGCGAAACCCGCGGCAAGCGTGCCGTCGCGCGCCATTGACACAAGCTGGGGTCGCGCCCAGGCGGGGTCGGTTTCGGGAAAATCCTCGCGCTGATGCGCGCCGCGGCTCTCCCGGCGCGCCACGGCCGCCCGCGCCACGGCTTCGGCGGCAACGAGGCTCGCGCGCGCCTCGAACCAGTCCGCGAGCGTCGGGTTGAACACCAGGCCCGGCGCGATCGCCGCCTCGCGCAAGGCCGCCCCAATTTCCGCGAGCCGGGCGACGGCGCGGGCGAGACCGGCGGCGGTGCGTAGCGGGCCGACCTCGGTCCACATCAGCTCGCGCAGTTCGTCGAGCAGCGACGCCGGGCTGACAGCGCCGCGGCGGCCCTCCGAGAGGCGGCGGATGCGCTCGACGGCCGCGGCCGCGGACTGGCGACGCCACATGGGCGAGCGCCTTGCGGCATAGGCGGCAGCGCTTTGCCCGGCGCGCTCGCCGAACACCAACGCTTCGGGAATTGCGTTGCCCGACAGCCGGTTGGCGCCATTGGCGCCGCCCGCCGCCTCACCCGCAGCGTAGAGACCGGGCACGCGGGTTGCCATCCGCTCGTCCACGGCGATTCCGCCCATGTGGTAATGCGCGATCGGCGCGACCTCGACCGGCATATGCCCGAGATCGATGCCGTTCTTCGCCAGCCGCGCGATGACCGGCCCGAAGGCGGCGTTGAGCGCGCTCCGCGGCACATGGGCGAAGGACAGATAGACGCCGCCGTGCGGCGAACCGCGTCCCGCCGCGACCTCCTTCCCGATCGCGTAGGTCGCAAGGTCGCGCGGCGTCGTGTACCCGCTCGTCTCGTCGCTGCCGTAATCGGCGAGGAACTCGCGCCCATTGCCGTCGAGCAGCCGGCCGCCCAGCTTGTAGCGGAACGGGTCCCACATGATCGGGTCCATGCCGACCAGGCGCGGCGCCAGGTGGCCGATCGGGAAGAACTGCACGAACTCCATATCGACCAGATCGGCCCCCGCCGCGAGCGCCAGCGCATAACCATCGCCGCCCATATTGGCGGAGGCGCTGTTGCGACGGAAAATACGGGTCAGGCCGCCAGCGGCGATGATCACCGCCGTAGCGGCGATCGTCACCGCCGTGCCGCTGGCGCTGTCGAGCGCCACCGCGCCGGCCACCGCACCATCGAGCGTGACGATGTCGGTGACGTTCAGATTGCTGACCCGGCGGATCGCGGCGAGATGCGCGATCTGTCGGCGCAGCGTCGCGGCGACGGCCGGGCCGGTGTTGAGAAAATCGACATAGCAGCAGCGCGGCCGCGAGTGGCCGGGCGCGCTGACCTGGGCGATATGCCCGTCGGCGCGGCATGCCCAGCCGACCCGCCACTCCGCCATCTCGCGGATCCGCGCCGGCGCCTCATGGCAGAGCAGCGCGGCGAGGTTCTCATCGCAGAGGCCACGGCCGGCGGCGAGCGTGTCGTCGAGATGCGCGGTCCAATCGTCAGGGCATTCCTCGCCGAGCGCCGCCGCCACCGTCATCTGCGCCATTACCGTAGCGCCGCCGCGGCCGACGAGGCTCTTGTCGGCGAGCAGCACCTGCCCTGCCCCGGCGCGCGACGCGGCGATCGCGGCATACATCCCGGCGCCGCCGGCACCCACGATCAGCACATCGCACTCGAGGTGGGTCATGCCGCCAATCTAAACAAGATCGATCGGGCCGGAGCAAATTTATCCGCGATGGCCGTTTACAAACCGGTCCGCCCCTTCACCGGCCGGACGCCGCAGCCGGCAAACAGTTACAACATTTTACCGAGCCGAGATTCACGGTACATCATAGCGTTACATCGTCCCCCTATCCTGCCTTATCGGTCGAACTCGGCCTTCGAGAGTGCGACAGCAACGATGAGGTTTTCCGATGAACGATTTCGCTCGACTGCTCGGAGCGGAGATCCCGCGGCTGCGGCGCTATGCGCGCGCGCTGACCCGCGATGTCGCCCGAGCCGACGATCTCGTCCAGAGCGGCCTGACCCGGGCCGTCGCCAAACAGCATCTCTGGCAGCCCGGCACCGATCTGCGGGCCTGGCTGTTCACGATCCTGCACAACCAGCATGTCAATGATGTGCGACGCTCGGTGCGCGAGGGCGTCAACGTCGCGGTTGACGAGATGGCGTCGGGGCTGACCGTGCAACCCAGCGCGCACGCCGTGCTTCAGCTGCGCGACCTCGACAGGGCGCTTGCCAGACTGCCGCAGGAACAGCGCGAGGTGATCCTGCTCGTCGGTCTCGAAGGCATGCGATACGAGGCGGTCGCGCTGATCCTCCGGATCCCGGTCGGCACCGTTCGCTCCCGCCTGTCGCGGGGCCGCGGCCAACTGCGCCGGCTGATGGATATGGAGGCGGAGGTCCCGCATCGCCCGACGCCCGCGGTCATGGCCGAGGCCGTACACCGGCGTCGCGCGGCAGATCGCCGTCCCGCCGCGCGTCGCGCCGCCTGAGGCGGCTGCAGCCCGCTCCTCCACCCTGCGGAGAAGGATAACGCGAAGAGTTGCACGCGCCGGTTTGCGCCGGGCGTTGCCGTCGATCGTGGTATAATACAGTTGGCCCTTGTGGCCGGCGACGAAGCTACGGCATTGCGATCCCTCAATGAATTTCGCGTTGACGCGGTTCGTTTTCCGCCTTGATCCAGCCCGGGGCCCGCCATGATCGACGAGGCCGGGCATTTCGCTCTGGTGCTCGCGCTGTGCATTGCGGCGTTGCAGGCCGTGGTGCCGCTCATTGGCGCGGCGCGCAACAACGCGGCGTTGACCGCCTGGGCGCGGCCGGCGGCGCTCGCCCAGTTCCTCTTCGTCGGGACCGCGTTTTTCGCGTTGATGCACGCCTATGCGGTCTCCGACTTTTCGCTCGCCAATGTCGCGGCGAACTCCAACAGCATGAAGCCGCTGCTCTACAAGCTGACCGGGGTGTGGAGCAACCACGAAGGCTCGATGCTGCTGTGGGTCTTCATCCTCGCGCTATACGGCGCCGCGGTAGCCGCCTTCGGCCATAACCTGCCGCCGGCATTGCGGGCGCGCGTCCTTGCCGTGCAGGCGATGATCGGGGTCGGCTTTCTGCTCTTCATCCTGTTGACCTCGAACCCCTTCCAGCGGCTGTCGCCGGTCCCCGCCGACGGCGCCGGGCTCAATCCGCTATTGCAGGATCGCGGCCTCGCCTTTCACCCGCCCTGCCTCTATCTCGGTTATGTCGGGTTCTCGATCTCGTTCTGCTTTGCCATTGCCGCGCTGATCGAGGGGCGGGTCGATCCGGCCTGGGCGCGGTGGGTCCGCCCGTGGACTTTGGCGGCCTGGTGCGCCCTGACCGCCGGCATCGCGATGGGCAGCTGGTGGTCGTATTACACGCTCGGCTGGGGCGGCTGGTGGTTTTGGGACCCGGTCGAGAATGCCTCGTTCATGCCGTGGCTGGTCGGCACCGCGCTATTGCATTCGGCGATCGTCGTCGAGAAGCGCGAGGCGCTCAAAACCTGGACCATCCTGCTCGCCATCCTGACCTTTTCGCTGAGCCTCCTCGGCACCTTTCTGGTGCGCTCCGGTGTCTTGACCTCGGTGCACGCGTTTGCCTCCGACCCGCGGCGCGGCGTCTTCATCCTGCTCATGCTGAGCCTCTATACCGGCGGGGCGCTCATTCTGTTCGCCTGGCGGGCGCCGCTGCTTGCCGGCAGCGGCCTGTTCGCGCCGATCTCGCGCGAAGGCGGCCTCTTGTTGAACAATCTGCTGCTGACGACGGCGGCGGCGACGGTGCTGATCGGCACGCTTTATCCGCTGTTTCTCGATGTCGTCACGCATCAGACGGTATCGGTCGGCCCGCCCTTTTACCGGATGACCTTTGTGCCGATCATGATCCCGCTGTTGATCGCGATGGCGGTTGGACCGATGTTGCCGTGGAAGCGCGGCGACCTCGTCGCGGCACTGAGCCGCCTCAAATGGGCGTTCGTCGCGACTGCGGCGGCGGCGCTGGTGACGCTGATGGCGACCGGGGCGCGATCGATTGGCGCCGCCTGCGGCCTGGCGCTGGCGGCCTGGCTGCTCGCCGCGACGCTCACCGAGTTGGCCGAGCGGGCGCGCCTGTTCGCCGAGCCGCTGCCGAGTGTGCTGCGCCGGGCCCTGCACCTGCCGCGCGCCGCCTGGGGCATGACCTTCGCCCATGCCGGCATGGCGGTGGTGATCGCCGGGATCACCGGCTCGAATGCGTGGACCGAGCAGAGGGTCGTCAGCGGCCGCCCCGGCCAATCCTTCGAATTGGCCGGCTACAGGATTGCCTTCGACGGGGTCCGCGAGGTCCGCGGGCCCGATTATACCGAAACCCGCGCCGACATGCGGTTGCTGGAGGGCGGCAGCGAAATCGCCGCGATGCATCCGTATAAGCGCTTCTACACGGCCGAGGACGGGGCCGCGACCGGAGTGGCGATCCGCACCAATCTCTTGGCCGATGTCTACGTCGTGATCGGCGATCCCGACGGCAAGGGCGGCTACGTGCTGCGCCTCTATTACAACCCGCTGGTGCCGTGGATCTGGCTCGGCGCGGCGGCGATGGCCTTGGGCGGGCTGGTCTCGCTGACCGACCGGCGCCATCGGATCGGCGCACCGCGGCGCGCGCGGCCGGTTGCCGCGGCTGGGATCCAGGCCGCCGAATGAACCGGCGGAGTTGGGTCTATCTGCTGCCCGGCGCGGTGTTCGCGGTGCTCGTGGCGGGGTTCTATTTCGGGCTCGGCATCGACACGATGGTGCTGCCCTCGCCGCTGATCGACAAGCCGGCGCCGCGCTTCAAGCTGCCGCCGCTGGCGCAGGGAACGCAGGGGTTTTCCTCGGCCGATCTGCAGGGGCATGTCAGCCTCGTCAACGCCTTTGCTTCGTGGTGTACCCCATGCCGCGCAGAGCACCCGGTGCTGAATGCACTCGCCCGAGCCAAGCGCGTGCCGATCTACGGCATCGACTACAAGGACAAGCGGGATACCGCGCTCGCCTGGATCGCCGCGCTCGGCAACCCCTATACCAGGATCGGCGCCGATGACGGGCGGGTCGGCATCGACTGGGGCGTCTACGGCGTGCCCGAGACCTTCATCGTCGATCGCACCGGGCGCATTCGCTACAAGCATGTCGGACCGCTGACCGAGGCCGATGTCGCGCACACGATCCTGCCGCTGGTCGCCAGGCTCGAGCGATGATGCGGACCCGCGTCTTGGAGATGCAACTGCGCGTCCTTCGAGACGCCCGCTTCGCGGCCTCCGCAGGATGACGTAGGTTTATGGGTCGCACAAACTTTCGCCTCGAAGGACGCACGTCGCCGCTGCAAGCGGCGCGCGCGGCCCTGGCGTCCTTGGCTCTGGCTATGATCGTTTTCGCGGCGGGGCCGGCCTATGCCGTGCAGCCCGACGAGATGCTGTCGGATCCGGGGCTTGAAGCGCGGGCGGAGCGGGTGGGCAGCGAACTGCGTTGCCTGGTCTGCCGCAACCAGTCGATCGAGGATTCCGAGGCCGCTCTGGCGCATGATTTGCGCATGCTGGTGCGCCGGCGCATCGCGGCGGGCGACAGCAATGACCAAGTCATCGCCTATATCCGCTCGCGCTATGGCGATTTTGTTTTGCTCCGCCCGCCGTTCGAAATTGCGACGCTCTTGTTGTGGGGCGGGCCGGTCGTGGTCCTGCTGCTCGGCGGGATTGCGGCCCTCAGGTTTTACCGCCGCCCGGAAGCGCCGCCGACCCCGCCGTTGAGCGCCGAAGAACGCCGGAATCTCGCTTCCGTCCTCGGCGAGGGAACACAGGTGTGAGCATCGGGCTCGCCGTCGCGCTCTTGGGGATGACTTCGCTCGCGCTGGCAATGCTGCTCGTGCCGCTGCTGCTGCGCCGACGCGCCCCGACCTCGCGCGACGCCTACAACCTGGCGGTCTACCGCGACCAGCTGGCCGAGGTCGAGCGCGATCTCGCGCGCGGCGTGCTGGCCGCCGAGCAGGCCGAAGCGGCGCGCGCCGAGATCGCTCGCCGCATCCTCGCGCTGAAGCCGACCGCAGGCGAAATCGCCGCCGACCCAAAGTCGGTGGCGGCGGCGATGCTGGCGATCCTGCTGCTGCCGGTCGCCGCCTGGATGCTGTACTGGCAGCTCGGCTCCCCGTCCCTGCCGGATCAGCCTTTCGCCGAGCGCAAAGCTGCAAGCGCACTGCCGGTCGCCGCAAATCCCGCCCACATCGACATGAACGAGGCGGTCGCGCGGCTGGGCGCGTATTTGAAAACGCACCCCGAAGACCTCACCGGCTGGCTATTGCTCGGCCGCTCGGAGCTGAGCCTCGGGCGTTACCAGGAAGCTGCCGAAGCCTACCGCCATGCGGTCGATCTGTCCGGGCATCGCGCGGACATATCAGGCGATTGGGGCGAGGCCCTGGTGCTGGCGGCCGGGGGGACTGTCACGCCGGCGGCGCGCGCGGCGTTCGAAGCCGGGATGCACGACCCGGCAACCGCCCCGCGGTCGCGCTATTACCTGGCGCTCGCGCAGATGCAGCAGGGCGACGCCAAGGGCGCGCTCAAGGACTGGCGCGACCTCGCGGCGGATTCGCCCGCCGATGCCGGGTGGCTGCCGCTGGTGCATCAGCGGATTGCGCAGGCGGCGGCCGCCCTCGGCATCGATCCGGCGACGCTCAAAACTCCCGGCATTGCGACACCGCCGGGCAGCGTCGCGCCGACCGACGCGGCCGTCGCGGCGGCGGCGAAGGCGACCGCCGGCGCTTCACCCGAAGAGCGCCGCACGATGATCCTAGCGATGGTCGGCCAGCTTGCGGCACGCCTCGCCGACCAGCCGGACGATGTCGACGGCTGGGCCAGGCTCGGACGCTCCTACATGGTACTGGGCCAACCCGACAAGGCCCGCGAGGCCTATGCCCGCGCCGTCAAACTCAAACCCGACGATCCGGCGCTAAAGCAAGCCTTGGCTGAGGCCAGCACCGCCGCCGCAGGCAAAGCCGCAGCAAAGGCACCTGCGGAGAGCGGACCGAAATAGCCCATCAGGGCCGGTAGACGGCGCAGCGCGCACCGAGCGAGCGGATGCTGTCGCACAGCGCCAAGGTCGCGCGCAGTGATCCCAGTTCGGAGTTCGCGATGGCGGGCCGGCAGCGCCGCGAGAACGCCGACCGCTCGCGCGAGGTTGCGGTCGAGCCGCAGCAGCCAGTTAGGGGATGCGGTCCCCGCCGGAGCGGAATGCGCAAGGTCTGCCATCGCGGCAAGGCATGGTTCCCGGTCCCTGCCGGACAGCTGACGGGCACCAGCGGGATAGCCCCACTCCTCAACCGGTCGGCCGGTCACGGCGACAACATAGAGACGAGTCTCGGCAGGCAGGTCCGATTGCCGGCGCAGCCATTTGATGACCCGGCCGGTGCCGGCGTTGTAGGCAGCCGCGGCGAGGCCGAGATTGCCGAACCGCACCCTGAGGTCGGCCAGCAGTCGTGCCGCCTCAGCGATGGCCGGGGCGGGGTCGCGCGGATCGGCAAGGCCGCGCTCGGCTGCGGTTTGCGGCATGAATTGCGCGACGCCCTCGGCTCCGGCGGGGCTCGTAGCCTCACTGCGCAAGCGGCTCTCCTGCCACAGGATGCGTGCGAGAAAGCCGGCCGGCAAACGATTGGCCGCAGCCGCGCCATCGACCATGCGGCAGATCAGGCTGAGGGAGCCTTGCTTCGGTATTGGAGGTTGCTGCGGCTGCCGCAGTCCCCGCCGTGCCGAGCGGGCTCACCGCGATCAGCACGGCGGCTACAGCCGCGACGAAGGCCCGGGTCGCTGCACCCATAAAACTTCAGCCGAGCCGGTAGAACCGGCTCGCAGTGCCCGAGAAGAGGGCGATTTTCTCGGCGGCGGTAAGGCCCGCGGCGAGGCGCTTGAAAGCGTTCCAGAACACGTGATAGCTGCCGCCGCCCTTGTCGACCGGGAAGTTGCTCTCGAACATCGCGCGTTCGGGACCGAAGGCGGCGATGCAGGTTTCGATATAAGGCCGCCACGCGGCGGCGAGCTGCTTCGGAGCTCGGCGGCAACGCGCCCAGATGCAGGTCGAAGCCGAAGAGGCGCATGCCGAGCCCGCCGAGCTTGACATGCACATTGGGGCAACGCGCCAGCTCGGCGATGCGCGCGCGCCACTCGGCGAAGACCTCGTCGCGTCGCCCGGCATAGGGCCCGATCCCGATCGGCCCGCCGACATGGTCGAGGACGATCTGGGTCTCCGGAAATGCGCGCGCCAGGTCCGTCAGCTCGCCGAGCTGGGTGTGGTACATCCACGCATCGAAGCCGAGGCCGAGCGGATGCAGCCGGGCGAAGCCCTCGCGCACGCTTCTGTCCAGCAACAATCCGGCCGGCCGGTTGATCGAGGAGCCGCGCGCGGCATCGTCGGGATGCGAGGCGGAAATATAGCGGATACCGCGAAACCGCCCCCCGCCCGCCATGATCATCGCCTCGAGCACCGGCTCGACCCGGGCGCCCAGCATCAGATCGGCAAAGCCGACGATGCCGGCGCACACCTGCGTCTTGCCGTAGATGCCGGAGGCCGCCATCGCGGCGACGCCATTGGCGAACTCGACCTCGCCGACCGGACGCAGCTCGGCCGGGCCGCCGGCACGGTACATCGACAGCCATTCGAGATAGACCGTCGCGGTGATGTTGTGCCCGCTGCCGGTATCGGCCAGGAGATCGGGCAGGAGGTAGCGGCCGGTATTCTCGCGGTCGACCAGATGATGGTGCGGATCGACGATCGGCAGATCGGGGTCGAGGATCTCCTCCTGGCGGAGGGCGAGCCAGTTCGGGCGCACCGCCAGATGCGGGCTGGGCGCGGTTGCCGGGTCGGCGGATTGCATGCAGGCTCTCCCTTCCGTAGACCCTCACCCTTCCCATCGCTTGCGCGATGGGCCCCTTCCCTCTCCCGCAATGCGGGAGAGGGTGCAGCGAGGCGGGTTAGGTGCCTACTCCGCGGCGACCGGCTGCGGCGCAGGCGCGCCGGCGCGGATCTCGGCGTCCCACGGGCCGGGGAAGCGGCCGCGGGCGACCTTGTCGCGCGAGAAGATGTGCTCGTCGACGCCCCACTCGGCGCGCGGCAATTCGTAAAAGACCTCGACGCCGTTGCCGTCGGGATCGCGCAAGTAGATGCCGAGCGAGATGCCGTGATCGGCGATGTGGTCGGGTTTGATGCCCTTGGCCTTGATGCGCTGGTAGAACTCCTTCAGATCGTCGAGGCTTTCGAGCCGCCACGCCATGTGGTTGAGGCCGACCTGATCCTTCTGCTGCAGCGGCGCATCGTCGCCGAGCTGCATCAGCGCGACCTCGTGCGACTGCTCCTCATCGGCCGACATGAAGGCCGCCCAGCCCGGCCGGTACTCATAGGTGTGCAGGCCGAGCAGGTCCTCGTACCACTGTTTCGAGCGCTCGGCGTTGCGCACGTAGATGTTGACGTGCTGCAGGTACATCGGTCGCTGGCTCATGCTGTCCTCGCCATCCTCAAGGTTTGTGCCACTCTATCACGGCTCGTCGCTTCTGCCCAAAAACTCCAGCACCCGTTGCATGACCTCGCCTTTCGGATAGATCGCCGCCATCGCGCGGGCGCGGGTCAACGGGTCGCTGGCGAAAAAGCGCTCGTAGAGCACCTGGCGGCTGCCGAAGGCGCTGCCGGCGGCGTCCCATGCCAGGCGGAACAGTTTGACCCGGTCCTTGGCCGCCGTGTTATCGGTGGCGAGATACTGCTCGATCTCGGGCTTGAGCGGCCCCGCGAAATCCTTTTCGCTCGGCTGGATCAAAAAGCTGCTCGACCCCAACAGCTGCAGGATCTCGATCATCCGCGGATAGGCGGTCATCATCAGGTTGCGGGTGCTTTCGACCGGCAGGATCGCCGGGCACATGACGCCCCACCGGTCGATCGCGGCGTCGGCTTCGGCGGCGCGCATGCAGGACCGCATCAATTCGGTCGTCAGCATCAATTCGCCGATGCGCTCCTCGGTATGCGGCAGCTGCGCGTTGCCGAGCGTCTGCGTCATCAACAGCGCAAGGCCGAGCACGAACTCGCATTTGGCGAGGTTCTTGGCGGCGCCCTGATGCGCCGAGTGGGCCGTCGAATGGGTGACATGCGGCGTCGCGTTGAGCCGCTCGACATCGTAGAGGAGGAAAACGCGCTCCCATGGCACCAGGACGTCGTCGAAAAACACAACGCAGTCCATCTCCTCGAAGCGCGAGCCGAGCGGGTGGTCGAAATGCGAGCGCCCCAGGTCGAAGCTGTCGCGGCACAGGAATTTGAGCCCCGTGGTGCTGCACGGGATCGAGAAATTTACCGCAAATGGGCTGTGGTCATCGCTGTGGCGCGCCAGGCGCGGCGAATAGACCGCGATCTCATCGGCGAGCGGCCCCAATGTCGCGAGGATGCGGGCGCCGCGCACGACGATGCCGGCATCGGTCTCGCGGATCACTTCGAGCGCGGTGCCCTCTTCGAGATTGAACATGCCCGAGACGTTGCGGCTGCGCTGCAGATTGATCAGCGAATGGGTCAGCGTGACGTCGTTTTCGCGGATGTGTTCGACATAGCGCCGCATGTTGTCGGCAAATTCCGGCCGCTTCTCGCCGAAGAAATCGGCGGCCGCACCCCAGGCGGCGAACGTGACGTTCATGAAATCCGGCGAGCGGCCCATCATGCCGCAGGTCGAGCGCGCCCAGTTCAGCATCATCCGGCTGCGGGTTTCGAGCGCCTCCTTGGTCTTCGGCATGTCGAAGGAGCGGCCGACCGGCTCGCCGCTGGTCGGCGAGGGAAACGTCATCACCGAGCGCAATTCGGCATCGTGCTGCATGTCGTAGAGCCGCGGCGATCGCCCGCACCCCGCCTGCGAGCCCCGGGTGCGTCGTCACGTCGCGCACCCGCTCGCCGCCGAGCCAGACCTCGCGCTCCTGTTCCCTGAGACCGGAAATGTACTGCTGCCCCGTACGCGCCGGCATCGCATCCTCCCTGGCCGCGCCCCGCGCGGCCCGGCGATGCTAGAGCGTTCAGCGGTAGAAGTTAACCGGGTTGTCCGTCCGATGCGCGTTTTCGATGTGTTGCAGACGCCGGTTGAAATCGGTGGTCGCGATCGCCATGGCCGTGGCTTCGGCGATCCGGCCGGCCGGCGGGGTTGCCGGACCGGCCTTCGCGAACGGCCGCCCGCGCCCGCCCCCCGGACCTGGCTGTTTTTGCTGTTTTATCAACATGAGACCAGCCAACATCGCCTCCTGCCGATCGATTTTGCAACCTCTCCGGCCGCGACCATCACAGACAGAGCGGGACAAAAGTGGACGGTGCGCGGCGCTGCCCGCTGCGACCGATCCCGCTTTCCGTCCGCGATTTTCACCGGATCTTATATCACAATAAATGCGATTTGTCAAGAAGAATGTTTATATCGCAACGAACGGCGAGCCCAGAGAGCGGGGCGCAAAGGACCGCGCGCTCCACCAGAGCCGGCGCTCGGCGTCAGCAAAGCCGCCTTGACGCAGGATGAAGCGACGACGATACACGGCGCAGCGGGCGGGCAGTTGAACGGCCGCGTTCATCGGTTCTCGCAACTGGCGGTCGGAGGAGAGGTGACCCGCAATCCGGAGATCATCGTGGCCGACCTGGCCCGGCGCGACGCCGACCTGGTGTTGGGGATCGACTTCATCCGTTCGCGGCGGATCTGGTTCCCGTACGGATCGCGCCAGATTTTCCTGTCGCGCGCGCGGCGCTAGGCCGAGAATCGCCCTCATGTCCGCTGCTCCGCCCGCCGAACCCCGGGACCACGCCCCCGGTGCGCCCGGCATCGGGCCGACCTGGACGAGCAGCGCCAAGGACCTGGTCGGCTGCGCTCTGGGCCCGTCGCGGCTGTGGTTCACGCTGGGCTTCGGCATCGTCAACGAGGTCTACCATCCGCGCGTCGACCTCCCGCAGATCCGCGATCTCGGCTTCATCGTCGCCGGTCCCGACGGCTTCTGGTCGGAAGTGAAGCGCAACGCAGAATTATTCGCTGAAACTCTTGGCGCCGAGCGTGCCGGCGGTCGAGATCGTGCACCAGCACGCGCGCTACCACGCTGCGCCTGCGCATCACGCCGGACCCGCGGCGCGACGTCTTGGTCATCGAGTGCCGGCTCGACGGCGAGGGCGAACTCGGCCTCTACGTGCTGCTCGCGCCGCATCTCGGCGCCACTGGCTATGACAACATCGCCACCGATCGAGCGCTATGGCGGTCGCCGCGTGCTGTGGGCCGAGCAGGGCCCGTTCGGCACGGCGCTCGCCGCCGCCGACGAGCACCAGGCCGACGCCTTTGGCCGCGCCAGCGCCGGCTATGTCGGTGAGAGCGACGGCTGGCAGGATTTTGCGAAGAACGGCGCGATGACCTGGCAATACCAGACCGCCGGGCCGGGCAATGTCGCGCTGACTGGAGAATTGCCGCGCCGCGCCGTCTTGGCATTGGGCTTCGGCAGCAGCGCCGAGGCGGCGGCGACCCTGGCGATATCGAGCCTCATTCAGCCCTTCGGCAATATCCTGCAACAGCAGATCGCCGACTGGGAAACCTGGCAGGCGCACTGCGCCGAGCGCAGCCCGACGACGCTCGACCTGCCGGATGCGATCCGCGAGCAGGCCGTCGTCTCGTCGATCGTGCTGCGGGCGCATCTCGACAAGACCTATCCCGGCGCGATGGTCGCCAGCCTCAGCGTGCCGTGGGGCTATACCGGCAACGAGCGCGGCGGCTACCACCTCGTCTGGCCGCGCGATCTGGTGCAATGCGCCGGCGCCTTGCTGGCGGTCGGCGCCGAGCAGGAGGCGCGCGACACGCTGCGCTATCTGATCGCGACGCAAACCGAAGACGGCCACTGGAACCAGAACCAGTGGCTCGGCGGTACGCCGTACTGGCAGGGCATCCAGCTCGACGAGACGGCGATGCCGGTGCTGCTCGCCCAGGAACTCGACGACCGCGACGCGCTGGGCGGCATCGCGGTCGAGGACATGGTGCGCCGCGCGCTCGGCTACATCGCGCGCACCGGGCCGTCGACCGCGCAGGACCGCTGGGAGGAGAACGAAGGCATCAACGCGTATACGCTGGCGACGACGATCGCGGCACTGGTGGCCGGCGCGGCGCTATTGCCGTCGCCCGAAGCCGACTGGGCATTGGCGCTTGCCGATTTCTGGAACGCCAACGTCGAGACCTGGCTGACGGTCAGCGGCACCGACCTGGCCCATCAGTACGACGTGCCCGGGTATTATGTGCGGGTGGCGCCGCCCTCCGTCCTCGCGGATGCCGGCGCGAACCACGCGATCGTGCCGATCCGCAACCGCCGCGACGGCACCGGGTTGCCCGGCGACGAGCAGATCGGCACCGAATTCCTGCAATTGGTGCGCAGCGGACTGCGCCGCCACGACAACCCGCTGATCCTCGGCTCGCTGAAGCTCGCCGACGCGCTGTTGCGAACCGATACCCCGAACGGGCCGGTATGGCACCGCTATCGCGGCGACGGCTATGGCGAGCACGAGGACGGCACCGCCTATGACGGCACCGGCATCGGCCGCGGCTGGCCGCTGTTGACCGGCGAGCGCGGCCATTACGAGCTGTGCGCCGGCAACGACCCGCTGCCCTATCTCGCGGCGATGGCGGCGATGGCGAGCCAGGGCGGGATGATCCCCGAGCAGGTATGGGACACCGCCCCGATCCCCTCGCACTTTCTGTTCCCCGGCCGGCCGAGCGGCTCGGCGATGCCGCTCGCCTGGGCCCATGCCGAATTCGTCAAGCTCTTGGTGTCGCGGCAAATCGGCCATCCGTTCGCCCGGCCGCGCGCGGTATGGCAGCGCTATCGCGGGCACCAGGAGGCGGCGCAACATGCGTTCTGGTGGCCGCACGCACCGATCGGAGCGATGCGGGTCGGCGCGCGGCTGGCGGTTGCACTGCCCGAGCCGGCGATCGTGCATTGGGGCCGCGACGGCTGGCTGGCGATCGAGGACACGCCGACGACGGACACCGGACTGGGCTTCCATGTCGCCGAACTCGACACCGCGGCGCTGACCCAAGGCAGCTGGATCGACTTCACCTGGCGCGGCGAGGACACCAGGGAATGGGCCGGCCGGGACATCGCCGTGCGCATCGTTGCCGCCGAGATGGCCGGCCCGATCCGCGGGGGCGGCCCGGGCGGCCCGGGCATTGACCCGCCCCGCCGGCATCCCAATGTCCGGTAGAGCACACGCCATTCAAGATCCCACCGTCACATCAAGGTAGCCTCGATATGCCCAGTATCGCCCTGAAGGTCACGCATCCGCCGTCCAATTCCGCCGAGCAGCAGACGGCGCCCTCCGTCAGACCGCTGTTCCGCGGCAGCGGCGGCACCGATTACGTGTGCGGCCATTGCGCGGCGGTCATTGCCTCGGGTATGGGGCCGACCCAGCATGTCATCGTGGACACGACGATCTGCGCCGCCTGCGGCGCCGAAAACGAGTTCCCGGCGGAACTGCGCGCCTGAGCCGTATCGCCGTCCGGCGGCTCATCGAACAGCGGCGACCGCCGCCTCGGCGAGGCGGTTGTCGACGCATTCGGCCGACGCCACCGGCCGCTTGAGAAAACCGCTGCCGATGAGCGCGCGGCGCAGGCGGTCGAAGCCCTCCTCCCGAAGAATTGGGTCGCCGCCCCACACGCCCTGGGCTTTGTAGCGCGCCGATGCCCGAGTGAGGACGCCGCGATCGAGCGCCGGGAAGTAGCCGGCGATCGCCGCGGCGATCGCCTCCGGCGGCGCGGCGGCGACCCAAAGCTGGGTGCGCCGGATCGCCCGGGTCATGCGGCGGAACGGTTCGGGGTCGCCATCGAGCCGGGCGCGATTCGTCACGAACACGGTATAGCTGGTGCGGCCGCGCGCGCTCGCCGGCAACCAGACGTGCCCACCGCCCGCCACCGCCTCCTCGACAAACGGCTCGAACAGCTGCGCCGCATCGAGGCTGCCGTCGCCGAGCGCGGCGACGTTCTCGGCCATGCTGCGGCCGATGATCCGGTCGAGGCGGGCGGGATCGATGCCGGCGTCGCGCAGATCCTGTTCGAGGCAGAGCCACGGCGTCGGCACCTCGCCGACGCTCGCAAAACGCAGCCCGGCCAGCTCGGCGAGGCGGAAATCCGGGTTGGGCCGGCGGCCGACCAGCGAGAACGGGTCGCGGCACACCACCTCAGCGAAGGCGACGAGCGGCGAGCCTGGGTTCTCGTCGTGATGCTTCATCAGCCGGATCGGCCCCATCCACAAGACATCGACCTCGCCTGCGGCGAGCACCGTCTCGGCCTGGCCCGGCCCGGGCGACGGCAACAGCTCGACCGCCAGCCCCTCATCCGCGTAGGCGCCGATCGCATGCGCGGCATAGAACGGCGCGTAGAGGACGAAGCGGTAGTTCTCGTAGAGGCGCAGGCGGAGAGGTCCGGGCATTGATCCCTCGGGGAAAAAAACACTCTAACGCAAAGGGCGCCAAGGACGCGCAAAGGATGCGATCGGTTGGCAGCCTTCGCGTCCTTTGCGTATCCATGGCGACCTTCGCGCTAACGCGCTATTTTCGATGCCAAGCAGCCGAGGGAGTGGAAGATGGATGAAGCCGCCGCCGCGCCGAACTGCCTTGCCGGGGTGCGCGTCCTCGATTTGTCGCAATTCGAGGCCGGGCCGACCTGTACCGAGGTCCTGGCCCAGTTGGGCGCCGAAGTCGTCAAGGTCGAGAACCCTGAAGCCGGCGAGCCCGGCCGGGTGCTCGGCACCGGTCCTCAGCCCGGCGCCGACGCCTATTATTTCATGATCTACAACGCCAACAAGAAATCCGTGACGGTCAACCTGAAATCGCCGCGCGGCCTGGCGCTGGTCAAGGAGATGGCGGCCAAGGCCGACGTCTTTGTCGAGAACATGGCGCCCGGCACGATCGAGCGCCTGGGGCTCGGCTGGGAGGTATTGCACGCGCTCAACCCGCGGCTGATCTACGCCCAGGTCAAGGGCTTCGGCGAGGGCAGCCCGTACGAAAAGAACCTCGCCTTCGACATGATCGCGCAGGCCTGCGGCGGCACGATGGCGATCACCGGCGAGCCGGGCGGCCGCCCCTGCCGGCCGGGCGCGACATTGGGCGACACCGGCACCGGCATGCTGATGGCGATCTCGATCGTCAGCGCGCTCTACCAGCGCCACGCCACCGGCACCGGAAGGCGGCTGCAGGTCGCGATGCAGGACGCCCAGCTCAACTACATCCGCGGCGCCTTCATCATGCACGCGCGCACCGGCCAGCCGCCCTCGCGCAACGGCGCCAAGGGCGCCTTCGGCGGCCCGCCGCCGGCCGACATCTACCCGTGCCAGCCGGGCGGCCCGAACGATTGGGTCTTTGTCTTCAACAGCCACAACAACCCCGAGCACTGGCGCCGCCTCGCCCGGATCATCGGCCGCCCGGAACTGGCCGACGATCCCGAATATGTCGATCGCGACAACCGGGTGAAGCACGCCGCCGAAGTCGACGAGATGGTCGCGGCGTGGACGCGAACGCACACCAAGCACGAGGCGATGCGGATCATCGGCGAGGCCGGCATCCCGGCCGGCGCAGTCATGGACACCGGCGACCTCCTGGCCGAGCCGAGTTTCGAGACGCGCGGCATCATGCAGACGATGCAGCACCCCGCCGGCACCCTCAAGATGCCGACCTTCCCGGTGCGCTTCGACGGCAAGCCGCCCAAGATCGCACCCTCGCCGCTCTTGGGCGAACACACCACTCAGGTGTTCAGCAGCTGGCTCGGCATGAGCGAGCGCGACGTCGCCGGGCTGAAGGACGATGGGGTAATCTAGCGCCAAGTGGAGGAAGGAACGCCCATGTCGTACATCTATGTCGTGCAGATGAACATTCCGGCCGCGCACGAGGCCGAGTTCAACCGCATCTACGACACCGAGCACGTGCCGATGCTGTCGAAGGTGCCGGGAGTGCACAAGGTCACCCGCTACCGGCTCGAAAAGACCAACGACCCTGCCATGCAAAAATACCTGGCGATCTACGAGATCGACTCGCCGGCGATCGTCGACAGCAAGGAGTGGGAAGTGGCCGGCGCCTGGGGCGACTGGGCCACCAAGATCCGCCCGCACACCACCGAACGCCACCACAGCTTTTTCGAGAAGCTCCCGTAGAACTTCATGCCCCTCTCCCGCCGGGGAGAGGGAGGGACCCGTCGCGTCAGCGATGGGAGGGTAAGGGTCTTCGGTTGCGGGCACCCTCCCCGCCTCGCGTCGCTCGGCACCCTCTCCCGCAATGCGGGAGAGGGACTTGGCCGCTACGCAGGCTTGTCGTCGGCTGCCGGGGCAAGCGGCTCGCCGGCGGTGCCGCGGGCGGCGGAAGCGGTCTCGATCTCGGCCAGATGCGCTGCGGTGTTGACGATTGCGGTGTGCGAAAAGGCCTGCGGGAAATTGCCGAGGAATCGTTTGGCGACCGGGTCGTATTCTTCCGCGAGGAGCCCCAGATCGTTCCTGACCGCGAGCAGGCGCTCGAACAGGACGATCGCATCGTCGCGCCGCCCGATCAGGGCAAGGCTGTTGGCCAGCCAGAAACTACAGGCGAGAAACGCCCCCTCGCCGCCGGGCAGTCCGTCCGCCCCGGGCCGGCTCGGATAGCGGCAGACGAAACCGTCGCGCACCAGCTCGCGCTCGACCGCCGCGATCGTGCCGCAGACCCGCGGGTCGTCCGGCGGCAAAAACCCGAGCTGCGGGATCAGCAGCAGCGAGGCGTCGAGATCCTGCGCTCCGTAATACTGGACGAAGGTGTTGCGCTCGGGGTCATAGGCCCGCTCCAGGATCTGCCGGGCGATCGTGTCGCGTACCTCTTTCCAACGCTCGGACGGCCCGTCGAGCCCGACCTGCTCGATCGACTTGATGCCGCGGTCGAAGGCGACCCAGCACATGATCTTGGAGAAGGTGAAGTGGCGCGGCGCGCCGCGCACCTCCCACATCCCCTGGTCCGGCCGCTCCCAGATTGTTTCCAGGTATCCGAGCAGCTGCTGTTGCAGGTCCCAGGCAAAGGGGCTGGCTTCCAGCCCGTAGCGGTGACAAGCGTACAGCGCATCCATCAGCTCGCCGTAAACGTCGAGCTGCAGCTGTTCGTGTGCGGCATTGCCGATGCGCACCGGGCGGCTGTCGGCATAGCCCGGCAGCCACGGGATCTCGTATTCGGTCAAGCGGCGCTCGCCGGCAACGCCGTACATGATCTGCATCTCGGACGGATGGCCGGCCGCCGCGCGCAGCAGCCATTGGCGCCAGGCCCGCGCCTCGCTGAGATAACCCGCGCTGAGCAAGGCGTAGAGCGTCAGCGTCGCATCGCGGATCCAGCAGAACCGGTAATCCCAGTTGCGCACGCCGCCGATCCATTCCGGCAGCGAGGTCGTGGCCGCCGCGACGATCCCGCCGGTCGGGTAATAGGTCAGCATCTTCAAGGTGATCAGCGAGCGGATGACGGCCTCGCGCCACGGCCCCTGCAGCGAGCAATGGCTCGACCAGTCGTGCCAGCCGTTCTCGGCCGCGAGCAGAGCATCCAGCGGGTCGCGAGTAGCGGAACCCGCTTGCGGTGCGAGGGATACCAGCTCATCGTGAACGGCACGGTCTCGCCGGCCGTGACCGTGAACTCGCCGACCGTGGTCATCTCGGGTGTGCCGCTGAGCGCGACGGGGGTGGTGAACTGGATCGCATTCGGGCCGGCGATGGCGCTCGGTCCCCCGAGATGCGACCGCACCCAGGGAATGCCGCGCCCGTAGTCGAAGCGCAGGATGATCTCGGTGCGCATCCTGACGCATACCCTTGTCGCCGCGCACCAGCCGGATCAGATCGACCTGCTCTTCGTCATCGGCCATCGGCATGAAGTCGATGATCGTGGCGCAGCCTTCTTCGGTCTCGAATTGGGTCTCGAGGATGCCGGTCTCGCCGCGATAGCGGCGCGAGGACCCGGCGACCGGACCCTGCGGCGCGATCAGCCAGCGTCCGTGGCTGGGCTCGCCGAGCAATGCCGCAAACAACAATTCCGAGTCGAAGCGCGGCAGGCAGAGCCAGTCGATCGACCCGCCGCGCGACACCAGCGCCGCGGTGCGGGCATTGCCGATGATGCCGTAATCCTCGATCGGAAGGCTCATCGCGCGCCGGGCTCTTTCTGCCGCTTTTCGTCGGGCCTGTGCGTTCCCTCGGCGAATTCGGGCTGGTGTGATAACGCGCGCCGGGGGGCGATCGTTCGCCGGGCAATCTGCCGGCGATGCGAGCAGGCCGATGGTGCCCAAAAAGAAGGCAGGGCATTTGCCCTGCCAGCCTCTCCTTGCGGATTCTTCTGAGCCGGAAACCGTGGCGTCCGGCCGGTAGTTGCGAACCTCCCTAAACTCGGGCCAGGCAGCTTGCCTGTGCGCTTTGCTTATGGCGCGACATTACGCAAATTTCCGCACTGGGTCACGCGATTTTTTGCGCTTCCCTGGTATTTTCGCCGCTGCCCCGGTACTAGACTGCAACGATTGGCGAACGAGCGAGGTGCCATGCGCCTGTCCCGGTATTTCCTGCCGCTGCTGCGCGAGAACCCGAGCGAGGCGCAGATCGTGTCGCACCGGCTGATGCTGCGCGCCGGGATGATCCGCCAGTCGTCGGCCGGGATCTATTCCTGGCTGCCGTTGGGACTGCGCGTCCTGAAGCGGGTCGAGCAGATCGTGCGCGAGGAGCAGGACCGCTCCGGCGCCCAGGAAATCCTGATGCCGACGATCCAGCCGGCCGAGCTGTGGCGCGAGAGCGCGCGCTACGAGGATTACGGCAAGGAGATGCTGCGCCTCCGGGACCGCCACGACCGCGAGATGCTGTACGGCCCGACCAACGAGGAGCAGGTCACCGACATCGTCCGCGGCGCGGTCAGGAGCTATCGCGACCTGCCGAAAAACCTCTACCACATCCAGTGGAAATTCCGCGACGAGGTGCGCCCGCGCTTTGGCGTGATGCGCGGCCGCGAGTTCCTGATGAAGGACAATTACAGCTTCGATCTCGACGCCAAGGGCGCCAAGCATTCCTACAACAAGATGTTCATCGCCTATCTGCGCACCTTTGCCCGGATGGGGCTGAAGGCGATCCCGATGCGCGCCGATACCGGGCCGATCGGCGGCGACCTCAGCCACGAATTCCAGATCCTCGCCGAAACCGGCGAAAGCGAAGTGTTTTGCGACCGCCGCTGGCTGGAGACCGCTACCCTCGCCGATGAAGTCGATTACGACAGCGACCTCGAGCCGCTATTTCGGCATTGGACGAGCCTTTACGCCGCGACCGGCGATATCCACGACCCGCAGAAATGCCCGATCCCGCCGGGACAGTTGGTCATCGCGCGCGGCATCGAGGTCGGTCAGACCTTCTATTTCGGCACAAAATACTCGGTGCCGATGGGCGCCGTGGTCACCGGGCCGAACGGCGAGGAGGTGCCGCTCGAAATGGGTTCCTACGGCATCGGCGTGTCGCGCCTCGTCGGCGCGCTGATCGAGGCGAACCACGACGATGCCGGCATCATCTGGCCGCACAGCGTCGCCCCATTCCGCCTCGGCCTGATCAATCTGCGCCCGGCCGACGATCGCGTTCGCGCCGCAGCAGACGAGCTTTACAGCAAATTGCAGGGCGCGGGGGTCGAGGTCCTCTACGACGACCGCGACGAATCCCCCGGCGCTAAATTCGCCGCGATGGACCTGATCGGGCTGCCCGATCAGCTGATCCTCGGGCCGCGCGGCCTCGCCGCCGGCAATATCGAATGGAAGCACCGTCGCACCGGCGCGCGCCAGGACCTGCCGCTCGACGGGGCCGTCGCGAAGTTCGCGGCAACGTGAATGCAATTAAAGCATCCCTATGGCCGGGCCTGTCCCGGCCACCCACGTCTTTGCCTGTTCTGGCGCGGGCGCAGCAAGACGTGGACGGCCGGGTCAAGCCCGGCCGAGGGGGATAGGCTGCCGATCAGATGATCTTCGGCGCCTTCGAGCGGATGGTCGCGTTCCGCTATCTGCGGGCGCGCCGGCAGGAAGGCTTCGTCTCGGTCATTGCGATCTTTTCGCTGCTCGGCATCGCACTCGGGGTGGCGACCCTGATCATCGTGATGGCGGTGATGAACGGGTTCCGCATCGATTTGGTCGATCGCATCCTCGGCCTCAACGGTCACCTCGCGGTTTACGGCGAGGCCGCCTCGCTCAGTGATTTCGACGCTGTCGCGGCGAAGGTGCGCCGGGTGCCCGGCGTCGTCAGCGCGACGCCGCTGGTCGAAGGGCAGGTCATGGCCACCAGCCAGGCCGGCGCCTCGGGGGCACTGGTGCGCGGCATCCGCCCCGACGACATCCGCGCCCGCAAGCTGATCGCCACGCATATCGTCGCCGGCTCGCTCGCCGATTTCGGCGACGACGGGGTGGCGATCGGCGATCGCCTGGCGCACCGCCTCGGGGTCGCGGTCGGCGGCAAGATCACGCTGATCGCGCCCGAGGGAACCGACACCGCGTTCGGCACATTGCCGCGGCTCAAGACCTACCATATCGTGGCATTGTTCGATGTCGGCTATTACGAATACGACAACAGCTTCATCTATGTTCCGCTCGATGCGGCGCAGATCTTCTTTCGCCTGCCCAACGCGGTCAGCTATCTCGAAGTCTTTGTGACCAATGCCGATCAGTCGAACGCGCGAGGCGCAGCTGATTTCTGCCGCGCTCGCCAGCTCCGGTGAGGGCCCGGTGCGCATCCTCGACTGGCAGCGCGCCAATTCGGGCATCGTCAGCGTCGTCGGGATCGAGCGCAATGTGATGTTCCTGATCCTGACGCTGATCATCGTCGTCGCCGCCTTCAACATCATCTCAGGCATGATCATGATGGTGAAGGACAAGGGCCGCGACATCGCTATTCTGCGCACGATGGGCGCCTCGCGCGGCATGATCCTGCGCATTTTCATGCTGAGCGGCGCCAGCATCGGCATCGTCGGCACCGCTGCGGGCCTTGTGCTGGGGATCGCCATCGCCCGCAATCTCGAAGCGATCCGCCTGTTCCTGCAGCAGGTGCTGCACGTCAAGCTGTTTCCCGCCGAATTCTATTTCTTCACCCGGATTCCGGCGCGGATCGAGGAAAGCGACGTCATCGTCGTGGTCGGCATGGCGCTGGCGCTCTCGTTCCTCGCGACGCTCTACCCGTCGTGGCGCGCCGCGCGGCTCGATCCGGTCGAAGGGCTGCGCTACGAATGAGACCGCTGGACCGGCGGCGTGCGTCCTTCGAGACGCCCGCGTTGCGGGCTCCTCAGGATGACGGACTTTTGTCAATGCCATTAACAACATACGTCATCCTGAGGAACGCCCGGAGGGCGTGTCTTGAAGGACGCACGGCACCGACGCAGCTCCGGTAACGACGGCCAAGCCGAGTGACCCAGACCGCAGGCACGCCACAGACGCCGGCGCTCGAATTGCGCGCGGTGCGCAAGGTGTTCCGCCAGGGCGGGGTCGAGCTGACGGTGCTGAACGGCATCGATCTCGCGCTCGATCCCGGCGAGATCGTCGCGCTGGTCGGTCCGTCGGGCGCCGGCAAATCGACGATGCTGCACCTCGCCGGCCTGTTGGAGCGGCCGGATGGCGGCGCGGTATTGATCGAGGGCCGCGACTGCGGTGGCCTTCCCGACGAGCAGCGCACCTTGCTGCGCCGCCGCGCGCTCGGCTTTGTCTATCAGTTCCACCATCTGCTGCCGGAGTTCTCGGCGCTGGAAAACGTCATGCTGCCGCAGATGATCGCCGGGGTCGCACGCCATGCCGCGCGCGACAAGGCGGCGGCATTGTTGCAGCGGGTCGGGCTTGCCGAGCGCCTGACGCACCGCCCGGCGCGCCTCTCCGGCGGCGAGCAGCAGCGCGTCGCGCTGGTCCGCGCCCTCGCCAACGACCCCAAGATCCTCTTGGCCGACGAGCCGACCGGCAACCTCGACCACACCACCGGCGCGAGCGTCATGGCGAGCCTGATCGAGATCGTCCGCGGCAGCGGCCTCGCCGCCCTGATCGCGACCCACAACCTCGAACTGGCGCATCGCCTCGACCGCATCCTCGCGCTCGAGGACGGCAGGCTGCGGGCGGTGGATTGAGCCGCTTGATCCTCTCCCGCAATGCAGGAGAGGGTCTACCAGTCTTCGCAGGGCGAATCGGGATGGGGTGGGCGTTGCCCTCGCGCGCTGCCGTCTCACGCGCAACCGGCGCATTCCCGCGGTATGATGTGCGAGGCTGTTCACCGCCCTCCGCGGTGCGATGCTGGGGAGCCGCTACGATATAGGGCTGGTGATGCCGCTCGCCGATTTCATTCATCTGCGCACCCACTCGGCCTATTCGCTCTCCGCCGGGGCGATCAAGATCAAGGAACTGGTCCAGCTGTGCCGCGCCGAGGCGATGCCGGCGGTGGCGATTACCGACAGCGGCAATCTGTTCGGTGCCCTCGAATTCGCCACCGCCTGCGCCGAAGCCGGGATCCAGCCGATCATCGGCGTCGAGATCGCGCTGGCCGACGCGGCAGGGCACGGCCAGCGCGCGGCGAACGGCAACGGCGCCGAACCCGACCGCATCGTCCTCCTGGTGCAGAGCGAAACCGGCTACCGCAACCTGATGAGCCTCACCAGCCGTGCCTATCTCGACGGCGAGGCCGGTACCGAGCCGGCGCTGGCTCTGGCCGATCTCGCCGCCGCGAACGAAGGGCTGATCTGCCTTGCCGGCGGGGCCGGCGGGCCGATCGGGCATCTCCTCGCCGAAGGCCAGGCCGAGGCGGCCGAGGCGATGCTGGCCGCGCTGAAGGCGCTGTTTCCGGGGCGCCTTTACCTCGAGCTGATGCGGCATGGCCTGGCTGAAGAGGCGCGCAGCGAAGCCGGCCTCGTCGACCTCGCCTACGCCCATGATCTGCCGCTCGTCGCCACCAACGATGCCTATTTCCCCGACCGCGATTTCTACGAGGCGCATGACGCGCTTCTGTGCATCGCGCAAGGCCGAGCGGTCGCCGACGACGACCGCAGGCGGTTGACGCCCTATCATTATTTCCGCCCGGCGGCAGAGATGCGGGCGTTGTTCGCCGATTTGCCGGAAGCCTGCGACAACACGCTGGTGATCGCGCGGCGTTGCGCCTTCATCCCGCAATCGCAACGACCGATCCTGCCGGCCTTCCCCGATGCCGCCCCCGACGGCGCTGACGAAGCGACCGCGCTGCGCGTCGCGGCGCGCAGCGGGCTCGATGCCCGAATCGCCGCGCCGGGGTTTGCCGCGGCCGATCCTGAACCTTACCGCCAACGGCTCGAATTCGAGCTCGACATGATCGTCCAGACCGGCTTTGCCGGCTATTTCCTGATCGTCGCCGATTTCATCCAATGGGCGAAGCGCGAGGGGATCCCGGTCGGGCCGGGGCGCGGCTCGGGCGCCGGCTCGGTCGTCGCCTGGTCGTTGACGATCACCGATCTCGACCCGTTGCGCTTCGGCCTCTTGTTCGAGCGCTTCCTCAACCCCGAGCGGGTGTCGATGCCCGATTTCGACATCGATTTCTGCCAGGACCGGCGCGACGAGGTGATCCGCTACGTCCAGCAGAAATACGGCCGCGACCGGGTCGCGCAAATCATCACTTTCGGCAAGTTGCAGGCTCGCGCGGTGTTGCGCGATGTCGGACGCGTGCTCGGCATGCCGTACGGCCAGGTCGACCGGCTGTGCAAGCTGGTGCCGAACAACCCGGCGCACCCGGTGACGCTCGCCAAGGCGATCGCCGGCGAGCCGCAATTGCAGCAGCTTCGCGATTCCGACGAGACCGTCGCCCGGCTGATGACGATCGCCTTAAAGCTCGAAGGCCTCTACCGCCACGCCTCGACCCATGCCGCCGGCGTGGTGATCGGCGACCGGCCGCTCGCCGAGCTGGTGCCGCTCTACCGCGATCCGCGCTCCGACATGCCGGTGACCCAGTTCAGCATGAAATGGGTGGAGCTGGCCGGTCTCGTCAAATTCGACTTTCTCGGGCTGAAGACCTTGACGGTGCTGGCCCGCTGCCTGGAATTGCTGAGCGCGCGCGGCATCGCGCTCGACCTGGCGAACCTGCCGCTCGACGATCGTCCGACATACGAACTGCTGGCGCGCGGCGACACGGTCGGGGTGTTCCAGGTCGAAGGCCAGGGCGTGCGCGACATGCTGAAAAAGCTGCGCCCCGACCGCTTCGAGGACATCATCGCGGTCGTCTCGCTCTACCGCCCCGGGCCGATGGAGAACATCCCGCGCTACATCGCGGTCAAGCACGGCGAGGAGAAGCCCGACTACCTGCACCCGAAGCTGGAGGGAATCCTCAAGGAAACCCACGGCATCATGATCTACCAGGAGCAGGTCATGCAGATCGCCCAGGTGCTGGCCGGCTATACGCTCGGCGGCGCCGATCTGTTGCGCCGCGCAATGGGCAAGAAGATCCAGGCCGAGATGGACGCGCAGCGCCAGCAGTTCGTCGAGGGCGCCGCGGCGCGCGGGGTCGATCGCGGCCGCGCCGAGCTGATCTTCGACCAGATGGCGAAATTCGCCGGCTACGGCTTCAACAAATCGCACGCCGCCGCCTATGCCCTCGTCGCCTACCAGACCGCCTATCTGAAGGCCAACCACCCGGTCGAGTTCATGGCGGCGTCGATGACCCTCGACCTCGGCAACACCGACAAGCTCGCCCATTTCCGCCAGGAGCTCGGCCGCCTCGGCATCGCGCTCCTGCCGCCCGACATCAACCGCTCCGATGTGACGTTTGCGGTGGAGGCGGACCCGAAAAGCGGCAGGCCCGCGATCCGCTACGCGCTGGCCGCGGTCAAGGGCGTCGGCACGCAGGCGATGCGCGACCTCGTCGCCGAGCGCACCAGCGACGGCCGGTTCACCGATCTGTTCGATTTCGCGCTGCGCCTCGACACAAAAAGCTTCAACCGCCGCCAGTTCGAGAACCTCGTCAAGGCGGGCGCCTTCGAAAGCCTCAACCCGAACCGGGCCCAGAGTTTCGCTGCTGCCGAGCTGTTGCTGCGCCAGGCGAGCCGCGCCGCCGAGGAGCGTCAGGACGGCCAGGCGAGCCTCTTCGCCGGGATCGCCAGCCTGGCCGATGCCGGCTTTGCCGCGCGCCCGTCCCTGCCGGTCGTGCCGGATTGGCCCCCGGTCGAGCGCCTGCAGAACGAGTTCGAGGCGATCGGCTTCTACCTGTCGAGCCACCCGCTCGATCCCTACGGGCGGAGCCTCGAACGCGCCGGCATCCTGCGCTGGGTCGATCTGCCGGCGGCATTGGCCGCGGGCGGCGCGACCCGCTTCCGCCTCGCCGGCATCGTGATCGGCCGGAAGGAGCGCACCTCGGCGCGCGGCAGCCGCTTCGCTTTCGTCCAGCTGTCGGACAATTCGGGCGTCTTCGAGGTCACCCTGTTTTCCGAGGTGCTGGAGCTGCCCGCGCCGTGCTCGACAGCGGCCAGCCGCTGGTCGTGACGCTGGATGTCCGCCGCGAGGAGGAGAGCCTCAGGCTGACCGCGCAGAAGATCGAGCCGCTCGACAGCGTCGTCGCTCATGCCGCCGCAGGGTTGCGCGTCTTTGTCGGCGAGGCCGAAGCCCTGCCGCGGCTGAAGAGCCTCATTGGCCGCGAGGCCGGCGGCCGCGGCCGGGTGACGGTCGTGTTCGACCTGCCGCACAGCGAGGTCGAGATCGCGCTCCCCGGCGGCTTCCGCGTCGACCCCCGGATCCGCGCCGCCGTCAAATCGCTGCCCGGCATCGTCGATGTGCACGATATTTGAGGGCGCCGACGGCGCCGGCGGTATGCGAACCGGGGTGCGGCGGCCGGCGATCGCGACCCGGCCGCCGCTTTGTCCGAGGTGAGCTTACTTCCAGCCGGATTCCTTATCGCAGGCTGCCATTTCGGTGGGATGGGTCTTTTCCCAGGCCGTAACCGACAGGGTCTCGTCCGACGACATCTTGCCGTTCATGCACGAGCAATAGGCGGCGACCACCTCCGGCGTTGCGCCTTCTCTCTTGTTGTCGTTGACGCATTTCTTGATCCAGGCGGCGTCGTCGGCGTCGGCCCGCGCCGGCGTGATGGCGGAGGCAACGCCCAAACCGCCAAGAACGACGACCAACGCTATTAAGATTGCTTTCATTGCTGTCCCCCGTAAAAGAACCGGCGCTGGTGCGTGCCGCATCCGGCCGCACGCCATGGCGCCGGCCGGTCATCCAAGCAGGTTTCCCCCGCCGGGTCCACATCGGGCGGAACTCCGGCGGGAGGGCTGGGCGCGGCTACTGCATCGTCGATTTCGCGGTCGGGACGATGCGGGTCACGACGATCTTCTCGCGGTCGAGGCATTCCGGGACGCGCGGCGCGATCTTGGTCTTCCAGTAATCGGTCTCGTAGACCGCCTTGTAGAGCGCCTCGCGCTCGGCCTCGCTCTCGAAGCGGCGCAGCCAGACATAGACCGACCCATCGGTCTCGCCCTTGAAGCTGCCGCAGATCACCATGCCCTTCGCCACCTGGAACGGGATGATCTCCTCTTCCATGATCTTGAGCCATTCCGCCATCTTGCCGGGCCGCACGTGGTATTGCCGCAGTTCGTAGAACGCCATCGCTCGCCTCACCTATTTCCCCGCTGTACCCCGGCTGATCCTAGCACACGATGTGCGTCCCCGGTCCGCTCGAATGGTCCAACCTCCAGTTGCATCACAGATTTGTCTCACCTGATCTATCTGGCCGGCATCAGGTGGATTTCGTCTCCAGGTTGCACAGCACAGGGTCCGGCAGCGCCGGCTGCCGGCGACCCGATCCGCATTCCCCCCTCGCCTCGCCCGACCAATCTCCGAATATGGGAACAAAGCAGAAACAATCAATGGCGGCGATCGCCTCTTGAGGATCGCAGCGGCCTGCGGGCTGACCGGCACAATGCGGTCGGGGAAGCCGGGCACGACCTCCGGCACGCGCTCGACCAGATCGGGCGGGTTCAGCCACGCCTGGCGCAACGCATCGAGCCGCCAGCGGCTTCTCATAAGCGCGTAAACGTGCCGAGCAAGCGGATGCCTCCCGGAACGGTTCCATCAAGCGCGATCAGATGCTCTGGCTCGCTCAGGCACCAGGCGAACGAACCCCAGGCCAAATTGGAAATAGCCCGCTTGAATGCCCCGGAATTGCGGTCTGCGAACGCGGTGACGAAGGCGACTTGGCTTGCTTTGAAACCGGCAGCCGTAATCAGATCCAGAAAACCCGCCCGGCGTGTTTCCGTAATCTCGCCGGCGGTTGCGACCGCCTCGACGAACACGATCAGCGGTTCGTTCGGTGCGAGATCGACCAGGATTGTGTCCGGCAGGAGCTTGTCGCTTTCGATTTTGAGGCCGAGCGCTCGCGCGAGGTCGTCGTCGCGCTGGATCACCTTGTTGCCGCTTTCCGAGATCCACAGCACGGCCGGATCCTTGAGGAAGCGCTGCGCGAATACCTCGACGACAGCCTTCGTGATGACCGAGGATGGCCCCGCTTCCATCTGGCGGGTCTCGCCATTCGGCAGCGTGACGAGCACGCGGGATTGCGCAGCCGTCGCGGAACGCTGCTGCAGGCGAACGCGCGCGAGCGCCCCCGCGGAAAGATGCTGGTCCTGCCACGCGGAAATCGCAGTCGCGAGCGGTTCTTCGTCAAGCGCCGGATCGAACAACGAGGCGAGCGCTGATTGCAGCGCATAGCGCCCCTTCGAGGAGGTGGTCGCGAGGCCCGGTCGCGTCACGACGGCGCCCACGTGTACCAGCCCATCGCGCAAGGTCTCATCCCGGATCGGTTCGCGCGTGTTGTCCTGGAACCAGCGGTTGACCGGGAGATCGGAACCGCGCCTCTCGACAGCGGCGATATACGCTTGGCGATCCTCGTCCGACCGGCGTGCCGACTGATCTGCTCCCATCCGGTATACGTGCTTTGGCGCCATCCACCTGCCGGTCCCTTCAATAGCGCCAATATAGAGCATGACGAAAACGGTGCGCGCCGCCATCTCCCGCGTGCAGTAGTTCCGCTGTGGCATGGCCTCAGGAAATATCTGCAATAACCGGCGATGGATTTCCGGGATGTCAAGCAGAGGGGGCAGCATCGTGCCTGCCGTAAGCCGCCTCGATTGCAGCCGCGATTTTCGCCGCAGGCGCGCCGGCCGCGACAAGTTGAGCGAGCCTTGTCATCACAGCGGGTGCCGGGAGTGGGAGCTCCTCAAGTTCGAAGGCCGAGACCGCGACCGAGCCGTTGAGGCAACGGAATGCCGCATCGACCGCGGCACTGTTCAAAAGGGCGGCAATCGTCGCCGGCGGCATGCTCGGGTTCGGTCGGATTCCCCGCACCATATTGAGATGATTTTCAACGGTCACCCCGTGGTGGTCGCGGATGAACTCTGCCGGCAGCTCAGTGGCAATCAGGCGACGGGGTTGCTCTTTCGCCGTCGTACGTTGCACGAGCACACAGGGCTGTGTAACGATCAGCCAATCATCCTTTTGCCGGGTTGCTGCGAACCATGGCGCATGATTGCGCTTTTCGCTCCGCCAGAGAAAGCGGCCGTCGCTGGTAACCGCCTCCGCCCAGATTACTGGAATCGCGGCAGCCTCCGGCTTCTTGCGAAACTGGTCCTTGTGGCGGTTCCACACCAGCGGCCCGGTCGACACCCCGTAACCATAATCGGCGAGGCGATGCGGCATCGATCGCAGCCGTCTCGTGAGACCCGCTTGTTCGGCGGTGCGCGGCAGCAACCACGGCGACGCTGCTGTGGCGGGCAGCGTGAAGCGCCCCGCCTTGCGGCTAAAAATCTTGCGGTCTCGCGCCGCATCGATAAACCCGACGCTGCCGGCGACCGGCACGCCACCTTTGCGGTAGGTCGCGAGCATCGTCTCCTGGAGCACGTCCGCGAAGACGCCGTCGCGTTCGCTCACGAAATTCACCGAGAGTGGCGGCGCTTCCGCCGCGAGGAGCGCCCGCAGCGCCTTGTAATAAAGCCCCGAAAGCATTGAGGTTGGCGTCACGTACCCGATAACCCCGCCAGGCTTGGCCCAATGGAGGGCCGCGTGGGTGAAGAGGCCGTACAGATTTGCGTGCCCGTAGACGCTATGCACGAATTGCCGCCGCCGCTCTGGCGATAAGCTGATCCTGCCATAAGGCGGGTTGCCAATGACGAGATCGCAGCTCTCCACTTCATCGGCATCGAAAGCGAGACTGTCGCGGGTTTCGGTGAGCCTCGGGAGATTACGCCGCGCTGCGCGCGCGAGCGGCTCAAGGGCGACCGCAAGCATCGCCTGAGCAAGCCAGGTGCCGAAGGGGTCGAGGTCAAATCCGCGCAGCCGGGCGGCGATGCTTTGCAAAGCGATCGCCGGCTCGGCACCTTTGAGGGCACGTGCCATGCGGCCGGCGACGCCGATCAGGAAGGCGCCACCCCCGCATGCCGGATCGAGGACGCGCGCCGTCCGCCAATCGACGCCCGCTTGCTCGGTCATGATGAGCAGGCATTCGACTAGTTCGGGCGGGGTGTAGAAGATCCCGTGCTGCGCCCGAAATGGTGCCGGCAGCAGGGCGGTGTAGAGGGTGCCGATGGCGTAGGCGACTTCAGCCGGCGGCGCTGTTTCGAGACCCGCCGCTATCTGAGCCGCCACCCGACGCGCATCCGGGCTGAGCATTGCTTTGTCGAGAAGAGGTGGCACAGGCAGGTCCAGCAAATCCGGGCCGTTCGAGCGGCTGTGGCTGTAGACCGAAGCGACTGCGGCCGAAAGGTTTCGGGCGAACCCAAGGCGGCTCTCATACGCCAGGCGCGCGGAGAGATCGAGAGCCGCCGCCCGGTCGATGATCGGTGTGACAGCCCTAGTAACATCGCCGGGTCCCGGCTTCGATTGTCCCATTCCACCCTGGCGCGGTGCCCTTGCGCGACTTCGGTGAATTGTACCCCCTAGAACACAGCAAGAACAGAGTGAATTCACCCCCCCCCCGGCCGACCCCGCTCACACCGAAAAATACTTCGCCTGCGGGTGGTGGACGACGATGGCCGAGGTCGATTGCTCGGGGTCGAGCTGGTCTTCGTCGCTGAGGGTGAGGCCGATCTCGTCGGCGCGCAGCAGCTCCAATAGCTGCTTCTGGTCGGCGAGGTTGGGGCAGGCCGGGTAGCCGAACGAATAGCGGCTGCCGCGGTAGCCCTGGTTCAGCATCTCGTCGTGGTCGCGCGCCTCCTCGGCGGCAAAGCCCAATTCGCCGCGGATGCGCTTGTGGAGGTATTCGGCGAAGGCCTCGGCCATCTCGACCGAAAGCCCGTGAAGATAGAGGTAATCCTGGTAGCGGTTGTCGGCAAACCACTCTCTTGCCGCTGCCGAGGCGCGGGCGCCCATCGTCACCACCTGCAGGCCGATGACGTCGCGCTCGCCATCGTCGATGTCGCGGAAGAAATCGGCGATGCAGAGGCCGCCCGCCTTGTTCTGGCGCGGAAACCCGAAACGCGCGACCTCATGCCGGCCGCTGTCGTCGAAGAGGATCACGTCGTTGCCCTGGGCGGCGCAGCGCCAGTAGCCATAGGCGGCCTGCGGCGCGAGGATGTCCTCGCGGATCGCGATGTCGAGGATGCGGTGCAATACCGGGCGCAGTTCGCCCCTGGCCCACGCCTTGTATTCGGCGAGCGAGCGGCCGTCCTTCCGGTAGCCCCACTGAAACTGGTAGAGCATGCGCTCGTTGAGGTAGGGCACGATCGCCTTGGCCGGCACCCGCGCGATCGTCTGCGCGCCCCAGAACGGCGGCTGCGGCACCGGCACGCCGCGGGCGAGCTCGGCGCGGCGCAGGCGGATTTCCGCCATGTCCACCGGGCGTATCGGGCGCGGGTCGGCGGCGCGGCCGAGTTTTCTCCTCTCGTTGACCGGCCGGCCGACATTCTTCGCCTGCACCTCGGCGAGGTGGCCGTCGAAATCGTTGCCGCCATTACTCTTGCTGACGATGCGGTCCATCAGCGCGAGGCCGTCGAACGCGTCCTTGGCATAGGCGACCCGGCCGCTTGCGTAGGATTTGACGCAATCCTCCTCGACATAACGCCGGGTCAAGGCGGCGCCGCCGAGCATCACCGGAAGATCCAGCCCCTGCCGGCTCATCTCTTCGAGGTTCTCGCGCATCACGACGGTCGATTTGACCAAGAGGCCCGACATGCCGATCGCATGCGCGCGGTGCGCCGCGGCGGCGTCGAGGATCGCGCCGATCGGCTGCTTGATGCCGAGATTGACGACCCGGTAGCCGTTGTTGGTCAGGATGATGTCGACGAGGTTTTTGCCGATGTCGTGGACGTCGCCGCGCACCGTGGCGAGCACGATGGTGCCTTTCTGCTGGCCCTCGACCCGCTCCATGAACGGTTCGAGGTAGCCGACCGCGGCCTTCATCGTCTCGGCCGATTGCAGGACGAAGGGCAATTGCATCTTGCCGGCGCCGAACAGATCGCCGACCGTCTTCATGCCGGGGAGCAGGATGTCGTTGATGATGTCGAGCGGCTTGTAGCTCCCCATTGCGAGATCGAGATCGGCTTCGAGACCCTGCCGGTCGCCATCGACAATCCGCGTTGCGAGCCGGTCTTCGAGCTTTTCCGGCCGGCCCTTCTTCTCCGCCTTCTCGATCGTGCGGTCCTCAAACAGCGCCATGAACGCCTGGAGCGGGTCGTAGCCGTCGGCGCGGCGGTCGAAGATCAGATCCTCGGCGACCCGCACCTCCTCTTCGGGGATGCGGTGGAGCGGAAGAATCTTCGAGAAATGGACGATCGCGCCGGTCAGGCCGCGGCGCAGCGCGTGATCGAGAAACACCGAGTTCAGCACCTGCCGCGCCGGCGGGTTGAGGCCGAACGAGATGTTGGAAAGGCCGAGGATGATCTGGCATTGCGGCATCCGCTCGGCGATGCGGGCGATCGCGTCGAGGGTGTTGAGGCCGAGCTTGCGGTCGTCGGCGTTGCCGGTGCAGATCGTGAAGGTCAAGGGATCGAACAACAGATCGCCCGGCGGCAGACCATGCCGGTTGCAGGCGAAATCGTAGAGCCGTTCGGCGAGGCGCAGCTTGTGGTCGGCCTCCTTGGCCATGCCGGATTCGTCGATCGTCAGCGCGATGACGGCGGCGCCGAAGCGCTTGGCCAGAAGGAGGCGCTTGTCGGCGGCCTCCTCGCCGTCCTCGAAATTGATCGAGTTGATGATCGGCTTGCCGCCATAGAGCTTCATCGCGGCTTCGAGCACCGGGTATTCGGTCGAATTCGATGACCAGGGGCGCGTTGATCGCGCCGCGCATGCGGCTGACCACTTCGCTCATCTCGGCGATCTCGTCGCGCCCGACAAAGGCGGTGCACAGATCGAGCGTGTGCGAGCCTTCCTTGACCTGCTCGCGCCCCATTTCAACGCAGCCGTCCCAGTCGCCGGCTTCCTGCAATCGGCGGAAGGCGCGCGAGCCGTTGGCGTTGCAGCGCTCGCCGATCGACAGATAGGCGTTTTCCTGGCGCAACGGCACCTGGCCGTAGAGCGAGGCGACCGACGGGACCCACGCGACGTTGCGGGCTTTGGGCAATGGCCGCGGCCGGTCCCGCCCGATGCGCCGCAGCATCTGGTCGAGCGCGGCGATGTGCGCCGCCTCGGTGCCGCAGCACCCGCCGATCATCCCGACCCCGTCCTCGATGACAAAGCGCTCAAGCCACTGCGCCAGTTCCTTCGGGGTCAGCGGATAATGCGTATGCCCGCCGATCAGCTCGGGCAGGCCGGCGTTGGGCTGCACCGAGATAGGCCCCGGCCAGTTGTCGCCGAGCCATTTGACGTGCTCGGCCATCTCGCGCGGGCCGGTCGCGCAGTTGAGCCCGACGATCGGCACGTCGAGCGAACGGATGACGGTCGCCGCGGCCGCGATGTCGGAGCCGACCAGCAATGTGCCGGTGGTTTCGACCGTCACGCTGACGAGGATCGGGATGTCCTTGCCGAAGTCCCGGCAGGCGCGCCTGGCGCCGTTGACCGCCGCCTTGATCTGCAGCGGGTCCTGGCAGGTTTCGATCGCGATCGCGTCGCTGCCGCCGGCGACGAGCCCCGCGCATTGCAGCGCGAGGGCATCTTCGAGCTCCTGATAGCCGATATGGCCGAGCGACGGCAGCCGGGTTCCCGGCCCAAGCGACCCGAGGACAAAGCGTGTCCGGCCGTCATAGGCAAACTCGGCGATCGCCTCGCGCGCCAATTCGGCGGCACGCCGGTTGAGGTCGAACGCCTTGTCGGCGATGCCGAACTCGCCGAGGGTGAACGGCGAGCCGCCGAAGCTGTTGGTCTGCAACGCCTCGCAGCCGGCTTCGAGATAGCTGCGGTGGATGTCGCGGATCAGATCGGGCCGGCTTTCGTTGAGGATCTCGGTGCAGTTCTCATGGCCATCAAAGTCGCGCTCGATATCGAGATTGGCCGCCTGCACCCGCGTCCCCATCGCGCCGTCGCACAGGAGGACACGGTCGGCGAGGTAATCGAGAAGATGGGTCATCAGCGGTCAGGCCACTACCGCGGGCTTCGGCGCGCGCACGCCCAAGAGGTGACAGATGGCGACGATCAGGTCGGCGCGGTTGAGCGTGTAGAAATGGAATTCGTGGACCCCGTTGGCGTGCAGCCGGCGGCACTGCTCGGCGGCGAGCGAGGCGGCGACGAGGCGCCGCGTTTCCGGGTCGTCGTCGAGGCCGTCGAAATGCGCCCCCATCCAGGCCGGGATCGAGGCGCCGCAGGCCCCGGCCATCCGCTTCAACTGAGCGAAATTGGTGACCGGCAGGATGCCGGGGACGATCGGAACCCGGATATCGGCGGCGGCGGCCCGGTCGCGAAAGCGCAGGAACACGTCGACATCGAAAAAGAACTGGGTGATCGCGCGGCTGGCGCCGGCATCGAGCTTGGCCTTCAGATTATCGAGATCGTGACCGGGGCTGCGGGCGGTCGGATGGGTTTCGGGATAGGCGGCGACGCTGATCTCGAAATCGCCGACCCGCTTCAGCCCGGCGACCAGATCGGCGGCAAAGGCATAGCCGCCCGGATGGGGCGTATAGCTACCGGAGCCCCCAGGGCCGCCGGAAGGGTCGCCGCGCAACGCGACGATGTGGCGAATACCGGCATCCCAATAGTCGCGCGCCACCGCGTCGATCTCCTCGCGCGTCGCCGCGACGCAGGTCAGGTGCGCAGCCGGTTCGAGCGCCGTCTCCTGCCGGATGCGGCGCACCGTCGCATGGGTGCGCTCGCGCGTCGACCCGCCGGCTCCGTAAGTGACGGAGACAAAGCGCGGCCGCAGCGGTTCGAGCCGTTTGACCGCAGCCCACAGCCGCTCCTCCATCTCTTGGGTCTTCGGCGGAAAGAACTCGAACGAGATGCGCGGCGGCCCGGCGTCGAAATCGCTGACCGGGTCGGCGCCGAGCAGGCCACGCGGCGCCGATCCGGCGGCATCGGGGGGCCGGTGGTTCATCCCTGGAGCACTCGCTCGGCATGCGCCCCGCCGGCACCCACGGCAGGCCGAGTCGTCGCTAACGATTGGCCGGGCAAGCGCTCGGGAATGGGCCGGCGACGCGCCGTCCAGATCATCACGGTCAGCGGGTCGCCCGGCAGGCGGCGCGCCGGATCGGGTTCAAGGCCGGCGGCGCCGCACCATTGGTCGATATCGCTATCGGCAAAGCCGAGCCGGCGATGGGCATGCTCGTCGCGCAGGAATTCAAGCGCGTGCGGCGCAAAATCGACGACGACCAGCATGCCGTTCGGGCGCAGCACCCGCGCCGCCTCGGCGATCGCCGCGGCCGGCCGGTCGGCATAATGCAGCACCTGATGGATGACGGCCGCGTCGAAGGAGGCATCGGCCAGCGGCAGCTGATACATATCGCCGAGCCGGACGCTGCTGTTGGCGAGCCCGGCGCGTTCGAGATTGACGCGGGCGACGGCGAGCATCTCGCGCGACTGGTCGATCCCGAGGGCATGGACGACGCGGGGCCCCAGGATCTCGATCATGCGGCCGGTGCCGGTGCCGATATCGAGCAGATCGTGCCGCTCGCCGGAAGCGACGATCTCGCTCAACGCCGCCTCGACCTCAAGCTCATCGACGTAGAGCGAGCGGATCCTGTGCCATTGCGCGGCATTCTCGCGGAAATAGGCGGCGGCAAGCTCGGCGCGCTGCTGCTTGGCGACGGCGAGGCGTTGCAGGTCGAGCACGATCGTCTCGTCGGCCGCGCCGCAGGCGGCAACGAGATGGCGGGAGAGCGCGCTCGCCGCGCTGCCCGAACTCAGGCGGTAGAACACCCAGCTCCCTTCGCGAAAGCGGTCGAGGAGGCCGGCTTCGCAGAGCAGCTTCAGGTGGCGGGAAACGCGGGGCTGGCTTTGCCCGAGGATCTGGGCCAGCTCGCTGACCGTCAGCTCGCCGCGTGCGCACAGGACGAGGAGACGCAGCCGCGTCGTTTCGGCGACCGCACGCAACGCCGCGAGCAGCTCGTCCATCGATGCGGCGGCTTCGGGATCGCTGGGCATGGCTAAACATATAAACATATCTTTATATCGTCAATAGAGGAGGCGGACGGGGATATTTACGGACGGGATGTATAATATCCTCTGACGGCCGAGCGGGATGCGGCCCCCTGGCGAGCAGAAGGTGCGATGCGCCAGCCCGATGCAGGCCATGCCACGGATCGCTTGCCGAGCCTGCGCGTTTTTCGTCATTATCGCGCCGCGCCATCGCCTGGCAGTCCCATCAGCTTCGAGGCTCGTTGATGCGTGTTCGCCGGTTGCCGCTGATCCTGCCCGGCCTTCTTGCTGCCGGCCTCGCCGTTTCCGGCTGTGCCGGGCCGGGCGCTCCCGGCGCCGCGCAGACCGCGGGCGGCGGGGAAAACTTCGACGATCCGTACGAGGATGCCAATCGCGCGGTCTTCGGCTTCAACCAGGACGTCAACAAGGCGGTGCTGCTTCCCGTGGCGAAAGCCTACCGCACCGTGGTGCCGCAGCCGGTGCGCCAGTCGCTGCATGATTTTCTGGAGAACCTGAACGGGCCGGTCATTTTCGCCAACGACGTGCTGCAAGGCCAGGCCGGGCTTGCCGCGAAAACATTTGGGCGTCTTGCCATCAACACCACCGTCGGGGTCGGCGGGATCTTCGACGTCGCGACGAAGTTGGGAATCCCCTATCACTCCAACGATTTCGGGATCACCCTCGCGAGATGGGGCTTCGTCTCTGGTCCCTATATCGTCGTTCCGGTGTTGGGCCCATCGAACCCGCGCGACCTGATCGGGCAGGTCGGCGACGGGTTCGCCGACCCGGGCGATTATTTCGCCGGCCAGCATCTTCTGGTGGTGGTGGTGGCGCGTGCCGCCGCTTCCGGCATCGACGAGCGCGAGCGCAACATCAAAACCCTCGCCGACATCGAGCGAACCGCGCTCGATTATTATGCGACAATTCGCTCGCTGTACCGTCAGCGGCGCGCGGCGGAGATCCGTCACGAGCCGTCGAACCTGCCGAACCCGGCTCCGATGCAGGGCGGCGGGGCGACGCCGGAAGCGCCGATCTCCTATTCCGTAGCCCCGGTACCCCAGCCGCAAGAGGTTCCCGCGAAATGATGCGACGTTCTGCGGCGATCGGTGCACTGCTCGTGACGTTCCTGTGTCTGGCGCTGCCGCGCCCGGCAATGGCGCAGGATGCGCGCGCCTTCGTCGGCACGCTCGGTCAACAGGCCATCCAGGTGTTGGGCCCGAGCGTCCCGGAGGCGCAGCGGGTGGCGCGATTTCGCCAATTATTCCAGAATGATTTCGATATCCCCGGGATCGGCCGGTTCGTTCTCGGGCGCTATTGGCGCATCGCCACGCCGCAGCAGCAGCAGCAATTTCTGCAGCTGTTTCAGGAATACATCGTGCGCGCCTACAGCACCCGGCTCGGCCAGTACGGCGGCGAGCCGTTCCACGTCACCGGCGCGCGTCCGAATGGCGACGAGACAATCGTCGCCAGCGAGATCATCCGCCCCGACAGCAGCCGGATTGCGGTCGACTGGTATCTGGTCGGCGGCGCCGGGCACTATAAGATCACCGATGTCTATGTCGGCGGCGTCAGCATGAAGGTGACCGAGCGCGACGAGTTTGCCTCGGTGATCCAGCGCAACGGCGGCAGCGTCGGTGCGTTGATCGCGCAGCTGCGCCAGAAGCTCGCCGCCGCGCCGTAATCCTCGCGTCAGTTCTCCTGGGGTCAGCTCGCCAGCGGGTGCGGCCGCGGGTTCGAGCCGTCGGTGAAGCGCGACAGACGGAACGGCGCCGGGTCGACGATCGCGGGCGCTCCGGTCACCATATCGGCCATCAGGCGGCCTGCCCCCGGCCCGATGCCGAAACCATGGCCGGAAAAACCCGTGGCGATGAAGAACCCGGGCAGGCTGTCGACCGCCGAGATGACCGGGATCGCATCGGGCATAACATCGATCATGCCGCCCCAGCTTTGCGCCACCGATACGGTGCGGAACGCAGGAAACGCGGCGCCGATGCTGGCGCGGGCGCGCTCCAGGACATAGGGGTCGGCCTCGGGATCGAGCACCCGCAATGCCTCGAACGGCGAGGGCTGATCGAGCGCCCAGCGCCGCTTCACGCGCCACTCCTCGGCAAAGCGCCGGCCGACGCGGAACCGCAGCTTTTGCCAGTGCAGTCGCGCACTCGGCAGGTACTCCGGGAAAAGGCGAAAGCTGTCCGGCACGATGTCGATGGTCCGCACCCCGAGGGTCGCCACGGTGTAGCCGCCGTCGAGCCGTTTCCGGTAGCCGAAGAGTCCGCCCGAGGCCGAGATCTCGGGCCCGCCGGCGAGCGGCTCGGTGCGCATCACCGAGCCTAAGACCTTGAGCTGCGGCAGACTCGATGCCGAGATTGCCGCAAAAGAGACGCGACCAGGCACCGCCGGCGAGCACCACCGAGCCGCAGGCGATGCGGCCCTTTTCGGTCACCACCGCCGCGACATGCCCGCCCGCGGTCTCGATGCCGCGCGCGGCGCACCCGGTGAGGATCGCGGCACCGAGGCGGCGCGCCGCCACGGCGATTGCCGGCGCCGCCATTTGCGGCTCGGCCTTGCCGTCGCTCGCGGTGTAGAGCGCGCCGGCCCAGGGCCCGACCGAGCCAGGCAACAGCCGGGCCACCTCGGCGCCGTCGATCACCCTGGTATCGAGCTGGTATTCGCGGGCGTGGTCGAGCCAGCCTTCGAGCCGCGCAAGGTCCGCCTCGCTCTCGCCGAGATACATGATCCCGCAGGTGCGGAACCCGGTCTCGGCCTCGACCATGCGGTTCATCCCCTGCCACAGACGCAGGCTTTCGATGACCAGCGGGATCTCGCGCGGATCGCGCACCATCTTGCGGCACCAGCCCCAATTGCGGCTCGACTGCTCGCCGGCGATGTGCCCCTTCTCGCACAGCACAGCCGAAACGCCGCGTTGCGCGAGAAACAGCGCCGTGCTCGTGCCGATGATGCCGCCGCCGATGATGACGACGTCGGCGCGGGCCGGGAGAGCTTCGTCGGATGCGACCGGATCGACGCGCGGCGCCATCGTGATCCCCGGGGATAGCGGGTTGCGCAGGCATTCTAAGCGGAGGCAAATCCCCTGCCCCAGGAGAAATAACATCTTCGCTGGATTTGCCCTGTTGCGGCCGCCCGGCTCGGCAGCTTGCGGCACGGTTTCGGATTCGTGCCGCCGCCGGGCCTCACCGTCACCCCCCGGTTGATCCGGGTGCGCCGCTCGCTCGACGGCGCGAGCCTCGTCCGCCGCGCCCGGCGGACGGGCGCCGGAGGGTGCTCAAGCGACCATGGCCTGCTGCAACAGCGAGCGGTTGAGGAGCTTGTCCCAATCCGGCAGCTTGTCGATCACATGCTGCTGCTGCAGCACCTTCGACTGGGCGTCCATATAAGCCTTGACGCCCGGCACGTACTGCGCGTTGACCCCGAGCTTCGACAGCATCAGCATCGTTGCCTTGTCGCTGATCTTGAAACCCTGCGCCTCCATGACGCCGCGCAGGATCTTCGCCGCCTCGGCCGGCTGGGTCTCGAACAGCTTTATCGTGGCAATCCAGCCGCGCAGGAACGCCACCAGTTCCTTCGGCCGCTGCTCCACCACCGGGCGGTTGGCGGCCAGCACGACCGGCAACATGTCGAACGACGAGAAATTGACGATCTCCTTGCCGAGCCCATCGACTTCAGCGATGGAAATGAACGGCTCGGTGTCGACGATGGCGTCCACCGAACCGGAAACGAGAGCCGCGATCATGTTGCCGCCCTGCGTATTGATGATATGGACATCGGCGGCCGACAGGCCGTATTTCGGCAGGATCTCGTTCAGGAAGGCGTAGTTCGTGGCGGTGCCGAGCTGCGAGGCGACCCGGCGGCCTTTCAAATCCTTGATCGAGGCGATCCCGCTTTTCACGCCGGCCAGGACGGAATTGGTCTTGCCCGCATACATCGCCATGGCGATCGCCTCCATATCGCCCTTGGCGGCGCCGATGATAAACGGCGTCGCACCCAGGATGCCGATGTCGATATGGCCGGACACCATCGCGTCGCGGGTCGTCTTGCCGCTGTCGAAGGTGAAGTAGGCGACGTTGGCGCCGGCCTTCTTGAACATGCCCTCGGCCTTGGCGACCATCCCGAGCGCGCCCCAGCCCGCGGACTCGTCATAGCCGAAATTGAGCGGCGTCGCCGCCATCGCGTGCCGCGCAATCAGCGACGCGGCGGCTGATGCGCCGAACAGGGCCAACAATTGGCGTCTATCGACGGTCATCTCGTGCATGTCGTCCTCCCTTTGGCTGCTCTGTTCCGACTAGCGCCCGACGCTCATCCCCCATTTCCGCACCGTCGCGGTTTCGATGGTCTGAAAGACAAAGCGTTCGAAAAACACGCCGAGCGCGCCGATCACGATGATCGCGCTGAACATGACGCTCGATTGCAGAAACTCGCCGGCATTGAAGATGATCTCGCCCAGGCCGAGCCGTGGACTGGACAGCAGCTCGGCGCCGACGACGCCGATCCAGGCGCGACCGAAACCCAGCCGCGCGCCGGTGAGGATGTAGGGCATGCCGCCCGGCACGATGATTTTGCGAAACATCGTCCAGCGGTCCGCCCCCATGATTGCGGCCGCCCTGATCCACAGCGGGTTCACCGCGGTGACGCCACGCCAGACATTGAACAGCAACGGAAACACCGAGGCATAGACGACCACGACAATCGTGGCCGTATCGCCGATGCCGCACCACAACAGCAGCAGCGGAACCCAGGCGAGCGAGGGGATCGGCATCAACACGCTGACCAGCGGCAGGAAGAAGCGCTCGACGATCCAATATCGCCCCATCAGCATGCCGAGCGGCACGCCTATCGCGAAGGCGATCGCGAACCCGATAAACACCCGCGTCAGCGTGGCGAGCGCATTCTCGATCAGGGAGCCGTCGCGCAGCATCGAGATCATCGTGGCGGCGATGCTCTCGAGCGGCGGCGTCAAGGCGGTAGAGAACATGCCGCTATACGCAAACGCCTCCCATAGGGCGAGGCAGGCGATGATCCCGGCGGCGCCGCGCCACAGCCTCTTGCGCCGCCCCGATGTCTCGGCCGCGCTCATGACGTGACCATGCCCCAGCGCGCCACCGTGTAGTTCTCGATGCGCTGAAAGACCTGCTTCTCGAGCAGCAATCCGATCGCCCCGATCACGACGATGGTCGCCAGCATCACATCGGTGTTGAGGAACGTCTGGGCGCCGAAGATCAGCCAACCCAAGCCGCGCTGGACCGATGTCACCATCTCGACCCCGACGAGGATGCGCCAGGCGTTGGCGAGACCGAGTTTGAGGCCGACCAGAATGTAGGGCAGCGAGCCTGGGAGGATCACGCGGCGGAACAGGTCACGGTCGGTTGCCCCCATGGCCTGCGCCGATCTGAGCCAGATCGGCTTTACCGCCTTGACGCCCTTCCAGGTATTGATGACAACGATGAACGATGCCGACGTGCCGACCAGCATGATGGTCGGCAGGTCGCCGAGCCCGAACCACATGACAAACAGCGGCGCATAGGCGAGGCCGGGGATCGGATAGCAAAAGCTGATGATGGGCAGAAGCGTGTCCTCGACCCATTCGTAATGTCCCATCAGGACGCCGAGCGAGACGCCGATCGACGCCGCGAGCAGGAAGCCGGCAATGAGCCGGTAGAGCGTCGCCAGGGTCGATGCCAGCAGAACGCCGTTCGCGGTGAGCCGCACCAAGGCCTCGGCAATGGCGCCAAGCCCGGGGACGAATTTCGGTGAAAACCCGCCGTAGCGAGCCAACAGCTCATAGCCGAGCGCAAAACCGGCAAAGGCGAGCAGGCTCACGCCATAGGAGACCGCCGTCCTGCCGGCCTGTTCCAGGCGCCGCTTGGCAATCCGGGTTCGCGGCAGCCGCTTGCGCTCGACAATCGCCACAAGCTGTCCCCTCACCGCGCGCCGAGATGACCGAGGATCTCGCGCTGGACGGCGACGAAGGCGTCGCTGAGCGGATCGCGCGGCCGCGGCAAATCGATGTTCAGCTCGGCCTTGATCCAGCCGGGCCGTGCGGCGAGGACCAGCACCTTGTCGGCAAGATAGACCGCCTCGGCGACGTTGTGCGTGATGTAGACGATGGTCTTTTGGGTGCGTTGCCAGATTTCGGTCAAGAACCGCTGCATCTCTTCGCGCGTCATCGCGTCGAGCGCCGCAAACGGCTCGTCCATCAGCAGCACGCCGGGGTTGTAGGCAAGCGCGCGTGCGATCGCGACGCGCTGCTGCATCCCGCCCGACAGCTGATGCGGAAAGGCATCGGCGGAGTTTTGCAACCCTACCAGGGTGAGGAACTCCAGCGCGGTTTCGCCGCGCGCCTGCTTCGAATGACCGCGCAGTTCGAGGCCGAATTCGATATTGCGCCGGGCCGTGCGCCATGGGAACAACTGGGCAAAATCCTGAAACACGATGCCCCGGTTATGCTGCCGGCCATTGAGGTCCTTGCCGCCGATCCGGATATTGCCCCGCGTCGGCGCGAGGAACCCGGCGAGCATGTTCATGATCGTCGTCTTGCCGCACCCGCTCGGGCCGAGAATGCTGAGAAACGTGGTCGCCGGAACCGAAAAGCTGACATCCCTGACCGCCAGGACAGGGCTTTGCCCGGCGGCAGCATATTCAAAGGAAACATCCCTGACGTCGATGTCCTCGGCCATTCCCCTTCCCGAATCCGCCGCTCGTTGTTGTGCCTTGCCCTCCAATTGGGCGGAAATGCCCGGCGCGCGGCGGCGCGCCGGGGCAAACTCACAGCTCGGTGGCGCGCAGGCGGAAGGTCGGGTCCTCATCCGCCCCGCCGGGCTTGCCGCGCCGCCAGCCCAGCGCCCGGCCGTAGCTGCCGAACAGCCCCTTCGCTTCGATCTCGGCCTCGCCGACCGGGGTCGGCCCCTCGGCATTGGGGGCGACATAAAGCGCATCGGTCGGGCAGTAGATCTCGCACAGGAAACAGGTCTGGCAATCGTTCTGCCGGGCGATCACCGGCGGCGCCTCGGGCACCCGGTCAAAGACATTGGCCGGGCACACCTTGACGCAGATGTCGCACTCGATGCAGCGTCCCTCCGAGACGATTTCGATCATGCCGCCGCACCCCACGGGACGGTGCGGCGGGCGATTCGCACATCGTCGAGCCCGGTTGCCTCGAACAGGCAGGCGAACGCCGGATCGGCCTCCGGCATGTCATGCCGGCGATGCATCCCGCGGCTCTCGGCGCGGGCGAGCGCGCTGCGATAGGCCCAGCGGCCGGTCGCCGTCAGGGCAGCCGCCTCGCGCGCCTTTACCGCGGCCAGCCCATCGCCGCGCAGATGCCGGCTCAGCGCCGACCAGCTCGCGTCGAGCCGATCGAGCGAGCGCTCCAAGCCGGCCCCGCGACGGAAAAAGTTGCGGTCCAACGGCAGCATCTCCTCCTGCACGACGCGAACGATATCGGCAGCTTCCAGATCGTCGCGGGTTTCGGCTGACGGCCGCAGCCCGGCGCGGCCGAGCGGGCCCGCGTTTCGCTCCGCCGAACGGCCGGCGACCCGCGCCGCATAGGCCGCGGCGGCTCGCCCGGCCCAGTTGCCCGAGGCGATCGCCCACGACGAATTGGGGCCGCCGCCGCCGCTGATGGCGCCGGTCAGCCGCTCGCGGCTTGCCGCATCGCCGGCGGCATAGAGCCCGGGCACGTCGGTCGAACAATCGTCGCCGACGAGCCGAATGCCACCGACGCCGCGCACCGTCCCCTCGCAGCGCAAGGTCACCGGCCAGCGCTCGCCAAACGGATCGACGAAGGTGCGGTCGAGCGGCAGAAAGCAGTTCGGCTGACCCTGCCGCAGCCAGGTCTGCACCTCGGGCCTGGCCTTGTCGTACTGGGCGAAGACCGGCCCTTCGAGCAATGCCTCGGCGATTACGGTGTGGCGATCGCGGCCGTTGGCCTCGATCGGCGTGCCGTCCTCGCGGGTGAAACTCGCCCAGCGGAACGGCAACCCCTTGTTCAGCGCGCTCGGCTTGGGCGTAAAGCCATATTGCGCCGAGAACTCCATGCCGGACAGTACGGCGCCGGCCTCCGCCGCCATCAGATAGCCGTCGCCGGTCAGCGCCGCCGCTCCCAGCATGCGCTCGCCGAACGCACAGCCGCCGGTGGCGAGAACGACGGCGCCGGCGCGCACCCGCCAGGGGCGGTCGCGCTGGCGGTCGATCCCGGCCGCGCCGACAACGCCATCGTCATCGCCGAGCAGTTCGAGCGCCGGGTGATGGTCGCAGATCCTGACCCCGGCGCGCAGCGCGTGGCGCCGCATGAAGTGCATGTAATCGGGGCCGCGCAGGTTCGCGCGATACGGCTGGCCGCTGTCGTCGGTCGGGAACGGATAGCCCCACGCCGCGAGGCTGTGCAGCTTTTCCCAGACCGTGTCGAGCGCGCGCTCGACCCAATGCCGGTCGGCGAGGCCGCCGGTCCGCTTCATGCGCGCCTCGATCGCGGCGCGGCGCGGTTCGCCCGGCGGCGGCGACCAGGTCCCGGTATTGGCCGGTGCGGTGGCGCCGCTGGTGCCAACATAGCCCTTGTCAACGAGAACGACACGGGTGCCGGCCTCGGCGGCGGCAACGGCCGCCCAGCTCGCCGCCGGGCCGCCGCCGACGATCAGGACATCAGCTACCAGATCGAGCGCGTCCTGGCTGCGCCCTGCCATGTTCTGCTCCTCGCTGCCGTTCCCGGTCGGTGGGGCTGCCGGGGCGAAAGGCACACCGCAGCGACTGCCAGCATAAGGCGCCGCTGCGATAACGCAACAATCCGATCCCCACGCTGAGGAGCTATGCAGCGTCGAGAACCGCCCTCGCTGAACGCAGAGATCGCTTCAGCCCACATCCAACGCGCGGCGCCGAGCCTCGCCTTGCTGCGGCTACAGCAGATCGGCGACCGCGTTCCAATACCGCGTTATCGCGGCGATGTGGTCCGCCAGCGAGCGGCCGGCGATGCGGCGCAGATGGCCGCTCCGGTAGTAATTGGCGAAGGTCAGGTGGGCGACGCCGTCGTGTCCAATCCGGTTGCTCTTTTGGGAAGTGAGCGAAAAACCCAGCGATTGGTGGTTCTTAGGTAACAGGAAGCGCGGAGGCGGAGGATTGCGAAAGCAGGATCAATTCCGGGGCTGCATCGGAAGGCGCACCTAAAATCGCGCGTGACCCGACCAACGGCAGCCGGAGACCGGATTGCTCGAAGGCCTTCCTAAAAGCCGCCTCCGCCTCGGAAACTTTCCCGGCGGCCCGGAGAGCATACCCGCATTGAAACCAAATCCTGGCTTCATTCGGCTCCAGGTCGAGTGCGTCACGGTAGTATCGGGCGGCGAGTTCCCACCGCCCGTCAGCGCACGCACGACCGGCTAGAACTATCGGCGATATTCTGCGGCGACGACTGCCAGCGAAAAGCCGCATGAAGTTTCCCCACCACCTGAGCCGACTATCCGATGTCCGCACGATTAGGGGATTATGATCAGCCGTGATAGCGATTGCCGCCTCGAACCATCTCGCGGCTTCTGCTGCCGAGGCGTCACGCTCGGCGATCGTTCGATTCAACTCAGTGTCCGAAGCCGCGCGCTCGGTTCCGAGGCAGCGGCGCAGGTCGTCAATCACTGCGTCTTTGCCGGCGCGTTCGCGCTCCCATTCCTGCCGCAACTCCTCAAGCTGGACGCGCAAAACAGACTGCTTCGTCCGTCGTCTCATTTTTTCTCAGCCCACTTTTCGCCGGTTGCGCCGGGACAGAGGAAAAGAATGATAAGTCAGTCATGGCCTCCTCGCACTCCGCTTCGGCGATCAATCGGGAAATGCTGGCCGCAACTCCGTTAACGCTTTGCCGCCGGGCGGACTGCTCCATTAGAGGGGCAACTGTCAAATCTATATTATCCTGGACTTCACTAACTTCGCAATTGGCCAGCATTGCATTCATGACTGTCTCGATGCCCGCTTGACTGACCGTGCGCCTGTCACTCTCAAAAAATTCCTTTGGTGCCTGGGGACCAGTGACGATCTCGTAAGCCGGAAAATATGTAACGGCTGGATGGCGTTTCGCGATCTCTCCAGCCGCAACCCGTAGAACCGACTTGCTATAAATACTTGAACTCAGCACGTGATTACCTGTCGCGGTCGCAACGAGGGGCACCGGAGAGACAGTTATTATTATCCTGACATCGGAGTTTATCTGGTGAAGCAAATGTATGAATTCATCCAAGTCGGCAACGACCTCTGAGACGCTGAAATTCTTGAACTCATGGCGCTCTGGATCAAAGCAACCGGCGACGGTCCCAGGGCAGGCCGGAAACACCGTACCGTCCAACCGGGATACCCACCCTTCGGTGAGGCCGAGCGTAAAGACGAAAACATCCGCATTTTCGAATGCCTCGCAGGTCTTGCGAAGGTGCTGTGCGGTCAGAAGATCGAACTCGCGGTGGGACCCGGCCCGGTATCGCAGGCCAGGTCGGAGAGAGTCAACGATGTCATCTCCAACCGTCCATCTATCTTCGACAGGCGAATAAGTGTTTAAGCAGCGCTTCAGGAGTTGCAAAAGCTGACGCGCAGTGTATATGTTTCCATAGGCTGCAGAGAAATTGCCGTAGCCTAGAGCCTCGGGTTCCAAATCTTGGAAGGCCGGGTGCGTCACTTCTGTTCTTAAATATGTCAGCCCCGCCTTCTCCAAGTAAGGGATGATATTCGACGCGAAGCAACTACCAGCCGAAACCACTCTGTCACCCTTCCGTATCAAAAATCCGTGCGAACTGTGGCTAATCACTTCTGCAGGATTCCAATCCCTAGCCACCGCGCGCGACCAGAATGAAGATTTCGGCGCTGATTTATAGGGGTGTGGAGTAGTCATTCGTCAATCTCCTCAGCAGATCGAACTTTCGGGCATCCTAAAAGTTTGTCGGCCAAGTAGTCGAGCACCAGCCTCCCATAGGCCCGATTTGCATGCGTTGCGTCCGGGGCCCAGAATTCCGGCTTCAAGAAGCCGGCTTCGTCAGTGCCGATGTGCCGAACGGGCAGGAACTCCGCCCCATCCCTTTCCGCTTGCTCCTTGTAATTCTCTTGTAGTACATGCCACAGCTTCAGTCTTACGGATGGCGAGGTCAGCGTGACTTGGTTAACCGTTGCTCCTGCCGCGTGTTGCAAGTACGCGAAATCGGGGGCCAGCAAACGGCGAATATGCTCATTATCTCCCTTGGGCGGCGGCGTCCCAACTACAACAATCCGGCATTCGGTCCGTTCCTTGAGAACGGCAAGCAGATCATGCAACGGTCCCAAGAAATACTGCAATTTTACTCGGACAAGCGCCTCCGGGACGATGGTGGCATCTTCCTCGACGGGCAGCGACGGTAACCGTCGAGGCACGAAGTCGAAACGGGGAGGTTGTTCGATAAGAAAAATGCCGTTATGCTCATTCCCTCCCCACAGCAATGCGATCGAATTTCCCGGAGCGTATTGAGTGAGCGCGCTCCAATAATTCTCGGTGCGCGGCCAGGGGCCATGTAGCCCAAAAATTCTATCCTGTCCCTCAACCGGTAATAAAAGGATGTCCTTTTCCGTAGTCCCGCCAAACAGCGACCCGATATGAGAATGGCCAGCAATAATAAGCGAACCGATCTTATGTTCGGTCACGATCACCCTCTCGCCCGTCATCGTGCGCGACTTTAAGGTGTATACCACGATAAAGATTCCAATGTCCATTCGTCGCATTGCCTCGAACGCGATCATCGATAAGGCGACGCCAACCAATGCGACGGCCAGGGATGGCAGCCCTATATCGCGGGCCCAGGTAAACGGAGACCGCCACGCGGAGGGATGACGGAGCGCCTGGATCATTGCGTATCACCGGCGGATTACCCCGTGCCCTTGTCCATGTGCTCTGACCCGACATTCCCCGGGTTCCGGGTGGTTGCCGGGCAAGGTTCGCCCATTTTCAGCGTCCCGGGCAATCACCTGGCATTTGACCTGAGCGACCCGGTGGCTGAAGCGAAGGGCGAGATTTATCGCTATGTCGGCGACGAGATCATCGTCAGCTGGATGATCGCAAGGGGCAACGCCGGCGCGGGTGCGATCGGCTGCCTGCCGGCCATCGAGGACGTCCTCGTCGATCGCTGCGCCGAGTACGTTGCCGGGTTCGGGGCAATCCCCCGGCTGCGCGGCGCGCTTCACGCCGGGCCGGTGGTCGTCGGCGAAATGGGCGCCGCCAAGCGCGAGATCGTCATATCGGGCGATACGATGAACACGGCCGCGCGGATCAAAGAGGTGTGCCGCCAAACCGATCACGACTATATTGCCTCGGCCGCGGCGCTGCGTGCGGCCGGGCCGCTGCCCGCCGGGCTGCGCGCCGAAGCCCTCGGCCCGATGCCGCTGCGCGGCAAGGAGGAACAGATCGAGCTGTTTGCGCTGTCGCGCACAGGGGCGGCGCGGTCAGACCGGGACGTCGCGGCAGAACGGCCCGGCCAATGCCGCGCAATGGCGTCGATCGGTAGCGAAATCTCAATGTCCGGGCTGTATTGGGGGATCACGCTTCCTGACGACAGGGATCCCTGAGCCCGGCTGATCATGCTGCAACGCCTTTATGCGCGCACCCTCGCCATCGCCGCCGGCCCCAATGCGCTGGCCGCGCTGCTCGCCGTTGCGTTCGCCGAGAGCTCGTTTTTTCCGATCCCGCCCGACATCCTGTTGATCCCGATGATCCTGGCGCGGCCGCGCCAGGCTTTTCGGCTCGCCGCGCTGTGCACTCTCGCGTCGGTTGTCGGCGGGCTCCTCGGCTATGCGATCGGTTATTTCCTGTTCGACGCGATCGGCCGGCCGCTCCTCGAATTCTATCACGCGATGGGCCGCTACGAGGCATTGAAGGCCGGCTTCGCCGAATGGGGCGTGTGGATCATCATCATCAAGGGGATGACGCCGATCCCCTACAAGCTGGTCACGATCGCCAGCGGGGTCGTGCATTTCCCGCTGGCCTGGTTTATCGGTGCCTCGATCGTATCGCGCAGCCTGCGCTTTTTCCTGCTCGCCGCGCTGTTGTGGTGGTTCGGCGACGCCGCGCGCACCTTCATCGAGCGCCGCCTGATGCTGGTCACCACGCTGTTCGCGGTCGCGCTCGTTGGCGGTTTCGCGGCGCTGCGCTATCTATAGGAGATGACGCTGACCACCCGGGCTTTTGCCGGCTTTGTGCTGATCGCGAGCGCAATAGTGCTCGGGACGGCGCTGCTGTCGCAGTATTGGGGCGGGCTTGCCCCGTGCGAGCTGTGCCTGCTGCAGCGCTGGCCGTGGGCGGCGGCGATCGCGATATCGCTCGTCGCGCTGTTTGTCAGGAGCCGCCCGGCATTGCCGTGGATCGCGCTGGTTCTTGCCATCGTTTTCGCGATTGGCGCCATGTTCGCGTTCTATCATGTCGGGGTCGAGCGGCACTGGTTTGCCGGCCCGAGCGCCTGCACCGCAGCCGGCGGCGGCGCGCGGACGCTTGAGGAGATGAAGCGGCAGATCCTCGGCACCGCGCCGGTGCTGTGCGACCGGGTGCAGTGGTCGCTGTTCGGGGTGTCGCTGGCCGGCTGGAACCTGCTGGCCTCGCTGGTCATGGCGGCAATCTGCCTGGGGGTGGCCGTGCGCACCCACCAGCCGGCACCGCGAGCGCCGGCAACGGCATGAACCCCGAGCGCCCGCCCACTCTGCCCGGCGATCCGACGCAAGCGGCCGAGGTCGCGAGCATGATCCGCGTCGACCATGCCGGCGAATACGGCGCGGTGCGGATCTATGATGGCCAGCTGGCCATCATCGGGCATGGCCGGGCCCGCGACGCGATCCGCCATATGGCCGCGCAGGAACAGCACCACCTCGCCGCCTTCGACGAACTGGTGCGCGCCCGGCATGTGCGGCCGACAATGCTCCATCCGCTGTGGCATGTCGCGGGCTACGCGCTCGGCGCGGCGAGCGCGCTTCTGGGCGAGCGCGCGGCGATGGCCTGCACCGTCGCGGTCGAGGAGGTCATCGACGAGCATTACCGCGGCCAGGCCGAGCGCCTCGGCGACTCTGACCCGGCGCTCAGCGAGACGATCGAAGCGTTCCGCGCCGACGAACTGGCGCATCGCCAGACCGCGCTCGAGCGCGGCGCGACCGACGCGCTCGGCTATGAGCTGATCTCCGCCTTCGTCAAGACCGGCTCGCGCCTGGCGATCTGGCTGTTGACCAGACTGTAGCCGGCTGCATCGGCGGGTCCGCAGGGGTGGTCATTCCGCTTCGCCCATCGCGAGGTGCAGGCCGGACAGCAGTAATTCGCGGTCCTCGGGCCTGCGATGGGGCAGATGGCTCGGCACGACGACAGGGGTTATGGCCCGCAGCCGGGCGACGATCGCACGCGCGTCGTCGAGCCGGCCCATGTGGGCATAGCATGCGGCGAGCGTGCGGTATGGGATGGCAAAGCCTGGATGGTCTTGAATGGCCAGCACCAGCTTCGCCGCTGCATCGTCAAACCGCCGTGTGAAGAAATAGGCCATACCCATCGCGCTGAGGGGATGACCCAGGGCCTCCCGCGGGCTCAGCCGCAGCGCGGTCTCAAGATGCTCTATCGCTACATCATGTGCGCCGCCAAAGGACCTGATAATGCCGCTCAGATACCAGCCGCGGGCGAAGCTCGGGTTGAGCGCCAGCGCGCGATCGACCAGCCCGGTCATCGCGCCGATATCCTCGCCGAATTGGCTCAGTACGAAGGAGGCATTGGCGAGGACGCCCGGGTCGTTTTGCGTCGCATCGAGCGCCTGCCGAGCAAAAGCGCTGGCGTTGCGGCGGCTTACATCAAGCTGTCCGGCCCAGCCGTTGTTGACAAGCTGCATCTGGCAGATCGCCGCCCAGGAAAGTGCGGGCCCGTAACGCGGATCGATTGCGATTGCTTGTTCGAGCAATCCGAGAGCCTGCAGAACCCGTTCTTTGGTTATCGGAAAAAAGACCGCAACGGCGCGCAGGTAGAAATCGTAGGCCGTGAGATCGGTCGTCGACCGCGCCGCGGATCGGCGCATTTCGGCGGCCTGTAATGCCGGCTCGATGACACCGGCGACAGCGGTCGCAATCTTGTCCTGCAAGTCGAAGACGTCTTCCAATGAGCCGTCGAACCGATCAGCCCACAGATGCGCGCCGCTCTCTGCCTCGATCAATTGCCCGGTGATCCGCACCCGGTTGCCCCCTTTGCGCACCGAGCCTTCCAGCACGTATCGCACGCCGAGTTCGCGGCCGACCTGCTTCACATCGACGGCCTGACCCTTGTAGGTGAAGGTCGAATTGCGGGCGATGACGAACAGCCAGCGGATGTGGCTGAGCGCGGTGATGATCTCCTCGACCATGCCGTCGGCAAAATATTCCTGCTCCGGATCGCCGCGACATGTTCTGGAACGGCAGCACCGCGATCGAGGGCTTGTCGGGCAGCGGCAGCGAAGGCTCGGGCATCGGCTTCTCCTTCGCCAGGACGCGGAAGACATGGACCGGCTGGGCGATGTTCTTGAGCGCCTGCTCGCCGAGATCGGCGATCGGGAAATCGAGTTTTCCGCGCGTTTGCGTCAGCACCGCGTGCGAGATGCAGATGCCGCCGGGCTCGGCCATCGCTTCGAGCCGCGCGGCGATGTTGACCCCGTCGCCATGAATGTCGTCGCCGTCGATGATGATGTCGCCGAGATTGACCCCGAGGCGGAATTGGATGCCGGTCTCGGTGCGCTCGGCCATCGCCGTCTGCCATTGGGTCGCGCAACGCATCGCATCGACGATGCTGGCGAACTCGACGAGCAATCCGTCGCCGGTGGTCTTGACGATGCGGCCGTTATGCGCGGCGATGGCCGGGTCGATCAATTCGCTGCGCAATGCCTTCAGCCGCGCCAGCGTGCCCTCCTCGTCCGCCCCCATCAGCCGCGAATAGCCGGCGACATCGCCCGCGAGGATCGCGGCGAGCCGGCGCTGAACGGGCGGGTTGTTGGCCATGCGACGCCTCCTGCCGCATTATAGACGCGGATCGCGATCAGAAGCGGGCAAATGCGCGTTCCACCCGGGTGAGAAAGGCGGCGCAGCGGGCGCGGCTGGCGCCGTCGATGTTGTAGAGCGCCAGGAACCGGGTCGCGACCCCGCGCCCGCACAGCCGGGCGAGGCCGCCGAGGAGGACCGCGCGCACCGGGTCGCGCAGCACCAGCCGGATCATCCACCACGGCGCGCCGTAGGTCGTCACAACGGCGACTTTCCTGATGTTGGTCAGGCCGGGGCGGATCGCGCCGCCGCCCTCGGACAGTGAAAAGGCGACGCCCTGGGCCCACACCCGGTCGAAATAGCCCTTGAGGATCGCCGGCATCCCGTACCACCAGGTCGGGAAGCACAGCACCAGCGCCTCGGCCTCCCGGAGCCGGGCGACATGCCCGGCGACGCCGGAAAGATCGGGGCTCGGCAGGTTGTAGGCGCGCCGCTCGGCAGCGCTCAGCACCGGGTCGAAATGCTCAGCGTAAAGATCGCAATCATCGACCTCATGGCCGCTCTGCTGCAATGCCGCGACGACGGCCCGGTGCAGCGCCGCGGCAAAGCTGTCGGCGAGCGGATGCGCGTAGAGGACGAGGACCCGCATCCGCGCAAACGCCGGCGGGCTCTATTTGAAGCTGTCGCGCAGCACCGCCGCGAGGCGCACCCCGGCCTTGGCGAGCTGCGTCCTGACCGTGGCGAGCGCCTCGGTCTCATAGTCGGGGCCGACGCGGTAGAGATCGACCGAGGGGCAGGGCTCGCTTTGTCCCTTGCGCGCCGGCAGATCGACCTTCCCGGCCGGCTTCTCCGCGGCAAAGCTGTAGGTGACGGTCTTGGCGACCTCATAGCTCTCCTGGGCCCAGGCCTCGGGGTTGCCCTCGGCCCATTTCTGCGACTCTGCCGCGGGCACCGACGCCGCGATGCGGGCCGCCCCCCTGGCCGGGTCCGGACCTGCCACCTCGGCGACCAGCGTGTCGTCCCAATAGCTCGACAGCCGTACCGGCGGCGTCGCGCCGATCTGCAATGCCACGCACTGGCCGCCCCGGTCGGCGTGGTCGATGGCGTGCAGCGGGTCATTGAGATCGCCGACCAGGTTCAACAGGAATTGCAGCGCGGCAAGCCGCTCGCCGGGCGAGGTCGCGGGGTTTTTCAGCTCCGCCTCGAACTGCTCGATCTTGTCGACGCTGCAATTGTCCCGCGGGCCGTGGCTTGCCGGGTAACCCGCCGGGAGCGGGTTGCGGCCAAAGCAGTCGCGCGCCAGGTCGGGGTTGTTCGCTTTGAGCCGCGCAGAATGCCAGGCCGCGGTCGCGCCGCGCGCCTCCTCGCTCTTCTCGCTCAACAAATCCGCCCAGGTCGCTTCGCTGGCGATATCGGTTTTGGTCAGGCGATCGCCCTTATCGCTGGCCAGCAAAGCGAGGATTTTGGCGCGCGCGGCAGGGTCGCTTTGCCGCAGCGCATGATCGGCAAAGAGGGCGATGACGCGATGCCCTTCCGGACCCCAGGCGAGGCTCGCTCGCAAAGGCAGGAGCAGCGCCGCGAATGCCGCGCCGGTAACCGCGACGAACCCGATCCAGCGCCGCATCCTCGCCCTCCGCCTGTAGCGTTGCCGCGATTGCCTGACGCCGTGACGGCATCTCATGCTAGCATCGTCGCAAGCTTAATGTCAGCCGAGGAGGAAGCGATGCGCGGGGTGGTCTTTACCGGCGAACGCCAGCTCGAGCTGATGGACTTCCCCGATCCGACACCGGGCGACGGCGAGGTCGTCATCGAGATGAAGGCCTCGGGCATGTGCGGCAGCGACCTGCACCAATACCGGCGCCCGCGAAGCGGCGGCGCGACCGGCGGACTCGCCGCGCCCAGCGCACCGACCATTGCCGGGCACGAGCCCTGCGGCATCGTCGCCGCGATCGGGCCGGGGGTCAGCGCCGCGCAGGCCAAGATCGGAATGCGCGTCATGGTGCACCATTACAAGGGCTGCACGGTGTGCAACCATTGCCGCTCGGGCTGGTCGCAGCTGTGCCAGGAGCAGCCGGTCCTGGTCTACGGCAACAATGCCCATGGCGGCCACGCCAGGTATCTGAAGGTGCCGGCCTTCACGCTGGTGCCGTTGCTCGACGAATTGTCCTTTGTCACCGGCGCGGCGGTCTCGTGCGGCACCGGCACGGCCTATGGCGCGCTGCGCCGCATCCGGGTGTCCGGCAACGACACGATCGCGATCTTCGGCCAGGGGCCGGTCGGGCTGTCGGCGACCCAACTGGCGAGCGCGATGGGCGCGCGCGTCATCGCCCTCGACGTCAGCCCGGAGCGCCTCGAACGCGCCAAGGAATTCGGCGCCGCCGAGACGGTCAACCCGCGCTCGAACGATCCCGTGGGCGCGATCAAGGACCTGACGCACGGCTACGGCGCCGAGTTCACCCTCGACACCTCGTCCCAGCCGGAGGGGCGCATCGCCGCGGTGCGCGCCACCAAAGTGTGGGGCACGACCTGCTTTGTCGGCGAGCGCAACAACGTCACCATCGACGTCAGTCCCGACATGCTCAGAAAACAGCTGACGATCGTCGCGTCGTGGACCTTCTCGCAGATGGGCCAGGCCGAGTGCGCGCAATTCGTCGCCGACCGCAAGATCGACGTCGAGCATCTGTTCACCCATCGCTGGCATCTCGACCAGGCTGACGAGGCCTACAAGCTGTTCGACACCCAGACCACCGGCAAGGGCGTGTTTTTGATGTAGCACCAAGCGTCGTCATTCCGGGGCAGCCCGCAGGGCTGAGCCCGGAACCCATGAATACGGCCTCTGGAATATGGATTCCGGGTTCGCCGCTGTGCGGCGCCCCGGAATGACAACAGGAGGGGAGCCAGGATGACCGCAACGACGCCGTTCCTCGGCAATGAAGACAGGCTCGGGCCGTTGACGTCGCGCTATGTCGATGTCGACAGCCTGCCGTGGAAGCCGACGCCGTGCGCCGGCATCGAGATGAAGGTGCTGCTCGAAGACAAGGAGACCGGCCTCTTGACCGCGCTGTTCCGCTGGCAGGCCGGCGCCGAGCTCTCGTTGCACGAGCATGTCGAGGTCGAGCAGACCTTCGTCCTTCAGGGCAGCCTGGTCGATGACGAGGGCGAGGTCACCGCCGGCAATTACGTCTGGCGCCCCAAAGGCAATCGGCACATCGCGAAGTCGCCCAATGGCGCCTTGGTGCTGTCGGTGTTTCTCAAGCCCAACATCTTCATCGCCGGCGCCAGCGAGGGGCAGCAGACTGCGCTAGGCTTGGGTGGATTGCAGCTTTCATTTCGTCATTCCCGCGAACGCGGGAATCCAGGGCAACCGTTCTACCGCACGCCCCTGGACCCCCGCTTGCGCGGGGGTGACGAGGTAGGAGTAGGCCGGGGGATCGGGAGGAAACATGCCCAAATCCAAGGTTTTCGCCACATTCGCCGATGCGGTCTGCGACATTCCCGACGGCTCGGTGATCGGCTTTGGCGGGTTCGCCGTTGTCGGCATGCCGATCAACCTTTACGGGGCCTTGGCCGAGCAGGGCGCCAAGGGCCTCACCTGCGTCTCGAACGGCACGCGCGGCGGCGCCACGATGCCCGAGGATGCACCGACGATGGAATGGCTGATCCGCAACGATCAGGTGAAGAAGGCGATCTGCTCTTTCACCGCGCCCACCCGCGCCTCGCAGCGGCTGGCCCTGACCGAATATGTCGATAAGGGCCTGATCGAGGCCGAACTGGTGCCGCAAGGCACCCTCGCCGAGCGCATGCGCGCCGCCGGCGCCGGCATCCCGGCGTTCTATACCCCGGCCGCGGTCGGCACCGAACTGGCCGAAGGCCGCGAGACGCGCCGCTTCCAGGGCCGCGAATACCTGCTCGAATACGCGCTGCCGCTCGATTACGCGTTCATCCGCGCCTATCAGGCGGATGATTCCGGCAATCTCCGCTTCCGCCGCTCGCAGCGCAATTTCAACCCGCTGATGGCGATGGCGGCGCGCGTCACGGTGGTCGAGGTCGAGGAGGACATCCTGCCGAGGGGCGCGATCGACCCCGATGACGTGCACCTCCCCGGGATCTACGTGCACCGCCTGGTCAAGATCCCGCCGGCGCCCCTCGGCTGGTGGCCGCAGCGGCCGGCCGAGGTGGCGAAGCAGGAAGCCGCGAGGAGTGCGCGATGAGCGACGGCGCGAAAGGTCTTACCCGCCAGCAGATGTGCGATCGGCTGGCGATGGAGTTCGAGGACGGCTGGATCGTCAATCTCGGCATCGGCATCCCGACCTTGTGCTCGAATTTCGATTTCGGCGACAAGGAGATCATCTTCCACGCCGAGAACGGGGTGATCGGCTACGGGCCGCTGACCGGACCCGGCAGGGAGGATCTGCACCTCGTCAATGCCGGCGGCCAGCATGTGACATTGCGGCCGGGGGCGGCGATCGTGCATCACGCCGATTCGTTCGGCCTCATCCGCAGCGGGCGCATCGACGTCACCGTTCTCGGCGCCTACGAGGTCGCCGAGAACGGCGATTTCGCCAACTGGAAGATGGCCGGGCAAAAGGGCGGCGGCATCGGCGGGGCGATGGACCTCGCCGCCTGCGCCAGGCATGTCTTCGTCGCGATGGAGCAGGTGACGCGCAACGGCCGGCCGCGCCTCGTCGAGCGCTGCGCCATCCCGGTAACCGCGCCCGGCGTCGTCAATCTGGTGATCACCAATTACGGGCTGTTCGAGATTGCGCCCGAGGGCATGGCGCTCAAGGAAATCGCGCCCGGCGTCACGGTCGACGAGGTGAAGGCGACGACCGGCTGCAATCTGATCGTCCCGCGCGAGGTGCCGCCGGTACGGCTGCGCGCTTCATGATCGTCGCAGCAGGCGCGCCTCCGGCGGCACCGGGTCGTCGGGCAGCTGGCAGGCGCGATGGCGGACCAGCGCCTCGTCGATCAGGCCGGACAACAGCGCGGTGAAGCGGATCGGCGGCTCGGCCGCTTCCCACAGGAAATAGGCAAACGAGCCCGGGCACGGGTTGACCTCGTTGAGCCAGGTTTCGCCGGTCGCCTCGTTGCAATAGAAATCGACGCGCGGCGCGCCCGACCCGTCCACCGCTTCGAACGCCGCCACGGCCCAGCGCCGCAAATCGGCGTCCAGCCCGGCGGGGAGCGCCGGGTTGATGTCTCGGGTCAAGGACAGCATCCCCTGGCTGTCCCCGGCATCGCCCTTGATGCCGCCCTTGCCCCCATCGCCATTTGGGCCCGACAGGTATTTCTGGCGGAAATCCAGGAGGTCCTCGGCGCGCTTCGGGCATTCGATCGCCGAACTCCGCACCTGGCCGCCGACCCGCATCACCGCGAGATTGTACTCGACGAGGTTGGGGACGAAGGGTTCGACCAGCGCCTGCGCGTCGAGCCGAAAGATCATCGGCAGCAATGCCCGGACATCCTCCAGATTGCCGGCCTTGCCGACCCCGATGCTGCTGCCGAGATGGACCGGCTTGACGATGCACGGGAAGCCGATACCGGACAGGAGCGCCTTCAGCGCATCGGCCGAGGGCAGCCCGCCGACGGCGCGCGGCACGACCGCGTAGGGCAACAGCGGGATGTCGAGGCCGCGCAAGAGCCGCTTGGTCGCGGCCTTGTCCATGAACACCGCGGAGGCCAGCGTGCGCATTCCGGTATAGGGCAGGTTGGCGATTTCGAGGAGACCCTGCATCTGCCCGTCCTCGCCGCCGGAGCCGTGAAAGGCCAGGAGGGCAACGTCGAATTCGGTCGTCGCGCGCCGTCCGAACAATCCGCTGCGCTTGGGCACGAGAATGCCGCGGCCGGCCTCGCCGAGCGACAGGGTGACCTCGGTCAACTCGCCCGCCATGCGCGCATCGGGCAGGTAGTTGCGGCGCTCGGCGAGCGCGTCGCCGACGAACCATGCCCCGCGCGGATTGATATAGACCGGAAACGGAATAAAGCGCTCCTGGTCGATCGCCTTCAGCGCCTGCAGCCCGGTGATGACGCTGACATCGTGCTCGGGCGAGCGGCCGCCGAGGAAAACCGCGACACGGGTTTCATTCCTGCTCGCCATCCTGTACCCCAATCCCGCAACCCGCTTGCCAGGGCGATGAACCCGTTCGAAAGCTACCCTTCGTGCAGCGATCGGCACAATCGCCGCGACATCAGCCCACCATTAGCCCCTGGGGTCGCGGCGTGAAGTCCGAGACCGTCCGCACCGGCGGCGCCGACCTCGCGCTGTTTCACCTCGACGACAATTCGCCGGCGGGGTCGGCAGAGCTGATCTGGGCGCCTGGCTGGGGCCAGACGCACGCGGCGCTGCTCCCGCTGGCGCAGGCGATGCGGCGCTCCGCCCGATCGATCCTCATCGATTTTCCCGGCTTCGGCGCCTCGCCGGCGCCGCCAGGGCCGTGGAGCACCGCGGATTATGCCGATGCGATGGCGGAATGGCTCGCCCTGTGCCCGCCGGCGCGCCGCATCTGGGTCGCCCATTCGTTCGGCTGCCGGGTCGGGTTGCAGCTTGCGGCGCGCCACCCCGAGACGCTCGCCGGGCTGTTCCTGATCGCCGCGCCCGGTCTGCCGCCGCAGCGCTCGCCATGGGCGCGGGGTCGGGTCGCGGTGCGGCGCTGGACGTTCCGACTGGCGCGGCAATTCACCCCCGAAGGCCCCGCGCGCGACCGGCTGCGCCGTCGCTTCGGCAGCTCGGATTACTTGCAGGCCAGCCCGCTGCTGCGGCAGGTGCTGGTCAAGGCGGTTAACGAGGATCTAAGCGAGGCGGCGCGTGCGATCCGCGTGCCGGTGATGCTGGTCTATGGCGACATGGACCGCGACGCCCCGCTCGACATCGGCCGGCGCCTCGAAAACCTGATCCCGCAATCACGGCTCGTGGTGCTGCGCGGCTTCGGCCATCTCGACATCCTGACCGACGGCCATCACCAGCTCGTCCAGCGCCTCGGCGAATTCCTGGAGCAAGTGGGTGCGCGCGCTTTTTGATCTGATCGGTCTGGTCCCGCTACTTATCACGCTGATCGGCTTCCTGCCGTTCGCGGCGCGCCGGCTGCTGACCTACCTGCACCTGTTTCAGCAGGAGGAATACGACAACCGCCGCTTCTTGGATTGGTTGTGGCGCGAGCGCGGATTTGACCGGCGTCTGTCGCTGGTGTTGCTGGTTCTGTTCGTGACGCAGCTGGCGGCCCTGGTTGGGCCGGGGATGACGCCGTATCTGGCTTTGTCGTTTGTGGTGCCCGTCGGGATCGCCTTCGTCGGTGCCGCAGTCTTCGAACGCAACCCGCTCAGGACCGCGAAGAAGCCACTGGCGATGACCGCCCGCGCCAAGCGCATCTACGCGATCGCACTGACATTGAGCGCCGCAGCAGGGCTTGCGGCGGCCAAGCTCAGCTTCCTGGTACTTGTGTGGATCGTGCTGGTGCAGCTTCTGCCGCTGACGCTGGTCGGCGCCAATCTGCTACTGGCGCCGTTCGAGGCGCGGGTGCAAGCCCGCTACTGGCGCGAAGCGCGCGCGGTGTTGCATCGGGTGGATCCGATCGTCATTGCGGTGACCGGCTCCTACGGCAAAACGTCGGTCAAGCACATCCTCGGGCACGTGCTCGAAACCGCCGGGCCTGTTCTGATCACGCCGGGCAGCGTCAACACGGCAATGGGCATCGCCCGGGTGATCCGCGAACGCCTGCAACCGCATCACCGCTATTTCGTCGTCGAAATGGGTGCCTACGGCATCGGCTCGATTCGCCGCCTGTGCGCGCTGACCCCGCCGCGGATCGGCATTATCAGCGCGGTCGGCAAGGCGCATTACGAGCGTTTCAAGTCGCTCGATGCGGTGGCCCATGCCAAATTCGAGCTGGCCGAGGCGGTGCGCGACAATGGCGGCACGATCATCGTCGCCGCCGAAATCCTGGACCTTGCCTGGCCGCGGGAATTCGTCGAGCGGCACCGCGACCGGGTGGTGACCGTCGGGGGCGAGGATACCGCCGACCTGGTGATCGCGGCGCTGCGCCAGGAGAGCGATGGGATCGTCGCGCAGATCGGCTGGCATGGCCAGGGCTATGAGCTGCGCGCGCCGCTCTTCGGACTGCATCAAGGCCGCAACGTTGCGCTCGCCTTCGCCGCCGCATGCACGCTCGGGCTGATGCCCGAGGACGTCGTCGCCAGCCTCAAGAGCACGCCGCAGGTCGCCCATCGCCTCGAAGTCAAGCGCCCGGGCGACGGCACGATCGTGATCGACGACGCCTACAATTCGAACCCGGTCGGCTTCGCCTCGGCGCTCGCGCTGCTCGATTCGCTGCGGCAACCGGGCGGACGCCGCATTCTCGTCACCCCCGGCATGGCCGAACTGGGCAGCGAGCACGAGGCGGAGCACGCGCGGATCGGCCGGCTCGCCGCGAGCCACGTCGATGTTCTGGTCGCCGTCGCGCCGCACCGGGTGGCGCCGCTCGTCGCCGCCTTTTCGCAGGCCGCGCCCGAGCGCGAAATCGTGTCGTGCCCGACCTTTGCCGAAGCGCAGACTTGGCTCGACCGCCATCTCGCCGGGCACGACGTCGTGCTGATCGAAAACGATCTGCCCGACATCCTCGAACGACAACTACGATTATGACGTTGCCGCGGCGGGACCGGTCACGACGGGCGGCCGCTCACGCCGCGCGACCGCCCGAGCGCTCGACAATGCTGATGCGGACCGCTTCGAGCGGGTCGTTCGCGACCGGCGAGGTGCAGATCTCGCCATTCTGTTTTGGCCCGACCACCCCGCCATCGAAGAAGCAGCCTTCGTAAACGACGTCGAACCGGTCGCGCAGCTCGGTCGCCGGGCGCACCGCAAAGCCGGTCAGCGGCAATTGCCGGCCGCGGGTTCCGGCGTAATTGCCGTTGCTGACCCAGGCGGTCGCGCGGCCCTCCTGCGCGAAGACGCGGAACTCGAGCGCGCTCGGCTCGAGCTCCTCGCGCGGCCGGATGCTCATCGCCTCGATCTGGCGGCGGCTGCCTGGATGGCCGGCCCAGCCGGGCTCGACGAAACGGCGATCGCCAAGTCCCATGATGTGCAGCAGAATCTCGGTGCCAAGCTCGCGTCCCGACTGTTCCCCGGACGGGACGGGCGGCGACCCGAAGATCTCTCTCTCGGCCCGCGCCCGCGCCGCGTCGGCGTCCGCCGGCGATGCCGCCTCGGGCCGCGGCGTTGCACGCGCAGGCGGGGGCTCTGGAACAGGAGCGGCCGCTGCCGGCTCGGGCGGAGGTGGCGGAGCGGCGGCGGCGGGTTCGGGTTCGGGCGGCGGCGGCTCGGCGGCGGCCGGCGGTTCGGGTTCTGGCGGCGGCGGCTCGGCGGCGGCCGGCGGTTCGGGTTCGGGCGGCGGCGGCTCGGCGGCGGCCGGCTCGGGTTCGGGCGGCGGCGGCGCGGCGGCGGCCGGCTCGGGTTCGGGCGGCGGCGGCGCGGCGGCGGCCGGCGGTTCGGGTTCGGGCGGCGGCGGCTCGGCGGCGGCCGGTTCGGGTTCGGGCGGCGGCGGCGCGGCGGCGGCCGGCGGTTCGGGCTCCGGCGCGGGAGCTGCCGGGGGTGGAGGCGGAGGCGGAGCTACCACCGCGGCGGGCGGGGCCGGCCGCGGTGGCAGGGCCGGGGCACCCCCCGATTTCTGCTCGATCAACGAGCGCAGCCGCTCCTCGTATCGGTCGTAGAGCATGTTTGCATCGGAACCGAGAGTGCGGCGCGCGATGATCCCCTCGGCGACCTCGACCATCTCCCCCGGGATTGCGCTCTCGGGCCGCTCGACGAATTCGGCCGGTTCGAGCACCCGCGGCGGGCGCAACGTCGACAGCAGCAGTCCGGCGCCATGCAGCTGGATCATCACCATGCACTCGCGCTCGCCGAGGTGGACATGGGCGATCGCGTCGCGCTCGTTGCGCTGCATCGCCAGGCGCAGGGCTTCGAGCGTGTCTGCCGCGAGCTGGCCGTCCGGGTAGATGTAATAGCTGGATTCGAGACGCGCCCGGTCAACCTGGTTGCGCGGGATGAAATGCGTCACCTCGACGATGTTGGGTGGCTCGCTGGCGAGCGCCGCGAGCTCGCTGTCGGCAAGGGTGACATAGCCCGATCCGGCGCGCTGATACCCCCTGACGACGGCATTGGGACTGACGACGTCGCCGGTCCGCGAATCGACGAATTGCCGGGAGACCGGGTTGCCGGTCCGCGAATTGAGCTGGTCGAGGTGGATGATATGGGCGTCGCTGGTCGCCGGCGCGAGGTGGACCGGACACGAAACCAGTGACAGCCGCAGAAACCCATTCCACACCGCTTCAGGCATCTGCGTTCTCCGTTACCGCGACCAAGGGCGCACCATAACACGTTGTTTTGGCAATTCCAGACCGCCGTTGCGCCGCGCCGGTCGCGCGCAGCACGTTGAGTTGCGCCCTCTTACCACAACCGCGCGGGCGATGGGACCCGTTATGGTTAAGCCGCCGGATGGTCAGGCCGCGGGCGGATGCTTCAGGTTTCAGCCCGAAGCCGGCCGCTGCATCTGCCCCCAGTCAACCGGGCTGCCGAGCTTCAGCCGGGTTCCCGCCTCGGGCATCGGATATTTGAGCCCGGTCGCGCAGTTGAACAGCACGGCGCGCTCGCCCGGGCGGACCCGCCCGTCCGCCACCGCCGCCCGATAGGCGGCATAGGTCGCCGCGCCCTCCGGGCACAGCAACAGCCCTTCCTCGACTGCGACCTCGCGCCACGCCCGCGCGATCGCCGCGTCATCGACGGCAATCGCAAACCCGCCGCTGTCGCGCACCGCGCGCAGGATCAGGAAATCGCCGACGGCTTGCGGCACCCTTATACCGGCGGCGAAGGTGCGCGCGTCGGCCCAGCGCGGCGCATGCTCGACGCCGTCCTCCCAGGCCTTGACCATCGGCGCGCAGCCCGCTGCCTGGACGACGACCATGCGCGGCCGCTTGTTGCCGATCCAGCCGATCGCCTCCAATTCGTCGAACGCCTTCCACATGCCGATGATGCCGGTGCCGCCGCCGGTCGGGTAGAAAATGACGTCGGGCACCTCCCAGCCGAGCTGCTCGGCCAATTCGATGCCCATCGTCTTCTTGCCCTCGATGCGATAGGGCTCGCGCAGCGTCGAGCAATTGAACCAGCCGACGGCCTTCTCGCCCTCGGCGACGAGCCGGCCGCAATCGTCAATGAGGCCGTCGACGAGGAACACCCGGGCGCCCTGCATCGCGATCTCGCGGACGTTCACATCGGGCGTGTCGTCGGGGACGAACACCGTCGCGGCGATCCCGGCGCGCGCGCAATAGGCCGCCATTGCCGCGCCGGCATTGCCGTTGCTCGGCATCGCCATGGCGGTGACGCCAAGCTCCTTCGCCATCGACACCGCGAGCACCAGGCCGCGTGCCTTGAACGAGCCGGTCGGCAGCCGCCCCTCGTCCTTGACCAAGAGCTCGCCGCCTTTCGCAAGGCGCGGCAGCGACACCAGTGGGGTCACCACCTCGCCGAGCGAGAGGACGTTTTCCGGATGGCGCACCGGCAGCAATTCGCGGTAGCGCCACAGGCTCTGCGGGCGGGCATCGAGCGCCTCCCGCGGGAGCGCCCGGCGCACGCCGTCGAGGTCGTAGCGCACCAGGAGCGGCCGTCCGGCGCGCGACAGGCCGTGCAGCCGATCGGCCGGATAGCGCTCGCCGGTCAGGCTGCATTCCAGGTGAGTGACGAAGGTCGGCAGATCGCCGCCGGTCCAATCAAATTCAGGCAATCGATCCTCCCACAGGCCGGGCGCGCCGGTTATAGCACCACGGCGGCAATGGCCGATGCCTGAGTTTGACGGCGCCGGGCCGAAGCCTTCAAACTGGAGATGGACCGAAGGCGCCGGAGCGGCGGAACATGTGCGGGATCATCGGCCGGGCCTGCGGCAAGCCGCACCTGCACAATCTCGATCCCGAGGGTCTCGCCGCGCTGTCCGCCGAGGCCGCGGCGATGCCCGGCGTGCCGCTCGCCGGCACCGATTGGGCGACGGGGAGGTAGAGATTTCCAAGGAAACAGAACTTCCTGCGGGTGCGAGTCCGGACGCTATTAACCGTTGACTTAGTTCTTTTTTTGTTCCAAGGGATCGAGGTGGATTTTCAGCGCTTCTTGTGCGACCGAGGGGTTGAGTTGCCGCTAGATTTGGGGGTAAATTGGGTGTGGGGTCTAAATGTTGGATATAATCCCAGGGCAGATGTTGGAACTGTGGTCGCCGATTGCGCCTTACACGGGCACGGATGCATTCTCCGCGATTGGGGGAGATGACCGCCCGCGGGGCAGGAAGCTTGATCGGCTTCGGCTCGGCGGTTCCCCTCGGGTCCTGGATCTGTTTGCCGGCTGTGGGGGAATGTCTCTCGGATTTGTCTCGGCGGGATTCTCACTTTCCGGAGCTGTCGAGCATGATCCGCTTGCCGCGGAGTCGCACGCATTAAACTTTCATCGGCAGGCGACTTGGCAACAACGAACCAGCCATTCGACTCCCAGGGATATAATCGATACGCCACCGGCTGTCCTTGCGCGCGAGCTCGGCCTCGGTAATACCGCCGACTGCATCGACCTGCTCATTGGCGGTCCCCCTTGTCAGGCGTTTGCCAGGGTTGGTCGCGCGAAATTACGCGAGATCGCGGAGCATCCGCAGGCCTTCAAGCATGACAAACGGGCAAACCTCTACGTCAGCTTCATGGAATATGTGGAGGAATTCCAGCCTCTTGCGGTAATAATGGAAAACGTCCCTGATGTCATGAATTTCGGAGGGCACAATATAGCCGAGGAGATGTGTGAAGCCCTAGAGGCCAAAAGGTATGTGGCGCGCTACGCGCTGCTTAATTCTGTGCGCTATGGGGTGCCGCAAATGCGCGAGCGGATGTTCCTCGTCGCGTATGCAACAGAATTGGGGATTGTCCCGAACTTTCCTGAGCCTACGCACTGGCACGAGCTGCCTCGCGGATACGAGGGAACAAGACAAGTAGCTTTCAAGAATGTCGCCGATCTATTCAAAACCGGCGCGCGACTATGCGCTACGCCTGAGCCGGCGCCGGACCTGCCTGCTGCGGTAACGGCACGGGACGCCTTGTCCGATCTTCCGCGGATCACGCTGCACCTTGAGGGTAAATTGCGTCGGGGCGCTCGCCGCTTCACGGAGCTGACGGCCTACACCGCCAACCTGCCGCTAAATGATTATGCGAAGCTAATGCGGAGATGGCCCGGCTTTGACAGCGAGGAGGGCGTATACGACCACGTAATCCGTTATCTGCCGCGTGATTACGCCATTTTTGGGCGCATGCAGCCCGGCGACCAATATCCAGAGGCCTATCAACTAGCCCTCCGAATGCTGGCAGAAGCCGTCGAGCGCGAGCTTGATCCCGCCGCGTCATCTGCGCAGAGGGCGACGTTGCGGAAGAGACTTCGGGCAAGCATTGTTCCCCCCTACGACGATACCAAATTCCCGAACAAATGGAGGAAAATGGAATCGGACGCACCGGCGCGAACGCTGATGGCGCATCTCGGCAAGGATGGTTACTCCCACATCCACTACGACAGCAGTCAGGCACGAACGATAAGCGTGCGAGAGGCGGCCCGACTCCAATCCTTTCCGGACGGCTTTCGCTTTCGTGGAACGATGAACCCGGCATTCCGACAGATAGGCAACGCGGTCCCGCCTTTGATGGCCAAGGCGGTTGCCGAGGTGGTGCGGAAGGCGCTATTTGGCAAAGGATGACGTCCAAGCTTGCATTGAAGAAGCTGACAGCCTCCGACCTGACGCTATTCGAGTGGCAGTTCAGGCAGCTCGATGTTGGCGGTCAGAAATCGATAAACCTGAATGCAAATGTCTTCGTTGATCAGCTATTTCCGACTATTGGGGAGGCCACCAGGGGGAGCGGAAGGATTCCATTAGACCTGTGGATATTCGGCCCGGGAAATCGAGCGCCAATTAATTTACAACGCAAAATAATTAAAGGTGGGACCTATAAAAACTGGCGGTTAGATGGCGAGTTCATCGCAAATCCACTGGACGAACCCGATCGCTTCAATCCGCTCTTGCCCGACGACTACGTCATATTTTCCTTTGAGGGTGACATAGTCCCCTCTGCGGCGACCGCCCTGTTCGTCGCCCGATCGCTTCCGGAGGATGCTCGAACTCCATTCCGCCCTTGATGGGCTCGGGCTATCCGGACCACGAGACACGATGCGGGTTTTGGATGAAGCGCAAATCGCAGAAATAGCGGCGATTGCCGGGCTGGCCGAGGACCATCCTCTTTTCAACTTTACGCTCTCCGGCGACCTTCAGGAAATCGCGCTCGGAGGAGCGGCGGCGACGGAGAGACTGCTACGCCGTGGCCGGGCGCCGACGGTTTCAATTGAAGCGCTGCGCCGGGCGCGTGCGCAGGCGGACGAAACCGGCCGTGCCGGCGAGGAACTGGTTGCCGCGTACCTGGAACGCCAAACGGCTGACGGCGCCATAACCGCATTTGAATGGATTTCCGACGTTAACGCCGTGGCACCAATGGACTTTAGGCTCACGCCGGTTGCGGGTGCGGCGGAGAGGGTTGATGTAAAGACGACATCAATGACCTTTGAACGCGAATTTCATGTCTCGCTGCCTGAACTGAAGGAGATGGCCGCCGACGGTAGCGGTCCCTACCGTATTTACCGGGTCTTCGAGTTAAGCATGCGCGGTGCGAAACTCCGGATTTCGGACGATATGAAGGAGTTTGCCCGAGCCGTTCTCGCTTCTCTTGGCGGGTTGCCGGTGGGCGTGGTTGTGGATGCCGTCTCGGTCAACCCCGGCGGGCTGGTTTTTGGAAACGAGGTCGCGTTAACTGCGATCGATGATGACGAGGAGGCCTGAAGCCTGACCGATGACAGATGTTCTTACGCCGGCGCAGCGCAGCTTCTGCATGTCGAGGAACACGGGCCGGAACACCGGTCCCGAGGTCCGTCTCAGGCGGATGCTGTGGAAGCGCGGGCTGAGATATCGGCTTGGGGCCGGGCTGCCGGGCCGCCCAGATTTGGTTTTTCCGCGCGCCAGGGTCGCGGTGTTCGTGAACGGGTGCTTTTGGCACGGTTGTCCCCAACATGCCACGATGCCAAAGAATAATGCGGAGTTCTGGGCAAAGAAAATTGCCCGAACCAGGGAGCGCGACGCCGCCGTCAATCTCGCCCTTGCCGCGGTAGGGTGGCGGGTGATTCGGCTGTGGGAGCATGAGATTCGGGCAGGCACGGATCGTGCAGCGGAGGTCATCGGCATTGCCGTAAGGGCTCCGGGTAACCCCACCGTGGTCGCGTATCCCGCCTGAGACAGGGCATGACCCCTCGTCAACGATCCGCAGATCGGCCGCAGCGCGCGCTCGGGTGATCTGATCGCCCCCGAAGATCAGCCCCGGCTCGACGCTTACGAGCAAACGCTGCGGCAGGCGCGACACCCTTCTGAACGGAGCGGCGATGCAGGCGGGCGGCGAGGCGGTGACCCGGCGAACCCTGTTGCGGCGGACGGCCGGGGTGCGGCGCTCGCCTCCTTCGCTCCGCGCCTGGCGGCGCCGGCGCGGTCTCGATGTTGTCGGCCATGCGTTCCTAAACTAGGATCGGGCGCCGCCTCCTTGTGCGAGAAGTGCGATGGTGAATGCAGCGATCTGGCCGGCGCTCGACTACAGCCGGGTGCCCTATCGCCTCTATCACGATGCCGAGATCTACGAGCGCGAGCAGGAGCGGATCTTCCGCGGGCCGGTGTGGAGCTTTCTCGGCCTGGAAGCCGAGATCGCCAACCCCGGCGATTTCCTGACCACCTGGGTCGGCGACACGCCGGTCGTCGTCAACCGCGACGAACAGGGCGCGCTGCGGGCCTTCGTCAATCGCTGCGCCCATCGCGGCGCGCTGGTCCGGCGCGAGCTGTTCGGCAACGCCGCAAGCCACACCTGCATCTATCACCAGTGGTGCTACGGGCTCGACGGCGGCTTGAAGTCGATCCCGTTCCGCCGCGGCATCAGGGGCAAGGGCGGGCTCGCCCCGAGCTTCGACATGCGCGCGCACGCGCTATGCCCGTTGCAGGTCGGCGCGGTCAATGGCGTCGTGTTCGGCACCCTCGCCGAGGATGCCGAGCCGCTCGAGGACTATCTCGGTGCGCCGGTCCTCGCGCAACTGCGGCGCCTGTTCGACCGGAAGGTCCGGGTGCTTGGCTACAATCGCCAGCGGATTCGCGGCAATTGGAAGCTCTACGCCGAGAACACCCGCGACAACTACCATGCCAGCCTGTTGCACGAGTTTCTCGTGACCTTTGGGCTCGACCGGTCAACGCAAGTCGGCGGCGTCCGCATGGATTCGCGCCATCGCCACAACATCACCTGGGCCGAGGCCGGCAGCGACAGCGACGAGATCGCCCGGCAAGCCTACGGCAATGCCGGGGTGCGCAACGACTATCTGTCGCTGCAAGAGCCGGCCTTGGTCGCCTTCCACCCCGAGCACGGCGATCGGCTGAACATCGCGATCACCTCGGTCTTTCCCTCCGGCGTCTTCGTGCAGATCAGCAACAGCCTGGCGGTCCGGCAGATCCGGCCGCGCGGCGTCGATGAATTCGAGGTGTTCCAGACGGTCTTCGGCTACGAGGACGACCCGCCCGAGATGACCCTGCACCGTCTGCGCCAGGCCAACCTCGTCGGCCCGGCCGGGCTCGTATCGATGGAGGACGGCGAAGCCATCGAACTCGTCCACCGCGCCTCGCGGCCCGACCCCGACTGCGCCACCGTGATCGAACTGGGCGGCGGCGGTGTCATCTCCGACCGCGACTATCGCGTCACCGATGTGCCGTTGCGCGGCTTCTGGTCGTATTACGCGGAGTTGCTCGGCATCGAGCCGGCCGGCGCGGTGCGATGACAATCACTCGCGACGCCGTCCTCGATTTGCTCGCCGAATACGGCGCATTGCTCGACGCCGCGAAATACGACGAGTGGCTCGACCTCTTTGCCGGCGAGTGCCGCTACAATGTCGTGCCGCGCGAGAATTACGACCGCGGATTGCCGGCGGCGCTGATTTTCTGCGACAGCCGCGCCGTGCTGGAAGACCGCATCCGCGCCTTGCGCGAGGCGAACAAATTCAACATCCACACCGACCGCCACCTGATCGGCTTGCCGCGCATCGCCGGGTCGCGGGCGGACGGGATCGAGGTCGAGGCGCCGTTCGCCGTCTATCAGACCGATCAGGAGGGCGAGACGCGGCTCTTCGCCACCGGTCTCTACCGCGACCTTCTCGCGGCCGGGCCAGGCGGCCTGAAGATCCGCGACAAGCTGATCCTGCTCGACACCTTCGCGGTGCCGAGCCTCCTCGCGACGCCGCTGTGAGCGAGCGCGATTATCCGAGATCCGATGATGACGGCTCGGCGCCGCTGCCGGCCGTTCGCGCCCCTTTCGTGAGGGCCTGAGAGGGCGGCAGATTTTCAACGAAATCGGCCAGGAGGAGATCCACGATGCTGGCAGACCGATACGACCTTCCTTTGTCCACTGCCTACACCGCCGCGCGGGACGCCTACGTTCAGGGCTGCGATCTGGCGCTGACCTTCTATCCTGGCGCGATCGAGGCCTTTGACCGCGCCATCGCCGCCGATCCCGGTTTCGCCCTGGCCCATGCCGGCAAGGCCCAGGTACTGATGCGCGAAGGCAACGTGGCGCCGGCGCGGGCGGCCCTGGCAGCGGCAAAGGATGTGGCCGCCGGTCTGCCGGCTCGCGAGGCCAGTCACATCGAGTTCTTCGACCTCGTGTTCGCGGGCCGGACCGACGCCGCGATCGCCGTTTTGCGCGCGCATCTGACGGCGTGGCCCCGCGACGCGATGGTGCTCGCCAGTGCAGCGAACCCCAATGGCCTGATCGGCGCTTCCGGCCGCATCGGGCAGAAGCACCAGATCGCGGTGATGATGGACAGCCTCGCCCCGCATTACGGCGATGATTTTTGGTTCCTCTCGCATCATGCCATGGCGTTGTCCGAGGATGGGCAGCTTGCCGCCGCCCGGCCGAAGATCGAGCGATCCGTGGCGGCCAACCCGAACAACGCGCATGGCGCGCACGGCTTCGCCCATGTTTGTTACGAGAGTGGCGAGCCGGACACGGCCCGCGCCTATCTTTCCGCGTGGCTCGCCACCTATCCGCGCGACGGGTTTTTCTACGGCCATCTGAGCTGGCATCTCGCGCTCTGCGAACTCCAGGCCGGCGATTGGGCGGCGGCGTTGCGGCTGTATCAGGACGCCCTCACGCTCGACCGGCACAGCGGCGGGCCGCAGCAGAGAATGTCGGATGCGACAGCGTTTCTGTGGCGTTCCGAACTCGCCGGCCATCCCCGCGATGCCGCGGCCTGGCGCGCGATGCACGACTATGCGAACAGCGCGCTACCGTCGCCGGGCAGCGGGCTCGCCGACCTGCACGTCATCCTGGCTCAGGCCGTCATGGGCGATGAGGCCGGGATCGATGCCCGTGCCCGCCAGATGGAGGATCTGGCACGCGAGGGGCGTTACCCGTCCGGCTCTTACCTGCCGGCGCTGTCGCGCGGCTTTGTGGCGTTCGAACGCGGGGATTTTTCCGCGGCGATCGAGGCGCTCGCCCCGCTCGCCGGGGAAAGCGAACGCATTGGCGGCAGCCGCGCGCAGCACGACCTGACCGAGTTCACGTTGCTGAAGGCCTATCTCAACGCCGGCCGGCTGGAGGAAGCACGGCATTTGCTCAGCGCGCGGCGACCGGGTGCTTCCGGCGTTCCCGTCACGGGGGTCCCGACGGTGCAGTGACCGAAGGAGCGGCCGCAGTCGCGAAATTCTTGCTTTCCGCTTGCGGACAAAGCGGCCATCCGCCCGACCGCGATCGGACCGACAGGTTCGACCCTAAGGCGCCCTTGTAGCCGCGCCGGTTCGACATCGCCGAAACCTGCTCTAGTTCTTTGTACTAAAGGCATAGTCGCAGACTGGGGGATGCGATATAAGCGGTGACATCATTTCCTTGGACGCGCCCTTTCATCTGTACAAATCCCCTTTTTAAGCGGGCTGAAGCTTTGAAATTTCCATTCTTGTCAACCGTACCGTTTAATGTGGTGTCGAATTGCGGGACATATGCAAAGCGAACTTCACCCCCGGATATTGTTAGAGGGTAAATCGCCCCCAGAGGCGGCGGGGTGCAGTCGCCATGGATTACCCTCGCGAGGGTAAGCGCTCCCATGTACTGGCCATCGAACTTGACCGAGCCCTGCGCCCACGCGACGCTCCCAAACCCGGCACCGAGCAGGAGGCCCAGTCCCAGCCATCTCAGCATTCCGGCCCTCCCGTCGAGGCTTCGCTTGCAGGTTACATGACGCCGCTCAGGCACCGCACCAAATAGTGTGTTATTTCCACCGCTAGCACCCGCCGGTCCCACCCCCGGCCCGTGCCGGGGCGAGCCTGGCCCAGCTGTCGCGCAGTCCGATCGTGCGGTTGTAGACGAGATGGCCCGGGCCCCCGTCGGGGTCGCGAACAAAATAGCCCTGGCGTTCGAACTGGACCGGCTCCGCCGAATTGGCGCCGGCGAGGCCCGGTTCGACCATGGCGCCCTTCAGCACTTCGAGCGAATGCGGGTTGAGGTCGGCCGAGAAGTCGCCGTCGGCGCCCGGATCGGGGCGGGTGAAGAGCGGGTGGTAGAGCCGGATCTCGGCCGGCACGGCGTGCCCGGCCGACACCCAATGGATCGTGCCGCGCACCTTGCGGCCGTCCGGCGCGTTGCCGCCTCGTGTTGCCGGATCGTAGCTGACGCGGAGCTCCACGACATCGCCCGCGGCGTTCTTCACGATCTCACGGCAGGTGACGAAATAGGCGTAACGCAGCCGCACCTCGCGCCCCGGCGCGAGCCGGTAGAAATTCTTCGGCGGGTCCTCCAGAAAATCGTCGCGCTCGACATAAAGCTCGCGCCCGAACGGGATCGCCCGCGTGCCGGCGCCCGGGTCTTCGGGGTTGTTGGCCGCCTCGATCTCTTCGCTCCGGCCCTCCGGATAATTCTCGATGACGAGCTTCAGCGGGCGCAGCACCGCCAGGCGCCGCGATGCGGCGCGGTTCAAGGTGTCGCGCACCGCGCTTTCGAAGATCGCGACGTTGACCAGGCTGTTGGCGCGCGCGACGCCGATGCGGCGGACAAATTCGCGGATCGCCTCGGGCGGCACGCCGCGCCGGCGCAGGCCCGCCAGGGTCGGCATGCGCGGGTCGTCCCAGCCGGCGACATGGCCCTCCTGCACGAGGCGGGTCAGAAACCGCTTCGACAGCACGGTGTAGGCGAGATTGAGCCGGGCGAACTCGTATTGCCTGGGCCGCGACGGTACCGGCAGGTGCTCGATCAGCCAGTCGTAAAGCGGGCGGTGGTCCTCGAATTCGAGGGTGCAGATCGAATGGGTGACGCCCTCGATCGCATCCGACTGGCCATGCGCGAAATCATAGGTCGGGTAGATGCACCAGGCCGTGCCGGTGCGCGGGTGCGGCGCATGCAGGATGCGGTAGAGCACCGGATCGCGCAGGTTGATGTTGCCCGACGCCATGTCGATCCGGGCGCGCAACACCCGTGCCCCGTTGGGGAATTCGCCGGCCCGCATGCGGCGAAACAAATCGAGGTTTTCGGGCGCGCCGCGGTCGCGATAGGGGCTGTTATGGCCGGGCTCGGTCAGCGTGCCGCGGGCGGCGCGCATCGCCTCGGCCGGCTGGTCGTCGATATAGGCGAGACCCTCTCGGACCAGGTGCTCGGCCCACAAATAGAGCTGCTCGAAATAGTCCGAGGCGTGATGGAGGTGGGTGCCCCAGTCGAAACCGAGCCAGCGCACGTCAGCTTCGATCGCGTCGATGTATTCCTGCTCCTCCTTCGTCGGATTGGTGTCGTCGAAGCGCAGATGGCAGCGCCCGCCGAACTCCTCCGCCACCCCGAAATTGAGGCAGATCGACTTGGCATGGCCGATATGGAGATAGCCATTGGGCTCCGGCGGAAAGCGGGTGACGACCTCGTTGCAATGCCCGGCGGCCAGGTCGGCCGCGATAATGTCGCGAATGAAATCGCGCCCGGCCTCCACTCTCGCTGCCGCCTCGACCGCGCTCATCCGCATCCGCTCCGCTTCTGTGCCCGGTCTTATGTGGCTGATTGAAGCCTCCGCGCCAAGGCCGGGACGCGGCATTCGCCCGCTTTGTCAGCCGGCGGGGATCGTGCTGACCGGGATCATCCATGACGCGCCCGCGCCGGCGGCCTGACGGGCCGCGCCCGGATCGCATCGCGACCATCGCGCATCCTTTGCGCCCTTTGCGGCAAAGTGTTTATCCTGCTCGCTTGTTGAGCAGCGACCGCAACAGGAGAGCGACAAATGGCAAGGCTCCCCCCGATCACCGCCAAGCACCAGGTGCCGGCCAAGGACCACGCGACCTTCGACAGCATCGTTGCGAGCCGCGGCGCCGTGCAGGGCCCGTTCGTCGCATTCATGCACAGTCCCGAGGTGGCAGGGCGGGTCGCCCATCTCGGCGCCTATGTGCGCTTCGAGGGTTCGCTCGACATGCGCGTGCGGGTGCTGGCGGCGATGACCGTCGCGCGCGAATTCGAGGCGATGTACGTCTGGGGTGCGCAGAGCGGCGGCGCGCGCCGGCTCGGCGTCCCCGAGACGACGATCACCGCGATCCGCGAAAACCACGTCCGCGGCATTCCGCCTGAGGACGCGCTGATCGTCGAGTTCACCCGGCAGTTGTTGCGCAAGCACCGGGCCGACGACGCGACGTTCAAGGCGATACAGAACCGCCTCGGCAATGACGAGCTGATCCAGCTGACCACTGCGATCGGATATTACAGCCTGCTGTGCATGACGGTGAATGCCGCCGAGCTCGACGCCGCGCCCGGCGCCGAAGTGTTGAAGGTCTGACGGCCATGCCGCGCTTCTCCGCCAATCTTGGCTTTCTGTTTCCCGAGCTGCCGTTCCTCGATCGGTTCGAGGCGGCGGCGCGCGCCGGCTTCACCGCGGTCGAATTCGCCTCGCCCTATGAGTATCCGGCCGCCGAATTGCGCGCCCGGCTCGGCGCCAACGGCCTGAGGCAGGTGCTGATCAACAGCCCGGCCGGCAACCGCGCGGCGGGCGAGCGCGGTTTTGCCTGCGTGCCCGGGCGCGAGGGCATTTTCCGCGACAGCATCGGGCAGGCGCTCGACTATGCCGTCGCGCTCGGCTGCCCGTGCGTCCATGTGATGGCCGGGATGCCGCCCAAGGACCTGGCGCTCGACACCGCGCTGGCGCTCTACGCCGCCAACCTCGCCTGGGCCGGCGAAAAGGGGCTCGCCGCCGGGGTCAAGCTGGTGATCGAGCCGCTCAACCCACGCGACGCGCCGGGCTATCTGTTGCGCACCCAGGAGCAGGGCGCGGCGATCGTCGCGGCGATCGGGCATGACCGGCTCGGCCTGCAATTCGACCTCTACCACTGCCAGACCGCGCAGGGCGACGTGACGACGCGGCTCGCCCAGCTGATGCCGGTCATCGACCACATGCAATTGGCCGATGTTCCCGGCCGCCACGAGCCGGGCACCGGCGAGATCGGCTGGGAGTTCGTGTTCCGCCGCATCGACGAACTCGGCTATGCCGGCTGGATCGGCTGCGAATACACCCCGCAGGGCGATACCGTCGAGGGGCTCGCCTGGCGCAAGCGGTACGGGGTGTAGGCGTCACCCGCGGCCGATATAGGGCATCTTGGTCGCCATTACGGTCATGAACTGCACGTTGGCGTCGAGCGGCAGGCTCGCCATGTAGCGCACCCCGTTGGCGACGTGGCGCACATCGATGCGCGCCTCGGCCTCGACCTTGCCGGTGGCCTGGAGGCGGCCGACCGAGGTGTCGGTGTTGCGCTCGGTCGCGGCGTTGCCGATGTCGATCTGGCCGCAGGCGATGTCGAGCCCGCGGCCGTCGAGCGACAGAGAGCGGGTGAGGCCGGTCAGCGCGTGCTTGGTTGCGACATAGGGCGTCGAGTTGCGCCGCGGCACATGGGCCGACACCGAGCCGTTGTTGATGATGCGGCCGCCGCGCGGGTCCTGCTCCTTCATCATGCGGAAGGCGTGCTGGGCGCACAGGAACGAGCCGGTCAGGTTGGTCTGCACGACGCTCATCCACTGCTCGTAGGTCAAATCCTCGAACGGGATGCCGCGGGTGCTGGTCCCGGCGTTGTTGAACAATAGGTCGATGCGGCCGTAGGTCTGTTTCACCGCAGCGAACAGCGCGGCGATCGAGGCGGGGTCGGAGACGTCGGTCGGCACCGGCAAGGTGCGAGGCGGCGGTGCGTTGGCCAGGGTGGCTGTCTCTTCGAGCATGTTGCGGCGGCGGCCGGCGAGCACGACGGTCCAGCCGTCTTCGAGCAGGGCATGCGCGGTAGCGCGGCCGATGCCGCTGCCGGCGCCGGTGATAACCGCGATTTTTTGCGGCGTTGCCATTTCTCGATCCTCCTGATCCGGTTTGCCGCCACGCATGGCGCTCATGCAGGTCTAGCCGGGAGTCTAGCGGATGCCTATCTGATTTGCGGCGAAGATGCGTTATCGTTGCGCGCAATAAACAAGCGGAGGGTTCCATGGACGGCTTGGCAATGGCGGACGCAAAGGGCGTCGTCGCACCGCTCAACTTTACCGAGCCGATGGCGGAAAAGCCGTACTCGTACAATTACGAGCCGCCGCCGGGCGTTCCGGTACGCAACACGCGCCAGGAAACCCGCCAGGTGAAGATTCTTGACGCGCGCGCCGTGGCCGATCGGCTGTCGCTCGACCGCGAGGGTTTCATCCTGCTGCACCGGCCGACCGCGGCGACCGATCTGTATGACGACGCAGAGGTCACCTCGCTCTACTACGCCGAATGCGAGCGGGTGATCCGCGAGGCGACCGGCGCCAGACGGGTCGTCGCCTTCGACCACATCGCGCGCAACGCCGCCCTCTCCGCCAAGGGCAACACGATCAAGCTGCCGGCGAGCCGGGTGCACAACGACTATACGGCGAAATCGGCGCCGCAGCGGGTGCGCGACCTGATGGGCGCGGACGCCGAGGAACTCCTGAAGCATCGCTACGCCGAGATCAATCTGTGGCGGCCGATCCGCGGCCCGCTGTTGCGATCGCCGCTGGCGCTGTGCGACGCGCAGACCCTTGCCGAGGAAAACCTCGTCGCCTCCGACCTGCGCTATCCAGACCGGGTCGGCGAGACCTATTCGGTGACCTACAATCCGGGGCAGCGCTGGTATTATTTCCCGAAGATGCAGGCCGACGAGTTTGTGCTGATCCGCTGCTTCGACTCGGCGCGTTCGGGGGCGGCGCGGTTTTCCGCGCACGGCGCCTTCGACGACCCGCAATCGCCCGATGATGCGCCGCCGCGCGAAAGCATCGAGGTGCGGACCCTGGTGTTCTTCAACGATTGACGCAGGGCCGCAGGTTGGGATCAGCAACGCGAAACCCATCCTGCACCACAGGAGCTACTCTCCCGCGGCGGGCTTGCCGCCGCCGGCAAGCTCGGCCTCTTCCTCGGCCTCGCGCTTGGCCCGCGCCTTCTCGACCATGCGGCAGGCGATGATCGACACCTCGTACAGGAGGACCAGCGGCACCGCGAGGCAGGTCTGGCTGACGATGTCGGGCGGGGTCAGGACGGCGGCGATAGCGAACATGCCGACAATCGCATAGCGCCGCTTGGAGGCAAGGCCGGCTGATGTGACCAGCCCGACCCGCGCCATCAGGGTCAGCAGCACCGGCAGTCTGAAAGGCGACCCCAAAGGCGAACAGCAGGGTCATCACCAGCGACAAATACTCGTTGACCTTGGGCTCCGAGACGATCGGCAGCTGGCCCGGTCCGCCCGGCGTCTCGAAGCTGAGGAAAAACCGGAACGCGAACGGGATCACGACGAAATAGGCGAGCGAGGCGCCCAGGATGAACAGAACCGGGGTCGCGAACAGGTAGGGCAGAAAGGCGCCCCGCTCGGTCTTGTAAAGACCGGGTGCAACAAATTTCCACACCTGCCAGGCGATGATCGGAAAAGACAGGCAGATCGCCGCCCAGAACGACACCTTGATGTAGGTGAAGAAGGCCTCGGTCAGACCGGTGAAGATCATCTTGCGCCCGGGCTCGGCGCCAAGGATCGCGAAGAGCGGGTGCGCCAGAAACTCGTAGATGTACGTCTTGAACTGGTAGCAGACGAGAAACGTGACGGCGATCGCCCCAAACGACCAGATCAGCCGGTTGCGCAGCTCGGTCAGATGATCGAGAAGCGGCATCCGGCCGCCTTCGAGTTCGTCGTCTTTGTCGTCGTCCTCGGCCATCGCCAACCCCTCGCGTCATTCCCGCGAAAGCGCAAGGCTATCCGGTAAACCGAATTCGGCCGTACCCGGAAACGTGCAGCAACCCAAGATGCCCCTTGGCCGGGCTTGACCCGGCCATCCACGTCTTTGTTCACAATCAAGTCGCTGCGGCCGGAAGACGTGGATGGCCGGGTCAAGCCCGCGCACGGGGGCTTTTTTGTCGCCAGGCCCATCTCCGCGCATCGAAACGGCAGCGCCAAGGTTTTCCCGCACAGCCCGGCGCGCAAGCGGGAATCCAATGGGCCAGGACACCGCCGGCCGCCCTGGACCCCCGCTTGCGCGGGGGTGACGATAATTTTTGACGGAAGAGTGCTTCATCGCGAGGGTTACGGCTTTGGCGGCTTTGGCGGCTCGGGCGTCGGCTCGGGGGCCGGCGCCGGCGCCGCAGCGGAGGAATGCTCGGGCGCGCCGGGAGGCTGGGTCATCGACGGTTCCGGCGTGCTCTCGATAGAAGCCGTCGGGTCGGGCAAAGCGGTTTCAGCGGGCGCCGGAAGCGCCGGCACCGGTTCTGCTGCGGCGGGCTCGGCCGCTCCCGGCGGCTGCTCGAAATAATCCGGCAGATCCGGCGGCCTGATGCTGTCGGCCAGACTGCCGGTCGGGTCGATCGTGTTGTGGACCTCCTTTTGGATGTCGAACTCGCTCGCCTTCTTCAGTTCCTCGCGCACTTCATCGAGTTCGGCCTCGCGGATCATCTGGTCGATGCTGCTCTGGAACTCGCGCGACAGGGTGCGCGCCTTGCGCACCCAGAAACCCGCAACCCGCATGGCCCGCGGCAGGTCCTTCGGCCCGATCACAACGAGCGCGATGACCCCGATCAGCATCAGTTCCGGCCAGCCGATATCAAGCAGCATCGCGAGATCGGCAACGTGGGGACAGCATCAGATTGCTCCGCAATGCGCGCGATTTATCTCAGAAAGCCGCGGCAGCGGCAATCGCGGGCGCTTTGCACTCCTGTCTCGCTGCGGGGCTGCGTCGCCACCTTGCGTCCTTCGAGACGCGCCTTCGGCGCTCCTCAGGATGACGTAAGTCTATGATGGCATTAAGCAAGAGCGTCATCCTGAGGAGCCCGCAACGCGGGCGTCTCGACGGACGCGGGGATGGTCATCCGGCTCCGCAACGACACCATGCCGCTACCCTTCGATGCGCGCCTCAATCGAATTCGCCCGGCTCGGCCTCTTCGGCGACCGGCTCCGCCGCCTCGCCGAGCACCGCCGGCCCGATGTCGAGCAGCCCCGCCGCGCGCAGCTCGGCGATCCCGGGCAATTCGTTAAGGCCGTCGAGCCCGAAATGGGCGAGAAAGCCCGGGGTCGTCACCCAATTGAGCGGCCGGCCCGGTGTGTCGCGCCGTCCCTGGGGTCGCACCCAGCCTGCCTCCATCAGCCTGTCGAGGCTGCCGCGCGCCAGCGCGACCCCGCGGATCGCCTCGATCTCGGCACGGGTGACCGGCTGGTGATAGGCGATGATCGCCAGGGTCTCGACCGCGGCGCGCGACAATTTGCGCGACACGATCCGCTCGCTCTTCAGCTGCGCGGCGAGATCCGGCGCGGTGCGAAAGGTCCAGCCGCCGGCAAGGCGAACCAGGTTCACCCCGCGCCCGGCATAGCATGCGGCAAGCTCGCGCAGCAGCGCGGCAACATCCGCGGCGGCGTCAAGCCGCTGCGCAAGATCGTCCTCGGCCAGCGGCTCGGGTGCGGCAAAGAGCAGCGCTTCGAGCAAGCGCAGCTGCTGCTGATGCCCGCTCATGCCGCGTCGCCCCGGCGCGCTGCCGGGCTGCGCAGATAGATCGGCCCGAACGGGCGGTCCTGGCGCAGTTCGATCTGCCCGGTGCGGGTCAGCTCCAACGTCGCGGCGAAGGTCGCGGCGAGCGCCGAACGGCGAAACACCGCACCGCGCAGTTCCGCCGGCAGAAAGGCCGCCAGCTCGCGCCATTCGCGAACCTGGCCGACGAATTGGCCGAGGTGGCGCAACGCCTCGTCGAGCGAGTGAAACGCCGGCGCCTCGATCGTCAGCACGCGGGCGCGGCTGCGCCGATGGCCCTCGCCATACGCGGCCAGCAGCTCATAGAGGCTCAGTTGGTAGACCGGGCGGTCGACCCTCGCGAGCCCCTCCGGCATGCCGCGCAGGAACACGTCGCGGCCGAGTTGCGGGCCTGCCATCAGCGCGGCGCCGGCACGCTGCATCGCGGCGAGCAGGCTGCAGGCGATGGCTCAATGCCGCGGCCAGTTCCTCCCCGCTCGGGCCGTCATCGTCGACCGGCGGCTCGGGCAGCAGCAGGCGGGATTTGAGGTAGGCGAGCCATGCCGCCATGACCAGATAATCGGCGGCGATCTCGAGACGCAGGCGGTGTTGCGCGGCGATGAAGGCGAGATACTGGTCGGCCAAGGCCAGGATCGACAGCTTGGCGAGATCGACCTTCTGCTCGCGCGCCAGGGCGAGCAAGAGGTCGATCGGCCCCTCATAGCCGTCGAGATCGAGGAAGAGCGCCGGCTCCTCGCCCGGATTCGCGCAAGCCGGCCCGGCGCGAGAACGGTCCGCCGCGCTCAACCGCCCTGCCCCGTCAGCTTCAGCACGAATTGGATCAGCGCATCGGCCGGCACCCCGATCAGCCATCCGAGCAGGTTGAAATGGAACCCGCTGCGCGCGCCGGCATAGGAAACGATAAAAAGCGCCAGCAGGATAAGCATGCCGTAGGGCTCGACCCGGGCAAGCGGAACCGCCAGGAAGCGCGGCAGGATGCCGACCGCAACCCGGCCGCCGTCAAGCGGAGGAAACGGCAGCATGTTGAAGACGCACAGCACGGCGTTGAGCTGGATCGAATGGACCAGATTTGCCGCCGCCCACTGCGCTGCGCCCGACGGTATCCAGTCGACCCCGTAAAACAACAGCGAGGAGATGATCGCCAGCAGGATGTTCATCGCCGGCCCGGCCAGCGCGACCAGGACCGTATCGCGCCGCGGATGATGCAACCGGCCGAAATTGACCGGAACCGGCTTCGCGTAGCCGAACAGAAAGCCCGAACTCACGAAGAGCAGCGCGGGCAGCAGCACGGTGCCGAAAGGATCGACATGCGCCAGCGGGTTCAAGGTCATGCGCCCGGCCCGATATGCCGTGTCGTCGCCAAACCGGTAGGCGACAAAGCCGTGCGCCGCCTCGTGAAATGTCACGGCAAAGATGACCGGCAAGACCCAGGTGGTCGCCTCGCGCAAGCTCGCCATCAAATTGCCCGATGCGATCATTGGCGCAACTGCCCCGCTCTCGGCGCTCTTGCCATCAGTTCGGCAAAGCGCAGCCCCGCGGCGCGGCGGTCGATGTCCTCGCGCCAGCGCCGGCGCAGCGCTTCGGCGCGGGCGATCCGAGCCTGGGCCGCCGGCGAGATCGGCGGGGCGACGGTCACGATTTCGGCCATTTCGGCGATGACCCCGCTGCAGTGCAACACCAGATCGCAGCCGGCATCGAGAGCCCGCAGGGTGCGTTCGCCATACCCGCCATCGAGTGCTCCCATCGAAATGTCGTCGGACAGCAAGACGCCGCCGAACCCGATGTCGCCGCGGACGATCGTGTCTATCACCCGCCGCGAAAACGTCGCCGGCGCGGTATCGTCGATCGCCGCGAAGACGATATGCGCGGTCATCGCCCACGGCATCGCCGAGAGCGCGCGGAACGGCGCAAAATCGCTGTGCGCAAGGACCGCGCGGTTCGCCTCGACCCGCGGGCAGGCATGATGGCTGTCGACCCGCGCGCGGCCATGCCCGGGGATATGCTTGATGACCGGCAGCACGCCGCCGGCAAGCAGACCCTCGCAGAACGCCCGGCCGAGCCGCACCACCCGCGCCGGCTCGGTGCCGAAGGCGCGGTCGCCGATCACCGGGTTGGCGTCGCGCGCCGGCAGGTCGAGCACCGGCGCGCAATCGACGGTGATGCCGAGCGCGGCGAGGTCGTCGGCGATCAGCCGGGCGCCGAGCCGTGCCGCTTCCGCGGCGAGCGGGTCCGGCAATGAAGCGATCTGCGCGGCGGCCGGATAGGCGCGCCATTCCGGCGGCGTTAATCGGGCGACCCGGCCGCCCTCCTGATCGACCAGCACCGGCGCATCGGCGCGCGCGACACAGCGGCGCAATTCGGCAACCAGCGCGCGCAGCTGATCGCGCGTCCGGCAATTGCGCCGAAACAGGATGAAGCCGAGCGGGTCCGCGGCGGCAAAGAAGCGACCTTCCTCCGGGGTCAACCGCTCGCCGGCGCAGCCCAGGACCACCGCGCGCGGCCGCCTTTCGGAGGGTTCGGCCGCCTCATCGCGCAACGGCGCACCCGAGATTGCGCCGCTTCAACGCGCCGCACAGCCGATCGGCGGCAGCGGCGTCGCTGAACGCCCCGGCCTCGATGCGATAGAAGATGCCCTTGTCGCCGAGATCGGCACGGACCGCCACCGCGGTGAGCCTGCCCAAGAGATCGGGGTGCTCGCGCTTCAGCCGGGCCCATTCCGCGCGGGCCGCTTCGGGGCTGCGCACCGCGCCGAGCTCGAACGCGAACCGGCGTTCCCCTGCCGGCTCGGGCGGCTGATGCCGTGATCGCCGCCGCTTTGGCGTGCGGCGCCTCCCTGGACGGCCGGCGCTGGCGGGCCGTTGCGGAGACCGCCGCCGGCTTGGCGATCGGCGACGCCTGCGGTGAGGCAGGCGCGGCGACCGGCGGGTTGGCCGACGGCGGCGGCGATGATATGGCGGCGGACGCGGCCGGCGCCGGACGCGGCGTCGCTTGTTCCGGCGCGGGACGCGGCATCGGCTGTTCCGGCGCGGGCAGCAGTTTTTCGACCGGCGGCCCGCCCGGCGTCTCGTTGAAGATCGAGACGTTTTGATCGGGGATCTTCAGGCCGCCCGGCTGCTCCGGCCGGACCTTGTCCGGGTGCTGATCGGCGCGGATCAGCGGGACCCCCTCGCTGCGCGCGGTCGCCGCCGGATGGCGGGTTCCCTCGACATAGGCGAACCACAGACCGCCGGCGAACAGAGCCATCGCGAACGCCGTCACCAGCATCATCGGCAACCGCCGGTCGCGCTGCGGCAATTCGTCGGTGCGCTCCTCGCCGACCAGCCCGAAGCCCTCATCGCGGTCGTCAAACTCGCCGAGCGTTTGCCGCATTGTCACATCTCCTCCGCCGGCGTCACGCCGATGACCGCGAGCCCCGAGGCGATGACGAGCGCCACCGCCCGGACCAGCGCAAGACGGGCGCAGGTCAAAGCCGGATCCGCCGCGACGAGGAAACGCAGCGTCGCCTCGTCCCTGCCCTTGGTCCACAACAGGTGGAATTGCGCCGCCACATCCTGCAGGAAGAAGGCGATGCGGTGCGGCTCATGCGCCTCGGCGGCGCTTTCGACGACGCGCGGCCAGCCCGCCAGCAGGCGGATCAGCGCCAGCTCGAGCGGGTCGGCGAGCCGATCGAGCGGCGCCGCCGACAACGCCGCGTCGCCGAGGCGCGCGGCCGGCAATTGCGCTGCCGCGTGGCGCATAACCGAGGCGGCCCGCGCATGCGCGTATTGCACGTAGAAGACCGGGTTGTCTTTCGACTGCTCGGTCACCTTCGCGAAATCGAAATCGAGCGCCTGGTCGTTGCGCCGGGTCAGCATGATGAAGCGGAAGACGTCCTTGCCGACCTCGTCCACGACCTCGCGCAACGTGACAAAGGTACCGGCGCGCTTCGACATGCGGACCGGCTCGCCCTTGTCGAGCAGATTGACGAGCTGGCACAATTTGATATCGAGGGTCGCGGCGCCGTCGGTCACCGCCCGAACGGCAGCCTGCATCCGCTTGACGTGGCCGCCGTGGTCGGCCCCCCATACATCGATCAGGTTCTTGAACCCGCGGCGGTATTTGTCGCGGTGATAGGCGATGTCGGCGCCGAAATAGGTCCACGAGCCGTCGGACCGCTTAAGCGGACGGTCGACGTCGTCGCCGAATTGAGTGGCGCGGAACAAGGTCAGCGGCCGCGGCTCCCAATCTTCCGGCAGCTTGCCTTTGGGCGCCGCCAAAACGCCGGTGTAGATGAGCCCGCGCTGTTCGAGCTCGGCGAGGCATTCGTCAACCGCGCCACGCTCCACCAGCTCGCGCTCCGACACGTACGCGTCGAACCCAACGCCGAGCGCGGTCAGATCGGCCCGGATCAGCCGTATCATCGCGGCGACAGCGAAGTCGCCGACCGGGCGCAGCCACTCCGCCTCGGGCCGGTCGAGCCATTTCCGCCCGTCGCGGTCGGCGAGCGCGCGGCCGGTCGCTGCCAGATACTCGCCGGGATAAAGCCCGTCGGGGATCGCCCCGATCGCCTCGCCCAGCGCCTCGCGATAGCGCAGATGGGTGGAGCGTGCCAGCGCGTCGACCTGGGCGCCGGCATCGTTGATGTAATACTCGCGATGCACCGCGAAGCCGGCCTTGGCGAGGAGCGCGGCCAGCGCGTCGCCGACCACCGCGCCGCGGCCATGACCGACGTGTATCGGCCCGGTCGGGTTGGTCGAAACGAACTCGACATTGACCGCCGCGCCGCCGCCGATCGTGGAATCGCCGTAGGCGGTCCCCGCCTTGAGGATCGCGCGCAATTGCGCGTGCCATACCGCCGGATCGAGCCGGATGTTGAGAAAGCCCGGCCGCGCCGCCGCCGCGGTAAAGCCGCCGCCGTGGTAATCGCCGCTCGTCAGGTCATGGCGGCCGAGCGCCGCGGCGATCCGCTCGGCGAGCGCCATCGGGTTCTCTTTGGCGGCGCCGGCCAGCACCATCGCGGCATTGGTGGCGAGATCGCCGTGCGCCGGGTCGCGTGGCGGCTCGACCGCGACGCGGGCGAAATCGAGCCCCGGCGGCAGCGCGCCCTCCGCCACCAGATCGCCGAGCGCAGCGAGAACCAGCCGGCGAAAATCGCCGAAGATGTCGGTCATCGGATGTTCGTCATACCGGGGCGTAGGTATCGAACAACCGGCGATGCTCGTCGAGTGCGAATCGGTCGGTCATGCCGGCGAGATAATCGGCGACGATCCGGGCATTCCCGGGCATGCCGCCGCCGGTCAGCGCGCGCCATTCGCCGGGCAGGCATTCGGGCTCGGCGAGGAACAGCTGAAACAGCTCGCGCACCACCCGGCGGGCTTTTGAACTCATACGGTTAACCCGATAGTGCCGGTACATCCGCTCGAACAGGAAGCGCTTGAGCGCCCGGTCGTGGTTGCGCATCTCGTCCGAAAAAGCCGCGATCGGCTCGCCGAGACGGCGCACCTCGTCAGCCGTCTTGACGCCGCTCCCGGCGAGCCTCCGGCCGGTCTCGGCGACGAGATCGCGCACCATGCGGTCGATCGCCCGGCGAATCGATTCATGGATCAGCCGGGATTCGTCGAGCCCCGGATAGCGCCGCGCGATTTCGTCGAACACCGGACCGACCAGCGGCACCTCGGCGAGATCGGCAATGGCGAAGAGGCCGGCGCGCAGCCCGTCGTCGATATCGTGGTTGTTGTAGGCGATGTCGTCGGCGAGCGCGGCGATTTGCGCCTCGGGCCCGGCGAAGCTGTCGAGCCCGAGCGGCTGCGTTCGGTCGTATTCGGCGATCGAGGGCGGCACCGGACGCTCGATGCCGGGGCCGACGAGCGGGCCGTTGTGCTTGGCCGTGCCTTCGAGCGCCTCCCACGTCAGATTGAGCCCGTCGAACTCGGCGTAGCGGCGTTCGAGCCGGGTCAGGATGCGCAAGGTCTGGTCGTTGTGCGAGAAGCCGCCGAACGGCTGCATCTCGGCATTGAGCGCCTCTTCCCCGGCATGGCCGAACGGGGTGTGGCCGAGGTCGTGCGCCAGCCCGACCGCCTCGGCGATGTCTTCGTCGAGCCCCAGCGCACGGGCGGCCGTGCGGGCGATCTGCGCGACTTCAAGGCTGTGGGTCAGCCGGGTGCGGAAATGGTCACCCTCATGCGTGACGAAGACCTGGGTCTTGTGCATCAACCGGCGAAACGCGGTCGAATGGATGATGCGGTCGCGGTCGCGCTGAAACGGCGAGCGCATGTCGCTTTCCGGCTCGGGATACAGCCGGCCGCGGCTCTTCTCGGGATGTGACGCGTAGGGCGCGCGCGCAACCGCCCAGACCATGGCCCGACCCTACGCCCGGCCGGCGTGGGCGTCTACCGCCTGTCTGCCGCCGTACTGTACGCAAGCGAAATTCCGGCCAGTCAATTGGCTATTCCTCGGCCCTGACCTGGACTTGCAAATTGGCGCCCGGCCCCGCTTTGCGTCTTTGCTTGACTTCGTACATCGCACGATCCGCCGCTGCCAGGAGTTCCTCCACGTCGGTGGCGTCGTCCGGGTAGCGCGCCGTGCCGATGCTGGCGGTTACGGCGCCGTCCGCGATTTCAGGGATCGGTGCCTTCTGGAGGTTTTCCTGCAATCGTGCCGTCATGGTCGATATTTCGGGGGCGGACGGGGCATCGGCCAAGGCGGCGACGAATTCGTCACCGCCGAGGCGGGCGACAAAATCCGAGACCCGCAGTAGGCGGCGCAGCCGGGACGCAACAGCTTGCAGCACACGGTCGCCGGCTTCGTGCCCGCACCGATCGTTTACCGCCTTGAACCCGTCGAGGTCGAAATAGAGCAAGACCAGGGACCGCCGGCTACGATCCGCCGCCGCCAGCGCGATATTCAGCCACTCGCGCAGATACCGCCGGTTCGGCAGCCCGGTTAGCGCATCGTGCATTGCCTCCGACTCTTGCTGCCGCCGCAGCTCTTCGAGCCGGCGGATCGACAGCGCCAGAAATCCGATCCCTACGACGACAAGCAGCAGGATCAGGGCATTGACATCGAGGCCCAGCATCGAAATTTCCCGGTATCGCGCAATCTCCCGCGTGATCGCATCCGAGCGCGCCGTGTCCAGTTGAACGACGAGCGCCCTCACCTTCGCACGAATGTCGTTCATCATCCGCTGGTCCTCGTGCGTTTGCGAGGCGGCGAGAGCGGCAGCGAGGCCGTCGTTCCGGCGCAGCTGGATCACAGTTTCGCTCTCGACCGCCTTCGCCCTGCCGAGCGTTGCCAGTTCGTCAACCTGTGCGAGGGTTCCCGGATTGCCGCGAAACAGGTCTTGCAGGCGCGACAAGGCGGCCTCGAAATTGCCTCGCCCATCGGCGTACGGTTTCAGGTAGCTTTCCTCTCCGGTGAGCAGATACCCGCGCTCTCCGGTTTCGAGATCGAGGAGCCCATCCTGGAGATCGCGTAATTCGAGCAGCCGGGCGCTTATCAGATCTTGCCGGGCGCCGAGCATGGCGGCGTCGTTCATCCAGGCGGTGACCTCCATCCCGGCGATCAGCACGACGATCCCGCAGAGCAGGACCGCGGCGATCCCGTATCGAACACTCCCCATCGGTGCCCCCTATCAAATCGCGCCGATCTCGTCCGGTCAGGTCAGGCTCCAGGAGGAGCCGCGTCGTAGCGGCTCCTGACCGCGCAGCATCGCCACGGTTGATTCGATCCTATTGCCTTCTATCGCGATCTGCTGAATGGAAGTTGGCATATCGTCGCGCTCCGGCCGAGGACGCGAATGGCTCTTCTCCACCCGACCTTGCTGTTGCGCGGTCCTGGCTCGAACGGCGCGGTCCGTCGGTGCACCTTGACGCCACGGAAAATCGGCTCACATAAGTCGTTCTCCATTCGTTCTTGGCTAGGAGGACACTATGGCCGACAAGGTTGATCGACCGGCGCCGGTACGGCGCGACCGGCACGGGCGTTTTCTGCGCGGCGCCTCGGGCAATCCGGCGGGCCGTCCGCCCGGCATCATGAACGCGGCGACGCGCACCGCCGCGATGCTGCTCGGCGGCGAGGCCGGCGCGTTGACGAAGAAGGCGATCGAGCTGGCGCTGGCCGGCGATATCATGGCGCTGCGCCTGTGCCTCGACCGGATCATCGCGCCGCAGAAGGACCAGCCGGTCGCCTTCGCGATGCCGGCGATCGCCGAGCCTGGCGACCTGCAACGGGCGATGGCCGCCTTGACCGGCGCGGCGGCGATGGGGGCGCTAACCCCGGCCGAGGCGGCGTCGCTAGCGCAGGTGCTCGAGGCGCACGCCCGGGTGATCGGGGTGACGGCGCGCGTCGAGGCGGAGCGGCTCGCCGCCCGGCACGCCGAAATCGGCGCCCGCTATGACCTGCGGGTTTGCGTGGTGATGGCGCATTGCCTGCCTCCGCTGCCCGAGCCCGGCGCGATCCACGGCGACATCCGCGAGCGCCTTGCCGAGATGCAGCGCCTCGGCCGGGCGGCATTGGACACGCTTCACGCAATCCCGGACACGCCGGCGCTGGTGGAGGCCGATCGCGCCTTCCTCGCCCTGCACAAGCTGCCGCTCGATCGCGTGGCGCATCCCCTTGGCGCGGACATGGCCCAGGTCTGGCTGCGCCTCTCGGCCGAACTCGACCGCTGCGCCAGGTTCAACTAGAGCGCGCAATCGGCCTGATGTCGTCCAGAAAGATCAGGTCACCGGAAATCGCCGTTCAACCGCCGGTTTCAGCCAGGCAAGGATTTGTTGGTTCTGACACGAATGGCGGTGCGAGCGGCAATCAGCCCCTCACCCTGCCCTCGCCCCGCCTGCGGGGAGAGGGTCGGGGTGAGGGGCGGAGGTGCGGCTCAACCGTCACACGAGCGCAGCAGGCGCCTGCGGTAGGCTCGCCCAGAAATCCGGGTCGTGGCCGAAAAAGATGCGGGCGCCCTGGGCTTCGAGCTGGGCGAGGCGGTCGAGCGACTTGAGCATCGCTTCCTTGTCGTCGGCGAAACGCGGCAGGCGGCGCTCGCGCAATGTGCGGCAGAAATAGCAGGAAATCGGCAGCCAGCACGATGTCGCCGCCAGCCAGCCGCAGCTTCAAGGATTGGTGCCCCGGCGTGTGGCCATGAGTCGGCAGGCAGACCGCCGAGCCGTCGCCGAACACATCATGCTCGCCGTCGATCAGGCGCAGTTTGTGGCCGAGGTCGAAATCGCGCGGGTTGAAGCCGCGCTGGGCGGCGATGTCGGCAGCCATGCCGGCATCCCATTCGCGGCGCTGCACGACGAGCGTCGCATTCGGGATCTGCGCGTTGCCGCCGCAATGGTCGAAATGGAAATGCGAGTTGACGATCAGGTCGATCCGCGCCGGGTCGCGGCCGAGCGCGGCGAGCCGCGCACTGATTTCCTCGCCGCGGTGATAATCGAAGGCGAAGAGGCCGGCGATGCGGGCGCCGACCCGCGCCGCCGGGTCAAGCTGGCAATCGGGGTGCATGCCGGTGTCGAACAGCGCGGTGCCGTTCGGGTGCTCGATCAGATAGGCCGGGATCGGCAGCCGGATGCGGCCTTCCCCGCCCTCCATCAGATGGCCGAGTTCGCCCTCCAGCCAGCCGCAGGTCAGGGCGTAAACGGCCAGGCTCACGCGTTGGCTTCCTCGAACATGCGGCGGTGCAGCGCGAAATCATACTCGCGTTCGAGCAGGGTTTCCGGATCCCAGTCGCTGCGCCGGGCGCCGTAGAAATCGCCGCCATAGACATGGATCGCGGCGGTCAGGCGCCCCAACGGATTGGTCACCGAGTGGATCACGTCGCGCCCCAACGGCTCGGCGCAGCGCTCGCCCAGGGACTTGGCGCCGGCGGCCTCGATCAGGCCGCCGGCCGCGCCCGGCAGCCGGCGCCAGAAGATGTTGTCCTCGCGCCCGGTGTAGACGCCGATCACCGCCCACATCGTATGGTCGTGCGGCATGATCGTCATATGCCGGCCCCAGACGACGTTGAGGATCGTCAGCGTGTCCGAGCGGTAGAGCGGGCTGACCTCGGCCCGCATCGGCTCGCCGAGCGCGGCGAGGATTGCCGCGGGGTCCGCACTGGCGCGCGCCAGCACCTCGCGCGCCGCCTTGTGGCTCGGGTCCTCGCTGACCGCGGCGCGGCAATCCTCGATGAAGCGATCGAGATCGAACATCGTGCTCCTCCTATTCGGCCGCAGCCGCTTGCGCCGCCGCGTCGGAGCGGTGGCCTTTCTGATGGAAATAATTGGCCCGGTAGAATTCGAGAACCAGGTCGCGGTAGACCGCCGGCGGATAGCGCGCCGGGTTGTCGGGCGAAACGCAGCCCGGCAGGCATTCGATAACGGCGTCGACGTTCGGGCTGTGGAAATAGGCGATCGAATAGCGGTCGGCGCCGGAATCGTTGATGACGCCGTGCGGGGTCGACAGGAAGCGGTCGTTCGACCAGCGCCGCATGATGTTGCCGAGATTGATGAGGAAGGTGCCGGGGATAACCGGCGGCGGGAACCACTCTCCCGACGGCAGGCGCACCGCGAGGCCCGGCACGTCGGTGCGGGCGAGCGCGGTCATGAAGCTGTTGTCGGTGTGCGGCGCCTGGCCGAACAGATTGTCCTCGCCCGCATCCTGCGGCGGGTAATGCAGGAAGCGCAAATTGGCGTGGCCCTCGCCCGCGAAAAACGGCGCGAAGAAATCGGCCGGCATGTCGAGCGCGACGGCGAAGACCGGCAGCATCCGGTCGCACATCGCGCCGAGCGCCTGGAAATACGCCATCATGTCGCGCCGCATGCCAGGCATGCCCTCTGGCCATTGGTTGCGCCCGCGCAACGGCGTGCCGGCGATGACGTCGGGATGGTCGGGGCCGCGATCGTGGCTGACAAAGAAGCTCTCGTTCCGGTTCGGGCGGGTCGCCTTGTGCACGGTCGAGGCGCCCTGGACCGAGGCGTCGATCGGCAGATAGCCGATATTGTTGTCGTTGAGCCGCAGCGCGAGCTTGTCGGCGAGCGGCAAGGCATGGAAGGCGCGCGAAGCGGCGAAAGCGCGCTCAATCAGCTTCTCGGGCACGCCGTGATTGGCCGCGTAGAAGAACCCGACATTCTCGCAGGCGTGGCATACCGTGGCCGCGGTGCTGGCGAGAGCGCCCGGCTCGCCAGCGAAGACCGCCGCGAAATCGATGACCGGGATCCGCGCGGCGGCAGCCGCGTAATCCTTGACGCCAAATTCCTTGAACAGGTCCATTCTCTCACTCCGGCGGGTCCGGCGCGGACTATAGACCCGCCCGGCGGTGCCTTTCCAGCCGCCGGCATCGACAGGAGTTGTCGCATGAGCGTCGTTAGCGTCGAGAACCGCGGCCCGGTCACGATTCTGAGCATCAACCGGCCGGAAAAGCTGAACGCGATCAACAAGGCAGTCGCGATCGAACTGCAGGAGGCCTTTGCCGATTTCGACCGCTCGGCCCAGCGCGTCGCGATCCTTTGCGGCGCCGGCGGTCGCGCGTTTTCGGCCGGGGCCGACATTACCGACCTGCCCGAGTTGTGGCGCTGCGTGCCGACGGTCGGGATCGCCACCGACAAGCCGATCATCGCTGCGGTTTCCGGCTGGTGCATCGGCGGCGGGCTGGTGATGGCGATGATGTGCGATTTGCTGGTCGCCGCGGAGAACGCCAAATTCTCCTATCCCGAGGGCAAGGTCGGCATCACCGGCGGAATGATCGCCGGGCTGGCGGCACGCATCCCGCACAAGATCGCGATGGAGATGATGCTGGTCGGCGAGCCGATGACCGCCGAGCGCGCCTATCAGGTCGGGCTGGCCAACCGGATTGTTGGTAACGGAACTGAAATCGAAGAAGCGTCAACCCTTGCCCGCAAGATCATCGATCTGGCACCCCTGGCGCTGGCGACGATGAAGCGATTCGTCAACGACCACGTTTTGCCGAAGGGCCCGGCCGAGCCTGGCTGCGCGATTCGGGGCCGAACTCGCCGCGGTCCGCAACAGCGCCGATGCCGCCGAGGGCATCCGCGCATTCAAGGAGCGGCGCAAGCCGCGCTACCAGGGACGCTGACGCGGCGACAGGACAGTGACAACCGCGCCGCTACGCCGCCAGCATGTGCTGATAATTGCGCAGCTTTGCCTGCCGCGCCGCTTCGCGCGCCGCGTCGTAGTCGCGCAATGCGGTGCGGTCCGCCTCGGTGACGCTGGCATGGGTCGGAACGATGCAGGCGGTCGGGCAGCGGGTGATGCCTTTCTTGCTCAGAAATTCGGCGACGGCGCTGGCATATTCGGTCTGGGACATCATGGGGGCTCTCCTCTTGGCTGAGCGCTGGCCCTCTTGATAACGCCGAGATGGTTAACGACGGGTTAGAGCAAAACGCCGCAAAAAGAAATTTTGGCGGATGGCTCGGCCGCCCGACCCCGAGGCCGCCGTGCTTTTCCTGATTGTTCTTGGCAAGCAATTTAATTAAGAGGATGACCATGCGGTGACAGCGCGGCGTTATCGAAGCGAACGACACGAACACGAGGGGGCCGGCCTTTGGCCAACCCGGATTTCACGGTTCGGTTTTGGGGTGTGCGCGGCAGCATCGCCTGTCCCGGGCCTAAAACTGTACGCTACGGCGGCAATACCTCGTGCATCGAAGTGCGCTGCGGCACACGATTATTTATTTTTGACGCCGGCTCGGGGCTGCGCCTGCTCGGCGATGGGCTGATGAAAGGCAGTCACCCGCGCGACTTCGACCTGTTTTTCACGCACACCCATCTCGACCATTGCCACGGCCTGCCGTTTTTCGCGCCCTGTTATGATGCGCGCAACCGCATCCGCGTTTGGGCCGGCCATTTGAAGCCCGATACCGGCATCGAGGCCGTGCTCGGCAAGATGATGTCGCCGCCGTTGTTTCCGATCCCGATGGACATCTTCAACGCCAAGCTCGACTTTCACGACTTCAGCCCGGGCGAATCTCTGGCGCCGCATTCCGGCATCTCCCTGGTTACCGGGCCGCTCAACCACCCGAACCGCGCGACCGGCTATCGCCTGGAGCACGGCGGCAAGGCGGTCGCCTACATCACCGATACCGAGCACGAGGCCGGTCGGCTCGACAACAACGTGCTGCGGCTCGTCGACCGCGCCGACGTGATGATCTACGACTGCACCTATACCGACGAGGAATACCCGGCGCACAAGCACTGGGGCCATTCGACCTGGCAGGAGGGCGTGCGGCTGGCCAATGCCGCGCAGGCCAAAACGCTGGTGGTGTTCCATCACGATCCCGACCATGACGACGCTTTCATGGATCGGGTCGCGGCCGAGGCCGCCAAGGCCCGCCCCGGGACCATCGTCGCGCATGAGGGCCTGATCCTGCGGCTTTGACGCCCGGCTCGCGGCCGCCGGCGATCCTCTGTTTCAGTGATACGGATCGGCCGCGTCGCGCAGCCCGTCGCCGAGAAAATTGAAAGCGAGCACGGTCAGGATCACCGGGATGACCGGCAGCATCAGCCATGGGTACAAGGCGACGACGCTGATGTTCTGCGCTTCGTTCAGCAGCACCCCCCAGCTGGTGATCGGCGGGCGCAGCCCGAGGCCGAGGAACGATAGCGCGGTTTCGCCAAGGATCATGCTGGGGATGATAAGGGTCGCCGAGGCAATCAGATGGCTCATGAAGCTCGGCAGCAGGTGCCGCCCGATGATCCGCGCCGGCGTCGCGCCCATCAGCACTGCGGCGGTGCAGAAATCTTCCTCGCGCAGCGATAAGAGCTTGGAGCGGACGGCGCGGGCGAGGTGCGTCCACTCGATCATCCCGAGAATGATCGTGATGCCGAAATAAACCAGGATCGGGCTCCAGGTCACCGGCAGGATCGCCGACAGCGCCATCCACAACGGCAGATGCGGGAAGGACTGGACGACCTCGATGCCGCGCTGGATCAACATGTCGGTCCAGCCGCCGTAATACCCGGCGATACCGCCGATCACGATGCCAAGGCTGAAGCTGATGGTCACGCCGATCAGGCCGACGGTCAGCGAGATCCGCGCGCCATATATGATGCGCGACAGCAGATCGCGACCGAGTCGGTCGGTACCGAGCAGAAACAGCTGCCCCCCGGCGCCGGGCACATAAAGTGGAAATCGCCGGGGACGAGGCCCCAGAAATGATAGCTGTCGCCATGGCAAAAGAACCGGATCGGCTGGGATTTGGCCGGATCGAGCGTGTACACCCGGCGCAGATCCGCCATGTCGAGATGATAGCGGTACCCGATGACGAAAGGCCAGGCCGGCCGGCCCCCATCGAACAGGTGGACGCGCTGCGGCGGGGCATAGATGAAATCGGTATGGCGGCTGTCAAGGCCATAGGGCGCAAAAAACTCGCAAAACAGGATCATCACGTAAAGCGTCAGCAGAAGCGCCCCCGATGCCACCGCGACCCGGTGCCGGCGCAGGCGCCACCACATCAACAGCACCGGCGGAGCGCGGTAATAGCGCTCCTGCGCCGGGGTCATGATGTTGACCGAATAGGGATCGAACGGCGCCGGCGATACGTAATGCGGCATCGGCTCGCTCGAATGTCCCGCCGGGCTGGCGGTGAGGCCGATTTCACTCACTGCGAGCGCCCGGCTTGCAGGCGGATGCGCGGATCCAGCGCGGCCAGCGCCAAATCCGACACGAACACCCCGATCACGGTCATGAACGCCATGAACATCAGGAACGAACCGGCGAGAAACATGTCCTGGCTGCGCAGCGCATCGAGCAGCATCGGCCCGGTCGTCGGCAATGACATCACCACAGAGACGACCGCCGCTCCCGAGATGACTTGCGGCAGCAGAGAGCCGATATCCGAGATGAAGGGGTTGAGCGCCAGGCGAAGCGGATATTTGAACAGAACCTTCAGCGGGTGGAGGCCCTTGGCGCGCGCGGTGACGACGTACTGTTTCTGCAGCTCGTCGAGCAGGTTGGCGCGCAGCCGGCGGATCATCGCGGCAGTCCCCGCCGTGCCGATGACGATGACCGGTATCCAGAGGTGAGCAAAGACCGAGAAAACCTTGGCCAACGACCACGGCCGATTGGTGTAAATCGGGTCCATCAGCCCGCCGACCGAGATCCCGAGATAGACATGGGCCAGATAAACCAGCACCAGAGCGAACAGGAAACTCGGCGTGGCAAGCCCGAGAAATCCCAGAAAGGTCAGCCCGTAATCAGCCAGGCTATACTGGTGCGTCGCCGAAAAGACTCCGATCGGGAATGCCACGACATAAGTGAAAATAATCGTCGTGAACGAGACCACAAAAGTGAACAGCAGGCGATCGCCGACCACCTTGTTGACCGGCAGGTCATACAGAAAAGAATAACCCAAATCTCCGTGCAGCAGGCCACCAGACCAGTACAGGTACTGCTCCCACAAGGGCTTGTCGAAGCCGTATTCTTCCTCGAGGAAGGCGATCTTGGCGAGGTTGGCGTGCTCGCCCTGGCTTTGCAGCTCGGCGATGTAGGTGGAAAAATAGTCGCCCGGCGGCAAATTGATGATGATGAAAATCACGATGCTGATAGCGATCAATGTCGGGATCATGATCAGGATCCGATGGACGAGATAGCCAAGCATCGAACAGCACTCTCCCTACTGCGGTTGCCGCGCGAGCCGGCAACCGCCACCGATCATTATCGGGATTTTGCGAGGTCGCAAGCGATAGCAGTTTTGTGGCGTAGCCATCAGTGCGGTTGGCCGGTCAGCGCAGCTGACGCTGTCGGTGCCGCCTTTCGATCGAACCAAAAGCCGTCCGGCTTGTAGATGCCGAACTGGGCACCGGGGTCCCAATTGTACATGCCGTCGGTGGGCACGTTGCGCAGCCGCGCATTGACGACAACGGGCTGCAGGACGCCTGCGACGAGCCCGATCGAATAGACTTGGTCGGCCCAAATCTGCAGCATTTCGTGCCAGATCCGCGCATGCTCGCCGGCTCCCGTCGCGTCGAGCCAGGATTGGTAAAGCTCCTTGAGCCGGACCGCGGCCGGCAGGTCGGGCGCCTCCCCGGCTTTTCCCTTGGTTTCCATATATTGGCCCCATTTCGGCCATTCGAGCTGCTGCTGGCTGGTCGGGGCAAATTCCGAAGGCGACATGTCCGCGGTGGCGAGGCCGTTCTCGATCCCCTTGTCCAGCGACATCGCCGTCTCGCCGGAAAACACCCGCCGCCGGAACAAGGTCAACTGCATCGGTCTGGTGAACAGCCTGATGCCGATTTTTCGCCACGAATCGTGGATCAGTTCGAGCACGTCGGATTTTTCCGTCGATTCGCCCGAGTCCTCGACGACGATATCCAAGGGGCGTCCGTCCGGCAGCTGGCGCAGACCGTCGCTCGATTCCCGAAGACCGATCAGGTCGAGCAGGCGATTGGCCTCGTTGATGTCGTAGGCCCCCCAGGCGGCGCGGTATTCCGGGCGATAGAGCGGGCTTTGCGGCAACACCGTGTTCTGGCCTTCGAGCGCCAGCCCGAAATAGATCACCTGGTTGATCTCGTGGCGATTGATGGCGAGCGACAGAGCGCGGCGAAAACGGACATCGCGCAGAAGCCCCCGCCACACCGGGTCATCGACGTCGAGATTGGGATAAAGCGCGAGCTGGCTCCCCGCACCGGTGCGCCACAGCAGCACCTTGTAGCCGTTGGCCGTTTCGTTGGCCTTCAAGAAGGTGTAATCGTCGAAACTCAGATAGCGCGCCTGCAGATCGCTCTCGCCCGCGCCGGTCTTGGCCGGAATGATCCGGCTGTTGGCAATCGAAAATACGACCCGGTCGATATACGGCAGCTGGTGGCCGGCTCCATCTACCCGGTAATAATAGGGGTTCCTCTCAAAAACGATGCGATCCGCCGGCGGCTTCGTTTTCAATACCCAGGGTCCTAGCGTCGGCAGATCGGGGTTGTCGTTGCGATACATCGCGCCCTTCTTGAGATACAATGCTGCCCAGTTGCGGACGCCCGCCTTCTTCACGAGAGCATCAAGGGTTGATTTTTCGGCGTATTTTTTGTGGAACTTCTTCAAGTAATGGGCCGGGCTGTAGATGAACAGCGGGTCGGGACCGGCCAGCGCCGGCAGGAAAAGCGGGTTGGGGCGCGACCAGCTGTAGCGGACGGTTTGCTTGTCCAATACCTCGAATTTCGGAGGTTCGCCGTTGGGCAGCAGCTCGACCGGGAGGCCCGAAGGCGACAGCTGCGGATTTTCCGCGACATCCTCGAACCAGAAGCGGAAATCCTCCGAGGTGAACGGCTGGCCGTCTGACCATTTATGCCCGGCGCGCAAGCGCAGCGTGAAGATCCGCCCGTCGTCGACCTGGACCTTTTCGAGCATGTCGGGGACGAGCGCCAGGGCCGGCGTGTAGGCGACGAGCCGGGCATAGCCGTACACGGTCATCAGCCGCGTATCCTTGGGAGTCGCCATCAGCATGCGCAGTTCGCCGCCGGGGCGGCCGATCGTCTCCAGTTCGGCGAGGGCCGGCTCCGTCGGCACCCTGCTGGCGACCGGTGGCAGCGCGCCGCTCTGCACCTCAGGCAGCAGTGACGGCGTCTCCAGCAACGCGGCCCGCGCCGGGCCCGCCACCACGATCACGATCGATAGGATCGCCGCTATGGCAGGCAAAATACTCATCCTGAGGAGGCCGCGCAGCGAGCGTCTCGAAGGACGCGCGATGCTGATCTGGGCCAATGCGGCCATCAGCACGGCCCGGCAAGGCTGGCCTCGCGGCGCACAGGCACCGACCGGGGCATCGCGCTGGCTTCGACGGAATGACCCGGCCCGACCTCGATCAGCCGGGCGGGCATCCCCGGCACGCGCCGGAAAGGCTCGGGCCAGGCAGCCGGATCGGAGGCCCGCCCCTCCATCAGCCGGGTGAAATCCAGGCGATGGTCGGGGTCGGGCACCGGGATCGCGGCGAGCAGCGCCTGGGTGTACGGATGAACGGGATTGCGGAAGAGTTCGCCGCGCGGGGCAAGCTCGACGATGCGTCCGGCGCACATCACCGCGATCCGGTCGGCGATGTAGTTGACGACCGCGAGGTTATGCGAGATGAAGAGATAGGTCAGGCCGAGCTTCTTCTGCAGATCGATCAAGAGGTTCAGGATCTGCGCCTGGATCGACACGTCGAGCGCCGAGACCGGCTCATCGCAGATCACCAGCTCCGGCCGCAGCGCGAGCGCCCGGGCGATGCCGATGCGCTGTCGCTGTCCGCCGGAGAAGCTGTGCGGGTAGCGCCGCAGATCGCGCACACCCAGTCCGACGAGGGTGATCAGTTCGGCAACCATGTCGCGGCGCGACTGCGCGGTGCCGACGTTGTGGATGACGAGCGGCTCCGCCACGATGTCATAAACGCTCATGCGCGGGTTGAGCGAGCCGAACGGGTCCTGAAAGATGAATTGGACCTGTTCGACGAAATCGCTTGAGCGCATCGCCTTCAAGCGCCAGGACATCGGTCGCGACGCCACGGTCGTTGAAGATAACCGCGCCCGAATCCGGGGTCACCGCGCGCATCAGCACCTTGCTCAAGGTCGTCTTGCCGCAGCCGCTTTCGCCGACCAGACCGAGACATTCGCCGCGCGCGATCTTGAGGCTGACGCCATCGACCGCGACCACCTGCAAGCCCGGCCCGGCGCGGAACAGCCCGCCCCGGCGCGACCCGAAGCTCTTGCGGATGTCATTGCATTCGAGCAGCGGCCCGGTGGCCTCCGCCGGCCAGGCCGGCAGGTCCGCCATCAGATGCGGCGCATCCCCCGGCGGGATCTCGCGAATCGGCTGCAGGCGCTCGCCCGGCCGCATGTCGAAGCGCGGGACCGCCCGCAACAGCGCGCGCAGATAGGGGTGCCGCGCCCGGCCAAAGACGTCGTCGAGCGTACCGCTCTCCATGATCTCGCCGTGATACATGACGACTATTTCCTCGGCGACATTGGCGACGACGCCGAGATCATGGGTGATCAGCAAGACGGCCATGCCCAGCTCGTGCTGCAACTCGACGAGCAGCTTCAGGATCTGCGCCTGGATCGTCACATCGAGCGCGGTCGTCGGCTCGTCCGCGATCAACAGCGCCGGTCGGCAGACCAGCGCCATCGCGATCATCGCGCGCTGCCGCAATCCGCCCGACAGCTCGAAGGTATAGCTGCGCCAGGCCCGCCCCGGATCGGGAAACCCGACGAGGCGCAGCATATCGACCGTCAGCTCCCTTGCCTCTGCCGCCGTTACGCTGCGGTGCAGCCGCAACGCCTCGCCGACCTGGTCGCCGATCGTGTGCACCGGCGATAACGAGCTCATCGGCTCCTGAAAGATGATCGAGATCCGGCCGCCGCGAATCGCCCGCATCGCCGGTCCGTCGGCCGGCAATCGCACGAGATCGACCGGCTCGCCCGCGCCGCACGGATCGGCGAACAGGATCGCCCCCCCGGTAATCGCGCCGTTGCGCGGCAGGATGCGCATGATGCTCTGGCTGACGACCGATTTGCCCGAGCCGGATTCGCCGACGAGTGCGACGGTGGAGGCCGGCCGCAAGCGGAAACTCACGCCTCTGACAGCCTCTATGAAACCGCCCGGGGCGGCGAACCGGACATGCAGGTCGTTGACCTGGAGCAGATCCCTCATCACCCCGCTCCGGGTTCCGGCAGCCTAACGCCGAGCGCCTCCAGGTTGGCGAGCGTCGCCTCGTTCAGCGCGATGCCGCGCGCCACGGCCACGGCGGCGGCGCGCCGCACCAGCTGATCGAACCCGGCAATCCGGCTGTCGAGCGTCACCCGCGCGCGGCCGGCGCCGAGTTCAAGCTGCATCCAGCCGCTGCGGCGATCGCGTCGGGTCGAGTAGTAGGCAAGCTTAAGGCGATCGAGCTCAGCCCAGGCGATCGTGCGGGGCCAGACTCCGTACGCGCGCAGCTCGGTGTCGGTCATTTCGAGGCTCGTCCCGTGACGCAGCACGGTGCGCAGCCCGAAAACAGCAAAGATCGCAGCAAAGCTTCCCAGCAGTGTCGCCGCCACCGGGCCGACCGGCGTCGTCGCAAACACCGCGCCGGCCGGCACCAGCCCGGCGGCGGCGCGCAGATAGTCCCCGATCATGGCCGAGGCCGGGTAAATGTGCCGGGTGATGCCGGCGGTGTCTTCGCCGACCTCATCGCCAATCTCATGGGCCGACATCATTGCAGCAGCTCGGCGGCGGCGGTCCAGCGGGCAGCTTCATGGGCGCCGGTTAGCGCGATCAGTCGATCAACAAATGCCGCGGTCGCGCCATCCATGATCAGATGATGGGTCAGGATGCCGATTGGCCGGGCCGCGGCGCCGGCGCCAAGCCTTGCCGCCCGCAAATGACCGACAAGGCCGCCCAGCGCGGCGACCGTACCGATAAACCCGCGACCACCCCGCCACGCGACGAGATCGACATGCACATCGATCGCGGCGAGGCCGGGAGGCAACGGCGCGCCGCACCGCGTTGCCATCGCCGACAAGCCGGCGATACCCTGTTCGGAAAGCAGCGGCAGCAATTCGTGCGCGATGCGGTTCCACGGCGGCACCAGCACGGGCAGGGCGCTCGGCCCGAACAATGCCGTGAGGCGGGCCCGCCCGGCGGCGATCTCCTCCCCGACCACTGCGGCCGACCTCCCCTCCGGATATTCGCTTTTCTTGCCATGCCCGGCCCGGTTGGCATGCTGCCAGCCATGCTGCAGAACTGCAACCCGCGGCGTGCTCGGCAAGGCGGCAGCGAGTTCGGGCCGGGCAAGCGCCGGGATCACGGCAAGCGCGATCGGCACCTCGCCGGCGAGGCGCAGCAGGCCGTCGAGCTGCGGCGTTGCGGCTACCGCGTCATCATCGCGCCACCACAGCGCGGCAACGCGCCCGGCCTCACCCCACCGATCGAGCTCGTCGACGAGATCGGGCCACTCGGCGGTCGCAGCCGCATCGACGCGCACCGGATCGATCATCGAGCCATCATACCTTAGTCGTTGCCGTCACAAAATCTTCGGCGGAGCGTTACCTGGACGAATCATCGCGGCGATCAACCGGGCCGAGCGCGCCGCCCCCTCAGTGTCGATCGAGACCGTCGCCGGCTCGCGCGCTGCGGCGCGCTCGATTGCCGTGGCAAGGCTCGCCGGCGTCGAGCTCGCTGTCGCGTACCAGCTCGACGACACCCAGCGCAGCCAGCCGTGCGGCGCGGACCAATTGCTCGGTTTCGCGCGATGCCGCAAACGGCACGAGGACGGCGCGCGCGCGCGCCGCAAGGATATCCAGGACCGTGTTGTAACCAGCCTGGCTGACCGACACCCGGCAGCCATGCAACAGCCTGACGAAGTTATCCTGGAACCGCTCGACGGTAACCCCCGCCGGTGCTTCGGCACAAAGCGCGGTGAAATCCGATTCGGGCAGGTTGATGCCGGTAATGAGGCGCCAGGGCAGGCCGGCGAGACACCCGGACCGGCGCGCGTCGAGCGCGTTCTGGAGCAGCGCGCGCCCCGCCGCGCCGCCGCCCGCGGAGACGATGACTTGGTCGCCACCGGCGGTCGCCGCGGCGTCCATCGATTCGACCGCCGGGCAGACGTAGCCGGTGTAAATCAACCGGTCGGCAATGTCCGGCGCCGCCGGAAAGCTCGCGTCGAACGGGATGAAGGCAGGGTCGCCATGCACCAGCACCGCTGCAAAATCGCGCCGTACGCGCTCGACGATCTCGCGATGGCGCTCGGGATCGTCGCGCATCACGACGATGTCGCGCACCGAGCATATGAGGCGCGGTCGCGGCCGCGCCGCGCGTACCGCCGCGATCAGCGGCTCCAGCTCAAAGCAAAAGGCGCGGCGGGCAAACGGGAACCCCTCGAGGATCACGGCATCCGGCCGCGCCGCGGCGAAGGCCGCGAGCAGCGCCGCCCGTCGCCCTTCGCGCAGCAAATCGTCGATCGGCCGGCCGGCGCTGTCGAACAGCTCGAAGCTGGCGTCGCGCGCCCGCACCGGAGTCAGCTGGACGAGGCGGATCGACGAATCGCGCGGCAGCGCGACCGGCTCGCCGCCGCAGACGAGGGTCACCGCAACGCCGTCGTGCGCCAGCGCTTCGGCGATGCGCAACGCGCGCTGCCAGTGCCCGATCCCGAGCAGATGCTGAACATAAAAAAGGACGCCAGCCGTCACGCCGCCCGCGCCCGGGCAAGAAACTCGATCGCCGCGGCAAGCCGCGCGGCAGCTGCCGGCAGATCATGGTCGCGCTCTACCTTGGCGCGCGCCGCCTCTCCCATCGCGCGGCGCGCCGCGCCGTCGAGGATCAGACGGCGCGCCGCCGCCGCGAAGGCCGCGACATCGCCGGGCATCACGAGCAGCCCGGTTTCGCCCGAGACGACGATGCCGGCGACGCCGCCGCTCGCCCCGGCAACGACGGCCACGCTGCTCGCCTGCGCTTCGAGCAGCGCCATGCCGAAGGCTTCGTTGACCGCCGGCCAGACAAATAAGTCGGACTCGGCAAGAGCAGCGGCGATCGCCGCGTCATCGAGGGTGCCGCGGTAGCAGACGCGCGGGCCAAGCGGTGCCAGTGCGCTCTCGACCTCGCTCCGCGCCGGTCCGTCGCCGACAATGTCAAGCGACCATCGCAGATCGCGCAGATCAGCCAATGCCGCGCCGAGCAGCCGATACGAGGCGAGCTTGTCGCCCGGCCGCATCATCGCTACCGCGATCAGGCGCGGCGGTGCCGATTTTCCCGGGTCTGCGGCGCCCGATAGCGCTGCACATCGAGAAACGGGGGCAGCTCGATCCAGCGCTGCGGCTCCCGCAGCAGCGGCAACACGCCGTCGCGGTCGGCCGGGTTGAGCCCGAACACCGCATCTGCCCGACGCAAGGCCTGTTCCACCGCGCGGTGTCCGAGCTGCCAGGCTCCCGCCGGCCCGCTTCGGCGCGTGCGATGCTTCGGCAATGACATAAGGAATGCCGAGCGCCGCGCTGATCGCGGGACCGAGCCAATCCGGCGCCTTGTAGTAGAGGTGATAAGTGAACCACAGCTCCGGCGACGCATGAGGCTCCCGCTGCCATCGGCACAGCAGCCGCTCGGCATCGCCCCGCGCGGCGCTACCCAGCCGGGCCTGGCGCAGCGGGTCGCCCGCCCCGTCATAGCTGCGCCGCCGCGACGCGACAAACGGGTCGTGCCCGGCGCTGTGCAGGGCGTCGAGAAAAAGCCGTGCGATCCGGCGGTCGCCCGACGGGATTGGATGATCGGGCGGCTTCAGCGGCGCATAAAACGCAATGCGCATAGGCGCGATCAGTCTGCCGCAGCCAGCGTCGGTGCCCGGGCGAGCACGGGCTGCTCAGGCAGATCAAACAGCGCCGCCAGTACGGCAATGCCGCCCCGCATGTCGAACTCCTGCCGGACCCGCGCCTCGCCGGCAGCGCCGAGCCGGGCGCGTCGCGCCGGGTCGCGGATCAGCGCGTCGAGGGAAGTGGCCAATGCCCGCGGATTGCCCGGCGGCACCAGCAGGCCGGTGCGGCCATCCTCGATCAGCTCGCCGATCCCCGGCAGCGTTGTCGCAACGCAGGCGAGGCGCTGGCTCTGCGCCTCCATCAGCACATTGGGCAGGCCGTCGCGGTCGGAGTCCTTGCCGATCTTGGCGGCGAGCACGAAGAGATCGGCCGCGCGACAGGCGTCCAGCACTTCCGGCTGCGGCCGTGCGCCGCGCCACTCGGTCCGCGCCGCGAGGCCAAGACGACGCGCCTGCCGCTTCAGCCGCTTTGCCAGGGCACCGCCGCCGATATGGACGAAGCGCCAGGCGAGATCGGGCGGCAGCAGCGCTAGTGCGGCGATGAGATCGTCATAGCCCTTTTTTTCAACCGCCCGGCCGACCGACAGCACAGTGACCGGACATGCCGGATCGCTGCCGTCGCCGCCCGCCGCCCGTGGCGGCGGCGGCGGGAAGCGATCGAGATCGAGCCCGTGATAAGACAGCGCAACCTTGCCGGGCGATGGCGCCAGTTCGGCCAGGTGGCGTCGCCCGGATTCGGTGCAGGTGACCGTCCACTGCGCCGCCGCAAGCTTGCCGCGCTTTTCCCAGGCCGGGATCGTCCAGATATCCTTGGCATGGGCCGATACCGACCAGCGCAGCCCTGACATGATCGCCGCATACCGCGCCACCGACGCCGGCGTGTGCAGAAAATGCGCATGCAGATGGCGGATGTCCGGCATCAGCTCCGCCGCCAGCACGATCGCCTGGCCGAAACGGCGGATGCGGTTCGGTGTTGGATCGCGGGCCAGATCGGCAAGCCAGGCATGCCGCGCCGCGGCGTAGTTCGGTAGAAGGCGCACCCGGCGCCACGCCGCGAACACCCGCCGCTTCTCGTCCGTGAGATATTCCGGAAGGTAGAGCACCGGTGCGCGGATCTGGCCATGCACCGGATGGCGGGCGCGGTCGGTCGGCTGGCGCAGCGAGACGATCTGGATGTCGAGCCCGCGCTGTTCGAGGGCCAGAATCTCCTGGGCGATAAAGGTCTCCGAGAGACGCGGATAGCCTTTGAGGACAAAGGCGACCCGCCCGCCGGCCAAACCCGGCAAGTTGGTCATGCGTCCCGCCGGGCGCGCAAGCGCAAGCGCTCGGGCCTACCCTGACCGAGCCATTTCTGCGCCAGCCGATTGACGCTCGCCATGCCGTCGAGCAGGCCGGGAATGACCACCGCCGAGGGCCGCTTCTGCTGCGCGAGCTGCAATAGGGCCGCCGCCATCGTCCGGGGATTGCGCCCGTCGGTATCGGGCAGGACGGCGACGAGGCCGAGTTCCGCGGCACGCTGGGCCCGGATGTACTGCTCGAGCCGCGGCGCCGTCCGCGGCACGATCAAGGCCGGTTTGTCAAAAGACAGGATCTCGCAGAAGGTGTTGTAGCCGCCCATCGCGACGACCCCGGCGGCGCGCGCCATCAGGTTTTCGAGTTGGGCGTCGAAGGTGATCGTCCGCACCTTGCGCAACGCCGCGGCGCGCGCGATGAAGGCGGACTGATGATCGGGCTGCATGAACGGGCCGAAGACCAGCAGCACCGGCGGCAGGCCGCCTGGATCGTTCTCGTAGGCGGCGAGGACCCAGTCAACGAGGCCATCGCCATCGCCGCCGCCGCCGCCCGTCACCAACAGGAACTCGCCGTCCGGCAGATCGTCCGGCCGGGGTGCGGTCAGGGCAACCGGAACATGGCGCCGCAAGTACCCGGTATAGATCATTCGCCGCCGCACGCTCGCCGGCAGATCGATGCCCGCGAGCGGGTCGCAGATCTGCGGCAGCCCGTAAACCCAGATTTCGTTGTAGTATTCGCTCAACGCCGGGACGGCATGCTTGCGCTCCCATTCGGTTTCGAGCGCACTCGGATCGTCCATCACGTCGCGCACCCCGAGGATGAGCGGTGTGCCCCGCGCCCGCAGCAGGTCGAGCGTAGGCCGCACCTCGCCGCGCAGACCGAGCGGCTCCTTGTCGACGATCAGCATGTCGGGGTCGAAAATATCGGCGGTATGGCGGATAATCGAGGAACGCATGGCCAGCGTTTCCTCGATATCGATATGAAGGTTGAGGGAGACGTACTCGCCGTTGCGCAGCTTGATTACGCCGGGAACGCGCACAAAATCCACACGCGAGCGGAAATCGAAGCTGCCGATGATCGGCGACCCCGATAAGATAAGGACCGATACGGAGGAGTCTGCATCAACCAGCGAATGCGCGATCGCCCGACACCGGCGAAGATGACCGAGGCCAAACGTGTCGTGGCTGTAGATCAGGATACGCTTATGGTCGCGACGGTCGCCCACGCGATCCCCCGTCCTGTCGGCGGGATGTACTATGACATGGGGCGGTAGGACGCGCGAGATGGTCTTTTCCCATGGGGCCAAGGAGAGGGGCCAAGGATGAAGGCGATGACGGCGTTGGCCAGTTCGGCCGAACACGTGCTGCGCCCCGGTTTCTTTCCGGGCACCGCGCCGCGGTCCGAGGCCGCGCCCGCGGCAAAGCCGCCGGAACCGGAAAGCAGCGATCTCGAACCGTCGATCTATCGCTTCATTTTGAAGCACAGCCTGCGCCAGCAGATCGTGCTGCTGCTGCTCACTCTCGCCTCGTTCCCCTTCCTCTATTATTCGCTGAAGCTGCCGAAGACGATCATCAACCGCGCCATCGCCGGCCATCATTTTCCGGAGCGCCTGTTCGGAATTGAATTCAACCAGGTGCCCTTTCTGATGCTGCTGTGCGCGGCATTCCTCGCTCTGGTTCTCGTCAACGGCGGCTTCAAATACTGCATCAACACGTTGAAAGGGCAACTCGGCGAGCGGATGCTGCGGCGCTTCCGCTATTCGCTGTACCAGAGGCTCCTGCGTTTCCCGACGTCTTATTTTCATAAGACGTCATCGGCCCAAATCATACCGATGATCACCGTCGAATGCGAGCAGTTGGGCGGCTTTATTGGCGATGCCTTTGTCCAGCCGGTGTTCCAGGGCGGGCAGTTGCTGACGATCATTTTTTTCATGTTCATGCAAGACCCGATCCTAGGGGTGGCGGCGATCGCGCTCTATCCGGTGCAGGGTTATGTCATCCCCAAGCTGCAAGCCAAAGTAAACCTGCTTATGAAGCGCCGGGTGCGCACGGTGCGTCAGGTTGCCGATCGGGTTCAGGAATCGGCGGCCGGTATCGTCGAGATCCATGCCAACGATACGGTCAAATTGCAATTGACCGATTTTGCTCATGTCCTCGGCACGATCTACGATATCCGGTTCGAGATCTACAAACGGAAATTCTTCGTCAAATTTCTCAATAATTTTATTGGTCAGCTGACTCCGTTTTTCTTTTTCTCGGTGGGCGGCTATCTGGTCATCCAGGGCAGTCTGTCGTTCGGCGCGCTGGTCGCGATCCTCGCCGCCTACAAGGATCTCGCCTCGCCGTGGAAGGAGCTGCTCGACTTCTACCAGATCAAGGAAAATTCGCGGATCACCTACGATCAGATCGTCGAGCAGTTCCAGCCGGCCGGCATGGTCGATACCCGGCTGCTGCTCGACGAACCCGATACTGTCGCGCCACTGACCGGCGACATCGCCGTCGCCAACCTGTCGCTCGCCGAGGATGACAAGAGCCGGGTCGTCGATGCGGTCAGCTTTACCGTCGGGCTAGCCGAGCATGTCGCGATCATCGGCCAGAGCGGCAGCGGCAAAAGCGAGATCGCCCTGCTCCTCGCGCGGCTGATCCGGCCGACCGGCGGCCGGATCACGATCGGCGGCAAGGATATTGCCGATCTGCCCATCGCCGTCATCGGCCGGCGCATCGGCTATGTCGACGCCACGCCATACATTTTTTCCGGAACATTGCGCGACAATCTGCTGCTCGGGCTGCGCCACCGCCCGGTGCGGCCGGCCGAGTATGACGAGTCGACGGCACCCCGCCGGGCGCGCCAGCTCCACGAGGCACGAGCCTCGGGCAACATCGATCTCGATCTGCATGCCGATTGGATCGATTACGAAAGCGCCGGCGTGTCCGACCCGGCGGGGCTCACGCCGCGCATTGCCGAGGTGTTGGCGCGGCTCGACTTCGAGGAAGATGTCTATGGCCTCGGGCTGCGCGGCCGGCTCGACCCGGCGGCGCATCCGCAGGTCGCGGAGCGCATGATCGAAGCCCGCAAGGCGTTGGCCCGGCAACTGGTTGCGGACGGCATCACCAAGCTCGTCGAGACTTACGATCTCGAGCGGTACAACGCGAATGCGACGGTCGCCGAGAACGTGCTGTTCGGCACCCCGATCGGGCCGGCTTTCGATTTCGACTCGCTCGCCGAGAACAGCTATGTGCTGAGCGTTCTCGACCAGCTCGCTTTGACTGACGATCTCATCGAGGCCGGCCGCGAGGTCGCGGCGATGATGACCGAGATGTTCGCCGATCTGCCGCCCGAGCATGAATTCTTCGAGCAGTTCAGCTTCATCAGCGCCAACGATCTGCCCGAGTTCGCGGCCATTCTCGCCGCAGCCGAGAACGGCGGCACCAAGGGGCTGCAGCGCGAGCAGCGCCACAGGCTGCTGTCGCTGCCGTTCAAGCTGATCGCGGCACGCCATCGTCTCGACGTCCTCGACGAGCGCCTGCAGCAACGGCTGCTGGAAGCGCGCCACATCTTCCGTCGCGAGCTGCCGGCGGAGGCCCGCGACCAGATCGAGTTTTTCGATGCCGACCGCTACAATGCCGCCGCCTCGCTGCAAGACAACATCCTGTTCGGCAAGATCGCCTATGGCGAGGCCGAGGCGGTGCTGCGCGTGCCGCAGGTTCTCGCCGAGGTGCTGGGCGGGCTGTCGCTGCGTCCCGCGGTCATCGATGTCGGTCTCGAATACCATGTCGGCACTGCCGGTTCGCGCCTGTCGCCGGCGCAGCGGCAGCGCACCGCGATTGCACGCGCGGTGTTGAAGCGGCCCGATCTGTTGATCCTCAATGAGGCGACCGTGGCGCTTGACGGGGCGGCGCAAGCCAAGGCGACCGAGGGGTTGGGGCAGGAAATGGCAGGGCGCGGCCTGATCTGGGTGCTGCACCGCGCGAGTCTTGCGCGCGATTTCGACCGCGTGCTGGTCATGAGCGGCGGCAAGTTGCAGGAGCAGGGCCGCTTTGCCGAACTCGACCACAAGGATTCCCTCACCGCCCTCTTGATGGCGGCCGAATGACAGAACGCGCCAGCGCTGGAGCTGGAACCGGGAGGTTACGTTGAGCCTGATGCAGGAATACGAGTTGCTTCGCCGGATCCCGTTCTTCGCGGAGATCGAACCGGCCAAGCTCAAGCTGCTGGCGTTCATGAGCGAACGGGTCGGGTTCGACCCGGGCAAGACGCTGTGCCGGCAGGGCGATCCCGCCGATGCGGCCTATCTGATCATCGACGGTGAGGCCGATATCATCCTCGAAGGCCCCGCCGGGCCGATCACCGTGGCGACCCTCGGGGCGAACGAGATCGTTGGCGAAATAGGCATCCTGTGCGACGCGCCGCGCAATGCGACGGTGCGTGCCAAAGACCGGCTCGTCGCGTTGCGCATCGCCAAGGACCCGTTCATGCGCATGGTGCGCGAATTTCCCAATATGGCGGTCTCGATCATGCGCGAACTGGCGCACCGGCTCGAACTGACCAACAACCAGCTGCGCACCGCGCGGTCGGAAGTCCGCCGCCTGAGCGAAGGCCCGGTCAACCATGGAGCTGGAGCGATGCCGGCCGAATGAGCCGGCTCGACAGTTTCATCCGGCGGCTCGAGGCGCAGCGCGCCTGCCTCGATCGCGCTGCCGAACTGATCGGTGACCTGGAGGGGGTCGTGATCGAGCTGGGGCTCGGCAACGGCCGCACCTACGACCACCTGCGCTCGCTATTCCCCGATCGGGAGATTTATGTCTGCGAGCGCCGGGTCGCGGCGCATCCCGATTGCGTGCCGCCGCCCGAGCGGCTGATCCTCGGCGACATGCGCCAGACCTTGACGGCGGCGCGCCTCCGGCTCGGCGGTCGGGTCGCCTGCGCCCACTTCGATGCCGGGACCGGCGATGCCGGCGCGAACCGAGCCTTGGCGGCCGAGTTGGCGCCGAGCATCGCGCCGCTGTTGTGCGCGGGCGCGGTGCTGGTCTCCGATCCGCCGATCGATTGCCCGGATCTCGAACCGCTGCCGCTGCCGGACGGCATCGCCGCCGGCCGCTATCACCTCTATCGCCGGCTTTAGGGATCGTCACCCGCGGGATCGACCCGCGGATCTCCGGGATGGCCGGATCAAGCCCGGCAATGACGCAAGAGAAGGGTCAATCGCCGAACTCGACCATGACCGGAACGTGGTCGGACGTTCGGTCCCAGCCGCGGCTGTCGCGATGCACGCGCGCCGCGGTCAGCGCGCCCACCAGCGATGGCGTCACCCAGACATGATCGAGGCGGCGGCCGCGATCGCTGGCCGCCCAGTCCCGGTTGCGGTAACTCCACCAAGTATAGAGCCGCTGTTCCGGCGGCACGAAATGCCGGATCGCATCGACAAATCCGCCGGCAAGCTGCAACGCCGCGAGGCGGTCCACCTCAACCGGGGTGTGGCTGACCACGGTCAATAACTGCTTGTGCGACCACACATCGGTTTCCAGCGGCGCGATGTTCAGATCGCCGACCGCGATCATCTTGCGTCCGGCATCGCGCCCGGCGGCGAACCACGCGGTCAACTCGTCGAGGAATTGCAGCTTGTGGGCAAATTTCGGATTGGCGACGGGATCGGGAAGATCGCCGCCCGCCGGCACATAAATGTTGTGCAATTCGATGCCGCCGGGCAATTCGACGATGGCATGGCGGCAATCGGCGCGTGCACACCACGACCGCGTCGTCGCCGAGGCGAACGGCAGGCGCGACAGGATGGCGACGCCGTTGTAGCCCTTCATGCCGTGCACCAGCATGTGGCGGTAGCCGAGCGCCTCGATCGCGCTGCGCGGGAACAGCTCGTCCGGCGTCTTGGTTTCCTGGAGGCACAGGACGTCCGGCTGTTGCTCCTCCACCAGCCGGCGAACAAGATCAATGCGTAACCGCACCGAGTTGATGTTCCAGGTGATCAAACGCAAGGGCTGCACCCGTCATTTGAGGCGTCGCCGGGGCGACACTCTAAGCCTCGCGGTACGCCATCAGAACCGCGAAAGACGCCGCGCCGGGCACGCACAAAAACGGCGCCCGGTCGGGGGGGAGGACCGGGCGCCTGCTTGTCAGAAGCGCTTGGGGGAAATCCGGGCCCGCAGGGGATACGGGACCGATTACAAGAGGGCTTTGACACCCTCTTCGCTTCTGGAGTCTCCAAATGGGGATCGAACGGCACGCCCAAAATGCGAATCGTGCATGCGATCCCGGCAAAAACGCATGCGCGATGCAGGAACCTTCTCGGTTTCCCGCTTACGCGGCGCGACGGTTTGACGCAATTCCCGCCACAGTTGCATGGCAGGCTTGCGCAAATGCCGCAAACAAGGCCCGCGAAACCTGATTCTCGAGCGGCTTGTATTCCGGGTGCCATTGCACGCCGACGACGAATCGGGCGCCGGGCAGGCTGACCGCTTCGATCTGCCCATCCGGGGCCACCGCCTCGACCAGGAGATCGGGGGCCGGGCGGTCGATCCCCTGCCCGTGCAGCGAGTTGACCATGATCTCCGTGGCGCCGACCAACCGCGCCAGCAACCCCTCCGGCGCCAGAGCGACGCTGTGCGCCGGGCCGTAGCGCTCGTCGAGCGTCATCGTCCCGCGCCGCCGCCGGTGGTTGAACCGCCCGGGCATCTCGAATATCCGCTGGTGGAGGGTGCCGCCGAGTGCCACGTTCAGCTCCTGGATGCCGCGGCAGATCGCCAGGACCGGCAGATCGCGGCGCACCGCCTCGCGGATCAGCGGCAGGGTTGTCGCATCGCGGTCCGGGTCGTGCAGCGTCCCCTCCCGGCTCGGCGGGCCGCCGTAGTGGCTCGGCTCGACATTGGACGGGCTGCCGGTCAGCAGCAGACCGTCGAGCCCGTCGAGCACCGCGCTGCAATCGATCTTCGGCCCGATCGCCGGGATCATGATCGGCAGACAGCCGGTCGCGTCGATCACGGCATGCGGATAGCGCTCGACGACCGTGTGGAAGGCGCGCTCGTTGATCGTACGAACGCAACACGGAATGCCAATGAACGGGAGGCTGCGACCAGACATCATGCTTAACTCTTGTTGCCGGCTCTTAGTGGTTCGATCCCGAGAAGAGATCCTGATATTGGAACAGCCTGGGGTCGAGCGCCATACCGAATTGCAGGTCGGAGAGGGTGACCGTTGTCGTCTTGCCCTGCTGATCGACCACCGTCCATTGCCGCAGCGTCGTCGGATTTTCGCTAAACGCCAGGGTCAGCGACCCGGAATCGGGCTCGGCGCTCTCGACCACGGTAACGCGAACCATACCCCCGACATGCTCGAACCGGGTAACGATCACATCGGCACCAAAGCTGATCGGATCGCGCAGAAAAAACCAAGCCGGCGTCGATCTGAGATCGTATTTCGACACCTGCCCCAATTGTTTGTCCCAGTAATACACGGAGGTGCTGTCGGCGAGCAGTGTAATCGCGTTGGGGGGGTCATACTCGAACCGCATGCGTCCCGGGCGCGCGACCCACAGAAGCCCGGTACTGAGCGCTCCATTATTGGCGATCTGCTGGAAACGCGCGGTCATCGTGCGGATGCCATTGAGATAGGCGGCAATGCGTTGCAGCTCCAAGGTATCCTGCGCGCTCAGCGCAGCCGGGACCGGAGCAGCCCATGCAACGCTCGCGCCAAGGAGCAATAGAAGCGCCATGGCAATCGCCGGGCAGCGTTGCAAAAGAATTCGCACTGCGCTTGGCTCTCCAGACGTAGCCGCGGACAACGCGGCCTGCGAGGGAGATATGCCGGCCGCGGCACGCTTCAATGCGGCTCAATCGCACCCATGCACGATAAGTCAAGGTCCGTCCGGGTTGGGACGATCTCCTCTTCCATGATCCCGACCCACTCGGCCATCTTGCCGGGCCGCACGCGGTATTGCCGCTCACCGCTGCCGCCCGATGGTGCAACCGAGGGTTTTGTTGCCGATTTTCGGCACCTGATCCTACAGGCCAGCATCAGGCGGATTTCGCCTGTAAGTTGCCAATGGTGATCGGCGGCACCGCCCGCCCGACATTGTGCGATGTTGCCACGCTCGCGCTCCCGGCCGCTTCCGGTAAGTCCGCCCACATGGGAACAAAACAGCAATAGTCAAGAAGCCGCAACACCGATCGCCTACCCTTGCGGGTCGGCGACGGCATTTCGTAGAAGCCGGGGATGCCACCGCAATCTTCGGGCGGCGCGTTGCGCTCGCCGGCGATGTACCGGGGTAGCGAGAGTAGGGCGGATGAGCGGAGCGTAATCCGCCGCCGACAGACCGTGCAAAAGGCGCCAGCGTGGCGGAAGGCGCTGCCCCGCGGGTCAAGCCCGCGGGCTGAAGGCTTTTCCGCCCGACGCTTGGTGATCCGTGGCACCCGTTGGATAAAGCGCATTAATAAAATTGTCACCGGAATCAATCGCACGTCGGCAGAAAGAACAAATACGGTACGAAGCCAAATCATCCCGTCAGAAGCGTGATTTAGGCAACAAATCGCGCTCCAGAGTTAGAACATTTTAGGTTGACTTGTGGTTTCAATCACGATATCGGTCCAATCGCGCGTTCGGTCAGCATGGCGATCCGGCCTCCACAATCGGTCGCCATGCCTCCCGTGCCAGAGGTGACCTTTGCGTGCGCGGGCGGGCCTTGAAAACCGGCCCATCTTGTCGTGTGAGGAAGATATGGGAGATTCAGAAATCGTGAAAGCCCTCGGCCCTAACGAGGACGCGCTACGTATGCTGATGGGCCTTCCGATTGGCGCGTGGGAGGCCACTGATTTGCTGCTTGCGCGTGACGGCTTGGGTCTGACGCAGGCCGAACTCGCTGCCGAGATTGGGTACGACCGAAGCGCCATTGCAAAAATTGAAGGCGGTGATTTGCCGCCCCGCCGCGTGGTCGAACTTGCGGTGCGTTACTTGATTGCTCGTCGTCCGGAAGGCACCCGCTTCAGCCCCAGAGCAAAGCCCGAGGTCTCCCGGTTCCGGTTCGCGGACGAAGCCATAGGCATATCCGAAGCTTTTCCCTTCGGTCAGGACACCAACATTTTTCTCATGAAGGGCCCGGTGATTTGGCTTCGTCTAATGCCGGAGTTCGCTAGTGAGCGCCGCTTTTCTGCGGTCGAATTGAAGAGGGTTGCGACGCAGGCGGGCTTTCCCCTCGTCCAGTTAATGGATGGGTACTCCAGCCTGGGTTTTGTGCGAGGTGTCGATGGATTTGGTGTCTACCCCGTAATGAACGATCGCTCAATAACTCCATCCGTAAGTTATATTCTCAATACCGGAGAAATTTGGGCGGTTGACGCTTATTTGTTAAATATAATTCGGCAGCAGCAGCAAGCAGGAAACCATAAGATAGGGGTTCCTTACTTCGAGGACCGCTTCAAGTACGTTATTCATTCATTTGCAGCGTTGCTGATCAGGCTCGAATTTTCTCGGCCGTTTAGATGGATTGCGGGGGTCGAGGGAATCAAGGATGCAGGCCTTTTCTTTCCTGCTCCGACCGGACATTATTTTGCGATTCCCATTCCACAAGGAAGATCCTTGGAGGATAGGATATATGACGCAGGGACACTAACGGAGCTGGACACACCTGCGAGCGCACTGAGGCCGTTTTTTCAAAAGATGTTCGACACTTTCGCCGTACCGCGGCCGGAATACTTAGACAACCTCTCGAACCCATCATAGGGCTGGGCTGCGCAGCTCGTGCCCCATTGTGCAGCCGCTTATTGACGGATCGAGTGCGGCGCTTCACCGGCCCGGCGGCGCCAGCACTTCGCGCTTGCCGACGTGGTTGGCGGGGCTGACGACGCCCTCGCCTTCCATCTTCTCGATGAGGCGGGCGGCGCGGTTGTAGCCGATCTGCAGGTGGCGCTGGACAAAGCTGGTCGAGGCCTTGCGCTCGCGGCAGACGAGCGCCACGGCCTGGTCGTAGAGGCCGTCGCCCGAGCCGGCCTCGTCGTCGGCGCCGAACGGATCGATGGGGCCGCCGTCGTCCTCGGTGATCTCCTCGATATAGTCGGGCTCGCCGCGGGTCTTGAGGAACGAGACGACGCGCTCGACTTCCTCGTCGGAGACGAACGGGCCGTGCACCCGGGTGACGCGGCCGCCGCCCGCCATGTACAGCATGTCGCCGCGCCCCAGCAGCTGTTCGGCGCCGCCTTCTCCCAGGATCGTGCGGCTGTCGATCTTGGAGGTGACCTGAAAGCTGATCCGCGTCGGGAAATTGGCCTTGATCGTGCCGGTGATGACATCGACCGAGGGCCGCTGGGTCGCCATGATGATGTGGATGCCGGCGGCCCGCGCCATCTGCGCGAGGCGCTGGATCGCCGCCTCGATGTCCTTGCCGGCGACCAGCATCAGATCGGCCATCTCGTCGACGACGACGACGATCAGCGGCAATTCGGTGGCGTCGAACGGCTGTTCCTCGAACACCGGCTGCCCCGTTTCCGGGTCGAACCCGGTCTGCACCTTGCGGATGAGGTTCTCGCCCTTGGCCGCCGCCTCGCGCAGCCTTGCATTGAAGCCCTCGATGTTGCGCACGCCGAGCTTCGACATCTTCTGATAGCGGCTCTCCATCTCGCGCACCGTCCATTTCAGCGCGAGCACCGCCTTTTTCGGGTCGGTGACGACCGGCGCGAGCAGATGCGGGATGCCGTCATAGACCGACAATTCCAGCATCTTGGGATCGACCATAATGAATTTGCAGCGCTCGGGCGGCATCCGGTAGAGCACCGAGAGGATCATCGTATTGATGCCGACCGACTTGCCCGAACCGGTGGTGCCGGCGATCAGCAGATGCGGCATGCGCGCCAGATCGGCGATGACCGGCTCGCCGCCGATGTCCTTGCCGAGGCCGAGAACCAGCCGCCCGGCATGCTGTTCGTAAGCCGGACTATCGAGCAGCTCGCGCAGGTACACGGTCTCGGCCTTGAGGTTGGGCAGTTCGATGCCGATGACGGTGCGGCCGGGCACGACCGCGACGCGCACCGAAATGGCGCTCATCGAGCGCGCGATGTCGTCGGCCAGCCCGATGACCCGCGACGCCTTGATCCCCGGCGCCGGCTCGAGCTCGTAGAGCGTGACGACCGGGCCGGGACGGACCTGGACGATCTGGCCGCGCACGCCGAAATCCTCGAGCACCGCTTCAAGCATGCGGGCGTTCTTGGCCAATGCCTCCTCGTCGACCGACGCGGTCTTGACCGCCGGCGGCTTGACCAGGAGGCCGAGCGGCGGCAGCAGCGGCTCCTCGTCGGGCACCAGATCGAGCGCCGGCTGCAATTCCTGCTCGGCGCGCCTGCCCGGCGCCGACGGCTTCGCCCGCGGCATGACCAGGCGGACGAGCCGTCCGGCCGCATTCCCGGTTTCGCCGACCGGGTCGGGCGGCCGGCCGGCGGGCATCGGCACCGCGCCCGGGCCGAACTGCGGCTCGCGCCGGTCGGGCAGCGCGGTTGGCGCGGACCGCCTCGGATGCGGCTGCGGGCGCGGACCGCGACCGGCGACGATCCGGGCCAACCGGTCGCCCTGGTCGGTCCCCGCCGCGCGCCGGGCCTGCCGCCATTGCCAGAACAGCCGCAGGCCGAATGAAGCCGCCGCCGCCGTGCCGCGCCCCGAGGCGCGGGCAACCCGGCCGGCGCCGCGGCCGGCGCCGCTGCCCAAATCGCGCCAGTCGCCCGCCGACAGCCCGATGATCGACAGCAGCAGCAACGCGACCAGCGCGGCGGCCGCCATCGCCAATGGCAAGGCGAGGGTGCCGAGGCCGGCACGCTCTACCAGGCCCAGCACCACCCATCCGACCACCCCGCCGGCGCCGGCCGGCAATGCCAGATGCGGGTGCAGGATCGAGCAGGCCGCTGCGCCGAACACGAGCGCCAGCACCAGCAGCCCGATGCCGCGCGCCGGCCGGCGAATTGGGCGCTGCAGCATCAGGCGGAAGGCCCAGCCGAGCAGCACCGCCGGAACCAGATAGGCGGCCAGCCCGACGCTCTGCACCAACGCATCGGCGAACAGCGCGCCGTTATGTCCGAGATAATTGCGCGGCGCCGCATCTGCCGCGGTGTCGAGCGAGGCGTCGCCCGGGCTGTAGGTCAATAAGGCGAGCAGCAACAGGAGGCTCGCCAGTACCAGCGCGGCGCCGAGCCCCTCGAAAAGCCGCCGGCTGACGCCGCCGAACCCCTCGCGCCAACCACGCCAACCGCGCCAGCGATGGCCGACGCCATGAATTGCCAACTGCGCCGTTCTGGGCATCCCCCTTGCCCCCAATCCCTCAATCGAGGCTGAGGACCCCGGCCGACCCCCCGGCCGGTGCCCCCCGCATCCCGCTACAACACGCGCCCGATCCGCGCGAACGCAGCGTCCAGCGTGGCCTCGTCATGAACGATCGCCAAGCGAATATATTTGCTGCCCGGATTGACCCTGCCGGCGGATGCCCGCGCGGTATAGCCGCCCGGCAGGACCCGGACCGCCGCATCGCGCCACAGCCGCACGGTGGCCGCCTCGCCGTCGCCGACATCGAGCCACAGAAAGAACCCGCCATCGGGCCGGTAGAACCCGAATTGGCCGCCGAGCGCCGCTTCGGCGATGTCGAATTTGCGGCGATAGCGCGCGCGGTTTTCCTCGACATGCGCCTCGTCGCGCCACAGCGCGGTCGCCGCCCATTGGATCGGCAACGGCACCTGGCACCCGCCATAGTCGCGCAGATGCCGGTAATGCCCGACGAGGCGCGGGTCGCCCGCGACGAAACCGGAGCGCAGCCCCGCCGCGCTCGACCGCTTCGACAGCGAATGGAACACGACGACCTGCTCGAAGCCTTGGCCCAGCGCGGCGCAGGCCTCCAGCGCGCCGGGCGGCGGCACCCGGTCGTAGATTTCGGCATAGCACTCGTTGACCGCCAGCACGAAATCCCAGCGGCGTGCCAGCGCGATCGCCTGTTTCAAGTAATCTGAACTGGCGATCGTGCCCTGCGGGTTGGCCGGCGAGCACAGATAGAACAATGCGGTGCGCTCGAGAACCTCGCGCGGGATCGCGGCGAGATCGGGCATGAAGCCGTTCTCCCGTGTCGCGTCGAGAAACACCGCGTCGGCCCCGGCCATCGTCGCCGCGCCGTTGTAGACGAGGTAATACGGGTTGGGCACCAGGACGATCGGGCGCTTGCCGGCTTTGCGGCGCGGCACGACAAGGCCCGCCAACAGATAGAGCCCTTCCTTGGTGCCGGCGAGGGTGAGGATGTGACGGTCGGGATCGAGCGCGCCTTCCGGCAGCCGGTAGCGGCGGCCGAGCCAGTTGACGATCGCCTGGCGCAGTTCCGGGGTGCCGGCCATCGGCGGGTATTTGTTCCACTCGTGGGCGTGCGCGGCGAGGGTCTCGGTCAAGAGCGCCGGCGGCTGATGCTGCGGCTCGCCGACCGACATCAGGATCGGCACATCGTTGACGACCGGGGTCACCGGGTTGAGCAGGGTGCGCAACGCCTCGAACGGATAGTCGCTGAGGGTGTCGAGCTGCGGGTTGAGCGGCACGGTTGCGTCCCGGGGGCAAAAGGCGAAGAACACTACGCGATTGCCGCCTGTCGCGGAAGGATGCCTCACTGATGGCCGATGATGCCGAGCTGGTGATCGCGGGCGCCGGGTTGAGCGGGATGCTGCTCGGCCTCGCCTGCGCCAGCGCCGGGCTCGAGGTCGCGGTGATCGATCCGCAGGACCCGGCGGCGATGCTGATGCCGGGCTTCGACGGCCGCACCTCGGCGATCGCCTACGGCTCGCGCCTGGTGTTCGACGGCATCGGGCTGTGGCCGGAGTTCGCGGCCGAGGCCGAGCCGATCCGCGAGATCCGCGTCGCCGACGATGATTTTCCCTTGTTCCTGCATTACGATTTGCGCGATCTGGCGGGCGATGCGCCGCTCGGCTACATCGTCGAGAACCGGGTGTTGCGCCGCGCCCTCTTGGAGCGCGCCCGCGCCCTGCCGAATTTGAAGCTGCTCGCGCCGCATCGTATCGCCGCGGTGGAGGCGAGCGAGACCGGCGCGGTCGCGGTGCTCGGCGACGGCCGGCGGTTGCGGACGCGGCTCGTCGCCGCCGCCGACGGCAGGGACTTGCCGCTGCGCCATGCAGCCGGGATCCGCGCGGTCGAATGGCGCTACCAGCAGACCGGCATCGTCACGACCGTGGCGCATGCCCGCCCGCACGCCGGCATCGCGGTCGAGCATTTCCTGCCGTCCGGCCCGTTCGCGATATTGCCGATGACCGGGAACCGTTCTTCCATTGTGTGGACCGAGCATGCCGACCTCGCGTCGCGCCTGCTGGCATTGCCGGAGGCCGAGTTCGCCGCCGAATTGCGCGCCCGCTTCGGCGATTTCCTCGGGGAGATCGAGCCGGTCGGGCCGCGCTCGTCCTACCCGCTCGGGCTGCTGCAGGCCGAGCGCTATGTCGCGCGGCGCCTCGCGCTCGTCGGCGAGGCCGCCCATGTCATCCACCCGATCGCCGGCCAGGGCCTCAACATCGCGATCCGCGACGTCGCCGTGCTGGCCGAACTGATCGTCGACGCGCGCCGCCTCGGCCTCGACATCGGCGACGAATTGGTCCTGGAGCAATACCAGCGCCGGCGCCGCGCCGACGCGCTCCTCCTCGCCGCCGTGACCGACGGCCTCAACTGCCTCTTCTCGAACACGATCCCGCCCATGCGCCTCGCCCGCGACCTCGGCCTCGCCGTGGTCCACCGCCTGCCGCCCGTGAAGCGCCTCCTGATGCGCCACGCAATGGGCACGCTCGGCGACCGCCCGCGGTTAGCGCGGGGGGAGGAGTGTGTAGGAGGCCAACAGCGAACTCGTAGGATGGGTTGAGCGCAGCGAAACCCGTCGCGATGCTGGCTTGCGGTCCAGGCTTTGATGGGTTTCGCTACCGCTCAACCCATCCTACTCCTGCCGCAACATCGGGGACTTCGGCCTCGGCGATGCCTCACCCCCGCTTCGGCTCGCGGCTGAGGCCCTTGGCGGCGAGGGCGGCGAGGTAGTCGTGCCAGCGCTTATGCTGTTCGACGCCGAGCTGGTAGAGGTAGTCCCAGGAAAAAATGCCGGTGTCGTGCAAATCGTCGAACTTGATCCTGACCGCGTAATTGCCGACCGCTTCGAGGTCGAGGATGCCGACCTGGGCGCGCTCGCCGATGATCTTCTTGTCGCCCGGCCCGTGGCCCTGCAATTCGGCCGACGGGCTCTCGACCCGCAGATATTCGGCCGGCAGGCTGAAGCGCTTGCCGTCATCGAATTCGATGTCGAGCCGCTTTTCGGCGCGCCGCAAACGCAGCTCGACCGGCCAGGGCGCGCTGTCGGTCACGGCGGCGGCAGGCGCTTTGCCGGGGTCTCGTCTTCACGCAGCTGGCGCGCCTCGTCGACCAGCATAATCGGGATGCCGTCGCGGATCGGATAGGCGAGCCCGGCCTCCTCGCTGATCAGCTCCTGCGCCGCGCGGTCATAGCGCAGCGGCGCCTTGGTCAGCGGACAGACCAGGATTTCGAGGAGTTTCGGGTCGATGTCGGAGGGTTCTTCCATCGCCGGCTCCAATTAGTGGCGCGTGCCACCGCTGTCCTCGGTCGTCGGCTCGATCGCGGCCATTTCGACGAGCGCCGTCAACAGCCCGGCCCGCGCGTCGGGATCGGCGGCTTCGAGCAATGCCTGCTTCTCGCTCGGCGCGAACGGGCAGGCCATCGCGATCGAGGTGACGAGATACTCGCCCGGCGCCTTTTCGATCGCCTCGAAATCGGCCGCGATCTGGCGCTGCGCGAAATAGCTTCTGAGGCCGCGGATCAGCCGCTCGCGGTCGAAGCCGGGCTCGCCCGGCGCGGCGCGGTCATGGGCGAAGGGCCGCCAGTCGGGGACGACCCGGCGATAGCCGGAGAGCAGCGGCAATTCCTTAGCGATGCGAAAGCGCGACACGCCGGTCAGGGTGATCAGATAGCGCCCGTCGTCGGTCTCGCTGAACTGCGTGATGCGGCCGGCGCAGCCGACCGGATAGACTGGCGGGTTCATCTCGCCAGCGCCGTCCCTCGCCGGGTCGCTCGGCTGGACCATGCCCACGAGGCGCTCGCCGCCGAGCGCATCGCGCGTCATCGCCAGATAGCGCGGCTCGAAGATGTTGAGCGGCAGCCGGCCGCGCGGCAACAGCAGCACCCCGGTCAACGGGAAGATCGGCAACACTTCGGGCAGCGCGATCGGCTCCCGCGTGCTCGGCCGGTCGCTCATGCCATGCCCATCCCGATGCCCATCCCCATCAGAAGCCCCTCACGAGAACATCAGCGACGACAGTCGCCGCCGGGCGCTCAAGGTCAACGGGTCGGTCGGCCCCATGACCTCGAAAAATTTGACCAGCTGGCGCCGCGCCGCCTGCTCGTCCCAGTTGCGGTCGCGCTTGAAGAGGGTCAGCAATTCGTCGATCGCCGGCTCGCGCTCGCCCGCGCCGAAGAGTGCGGTCGCCAGCTCCAGGCGCGCCTCATGATCGTCCGGGTTGTGCTCGATCCGGGCGCGCAGCGTGCCAAGCGAGCCCTTCGCCTTCTGCGCCTGCTCGGCGAGTTCGAGCGCCGAACGGGCCGCGGCGATCTCAGCATGCTTGGCGGTCTCCTTCGGCGCCCGGTCGAGGACCTGCGTTGCCTTGTCGAGTTCGCCCTTCGCGATCAGCGCACGCGCCAGCCCGGCGAGCGCCTCCGGGTTCTCCGCCTCGTGCTGCAGGATCTGCGAATAGAGCCCGGCGGCGCTGGCATGGTCGCCGCTCTGCGCGGCTTCCCTGGCCATCGCCATCGCCTCTTCGATCGGCGACGGCCCGCCCGGCCCGCCGCCGAGACGCTCGACGAACTGCCGCACCTGGCTTTCCGGCAGGGCGCCGACAAACCCGTCGACCGGTCGTCCATCCTTGAAGGCATAGACCGCCGGGATCGACTGGATGCGCATCTGCTGCGCGATTTCCGGGTTTTTGTCGATGTCGAGCTTGACCATGCGCACCGCGCCGTTGGCGCCGCGCACGATTTTTTCGAGGATCGGCCCCAATTGCTTGCACGGCCCGCACCACGGCGCCCAGAAATCGACGATGACCGGCTGGTCGAACGACGCATCGACGACCTCGGCCATGAAGGTTGCCGTGGTCACGTCCTTGACGGGCGCCGCGCCGGCGACGACGCCGCCGCCGATCAAAGGTTCATTCGCCATGCGGTATTCTCCCCGGGGATGCAATGCAAAACATGGCGGCGGGGCGGCGCGATGACAAGCGCCGCCGGCAATGGGCTGTCATTGCGAGGAGCGCAGCGACGAAACAATCCCGATGGGATTGCGGGCGTGCGGCGGCGCGCAAGTCCTTGCAACCCCCCTCCCCCCTCATGATATGGATCGGGCGGACGCGGGCGTAGCTCAGGGGTAGAGCACGACCTTGCCAAGGTCGGGGTCGTGGGTTCGAATCCCATCGCCCGCTCCAGTATCAGGTAAATTTCGCGGCCAATGGCGGCGGGCCGAGCGCGGCCGGGTCGAGCCGGCGCGCCAGCGTTATCAGCGTGCGGGTCAGGGTGGCGAGGTCGTTGCGGGCGGAGTTGGACGCCAACTGGCCGTCGCGGAAATCGCCGCCGGTGAGATAGATTCCGGTCGGCGCGACGAGCGCCCCGAACCAGGCCAGCACCTGCCGCAACTGGCCGTTGACGGCAAGGTAGTGATGCGGCGAGCCGCCCATCGCGACGATGCCGACCGGCTTACCTTGCAACGCCTCGACCGGGGTGATGTCGAGCAGGTTTTTCAGCACCCCCGGAAAGCTCGCCCGGTAGACCGGGGCGCCGATCAGGACCGCTGCAGCGCCGGCGATCCGCGCAACTGCTTGCCGCGTCGCCGCGCCGTAGGCGTCGAGCGGGCGGCCGTCGCAGGTGTCGATCGGCACCTCGGCGAGATTGAGGATGTTGACCGCAACATCGCCGCCGCCGGTGCGGGCCGCCTCTGCCGCCGCGGCGATCGCAGCGACGAGCCGGCCGGGCGGCGTCGCGGCGCCGACCAGCATCAAGAGCCCAGGAGTGTCCGCCACCTGCCATACCTCTCGGTTAATGTCGTCCCGGCTTTCGAGGTCGTAATCAGATCCGCCCGGACTGGATAGCCGCCTTGCGTCCTTCGAGACGGCCGCTTCGCAGCCTCCTCAGCGTCTCGAAGGACGCGAAGCGCTGATGCCGCGCCTTCGGCAATTTGGTTGCAGCCTCTTTTGCCGGGTTGACAGCGTAATTGGAGCTTCACCTTCTGCGCGCCATCGCGGCCGATCATTCGGCGCCGATCGCCGCGCTGCGTGCTGCCGGTGCGGGCACGCGGGCGAGCTCGAAATGGTCGCGCAACGTCGTCCCGCGATACTCGCGCCGGAACAGGCCGCGCCGCGTCAATTCCGGCACGACGAGATCGACAAAATCGGCAAACGCGCCGGGGAAATAGGGCGGCAGGATGTTGAACCCGTCGGCCGCGCCCTCGACGAACCATTCTTCCAGCGTGTCGGCGATCCGCGCCGGCGTGCCGCAGATGACCCAGTGGCCGCGCGCCGCAGCGGTCAGATTGTAGAGATCGCGCAAGCTCATGTTGTCGCGCCGCGCGGTCTCGAACAAGACGCGCGAGAAGGTCTGGCTGTTGCCGCCGGGCGGCGGCGCCGGCACCGGCCCGTCGAGCGGATACCCGGAAACGTCATAGCCGATCCGGCCGCTGACCAGCGTCGCGGCGTTGGTCGGGGTCAGCCAGCCCTGCAGCAGCGACAGCTTGTCCTTCGCCTCGGCATCGCTCTCGCCGATGATCGGCATGACCCCAGGCAGGACCGCAAGCTGGTCGGGATCGCGCCCGTATCTGGCGAGGCGTCCTTTCAGATCGGCATAGGCCGCCTGGGCGCTGGTCAGCTCCTGGACCACCGAAAAGACGACATCGGCGGTGCGCGCCGCCAGATCGAGGCCGGAAGGCGAGCCGCCGGCCTGGATGATGACCGGATGGCCCTGCGGAGAGCGCGCCATATTGATCGGGCCCTTGACCTGGAAGAACCGGCCCCGGTGATCGAGCGGCCGCACCTTTGCCGGATCGATATACCGGCCGGTCGCCTTGTCGGCGACGATCGCACCGTCGTCCCAGCAATCCCACAACCCCCGGACGACATCGACGAACTCGTTGGCGACCTCGTAGCGCCGCTCGTGCTCCATGTGATTGTCGCGGCTGAAATTGAGCGCGGACCTGGGCTGCGAGCTGGTCACCACGTTCCAGGCGGCGCGGCCGCCGCTGATATGGTCGATCGAGGCGAAGATGCGGGCAACGTTGTACGGCTCGTTGAAGCTGGTCGAGACCGTCGCGCCGAGGCCGATATGGGTTGTCGCGGCGCTCAACACCGATATGAGGGTCGTCGGCTCGAAGCGGCACAGGAAGGACGGGTGGTCGCCCGGGTCCATGACCAGCCCGTCGGAGACGAACAACAGGTCGAACCGGCCGCGCTCGGCAATCCGGCCGATCTCCTGGATGACCGCAAGCTGGTTGTTGCTGACGGCGGCGCCCTCGTACCTCCAGCCGGCGGAATGGTTGCCGGTGCCGAGCACGAAAACGCCGAGATGCATCTGACGCTGGGCCGCAGACATTACGATCGCACTCCCTATCCCGGCACCGAGCCCGGCTCGGTCCGAGGTCGATCCTAGCCGATAAACCCGGAAGCCTGGTACCCCGTGAAGACCGCCTCGGGCGGCGATCCTGCGGTGGATCGATGTTGAGTTGCGGACTGATCTCGGTGTAAGCACGAGCGGCAGCTTTTCCCGGGTTTCCTGTCTGGTGACAGGGGAAGGGGAGCGATGAGCAATAAGCGGACTTTCGCCACGATGGTGGCGCTCGGCGGGTTGATCGCCGTGGTTGCGCTGCCGGCCGCCGTGCCTCGTGCGAAGGCCGACGAATTGTCGGACCTGCGCACCAATAACGAGATCCTCCAGCAGCGGCTCAAGCAGATCAGGCAGGCGCAGGCGGCTTCCGCCGGCGTCGGCGGATCCGGCGGCGGCGCGCCGGCCAAGGCGGCTTCCGGCAGCAGCGGGCCCGGCGGCAGCTTTCCGCGCTCGTTCCTGATCCCGGGCACCAACACCTCGGTTCGGGTCGGCGGCAACATCACCGAAACCCTCGACTACCGGATGGAGGGCGGTTCGCCAAATGCCCGGTAGCGGCCGGCACGGCGGCGATTGACGAGCGCCGTCCGGTGGGGTGAGGGGCGGATTTGCGGCTCAACCCTGGCCCCAGCAAGCGAAATCCTGCTTGGCATGCACGCTTTGCCGGCGCAGACGGCTATGATCGCGCAGGCGGCCAGGGAGCGGCGGGGATGACAGGTTCGCGGCAATTGCGGCAACGTCAATTAAGACTGGGCGCGTTCATGCGCCCGGTCGGCATCCACACGGCGTGGTGGCGCTATCCCGGCGCCTACCCGGACGCCAACTTCAATCTGCAGCACCTCATTCGCTTTGCCCGGAAACTGGAGCAGGGCCGCTTCGATGCCTGGTTCATGGCCGATCATCTGGCCGTGCTCAACATGCCGATGGCGGCGTTGCGGCGCAGCGCGACGGTGACCTCGTTCGACCCGCTGACGCTGTTGCCGGCGCTCGCCATGGTGACCGAGCATCTCGGTCTGATCGCGACCGCCTCCACCACCTTCGAGCCGCCCTACACGGTCGCGCGCCGCTTCGCCTCGCTCGACCACATCAGCGGCGGGCGCGCGGCGTGGAACCTGGTCACCACCTCCAACCCCGACGCGGCGGTCAATTTCGGCATGACCGAGCACATGGAGCATGACGAGCGCTATCGCCGGGCGCGCGAATATTTCGATGTCGTCACCGGCCTGTGGGACAGCTGGCCGACGATGCCTTTATCCGCGATGTTGACGCGGGCCTCTATTTCGATCCCGAGCGCCTGCACGTGCTCGACCACCGGGGCGAATTCCTGTCGGTGCGCGGCCCCTTGAACATCGCCCGCCCGATCCAGGGCTGGCCGGTCATCGTCCAGGCCGGCGCGTCGGAGGCCGGCCGCCAGCTCGCCGCCGAGACCGCCGAGGTGATCTTCGCCAGCGGCGGCAATCTGGCCGACGCCCAGCGCTTCTACGCCGATGTGAAGGGCCGCATGGAAAGGCTCGGGCGCCGGCCAGACCACATGAAGATCATGCCCGGCGCGCTTGTCGTGGTCGGCGACAGCGCCGCCGAAGCGCGCGACAAGCGGGCCTTGCTCGACAACCTGGTGCATCCGGACAGCGGCATCGCGGCGCTGTCGATCGCCCTCGGCCACGACGCGTTGGCGTTCGACCTCGATGGCCCGCTGCCCGACATCCCGGAAAGCAATGCCTCGAAGAGCGGAAGGCAGCGGGTCATCGACCGCGCCCGCCGCGACAACCTGACGGTGCGCCAGCTGGCCCGGATCGCCGGCAGCTATGGCGGGCTGTCGCTGGTCGGCACGCCGGTGATGATCGCCGACCAGATGGAGGAGTGGCTCGACAGCAAGGCCTGCGACGGGTTCAATATCATGTTCCCCTACGTGCCGGGCGGCCTCGACGATTTTGTCGACCGCGTCGTCCCGGAACTGCAGCGGCGCGGCCTCTTCCGCCGCGAATACGAAGGCCGGACGTTGCGGGAGAATCTCGGATTGCCGCGGCCGGAGAACCGGTTTTTTACGAAGTCGGCCACCTGACGGGACGGAGCGCCGGGCGCCGGGCGGGCCAAACCTGGGACTGGCATTTGGCGCCTGATAATGCAACTATTGCGCGGCTATGCTGTAACTCCGGGGAGATGAGGATGCGCCACCTGACGATCGCCTTCGCCATTACCGCAGCCCTGGCATTTGCAACCTCCTTCGCATCGCCGACGCAGGCCGCGGCAGGGGGCAGACTGGTTTTGCCGGCGCCGAACTCGTCGGTCGTGCCCGCCGCGTGCCGGGGGCCGGGACCACATTGCCCTCCGCGATCCCACTGGGTGTGCGGCCCCTATGGCCACCGTTGCTGGTGCACCCCCTGCTGATGAGAGGCTGAACGGGACGCTGCCGGACGGGCGATCCGCCAGGCCGAGATCCGCTTCTACCGGCCTGGCGCCTTCGCGTTCTCGATCAGGCGGAACAGGCGCTCCGGGCGGCGACCGCGGCGATGGCGAAGTCGCCGGTGCGCTGGGCGAACTCCGCGAACGCCCAGCCGGTCCGAACGGCGCCGGCTCCATCCCCGGACCTCCACGGTCCGATCATAATCCGCCGACGCAAGGCGCGCGCAGGCTTTCATGCCAATTCTCCACACCTTGTACGGAAAAATTATCATATCTACAGTAACCGAAGTGATGAAATGGAGTTTATCGCAGCGTTGTTCGTATTTTAATGAGCGTATTTGACGTTACTTCGCCGTGACTATTGCGATACTATCGGCCCGTGGCGATCAGCCGGAGGACGGCATGGCGGACGGGATGGAGCGGTTCCGGCGTTTCCTGGGCGATTTGACACGGCTGTGCGATGCGGATGCCGGCGAGAGCGAGATCCGCGAGCATGGCGGGGCTTCGCTGCGCGATCTGGTCGCGGCCGATGACTGGCTGATGCCCGAATTCGCCGAGCCTGACCCGGCGCAATACCGCCAGTACCTCCTCTATTGCGACCCGCTGGAGCGGTTTTCGGTGGTCAGCTTCGTGTGGGGACCGGGACAGCGCACCCCGGTGCACGACCACACCGTCTGGGGTCTCATCGGCATGCTGCGCGGCGCCGAAATCTCGCGCAACTACGCCGCCGACGCATCCGGCGCTCTGACCCCCGCCGGCGAGGAGCGCCTCGTGCCGGGCATGGTCGCCGCGGTGTCGCCGCAGATCGGCGACATCCACCGGGTCGAGAACGCGCTTGCCGACCGCCCGTCGATCAGCATCCACGCCTACGGCGCCAATATCGGCGCCGTCGCGCGCCATGTCTTCGTGGCGGACAGCGGCGAAGTGAAGCCGTTCGTCTCGGGCTACGCCAACCGGATGCTGCCCAATCTGTGGGACCGCTCGGCCGCGATCCGCACCCAACTCGGGATCTGACCGCTCACACCGCCGGCCGGGCGCGGACCGCATCGGGGATCTTGCGCGGCAGGAAATGGCCGTCATCGGGCATGGCAAGGAAATTGCCGGCATCGACGGCGACCTTGCCGCGCAGGATCGTCATGCTGGGCCAGGCCGCCACCTCGTGGCCTTCCCACGGCGTGTAGTCGGTCTCGTGCAGGTCCTCCTTGCGGATGACGCGTGACTTGCGGGCGTCGAGCAGCACGATATCGGCGTCCGAGCCGATCGCCAGCGCGCCCTTCCTCGGGTAGAGCCCCATGATCTTCGCCGCGTTGCTCGACACCAGCCCGACGAAATCGGCGAGGCTGTAGCCGCGCTTTGTCACCATGTGCGTGTACATCAGCGCGACGCGCGGCTCGACCCCGGAATTGCCGCCGGTCGTGTCGTCGATGCGGCTGCCCTGCAACTTGACCTTGAGCGGGCAACACACCTCGTCGGTGGCGATCGCCTGGATCGCGCCGTGATTCGTAGCCGCCCACAATGCCTGCTGGTCCTCGGCGAATTTGAGCGAGGGGTAGGTGTGGTACATCTGCCCGCCCGGACGCTTGTAGTCCTCGGCGTTGTAGAGCAGGTACTGGTGCAGGGTTTCGCCGTAGATCGGAAAGCCGCGGGCGCGCGACGCGGCGATCGCGGCGGCTCCGGAAGCGGCCGAGACATGCACCATGTACAAGGCCGCCCCCTCGACGTTCTCGGCGAGCCGGATCACCCGGTTGAACGACAGATCCTCGCTCAAGGTGTTGTGCACCTCGGCCAGGTTCTCGAAACCGGTGCGGTCCTCGCGGATCAATTTCTCGTACATGTGCATGACGATGTCGTTGTCTTCGGCATGGATCGTGGCGAGGCCGCCGGCCTTCGCCATGATTTTCAGCACCTCCCAGATGTCGCCGAACCTGACCATGCGGCCCTGATTGAGCGGGCGGATGTCGGTGGTGAAGATTTTCACCGTCGCATGGCCCGCCTGCACCGCCTCGGGCAGCGCGTCGAGCAAGGCCGGGGTCTGCGTGCCGCGCAGCATCAGGTGGAAGCCGTAATCGCAGTAGCAGTTGCCGGCAAATTCGCGCGTTCGCGCCTCGATCGACTGGCGCAACGGCACCTCCGGCAGGCACAGCGCGAAATCGAGCAATGTCGTCGTGCCGCCATGCAGCGCGGCGCGGCTCACCTGATCGGGCCCGGCGCTGAACACATCGGCGTTGCTCGGCCCGCCGAGGATCGGCATGCCACAATGGATGTGCGGATCGATGCCGCCGGGAATGACGATTTGCCCCGTCGCATCGACGACCCGCGCCGCGCCGATCGCCGCGAGGCTCCCCGGCGCCCCGATCGCGGCGATTTTTCCGCCCGCGACGCCGATATCGGCCGATTCCGTGGCGGCCGGCATCACCGCGGTGCCGCCGCTGATCAGCAGATCGAACATGATGGCCCCCTTCGCACTGCATCCGCCATGTGCGTCCTTCGAGACGCGCCCTTTGGGCGCTCCTCAGGATGACGTAGATTTGTCTGCGACATCAAATCCTTATCGTCATCCTGAGGAGGTCGCCCACGGGTCCGCGCTCCGCGCGGCCCGAGGACAGGCTCCGCGGCCGTCTCGAAGGACGCACGGCAACAGGATCCAGCTTGCGCCTGCTGGTTTTTATTGGCAACGCCCGGTAAGAGCCCAACCATTGGTTGAATTATCACCGATGGCGGACCTGATCTTTCTGGACGACATCAGGTCGATTGCGCGCCTTGGTTGATCCGGGCGCAGCGGTCGAGTTCGGCCGATAGGCGCAGCCAGACGCGGGCCACGTCCGCGCCGAGCGGGTGCGGCGAGCGATCGAGCGGCAGCTTGTGCAGGGCAGCACCGCGGCGGTGCGCGTCGCCTCGTTCATGATGCCGGGCGGCCGGCCGGCCGGATTGCCGGAGGCGCCCTTGAGAAAACGCCCGTGCCGGTCGCGCCCTACCGGCGCCGGTCGATCACCCTTGTCGGCCACAGTGTCCTCCCACCTAAGAACGAATGGAGAACGACTTATCTGAGCCGATTTTCCGTGGATTCAAGGTGCACCGACGGACCGCGCCATTCGAGCCGCCGCATAACGAACGCCGCGCGCGGCCCGATAACCTGCAGCTGGTCAGCACCGCTCGCCCACCGCGTTGGGTAAACTGTCACCTTAACTCGATACAGCGTCCGAATTTCCCGGGTGCGGTCGTCGCTTACTTGACCACTTCTATTTTAACGTATTCTCCGAGACAACTTACCGAAAAACTACCGGTTCCTTTTAAATCATCGGCTCCTTCTTTTCCTTCACAAGCAAAAAGAGCGGAATATGTTTTCCTTTCACCCGGCGCGATGTCGTGTCCACAAATGACATTCGGGTCTATTTTCAAGATGCATGTGGGTTTCCCAGCACACTGTTTCTTAGTCCACTCCAAAGCCTCATTTGGGCAGGATCCGCCACTACCAGTAACGTTTGCAGCGCCAACATAGATTTTTGACAGTGTGTCACTATTCGCGCTGACTCCGAAGATGAACATCAAACACGTCGCAATACCAATCATGGGGTATTTCATCTCTTTCTCCTGTCTGACAAGAGGCTCCTGCTGTGGACCGACGGTTGCCCGCGATGCCGGGTAGCGGCAAGCCGATTATCGCCGGATTTCGCAAAGCAGCCATCTCGTAGGTATCGGCGCGAAGCCGTCAACGGGGCGGCGAGGTGTCTCTTGCGCCCAGCGCGCGCGATGCCTGACCGATTGGGTCTTGATCCTGCGGTTCACGCTTTCAGCAGCGCCGCCATCACCCGCTCGCGGGTCAATGGCAGATCGCGGAGGCGGGCGCCGAGGGCGTCGGCGACGGCGTTGCCGATCGCCGCGACGGTCGGGCCGCCGGCGGCTTCGCCGACGCCGAGCGGCGGGTTGTCGGCAAACCGCGCCGACCAGTTCGCAGGCGATCTCGGGGACTTCGCTGAAGCGCAATACCGGGTAGGTTTCCCAGTCGCGCGAGCTGATCCCGGCGGAATCGAGCCGCACCCCTTCCTTCAAGGCCCAGCTGATTGCCTGGACGATGCCGCCTTCGAGCTGGTTTGTCGCGCCGTCCGGGTTGATGACGAGGCCGGCATCGGCGGCGCACCAGATGCGCGTCACGCGAACCTCGTCCTCGACTTCGACCTCGGCGACGATCGCGCAATAGGCGGCGAGGTTCTTGTAGCGGGCGAAGCCGATGCCGCGGCCTCGTGCCGGCCCGCCCCGACCCTGCCCTCCCCCGCTTGCGGGGAGGTCGGAAGGTGAGGGCCAGCCGCTCATCTCGGCGACCTTCTCGATAACGGCGCGGGCGCGCGGATCGGTCAGCACCGACAGCCGGTAGGCCACCGGGTCCTCGCCCGCCTCCAGGGCCAGTTCGTCCATGAAACTCTCGATCGCGAAGACGTTGAGCGTCGCGCCGAGGCCGCGCAGCGAAGAAGTCCGCACCGGCGTTTCGGGGATCAGGTGGTGGACGATGCGCTTTGCCGGGAAAGCATAGAGCGGCTCGCCGTTGCGGGTGCCGGCGCCGGGCGGGTCCGGCGGCTCGGTCGCGGGCGGCGGCGGCGGCGGGTCGGGCAGGGCTTCGGCGGCCAACAGGTTGCCGCCGCCGCCCGGGCGGCTGCCGTGCCGGCCGCTCCAGATTTCGGTGGTCCAGTCGGCGGGCCGTCCGGCTGCGTCGAGCGCGGCCTGCACCGTCACCACCATCGCCGGGCTGACCGGCTCGAAGCCGAATTCCTCCTCGCGCCGCCAGCGCACCCGGATGGGCGTGCCCGGCCGGCGCACCGCGATGACCGCGGCATCGGCCGCCGCGTCGTCGGCGCCGTTATGGCCGTAGCAGCCCGGCCCCTGCGACGTGGTGCACCGAAATCGCCGCCGGGTCGAGCTTCAGGGTGCGGGCGAGCGCCGCGCGCAGCGGGTAGACGCCCTGCGAATGCGTCCACACCTGGAGATGCCCGTCGCGATACACGGCCACCGCGCAGGACGGCGCGATCGAGGCATGGGCGATGTGCATCCGGGTGTAGGTCGCCGCGCGCCGTGTCGCCGCCGGCGCCGGGTCGGCCGGCGGGGCGCCGAGCGACTCGGTCGATCGTCGGCTGCTGCAACAGCCAGCGCGCCTCTTCCTGGGCCGGGTTGATCGGATCGACCCCGTCCCAGACGACATGCCCGGGCGCGACGGCGGCGGCGGCTTCGACGGTCGTCTCGTCGGCGCCGAGGATCGCGAGGAAATTGCCGTCGCGGAGGATCTCGATCGGCGCCTTCGCCGCCCGGCGGATGGCCGCTTCGTCGATCGCTCGCTATCGTCGCGCCGCGGCGCGGCTGGCGCACCACGCGGGCATGGACCATGCCGTCGATCGCCATGTCGTGGACAAACGCCGGCTCGCCGAACACCTTCGCGGCGAGGTCGACGCGCGGCGCGCTCCGGCCGACGACCCGGTGTTCGCCGGCTTTTTTGATCGGCGCCCGGCCGGTGGCGTGGCGTGCCAGATCGACCGCGCCGGCGAGCGACCAGTAATCATGGCCGCTCGCCGTGCCGCGATGGACGATCGCGCCGTCGCGCACCGCCAGGTCGGCGCGCGCATAGCCGAACGCCGCCGCGGCATGGTCGAGAAACAGCGCGCGGACCTCGGCGCAGGCGAGGCGCAGCGCGACGCCGCCGAACTGGATCGACTGGCTGCCCGCGGTGTAGCCCTCGTTCGGGGTCAGCTCGGTGTCGCCGGTCTGCAGCAGGATGCGTTCGGGCCTGACTTCGAGTTCCTCGGCGGCGATCTGGATCATCGCGGTCAGGACGCCCTGGCCGATCTCGACCCGGCCGGTCGCGACCCTGACGACGCCGGGCTCGGGAAATCCGACCCACTGGTCGAGGCGCGGGTTCTGCGCCAGCAATGGCGGCAGCGCGGTATCGCTCATCGCGAGGCTCCTTCGCGCATCTGCCGCGGCGGCGCGTTCGATGGCGCGCAGGATGCGGGGGTGGCTGCCGCAGCGGCAGATATTGTCGTCGAGCGCCAGCGCGATCTCGCGGCGCGAGGGCGCCGGGTTGCGGTCGAGCAATGCCTTCGCCGACACGAGGATGCCGGAGAGGCAATAGCCGCACTGGCCGGCCTGCTCGTCGAGAAAGGCCTGCTGCAGCGGGTGCGGCTGCTCGCGCGTGCCCAGCCCCTCGATCGTGACGACCGTCTTGCCGGCGACGCTCGACAGCGCCTTGCCGCAGGATTTCTCCGGCTGGCCGTCAATGAGCACCATGCACGAGCCGCATTGCTCCTGGCCGCAGCCGAATTTCGTTCCGACGAGGCCGAGATGGTTGCGCAGGACGTCGAGCAGCGGGGTATCGCCGTCGGCGCTGACGCTGACGGGCCTGCCGTTGACGATAAAAGAGGTTGCCGGCATCGCTCTCCCCCGGGCAGATCGGCGCAACTATACCCTCACCAGCGCCGGTGCCACCACCAGCCTCCCCGGTAGCCCCAATAGAGCGCCGGGTGAGGCGGCTCAGGGCAGCGGCTCGTTGTGGCGTTATCGCGACATCAGGACCGGGATCGTCGCCCGTTCGAGGAGGTCTGCCGTCGTACCGCCAAGGACGAACTCCAGGATGCGGGAATGCCCATAGGCCCCCATCACCAACAGATCGGCGGCAAGCCTGCTTGCGTGCTCGAGGATGGTATTCGTCACGCCGTGAGCCTCCGAGGTCACCTCCATTGCTTCGGCGACGATGCCGTGGCGGCCCAGATGAGCAACCAACGCCGCCATATGCGCGCCTTCATGCATGTGGTCCTGGCGCAGCGGATTGATCGCCAGCAGCGATACGCGCTGTGCGGCCTGAAGGAGCGGCATGGCGTCCCGGATGGCGCGCGCAGCCTCGCGGCTGCCGTCCCACGCGGCCAGAATGTGTTGGCCTACGTCGCTGAAAGAGCCGCTATTGGGTATGACAAGGATCGCAGTTGAGGCACCGAATACGACCTTTGCCGGCAGCAGAAACGCGGAAATCGTCGGCGGGTTCTCCGTGTCGAATTGGCCGAGCACCAGGAGGTCGGCAAAACGGGCGCGTTCGGCGATCATCTCGTCCATGTCGCCGCAGACGCATTCCCAAGCCGTGGCAGCACCTGCGTCCTTGGTTTCCTCCTTGAACAGAGCCTCCGCCAGATTGGCCGCCGCCTTGGCATTTTTCGAATAAATCCTGGCAATCCGCTCGACGACGCTCGGCTTGAAATAAGGCGGGACAGCAGGCTCGGGGATCACGTGAAGGCCCGAGAGGCGGGCGTCAAACCGCCGAGCCAGAGTCAGTGCCAGCTTGAGCCGGGTGCGCGAGGCGGCGGTCGCGTTGACGTGGACCAGAATGTCTTTGAAGCTCATTGCCCGACCCCCGCTGAGGCTCACCAGGTCACGAACATGATGACCACGGCCACGAACATCGCCAAGGTGCACAGCCAGCCCATCGCCCACAGCGGCCGCGGCAGGGTGAACGCCCCCATCACCCGCTTCTGCATGGCCATCAGCATGATCACGATCATCAGCGGGACCGCGACGACGCCATTGATCACCGCGCACCAGAACAGCGCCTTGATCGGGTCCAGATCGATGAAATTGCTGAAGACGCCGAGCAGCGTTCCGACGACGATCGTGCCATAGAACGCCTTGGCATCCCGCGGCAATCGGGCAAGGCCGGTGGGCCAGCCCAGCGCCTCGCCGAGGGCGTAGGCGGCCGATCCGGCCAGCACCGGCACGGCAAGGAGCCCAATGCCGATGATCCCGGCGGCGAAGACGGCAAAGGCGAACACCCCGGCGACCGGCCGCAGGGCTTCGGCCGCCTGGGCCGAGGTCTGGATATCGGTGATGCCGTGCGCGTGCAGCGTCGCCGCGGTCGTAACGATGATGAACCAGCTGACAAGGTTGGAAAAACCCATGCCGATCCAGGTGTCGAGCCGGATGCGATGGATTTCGCCCGAGGCCTCCTCCGGTGCCTCCAACAAGGCATGAGCGGCAGGATTGATGCGTTCTTCCTCCGCCTCTTCCGAGGACTGCCAAAAAAAACAGTAGGGCGTGATCGTGGTGCCGAGCACCGCGACGATTGTGACGATGTAGTCTTTCTGCCAGCTAAAGCTCGGGACGAAGGTGGCGAAGGCCACCTGCCCCCAGGGAACGTGGACCACCAGCGCGGTCGCGACATAGGCGAACAGGGCGAGCGAGGTCCATTTCAGGATCGAGGCATAGCGCTCATAGCGGGAGAAGATCTCCAGCAAGGCGCAACCTGCCGCGAAAGCCACCACGTAGAGCTGCGCAGGCCCGGCGACCAGCAGGTGCATCGCGGCACCCATCGCGCCGAGATCGGCGCCGAGATTGAGGATGTTCGCGACGAGGAGAAGACCGACGATGCCGCGCAACAGCCAGGGCGGGTAGTGGGCGCGGATGTTGCCGGCGATCCCGTCGCCGGTGACCCGGCCGATCCTGGCGCTGATCTCCTGGATCGCGGCCATCAATGGCCAGGTGAACAGCATGAGCCAGGTCATGCCGTAACCGAACTGCGCGCCGGCCTGGGAGTACGTCGCGATGCCGCTCGGATCGTCGTCCGAGGCGCCGGTGATCCACCCCGGGCCGAAAACGCGCGTCAGCTGCCGCTTGCGGGCGCCAAAACGGCTCCAGTGCCGCGCGATCCGCGCGGCAAGCGGGCGTGCGGTTCGACCGGCTGCGCGATCAAGTTCTGTACCCGTCATGCGAGGCGCTGCGTTAGTGGCGGCAAGCGTTCAGTAAACCCGATGTTGCACGCGAGCGCTGATGTAAATCAGCCACATCCGTGTCGCCGCGCGGGAGAGCGGCGCTCCGCCAGCGGGCCTCGCGCACGCGCGCGAACTGCGGCAACGGCCGTTCGGCGCAGCCCGGCGGGTCGTGCAGCAGCGCCGCGGCATTGCTTCCTCCCGGATCGGACCGTAACGTCGGTTCGGGGCCCGCAATGCCCGCCCTTCTGTCCGGGAGGAAGCCGCGATGAGCGATGAACTGCCGACCGCCGCGCGGATCGCCGATCCCGGCATCCGCGCGCTCTATCGCCAGGAGAACCGCTGGCAGGCCTGGCTCGATGTCGAGGCGGCATTGGCCCGGGCCGCAGGCCGAGCTCGGCATCATCCCGGAGGCGGCGGCCGAGGCGATCGCCGCCGCCGCGCATTACGAACTGCTCGACCGCGCCCGCATCGACGAGGGCTTCGCGCGCACCGGCCACACCATCGTGCCGCTGGTCTGGGAACTCGTCGCGGGTCGTCGGCGAGCCGCATGGCGGCTGGGTCCATTGGGGCGCGACGACGCAGAACATCACCCAGACCGGCGACCTCCTGGTATTGCGCCAGGCGCACCGCGTGTTCCTGCGGCTGATCGGCGAGGCGCTCGACGCTGCCGCCGATCTCGCCGAGAAGGGCGCCGAGATGCCGATCGCCGGCCGCACCCACGGCCAGCACGCGGTGCCGGCGACCTTCGGCTACAAGGCGGCGGTGTGGATCGACGAGTTGATCCGCCATGCCGAGCGCCTCCACCAGGCGGCGCCGCGGATCTTCGTCGCGATGCTCGGCGGCGGCGCCGGCACCTACGCCTCGCTCGGCAAGATGGGGCCGCCGGTGCAGGAAGGCATCGGCCGCCGGCTCGGTTTCGGCTCGATGCGGGTGCCGGCGCGCACGATCGGCGACCATCTCGCCGAGAACATCTGTCTCCTGGGCCTCCTCGCCGCGACCTGCGGCAAGATCGGGCGCGAGATCTACACGCTGATGAAGACCGAATTCGGCGAGGTCGAGGAGCCGGTGCCGCCGGGCACGGTCGGCAGCTCGACGATGCCGCAAAAGCGCAACCCGAAGCTCTGCCAGGACATCATCGCCGCCGCGGCCGAGATCCGCAGCACCGTGCCATTGGCGCTCGAAGCGATGATGACCGAGCACGAGGCCGACCGCACCACCAGCGTGATCATGGATGCGGCCGAGGCGCGCGCCGCGATCGCCACCGGCGACATGCTGAGCCGCCTCGTCGAGGTATTGCGCGGGCTGCGCCTCGACCCGCAACGGATGCGCGCCAACCTCGATCTCGGCGGCGGCCTGATCATGGCCGAGGCGGTGATGCTCGACCTCGGCCGGACGATCGGGCGCCAGCACGCGCACGACGTCGTCTACGACGCGGCGCAGGCCGCGTTTGTCGAAGGCAAGCGGTTCGCCGATCTGCTGGCGGCCGACCCGCGGGTGACGGCACATCTCGATGCGCGCCAAATCGCCGCCCTGCTCGATCCGACCGCCTATACCGGCCTCTGCGCCGAGATGGCCCGCGACGGCGCCGCAAGGGCGCGCGCGACGGCGGCGGAAATCGGTAGGCTAAATCCGGCCTAACGCATTCTCCCGTCATTCTGGGGAAGAGCCAAGCCTGCGCGTAGGAAGTTTTACGTGGCATGCGTAGATGTTATTCCCGTCTAGGCTTTCGCACCATCGAGCTGGGCGGCCTTCGCTTTCCGGAGAAGGTGCTGAGCGAAAATAAGGAGTTCCAAGGCGATCTCCGGCTCCTCTATCCAATTAAATTCATGGGTGACGGGGTTTCGAATTCCCAACATCGCTCCCGAGTAGAGCCTGTGATAGCCTCTTTGCTCATCTTGTTGAGAAGTGGTTTTACGATCCGTCCAATATAGCATTGGGGAATTGGGGCTGAAAACGGCGTCCATCAGCTGCGTGCCGGAAAGCTTCACCGGCCCAACCTTGTCGCTAATGTATTTATCTACGGCCTTGTACGCCTGCTGGACCGCGAGCGAGTAGTGACCAGAAGCGAACAGGTCCCGTGAAACCGCCTCGATTTCTGCCTCCGTAATCGTCACCGAAAAGACGTTAACTACGCCAGCTTCCTCGCCGGTTGGCGACGGCAGCGCCAGCATCCGGGGAGCCGGCAACGCGAGGAGTGCACGTGCTAACCCGACCTCAAAGATGTGCTCTTGGAGCCTCTTAATTGAGTTAATGACTTTGATTGTCATAGAGATAGCGTCTCATCGCAGAGAATATGGACTCGATCTGCTCAGAGCCTGCGTCAGCGCTGATATGTATCTGGACATTGACATTGAGCGGAAAATTGTCCGATCCCAAATTTGGCTGTCTTCGTGTCGCCAAGCGCGGTGATTTGGCGCGACGTTGGGAGGAATCCTTGGGAGCGTCTACTGGTGACGACAGGTTCTTTCCAACGTCGTCTTTAAGCCCCCGTGTCGCAGCCGCACGACTGGGGGCTTCATTTGGCACTTTACCGGAGATCATCAGGTATGTGGCCGCTTTATTGCCGGCTGCCCCTTGTCCAAGCCCCTCATGGAGGAACCAGCTTACGGCTTTTTGTCGGTCACCGTCACCTGGCGGCGCGATGTCGCGCAGACTTTGCGGGTAAACATTTTCAACAAGTTCTTGGACGGCATCGTGATAGCCGGAATCGAGACGCCATTGAAGAGCGAGCGGCGTCGCCTTATTTTCGTCGCCCAATATACCAGCCAGCTTGAGCTCTACGATATACTGGCGGGCGGCAACTTCCTGGACGCCAAGTTGGATGCCCAGCAGCCGTTCATCGATTGTTACGTTAGGAGTCTTATTGAGTATAGCGCGGACACCCCACCACACAGTGGTGGGTATCTGGGGGTAGCAATTCTTGTCGGCCATGGGAGATGCCTATGAAGTTTGCGTAAAGATTCCCAAACCGTGGGGTGTGTCAAGAAGTTTATAAACTATTGATATAGCAATCATATTAAGTTGTCTACTCAGGTCATGTGAGCATCCTCACGCGAATCGCCTAGCCGGCAGAGACGGTGCCGGGCCGGGCAGCCCAGAATATTACATGCCGCGATTGCGCCAGATGGGGGTCGAGGCCGGCCGCGACCCGCAATCGGTGCCGGTGACCATCGGCGGCGCCCCGAAAGCCCCCGACTTGCTGCGCCGCTACCGCGATCTCGGCGTCGCCCGATCCTCGACCGCTGGGTGGCGCTGATCCGCCAGGTCCGCGAATGAGGGCAACCGGCGCGCCTCGTCCGCCGCGAGGCTGGCCGGCGCTCACTTGGTCGTTGCCTCGGCGGCCCAGATCAGCGGACAATTGCGTGGTCGCGTTGGGCAAACCCGGAATGCATGAGATAAGCGCGATCGGGGAGTGGCATGAGAAAGGGAGGCAGGGATGGCGGGCAAGAACTGGCAGATCGAAGGCAAGTATGTCGAGTATTGCAGCTGTGATCAGGGCTGTCCGTGCGAGTCGATGGCCGATCCGACCTACGGGCTCTGCACCGGCCTGGTTGCATTCAAGATCGATAAGGGTCACTGCGAGGACGTGCGGCTGGATGATCTCGCCGTCGTCGGCACCTTCTATTTCCCGCGGGCGATCCATCACGGCCAAGGCGTGTTCCAGCCGATCCTCGACGAGCGCGCCGACGAAGCCCAGCGCAACGCGCTGTTCTACATCCTCTCCGGCGAGGACCAGCCGGTCGGCACGATGTTTCAGATCTTCTCGGTCATCATCGAGACGATCAAGGACCCGCTGTTCGCGAAGATCGAATTCGGTTGGGACCTCGAGAAGCGGTCCGCGAAAATCGAGATTGCCGATGCGGTACGGGCGCACAGCGAACCGATCCGCAACCCGGTGACCGACGCGGAACACCGGATGATTTCGGTGCTGCCCAACGGCTGGGTTTTCCACGAGGCCGAGAATGCATCCGGCTTCGCCAAGGGGTTCGGGGCCATCAAATTCGACTTGAAGGGGCGTCACAGCTCGCTGGCGCATATCGCCTGGAACCAGAACGGACTGCTCCATACCTACGACGAGTATAAGCAGAAGTTCGGCCGCCCCTGACGGGGTGCGGCGACGGCGCGCGTCTGGGGATGCAGGATGACCGTCACCGATAGGAGCGTCCTCGAAGGCGTGCTGCGGCGCGACCGGCTGGTGCTGATTGCCGCCCTCGTCGCCGTCATCGCCATCGCCTGGATGTGGATCCTGCTCGGCGCCGGCATGGGAATGACCGCCGTGGCGATGACCGGCGGGCTGGGAATTTCCGGGATGGCCGGCATGGCGATGGCGCCGGCGGTCTGGACGGCGGGATATGCCGGTCTGATGTTCGCCATGTGGTGGGTGATGATGGCGGCCATGATGCTGCCGAGCGCGGCGCCGATCCTGCTGCTGTTCGCGCGCGTCAACCGGGCCGAGCGGGCCGGGGATCGCCCGTACGTGCCGACCGGCATTTTCGCGGCCGGCTATCTGGCGGCCTGGGGCGGGTTCAGCGCGCTCGCCACCCTGCTGCAATGGGGGCTGGAGCGGCTCGGGCTGCTGTCGCCGATGATGACGACGACGAGCTATTGGCTCGGCGGCACGATCCTCGTCGCTGCCGGGCTGTGGCAATTCACCCCCCTCAAGCGCATCTGCCTGCGCCACTGCCGCTCGCCGATGAGTTTCCTCGTCCAGGGTTGGCGGCCCGGCCGGCTTGGCGCCTTCAGGATGGGGCTCGAGCACGGCACCTTTTGCCTGGGGTGCTGCTGGTTCCTGATGGGCCTGTTGTTCTTCGGCGGCGTCATGAACCTGTTGTGGATTGCCGGCCTCGCCATTTTCGTCCTGTTGGAAAAAGCGATCCCCGTCGGCCCCTGGATCGGACGGATCGCCGGCGTCGGTGTCGTCGCGTGGGGTGTGCTGCTGTTCGCTACGGCACCGCTGACCAGCACCATCGCCGCGCCCAACGACTATCGCTTCGAAGCGGTCGAAGTACAGGCGGCCGGACCAGGTAAAACTACCGTCTCGGTACGTCTTGTGCATGTGCCGGACAACAAGCCGATCGAGGGCGCCGTCATCATCGAGTCCAAAACCGACATGGGTCCGGCCGGCATGGCCGATATGACCGGCAAGGTCACGCCGCTCCCGTCCGATCAGCCGGGGCTCTATCGCTTTCTGGTCGAGACCGGCATGGCCGGCAAGTGGGAGCTGATCCTCGGCGCCAAGGTGCCGGGGGCGGCCAGTGCGGTGCGCGGCGCTGTCGCCTACGACGCGGCAACCTGACATGCCGAGCGCGGCGAGATTGCCCGCGCCGAGGCCGTGTCCTAGGTTGCCGGCGGCCGATGCGGGGTAGGGAAAAACCATGCTGACATTGTATTTTTCACCCGGTTCCAGCTCGATGGCGACGCACATCGCGCTCTATGAAACCGGCGCGCCGTTCGAAGCGAAGCTGACCCCGCTTCACCAGGACGCGCACCACATGCCCGAATATCTCGCGATCAATCCCGAAGCCAAGGTGCCGACGCTGATGATCGACGGGCGGCCGCTGACCGAAGTGGCGGCGACGCTGTGGTATCTGGCGCGGACCTATCCCGCGGCGGGGCTGCTGCCGCAGCTGGGCGATATCGAGGCCGAGGCGCGGGTCATCTCGTGGATGTCGTTCATCGCCTCGACGATCCACCCGGCGCGGCGGGCCGGCCTCGAACGGTGGCGCGAGGTCTTTGTGCTCGCCGAGCAGAGGCTGGGAGGGCAGGAGTGGACCGTCGAGCGCTATTCGATCGCCGACATCCATCTGTTCCGGCTGTGGTGGCGCTATGTCGATACCGTGCACCCCGACCCCGGTCCGTTCCCCGGCCTCGCCGCCCATTACCGGCGCATGATGGCGCGCCCGGCGGTCCAGCGGACCTTGGAGGTCGAAAGCGCGATCGGCTACAACCTGCCGGCCTGACCGCTCACGCCAGATAGCCGCCGCCGTTGACGTGCAGGCACTGGCCGGTGATGAAGCCGGCATCGTCGGAGGCGAGAAACACCGCGGCATGCGCGATCTCCTGCGGCGCGGCGACATGCCCGAGCGGGATCGCGCGCCCCGCCGCTTCCAGCTCCGCCTCGCTCATGCCGTAGCGCGGCTGGGCGGTGTCGGTGAGGCCGGGCGCGATCGCGTTGACCCGGATCTTGTAGGGCGCCAGCTCCAAGGCCATCTGCCGGGTCATCGACAACACCCCGCCCTTGCTCGCGCAATAATGCACCCCGCGCGGCGAACCGCGAAAGGCCGCGCCCGAGGTCAGGTTGATGATCGAGCCGGCGCGCCCGGCCGCGACCATCGCCTGTGCCACGGCCTGGGCGCAAAAGCACGAGCCCTTGAGGTTGACGTTGAGCACGTAATCCCAGTCGCGCTCGGCCATGTCGAGGAATGAGACGCGCGGGAACACGCCGGCGTTGTTGACGAGGATGTCGATGGGCCCCAGCCCCTGTTCGACCGCCGCGACCATCGCCTGCACGGCGGCGAGCCGCGCCACATCGGCCTCGACCGGCAAGGCCCGATGCCCGGCCGCGCGCACCCGATCGGCGACGCGTTGCGCCGCGCCCTCGTCGTCCAGCCAGTTGATCGCGACATCGGCCCCGGCGGCGGCGAATTCGAGCGCCATGGCCTCGCCGATCCCCTGCTGCGCCCCGGTCACCAGCACCACCTTGCCCGCGCACTGCATCTTCCCGCTCCTCTGACGTGACCGGCGAAGTATGCTGCCTCGCACGGCCGATGGGGAGATCCGCGATGGGCATGCTGGTCGATGGGGTGTGGTTCGATGACGACCCGCTGCCGGCGGACGGAGCCGGCCGCTTTGTGCGCCCGGATTCGATCTTCCGCGACCGGGTGAGCCGCGACGGCTCGTCCGGCTTCAAGGCCGAAGCCGGGCGCTACCAGCTGGTCACCGCGCCGTCATGCCCGTGGGCGCACCGCACCGTCCTGATGCGCAAGCTGAAGCGGCTCGACGGCGCGATCCCGATCCTCGAATCCGACCTGCCGAAGGGCCAGGGCTGGGCCTATTCGCGCGGCTTCGACGACCTCGCGCCAACGGGCGGCGCCTTTCACGTGCATCAGGTCTACACCGCGGCGCGGCCCGATTACACCGGCCGCACCACCGTGCCCTTGTTGTGGGACCGCAAGACCAGGACGATCGTCAACAACGAATTCCTCCGAGATCATCCGCATGCTGAATGCGGAGTTCGACGAATGGGGCGATGCCGGTCTCGACCTCTACCCGCAGGCGCTGCGCCATGACATCGACGAGATCAATTCTTTCGTCTACGACGCGATCAACAACGGCGTCTATCGCTGCGGGCTGGCGAAAAGCCAGGCCGCCTATGAGGAGAGCTTCGGCAAACTGTTCGCCGCGCTTGACACGCTTGAAGCGCGGCTCGGCGATCGGCGCTGGCTCGCCGGCGACCGTTTTACCGAAGCCGATCTGCGGCTGTTCCCGACGCTGGTGCGGTTCGACACGGTCTACTACGTGCTGTTCAAGTGCAATTTGCGGCGCCTGACCGACTACCCAAATCTGTGGAATTACACGCGCGAGATCTACCAGATGCCCGGCGTCGCCGAGACGGTCAACTTCCCCCGCATCAAGCTCGGCTATTACGGCGGCATGCGCCACCTCAACAACGGCATCCTGCCGCTCGGGCCCGATCTCGATTTCGCCGCACCGCACGACCGCGATCGGCTAACCACGCCCCCGTGACTCTTCACCTTCCGTTCAGTCCTTGTGCGCCGGCAGGAGACGGGCTGCAATACGATCCCGCGTCCTTCGAGACGGCGCTTCGCGCCTCCTCAGAGTGAGGATAAGTTTATGATGGAATTATGAAAACCTCATCCTGAGGAGCGTCCCGGAGGGGCGCGTCTCGAAGGACGCGCAGCGCCGGCCTGTCAGCTGCGCAGCGCGACGCAAGCGCCGCCGACCGATCGAATCCGGCTGCACAATGCCGCGGCGGCCGCGCGCGAGGCGGTGGGCAGGCGGACCTGATAGAACGGCCGCGTGCCGCGGCTGCGCAGCAGCCGCCCGATGACCATCGGGAGCAGGTCGCCGATAACGCCGGCACAGCGCCGGCGCTGGCGCTCGAAGGCGGCGAGCGCGCGTGCCTTCGAGAAATTGCCGGCGAGCTGCACGCCCCACGGAGCCAGCGCCGCGAAACCCGGGTCGACACCCAAGCCTCCCCCGTGATCCTGGCGCAGACTCGCTCGCCACCGCGAGACAGGATTGCACGGGTGCCGGCTCGGGATCGAAATCGCGGTCCATTTCGTTCGGCGGCGTCAGGCTGTCCGGGCCGGTCCATGCCGCGACACCGCGCTCGCTGACGAAGCGAACATAGGCCCGCGTCTCCGAAGGCAAATCGCCCCGCCCGCGCAGCCAACTCGCGACCCGCGCCGGTCCGGCGTTATAGGCGGCGGCGGCAATGCCCAGATTGCCGAACCGCCGGCGCAGATCGGCGAGCAGCCGGGCGGCCTTGGGGATCGCCTGTTCCGGGTCGAACGGGTCGGCGAGACCGCGCTGCGTTGCGGTCTGCGGCATGAACTGCGCGATCCCCTCGGCGCCGGCCGGACTGATGACGGCGGCGCGAAAGCTGCTCTCGCGCCAGATGATCCGGGTGAGGAAGGCCACCGGCAGATGATCGGCGCGCGCCGAACCCTCGATCAGCCGGCAGATCGCGTGGTCGAGCGGCTCGATCGCGCCCGCAGGCTGCGCCGCGGCCACGCCGAACCCGGCCGGGAACAGCCAAAGCAACACGCCGAGCCGCACGGCAAAACGGGGCGAAATCACGACGCGGTCCCACCCATTCGGCAGCCTCGCTCCTTCGGGTGAGGTAAACGGCCGCGGGCCGGCCAGATCCCCGGCCAGATCCCCGGCCAGATCCCCGGGGCAGATCCAAAGTCCGGCGCCATGTTGCCAGCGTCGCAGGGCGGTGTGCTACCCTGCGCTGATCGCCACCACGCAGGGAGAAGGGATATGGCCGTCCGCCTCGTCGTCACGATCACCGCCGCGCCGGGCAAGGGCGCCGAATTCGCGCGGGCCTTCAGGCCGCGCTGCGAGGAATCCCGGAAAGACCCCGGCTGCCAGCAGTTCGAAATCTTCCAGAGCGCGTTCGAACCCGACAAGTTCGCGCTGCTGGAGTTGTGGGAGAGCCAGGCAGCGCTCGACAACCACGCCAAGCTGCAGGCCGCCCGCCCGCCATTGCCGGCCGGGCTGCGTGCCGGCGCCGGCGAGCGCGAGGATTACGAATACAAGCGGACGCGCTGAGCCGCGTTCTCAGCCCAAGCGGCGCCGGTAGAGCGCGATCAGCCGCTCCCAATGGCGCTCGGCCGCCGGCTTGTCGTAAACCCGGCCCTGCGGGAAGGCGAAGCCGTGGTGGACGCCGGGATAGAGCTCGATCTCGCCGGCGGTGCCGGCCCGGTGGAACAGGCCGCGCAATTCCTCGACCATCGGCAACGGCGCCAGGTCGTCGTGCTCGGCGCACGCGATATAGAGTTCGCCCCTGACCTTGCCCAATGAGAGATGCGGGCTCTCCTCGGCGTCGTTGATCAGCCAGGTGCCGTAGAACGAGGCGGCGGCGGCGATCCGGTGGGAGTAGCGCGCCGCGGCGGCGAGCGCGTAGGGGCCGCTCATGCAATAGCCGTGCGCGCCGACCGGTCCGTGCGTCACCGCGTCCTGCGCATCGATGAAGGAGAGCATCGCGCCGACATCCTCCATGACCGGCGGGATCGTCATCCTGGTGCGCACCGCGCGCATGCGGGTATGCTCGGCGCTGCCGGTTTCACGCACCTCCGGGCCGTAGATCGTGTCATGCCCGGCCCGGTAATAAAGGTTGGGCAACAGCACGTAATAGCCGACCGTGCCGAGCCGGCGCGCCATGTCGCGCAATTCCTCGCGGACCCCGTGCGCGTCCATCAGCAGCAACACCGGAGGGAACGGGAAGCCGCGCTCGGGATGGCAGATGAAGGTCTCCATCGCGCCATCCCTGGTGGCGATGTCGAGGGTCTGTTCGATCATCGATGTTCCTCGTCGGTTGACAGCTCGGGACGCGGCCGATAAGGGCAACTGTGCGCCCGCGATTCAACACAATTCTCCGGACGGTTCTGCTCGCCAGCCGCTGGGCAATGGCACCGTTTTTCCTCGGGCTGATCGTCGCGCTGCTGATCGTTTTGGCGCAATTTTTTCGCGATTTGGCGCTCGTGCTGATTGCCTTCCCGGGCATGAGCGGCGCCAGGGTCATGCTCGTCGTCCTCAAGCTCGTCGATCTCGTCCTGGTCGCCAATCTGGTCGTGATGATCATCGCGGTCGGTGTCGCGATTTACCTGCCGGCAGCGCCGGCCGAGGACGAGAACCGGCCGGAATTGGCCGGCACGGCCGATTTCAGCGGGCTGAAGCTCAAGCTCTTTGCGTCGATCAGCGCGATCGCGGCGATTGACCTGCTCGAAAGTTTCCTCAACATCGACCCAGCGGACAAGTCGGACGTGCTCTGGGACATCCTGATCCTGCTGACTTTCGTCGTGTCGGGCGTGCTGCTCGCGCTGATGGATCGGCTGGCGGTTGAACGACAGTGAAATAGGGAGGATGCGATGACGCGGATGACCGGCGGCCGGGCATTGGTCGAGATGCTGTGCCTGCACGGGATCGACACCCTGTTCGCGCTGCCCGGCGTGCAGAACGACGCGCTGTTCGTCGCGCTCTACGATGCCGGGGACAAGATCCGGGTGATCCATCCGCGCCACGAACAAGCCGCCGCCTACATGGCCTTCGGCTATGCGCGGGCGGGCGGCAGGCCCGGCGCCTATGCCGTGGTGCCGGGTCCGGGCCTCCTCAACACCACGGCGGCGCTCGCCACCGCCTACGCGACCAACGCGCCGGTGTTGTGCATATCGGGCCAGATCCCGTCGAACCTGATCGGCCGCGGCTTTGGCCTGTTGCACGAAATCCCGGACCAGCTCGCGATCCTTAAGGGCCTCACCAAATGGGCATCGCGGATCAACCACCCGAGCGAAACCGGCAAGCTGGTCAACGAAGCCTTCCGCCAGCTTGGCGATGGGCGGCCGCGCCCGGTCGCGCTCGAAATGCCGCTCGACATCATGGCCTTGGAGAGCGAGGTCGTGCTGCCGGCGGTCGAGACGCCGCCGCCGCCGCCGCTGCCCGATCCCAAGCTGATCGGCCAGGCCGCCGCTCTGCTGGCGGGCGCGAAGCAGCCGATGATCTATGTCGGCAGCGGCGCCGCCGCGGCGGGCGCCGAAGTGCTGGCACTCGCCGAAATGCTGCAGGCCCCGGTGGTGACCTACACCGGCGGCAAGGGGATCGTCAGCGACCGGCATTATCTCGCGCAGAACCTGCTCGCCGGCCATGATTTGTGGCGCACCGCCGATGTCGTGCTCGCTGTCGGCACCCGCTTTAACCAGCCGCAGACCCGCTGGGGCCTCGACGGCGACATCAAGGTTATCCGCATCGATCTCGACCCGGTCGAGATCGCCCGCATCGCGCGGCCCACGATCGGCATCGTCGCCGATGCCAAGGAAGCGCTCGCCGCGTTGAACAAGGCGCTGCCGGCAGCGGAGCGCGCCTCGCGCCGCGCCGAATTCGACGCGCTGAAGGCCAAGACGATGGCCAGGCTTGAAGACACGCTCGGGCCGCAATGCGAATATCTCGCCGCGATCCGCGCCGAACTGCCCGACGAGGGCATCTATGTCGAGGACCTGACGCAGGTCGGCTATGTCGGCCGCCTCGCCTTCCCGGTCTACAGGCCGCGCACCTATATCCACAGCGGCTATCAGGGCACGCTCGGCTCCGGCTATGCGACCGCGCTCGGCGCCAAGGTGGCGTGCCCCGACCGGCCGGTCGTGTCGATCTCGGGCGATGGCGGCTTCATGTACAACGTCCAGGAATTGGCGACCGCGGCGTTGCACGGCATCGACGTCGTCGCGATCGTCTTCGCCGACGGCGCCTACGGCAACGTCCGGCGCATGCAGAAGAACGATTACGGCAACAAGCTGATCGCGGTCGACCTGCTCAACCCGAATTTCCCGAAAATGGCCGAGAGCTACGGCATCGCCGGGGTGCGCGCGACCAGCCCCGACGCGCTGCGCCGCGAGCTGGCGGCGGCCTTGAAGCGGCGCGGCCCCTCGCTGATCGAGGTGCCGGTCGGCGAAATGCCCGACCCCTGGCCGACCCTGATCATGCCGCGGGTGCGCGGACGGTAGTGCCCATAAATCTCTTCCCCGCCACCGACGAGGCGATCGAGCGCGCGGCCCGCCTGATACGCGCGGGCGAGCTTGTCGCCTTCCCGACCGAGACCGTCTATGGGCTCGGCGGCGACGCGACCAGCGAGGTTGCGTGCGCACGGATCTTCGCGGCGAAGGGACGGCCGCGCTTCAACCCGCTGATCGTGCATGTCCCGGGTCTGGCCGAGGCCGAGGCGCTCGCGTCATTCGACGAGCCCGCGCGGATCGCGGCGCACCGTTTCTGGCCGGGGCCGCTCAGTCTGGTATTGCCGCGCCGCGCGGAATGCGGCCTCTCGTTGCTGGCGAGCGCCGGGCTCGACACGGTGGCGCTGCGCGCTCCGGCGCATGCCGTTGCGCAGAAGCTGCTGCGCGCCGCCGGCCGGCCGATCGCCGCTCCCTCGGCCAACCGCTCCGGCCGGGTCAGCCCGACCGCGGCGGCGCATGTCGCGGCCGAGTTTTGTTTCGACCCTCACCCCCCCATCGCTGACGCGATGGGTCCGCCCCTCTCCCGCACTGCGGGCGAGGGTGGCCGAGGGCGCAGCCCGAGGGCGGGCGAGGGAAGCAGGATCGCGCTAATCCTCGATGGGGGGCCGTGCCCGGTCGGCATCGAATCGACGGTGCTTGACCTCACCGGCCCGACACCCGCGCTGCTGCGGGCCGGCGGCGTTACCCTCGAAGAACTCGGAGAGGTGTTCGACGAAATCGAGGTCCCGGGGTTGGGCGAAAGCGCCCCTCGGTCCCCGGGGCGGTTGCCGAGCCATTACGCGCCGCGGCTGCCATTGCGCCTCGATGCGGTAAATGCCCGTCCGGGCGAGGCGTTCTTGGCCTTCGGGCCGGCGGCGCCGCACGGCTTCGCCGAGGTGCTGTTTCTGTCGCGGTCGGGCGACCTCGCCGAGGCGGCGGCCAATCTGTTTGCGATGCTGCGCCATCTCGATCGCCCCGAGTTCACCGGGATCGCGGTGATGCCGATCCCCGACGAGGGGCTCGGGCGCGCGATCAACGACCGCCTGCGCCGCGCCGCGGCGCCGCGCTCATGACAGCGCGTCGAGCAGCGCCTTGGCCTCGACCAGATCGGGCGTGTCGAACCCCTCGGTGAACCAGCCGTAAAGGGGAGCGAGCAACCCGTGCGCTTCGGTACGCCGGCCCTGCCGTTGCCAAAGCCGGGCGAGGCCAAGGGCGGCCCGCAACTCCAGCGATTTGGCGTCGTGCTCGCGAGCCAGCGCCGACGCCTGCTCGTAAAATTTCTCCGCCGCCGACAGATCGGCCGGCGTCATGGCCATCCGCAGGTCTCCTTTGACCCGCAGAATGTCGCCGCACCAAACGAACTCGCCCTTGTGCTCCATAGCGGCCTCGGCGTCGTCCAGAGCGGTGACTGCCATATCGACGAAGCCGGCGCGCAATTCGATCTCGGCCAGGGCCGTTTTGAAAAAGCCCAACATGACCGTAGCGATAGTTCCGTAGGCGTTGATCGCTCCGCGCAGTTCGGCGAGACCCTCCTCGATCTCGCCCAGCCGCGCCCGCGCCCAACCATGCATACCGTCGCCCAGTACCTGATATTGCGCCAGCCCATGCTCGCGGCCGAGCGCGATCAGGCGTTCACCGACGTCGAGCACTGCCGCGGCGTCTCCCCGCATCATATGGACCACGCCGGCGAAATACAGCGAATGGCCGATGCTGGGCAGATGCGCCAGATCATTGGCAAGATTGGATCCTTGCCGCACGCTGGCAACCGCCTGATCCGGGTAGCCCAGCATCCACAGCGCCATGCCGGCTTGACCGGTGCCGCACACCGCCGGATCATGACCGCCATAAAGCAGGGCATGCATGCCGTGCTCGTTACGATCGTAGAGTGCGAGACCCTGGCGCACATGCTCCCTGGACCCGGCAAGATCGCCGCGAAAGATCCCGGTGGCCCAGGCGGCATGATGCGCCTGCATGCGCAGCCCGGGATCGTCCAGCGGCCCGGCCACGCGAAACAGCTCCTCGACGAGGCTCTCGCGGTGGCCGCCCGCTGTGCTTTGTCCTGTTGCCAGCCATAGGCCCCAGATCGCCGCAAACAGGGACCGATCGTCGCCCGACCGATCGGCCAATTCACGCGCACGCCGATACGCTACCTCGGCTTCCGGAGCGCCGAATCCGCGGGTTGACATCACGGCCGGACCGAGCGCCAGTTGCAATGCCAGTTCCTGGCAGGCGCGTTCGGGCGTTTCGGCGAGCGGGGCCAACGCCGCAACCCCGCGACTGAGATGCGCGATCGCTTCGACGTTTGCGGAACGCGCAGCCGCACGCCGTCCGGCATCGAGCCAGTGCGAAGCGGCCCGCTCCGGCTGGCCCGCCTCGGAGCAATGATATGCCAGCAGATCGGGCTGGCGCTCGGCGACGTCAGGGGAGCGTTCGCCGATCGCCGCCGCGATCCGCCCATGCAATGCCTGGCGCGGGCTGCGCAACAGCGTGCCGTAGGCGGTGTCCTGCACCAGGGCGTGCTTGAACTGATATTCAGCCGCCGGCGGCGTGCCGCGCTGGAACACCAGGCCGGCGGCGACCAACCGAGCAAGGGCGGCCTGGGTTTCCGCCTCGCCGCGCGGCGCGACGGCGGACAGCAGTTCATAGGAAAATTCGCGGCCGATCGCGGCGCCGATCTGGGCAACTTCCCTGGCGGCCAGCCCGAGCCGGTCGAGCCGCGCCATGAGTGACGCCTGCAACGTCGCAGGAACGGCGAGCCGGGCGCCGGGAATCGCCGCGAGCATGCCTCGCGCCGCCGCGTCCGACCCGCCGGCGGTCTCGATGACGACCTTGGTCACCTCTTCGAGAAACAACGGCACGCCGTCGGTGCGCTCGACGATCTCGTCGATCAGATCGGCCGGCAGCCCCGCATTGCCGATTAGTCGCTCGACGAGCAGCGTGCCGTCGCGCCGGCCGAGACGATTGAGCGCCAGCATCGTGACGTGCGGCTGCCCGGTCCACGGCGCGGCGAATTCGGGGCGGAAGGTGGCGACCAGCAGCACTGGCAGACGCTCGACCCGCGCGATCGTGCGATCGAGCAATTCGCGCGAGGTCGCATCCATCCAATGCAGATCCTCGAACAGCATCAGCACCGGCTGGTCCCGGCTGAGCCGTTCCAGGCTGCCGAGCAGCGCCTCGAAGGTTTTCTCCTTGCGCCGCTGCGGCGTCAACTCGAGTTCGCTGCGCGCTTCGGTTGCCGGTAACGACAAAAGCTCGGCGACGAGCGACAGCTCGTCCGGCGGGCTATCGGCGAGCAGCGTGGCAAGCTTCTGCTGCTTTGCCGGCGCCGTATCGTCGCGGCTGAAGCCGGCAGCGCGTTCGAGCTGCCCGATCACCGGATAGAGCGCGCTGTCCTGATGGTGCGGCGAGCAGGAATAGCGCAGCCGAGTGTGCGGCTCCGCGGCAATGCGCTCCTCGACGGCTTCGGCGAGCCGCGATTTGCCGATCCCCGGCTCGGCCGAGATCAGCACCACCCTCCCCTCGCCCGCCTTGGCCTGCGCCCAGCGCCGCAACAGGAGGTCGATCTCCTCGTCGCGGCCGACCAGCGGCGTCTCCCCCGCGCGCAACGCCTCGAAGCGGCTGGCGACGCCGCTCTCGCCGACGACCTGCCAGACCTGCTGCCCGGCGGCGAACCCCTTCAACGCCGGCGAGCCGAGATCGCGCATCTCGAACAGGCTGCCGATCTGGCGTCGGGTCGCATCGGCGATGACGATCTGGTTCGGCTCGGCGAGGGCTTGCAGGCGGGCCGCCAGGTTCGGCGTCTCGCCGACCACCGTCTGCTCCTGCGCCGCCCCCGCGCCGAGCAGGTCGCCGACGACGACAAGCCCGGTCGCGATGCCGATGCGCACGGCCAACGGTTCGGCAAGAGCGAGCCGGGCAACCCGCTCGACAATCGCCAGGCCGGCGCGGACGGCGCGCTCGGCATCCTCCTCATGCGCCTGGGGATAGCCGAAATAGGCGAGAATGCCGTCGCCCATGTATTTCGCGACGAACCCGCCGAACCCGGTCAGCACCGCGGCGACCGCCTGATGGTAGGCATTGATGATGGCGCGCAAATCCTCGGGGTCGAGCCGCGCCGCCAGCTCGGTCGAGCCCGCCAGGTCGCAGAACAGCACGGTCGAGCTGCCGCCGTTCGGCCTCGGCAGCGGCAGGCGGAGAGGCAGCGGCCGATGGGGCGGATACCGCTTCCTGTCCAAGCGCGGCAATCGCGTCGAGCAGGCGGCGGCGATGCCCGACCAGCGCAACCCCGAGGTCCTTCAGATCGTCGGCCGTCAGGTTCGGCAAGACGGTCGCGTCGATCTCGTTGTCGCGGAACGCCGCGGCATATTGTCCAAGGCCGAGCTTGCGCAGCCAGTCGCCGACATCCATCGCGACAGTGTGTCGGGTTTTGCGGCGCGTGGCTATCCCGCGGCGAGCGCTGCGGCGCAGCCTAGAAAGGCGGGCAGCTTGTGGGTCACGACATAGGTCGGGATCGCCGCGAGATAGGGGCGCATCCGCCCCTTCGCTTCGAAGCGCTCGCGGAACCCGCTTGCGGCAAAGCGCGCGCCGAGCTGCGGCACGATGCCGCCGCCGATGTAGACCCCGCCCCGCGCCCCGAGGGTCAGCGCGAGATCGCCGGCAACCGCGCCGAGCATCGCGCAGAACATCGCCGTCGCCTCCTGGCAGAGCGGGTCCCGGGCGGCGGTTTCGGGGTCGGTGATCTGGGCCGCGGTGTAGGGTGCCGCCGGCACCCGGTCGAGCGATGCCAGGCTGTTGTAAAGGTTCACCAGCCCGGGACCCGAGAGGCAGCGCTCGGCCGAGACGTGATCGAAATGCCCGCGCATCTCTTCAAGCACCGCGCTCTCGCGCTCGCTCGCCGCGGCCATCGTTGCATGGCCGCCCTCGCCGGTCAGCGCCGCCCATTGCGACCCCGACCGGATCAGCCCGGAGACGCCGAGCCCCGAGCCGGGTCCGAGCACCGCCATCGGTGCTCCCTCGGCCGGCAGGCCGCCGCCGATCGGCATCCGGTCGCCGGCCGACAGACGCGGCAACGCCAGCGCCAGCGCGGCAAAGTCGTTGATCGCGATGAGCCGCTCGAAGCCGAGTTGGTCGCGCAAGGCCGCGACCGAGAAGCTCCACGGATGGTTGGTCATAGAGATCCGGTCGCCGGTCATCGCGGCGGCGATCGCCAGCGCGCCGGCCCGCGGCATCGCCAGACTGCCGCGGGTTGCCAGATAGGCGCCGATCGCCGCGCCGATCTCGGCAAAATCGGCGCCGGCGAAGGTACCCGTATGCAGCAAGGCGCCATCGGGCGAGACCAGCCCAAACCGGGCGTTGGTCGCACCGATATCGCCAACGAGCCAGGTCGTGCTGTCGCTATGTTGCGGTCCGGCCATCAGTGAGCCCACCCCTCCACTGCCTTGTGCGGCGCACACAATGGTGTTCCGCCGAGCAGGCCCGAGCCATGAGAAATCACCGAATCTGCCAACGATTTTTGCAAAGGGGTTGACTTTTCCGGGCCGCTGACTAAATTGTGCGGTGCGGTATGGATCACCGTGTGGTCCTACCGTACGTCTTCTAGGCGTTTCCTCCCTAAACTCGGGCCGTGCTCACGCGCGGCCCTTCTTTTTTGCGACGACGCCGCCTCGCCCATGCGCCTCCTGCACGTATGAACGCCGGCGCGGCGCTTCAATCGCGGACGGCGGTCTGCACCGGGACCGGCCCAGGCAAAATCACTCGGCCGCAGCGCGCGGCGGCTCCGCCAGGAACTCCCGCATGATCTGCCCGAGATGCGCGACGAGCGCGGTCATTTCCGTCCTCAGCCGATCGAACCCCGGCTTTCGCGCGTAGCTGCGCTCGTCCATGTAGAGCGCGCGGTTGATCTCGATCTGCAAGGCATGCCGGCCGCGCCGCGGGCTGCCGTAATGACCGGTGGTGAAGCCGCCGGCATAAGGCGCGTTCAGCGCCACCGCGAAATTTCGCTGCGCCAGAAAACCGCGTGCCGCCCCGACGATGCGCGGCGCACAGGAGGCGCCGTGACAGTCGCCGAGCACGATGTCCGCGCCGTCCCCGCCGACCGCGCTCGCCGCCGACGGCATCGAATGGCAATCGATCAGGAGATACCCGCCGAACGCCGCCTCGGTCTCGTCGACCAGCCGGCGCAGCGCGTGATGATAGGGATGATACAGCGTGTTGACCCGCGTTCTGGCCTCGGCAAAGCGCAGCTTGCGGGCATAGATCTCCTCGCCGCTGGCAACGACCCGGGCAATCGTGCCGAGCCCCATGCGCACCCGCGGCGAGCGGACATTGACGAAATTCGGCAAGAGGTCCGAGAACATCGTCGGATCGAGTTCCCACGCCTCGCGGTTGGCGTCGAGGTAGGCACGCGGGAATCGGGCCGCGAGCAGCGGCGCCCCGAGATCCGGCGCCGCGGCAAACAGCTCGTCGACGAAGCTGTCCTCCGAACGCCGCAGGGTCAGCGGGTCGAGCCGCGAGGCGGCGAGGAAGTCCTCGGAATAATCGGCGCCGCTATGCGGCGAGGCAACGACGAGCGGGACGGCGCGCCGCGACGGCTGCCGTAGGTCGAGGACGCCATCACCGGCATGTCGCGGCAAGCCCGGACCCTTCATGAGCCAAGCTTAGTGAACTGCAATCGTGCTGTCATCATCACCGGGTATTGCCGGCTCACCTTCCGCCCGGCCGGCGCCCGTGTTAATGCTTGCGGCCGAGTCGGACAGCCTGGCCGGGCTGCCTCCAACGGCGAAGTTCTGGGCAATGGCGCGTATTCTCCTCGCCGAAGATGACGACCAGATGCGCGCGTTCCTCTCCCGCGGACTGCGGCGGGCCGGCCATGCGGTCGATGCGGTCGGCGACGGCGAATCGGCGCTCGCGCGCTCGCGCGCTATCGATTACGACCTGCTGCTCGCCGATGTGGTGATGCCCGGGATCGACGGGATCGAGCTGGCCCGGCGCATGACGGCGCGCCAGCCGGCAATCCGCGTCATGTTCATCACCGGGTTTGCCGCGGTGGCCTTGCAGGACGACCGCCTCGCGCCGAACCGGCCGCGGGTCTTGTCCAAGCCGTTTCATCTGCGCCATCTGATCGCCGAAATCGAAGCGCTGCTGTCGCAATAGGCGGCACGCTTCGTGCCCGTGCGGCGAGACAAAAAGCCCGGTGCCGCCGTGCCCGGCGCGCGCTACCATGACGAGGCGCTACGATGACGGAGCTGTTGTGAGCAATCGCAAACGGGCCATCCGCCGCCGGCGGGACGGCATGGCGTGGCTCGCGGTTATCGCCCTGTTGGTCAACGTGCTGCTGCCGGCTGCACTGCTCGCGGCGGCGCCCGGTGCGTCGACCACCGGCGTCGGCTTTTGCGGCGCGGCGCACGGCAATTTCGCGCCGGCCGGCGGGCCGACGGTCCCCGCCGTCGGGCATCACTGCATCCTCTGCCTGGTCGCCGGGGTTGCCCCGGCGCCGGCGCCGCCGGCGAGCCTCGCCGCGCCGCGCTTTGTCGGGACCGCCGACGCCCCCTCCCTTCCCATCCGCCCGGCGCCCCACTGCGTACCCTTTGCCGCCGCCCAGCCACGCGGGCCGCCGGTCGCAGCCTGATCAGCATCATTCCCGATTGATCACGGGGGCCGCTGCCGCAGTGCGGCCGGCCCCGCGACCTGCTGCAAAGGACCATCCAATGCCAAAGATACTGCCAAAGACGTTACCTGCCGTCGGGCTTGCCATTGCCGCCACGCTGCTGCTCGCCGGCGCCGCTCTGGCGCAGACCGCCCCGGTCGAGGTCACCAACGCCTGGGCCCGCTCCACACCGGCCAAGGCGGAAAACGGCGCCGCCTATCTGACGCTCGAGTCGGCAACGCCCGATCGCCTGATCGGCGCCTCGACGCCGGTTGCCGGCAAGGCCGAGCTGCACCAGATGACGATGGACAACGGGATCATGAAGATGCGCCCGCTCGCCGCAATCGATCTGCCTGCCGGCCAGAAGGTGACGCTGAAGCCGGGCGCGATGCACATCATGCTGTTTGGCCTCAAAAAGCCGCTGGAAACCGGCCAGTCCTTCCCGCTGACGCTCGATTTCGCGAAAGCAGGCAAGCGCGAGGTGACCGTCATGGTCGAGAAGATCGCGTCGATGGGGCCGGGCATGCACGCTGGCAGCGGCACGGCCATGCCGATGCCGATGCCGGCGCATCATTGAGGGAGGGCGCAGAATGGCTCGCGCCTCCAAGAAACCGGCTGGCGACAAACCGGCCGGCGCGCCGCGCTCCATCCTGATCGCCGTGTCGCTGGCGGGACTTCTCGTGCTGGCCGCCGGCGCTCTGGTCGGCTACGCCTTCCGCACCGGCCCGAACGGCCCGGATGTTCTGTCGAGCGCGATCGGCGGTCCGTTCCACCTCGTCGACCAGAACGGCAAGCCGTTCAGCGACGCCGATCTGAAGGGCAAATGGGATCTCGTGTTCTTCGGCTACACCCATTGCCCCGATATCTGTCCGACGACGCTCAACGAACTGTCGCTGGCGCTCGACAAGCTCGGCAAGAAGGAGGCCGGCGAGGTCAAGGTCGTGTTCATCTCGGTCGATCCCGAGCGCGACACGCCGGCGGTGCTCAAATCCTATGTCGAAAGCTTCGACGCGCCGATCATCGCGCTGACCGGCACGGATGCCGAGGTCAAACAGGCGGCGAAGGACTATCACGTCTATTATGCCAAGCATGTGCGCCCCGACGGCGGCTACGACATGGATCACAGCGCCTTTGTCTATGTGATGGACCCCAAGGGCCGCTTCACCGCGACGATCACCCCGGACGAGGCGGCAGAGGATATCGAGGCGAAGCTGCGCAAGCTGGTGTCGTAAGGGTCTGAGACGGAACAAACGCATCAGATGCTTCTTCATCGTCGTCACTCCCGCGCAAGCGGGAGTCCAGGGCGGCGCCCGTGTCGGCGGCCCTGGATGCCCGCTTTCGCGGGCATGACGAAACAACAGATGATTCGATTGCTCCGCGCCGAACCCTAAGGGCACGCGGGAGCGACGGCTGGAATTGCGCGGGGCGGCGCAACATATAGGGGCGACCCCAGCCTCCGCACGGCTTCAATGACCACGCTTCCGAATCAGATTGCGGGCGAGATCGCGCGCCGGCGCACGTTTGCGATCATCTCGCACCCCGACGCCGGCAAGACGACGCTGACCGAGAAGCTGCTGCTGTTCGGCGGCGCGATCCAGCTCGCCGGCGAAGTGAAAGCGCGCGGCGAGCGCCGGCGGGCCCGTTCCGACTGGATGGCGATTGAGCGCGAGCGCGGCATCTCGGTTTCTTCGGCGGTGATGACCTTCGAGCATGACGGGCTGGTCTTCAACCTGCTCGACACCCCCGGCCACCAGGATTTCAGCGAGGACACCTATAGGACGCTGACCGCGGTCGACAGCGCCATCATGGTGATCGACGCGGCGCGCGGCATCGAGGAGCAGACCCGGAAACTGTTCGAGGTGTGCCGGCTGCGCGACGTGCCGATCATCACCTTCATCAACAAGCTCGACCGCGAGGCGCGCGACCCGTTCGACCTGATCGACGAGATCGAGCGGACCCTCGCCCTCGATACGACGCCGGCCAGCTGGCCGATCGGCATGGGCCGCGATTTCCTCGGCACCTACGATGTGTTCCAGGATTCGCTGCTGCTGTTCGAGCGCGGCATCGAGGACCGGGCGGTCGAGCCGATCCGCTGTAGCGGCCTCGACGACCCGGTGCTGGCGCGCCGCCTGCCGGGGCAGGCGATCGCCACGCTGCGCGAGCAGGTCGAGATGGCGCGCGGCCTGTGCCCGCCTTTTGCGCCGGAAGCGTTCCGCCAGGGCCACCTGACGCCCATTTTCTTCGGCAGCGCGCTCCACAATTTCGGCGTGCGCGAACTCTTGCGCGGCGTCGCCGATCTGGCCCCGCCGCCGCGGCCGCAGCCGGCCGTGGGCGCCGACGGGCCGCGACCCATCATGCCCGAGGAAGCGGCGGTTGCCGGGTTTGTGTTCAAGGTGCAGGCCAATATCGACCCGCAGCACCGCGACCGCATCGCCTTCGTGCGGCTGTGCTCGGGGCATTTCCAGCGCGGCATGAAGCTGAAGAACCTGCGCACCGAGCGCCCGATAACGGTGCAGAACCCGGTGTTCTTTCTGGCGCGCGAGCGCAACCTTGCCGAGGAGGCCTGGCCCGGCGACATCATCGGCATCCCCAACCACGGCACCCTGCGCGTCGGCGACACGCTGACCGAGGGCGCCGAGATCCGGGTCACCGGCCTGCCGAGCTTTGCGCCCGAGATCCTGCGCCGGGTGCGGATCGAGGACCCGATGAAGTCGAAGCACCTGCGCCACGCGTTGACGCAACTGGCCGACGAAGGCGTCACCCGCGTCTTCAAGCCGGCCAACGGCAGCGACTGGCTCATCGGCGTCGTCGGCGCCTTGCAGCTCGATGTCCTGCAAGCCCGGCTCGAAGCCGAATACGGCCTCGCCACAAGGCTCGACGCCGCCCCCTACGAGGCGGCGCGCTGGCTCGACGGCGAGCGCGCCGAACTCGACCGCTTCCGCCTAAGGAACGGCGGCGCGCTGGCCGAGGACCATGACGGCGTGCCCGTGTTTCTCGCCCGCAACGCCTGGGACCTGCGCACGACGATTGAGGAATGGCCTTCCATTCGCTTCAGCGCGACCAGGGAACAGAACTGATGGTTGTGCGTCAGACCTCAACGCAAGCAACCAAAAACGACTGCGGTCATCGCACCGGCGCCTCTCTCACTGCTTCCGGGCGCCGCAATGGACACAGTTCTCGATTCCGGTCGGGAAGGTCCCCCGCATGAACGGCACCATACGGTGCCGTCCGCTCGGGCTGGCGGGGCACTCGCGGCCGTCCGGCCCGGCTTGTTCGGAGGCCCCGGCCGGGCGGCTCCGCCGCTCGGTGCCATCCCAGCCCCGTGCCGGCTCGGCGATCCGCACCGCTGCGAAAGGCAGGAGGAACCCGTCGCCGGTGACCAAATACCGCGGCGGGACGCCGATCATCGCCAGCCTCACCTTGAATTCGCCGATGTCGAGCCCGTGCTGCCGCGTCAGCTGATAGGCAAGCTGCACGGCCGACTTTTCTTCGTCGGTCGTGGCGCCATTCTCGATGGTCTTGTTGAGCAGGTCGGCGATTCGCCGCACCCACCCAGCCCGCTCAGCATTCGTGTCCATCGCTCCCCTCGACCGGAGCATCCTGGCCGACATCCCACCGATCGTCGGCCTCTGGCTGGGCTTTTTGCGTCGCGCCGAGGCGCACTGCAACGGAATTCGACAGCAGCTGACCTGTTCAACCGCCGAAAGCGGCAGGACGCTTGGCCTGCCGCGGGCGACACTCGCTGCTTTGCGCCGCGGGCGAGGATAGCGCCCAGCCTTAAACCACCCCCTCCTCCCGCAGCGCCTTGATCTCGCTCGCATCGTAGCCCGCTTCGGCGAGCACCTCGCCGCTGTGCTCGCCGAGGGCAGGTGGCGGGCGGTCGATGCCGCCGCCGTCGTGCGCGAGCTGAAAACCGGAGCCGACCAGGGTCAGCTTGCCGTTCGGCGAGTCGATGTGCTGCAAGACCTCGCGATGCGCGAGTCTGCGGATGATGCACGATCTCGGAAATCGCCCAGATCCCGGCGCAAGGGACATCGGCCGCGGTCAGCCGCTGTTCCCAGGTCTTGGCGTCGGCGCCGGCAAGCGCTTCCTCGATGATCGCGCGCAATGCCGGCTCGTTCTTGCTGCGGCTCGGCCAGTCGGCAAAGCGCGGGTCGTCGAGCACATCAGGCCGGCCAAGCGCACGCATCAGGCCGGCGAACTGCTTTTCGGTCATCACCGCCAGCATCAGATCGCCCTCGCCGGCCTTGAAGCGGTTGCCGGTCGCCTTGCCGGTCGTCGACAGGTTGCCGTATTGCCTGTGCTTGTGGCCGGCGACCGTATATTCGGCAACCGGCCCGGACAGAAAGCTCAGCGCCGCATCGAGCATCGCCACATCGACAAACTGGCCGGTGCCGGTATGGCTGCGCTGGAAGAGGGCGCTTGCCACGGCAAACGCCGCGGTCATGCCGGCGATCGTGTCGCACAAGGCAAAGCCGGCGCGGGTCGGGCCCATCTCGGTGTGGCCGGTGATCGACATGATGCCCGACATCGCCTGCAACTTGCCGTCGAACGCGGCAGTGCCGCGCTCCGGGCCCTCCTGGCCAAAACCCGAGACGGCGCAATAGATCAGCCGCGGATTGATCGCGCGCAGCACCTCATAGCCGAGCCCGAACCGCTCCATGACCCCGGGGCGAAAATTCTCCCAGACGACATCTGCCCGTTCGGTGAGCTTTTTGACGATTTCGACGGCTTGCCGTTTGGTCAGGTCGAGGGTCAGGCTGCGCTTGTTGGCGTTGATGCCGAGAAACGAGGGTCCCAGCCCCTTCGACGCCCATTCCGGGCTGAGTCTGCGAATAACGCATGTCGTCGCCCGCTTTCGGCTCGATCTTGATCACGTCGGCGCCGAGCAGGGCGAGCTGATAGGTACCGAACGGCCCGGCAAGATAGCGGGTGAAATCGAGAATGCGGATGCCGGCGAACGGATTGTTGCGGGATGGATCGGTCATCGAAGCCTTCGCTCGTTGCGGGTAGGAGGGTCGGCGCGGTTGGCACGGTTTTTGAGTGCAAGATCGACAGGTCCGGGCCTCGCAACGCGAGGCCGATCCGGGCCGGGACCGCCGGATCGCCTCCGGACCTCATTCCCGGACCAGCTCTCGCACGTCGCGAGCTCCCGGCATTGCAGAGCAGCCAGCAGTCCGCTTTAAGGGCTGGGCAGCTTATAGCCCGGCACGGCGGCCGGCGATAAGGCTACGTAATCTCCCTTACGGACAAAACCGGATTTCGCCGCCGCGCAGGATCGTCGAGCATGCGCTCCATCAGACCGGCGTAAGGGAGAGCGAGATGACACAGCAGGAGCACGAGGCCGCGGTGGCCGCATTCATCCGCGCCAAGGGCATCACCCGGTGTCCGACCGCCTGCGCCGGACGCACCCAGGGAAGGGTCGCCGAGACCGACCGGGCGGCGCTGCGCCAGCGCGACGAGCAGCTCGAGGCAAAGCGCGAAGAGCGGCGGCTGCGCGAGGCTCAGTGGCACCGGTTCGGCATCGCGGCGTGATCTGGCCCTGCCCTAAGATCCCGACATAATGCCGGCAGGCGCGCCGCGGACCGGATTGTGATCCCAGGCATTACCTCATTGACAAATTCACATCAGTATGCTATAAGACGCATCATTGAGAACACTCCAGGCCCCGCATCGCCGCCGCATAATGCCCGCCCGTTGGGCCTCGGCATCCCGCTGACATCCGGGCGTGGACGGCGGACTTTCGCGAATGCCGCCCGCTGTAAATTTCCTGCAGAAGAACAGCAGGGCAAGGTATTGCCGCCGGAATGACCCGCCGGCGCTACGTTGTGGGCACGTTATCGGCCCGCTTGACGTAAACCATTCGCCTGCCGAAGCGGGGTAGAATGGCGCAGCAGCTTTCTTGCGAGGGAGAAGTCTCGATGAAGCAGATCACGATACGCCTCCTTGGCGGGGCCCTGGCGCTGGCCGGATTGAGCGCCGGCGCGATGGCGCAAACGCCCTACGCCAACGATATGGCGTGCCGGCAATATGCCGACCAGCAGACCGCCGGGTTGCGCGCCCAGGCCAGCCAGGCCCCTGCGCAGGCCGTCGGCAGCACATTGCTCGGCGCGGGCCTTGGTGCGGCGCTCGGCGGGGCGGTGGGCGGCGGCCGGGGTGCTGCGATCGGCGCCGCTTCCGGTGCGGTCGTCGGCACCGGCGCCGGCGTCGCCAACGCGCAGAACACCAACGCCTATTACCAGCAGCAATACGCTGCCTATTACCAGCAATGCATGGCATCCCGTGCGCCGGCTCCCGCCTATGCGCCTTCGCAAGGCTATCCGCCGTCGAATTACCCGCCCCAGGGCTATCCGCAGCAGAGCTATCCGCCGCAGCGCTGATCGGATCGCAGTTCACCGCGGACGTGCTGCATTTCCTGCAGCAGGTAAAGGGACGGTGAACCGCCGCGTTCAGTCATGCTATCCTGCGGGAGCGGAGCATCGAGGGCGAACCCCATGGCGCAACCCGAGCCCAGCGAGCGGGCGATCACGCATGATCCCGCCTACCAGGCCGTCGCGCCCGATGATTTCGCCGCGATGCTGGCGGTCGAGCGCTATGGGCGCCGCTCCGACGCGTTCGACGCGATCATCGGCGCGACCCACGACCATTTCTGGGACCCCTACAACCCCGCCTATCTCGATTTTGCCCAGCCTTTCGACCTCGATCGCGACAGCATCATGCCGCTTGAGCGCTTCCCCGAACTCAACTGCGCCGCGACCGAGCATCTCGACGAATGCCAGAAGATCCGCCTCGCCAACGAGATCCAGCGCTGGAACGTTTCCAACATCCTGCACGGCGAGCAGGGCGCCTTATCGCTTTCGGCCTCGCTGTGCGACATCCTCTACGATCCCGGCGCCCAGGAATACGCCGCCAACCAGACCCGCGAAGAGGCGCGCCACGTTGCCGCCTTCGGCCGCTACATCAGGGTGCGCTGGGGCACGCCCTACCCGGTCGGCGACATGCTCGGCGCCTTTCTCAGCGACATTGTGCAATCGCCGCTCGTCTACAAAAAGCTCGTCGGCATGCAGATCCTCCTCGAAGGGTTGGCGATGGGCGCCTTTGCCAATCTGCATGCCCATACCAGGGACCCGCTGTTGAAGCGGCTGGTCCAGCTGGTCATGACCGACGAGGCGTTCCACCACAAATTCGGCAAGATCTGGGCGGATCGCACCCTGCCGAAGCTGACAAGCGACGAGCATGAACGGGTCGAGGACTGGACCGCGCAGGTCTTCGAGACGTTGCTCTTCAACCTGTCGAGCCTGGCGCAGCGGGCCTACATCTACAAAGCCTTCGGCCTCGACCCCAAGGTGCTGCGCGAGTCGGTGCGCGAGAGCTTTACCGGCGGCCGCAGGCGCGCGATGCGCGAGAGCACCAACATCTTCCGCGTCCTGGTCAAGACGCTGTTCAAGGCCGGCATCATCACCGACCGCACGATCCATGTGTACGCCGCCTGGCTCGACACGCAAGCGCTCGAAGCCGAGGGCGACGCGATGGTCGGCGATGCGATCGCCGCCGAGGGCATCGAATATTTGCGCGAGATCAACCGCAAACGTCGTGTCATCGGGCAGAAGCCGACCCTGGCATAGCAGCACGGCCAACCTCGCTATGTCGGCGGGCGCCGCTGCCGTGCTACGATCCCGGCGCGCTATTCAGTCGCCAACATGACCGGAGGAAACCATGGCCCAATCGCAAGCCAATCCGTCGCGCGAAGCCGTCCGCGCCATCGTTCCCGACCTGATCAAGTACAGCGAGACCGTGCTGTTCGGCGAGGTGTGGGAGCGCCCCGGCCTGAAGAAGCGCGACCGCAGCCTGATCGTCGTCGCCACGCTGATCGCATTGGGACGCGAGCGGCAATTGCCCGGCCACCTGCAACGCGCCCTCGACAACGGCGTCACCAAGAACGAGATCAGCGAAATCATCACCCATCTCGCCTTCTATGCCGGCTGGCCCGCCGCAATGACCGCGGCGCAGATCGCCAAGGACGTCTTCGAGAAGAATCCCTGAGAAAGCCCCTCTCCCGCAATGCGGGAGAGGGAGGGGCCCACGCCGCAGGCGTGGGAGGGGAGGGTCTTTCGCCTCTACGCCCTCACCCACCCGCCGCTTCGCGTCGGGTCCCCCCTCTCCCGCATTGCGGGAGAGGGTTGGACGGCTCACGTTTTCGGTACCAAGCGATTGGCTTGTATCGGGGAGGATCCCATGAAGGTCGGTTTCATCGGGCTGGGCACGATGGGTGCCAGCATGGCGGCGAATTTACAAAAGGCGGGGCACGAGCTCGTGGTCCACGATATCCGCCGGGCCGCGGCCGAGCGTCATCTCGCGGCCGGCGCGGTGTGGGCCGACACGCCGAAGGCGCTGGCCGAGCAATGCGAGGTCATCTTCACCTCGCTGCCCGGCCCGCCCGAGGTCGAGGAGGTGGCGCTTGGGCCGAATGGCCTCCTCGCCGGGATGAAGGACGGCAGCGCCTATTTCGACCTGTCGACCAACTCGCCGACCCTGGTGCGCGAACTCAACCGCCGCTTCGCCGAAAAGCACGTCTACATGCTGGATGCCCCGGTCAGCGGTGGCCCCAGGGGCGCTGCCTCGGGCCGCCTTGCGCTGTGGATCGGCGGCGACGAACAGATCTTCAACCGGCACAAACCGGTGCTCGACGCGATCGGCGACCAGGCCCGCTATATCGGCCCGATCGGCGCCGGTTCGGTCGCCAAGCTCGTGCACAACTGCGCCGGCTATGCGATCCAGTGCTGTCTCGCCGAGGTCTTCACGATGGGCGTCAAGGCCGGGGTCGAGCCGCTCGCGTTGTGGGAGGCGGTGCGCCAGGGCGCCGGCGGCAGGCGGCGCAGCTTCGACGGCCTCGTCGATCAGTTCCTGCCCAACAAATACGATCCGCCCGCCTTTGCCCTGCGCCTCGCGCACAAGGACGTGACGCTGGCGACCCAGCTCGCGCGCGAATTGAAGGTGCCGATGCACATGGCCAACCTCGCGCTCGACGAATTGACCGAGGCGCTGAACCGCGGCTGGGGCAACCGCGACTCGCGGGTCGCGATGCTGCTGCAGCAGGAGCGCGCCGGGGTCAAGATCGAGGTTCCCGAGGCGGAATTGAAGGCCGCGGTCGAGCGCGACGGCAAGTAGCTGCTCGCGCCGCGGCTTGCCGGCGCTCAACTCAGATCGATCGCGTATTTCTTCAGCAGATCGAGCGGCACGATCTCCAGGGTCGCCTCGTGCGTCGCCGTGAGCCGCACCCGGGGCGCCCTGCCGGCCTCGAACGCCTCTCTCCAGCGGGCCGCGCACAGACACCAGCAGTCGCCCGGCTGCAACCCGGGGAAACCGGCGGCCGGCACCGGGGTCGACAGGTCGTTGCCGGCGGCGCGCGAGAACGCCAGGAAATCGGCGTCGACCCGGGTGCAGACGGTATGCACGCCGAAATCCTCCGGTCCGGTTTCGCAGGCTGCCGGTCCGGTAGAACCCGGTCAGCGGTTTCGCGCAGCATTCGGCGAGCGGCTCGCCGAAGACATTGCGCGCACGGGCCGGCCGCTCGGGCCGCGAACCGCCGGAACCGGAAGCATCAGGCAAAGCAACCTCCCATAGTCAAGCCGGGCGCCGATCGCTGCGCGCGGCGTACCGCACCTCGATCGCGTCCCAGATGTTGCGTGCAAGATCGACCCCGTCGAGCCGGGCGATCTCCTGGATCCCGGTCGGCGAGGTCACATTGATCTCGGTCATGTAGTCGCCGATCACGTCGATCCCGACGAAGACCAGCCCCTGCGCTCTAAGGCTCGGACCGATCGCGGCGCAGATTTCGCGCTCGCGCGCGGTCAGCCCGCTCTTCTGGGCGCGGCCGCCGACATGCAGATTGGCGCGTGCCTCGCCTGCGGCCGGCACCCGGTTGACCGCGCCGACCGGCTCGCCCTCAACGAGGATGATGCGCTTGTCGCCCTGGCGCACCTCGGGGAGATAGCGCTGCACCATGACCGGCTCGCGGTAGACGTCCGCATACATTTCCAGCAGCGAATTCAAATTCTCGTCGCCCGGGCGCAGGTGAACGACGCCGGCCCCGCCATTGCCGAACAGCGGCTTCAAAATGATGTCGCCGTGTTCCTGCCAGAAGGCGCGGATCTCCTCGGCGTCGAGCGTCAACAGGGTCGGCGGCATCAGCTCCTTGAAATGCAGCACAAACAGCTTTTCCGGGGCGTTGCGCACCGCAGCCGGGTCGTTGACGACGAGCGGCCCGCCCTCGGGCAACAGCTCCAGGAGGTGCGTCGCGGTGATATAGGCCATGTCGAAGGGCGGGTCCTGCCGCATCAGCACGATGTCGAACCCGGCGAGATCGAGTTCCTCGAAAGCCCCGAAACGATGGTGGTTGCCGTGCCGCCGGAAGACCTCGAGCGGCCGGCCGCGGGCATAGAGCCGGCCGTCGCGCAGGGTCAGCGCCTGCGGCAGGTAGTGGTAGAGCGCATGGCCGCGCGCCTGCGCTTCAAGCGCCAGCGCAAACGTCGAATCCGCATCGATGTTGATCGTGTCGATCGGATCCATCTGGATCGCGACGGCGAGACCCATATTTCCTCCCAGCGCCTGGCAGCGACCGCGATGCTGCCGGTTAATACAGGGCGGGCGGCCGCTTGTCAGGGCCGGATCGCGATCGTGCTGCCCGGGCCGAGCAACCCCAACAACCCGGCAAGCACCTCGCGGGCGACCGCAATGCAACCTTCGGTCGGTGCAAAATCGGGCCGCGCGATGTGCAGGAAGATCGCGCTGCCGCGGCCCGGCACCGGCGGATCGGTGTTGTAGCCGATCAGCACGACCAGATCGTAAAGCCCGTCGGCACGCCACATCTCCTCGTGATGCGCCGGATAGGGCAGCGCCACGAGACGGTTGTAATTGAGGTCGGCGGGATCATCGACCCAGGCATCGTCAGGCCGCAATGGGACGATCGGCAGACCGCTGGGCGGCCGCGCGCCGCGGTCGGCGCGATAAAAGCCGCTGAGCAGCGGAAAGGTCCCGGCGGGGCTCGCGCCGTCGCCCTCGCGCTTGTCGGCCCGCACCCCGCCGCGGCCGCAAGCCGCCGGCGCCGCGCCGCCAGGCCACGACAGGCGGCCTGCCGAATAGGTCAAATCGACATAGCGCGACGGCACCGCCGCAAGCGCGTTGTTCATGGCCGCCAGCGCTATGGTGGAGGAAAGGAAAACCCGGCGCGATATCGCCACGACAGCGGATGATATACTGTTTGGTTCCCGATACACCCCGCTTCCCCATTGCAGCGTCGGGTCGCCAGTGAGATTGACCCTGCCTCGCAGTCCGCCCTAATTTCCGTCCTAGACGCTACGGCACTTGAGCAACACCGGCCCAAAGGAGCACGACCGTGGAAATAGACGAGTCGCTTCTCGGCAACTTTATCGTGTTGCGACCGGTCGGACGGCTCGACAACGTAACGAGCGGCGAATTCCAGGCGAGATTGCTGCAAGCGGTAACCCCCGGGGCGGCCGACGTCATCATCGATTTGGCCAAAGTCGAGTACATCTCCAGCGGGGGATTGCGCGCGCTGATGGTCGCGGTCAAGCAGAAGCCGGCAGACCGCCGCATCGCGGTGGCAGAGCTCCAGACGGTGGTCCAGGAAATCTTCACGGTCGCCCGTCTCCACCACGTGATCCCGGTCTTCGGTACGGTCGGGGAGGTGGCCCTCGCGTGGGGTAAGCCTGGCCAGCCCGAGGAAGGACGCGACCAGCGAACCGCCGCCGAAAGTGCGCCTCCCTCGCGGCGGTCTTGAGCGCGTCGTCCACGGCGGCCGTGCAGGCCATCGCTCGGTGGTTGCGCGCGCCGGGGCGCGGCATCGCCCTGGCGGTGCTCGCCCTCGCCTTGGCCGCCTACGTCGCGGACCCCGTGCCGCTGCGCGAAACGCGTTACCGCGGCTTCGATCTCGCCCAGCGTCTGTGGCCGCTTCCTGCTGGCGACAACCTGGTAGAGATCGTCGCGATCGATGAAGCGAGCCTGAGGCGGTTCGGCCAATGGCCCTGGCCGCGGACCTTGGTTGCCGATCTGGTCCGGCGTATCGCCGCCGGCAAACCGGCTGCTCTCGGCGTTGATATTCTGTTCCCCGAGCCGGATCGCCTTTCTCCTCCGCGACTGGCGCGGACGTTGCGCGATCTGCCGCCGGCGACCGCCGAGTCGCTCGCTCAATTGCCGTCGAGCGAAGCTGAACTCGCGGACGCGTTTGCCAAGGTTCCCACCGTTCTCGGCGTGGCGCTGGTCGACCAGCAGTCGGCCGCTAAGGCCATACCGCACCGGGCCGCCTTGATTCTCCAGAGAGGGGGTGATCCGCGTCCCTTCCTGACCGCCTACAACTCCATAATCCGCACGCTGCCCGAGATCAGCCGGAAGGCGCGTTCCGAGGCCGCGCTTAATGTTGAACTCGATGATGACGGGCTGGTGCGCGCCGTGCCGCTGCTCGGCGTGGCGCAAGATCAGCTGATCCCGGCCTTCGCGCTCGAGATCCTCCGCATCGCCTTGGGACTCCCGCCGATCCTGGTCACGACCGGCCCTGCCGGGATCGAAAGCGTCAAAATCGGTTCGTCCTCGATCCCGACCGACCCTCACGGCCGCGCTTACCTCCATTTCACGCCGCCGCGGCCCGATTCGGGCTACGTTTCCGCAGCGGCGGTGCTCGATCCGGCCTTCGACCCCAGCCAATTCCAGGGGCACATCGTCCTCCTTGGAGTCACCGGTCTCGGAATTCTCGATGAGAAGACGACCCCGCTCGGTCTCACGCAGGGAATCGATGTCCACGCGCAGCTGATCCAGTCGATCCTCCACGGGTCGCTGTTGAGCCGTCCGGCGAGCGCATTTTGGATCGAGCTCGCCCTGATTTTTCTGGCCGGGTCGGCGGTGATTGGGCTCCTTCGCTACGACAGCCCGCGGGTCGCGACCGGAGCGGCGCTCGGCATCGCCGCCGTCTTGGTTGGCGGCGAATTCGCCCTGTTTCGGTTTGCCGGCTGGCTGATCGACGGCATTTATCCCGCCGGGATCACGCTGCTCACCTTTGGTTCGATGCTCGGGGGCCATCTGCGCGCCACGCAAGCGGCCCGGCGCCGCCTTACCGAGGAACTGGAGCATCAACGCGAGCTGACGGCGCGGCTGGAGGGCGAACTCACCGCCGCGCGCGCGATCCAGATGGGTCTCCTGCCGCACACCTTTCCGGCCTTTCCGCAGCGCAGCGACATCGATCTCTACGCCCGTATCGAGCCGGCGCGCGCCGTCGGCGGCGATCTGTTCGATTATCTGCTGATCGACGCCACTCGCCTCTTCTTCATCATCGCCGACGTGTCGGGCAAGGGTATTCCTGCGGCGCTGTTCATGGCGATGACCAAGGAGATCGTTCGCGACGCGGTGCAGCGGCATGGCGCTGAACTCGGCCAGGTGCTCGCCGAAGTCAACGCAAAGACCGCAGCCGCGAGCAGCGAAATGGACATGATGTTCGTGACCGCCTTTGCCGGGGTTCTCGATCTCGTGTCGGGACAACTCCTCTATGCCAGCGCCGGGCACGACCGGCCCTTCCTGCTCCACGACGGTCGCGGGCTGCGCCAGCTGGAAACCGAAGGCGGCCCACCGCTCGGCGTTGTCGAGGATTATCCCTTTCCGGTCGAGCATGATCAACTGGAAGGGGACGCCGTTCTTCTGCTCTATACCGATGGGGTCACGGAGGCACAGGATTCGGGCGGCGGACTATATTCTTCCGCCCGGCTTTCTGCCGCGCTGGCAGGAATGCCCGCGGAAAGCGCCAAGACGGTTGTCGATTTCTGCTTCGATGCGGTGGGCCGGTTCGTCGGAGCCGCCGAGCAGGCCGACGACATCACCGTGCTCGCGATCCGCCGCGGCGCGGACAAGACTGGTGGGTTGACCTCCGGGGGGAGTGTGCAACCGGCCCAGTTCAGCGAACCGTGATCTCGACCCTCCGGTTGCGCAGCTCGGCGACCCCCCTGCCGGTCGGAACAAGCGGCTCCAGCTGGCCCCGCCATGAAATCGAGATCGCGTCCGGCCTCACTCCATCCCGGACCAGGGCGCCGCGAATGGCCAGCGCCCGGTCCCTCGACAGCTTCCGGTTGTGGGCATCATTGGCAACGGTGTCGGTGTGTCCGATCACCTCCACCTGATAAATTGACCGCTTTTTGATCTCTTCGACGACCGACCGATAGGCAACGGCGGAGTCTGGTATCAGTTCGGTACTGTTGAGCGCGAAATCGAGGCGGAAATGCCGTGGCAGCGCCGGCCGTGCGGCAAGCGCCTGTTTGAACAAGCCCTGCGCCTTGGCCGCATCCATCGCGAGCGATCCCGCGTCGCCGTTGCGCAGCTCCGATGCGGCATAGGGCAGGTCGAGGGTGGTGGTCGTGGCGCCACGGCTGACGGTGATCGCTCCCGAGCCGGGTCTGCCGTCGGCATTCGGCAAAACCACATACAGCTCCTGCGGATACTGCTCCTGGGGCGGGCAGCTCGCCACCATGCCGCGGCTTAGCGGCACGAAAGAGTACTGGGGTGTCGCGCACTCTGCTTCGCATGCCGCCGCGCTTGGCAGGCACCGCATGTGAAGCGCGCTGCGATCGGCGATGCATTGACACAATCCGCCAGCGGCGACCTCGACCGCGAAGGTTGTGCCGCGGACCCCGAGAATGGCGGTTGGGGTCTTGATCGTCATGGCGCCCGGCGTGGTATGCGTGATGTCGCCGGAGACCACCATCAGCGTGCCCTTCCGCAAATCGGCCAGCATGCTCCCGCGCGCATTGCTGGTGTCGAAGCGAAACTCCTGCAACGCCAGTTCGGTATCGGGGCCGGTCGAGAACACCGAGTTATCGATGAAGGTGATGCCGATGCTTCCATCGATCCCGGTCTCGATCACATCGCTCTGGTAAACCGGATCTCGCGGCCTCGCCGGCAGGTGCTTGTCTGCGCGCACGACCGAGGCCGTTCCGGACACTGTCTCGATCTGGCCGATCTGGGGGCTCTGGGCCGATGCCGGTGCCGCAGCCAAAAGGGCAGTCAGCAACGCGGCGAACTCTCTTGCCTTGACGCGCCACATCGACAACCTCCCTCCCCGCATCTCGATCATGGTCGCGCCAGCGTCGCCGCGCGACCTCACTCTACGCCGGTCGGGACCACGCGGGTAGGGCGCGGGCGCGATTGACCCGGCCGCCCGGTGCGCCCTACCGTCCACCCGCAACTTTCCCCCTTGCTGAAAGGGCCGGTTTGATGGGCTCGGAGAAGCGCGCGGCCTACGGCGAGGCTGGCGGACGAGTTCGCGGCGCTGATCGCGGGCGAGCCGGACCTCATCGCCAACACCGCCAACATGGCGGCGCTCGTCTATCACCGGCTGCCCGAGCTGAATTGGGCCGGGTTCTATTTCGCGAGGGGCGGGGAACTGGTGCTCGGCCCGTTCCAGGGCAGACCGGCCTGCGTGCGCATTGCCTGGGGCAAGGGCGTGTGCGGCGCCGCCGCTTCGCGCGGCAGATCGATTGTCGTGCCCGATGTTGACGCTTTTCCCGGCCATATCGCCTGTGATGCGGCGTCCCGCTCGGAACTCGCCGTGCCGCTCGTCGCTGCGGACCGCGTCGTCGGCGTCCTCGACCTCGACAGTCCGCGCCGCGGCCGCTTCGACGACGAGGACCGCGCCGGTGTTGAGCGCCTCGTATCGATCCTGCTGGCGCATCACCGGGACTGGTGTTGAGCGCTCGCCGGGGACGCGCGGCAGCCGATATCGGGTTTGCATTGCTGCACGCGCTGCGGCACCCTTCCCGCCGGACGGAAAGCGGAGGCGAGCCATGGGCACGATGATCGAGTTTCTTCGCCCCGACGGGGGCAAGACCAAGGGCTATCTCGCGAGCACCGGGAATGGCCGGCCCGGCATCGTGGTGATCCAGGAATGGTGGGGCCTCAACGACCAGATCTGCGGGGTCGCCGACCGCTTCGCCCGCGCCGGCTACAACGCGCTCGCCCCCGATCTCTACAAGGGCCGGGTAACCGCGACGCCCGACGAGGCCAATCACCTGATGACCGACCTCGATTTTCCCGATGCGACGCATCAAGACCTGCGCGGCGCGGCAACGCACCTCAAGAGCATCAGCGACAAGGTCGCGGTGCTGGGCTTCTGCATGGGCGGCGCCTTGACGATCGCCGCCGTCGTACACATCCCCGAACTCGCCGCCGGGGTCTGCTTTTACGGCATCCCGCCCAGGGAATTCGCCGACCCGGCAAAGATCAAGGTGCCGTTCGAGGGCCATTTCGCCAACCAGGACGATTGGTGCACCCCGGCCGCGGTCAATGACTTGGAAAGCACGCTGAAGCGCGCCGGCGTCCCGCACGAGATCTACCGCTACGACGCGGCGCACGCGTTTTTCAACGAGCGCAGCGCCGCCTATGACCTCGCCTGCGCCAACCAAGCCTGGGAGCGCACCGCTTCGTTCCTCGAAAAGCGGCTGTAAATCCTACCGGACGCTACCGCCGGATGCGGCCTTGACGACGGGCGCCGGCGGCCGCGTCCGGCGCAAGGTTTCGCGTCACAGAATGTAGAGGCCCGAGGCGACGACGATCGCCGAGCCGGCGAGCAGTGCCGGGGTCGGCACATCGCCCCAGATCGCAAAGCCGAGGAGCGTCGCCCAGACCAGCGACAGATAGTTGAACGGCACCACCGCCGAGGGCGGCGCCAGCGACAAGGAGCGCGTCCACCAATACTGCGCGATCCCGTTACCGAACCCGGCCACGGCAAGGCCGAGCACATCCCGCCAGGCCGGCGGAGTAAAGCCCAACGGCAGGAGGAAGACCGTGCAGAGGGTGATCACGCTCATCTGGTAGAGCGTCAGGGTCTCGGTCGATTTGGTGGCGCTCATGCGGCGGATCGCGACCGCGACGGTGGAGATCAGCACCGCGTTGGCAAGCGCGAAGAAGGCGCCCATCGTCAAGCTGCCTTCGCCCGGATGGGTCACCACCAGGACACCGACAAAACCGACAACCAGCGCCGACCAGCGGTGGATGCCGACCTTTTCCTTGAGGATCAGGATCGACAAGAGGGTGGTAAACAGCGGCGCCGAAAAGCTGATCGCCACCGCCGAGCCCAGCGACAGCATGCTGAACGCCAGGAACATGCAGGTCATCGAGCCGAATTGCGACAACCCGCGCTGCAGGTGCGCGCGGTAGTGCCGGGTGCGCAGCACGGCCCAGCCGGTGCGCGGCAGGATCATCAAAGCGACCGTGGCGAAGGCGAACAGCGAGCGGAAAAACGCCACCTCGCCGACCGGGTAGGTCGCCACCTCCCATTTGACGATCGCATTGCCCCCGGCAAACACCACCGTCGAGGCGACCATGTAGAGAATGCCGCGCGGGATCTGATTGCGCCGCGCGGCCTGCGGATCGGCGCCGGTCATCGGCCGGCGAACGGGTTGAGGACGTTGACGACGCCGAGTTGCGCAAAATCCCGCACATTGCGGGAGCACAAGCCAAGAGACGCGACCTCGGCAGTCGCCGCTATCTGAGCATCGATCGCCAAAAGCCGCTTGGCCTCCCGATTGCCGCGCAAGCCCTGCAATATGCGGCCCCAGACAATCGCGGCCTCGGCATTGAACGGGAGGATGCGGCTGCCGAATTGCTCCGGAAGAGCGCGATGCAGGAAGTCGCGTTGCACGCGCATGTCGCGGCCGCGCCCCTCGGCCAGACCGATGCCTTTGGCAATCTCGCCCAATGTGATGACGCTCAGATAGAGCGTCGGTTCGTCCGCGTCGTCAACCCACTCGGCGACCCCTCGATCAGCACGAGCACCTTTCAGCAACTCGCTTACGACATTGGTATCGAGCAACCATCCGCCCGTCACAATTCCCCTTCGTCCCTGACCGCCGCCTTGATGCGCGCGATCTCGACATCCTCCAGCCCGCCGCGCGCAAAAAAGCTCGTCAGCGGTTCGATCTGACCCTGCAAGCGATCGTAATCCCTTTTCGACAATAGGACCGCGGCATGCCGACCACGCTTTGTGATCGCCTGCGGCGATTCCTGAGCGGCGTTCGACCACCTGGCTCAGATGGTCTTTGGCATCGCGGATGGACCATTCACGCATTTGGCCAACATAGCCATGATGGCCAAATGCAACAAGGGGCATAATCCTCACCGCCGCCCGAACAGCCGCTCGATATCGCTGAGCGCGAGGGTGATGTAGGTCGGGCGGCCGTGGTTGCACTGGCCGCTGTTCGGCGTCGTCTCCATCTGGCGCAACAGCGCGTCCATCTCCGCCGGCGCGAGGCGGCGACCGGCGCGCACGCTCGAATGGCAGGCGAGCGTTCCGCAGACGCTCTCGACCCGCTCCTCCAAGGCGAGCGCGTCGCCCCATTCGGCCAATTCGTCGGCGAGGTCGCGGACCAATGCCCGAACATCGAGCCCGGCGACCAGCGCCGGCACCTCGCGCACGATGACCGCGCCCGTGCCGAAGGGTTCGAGGACGAGACCGAACTCGGCAAGCTCGCCGGCGCGCGCGGCGAGGCGCGCGGCGAGCGCCGGGTCGAGTTCGACGATCTCGGGCAGGAGCAGCGTCTGGCGCGCCACCCCGTGCTGGGCCAGCGCCTCCTTCATCCGCTCATAGACCAGCCGCTCGTGCGCGGCATGCTGATCGACGAGGACGATGCCGTCAGCGGTTTCGGCCAGGATGTAGGTGCCGTGCAATTGAGCGCGGGCGGTGCCGAGGACCGAACCGGAAGGTGCCTCCGCCACCGGCTCGGCCGTTTCCGCCGCCTCGTGCGGCGTCAGGAAGGCGTTGCCGGTTTCGGCCAGGCCGCGCGGCAGGGCATTCGCGGGAAACGCGAAACGCGGCGCCATCCCCGGCGACGGCACGCCGTCGCCCGGGCGGAAGGCCGCCAATGCCGCAGTGCTCGCCGTCGTCGAGTTGCGCATTCCGGCCTCTTCCAGCGCATGGCGCAGCGCGCCGACGATGAGACCGCGAACCAGGCCGGCGTCGCGGAAGCGGATCTCGGCCTTCGCCGGATGGACGTTGACGTTGATCTCGGTCGGCGGCCCGTCGAGGAACAGCGCGACGACCGGATGGCGGTCGCGCGCCAGCACGTCCTGATAGGCGCCGCGCACCGCGCCGACGAGCAGCCTGTCGCGCACCGGCCGGCCGTTGACGACGAGGTATTGGTCGCGCGGCAATCCACGGTTCAGGGTCGGCACGCCGATCAGGCCCGACAGGCGAAACCCCTCGCGCGATGCCATGACCGGGACCGAATTCTCGGCGAAGTCGCGGCCGAGCAGCGCGCCGAGCCGGGCCTCGCGCGACTCGGCGGCCGGCAGGCGCAGCAGGACGCGATCGTCGTCGCCGATGATCGTGAAGGCGATCGCGGGACACGCCATCGCCAGCCGCTTCACGGCGTCGACCGCCTGGTCGCGCTCGCTGCGGGGCGTCTTCAGGAATTTGAGGCGCGCCGGCGTCGCAAAAAACAGGTCGCGCACCTCGACCCTGGTGCCGGAGGGATGCGCGGCCGGGACCGGTTCATGCTTTTGGCCGCCCTCGACGACGATCTCCCAGGCGCTGTCGCTCCCCGCAACGCCACGGGATGGCCGCGAGACGATGCGCATGCGGCTGACCGCGCCGATCGACGGCAAGGCTTCGCCGCGAAACCCCAGCGCCTTGATCGCCAGGATGTCGTCATCGGGCAGCTTTGAGGTGCAATGGCGCTCGACCGCCATTTCCAGCTCGTCGCGGTCCATCCCGGCGCCATTGTCGGCGACCGCGATCAGCGCCTGCCCGCCGTCGCGCAACACCACCTCGATGCGGCTCGCGCCGGCATCGATCGCGTTTTCGACCAGCTCCTTGACCGCCGCCGCCGGGCGCTCGATGACCTCGCCGGCGGCGATGCGGTTGACCACGACGGGCGGCAGCTGGCGGATCTTCATGGCCCGGCAGTTTACGCTATCAGGGTGACGAGGTGAAACGATGGCAGGGCGACGATCAACCTGCGGCCGAGTGCCAATGGATTCGAACCGGCCCCTAGTCACGGCTCCGATCGTCGAGCGGCGCCGTTTCGGCAATAGATGTCAACCGCCTGACCGCTGTCCGAGACCGTCGTCAGAAACGTGTAGTTGCGCGCCAGATAGCGATCGACGATCGCGATCCGATCGGGCCGCTCGCAGACCATCCAGCGCCGCGCGTGCGAGATGACCACGAAGCGTGGAGTGCTCGCCATGATCCGCCGAATCTCCGAATCCGGCTCGGTATCGGGCAGGGTGAAATCGCACACCAGGTGATCCGACTGAATGTATCGCGTCGGCAGGGTCGCTCCCGCGAAGAGGTAGACCGCGGTATCCTGGTCGACGACGTAAAGCCTGTCTGCGGGGCGCAGCCCGGCAGCGTGCAGCGCGCGCGCCGCCGCCATCGGCAGATGGGAGAAACCCTCACCGTGCACCTCGTACGTCGTGAACCAAAAGAGCGGATATCCGCCGACAATCACCAACACGGCGAAGGTAAGAGCGAATTTCGCGCGTGAGCTCGTGAGTCTGCGCCAGCCAGGTGCGGAGCACGATCAGCGAAGCGAGCAGCAAGGGCGGCACCAGCGGAATAAAATAGGGAAAGTACATCGAACGCATCGCCACGGCCCCGGCCGCGCTCGCCGCCATCCACAGGTATGTCGTTCGAACGGCGGCGGCATCTGGCACCGCACGAACGGCGCGCCGTTCCGCTACCAAAAGCAGCCCGCCCGCCAGCAGCGGCAGGATTGGTTTGCACATTGGCAGGAATTGCAGCAGCCCGGCTGCGAAGCTGATGCCATCGCCGCGCAAGCGAGTGGCGGCACCGAGAAACGGCGTCAGATACAGTGCGGGATCGGCACCACTGAAGGCAAAGTATCCGATGAAGCAAGCCGCCGGCAGTGCTCCTGCGATGACGAAACTGGCGAGCGGCCGCCACGATATTGTGCGCCCGGAACCCGGCAGGCGGATGCTGATCAGCACTGCCGCCAGCAGCGATTCGAACGAAGCGGTCTGCTTTATCAGCACCGCGAAGCCCAGCAGAAGTCCACTGAGAACGACGCGCCAATCGCGAGCGCCGGACCCGGCGGTGCGCTCCGTCAGGGCCAGATCCAACGCCAAGATGACCAGCGGCGCCAGCAGGGTCTCCGGGCGGCTCCGCAAGCCGTATAGAATAATCGTGTATGTCGGATAGAGAAAAGCGGCAGCCGGAGCCACCCATTCGCCCGCGAGATGCCGCCGGCCGAACCGGAAGAGGGCGAGCGATCCCGCCCAGACCGCCAGCGCGGTCAGGACACGGGCAGCCAGAATTCCGGGGCCAATCAACCACTGGCTGATCGCGTAAAGCAGGAACAGGCCGGGCGGCTTCACATCCCAAATGGCAACATAAGGCAGGTGTCCGGCAAGCCAGGCCTGGCCGATCAGGATGAACAGCGATTTATCGGGATCGCTGACGCTGAGGTCGAAAGACCGGTAGCGGACGACGACGACCCATAGCGCAAGAAGAAGAAGCCAGGCGGTTTGCCGCAGCAGCCGAGCTGTCGGCGCGCGCCGCCCGGCGACCGCGATCGGTTTCACAACCGTCCCCAGCGGAAAACGTTGACGGAAATGCGCTGACAACATGCTGCTTTAACGACTCGCGGGTGGCCCGGCCGGGGCGATGGCGCGGCGCGCCGCTGCGAGGAGCAGCAGCAATAGCGCCGGGAAGCCGAGCTGCAGCGAGGTCGCCGCGAACACCGCTTGCATCACCGCCGGAGCCAGCCAGGCGAACAGGAAAATCTCGCGCTCGCCGCGGTAAAATCCGCTCTTCAGCCCGAGCGGCGCCAGCCAGGCGATCGCCAGCGCCGCCCATAAAAGGTCGTAGTAGAACAGATAGGGCGAGACCAGGAGCGAGCCGGCCACCAAGACCGCGGCCTTGGCCTCGAACGCGGCGTCGCGGTTGCGCCAGGCGCGCCACACGCAAATTACGGCAAACAGCGCGACCGCCGCCTGCAGCCCGCTCGCCGCCGGCACCGGCGCGCCGAGCGCCAGCGCGAACACATAGGGGGTCGGCATCGTCCCCCACGGGACCGCACCCTGATTGGCCATCGCCTGAGTGATCGGCAGGTGGTGGAGAAACGCTGCCCAGGTCTCCCAGCCGAACGCGACGACGCTCGCCGCCACCAGCGCGAGTACCGTCGCGGCGGCGGCGGCAATCGTCCGCCAGCGGGCTTCGGCGAAGAGCGCCAGCGGGAACAGCACGGCGAGCTGCGGCTTTATCGCCAGGAGGCCGATCAGCACGCCGGCAGTGACCGGCCGGCGATCGAGCCACAACAGCGCAAACCCGGCAAGTGAAGCGGTCAGGAACGCGTTTTGGCCGTCGAGCAGGTTGAGCAGCCCGGCCGGCGTCGCGGCAGCGACGATCCAGGCGCGCCGGTCGGGCAGGATTTGGCGCACGAGGCTCGCCCACAGCACCGCCGTGCCGAGCACGAAGGCACCGAGCGCCGCCGGGTAGGGCAACAGGCCAAGCGGGACGATCGCGAGCAGGAAAATCGGCGGATAATGCCAGGGAAAGATGATGTTGGGCAGCGACGGCACCGCGGCGTGCTGGACCGCGGAAATCAGGCTCTCATCGAAAGCCGCCGCGGGCCGCCCTTCGAGCACCAGCCGTGCGGTGCTCCAATAGGCCATGAAGTCGTAGCCGAACGGCTTGCCGCGCGGATCGACGAGATCAGGCAACGACAGCCCGATCCACACGACCAAGACCAGCCCGAAGATCGCGACGATCATCCAGGAATAGACCCGGACGCGCTCTTCATTCAGCCAATGGCGAGCCTGCGCCGTCGATACCTCAGCTGATGCTGCCCGCCCCGCCGGCCCCGGAACCGCCATCGCGCTTCGCCCGATCCGCTATCGCGGCGTCAGCCTAGGTCGCGATCATTGTCGTGTCGTTAAGAATTACCCCGGCGAGAGCAGCGCTATCGCATTTGGATCTTAATTGGGCCGTTTCCGGATCGTCATGCCCGCGAAAGCGGGCATCCAGGGCAAACGCACCGCCCCGCGGCGCCTTTGCACAACAATTCGTCATTCCGGGGCTCGGCGCAGCCGAGAGCCCGGAATCCATATTCCAGAGGCTTGTGTTCATGGATTCCGGGTTGCCTCGCTTCGTTCGGCCCCCGGATTGACGTTGCTGTTTGTGCAAAGCCTCCCGCGGCCCTGGATTCCCGCGTTCGCGGGAATGACGAGACGCAGAGCCCGAGCCCTTCCGTCAAATGCAATTGCCCCGACGGCGAGAGGGCTTGCCTTGACACGGCGCGCGCTTCCCGGTGGAGTGGAACCCGCAATCGAGCGAGGGGGCATCGAATGGGACGGGGCTCTGCCGGGCGGTCGGCCAAGGATTGGGCGATGCCCGAACCGGCGCCCAAACCTGCCGGCGACTATCTCGCGCGCGTCCGCGAGATCGCGCCCGATCTGGCTGCCGCTGCCGGCGAGATCGATCGCCGGCGCGAACTGCCCGGCGGGATCGTCGATGCGCTGATCGAGCGCGGCCTCTTCCGCCTGCTGCTGCCAGCTTCGCTCGGCGGCGCCGAACTGCTGCCGGCGCAATACGTGCCGATCATTGAAGAACTCGCCAAGAGCGACGCCAGCACCGCCTGGTGCGTCAACCAGAATTCCGGCTGCTCGATGACCTCGGCCTATCTCGCGCCCAAAGCCGCGCGCGAGATTTTCGGCGGGCCGCGCGGCATTCTCGCGTGGGGCCCGGGGCCGGGCGAGGCGCGAATCGCGCCGGGCGGCTATCGCGTCACCGCGACCTGGGGTTTCGCCAGCGGCAGCCACCATGCCAGCTGGCTCGGCTGCCACGTGCCGGTGATCGAAGCGGACGGAAGGCCGCTTCTGCACCCCGACGGCACGCCGGTGGTGCGCACCATGCTGTTTCCGAAAAGCGCGACCGAATTCACCGACATCTGGCACACGATCGGGCTGCGCGGCACCGGCAGCGACCAGTATTCGGTCAAGGATTTGTTCGTGCCGGAGGCCTATTCGATCGACATCCTGTCGCGCCGCGGCGAGGCGGCGCGCGAACCGGGCCTCCTCTACCGTTTCAGCAGTCTCAATCTCTACGCCGCGGGCTTTGCCGGCGTCGCGCTCGGGATTGCCCGCAGCACGCTCGCCCATTTCATCGAGCTGGCACGCGACAAGATCCCGCGCGGCGCCCGCAACACGCTGCGCAACAACAATGTGATCCAGCGGGAGGCGGCGCTGAGCGAGGCGCGGCTCTCCTCGGCGCGGCGCTACCTGATCGGCTCGCTCGAAGACATCACCGCGGCGGTGGCAGAGCGCGGCCACATCACCCTCGACGAGCGGATGACGATCCGCCTCGCCGCGACCTTCGCGATCCACACCGCGCTCGAAATCGTCGACATCCTCTACCAGGCCGCCGGCGCCACCGCGATCTTCGACGCGAACCCGTTCGAGCGCCGCTTCCGCGACATCCACTCGGTGGCGCAGCAGCTGCAGGGCCGACAACAGCATTTCGAGACGGTCGGCCAATATCTGATGGGCCTCGAAGCCGATACCGGCTGGCTGTAGCCCACCCCATCGTCAGACCTTACCGGCCGGTTTCGGCATCGGATTTCTTGCCTCTACATCACTGTCATTGCGAGGAGCGCAGCGACGAAGCAATCCCCTTGCCGTCAAACGCACCCGTCGGCAGATTTCTTCGCTTCGCTCGCGATGACACCTGCAGTTTGGTTTTCGTGAAGTCCATCGTACAAATCCCGCCATTCGGGATTTATCGCGTTGACGAGATTAGTCGATGCCGAACTCGGCGAGCCGATGGCCGATGCGGATCGCGTGGCTGGGCACGAAGCGCCGGTGCGCCTCGACCGCCATCCCGACCCCGCTGGTCGCGTTGAAGATCGCCGATCGCCGCGTGCAGCGCCGGCATCCATTCCGGCTCGGTGGCACCGAACCTGTTTGCGAGGCGTACGACTAGCAGGTTGCCTTGCTCGTCGACCGCTTGCCGGATATCACTTTCTGTCCACGCCCCGCCACCTGGCGCGGGAAGCCCGCGCTTTTCCAAGACGCTAGGAAGGTCCGCCCGAGAGACCCGGGCTCCCAGAATGCGCAACGCCTGAATAATTGCGAATGCCTTCGACGCGACCGGCGGGACGTCCGGTAACACCTCCTCCCGGCAAAACGAGAAGTCACGATGCGTCGCGGGACGAAGCCCTTCGCCCTCCGGCCGGGGGACAAGGCCCCAATGCTGATTTCCTGTCGCGCGGTTGCTGGCGACCGGCTAGGGTTTCGGCATCGCTTTCAGTCGGTGGGCTGCCGCCGGCTCGCAACGAAGGGAGCAACGCCGATGCTGGTCATGGACGCGATTACCGAGATCCTGAAGCGCGAGGGCATCAGGACGCTGTTCTGCTTCCCGACGACCCCGATCATCGAGGCGGCCGTCGCGGGTGGGCTGCGCCCGGTCATCTGCCGCCAGGAGCGGGTCGGCGTCCACATGGCCGACGGCTGCGCCCGCGTCATGAACGGCCGGCCGGCCGGCGTCTTTGCGATGCAGTACGGGCCGGGCGCCGAGAACGCCTTTGCCGGCATCGCCTCGGCCTATTCGGATTCGACCCCGGTTCTCCTCCTGCCGCTCGGCCATCCGCGCGAGACGGCGCAGATGTTCCCCCTGTTCAATTCGACCCGCACCTACGCCAGCGTCACCAAGCAGGTCGAGCCGGTCAACATGCCCGAGCACGCGGTCCCGGCGATGCGGCGCGCCTTCAACGCGCTGAAGAACGGCCGCTCCGGCCCGGTCATGGTCGAGGTGCCGGCCGATGTGATGACCGCCGAATTCGCCGGCAACGAGGTCGACTACACGACTGTGCGGCGGACCCGCTCGGCCGGCGACGAGCGCGACATCGACGATGCCGCGCGGATGCTGCTCGCGGCGAAGGTGCCGATGGTCATCGCCGGCCAGGGCGTGCTCTATGCCGAGGCCTGCGACGAACTCCTCGCGCTCGCCGATCTGCTCGACGCGCCGGTCATGACCACCACCGACGGCAAGAGCGCCTTCCCCGAGGACCATGCGCTGGCATTGGGTTCGGGCGGCACGGTCTATACCGGCCACGGCCGGCATTTCCTGCAGGAAACCGACATGATCTTTGCGGTCGGCACCTCGCTGACCAGGCACAACATCTCGACCCCGATCATCCCGCCGGGCAAGCCGATCATCCACGCCACCAACGACTCGCGCGACCTCTACAAGGCCAACGACACGGCGGTCCCGATCCTTGGCGATGCCAAGCTCGTGCTGGCGCAGCTGATCGAGGCGGTGAAGGAGCGGCTCGCCGGCAAGGCGCATGAAACCCACGCTCGGCCGGTGATCGCCCGGCTCAAGGCCGAATGGCTGCAGCGCTGGCACGCCAAGCTGCGGTCGCACGAGCGGCCGATCAACCCCTATTTCGTAATGTCGGAATTCATGCGCGTCATCCCGTCGGAAGACGCGATCGTCACCCACGATTTGGGCAGCCCGCGCGACCAGCTGTTGCCGATGTATGTCGCGAAACGCCCGCGCGGCTATATGGGCTGGGGCAAGTCGCACCAGCTCGGCACCGGCCTCGGCCTCGCGATCGGCGCCAAGGTCGGTGCGCCCGACAAGATGTGCGTCAACTTCATGGGCGACGCCGCCTTCGGCATGACCGGGCTCGACTTCGAGACCGCGGTCCGTTGCGGCATCCCGATCACCACGATCGTCCTCAACAACTCGACGATGGCGATCGAAACGCACGCGATGCGCGCCTCGCACGAAAAGCACCGCACCCGCGACCTCGGCGGCAACTACGCCGCGATCGGCAAGGATCTCGGCGGCTGGAGCGAGCGGGTCGACGACCCCGGCCAGGTCGGCCCGGCGATCCTGCGCGCCCGCAAGCAGAACGAGGAGGGCCACGCCTGCCTCCTCGAATTCATCACCAGCGCCGAGACCGAATTCTCGCACCGCCGCGGCGCCGCATAAGCTAGGGTTCTTGGAGGATGTGGCGGATCGGGTCCATCCTCTCGTGGAGCACGCGCAGGATCAGAACGTCAGCGTTCCCGTCGTCTTGTTGTTGTTCAATGTAGTAGAGCACGTGAGCCGCGGCGCCACGGCTCCGGCCCGCCAATTCAACATGAAACGATCGCACGCCTGGTGCCACCTCGCCGCGCTGGCGCGATCCGGGCTGCATTGGGTCTTCGGCGATCATTTCTGCCGCTCGATCGATGAGTTCAGCGTAGCGGAGGCGCTGCCGCCTTCCGAAGCGGGTGGTGGTGTAACGAAGGATGCCGGCAATGTCCGCGCCAGCCGTTCTGGTGTACCTGTACCCCGGCGCGCCCCTATCCGGACTGTTCGGCATCGTCAGCATCGAGTTCCGCGGCGATATCCACCGCGGTGCGGGTTGACAATCGCCCGGCACGCGCATCCTCAAGTCCGACAGCGATTTCCCGGCGCAGGATCGCCAGCTTTTCTTGCTCCGCCGCCCTCTCTCGCCGGAGGAGCCGCAGGGCCTCGCGAACGACTTCGCTGGCCGTGCTGTACTCTCCCGACGCAACCTCGCGGTTGACGAAATCCAAGAATTCCTTGGACAGGCTCACATTCACCGTCGCCATTCCCAATCCTTCCACGATCGACTTTCGACCGATGGCAATTTTTGTCAAGCCCGGCAATGCACGGCTTTCACCAAGCGGCCCGTTCATGTAAGATTCCGTAACATGAGCTGGTCGAGGCAGGGCGACGATCGCGACGGCCGTCGGGGTTATCACCACGGCAATCTGCGCGAGGCATTGATCCGCGCCGCGCTCGACTTGATTGCCCAGAAGGGCCCGGCCGGCTTCACGTTCGCCGATGCGGCGCGTTCGGCCGGGGTGAGTTCCGCCGCGCCTTACCGCCATTTCCGCGACCGCGAGGCCTTGCTCGCCGATGTCGCGCGGCGCGGCTTCGAACTGTTCGAGGCGGCGCTCAGCCACGCCTGGAATGACGGCCGCCCCGACCCTTACCGGGCATTCGAGAATGTCGGGCGCGCCTATCTTGCTTTTGCCCGCAACGAGCCGGCGCACTATTCGGCGATGTTCGAGGCCGGGGTGCCGCTCGACGCCGATCCCGGGTTGCGCGACGCGGCCGATCGCGCCTTCGAGGTGCTGCGGCGCGCGTCGGAAGTGCTGTGCGCCCGAATGCCGCAGGAAATGCGCCCCCCGGCGCTGATGATGAGCCTCCATATCTGGGCGTTGTCGCACGGCATCGCCTCGCTGTTCGCGCGGGCCGACGCCGGCAGGCGGAAGCTGCCGATGACCGCCGAAGAGCTGCTCGAAGCCGGCGTGCTGATCTATCTGCGCGGGCTTGGCATCATCGCCGAGGCGCCGCGTCCGGCCGGCTGACGCGGCCCGATCGGGGCATCTTGACACGGCCTCGGCGGGCGCATATGTGAATGTAAGATACATTCACATGAGGCCGCCATGAACCCCGTGATGTGGCTTGACGACTTCGGCAAGCCGGCCTGGATCGCGCTGATGGTCGTCAGTTTCATCCTGTTCTGGCCGGCCGGCCTGGTGGTTCTCGGATTTCTGATCGGGAGTGGACGAATGGGATGCTGGACAGCTCACCGCGGCGAGCGCTGGCAGGCGCGCATGGAGCGCATGCAGCAACGGATGCAGGCACGGGCGGCGCAATGGGGCGGACCACGCGCGGACAATTACTCGCGCGGTCCGTCGAGCGGCAACTGGGCGTTCGACGAGTATCGCGCCGACACGCTGCGCCGGCTCGAGGAGGAACAGCGCCAGTTCGTCGAATTCCTCGAACGGCTGCGCCATGCCAAGGACAAGGCGGAGTTCGATCAGTTCATGGCGGACATGCGCGGCCGCCCGGAAGGCCCCGCGCCGCAGCCCGTCGGCTGACGGGGCGGCCTAGCCGCGCACAAAGGCCACAGCGCTGCGTCCGGCGATACGGCCGAAGACGGCGCCGGCCATCAGCCCGGTGCCGCTCGCGTAATTGTGGTAGAAAAGTCCGCCGGCGATCTCGCCGGCGGCGAAAAGGCCGGGGATCGGCGTTCCGGTCACGTCCTCGACCGCGGCGTCGTTGGTGATCTTCAACCCGCCGAAGGTGAAGGTGATCCCGGTCGTCACCCCGTAGGCCTCGTAGGGCGGGGTGTCGAGGGGTTGCGCCCAGTTGGTCTTGTCGATCGCCAGGCCCGAGGTGCGCAGCCCGTCATGGATGTTGGGGTTGAACGGCACATCGGGGCGGGGCGCAGCGTTGAACGTGCGTACCGTGTCGAGAAAGCCCTTGGGATCGACGCCTTCGAGCCGCTCCGCCAGCGCCTCCAACGTATCGGCCTTTTCCTTGGTGGCGCGCGGGATGCGGTATTCGTCGCGCAGCAGGTGCACGGTTTTCTGGTCGAACACCTGCCAGGCGAACATGCCGGGCTGCTTCAATATCTCGCCGCCGTACTTGGCGTAAGTGTAGCTGTGGAAGTCGAGGCCCTCGTCGAGGAAGCGCTCGCCCTTGGCGTTGACGACGATGCCGAACGGATAGCCGTGCTTCTGGAAGCGATCGCCGACATCGAGGTCGCCGACCGGCGGCGCGTTGAGGTCCCAGGCGCAGGCGTGCGCGCCCGACCAGTGCCCGGCCGGCGCGGCGCCGATATCGAGCGCCATCCTGAGCCCCTGCCCGGTGTTGAAGCGCGACCCGCGCACCTTGGCGAGGTCCCAGCCGGGGCCGAGATAGCGCGCCCGCATCTCGGCGTTCGCCTCGAACCCGCCGCAGGCAAGAACGACCGCCTTCGCACGCAGATCGACGAGCCGTCCCTGATGCCGCATGCGCACCCCGGCGACACCATTGTCGCCCTGCAGCAGCGCCACCGCGGGTGTGTCGTGGAGAACGGCGATGCCCTCGCGCGTCGCGCGGGCGCCGAGCGCCTTCATCAACTCCTTGCCGCCGCCCCAGATATGGCAGGCGAGGCCGCCCCAGAACTTGAATTTTCCGTCCACCTGGAACGCCTGGCGCCCGAGCCCCAATTGAAAGCGCACGCCTTTCTCACGCATCCACACGCCGGTCTCGAAGCTCCGGGTGATCAGGATCTCGGTGAGGTCGGGGTCGCTGCGGTATTCGGTGAGACGGCCGATGTCGTCGTAATACTGCTCTTCCGTGTAGGTGCCGACATCGACATTGGCCAGCTCGTGGTCGCTCAAGTCCGGAATCAGCCGGGCGAGGTCGTCGAAGCCGTGATAGACGATGCGCCAGGCGCCGCCGGTAAACGCCGAATTGCCGCCGCGCCAGTGCTCCGGCGAGATTTCGAGCTGCAACACCGAGGCGCCGTTCTCCCTGGCTGACAACGCGGCGCAGGTCGCCGCATTGCCGGCGCCGACGACGATCACGTCATGCTCGGGTATGTCCATCGCGCGATCCTTTCAGACGACCCTTATATTCTTGAACTGCCAGGGGTCGTCGCGGTCGAGGTCCTCGGGGAAGAGGCGCTCGCGGTCGGCGAGCGGGGTCCAGTCGCCATAGAGGCCGACGAGGTCGCCGAGATAGGGCCGGGCGATTTCGAGGATGCGGGCGAAATCGATTTCGTCGGGCTCGACGATGCCGCGCCGCGGGTGCTCGATCGCCCAGATCGATTCCGGCCAGCACGGCGGCCGTCACCTGCAGCGAGGTGGCGTTGTTGTGCGGCGCGACCCGGCGCGCTTCCTCGATCGAGAGGCGCGAGCCATACCAATAGACGCCGTTTTGCGGCCCCATCAACAAGACCCCGAGCTCGTCGGTGCCGGCGGTGATCTCCTCCATCATCAGCCGCTTCCGGCTCTGCAGTTGAAAATTCTTGCCGGCCAGCTCGTGCAGGCTCAGCACCGCGTCGTCGCACGGATGGTAGGCGTAATGGCAGGTCGGGCGGTAATGCACCCTCTCGCCGTCGCGCCGGGTCAGGTAGTCGGCGATCGAGATCGACTCGCCATGGGTGATCAGAAAGCCGTGATAGGGGCCTTCGAGCGGGGTCCAGCTGCGCACCCGCGTTGCCGCGCCGGGCCGCAAGAGGTAGATCGCCGCCTGGCTGCCGAAATCGTGACGCCTGCCGTCCGCCGGAAAATGCCGCTCGTGCGTGCCCCAGCCGAGTTCGGCGGGTTGCGAGCCCTCGCTGACAAACCCGTCGATCGACCAGGTGTTGACGAATTCGCCCGGCTCCTTGGGGATCGCGCCAACCTGCGTGTCGCGCTCGGCGATATGGATGGCCTTGACCCCGAGCCGCTCGGCGAGAAGCGCCCAGCCCGCGCGGTCGCCCGGCATCTCGGTCGCCGGGTCGGCATCGTGGGCGATGTCGAGCAGCGCCTGCTTGACGAAGTGGGAAACCAGCCCGGGATTGGCGCCATGAGTGATGACGGCCGTTGGGCCTTTGGGGGTCGGGTGTTCGCTGCCCGGCGAGCGCAGCGCCAGCGCGGTCTCGCGCAGCGCGTAGTTGGAGCGCGCCGATGGCGGCAGGTCGGGGTCGGTATAGCCGCCGGGCCACGGCTCGATGCAGGTGTCGAGATAGAGCGCGCCTTTTTCCCGGCACAGCGCGATCAGCGCGACGCTCGACACGTTGACCGAGAGGTTGAGCAGGAAATCGCCATGGCCGAGCCAGCCTTCGAGCACCGTGCGGTAATTCTCCCGGGTCAATGCCGTCTCGACAAAGCGCACGCCGTATTCGGCGGCAACCTCCTCGCCGCGCAGTTCGGCGGTGATGATCGCAACCTGGTCCGGCCGGATGTCGATATGCCGCAGCAACAGCGGCAGCACGCCCTGGCCGATGCTGCCGAAGCCGATGATCACGAGACGGCCGGAGAAGGCGGTGTGCTTGTCGTCGGGCATGATTGAGCGCCGCGGAAGGAACGGGCGAAGCGGTACGGTCAGGGGCCGGCGATGTCAAGACGAGCGGCCGCGACGCCGCCATCATTTCGCCACCCGAGAGGATTGCAATGGCGGCGGACTCGGCTAGTGTGCGGGCGCTTTTTAATAGGCTCCCCGTTCAGCTCCCTTGGGAGATTTGATGCGTATGGGTAAATCGGCATTGGCGGTCGCCCTGATCGTCTTCCTTGCGCCTTCTGCGGCGTTGCCGCAGACAACGAGCGGCAATAGCGGGGTTTACGAACAGCTCAACCTGTTCGGCGAGGCGTTCGAGCGGATCCGCCACGATGCGGTCGACCCGGTCGCCGACAAAAAGCTGATCGAGACCGCGATCGCCGGCATGCTGAACGGTCTCGACCCGCATTCGGTTTACCTGACCGAGAGCGAATACAAGGCGCTGCGGACGCCGACCCCGGACGGGAACGCCTCGCCCGGTCTCGTCGTGACGCTCGACGCCGGGCAACTGAAAGTCGTCGCGCCGCGCGACGGCTCGCCCGCAGCCGCGGCGGACATCAAGCCGGGCGACGCCATCTATACGATCGACAAGGAGCCGACCTACGATCTGAGCCTGCCCGAGATCGAGCAGAAGCTGCGCGGGCCGGCCGGCAGCGACGTTGCGCTGCTGCTGCGGCGCGGCACGGGCAAGCCGATCGAGGTCAAGATGAAGCGCGCGGCCGGCCCGTTCCCGACCGTCACTTCCCGGCTCGAAGGCAGCGACATCGGGTATATCCGCCTTGCCGGCTTCGACGATGCGACGCCGGGCGCGCTTGATGCCGCGGTCAAGGACCTGCGAACCCAGGCCGGAAACAAGCTGATCGGCTTTATCCTCGACCTGCGCAACAATCCCGGCGGCAGCTTCGACGCGGCGGTCAAGGCGGCGGACGCGTTCATCGACAAGGGCGACATCACCGTCGTCAAGAGCCGCAACCCCGACAGCACCAAGCGGATTGCCGCGACCCCCGGCGATATCGCCAACGGTCAACCGATTGTCGCGCTGGTCAATGGCGGCACCGCGGACCAGGCGGAGCTTGTCGCCGGGGCATTGCAGGATAGCCACCGCGCCGTGCTGCTCGGCACCAAGACGTTTGGCGAAAGCGCGATCGAGACGCTGATCCCGCTCAACGGCAACGGCGCGGTCCGCCTGACGACGGCGCGCTTTCTGACGCCGAGCGGCCGGCCGATCCAAGGCAAAGGCCTCGAGCCCGACCTCGTCGTGTCGCCGCTCAAGCTGGAGAAGATCGTAGAGGCCGATCGTCTCCGCGAGGCCGATTTGCGCGGCGCGCTGAAGAACCCCGACGCGGCCCAACCAGCGGGCCAACCGGCGGGCAATGCCGGCGCGCCCAAAGGCGTGGCGCCAGGCGCTGCGGCCGCGCCGGAGAAGTCGCCGACTGCGGCGGCGACCCCGCCCAAAGGCAATCAGCCCAGTGTCGCCAGCGGCGATATCGGCACGCCCAGCGACGAGCAGCTGCGCGAGGCGATTGACGTTCTGCGCGGTCTCGCCGTGGCCAGCGGCCGCACCGCGGCGCGGTAAGATAGTCCGCCGCGCGCAAAGCCTGCGAGGAGAGGGAAATGCGCTTTCTCGTGCTCGGGGCCGGCGCGGTCGGCGGCTATTTCGGCGGGCGACTTGCCGAGGCGGGACGCAACGTGACCTTTCTGGTGCGCGGCCCACGCGCCGCCGCGCTGGCCGAGCACGGTCTTGCCGTCACGAGCCCGCTCGGCGATTTTCGCGTGCCGGTCACGCTCGCGACGGCCGACCGGGTCGGCGGACCCTACGATGTCGTGCTGCTGACCGCCAAGCATTACGACCTCGACGGCGCGATCGACGCGATCCGCCCCGGTGTGGGGCCCGATAGCGCCGTGTTGCCGTTGCTCAACGGCCTGGTGCATCTCGACCGGCTGGATGCCGCGTTCGGGTCCCATCGCGTGCTCGGCGGGGTCGCCTATGTCGGGGCGAGCCTCTTGCCCGATGGCAGCATCCGCCACCACAACCGCCTCTCGGGCATCGGTTTCGGCGAGCGCGATGGCGCGATCAGCGAGCGGGCGCAGGCGATCGAAGCGGTGTTCGCCGGCACCCCGGTCAGCGCCCCGGCGAGCGAGAACATCCTCATCGAGATGTGGGAAAAGTTCGTGATGATAAGCGCGATGGCCGGGATGAACTGCCTGTTGCGCGGCACGGTTGGCGAGATCGTCGCGACCCGGGACGGCGCGGCGCTGATGATCGCGGCGCTCGCCGAATGCCAGGCGGTCGCCGCCGCGGCGGGATTTTCGCCGCGGCCGCAAGCCCGCGAGCGGGTCCAGGCGATGCTGACCGAGCCCGGCAGCGTCAACAGCGCCTCGATGCGCCACGACCTCGAAGCCGGCCGGCGCACCGAGGCCGACGCGATCCTCGGCGACATGCTCCGCCGCGCCCGCGGGCTCGCGGTCGACACGCCGCTGCTGCGCGCCGCCTATTGTCACCTACAGGTGCACGAGAATCGCCTCGCGGCAAGGCGCTGAGCCTCCCAACCAGCGGACATTCGGTTTCATCCCTGCGCCGGCGGGCTATAATGGGGCATGGCTGATACTCCGGATGTCCATCCCGAAGCCGCGTCTGGGACCGGCGCCGCGGCGGGCGATGAGGCCAAGCGCTTCCATCAAATGGTGCGCAACCTGCGCTTGCCGGAAGACGTGTCCCGAGTTGAATTCCGCTTTGGCGAGGACTCTACTGGGGCGCCGGCGGTATGGATTGGGCTGATCGCGAAGGATGATCTCAAGCCTTCCAAGAGCAAGATCGCCCGCCTGCACCGCGTTGCGGAAGAACTTCGCGCGATGGTCCACAATGAAAGCGACCGCTGGCCTTATGTCGAGGTTGTAACCGAGTGAGCGGATCTTGGCATCGGCTGGACGCGGCAACTCACGTAGCATCCGCCCGCGACGCGCTCGCAAGCTGGCAAACTGTTCGTCGCACTCCCAACGCAGCCGTATTTGCAGCGGCGCTTCTGCTTCAAAGGCATTGGGGCAGATAGGAGCCCGCGGTTCCCGCCGACTACACCGGCATCGTGCGCTCCTGGTGGGCGCGGCCGAGGCGGGCGGCTTCTTCGCTGTGGCCGGCGATGACCCGCACCCCTTCGTCGAGCTTTGCTGCGATGTTGGCCGGCGTGCCGGTTTCGAGAAACGCGATGCGGTTGGCGCGGCAGGCACGGAACACGCGCTCGCGCGCCTCCTGCATCTCGGGCGGGTAGCTGTCGCGCGGCATCTCGCGATAGCCGAGCGCAAGGCTGAGGTCGCCCGGGCCCAATTCGGCGAAGCCGAGGCCGGGGGTGGCGAGGATTTCTTCGCAGTGCGCGATCCCCTCCGGGCTTTCGAGCTTGACCCCGAGCAACAGCTCGCCCGCGGGGTTGAGCGGCCACGGGTCGCAGCGCTCGCGGTACTCCGCCTCCGAGATCCCCCAGATCGGCGCGGCGGTCGCTTCCGAGCCGCGCCCGCGCGTGCCGGTGCCGAGGGCGCCTTCACTCCGCCGCGCCACGGCCGCCGCACCGCGCAGCCGGGCGAGCGGGGTCGGCAATGCCGGATCGACGCCCGCCAGATGATGCGGGTAGCGGCAGCTTTCGACAAAGGCGCGCACCGCGCCGGCGGTCTCCGCCTGGCACAAGAGGAGGCCATGCGCGCCGCGCCCGAGGATCTGGCGGAACTGCCAGGCGTTGTAGCGGACATTGGCTTCGTCGGTGCCGTTGACCGGCGCCTCGACGATGACCGTCGGGGTGCGATGGCCGGAGCGCGTCGGGCCGCCCTCAACCAAGCCCTCAAGGTATTCGGCGAGGCCCGCCATGTCGAAGGCGCCGTGCTCCATCCCGACATTGATGTAGTCGGCCCAGGTGCCGGAATCGGCGCGGCCTTGCGCGCGGCTCAGGACATGGCCGCTATGGGCGCCGAGGTAATAGATCGCCTGGTCCTGCGCCAACAGCTCGATCGCGCGGTTGATACGGCTCGCCACGATGCACGCTCCTTCCGGCAACTCCCTGGCCGGCGCGATGGTAGCACGGCGGGCTTGCCTCCGGCGCCAGACGGGGGGCACGATCAGCCCAGCAACGGCGGAGGCTGACATGAGTGCGGCGCCAGTGTCTAATCCCGAGGGCTTTGTCCATCCCGAGTTTCTGGTCGAGAGCGCGTGGCTCGCTTCCCATCAGGGCGATCCCGAATTGCGCGTCCTCGATTGCACGATCCACCTGATTCCAAATCCGGATATCGGGTATACGGTCAAGCCCGGGCTTGAGGATTTCGAGAAGGGCCACATCCCGGGCGCCCAGTTCATCGACCTGCAGGCCGACCTGTCGGCGCCGCATCCGAAGCTGCGCTTCATGCTGCCGGGGCCTGAGCAATTCGCCGCGGCGATGGGCCGGTTCGGCGTCGGCGAGCGGAGCCGCGTCATCCTTTACAGCACCACGACGCCGCAATGGGCCACGCGGGTGTGGTGGATGCTGCGCAATTACGGCTTCGACAACGCCGCGGTGCTGAACGGCGGGTTTCAGAAATGGGCGCGCGAGGGACGCGCCGTCGAGACCGGCGCGGCGCGGCCGAGACCGCCGGCGACATTCACCGTGCGCGAAGACCGCAAGCTGATGGTCGGCAAGGAGGCGGTGCTCGGCGCGATCGGCGAGCCCGCCACCTGCACGATCAACGCGCTCTCGGCGCCGCAGCATGCCGGCACCGGCGGCACGGTTTACGGGCGGCCCGGCCGGATCGCGAAGAGCGTCAACGTGCCGGCCGCCGCGCTGATCGATCCGGCGACCGGCGCCTTCCTGCCGGCACCAACGCTGCGCGCCAAATTTGCCGCGGTCGGCGCGTTCGACAAGGCGCGGGTCATCACCTATTGCGGCGGCGGCATCGCGGCCAGCGCCGATGCGCTCGCGCTTGTCATGCTCGGCCATCCCGATGTGCGGCTCTACGACGCCTCGATGTCGGAATGGTCCAACGACCCGAGCCTGCCGATGGAGACCGGGGAGTAGATCGCGATGCCGAATTTCCGCCCTTCGCCCGATCTCGACATGCATTACGAGGTTGACGATTTCACCGACCCGTGGCGCAAGCCGGAGACCATCCTCTTGCTGCACGGCAACGCCGAGAGCGGGCTTGCCTGGTGGGCCTGGGTGCCAAAGCTGGCGCGGCAGTACCGGGTGGTGCGGCCCGACATGCGCGGGTTCGGCCAATCGACGCCGATGCCGCGCGACTACCCGTGGACGCTCGACCGGCTGATCGAGGATTTCTGCCTGCTGATGGACCATCTCGGCATCGACCGCTTCCATCTGGTCGGCGCCAAGATCGGCGGCACGATCGCCCGCGCCTTTGCCGCGCGCCGCCCGGAGCGGGTGCGGAGTTTGATCGTCGTCGGCACGCCGCCGCCGTTCCGCCAGGGCGTCGCCGAGCGGGTCCCCGAGCTGGTTCGCGATCTGGAGACGCACGGGGTCGAGCAGTGGGCGCGCCAGAACATGGCCAACCGGCTCGGCAGCGCCTTCCCGCCGGAAGGGTTCGATTTCTGGGTCAGATATATGGGCCGCACCGCGGTTTCCACCCAACTCGGCTTCATGGGGACGATCGCCTGCGCCGATATCCGCGCTGACATCCCGAAGATCGCCTGCCCGACCCTGGTCATCACCACCGAGGACAGCGGGCTCGGCTCGGTCGCCGACATGCGCGCCTGGCAGCAGCAGATCGCCGGTTCCGAGCTCCTGGTATTGCCCGGCAATTCCTACCACGTCGCCGCGACCCATGCCGATGTCTCGGCCGAGGCGACGCTCGACTTCCTGGAACGCCGGGGCGGCGCATAGCCGGCGGCGGGGCGGCCATGGACAGCAGCGCGCGTCCCCTTGCCCTGGTCACTGGCGCGTCCGGCGGCATCGGCGCCGAGCTGGCGCGCGAGCTGGCGCGCCACGGGCACGATCTCGTTCTCGCCGCGCGCAGCGTCGCGCCGATGGAGGCGCTCGCCGCCGAGCTGCAGGCTCTGGGCGCCGCTGCGACGGTGATCGCGGCCGATCTCGGCAAGCCGGGTGCGGCTGCCGCCCTCGCCGACGACATCGCGCGCCGCGGCCTCGCGGTCGAAATCCTGGTCAACAATGCCGGGCTCGGCGCGGCCGGCCGCTTCGATCGCTGCGACCCGGCACGGATCGGCGACATCCTCCAGGTCAACATCGTGGCATTGACCGAGCTGACCCGACTCTTATTGCCCGGCATGATCAAGCGCGGGCACGGGCGGATCATGCTGGTCGCCTCGGTCGCCGCGTTTCAGCCGGGCCCGCGCATGGCGGCGTATTTCGCCAGCAAAGCCTATGTGCTGAGCCTCGGCGAAGCCCTGGCCTATGAGCTGCGCGCGACCGGGGTCAGCGTGACGACGCTTTGCCCCGGCGCGACCGCGACCAATTTCTTCACCGTCGCCGGGGCCGACCACTCGGTGATGGCGCGGCGCTTGCGCCGGATGATGCGCGCCGAGGATGTCGCGCGCCTCGGCTATCGCGGCCTGGCCGCGGGACGCCGCGTCGCGATCACCGGCATGATGAACCGCCTGATGGCGCTGGCCGGGCGCTACGCGCCGCATTGGCTCACCCTGCCGGTCACGGACCTGTTGATGTCGGGGGATTGACCGACCTACCCGGTCAACCGGGTTCGATTCGGCCCGCGATCCGCCTTGACGGCGTGGGTCAAGGCATAAGCGCCGAGCAGCGCGCCGTCCATCGGCTCGGCGAACAGATAGCCCTGTCCTAAGCCGCAGCCGTTGCCGAGCAGAAAATCGCACTGCGCCGCGGTCTCGATACCTTCGGCAATGATCGCTGCGCCATGGGCGTGGACGATGTTCAGCAATGCCTGAAGCAGCTTGTCGCCTTCGGCATTCCCGATCTGGGCGATGAACTCGGCATCGATCTTGATCGTGTTGACCGGATAATGCCGCAGGCTCTCGAGGGAGGAGTAGCCGGTTCCGAAATCGTCGATGGCAAGGCGCAGCCCCAGCTCATGGAGTTCCGCGAGAGCCGCGCGGGTGATCTCCGGGTTGCGCATCAGGGCGCCCTCGGCGATCTCGAGCCCCAAACGGTGCATCGAGAACCCGCATTCATCGATCGTACGCACCGTTGCCAAGAGCCGCGAGGGATCATCAAACTGCCGCGCCGAGAGATTGACGCTGACCCAGTTGACGATGTCCCGCCCGTACAGCACGTGCCAGGATTCGACCTGGCGGACCGCCTCGCGGATCGCCCAGCTGCCGATTTCGACGATCAAGCCGCTCCGATCGAGGACCGGGAGGAAGGCGGCGGGAGCGACCAGGCCCTCGCTCGGATGGTTCCAGCGCAGCAAGGCTTCGGCGCCGATCATCCCCCCGTCGCCGAGGCGCACGACCGGCTGGTAGTGCAGCAGCAATTCGCCGTTGTCGAAGGCCCGTCGCAGCTGGCCGGCCTGCCAGCAGAGGCGGGGCGTCGCCTTGGCCGACGGCGGCCCCGCGGCGATCACCCTGCCCGGGTCCGGCGCCTTCGCCTGTTGCGCTGCGAGGCCGGGATCGCTCGACAAATCGCCGTCGTGATGATGCGCCGCGATGGTCATGATGGACCTGCCGTATCCCAACGCCGTGCTGCATTTATAATCTTCACGATTTGATGATCTAATCGTTAATCAAGTGTTAACTCTAGAGTAATCGCCAATAGGTTTTTCTGGCGTGTTTTGGGTTATATTTTAGGTTAAATGGATACGCTTCGATCCAACGGCGAACGGGATCTTTGGCAGGCGAAATCCGGCGGGCGCAGACCGGCCTCGCGGGCAGCGCCCGCGACGGCCTCCAAGTCCTTTCCGGCGGGTGCGGTCAGGCCGCCTGGGCGACCGGGTGGAAATTGCGCGGCAGGCCGGCCTTGGCGATCGCGCCGTAGAGCGTCACATCGGGCAGCGCGCGGGCGACGATGTCGCGCACCGCGGCGAGTTTTTCGATGTCGATCCCGGTCGCGCAGCCCATCGCCTCGAACATGAAGACGGTGTCTTCGAGCACGATGTTGCCGGTCGCGCCCGGCGCGTAGGGGCAGCCGCCGAACCCGCCCAACGAGGCGTCGAAGGCGCGGCAGCCGGCTTCGAAGGCGGCGAGCACGTTGGCGATGCCGAGCCCGCGCGTGTCGTGGAAATGGGCGGCGACCGGCAATGGTGCGACATCGGCGATGACCCGGCGGAAGACGCGGCCGATCGCCGCCGGCTGGCCGTAGCCGACCGTGTCGGCGAGGATGATCCCGTCGGCCCCGGCCGCGGCGACCTCGCCGGCGATGCGCCGCACCCGGTCCTCGTCGACATCGCCCTCGATCGTGCAGCCGAAGGCGGTCGCCAGCCCGCAATTGATCTTTGGCCGCTTATCGCCGCCCTGCTCGCGGCACAGAGCGACGACGCGGCGGAAATCCTCGATCGACTCGCCGGTGCCGCGGCGGACATTCGAGCGGTTGTGGCCCTCGCTGACCGACAGCACGAAATTCATCTCATGCACGCCAAGCGCGAGGCCGCGCTCGGCGCCGCGCAGATTGGGGATCAGCGCCGAGACGGTGAGCCCCGGCAGGGTCAGCGCATGGCGCACCACCGCCTCGGCGTCGGCAAGCTGCGGCAAGAGCTTCGGCGGCACGAACGAGGCGACCTCGATCTCGCGCACCCCGGCGGCATATTCGGCATCGAGCCAGGCGAGCTTGGTTTCGGTCGGCATGATGTCGGCGATGCTCTGCAAGCCGTCGCGCATCCCCACTTCGCGGATCTGAACCGTCTCGCCCATCTCTGACCTCCCGCCACAAACTCATCGCAAAAGCTAAGCGCTGCCTCGCCCCGCGGCAACCGGCAAACCCGGCGACGATGATGCCGATGCCGGGACGCGCCCCCACTTTATCGGGCGGCCGCCGCCGGCCGGTTTGCCTTGAGGAAGGTGCGGATGTGGCGCACCGCCAGCGGGATCTTGTCCGGCGTGTCCTTCCACGGGTAGAGGCTGACCTGCGCGTTGGGCGCGAGCAGCGCGCTCTCCATCGCGACGGCGTAGGGGTGGGCCGGCACGTCGTCCGGCAATACCAGAACAGGCGTGTGGCAGTCGCGCACGAAATCGCGGCTCACGGTGAAGACGAAATCGGCGTTGGCGCGATACATCTTGTTGAGGAACGCGTCGACCATCGCGATCGTGATGTCGGGCCGGCGATCGCACAAGGCCGGGCCCCAGCCCTTGATGTTGTTCTGGTAGAACAAGTCGGGCATCGCCGGGCGGAAGCCGCTGGGCTGCGCCAGGACGGCGGCGACAATGCGCCGCGGCGCCCGCTTCAACAGGTTCCAGATGAACGGCCCGCCGATGCAGAAGCCGAGCACCAGGAACTCGCTTATGCCGAGGTGGTCCATCAGGCCGATATGGTCGTCGGTATAGGCGTCCCACGGCCGGCCGGTCTCGAGCGGCCCGGTGGACCGGCCGCCATTGGCGTTGCGCAGATCGGCCGTGATGACGCGGTACTCGCCCTTGAACTCGTCGATCGGGTTGAACGGGTGGGTCGCCAGGCCCGCGACCGTCGAGTTCAGCCCGCCGCCGGGGATGACCATGAGCGGGAAGCCGGAGCCGGCCTCCTCGTAATGGATGCGAACGTCGCCTTTTTCATAGAACGGCATGGGGTTTCTCCTTAATCCCGCGCTACTGGGCGGCGGCGGCGAGCGGCCGCGCTGCCACCGCCGGGCGGTTGTCCCTGAGGAACCCTCGCACGTGGCGCAGTGCGATCTGGATCTGCTTCGGGTTGGTCTTCCACGGGTAGAGACTGACCTGCGCGTTCGGCGCGAGATAGACGCTCTCCATCGCGACGACCAGCGGATGGCCGAGCACGTCGTCCGGCATCACGAGGATCGGTGTCTGGCAGTTGCGCACAAATTCGCGGGTCACGGTGTACACAAAGTCGGCGCGGTCGCCGGTGTACATGTTGGTCAGAAACGCGTCGACCTGGGCCATCGTGATGTCGGGGCGGCGTTCGCACAGTTCCGGGCCCCAGCCCTTCATGTTGTTGTTGTAGGAGAGATTGGGCATCTCGTGGCGATAGCCGCTCGGCTGCACCGGCACCGCCGCGATGACGCGGTCGCCGGCTCGCTTCAAGAGGTTCCAGATGAACGGGCCGCCGATGCAGAACCCCATCACCATGAACTTGCCGATGCCGAGGTGGTCCATCAGGCCGATATGGTCGTCGGTATAGGCGTCCCACGGCCGGTCCGCTTCGAGCGGCCCCGTCGAACTGGCCGCCCTTGGCGTTGCGCAGATCGGCCGCGATGACGCGGAACTCGTCCTTGAACTCGACCATCGGGTTGAACGGGTGGCTCGCCGCCAGCGCCGCGATCGTCGAGTTCAAGCCGCCGCCGGGGATGACCAAGAGCGGAAAGCCGGAACCGGCCTCCTCGTAATGAATGCGAACATCGCCTTTTTCATAGAACGGCATGGGGTCTCTCCTTGAGCCGGCCCGATCGGCAGGGCGGATGAGCGCAGCGTAGCCCGCCAACGGCAAGCGGTCCACCGGCGAGATGTGCAGGCCTCCCGTCGTTTCCCTGCCGGCAGGGAAAATTTCCTCGCCGCGATCGGCAGATCGAGCACAAGGGCTTGATCCGGCTCGGTTTCAGGTGCCGCCGTCGGCTCGCGAGCAGGGAATTTTGGCGGCCCGAGCAGGGAGTTTTTGCGTGTCAGCAGGGAGTTTGCCGGCATCCGCCGGGAATTTGCCGGCATCATCGGTTCCTCGGACCATTATAGCAATTGCGATAATCCATCGCATCAAGATGATATGCAACAAGGCGATTTCAACCGGGTTGGGGTGCTCAGTTTGAATTTTCCACCGATTGCGCTACATTGTAGCCCTGGAGATCAGCCATGACTGCCAATGCCGTCGTTCGTGCTCGGATTGACGAGCAGACCAAGACCGAGGCCGCGGCCGTTTTGAAGGCGATGGGGCTGACGGTCTCCGACGCGTTCCGCCTGATGATGGTCAGGATCGCCAAGGAGAAGGCGCTGCCGTTCGAGCCTCTGGTGCCGAACGAGGAGACCATCGAGGCGATGAGGGCCGCGCGGCGCGGCGAACTGGTCACGGTCGGCCCGCCGGGCAACCTGCTCGCCAGCCTGAATGCGGACTGTTAAGCACACCAGCCGCTTTCGCCGCGACTACAAGCGGGAGAAATCGGGCCGGCATGCCAGGCGTCTGGACGCCGCGCTGCTCGAAGCCGTCACGATGCTGGCCAATGACGAGCCGATGCCCCGACGGTATTTCGATCATCCGCTCGGCGGCGAGTGGAGCGATCACCGCGATTGCCATATCCGCCCCGACCTGGTGCTGATCTACCGCAAGCCGGACGAAGCCACCCTCGAGCTTGTGCGGTTGGGTTCGCATAGTGAGCTTGGATTGTGACCGCCGGGCGGCACCGACCGCTTCGCGCAACGCATCGACATGCCGCACCAGCAAGTCGGAGCGCCGGTCAAGCAGGTTCACCGTAAAGAAGAAGGTTCCGCCCGGAACCCGATTGCGGCGATACTCCGGCATGAAGCGAATATGCCAGGCCTCGGAGAAAGGCGGAATGCGCTGCGCTCTGCCGCCCTACGCGTGCTACGCTTGCTAGAAAGAATCTAGCGAAGAATATGGCGTTCGATAAACGACGGGAGGTGCTTATGGAAACTTATAAGCAAAGTGACAGAGTTACTAGACAAGAAAAATTGGATGCACCATTCAAATTTACCGTTCGAGCCGTTTCAAATCCCAGGGCCACAACAAGACCAATTATTCCAAAATTCGAAGATGAGGCATTTTCTATGATCAGGAGCATGAGGTTCTCTTCACCAATTAAAGGAGTAGCTATATTTCCTATAATCCTCGACCGGTCCATAGCTTCAGTGCCTGACAATGTTTCTTATAAGAAACACCAAAATGTAATCTTTGTTAGCGTGAATATAGATTATAACCTGTGGTGTAATTCAATGCCTGTTATGCGTATTGAATTACTTCGCCAGAATGTGATGGCATCAATAAATAGAATTCCGGACACTTTACTGTTGAGCGATGATCGAAATAGGCTCGTTTCTGTCATTCAGAACGTGTCTGAGTTATTGACCAAAAAGGAATTGCAGCAAGCGTAGGGCGGAAAAGCGCAGCGCCTTCCGCCGTGACGGTTCGCATCGCATCGGCGGAGTTCCCCCGGCTTTCGCCGGGGTCACCCGCCCTACAACACCCGGCCTTATTGCGCCGCCGCCCGCATCGGCACGTGCGCCTTGAGGAAATTGCGCACCTTGCCGATCATGCGCTGCCTCAGTTCCTCCGGCTCGCGCCACGGGAAGACGGTGATATCCGAGTTGGGCGCCAGCGAGGCGACGTCGATCGAGGTCTGCAGCGGGTGCGACGGCGTGTCGTCCGGCAGGACGAGGATCGGCGTGCGGCAGTTCCTGATGAACTCGCGCGGCACGCTGTAGAGGAAATCGGGCTGCACGCGCCACAGGCTGTGGAAATACTTGTCGATCGTGTCCTGCGACACCTCGGGGCGGCGCTTCTTGAAATCGGGCAGCCAATTATCCGTGCTGTGCCGGTACATGATTCCCGGATCTTCCGGCCGATCGCCGACGGTCTGATGGAAGACCGCGGCGACGACGCGCTGCGGCGCCCGCTGCAACAGCTTGCCGGCAAAGCAGCCGCCGATGCAGTAGCCCATAAAGAAGAACCGATCGATGCCGAGATGGTCCATCAGCCCGAGCTGATCGTCGGCGAAGGCGTCCCAGGCATTTTCGGTCGGGACCGGCCCGGTCGATTCGCCGCCATTGGCGTTGCGCTGGTCCATCGTGATAACGCGGAAGTCGTTCTTGAACTCCTCCATCGCGTTGATCGCGGCGGTCGGCCACATCGCGACCCGCGAGTTGAGGCCGCCGCCGGGGGTGACCAGGAGCGGGAAGCCGGCGCCGGCCTCCTCGTAGCGGATGCGAACGTCGCCTTTCTGGTAGAACGGCATGGCAGTCTCCTCCTTGCTAAGTTGCGGTCCTGCTTGTGCTGAATGATGGCGGGTCGCGAGCGACGGCCCGGTCACGGCGCCTTCCCGCCGAAGGAGCGGCCCGGCACGTCGCGGAACAACGACATGTGGGTGTGGCCGGCGACCCAATCCTCGCCGACCGCCCGGCGCGACAAGGCAACCGTGGTCCGCCCGGGACGGCCGTAGGGGCTGCCGTCCTCGCCATAGCCGGTCGAGTTCGAACACGCCCATGCCGACCGCAAAGAGCCGGTCGGGCGAGACGAGCGCGCGGATGTCGCCGTCGCGAAAGCGGAAGCCCGAGGTGACCGGCCAGACGTTATGCCACTGCGCCGCCTCGACCCGCTCGCGCCCGGTGATGAAATTCTCGAAGGTGCCGAAGGCGATCATGTCCTCGGCGAAGAGCGGCCGGGCGCCGGCGAAATCGACGGCCCGGACACGCCCGGACAGACGCTGAAACCACTTGTTGACGCGGGCGAGGTCGTCGGGATCGGGGGACGCGGTCACGGCTGGTCCTGCGGAGGGCGGCTCGGCCACAACGGGATCATTTCCCCCCAATCACTTCCCCAGCGTCTTGTCCGCCGCCGTGATCAGCCCATTGTCCGGGTTGTCGGTGCAATACTTCGCCAGGCTTGCCGAATTTGCCGTGAATTTGTCGAAATCGATGATCGGCGGATCGTCCTTTTCCTTGTAATAGCCGTCGAGCCACGTGATGATCACGGCGATATTATCTTTGCCGCTAGTCAGAAAGTCTTTGCATTTAATGGTTGACAGATCGAGGTTGGCGGCACCGGCGGGGCCGGCGATGAGCATTGCTGCGGCGAGGAGCGCTGTAATGCGGCTCATGGGCTTTCCTTACCTGGCTTTCCGCAACCGCGCGGAGCGGTCATTATGATAGGGAACTCGGGAGCGGCGGTCAAAGCCCGGCGGTTTCGCCGTTCCCAGGGCTTTTCGCGGCGGAAGGGCCAGGGCCGCCGCCCTACCCCGCGCCGCCGGTGCGCAGGACGCGCTGGGCGATCGACCAGCGGTGGACTTCAGAGGGGCCGTCGTAGATGCGGAACGGGCGGACCTCGCGGAAGATCTTCGCGACGATCGTGTCGTCGGTGACGCCGAGGCCGCCCAAGACCTGCATGCTGCGGTCGACAACGCGCCCGATCGCCTCGGAGCAGATCACCTTGGCCATGCTCGATTCGTGCCGGCCGCGCCCGCCCCTATCCAACACCCAGGCGGCGTGCCAGATGACGAGGCGGCTGGTGTGCAGGTCCATCTCGTTGTCGGCGAGCATGAAGCCGACCCCCTCGTGCTCGCCCAATGGCTTGCCGAAGGCGGTGCGGCGCCTTGCATAATCGGTGGCGATGTCGTGGGCGCGCCGGGCGGCGCCGAGCCAGCGCATGCAATGCGTCAGGCGCGCCGGGGCGAGCCGTGCCTGGGCGTAGCGAAACCCCTCGCCGACCCGGCCGAGCACCGCGCTTTCCGGCACCCTCAGCCGGTCGAGCCGGATCACCGCGTGGCCGCCGCTCATGTACTGGTCAAGCGTGTCGAGGACGCGCTCGATATGGATGCCGGGCGCATCCATCGGCGCCAGGAACATCGTCGCGCCGGCGGGCCCCAGCTTGTCGCTGTCGGTCTTCGCCATGATGATCGCGAGGCTGGCGCCGATCGCGCCGGTGATCAGCCATTTCGTGCCGTCGATGACGAAATCTCCGCCATTGGGGCCGTCTCGGCGTGCCGTCGTCAGCAGCATCGACGGGTCGGCCCCGGCGCCGGGCGCCGGCTCGGTCATCATAAAGCAGGAGCGGATCATGCCCGAGGCGAGCGGGCGCAGCCATTCCTCTTTCTGGCGCTGGTCGGCGACCTCTTCCAACAGGTGCATGTTGGCTTCGTCCGGCGCGAAGATGTTCATCGCGATCGTCGCCAGCGGCGCGTAGCCGGCGGCCTCGAAGACAATGGCCTTGGCGCGGTGGTCGAGCCCCTGGCCGCCCCATTCGCGCCCGACATGCGGCGCGACGAGCCCGGCCTTGCGCGCCAGTTCCACCAGTTCATGCCGGAACTCCTCTGTCGGACCGTGCGGCGTCTGCCGCTTGTCGTTCTCGCGCGGCAGGATGTCGTCGCGGACGAAACGCTCGGTGCGCTCCTGCAATGCGACAAGCTCGTCGGGGATCGCGAAGTCCATGTCCTGCCTCGCCGTTCAGAGGCAGCCGCGCATCGCCGCGGCGCATTCGCCGGCGGCGCTCTGCAGGAAGCCGAGGTCGCTGCCCGGCAGCACCAGCCGCACGCCCATTCCGATATAGCGGCGCAGCAACTCGCGGTCGGCGATGCCGCCGATCCCGGCGAACTTGCCATGCGCCTCGCAGGCGTCGCAGACGGCCCGGTAGGCGGCAACGATGCGCTCGTCGGCAAAGCCGCCGGGGACGCCCAATTCCATCGCCAGATCGTTGCTGCCGATCAGCAGCGAGTTGATGCCGGGCACCGCGGCGATCGCGGCGGCGTTGGCGATCGCGGTCGGGGTTTCCAGCATGACGACAATGAGGGTCGCGGCATTGATCGCCGCGCAGGTCTCGGCGAGGCCCACCTTGGCATAGAAGAAATGCGGCAAGCCGCCGGCGACCGAGCGGTGCCCGAGCGGCGGATAGCGCAGCGCCTCGGCAATGACGCGCGCCTCTTCGGCCGTATCGACATGCGGCACGACGATGCCGAGCCCGCCGCCGTCGAGGAAACGGGTCGCCATCCACAACTGCCCGGCCGGTACACGGGCGACCGGCGCGATCCCGGCGCCGAGCGCGGCGACCGCGATCTGCACCGCGGTGTCGAGGTCCATCGAATTGTGCTCGAGGTCGAGGAACAGCCAGTCATAGCCGCAGGCTTTCATGATCGGCGCGATGTCGACCGTGCGCGCCTGGCGCAGGATGACCCCGAGCGCCAATTCGCCGGCATCGAGCCGCTCGCGCGCGGCATTGTTGAGAACCGCCGCCATGATCCCCTCCTTGTTGAGCTTGCCAGCGCGATCCTACCTGGACCCGACCGTCCGCGTCACGCGGCGCCGGTCGCGGCCACGCTGATCGGATTAGACGTTGCGGCGAGACGTTGCTAGGGTGGCGGCAATGACGACGATGATCGCCGAATTGTACGACGCGCTGATCGCCGCCGGCTCGCCCGAGGACAAAGCGCGCAAGGCGGCCGAGGCGATGGCCGGCTTCGATGCCTATGAACGGCGCTTCGTCCGGATTGAATCCGACCTTGGTGAATTAAAGCGCGATGTCGCGGATCTGCGGCAGCGGGTCTCCGGGGTCGAGCGCGACCTCCTTTTGCTGAAATGGATGGTCGGCTTTGTGCTGGCGTTCCAGGTCGCACTCTTTATCAAGCTGTTCTTGCACTGAATTCAGGGACCAGCGAACGAGCCTACCGGCGCAGCGAGCGATCGTCGGCGCCGCGGAGCAGCCGGCGCTCCCTACCGCGGCTGGCGTGATAGACGGTCACGATTGGCGTACGAGGGATAGCCCAAGATGGATTTCGAGCCTTCGGACAAGGTGAAGCGCCTCTCGGCGCAGGTGCAGGAGTTCGTGGCGCGCGAGGTCTACCCGGCCGAGGCGGTGTTCGAGCGGCAACTGGCCGAGGCGCCCTCGCGCTGGCAGATCCCGCCGGTCATGGAGGAGCTGAAGAGGAAGGCGCGCGCCGCGGGGTTGTGGAACCTGTTCCTGCCGGAGAGCGAGCTGGGCGGCGGCCTCAGCAATCTCGAATACGCGCCGTTGTGCGAGATCATGGGGCGCTCGCCGATCGCGCCCGAGGCGTTCAACTGCTCGGCCCCCGACACCGGCAACATGGAAACCTTGGTGCGCTACGCGACGCCGGCGCAGCAGGAGCGCTGGCTGAAGCCGCTCCTCGCCGGCGAGATCCGTTCGTCGTTTGCGATGACCGAGCCGGCGGTCGCCTCCTCGGACGCCACCAACATCGAGGCGCGCATCGAACGCGAGGGCAACAGCACCTACCTCATCAACGCGAGGAAATGGTGGACCTCGGGCGCGATGGACCCGCGCTGCAAGATCTTCATCCTGATGGGCAAGACCGATCCCGATGCGCCCAGGCACCAGCAGCAATCGATGATATTGGTGCCGCGCGACACCCCGGGCGTCACCGTCGTCCGCCCGCTCACCGTGTTCGGCTACGACGACGCGCCGCACGGCCACGCCGAGGTCGAGTTCAAGGACGTGCGGGTGCCGGTCGAGAACATCCTCCTGGGCGAAGGGCGCGGCTTTGAGATCGCGCAGGGAAGGCTCGGGCCGGGCCGCATCCATCATTGCATGCGGATGATCGGTCTCGCCGAGCGCTCATTGGAAGCGATGTGCGCCCGGGTCAAGAGCCGCGTCGCCTTCGGCCGGCCCTTGGCCGACCAGGGCGTCATCCGCGAGTGGATCGCCGAGTCACGCATGGAAATCGAGCAGTCGCGCCTGTTGACCCTGAAGGCGGCGCACATGATGGACACGGTCGGCAACAAGGCGGCGCAGGCCGAGATCGCGATGATCAAGGTGGTGGCGCCGCGCATGGTATTGAACGTCATCGACCGCGCCATCCAGGCGCATGGCGGCGGCGGCGTCAGCCAGGATTTCGGCCTCGCCTATGCCTGGGCGCGGGCCCGCGTCATGCGCATCGTCGATGGCCCCGACGAGGTCCACAAACGCGCGGTTGCCCGCGTGGAATTGCGGAAATGAGCGGGATCAGCGCGGTGCGTCCTTCGAGGCCTCGCTCCGCGAGGCACCTCAGGATGACGGCGTTTCTTTGATGCCATCAACAATGCACGTCATGCTGAGGAGCGGCACGGAGTGCCGCGTCTCGAAGCACGCAGGTTAGAAATGCAGCCCCAAATCGCCGCGGGGCTCGAAGCGGCCGAGCTGATCGACGAGCGCCCCGACGAGCGCCTCGATACCGGCCGGCTCGAACCCTATCTGCGCCGGCATCTGGAGGGCGCCGAAGGGCCGCTTGCGGTGCGCCAGTTCGGCGGCGGCAAGGCCAACCTGACCTACCTGCTGCGCTTCGGGGCAAAGGAATTCGTGTTGCGCCGACCGCCCTTGGGCCCGATTCCAACGGGCGCGCACGATATGCGCCGCGAGCACCGGGTGTTGTCGGTGCTCTACCGGCGCTATCCGCTGGCGCCCCGCAGCCTCCTGTTGTGCGAGGACGCAAGCGTCATCGGCGCGGTGTTCATCGTCGAGGAGCGGCGCCACGGCTTTGTGATCCGCGACGACATCCCCGCCGAATTCTCCGGCCGGCCGGAACTCAACCGGCATATCGGCGAGGCGTTGATCGACGCGCTTGCCGACCTGCACCTTGTCGCGCCGGGCGAAATCGGGCTGGCCGACCTCGGCCGCCCCGAGGGCTATGTCGAGCGCCAGCTCGCCGGCTGGAGCCGGCGCTGGCAGGCGGCGCAGGGTGGCGAGGAAGCCGAGCGCGCCGCGGCCGCGATGATGCCTGTGCTCGACTGGCTCGGCCGGAATCTGCCCAAGTCACGCGGCGCGGCGCTTCTCCACAACGATTACCGGCTCGACAACTGCCTGCTCGACGCCATCGACCCCGGACGGATCGCGGCGGTGCTCGATTGGGACATGTGCACCCGGGGCGATCCGCTCGCCGATCTCGGCTACGTCCTCAACTATTGGGTCGAGCCGGAAGACGACCCGGCGTGGCGCGAGATCGCCGCGATGCCGACCTGGCGGGCGGGGTTTCCAAGCCGCAGCCAAGCGATCGAGCGCTACGCCGCGCGCATCGGCTTCGATGTCGGCGCGGTCGGCTGGCACCAGGTGTTCGCCGCGTTCAAGCTGGCGATCATCATCCAGCAGATTTATATCCGCCATGTCCGCGGCCAGACCCAGGACCCGCGCTTTCGGTATTATGGGCGTCGTGTCCTCGGCCTCGCCGACAAGGCGCGCGGCTTGGCGGGGCTGGCGTAATCGGAGGAGCAGCAGATGATCGAGTTGCAGGCCCTGGTGCATGACGTGTTCGGCACCGTCGTCGATTGGCGCTCGGCGGTCACGGCCGACGGACAGGCACTCGGCGCGACGAAGGGGATCTCCGGCATCGATTGGCGGCAGTTCGCCGACGAATGGCGCGGCGCCTACGCCCCGTCGATGAACCGGGTGCGATCCGGCGAGTTGCCGTGGACCAACCTCGACGCCTTGCACCGCATGGGGCTCGACGCGCTGCTCGAGAAATTCGGCATTACCGGCCGGCTGACCGAAGCGGACAAGGTGTGGTTCAACCTGACCTGGCACCGGCTGAAGCCATGGCCCGATTCGGTGCCGGGCCTCACCCGGATCAAGCAGAAATACATCATCGCCACCCTGTCGAACGGCACGGTGCGGCTGTTGACCGACATGGCGAAACATTGCGGGCTGCCGTGGGACACGGTGCTCGGCTCGGACCTCGTCCGCCATTACAAGCCCGACGCCGAGATGTATCAGTCGGCGATCGAGTTTCTCGGGTCGGGCGACGCGAGCGCGGTGATGATGGTGGCGGCGCACAACAACGACCTCGTGCGCGCCGCCTCGCACGGCATGAAAACCGCCTATATCAGCCGCCCCTACGAGCACGGGGCAAAGCAGAGCCGCGACTTCAAGGCCGAACACGATTTCACCTACGTCGCCGCCGGCTTCGAGGATCTGGCGGAACAGCTCGGGACGTAGCGACGCTGCGATGGCGCTCGAAGAATATCAGAAGAAACGCGATTTCCGGCAGACCCCGGAGCCTGCCGGCAGCGCGCGGCGGCGCAAGAAGCCGGAAGCGACGGCCCCGCTCTCCTTTGTCGTGCAGAAACATGCGGCGCGCCGGCTGCATTACGATTTCCGCCTCGAACTCGGCGGCGTTCTGAAGAGCTGGGCTGTCCCCAAGGGACCGAGCCTCGACCCGCGCGAGAAGCGGCTCGCCGTCCATGTCGAGGACCATCCGATCGAGTATGGCGGGTTCGAGGGGGTCATCCCGAAGGGCCAGTATGGCGGCGGCACGGTATTGCTGTGGGACCGCGGAACCTGGGCCCCGCTGGAGCGCGATCCCGAAGCCGCCTTGCGCAAGGGCGTGCTCAAGTTCCGGCTCGACGGCGAGAAATTGCGCGGTACCTGGGCGCTGGTGCGGATGGGCGGGAAGGCGGCCAACGAACGCCATGAGAACTGGCTGCTGATCAAGGAGCGCGACGACGAGGCGGTGCCGGGCAGCGATGATGCGCTCGTCGCGGACAAGCCGCTCAGCGTCGCGACCGGGCGCTCGATGACGGCGATCGCCGCCGATCGCGACCGGGTGTGGCAATCGGGAAAAGGCGAGAGCGCCGGCGATCCGCCCGAAGCGGCGAAGAAGGCGGCGGCGTCCCGCCCGCGCGGCGCGCGCAAGCGGGCGATGCCCGGCACGTTTGTGCCGCAGCTCGCCACCCAGGCCGACCAGCCGCCCGACGGGCCGGAATGGCTGCACGAGATCAAATACGACGGCTACCGGCTCATAGCCCGGATCGAGCGCGGCGAGGTCCGCCTCCGCACCCGCAGCGGCCTCGACTGGACCGGCAGGTTCCCGGCGCTGGCGCGCGCGCTCAGTGCGCTGCCGGTTGACAGCGCGCTGATCGATGGCGAGCTGGTCGCGCTTGCCGCCGACGGCACCACGAGCTTTGCCGAATTGCAGGATGCGATCGCGCGCCGCGATACCGGCGGCCTGGTCTTTTTTGCCTTCGACCTGCTGTACCGCGACGCCTACGATCTGACGGGCGCAGCGCTGGAAGACCGCAAGGCCCTGCTCGCCGAGATCGTGCCATGCGAGGCCGGCGGCACGGTGCGCTACAGCGACCATCAAGCGGGACGCGGCCCGGATTTCTTCCGCCATGCCTGCCGCCGCGGCCTCGAAGGCATCGTTGCCAAACGCCGCGACCGGCCCTACCGGCCCGGGCGCGGCACCGATTGGCGCAAGATCAAATGCCAGAACCGCGACGAATTCGTGGTGATCGGCTTCACCGAACCGAGCGGCACAAGGCACGGCTTCGGCGCGCTCGTCCTCGGCTATTACGACCGCGCGGGCCGGCTGCGCTATGCGGGGCGCGTCGGCACCGGGTTCAATGACGCGCAACTCGGCGATCTTCGCCTTCGCCTCGATGCGATCGAGCGCCGCGAACCGCCGGCGGCTTTGCCCAAAGGCGTTTCGAGCAAGGGCGTGCATTGGACCGAGCCGCGCCTTGTCGCCGAGATACGCTACACCGGCTGGACGGCCGACGCGATCCTGCGCCATACCTCCTTCCAGGGCGTGCGCGAAGACAAGAGTGCCGAGGAGGTAGTGTACGACCCGCCGCCGGTTGCGAACGACCCTCGCCCTCCCGCCGCAAGTGCCGCGGGCCCCGCCCAATCCCGCGGTGCGGGAGAGGGTGGCGGGCGTAGCGCGCCGGGTGAGGGTGCCTCGGCAGGCACGAAGCCCACCCGCGACGGCAGCATCGCCTTCGAGGGCGTCCGCCTGACCAACCCCGATCGCGTCCTCTACCCCGATCGGGGCATCACCAAGCTCGCGCTCGCGCAGTATTACGCCGCGGTCGCGGCCTGGGCCTTGCCGCATCTCGCCAACCGGCCGCTGAGCCTGGTGCGCTGCCCCGAGGGCTACGACAAGGAGTGCTTCTACCAGAAGCACATCAGCAGCGGCGTGCCGGATGTGGTTGGCCGCGTCGCGATTGCCGACGGATCCGCCGCCCGGACCTACCTCGTCATCGAGAACCTCGCCGGGCTCGTTGCGATGGTGCAGATGGGGGTGCTGGAGATCCATCCCTGGGGATCGACCGTCGCGCAGCTCGAAACCCCCGACCGGATCACCTTCGATTTCGACCCCGATGTCGGGCTGCCGTGGGAGCGGGTCAGCGCTGCGGCGATCGAGATGCGCGAGGGGCTCGCCGGCATCGGCCTCCGGAGCTTTGCCAAGACGACCGGCGGCAAGGGCCTCCATGTCGTCGTGCCGGTCACGCCGAAGCTCGGCTGGGAGGCGATCAAGGCATTTGCCAAATGGGTCGCCGAGCGGTTTGTCGCCAACTACCCCGACCGCTTTACCGCGAACATGGCGAAGCGCGCCCGCGAGGGGCGGATCTTTATCGATTACCTGCGCAACGCCCGCGGCGCGACTGCGATCGGCGCCTTTTCGGCGCGGGCGCGGCCCGGCGCGCCGGTCGCGACTCCCCTGTTCTGGGAAGAGGTCGAGCGGGGCGTCAAGCCCGACGCCTTTACCGTACAGACGGTGCCTGAGCGCCTTGCCGGGCTTAACTCCGACCCGTGGGCCGAGATGCCCAAGCTGCGCCAGTCGATCAGCGCCCGGGTGCGCCGCGAGGTCGGGATCTGAGCACTACTCTCCTGTCGAACATGCCGCTGGCTCGCCCGGCCCGGCTCTGTTTCAATCCGCCGGCGTTTGTGGAGAGGACACGGCAGATGGCAAGTCCCGGCCGGAGATTGCGCGAGCGCAAATACGGAAGGGGGCGAGCATGACCGAGGTTTCGCATAGCAGCCTGATCCGCGACCAGTTCACCCGCCAGGCGACGCCGTTCAGCACCGCCGCGCCGATCGCCGATGCCGGAGCGCTCAAGATGATCGTCGCGGCCGCCGAGGCCGGCCCTGATGATCAGGTGCTCGATGTCGCCTGCGGCGGCGGCATCGTCGTCTGCGCTTTCGCCCCGCATGTGCGGCACGCGATCGGCATCGACATGACCCCGGCGATGCTCGACCGGGCGCGCGATCTAGCCGCCGAGAAGGGCATCACGAACGTGACGTGGCGCGAAGGCGACGTTGCGCGCCTGCCCTTCCGGGATGGGGCGTTCACGATCGTCGTCACCCGCTTCGCGGTCCACCACTTTCCCGACCCGCCAGCCGTGTTCCGCGAGATGGTCCGGGTCTGCGCGCCGGGCGGGCGAATCGTCGTCGTCGACACCTATGCCTCGCCCGATCCGGCGAAGGCGGCCGAATTCAACCGGCTCGAAAAGCTCCGCGACCCGTCGCATGCGCGCTCGCTCGCGCTTGCCGAGGCTGAAGGGCATGTTCCGCGCCGCCGGCCTCGCCGAACCGCGGGCAACCTTTTACGAATTGCGCGACACGGTGGAAAACCTGCTGGCCCGCTCGTTCCCCAACCCCAGCGACGAGCAGAAGATAATCGACCTGTTCGCCGCATCGATTGCCGACGACCGCCTCGGCATCCCGGTATGCCGCGACGGCAACCGCCTCGACTACGCCTATCCGGTCGCGATACTCGCGGCAGCAAGATCCTAGTCCGGCGCGTATACCTGCCCCCCGGGGTTGTCCTTCGGGGCGGTGCCCCGATTTTGGCCGCAGCGACGCGCGAATAAAACTCACCCCTTTCCCGTCTCCGCCCACTCCAGCAGCCGGTCGAGAAAGGCTTGGCCGGCGGCGAGTTCGGCGCGGGTGATGAATTCGTCGGGTTTGTGCGCGACCTCGATCGAGCCGGGGCCGCAGACGATCGCCGGGATGCCGGCCTGCTGGTAGAGCCCCGCCTCGCTGGCAAACGACACCGTGGTCGTGGTGTTGGACCCGGTCAATTGCCGTGCCAGCGCCTCGGCCGGCGAGCCCGGCACCGGCATGAGCGGCGGCACGGCGACGACGGTCTCGGTCGCGACCGCCGCCGCCGGGTGGACCACCCGCATGCGCGGCAGCAGATCGGCTGATATGAAGCGGTCGAGGCGCGCCTTGAGCGCCGCCGCATCCTCGTCGGGCAGGGTCCGCAAATCCCAATCGAAAGTGCACTCCCGGGCGATGATGTTGACTGCGGAGCCGCCGGCGATCGTGCCGACGGAGAGCGTCGTGTGCGGCGGGTCGAAGCCACTGTCGGGCCGGGCGCGGCCGCGCGCTTCGGCATGAAGCCGGCCGATCTCGGCGATGATCTCGGCTGCGGCCGAGATCGCATTGACGCCGCGGTCGGGCGCGCTCGAATGCCCCTCCTGCCCGGTGATGCGGGTGCGGAAGAACGAGCAGCCCTTCTGCGCATTGGCGATCTGCATCGAGGTCGGCTCGCCGACGATCGCGAGCAAGGGCCGCGCCATGCCGGTGGGCAATGCGCGGATCAGCGCCGGGGCGCCGAAACAGCCGGTCTCCTCGTCATGGGTGAAGGCGAGATGCAGCGGCACCGCGAGCGCCCGGCGCGCCATCGCCGGCACCAGCGCCAGGACCAGCGCGATGAAGCCCTTCATGTCGGCGCTGCCGCGGCCATAGAGCCGGCCGCCGCCATCGCCCGGACGTTCGGTCAGGCGGAACGGATCGCTGTGCCATTCCTGGCCGGCGACCGGCACGACATCGGTATGGCCCGACAGGATGACGCCGCCGCGATTTACCGGGCCGATCGTCGCAAACAGATTGGCCTTGCCGTCGCCAGCGCTGCTGCGCGCGCTGGCGGTGTCGTAGCGATCGAGATATGCGCCAACCCAATCGATCAGGTCGAGGTTCGAGCGCGCCGACGTGGTGTCGAAGGCGACCAGGCGATCGAGGATCTCGAGCGCCGCGGCGAGGCGCTCGCCAGGGCCGGCCTCAGACGTGTTCGATGCTCCCGCCGGCCGGGGTGCCGATCATCGACAGCACCTCGCGCCGGGTCGTCGGGTCGGTGCGGAAGACGCCGAGCATCCGGCTCGTCACCATGCTGACCCCCGGCTTGTGGACGCCGCGAGTGGTCATGCATTGATGCGCTGCCTCGATGACCACCGCAACGCCTTTCGGCTGCAACTCCTCATCGAGCGTGTTGGCGATCTGCGCCGTCATCTTCTCCTGGATCTGCAGGCGCCTGGCATAGACCTCGACGAGCCGGGCGAGCTTGGAAATGCCGACGACGCGGTTGTTCGGCAGATAGGCGATATGCACCTTGCCGATGATCGGCGCGATGTGGTGCTCGCAATGAGATTCGAACCGGATATCCTTCAGCATGACGATTTCGTCATACCCGTCGGTCTCCTCGAAGGTGCGCTGCAAGAGCGCCACCGGGTCCTCGTCGTAGCCGCTGAAGAACTCCTCGTAAGAGCGGACGACGCGGTCGGGGGTGCCGATGAGACCTTCCCGCGCGGGGTCGTCGCCGGCCCAGCGGATCAGCGTGCGCACCGCTTCGAGCGCTTCCTCGCGGGACGGCCGGCGGACATGGATCGGTTTGGCGCGGATCCTTTCGATGCCTGCTTGCGGCGCGGTCGGGTTGGCAAAATTTGGCATCTGGTCCCTCTTCTTCTTTCGGATAACGGCGCCGCGTCGCCCGCGGCGGGGGTCAGTTGAGCCCGGGGTCAGTTGAGCCCGGGGTCAGTTGAGCCCGGGGTCAGTTGAGCCCGGGGTCAGTTGAGCCTTGTCGGCTGCTGCGGCCTGCCGGGCCGGGCGGGCGGCTGCGGCATATCGAGCGAGAACGCCGGAACCTGCACCAAGAAGTTCTCGCCGCTTGTCGTTTCCATCTCATAATCGCCGACCATGAAGCCGGACGGCGTCGGCAGCGGGCAGCTGCTGGTATATTCGAAGCTCCCGCCCGGCGCGAGGACCGGCTGCTCGCCGACGACGCCCGGGCCGCGGACTTCCTGCAGATGTCCGGCGCTGTCGGTGATCCGCCAATGTCTGCGGCGGAGCTGCACCGTTTCGCTGCCGCGGTTTTCGACCCGCACGTGATAGGCCCACACGTAATGGTTCTCGTCGGGCGAGGAATGCTGTTCGAGATAAAACGGCCGGACCGTGACGTTGATCGAGCGGGTGGTTTCGGAATACATGGCTCAAGGACCTTGCTGCTTGTCGGGCGGCGCCGCGATTGACGAACGAGCAGGCGACCGGCCCGAACCCGACATACCCAATGTCGGTCGCGCGGGAAGCAGCGTCAAGACGACGACGACGGCCGAGCTGCATGCCCGGTCGCTGTGCCGGACGGGGCCAGCAGGGCGAGCACCTTTTCGTCGGGCCGGCGCGAGCCGTCGGGGTTGATCGATTGGACGCAGACATGGTCGGCACCCGCGTCCCAGTGCTCCTGGATGCGCTTGCGGATTGCCTCCTCGCCGCCCCACGCGACATTGGCGTTGACGAACCGGTCGGAGCCGCCGGCGGCAAGATCGCTGTCGCCGAAACCGAGCCGGCGCCAGTTGTTGACGTAATTGTCGAGCCGCAAATAGTTGGCGAGCGCCTGGCGCCCCAGCGCGCGGGCCTTTGCCGCATCGCTCTCCAGCAGCACCCATATCTCGGGGCACAGCAGCTTGCCGGGACCGAGGATATGGCGCGCCTCGGCGGTGTGCTCAGGCGTGACGTTGTAGGGATGCGCGCCATCGGCATGACTGGCCGACAACGCCAGCATGCGCGGGCCGAGCGCGGCGAGGATCGTCAGCGGCTTCTCGGCCGGCTCGGGCGCCCCATACGGCGCCGCCAGCATCGCCTCGAGATAGGTGCGCATCGTCGCGATCGGCTTGCCGTAGGTATGGCCGCGCACGCCTTCGACCGACGGCACATGCGACACGCCGATGCCGAGCAGGAACCGGCCGTCCGACTGCTCGGCGAGGGCTCGCTGCCCGTTCGCCATCGCCATCGCGTCGCGCGCGTAGATGTTGGCGATCCCCGGGGCGACGATCAGCGTCTTGGTATTGGCGAGGAGCCAGGAGGAATGCACCAGCACATTGCGGCCGCGGCTCTCGGGCAGCCACAACGCGGCATAGCCCCATCCTTCGACGCGCTGCGCAAAAGCGGCGCCTTCCGGTGCGCTCAACCCGTCCATCGCCGCCCAAACGCCGAGCTTGCCGAGCTGCATCGCCAACTCCCGATCCGGCCGCGCCATCGCGCTCGCGACATTCTAGCGCCGCCGGGCTTCGATCAGGCAAGGCTTGGGCCGGAATTTTTGGCGGCCGGCGTCTCGCGGGACGCGGCGGGCGGGAAATCCGCCAAGGCGAGGCGCAGGCTTTCCGCGAATTGCGAGACCGCACCGCCGCGGCGCTCGCCCCCGGACAGGTCGATCGCCGGGGATTGCCCGGCGACGACGAGGAGGAGATCCGCCGAGCGGCGGGGCCGGAGCTTACAGATCGGTGGCGACGGTGTTGAAGATGCTGCTCAGATTGGTGCCAACCAGCTGGAACGCGGCAATGGCGGCAACTGCGATCAGGGCGGCGATCAGGCCGTACTCAATCGCGGTGGCACCGGCATCATCGGACAGCAGCCGCATCGGCAGCGTGTCGTTATCCATCATCGCTTGAAGAAAACGCATCGGAAGTCTCCTGGGTTGAACGGGCGCCCCCACAAGTAACCGGCTGGGGTTAACGTGCGGTTAAATCCGCCGGCTGTCGATAGGTTTTCATCCGCAGAAACGGGCAAATTTTGAACCAATTCTATCCAATCGCCCAATGGCTAAGCAACCGGCTTGGCTAGGGTAACACGCCGAGCCCCTGGCCGGAAATCACGCATACGATCGCATTCGAATATGCTCTGCATTCATTCTGGGGCCCGGTTGGCGAACCGCGACCGCTTGCCGCCGTTGACCGGCCTGCGGCGGCGCGGCGATTGGCGGGAGCAGCGGCGGGCGAGGGCATCGATTCGCCGATCGGGGGCAGCGCGAGAATGGCGCGATGCGACGATCGGCTCTTGTTCGACGCAGCGTCGGCGCGATATCAACAGCGCCCCATGCCAATCCTCTTCCTCATTGTCTTTATCGACCTGGTCGGGTTCGGGCTGGTCATCCCGTTGCTGCCGTTTTACGCGGCGCGCTTCGCCGCCTCGCCGCTGCAAATGACGATGCTGTTCGCCACCTACTCGCTGATGTCGATGGTGACGGCGCCGCTGTGGGGAGGGCTGAGCGACCGTGTCGGGCGGCGGCCGGTGCTGATGGCGAGCATGGCGGCGGCGGCGCTGGCCTATCTCTGGCTCGCCTTCGCGACCGGGCTGTGGATGCTGTTCGCCGCGCGCGCTTTTGCCGGCGCCTGTGCCGGCAATATCGCCGCGGCGCAAGCCTACATCGCCGACGTGACGACGCCCGAGAACCGCGCCCGGGGGATGGGCATGATCGGCGCGGCGTTCGGCCTCGGCTTCATCATCGGGCCGGTGATGGGCGGCCTCATCGCCGGCAACAATCTGAAAACCGCCGATCTCGAAACGCCGGGGCTGGTGGCCGCCGCTCTGTCGCTGACCGCCTTTCTCGGCGTCGTCGCGCTGCTGCCGGAAAGCCGCAAGGCGGGGCGCGAGATCATCGTGCGCAGCAGAGTTGCCGCGGCCCGCGCCGCCCTCGCGATCCCGGTGCTGGCGCGGCTCCTGACAGTGTTTTTTCTCGTGATTCTCGCCTTTTCCGGCATGGAGACCACGTTCGCCTGGTGGGCCATCGCGCAATTCGGCTGGGGGCCGCGCCCGATCGGCTTCGTGTTCTTTTATGTCGGGCTGCTGTCGGCGCTGATGCAGGGCGGGCTGATCGGGCCATTGACGCGGCGTTTCGGCGAGGACCGCCTGATGCTGGCCGGCCTCGCGCTGATCGCCGTCGGGCTTTTGCTGATGCCATTCGCCCGGGCATTGCCGCCCCTGATTGTCGCGCTGTCCGCGCTGGCGCTCGGTATGGGCGCAATGCAGCCCTCGATCCAGAGTTTGATCTCGCGCCGCGCCGGCGACGACCAGCAGGGCGAGGTGATGGGGGTCGCGCAATCGGTCGGGAGCCTGTCGCGGGTGCTGGGGCCGCTGATCGCGGGGTCGCTGTTTACCGAGTTCGGCCGCAACAGCCCGTTCCTGTGGGGAGCGGCGCTGGTCACCGCCGCATTGCTGCTCGGTTGGCGCCTGCCGCGCAATGTCGCGACGGCCGCGCCGCAACCGCCCTTGGGGCCGGCCCAATGAAGCCGCCGCAATGAGTCCGCACGGGCCGCGCATGGTCGGCCGGTCGTCGGTCACCGGCCTGGCCGAGCCGGAAGAGCGGCTCGCCGCGGGGCTGCGCGCCCTGAAGGGCTTGCGTCCCTACCTGTGGCCGCGCGATTCATTCGAATTGCGGCTCCGCGTCGTGCTGGCGATGCTGCTGCTCGTCGCCGGCAAGCTCGTCACCATCACGATCCCGTTCTTCTACAAGGCGGCGATCGACGCCCTCGCCCGTCCGGCCGCCGCAAGCGCCATCATCGCCGTGCCGGTCGGCGTGATCCTCGCCTATGGCGCGGCCCGCGTCATGTCGCAGGGTTTCAACCAGCTGCGCGACGCCGTCTTCGCCAAGGTCGAGCAGCGCGCCGTGCGCAAGATCGCGCTGTCGGTGTTCCGCCATATCCATTCGCTGTCGCTGCGCTTTCATCTGGAGCGGCGCACCGGCGGGCTGGCGCGCGCCATCGAGCGCGGCACGGCGGGGATCGAGTTCCTGCTCTCCTTCCTGCTGTTCAACATCGTGCCGACGCTGTTCGAGATCATCGTCGTCTGCGCGATCCTGTGGCGGCTCTACAGCTGGGCCTTTGCCGTCGTCACCCTGGCAACGATCGCCACCTACATCGCCTTCACCTTCGTCGTGACCGATTGGCGGGTTCGCTTCCGCCGCGAGATGAACGCGCGCAACAGCGAGGCCAACACCAAGTCGGTCGACAGCCTGCTGAACTACGAGACGGTCAAATACTTCGCCAACGAGGCGCACGAGGCCGAGCGCTACGACCGCGCGCTCTCTGCCTATGAGCGCGCCGCGGTCAGGAGCCAGACGACGCTGGCATTGCTCAATGTCGGCCAGGGGGTGATCATCGCCGTCGGCCTCGTCGGCGTGATGATCCTGGCGGCTCAGGGGGTCGCCGCGGGCCGTATGACGGTCGGCGATTTCGTGCTGGTCAACACCTACCTGATCCAGCTCTACATGCCGCTCAACTTCCTCGGCATGGTGTACCGCAACATCAAGCAGTCGCTGACCGACCTCGAGCAGATGATGGGGCTGTTGAAGATCCAGCCCGAGATCGAGGACCGGCCGGGGGCGCCGACGCTTGCCGTCCGCCAGGGCACGCTCGCCTTCCGCCATGTCGATTTCCGCTACGACGTCAGCGCGCGCGATCCTCGGGGACGTCGATTTCGCGGTGCCGCCCGGCGCCACGCTCGCCATCGTCGGACCGAGCGGCGCCGGCAAATCGACGATCGCGCGCCTGTTGTTCCGCTTCTACGATGTCGATGACGGCGCAATCGAGATCGACGGCCAGGATATCCGCGGCGTGACGCAGGACAGCCTCAGGCGCTCGATCGGCGTCGTGCCGCAGGACACCGTGCTGTTCAACGACACCATCTACTACAACATCGCCTATGGCCGCCCCGGCGCCAGCCGCGCCGAAATCGAGGCCGCGGCACGGCGCGCCCACATCCATGATTTCGTCGCGGGCCTGCCCGACGGGTACGAAACCATGGTCGGCGAGCGCGGCCTCAAATTGTCGGGCGGCGAGAAGCAGCGCGTCGCGATCGCCCGGGTCGTGCTCAAGGCGCCGAAGATCCTGATTTTCGACGAGGCCACCTCGGCACTCGACACCAAGACCGAACGCGAGATCCAGGCGAGCCTCGCCGAGGTCGCCGCCGACCATACCACCCTCGTCATCGCCCACCGCCTGTTCGACCGTGGTCGACGCCGATCAGATATTGGTGCTCGACGGCGGGCATATCGTCGAGCGCGGCCATCACCGCGAGCTGCTTGCCAAAGGCGGCGTCTACGCCGCGATGTGGGCGCGCCAGCAGGAGGCGGCGGCGCGCGAAGCGGCGCTGGCGGCGAACTGAGGATGCCGCAGCCGGCATTGGCGCCGTGCGTCCTTCGAGACGCCGACTACGCCGGCTCCTCGGGATGAGGTGATTTTGTAAATGCCATCAAAACCTTATCCTCATCCTGAGGAGTGCCCGCAGGGCGCGTCTCGAAGGACGCGGGATGAGATTGCAGCGGCTCGCGCGACGGCTGACGAACTCGCCGCTGCGCTGCGGCGCGGCGAGCGGCGGGCGCTGGCCCGCGCCGTGACGCTGGTCGAATCGACCCGCCCCGATCATCGCGCCGCGGCCGAGGCGCTGATCGAGGCGATCCTGCCGGCGACCGGCGGCGCCACCAGGATCGGCATTACCGGCCCGCCCGGCGCCGGCAAATCGACCTTCATCGAGCGCTTCGGCCTCGACGGCATCGCGCGCGGCCATCGCATCGCCGTGCTCGCGGTCGATCCCGGATCGAAACGCGGCGGCGGCGCCATCCTCGGCGACAAGACGCGGATGACCGAATTGGCGCGCGCGCCGGCGGCCTTCATCCGCCCGTCCTCGGCCGGCGAGCGGACCGGCGGCGTCGCCCGCCATACGCGCGAGGCGATCCTCGTCTGCGAGGCGGCGGGGTTCGATACGGTGCTGGTCGAGACCGTCGGCGCCGGCCAGGCCGAAACGACCGTCGCCGACATGGTCGACATGTTCCTCTTGATCCTGCCGCCGGCCGCCGGCGACGAGTTGCAGGGATTGAAGCGCGGCGTCATCGAACTGGCCGATCTGATCCTCGTCAACAAGGCCGACGGCGCCCTCCTCGATCACGCACGGCGGGCAGCCGCCGAGTACGCCAACGCGATCCACCTCATTCGCCCGCGCTTTGCCGGAATGGCAGGTCGCGGTGCGCGCGGTCTCGGCCCTGACCGGCGATGGGGTCGACGCGGTGTGGGACGACGTCGCGCGGTTCCGCGCCGCGCTCCAGGCGAGCGGCGCCTGGGAAGGGCGGCGCGCCGGGCAGGCGCGCGCGGCGTTGTGGGCCGAGATCGAGGGCGGCCTCGCCGAGCGCTTCCGCGCCAGCCCGGCGGTCGCCGCCCGCCTCGCCGCGATCGAGCGCGAGGTCACCGCCGGCATCCGCACCCCAGCCGCCGCCGCGCGCCTGCTGCTCGCGGCGTTTCTCGGCGATAAAGCGGGCTAAAAAGACCCGCTAGCTTCGGCGACTGCCACATTATATCGTCATATAACTTTTCGGAGGCGGCAATGTCTCATACGGTAGTCCTGCGCAGGGTTGGCGGGTCGGTGATGCTGGCTTTACCGCCAGCACTGCTCGCCGTGGTCGAGCTCGCCGCCGGGCAACCGGTCGAGGTGTCGGTAGAAGCGGGGCGGATCGTGGTCGAGCCGCGCCGGCGTCCTCACTACACCCTGGCCGAGCTGCTGTCGCGCTGCGATCGTCGCGCGCCTCGCTCGGACGAGGAGCGCGAGTGGGTCGAGGCGCCACCAGTCGGCGCAGAATTGCTGTGATGGCTGTGATGGAGCGGGGTGACATCTACCTTGTTTCGCTCGATCCAACCCAGGGGCACGAGCAGCGAGGTCGCCGACCCGTCCTGGTCATATCGCCGGGCCCGTTCAATCGGCTCACCAAGGTGCCCGTAGTATTGCCGATTACGACCGGCGGGAATTTCGCGCGCACCGCCGGTTTCGCGGTGCCCCTCGCGACCGCCGGTACCCGGACAACCGGGATCGTCCGCTGCGATCAGCCACGCGCCCTCGATATCGCCGCAAGGAACGGCCGCAAGCTGGAACAAGTGCCGGCGAGCATCATTGACGAAGTGCTGGCCAGGGTGTTGACGATCCTCGAGTGATGATGCGCCCGCCGGCATCCGCACCCCAGCCGCCGCCGCGCCTGCTGCTTGCGGCGTTTCTCGGCGATGGTCAGGCCGCTGCCGGGTAAAGCCCCGCCTTGCGCGCCTTCTCGATGACCAGCGCGGCGACCGTGTCGAGATGCGGCGTCGCCACCCCGGCGGCGCGGGCGAAGGCCTGCACCGAGGTCAGAATGCCGTCGATCTCCGGCGGCCGGGCGCGCTCGAAATCCTGCAGCATCGAGGATTTGTGCGAGGTGGTGGGCGCCGCCGCATAAGCCCCTTCGACCGTGATGCCGGGATCGACGCCGTGCGCCATGGCGGTGGCGAGGCCTTCGGCCATCAAGGCCTTGGCGAGCGCGAACAGCTCGTCGTGCCGGGCGATGATGCCGATCGGCTCGCCGGTCAGCGCGCAGATCGGGCTGGTACCGAGGTTGCGCAGCAGTTTTTCCCAGATTTCGGCGCGGATATTCGTGGTGAGCGGCGCCGCGACGCCGGCACGCTCGAAGGCGGCCGAGATCGCCTCGATGCGGCGCGAGACCGTACCGTCCAGCTCGCCCAGCGTGAACCGGTTGCGCGTGAACGTCGCGTTGCGGATGACGCCCGGCTCGACGACCTCGTTGGCCGAATTGATCATGCAGCCGATGACCCGTTCCAAACCGATCGTGCGCTCCAGCACCCCGCCCGGGTCGAGCAGCGACAGATCGGGGCATGGCAGGAAGTTGTCGGGAACGCGGTAGAGGTACCACCAGGGAATGCCGTTCATCGCGAAGACGACGCTGGTGTCGGGGCCGATCAGCGGCGCGATTCCCGGCGCCGCGGCCGGCAGCACCGATGATTTCAGCGTGACGAACACGACATCCTGGACCCCGAGGGTTTCCGGCCGGTCGGTGGCGCGGATGCGGGCGCAATAGCGTTCCTCGCCGATCCACAGCGTCAACCCGCGCCCGGCGATGGCGGCGAGCTGGGCGCCGCGCGCCACCGCCGACACCTCGATCCCCGCCGACGTTGCGCCGGCGCCGAGCCGGGCCGCGACATGGCCGCCGACCGCGCCGGCGCCGAAGATCGCTATCTTCATCGCTGTAATCCCCTATCCTCGCCGCTGCGATGCAGAGTGTCCTGTCTTGGCGCCTCGGCCAAGCCGCTGTCGCAGCGGCCCTTCTTGTCCTGCTGCGGCCGTTCCCGGCGGCGGCGCTCGACCTGTTCGCGCAGCACGAGGTCACCGTGCAGTTCGCGACCTCCCTCGGCAAGCCGATGGCCGATGCCGAGGTGCGGGTCTTCGCCCCCGGAAGGCCGGACCGGCCGGCGCTGACCGGCCGCACCGACAGCAGGGGCAAGTTCGAATTTCCCGCCGACAGCGACGGGATGTGGAGCGCCGAGGCGCGCTCGGCGAGCGAAATCGCCCGGGTCACGGTCCGCGTCGGCGCCGCGGAGCAGACCGGGCCGACGGAGCCGCCATCGAAATGGTGGCTGGTCGGCGGGCTGCTGTTGCTGGTGGTCCTCGCCGTCGGCGTCCGGTTGGCGCGCGCCCGCAGCCGCCGCTTTCCCAATCGTCCCGGTTCGCCGCCGCGAAACCCCGCAGGTCCGTGAACAGCGCGGGATCAGCGTTCAGCTGAGGTTCATCAAGGTCCCGATCAGGTCGGCGGGCCACACCAGGCTCGTCGGAGCGCTGGCCAGCGCCTCGCCGAACGAGGGATCGCTCCCGGCGGGCAGGTCGAACGCCATGTGGTGGCTGAAATGCGCGAGCACCCCGGCAAGATAGAGGCCGGCGATCCACTTCCACCACCGCTGTCGTGCGCCCGCCCGCGCCGAGGGCGCGCCGCCGAAAGAAAACACGCGACGTCCTATTTTCGGCAATCCCGGCGGACCGATCATGATCTCACCCAGGCATCAGCGAGGTTGCTATCCAAGGTAAGCGCTCGACGATGGCATCATCCCCGACCGCGGCCCGGTCACGCTAACGTTTCCGAGTAATCCTGATCATAGCTCGCCCTGCCGTCGCTGTCACCGCTCTGCGGCATGATGCCCTGCTCGCCGACAAAGGAAGGCGCCGGCCGGCATGCCGCGTGCATGCGCTGACGCGCCGCGCCGGCGCATGCGATCCAGCATTTGGGCAACGAGGCGAGCCTGCCGACTTTGGCGCAAATCAACGAGACGCATGCCCGCTTCGACGAGCGGCGGGAGGTGCCGGAGTTGATGCCGGTGCAGTGAGCAATGTCCCCCGCGGGACAGCGCTCGGGGACAAGGATGCGGTTTAACGTCTGCCGGCGACAGTCTAGGGTGACCCCGCGGGGTGGGTGCCGGCGAGCAGGGGGGCCTGGCCAATTGACGGTGATTGGGGGAAGCGACGCTGGCGCGGGAGGGGTCCCCGAGCGCGGGGCGGATGACGATCGGGTTCAGCGACGCTCCGCCGTGCCCGAGGGGCTGCCAACCGAAGAAGACATCGAACAATTCAAACAGACCGTGCTGGCCAAGCTGACGCTGGCGGTCGGCAAGGACGCAACGGCCGCCACCGAGCGGGATTGGTTTGTCGCGACCACGCTGTCGCTGCGCGACCGGGTGATCCATCGCTGGCTGGAGGTCGATCGCGACAATCTCGCGCGCGGCCGCAAGCGGATCTACTACCTCTCCCTCGAATTTCTGATCGGCCGGCTGTTGAACGACGTCGCCGGCAACCTGCAGCTGACCGATGTCGTTAACCGGGCGCTCGGCGATCTCGGCGTGAATTTCGAGCGGGTGCGCTTTGCCGAGCCCGATGCGGCGCTCGGCAATGGCGGGCTCGGCCGGCTCGCGGCATGTTTTCTGGAAAGCATGGCGAGCCTCGGCATCCCGGCCTATGGCTATGGGATCAGGTATGACCACGGGCTGTTTCGCCAGATCATCAAGGATGGCTGGCAGCAGGAATACCCAGAGGAATGGCTGTCGTTCATCAACCCGTGGGAATTCGAGCGCTCGGAAGTCACCTACGACATCAGCTATGGCGGATGGGTCGAGGCCGTCGCGGCGCGCGGCGGGCATACGCGCTTCGTCTGGCATCCCGAAGAGACGATCGAAGCGGTTGCCTACGACACCCCTGTCGTCGGCTGGCGCGGCGCGCAGGTCAATCCGTTGCGGTTGTGGTCCGCCCGCGCCGCCGACCCGTTGCGCCTCGATGTCTTCAACCGCGGCGACCATGTCGGCGCCCTGGCCGAGCAGTCGCGCGCCGAGGCGGTCTCCAAGATCCTCTATCCGAGCGACGAAACCACCGCCGGGCGAGAGCTGCGCCTGCGCCAGGAATATTTCTTTGTCGCCGCCTCGCTGCAGGACCTCGTAGAGCGGCACCGCCGTTCCTACGGCTCGCTCTACACGCTGGCCGAGCGGGCGGCCATCCAGCTCAATGACACCCATCCGAGCATCGCCGTCGCCGAGCTGATGCGCATCCTCGTCGATCTCCACAACATCGCGTGGGAGGAAGCCTGGCAGATCACCGTCAACACCTGCCGGTATACCAACCACACCCTGTTGCCCGAAGCGCTCGAAAGCTGGTCGGTCACGCTGTTCGAGCGGGTCCTGCCCCGGCATCTGCAGATCATCTACCGGATCAACGCCCATCATCTTGAAGCGGCGACGCGCGGGCAAACGCTCGACGCCGACGCGATCGCCGCGATTTCGCTGATCGACGAGCGCGAGGGAAGGCGCGTCAAGATGGGGCATCTGGCGTTTCTCGGCTCGCGCCATACCAACGGTGTATCGGCGATGCACACCGAACTGATGCGCAAGACGGTGTTCCGCGACCTCGATGCGCTCTATCCGGACAGGATCGTCAACGTGACCAACGGCATCACCTTCCGCCGCTGGCTCTACCAGGCCAATCCGCAGTTGACACGGCTGCTGTCGGCGGTGTGCGGCGAAGACATCCGCGACAATCCGAGCGCCATTGCACGCCTTGCCGACAAGGCCGGCGACGGTGCGCTGCATAAGCGGCTGCGCATGGTCAAACGCGTCAACAAATTGGCGCTGCGTCGCCTGATCGGCGATCAGCTCGGGATCTCGGTCGATCCCGAGGCGATCTTCGACGTGCAGACCAAGCGGATTCACGAGTACAAGCGGCAGTTGCTCAATCTCCTGGAGACGGTGGCGCTCTACAATGCGATGCGCGCCGAGCCGACGCGGGACTGGGTCCCGCGGGTAAAGATCTTTGCCGGCAAGGCCGCCGCCAGCTACGCCACGGCAAAGCTGGTCATCAAGCTGGCCCACGACATTGCCGAGGTGATCAACCGCGACCCGGCGGTGCGCGGCCTCTTAAAGGTGGCCTTTCTGGCGAATTACAACGTCAGCCTGGCCGAGGCCATCATCCCCGCCGCCGATCTGTCGGAGCAGATCTCGACCGCGGGGATGGAGGCCTCGGGCACCGGCAACATGAAACTCGCCCTCAACGGCGCGCTCACCATCGGCACGCTCGACGGCGCCAACATCGAAATCCGCGACCGCGTCGGTGCCGATAACATCTTCATCTTCGGCCTAGTTTCCGACGAGGTGACCCAGCTGCGCCGCGACGCGCTCGACGGCGCGCGCACGATCGCCCCGTCGCCGGCTCTGTCCGAGGTAATCGAGATGATCGAAACCGGAATCTTTTCGCCCGGCGAACCGCATCGCTTCGCGATGCTGACCGACGCACTGCGGCGCACCGACCATTATATGACCGTCGCCGATTTCAACTCGTACCGGCAGGCGCAGCGCGCCGTCAACGAACTGTGGCGCAGACCCGCCGACTGGGCCGGCGCGTGCATCCGGAATATCGCCGGCATGGGCTGGTTTTCCGCCGACCGCGCGATCAACGAATACGCCCGCTCGGTCTGGCACGCCCGCTTCTAAGACGACTTCGACGGCTCCGCCGACGGTTCGGCCAAATCCAGATCTTCCAGTTTGACCCCGCGCCTCGCCTGTAAACTCTTCCGCGCCTGGTCGATCCGGCGCAGGAAGCGCGGATCGTGTTCCAGCCGGTAGTCGAACCAGTCGTCCTCCAATTCGAAGCCGATCAGCACGCCTGCCGGTTTGCCGTGCCGCGTAATCACGATCTCCCGCTTTGCCGCCTCGCGAAGAAAACGGGACAAGTCATCCTTGAGCTCAGAGAGTGGTACCTGCCTCAAATCGGACTCGCGAATTTTCTCAGCCATTCCTCGGCCTCCGCCTTGGACACAATCGCCAGGATTTCGACCGCCTTGTCAAACAGCGCGAGAAAGCCCCTCTCGCCGCACGGCGGGAGAGGGTGGCGACCCTCGGACTTGATCCGGGGGGAGCCGGGTGAGGGTGGCTGCAACTGAAAGACCCGCACCCTCCGATCGCTTGGCGAGGGGCTTTACGCGCCGCGCCGGGTCAGTTCGATATAGCCCCAGGCGTCGATGCGGGCGTCGAAGAGGCGGCTGACCACGGTCGAGGTCTCGTCTTCGACGATGACGGCGGGGCCGGGGATGACGGCGCCGGGGGCGAGGGCGGCGCGCTCGTAGATCGCCACCTCGATGAAATCGGCGCTGTCGGGGTCGAACACCGCGCGATGCCGCGCCGGCATCGGGTGCGAGGGCGGCGGCAGAGCGGGCGGGCCGGCATCTTCGTGCGGCACCGGCCCGCTCAACAGCAGCACCCAGCTCAACACCTCGACCTCGACCCCGGGGATGACCCGGCTGTAGAGCCGGCGATAGGCGGCCTCGAAGGCGGCGAGCAGCACCCCGGCGTCCTCGGCGTGGTAGGGGCGGGCCGGCAACGGTACGGCGATCTCGTGGCCCTGGCCGCGATAGCGCATGAAGGCCGAGCGGGTCTCCGTCAAGCTCGCGTGCGGCTCGCCGCGCCGGACGATCGCCTCCGCCTCCTCGCGCATCGCGGCCAACAGCGCGTTGGCGGCCTCGGCATCGAAGGCGTCGAGCCGCTGCAATTGCGAGCGCACGATCTCGTAGGCGATCGGCGCGCGCAGAAACCCGACCGCCGAGCCGACCCCGGCGTTCGACGGCACCACCACCCGGTCGAGCCCGAGCTTTTCGGCCAGCCGCGCGGCATGCAGCGGCGCCGCCCCGCCAAACGCGACGAGGGTGCGCCCGCGCGCGTCCTTGCCGCTTTCGATGGCATGGACGCGGGCGGCGTTGGCCATGTTCTCGTCGACGATCTCGCTGACCCCGAAGGCGGCGAGCGCCGGCGCGAGATCGAGCGGGTCGGCCACCTCGCGGGTTACCGCCGCCTCGGCGGCGGCGCGGTCGAGCGCCATGCGGCCGCCGGAAAACCCCGTCGGGTCGATGCGGCCGAGCAAGAGGTCGGCGTCGGTCACCGTCGGCGACGCGCCGCCGCGGCCGTAGCAGGCCGGGCCGGGATCGGCGCCGGCGCTGTCCGGGCCGACAGTGATCCGCTTCAGCCGGTCGACCCGCGCGATCGAGCCGCCGCCAGCGCCGATCTCGACCATCTCGATGACCGGGATGCGCAACGGCAGGCCGCTCCCCTTCTTGAAGCGATAGATGCGCGCGACCTCGAAGGCGCGGCTCGTTTGCGGCTGAAAGTCGTCGATCAGGCAGATCTTCGCCGTGGTCCCGCCCATGTCGTAGGACAAGACCTTGTCGAGGCCGCATTGCCGGGCGATGTGGCTGGCGAATATGGCGCCGCCGGCGGGACCGCTTTCGACGAGCCGCACCGGAAAGCGGATCGCGGTTTCGACCGTCGTCAAACCGCCCCCCGACAGCATCAGGAAGAGCGGGCAAAGGAATCCCTCGCTGTGCAGCAGGGCGTTGAGATTGGCGAGGTAGCGCCCCATCATCGGCTGCACATAGGCGTTGGCGCAGGCGGTCGAAAAGCGCTCGTATTCGCGCATCTCGGGCGACACCTCGGACGACAGGGTGAACGTCACCCCGGGGAGGCGCGCGGCGAGGATGTCGCGGGTGCGCTGTTCATGCGCCGGGTTGGTGAAGCTGTGCAGAAAGCCGATCGCGGCGCTCTCGATCTGCTCGGCGGCAAAGCGCTCGGCGAGACGCTCGACCGCGCCTTCGTCGAGCGGGATCACGGTCCGGCCGCGCGCGTCGATGCGCTCGGGCACGACAAAGCGCAGCCGCCGCGGCACCAGGGGCGGCGGCAGGTCGATGTTGACGTCGTATTGCTCGAAGCGGTTCTCGTGGCGGATCTCGATCGTGTCGCGGAAGCCCTCGGTGGTGACGAGCGCGGTCCGCGCGCCCTTCCTCTCGATGATCGCGTTGGTGGCGAGGGTCGTGCCGTGGATGATGATCGACAGATCGCCGGGCATCAGCCCCGCCTCGCGCAATACCGCGCGGATCGCCTCGATGACGGCGCGCTCCGGCGCCTCCGGGGTGGTCAGGATCTTGCCGCTGAACCGGCGCCCGCCAGTGGAGCTGATCGTCTCCAGCGCGACATCGGTAAAGGTGCCGCCGATATCGACCCCGAGCCTCGCCTGTGCTTTGCCAGAAACCGCCACGCCCTGCCCTGCCCCGCTACCCCAGGAAGGTGCAGAGTGTTCGGGCGGCTTGCGCAATGTCAATGCGGTCAGACACAGCCGGCGGTGACACAATTGAGCATCGCGACACCGCAAATTCGCCATGCTCGCTATCGACCATCGCCCGGTTTCGCGCGGGAGGCGGAAATGAGTAAACGATTGGGATGCTGGCTCGCGGTCCTGGCCGGCGCGATCTTTCTCGCCGTGTCGCCCGGCCAGGCGGCCGACCTCACGCTGAAGCGGGTCGTGTTGTTGACCGGCGGGGTCGGCTATTTCGAATACGAGGCAGCGGTCGAGGGCGACGCCACGCTGACCCTCGACGTGCCATTGGACCAGGTTGACGATGTGCTGAAGAGCCTCGTCGTCTACGATGCCGGCGGTTCCGCCGGAGAAATCACCCTTCCCGGCCGCGAGCCGCTGACCCAGAGCTTTGTCGATCTGCCGTTCGACCGCGCCGCGCTCAATTCCGAGACCGATCTCTTGAATGCGCTGCAGGGCGCCGAGATCCGCGTCGCCGCGCCGAAGGCGATCAGCGGCCGGCTCGTGCATGTCGACACCGAGACGGTAGAGGGCCCGGGCGGCATCGTCCTGACCCGCTCGCGGGTCAGCGTGATGACCGATGCCGGGCTGACCCAGTTCGCCCTGCAGGATGTTGACGCCATCGCCTTCGCCGACCCGAAATTGCAGCGCCAGGTCGACACCGCGCTCAAGCGCATCGCCGCCTTTCGCGCGGCGGGGCGGCGCCAGCTGACGATCCACCTGCACGGCACCGGGCCGCGCACCGTACGGGTCGGCTATGTCGTGGCGATGCCGCTGTGGAAGGCCTCGTACCGGCTGAGCCTGATGGCCGACCCCAAGGCCGAGACCGCGCGGCTGCAAGGCTGGGCGGTGCTGGAGAACTTCAGCGGCCGGGCCTGGCAGGATGTCGAGCTCGACTCTGCTCTCCGGCAATCCGGTGACCTTTCGCCAGGCGCTTTACGAGAGCTATTACGTGAAGCGCCCGATGGTGCCCGTCGAGTTGGGCGGGCGTGTCCTGCCGCCCCCCGACACCGGCACCGTTGCCGCCGAGGAAGCTGCCAAGGCAAGCCCGGCCCCAACCCGGACCTTCCAGTTGCAGCGCGCGATGGGCGGCGCCGCAAACATGACGGCGTCGCCGCCGCCTGCCGCGACACCCCTTCCGCCCGCCCCGATCGAAGCCGCCGCAGCGTCCGAGGAGGCGACGCAGATCGCCTTCACCCCGCCCTACAAGGTCACCGTCGCCGCCGGGCAGAGCCTGGTTCTGCCATTGCTCGACCGCCAATTGCCGGCGCGCCGCCTCGATCTTTATCAGCCTTCGGTCGACTGGCAGCATCCGCTGGCGGCGATCGAATTGACCAACACCAGCACGACCGGCCTGCCGCCCGGCGCCCTGACGCTGTACCAGCAAAATGCCAAGGAGGGCGTGCTCTATCTCGGCGACGCCCGGCTCGCCGCGCTCCCGGCCGGCGACAAGCGCCTGTTGAGCTATGCGCTCGACGGCACGGTGGCGATCGACCGCAGCGCCAGCGAGAGCCGGCCCGTCGTCAAGGCGACGATCGGCAACGGGCTGATGCGGCTGAACCGGATGATCCACTGGACGACCAGCTATCGCGTGAAGGCCGCGGGCACGCCGCCGCAGCACCTCCTCATCGAACAGCCGCGGCGTCCCGGCGCCACGCTGAGCGCGCCCGACCCGAAGACCGTCGAACTGACGGCGCAGGCCTATCGCATCCCGCTGGCGCTCCCCGCCAACGGCAACGGCAGCCTCACCGTCGTCGAGGACCAGCCCTTCGAGGAAACCATCCGCCTCCTCGATATCGACGACCAGAGGCTTGGCGCGTTCGTCTCGTCGACCGAACTCGACCCAAAGACGCGGCAGGCGCTGGGCGCGATCGCGGCGCGCCGGCAGGCGGTCGGGACGCAGCGCACCGCGCTTGGGCAGCTCAAGGAGCAGCGCGGGCAGTTCGTCGCCGACGAGACGCGGCTGCGCAACAATCTCGCCGTCATCGGCAGCGACCCGGTATTGCACAAGCGCCTGCTCGACAAGTTCAACGAGACCGAAAATTCGATCGATACGGTCTCCGCTTCGATCGCCAAAGCCTCCGATGCTCTGGCCGCCGCCGAGCACGACCTTGCATCCTATATCGCCGGGCTGACGCTTTGAGGGGTTTCGTGATAGCGTCAGGGTCCCGATTTGGAAACCACCCGTGCGAAACAGGCGGGTTTTCAGCCCATCCTCCGATCCTGATCTGGAATACGCCGGCGAAATAACAGGGAACAACAAATGCCCGACCCCCAAGCCCTAATGGACAAGATCAAAGCTCTACCGCCCGAGCGGATCGCCGAGGTCGAGGATTTCGTGGACTTCATCCGGGTACGGGTGCAGGAGCGGGCGCTGACGCGTGCGGCCACAACTGCCAGCGTTCCCACTTTCGCCGCAATCTGGAATAATCCGGAAGACGACGTCTACGATGCCCTTTGAGTTCGGCGATGTGGTGCTGCTGCCCTTTCCATTCACCAGCCAGATCGCGTCAAAGAGGCGACCCGCCGTAGTCGTCAGCAATACCGGCTACAATCTTGCCAAGCCGGATGTCGTGGTTATGGCCGTCACCAGCCAACTCCGCCCAACCCCGGGCCTCGGCGAGGTGTGGATCCGCCGATGGCAGGCCGCGGGCCTGCTCAAACCCTCCGCGATCAAGCCGGTCTTTGCTACGCTGGAGCAGACACTTGTCATCCGCACGCTTGGACGGCTCGGTGCAGCGGACAAGCAAGCCTTGAAACAGGCGATTGCCGAAGCTCTGGGCTGAGATCCCGCCGACCAGCCAAAGGGGAACGACGATGATCAAAAGCCTGTCGCTGCTGACCCGGCGGCCCGAGCTGTCGCACGACGCGTTCGTCCGCCACTGGATCGAGATCCACGCGCCGCTCGCCCATGCCGTGCCCGGCGTCAGGCGCTATGTGCAGAACCATATCGAGGGCGAGCGACGGCGGGCCGACATCGCGACGACCGAAATCGCGGTCGATGGCATCGCCGAGCTCTGGTTCGACGACCGCGCCGCGATGGACCGCGCCAACGCCTCGCCCGAGGCAAAGCGTCTGCATGACGACGGCGCCCTGTTCATCGGCGGCATCAAGACCTTCATCGTCGAAGAAAAGGTGATCATCCCCATATCGGGATGATCTAAGCCACGGAGCCGGTGAGATGTGTTACAAGCCGCCGGCTGCCCACCTGATTTTTTGGTTGACGGGCTCGTGGTGGTAGGGCGGAAAAGCGCGGCGCATTCCGCCTGATTCCGGGCCACCTGATCGGCCGAATACGCTCCGCTTTTCCGCCCTACGCTCGCTCTCCCATCGCCCCGCGATCAGCCTCTCCCGCTGCGCCTCGGCCGTGCCGATCTTGATCACGAATGGCCAAACGTTGAGAATGCTCACGCAACGGTCTGATTCTCATAATAGACCTTCAACTCGATGCCCCGCTCGACTGTCAAGGTCGTCCTCGCAATTCTGTGTGCCGCGGCGCTCGGGACGGGCCTCGTCGCGCTTTTGGTGAATCAGCACCACCGCAGCCAGCGGGAGGAGGCCCTGGCCGCCGCAGCGGCATGCGCGGATGTGCGCGGTCGCCAGGTCGCCGCCGTTGAAGGCGAGACTACGGCGATGGCGAAGTCTTTCGAGGCCGACGGGCAGGCCGATGCGGTCGGCGCACTCCGTCTCGCTGCGGCGATCGAAGGCGTGCCCCTGCTAACAAGCGGCGAGCGACACGATCTGGCGGCGGCGAGCGCGTCCATAGTCGCGGCGAGTTATCGTGGCGACTGGAGCGCCGCAGCGCGCGCCTTTGGCGGGAACTGTGACGAGATGCCCCTACCGAAGCCCTGGCGGCCCGTGCTGGAGGCTTCCAAGGCTCGCGAGACGGCCCACGAAACCGCGGCCTTGACGAGCGCACTCAAAGAACCCGCAGCAGTCGCCGCAATTATGAGAAGAGCGCTCGCCTCAATGGAACAGGAAATGCAGAAAACGGCACCGGGATGCGGCGCCACCTCTAAATTATTTGTCAGCGTGTGGCTCGGCATTTTGAACAATACCAAATCGACAGATGCCGTTAACTATTACCATCATCTTTGGTTATTGTTCAACGCCGTCGTGAAAGAGATGCGGGACGCTGAGAAATGCCTAGGCCAATGGGCTCCGGGACAAGACCTCGCGGTAGCCGTCGTCACTCTGGAGAAAGAAGTGGAAATCGAGAAAGAGCTGAGCGTCACCGCGGCGCGATTGCAAAAAGGAGAGGAGCAGGAAACAGCTTGTGAACGTGGCTTGCCGATCGGCATGGGAGAAAACCAAATTTCGGATTTAGTAACGAAGCAATGTGAAGTATTTCCGATGAATGGCACCCGTAGCGGGCAAAACCGATGGAACTACCTGTACGGTTATCTCTATTTCGACAATAGCCTGTTGTCTGCGGTCCGACCGCTTCCTCGATAGGTGGCGCTGAGCTACCCGGCGGACCGGCCGGCGGTTATGTCTGCGAGAATTACGGCGCCCTGTTCCGGCTGCCCGAGTTGGTGCAGATCGGCGCCAACGGGCTCGCCAACCCCCATTCCAAATATCACCGCCCCATGCGGCGTCTACGGGTGACGGAGACTATCGATAATCTCTTCGACTTGCGCAGGGTCTTGTGGGGGGAAATTACCGTCATTTCCTCCAAAGATCAGCGCTCGCTTTACATGTTGCGTTCGTAGCTTCGGGTCGTTATCAATCAGCACCATGCGTTTATTGAAACCATGGATCCGGTGATGGGCATCGTCTGCGAGCCACGAATTAACATGTAGATCGTTAGAGCCATAACCAATAACAATTAGCCGCGGGCAGTCAAGTGCGCAGTTAATAAATGCATTATAATAATATCCAAATGGGACGCAACGCCGGGTCATCCATTTATCCTTGTTCTCCCCGCTGATGATGGGGGCGGGCCCGGCTATTTCGCCTGATCGCTGAGGGATCGATCTCAAGGCCTCCTCGGCGCGACCGTGTTTAACGATGTCGAAGCGCCTCTCTCCCGGAGGATTATAGCGGTGCGCGCGGTAACCAAAGCGGACGCTGCCGTGCAAATGGAGCAGGACAGCCGAATGCCTTATTGCCTTTCGATTAAAGCCGGCTAAATCGAAGGTGCCGTCACCATCGAACCCGTCGTACCACTGCCCGGCTTGGTCGATCAGGTCATCGTAGTTGAGGGTGACAACCGTCAGGTCGAATTCCTCCTGCAGCCGGTCGAAAAAGCTCCTAAGTCGCGTTGGAGAGGAATTTGCCGTTCTGTCGGTGACGAACTTATGAATCGCGTTGATAACTTCCCATCGCGCCGTCAGGAACTGGTCTCCGGCCGATTTCGCAAAATCCTCGCGTAGTTCGGCAAAGGCACTCAGATTGCCGCTAACCCGCTGCCATGCGTTCGGAACTTGCTTCCGAAGGGCAAACTCGTCCAACTCCTCAAGACTGGCAAGGACGGTTTCGAAATTAAAGCCTGCTTCGGAGCGCTGCGCCCGGAGGTACGCAACGACGGAGCGTATGGGTTCGTCGGTGATGCGGGACACGCGATCGGTGATCTCCTGAGTTGATGGGGCGCCAGCATGAATTGTGGAACCAGCGCCCAGCAGTACAAGGACAGGCGGTTTCATGCCTCGAACGTCTACGCCGCGCTGGCGACCTTCTTGCCGACGGTGCGGTCGAAATCCTCCCACATCAGCCGGCACAACGTGCCGGGCGTGAAGCGGTAATGGCCGACCGGGCCGATGATCTCGCCGACCGGCGTCACCTCGGCGGCCGAGCCGGTCAGGAACACCTCGTCGGCCTTGGCCAGTTCCTCGGGCATGATGGCGCGCTCGACCACCTTGATGCCGCGCGCCTTGGCGAGGCCGATCACCGTCTGCCTGGTGATGCCGTTGAGGAAGCAATCCGGCGTCGGGGTGTGCAGTTCGCCGTTGATCGCCAGGAAGATGTTGGCGCCGGTGCCCTCGGCGAGTTGGCCGCGCCAGTCGAGCATCAAGGCGTCGTCGCACCCCTCGGCCTCGGCCTCGTGCTTGGCCATCGTGCAGATCATGTAAAGGCCCGAGGCCTTGGCGTGAACCGGCGCGGTATTGGGCGCCGGGCGGGCCCAGCGCGACCACAGCATCTTGATGCCCTTGGCGCGCGCCTCCGGCGAGAAATAGGCCGGCCAGTCCCAGCAGGCGAGCGCCAGGTGGATCTTGCTCTGCTGCGCCGAGACGCCCATCTGCTCGGCGCCGCGCCACGCCACCGGGCGGACATAGCCGTCGACGATCTTGTTGCTGGCGACCAGCTCCAGCGTAGCCTTGGCCAGATCGTCCATGCTGGCCGGGATCTCGAAGCCGAGGATCCTGGCCGAGTTGATCAGCCGCGCGTTGTGGTCTTCCATATGAAAGACCTTGCCGTTGTAGATGCGCTCGCCTTCGAACACGCAACTCGCATAATGGAGGCCGTGCGACAGCACATGCAGCTTGGCATCGCGCCACGGGACGAGCCTTCCGTCATACCAGATGAAGCCGTCGCGATCGTCGAAGGGGAGCAGGGACATGGGATCCTCCCGGTACCGCAGACTATGGTTCGGATGGTCCCCGCCGCTGGTCGAGGACCGGGCTCGCATTACGGAACTTTATATCGCACAAGACACACGGTTTGTACCGAAGGTTGCCAGATAAGTCAACATGACTGACATAAAAAATCAACCAGGGGAGCCTGCCGCCGAACCGCAGATGCCGCGCGAGGAGGCGGTCTGGGAGGCTATCGAGCTGTTGTTTTTCGCCTACCGCGACTTCACCGCCGAGCCCGATGCGATCCTCGAACAGTACGGCTTCGGGCGCGCCCATCACCGGGTCGTGCATTTCGTCGGGCGGCACCCGCAGATGACGGTCGGCGAACTCCTCGTCATCCTGCGCATCACCAAGCAAAGCCTCAACCGGGTACTGGGCCAGCTGATCCGCCAGGGGTTCATCGTCCAGCACCGCGGCGTCGAGGATCGCCGCCAGCGCCTCCTCGAACTGACGGAAAGCGGCGGCGAGCTGGCACGCCGCTTGTCGGAGCCGCAACGCGCCCGCGTCGGCGCCGCTTGCCGCAAGGCCGGTCCGCAGGCGGTCGAGGGTTTCCGCAAGGTGCTGCTCGGCATCATCGCCGCCGAGGCGGACCGCCGGCGTTTCGTCCGTGTGCGGCGCTGAACCCTCTCCCGCACCGCGGAGAGGGGGAACCGCCCGCGGTAGCGACCGGTGGGTGAGGGTTGTCGAATTGACGACTTGATCCGCCCCCTCACCCCGACCCTCTCGCCCGGTGGGGGAGAGGGAGTTTTCTCTGTATAATGTCCGGCGATGAGCGAGCTTGAGCCTCACCTTCTTGTCGTCGATGACGATGCGCGGCTGCGCGAATTGTTGCGCCGCTATCTCTCGGACAACGGCTTTCGCGTGACCGTCGCCGCCGCGGCGCCGGAGGCGCGCGCCAGCCTGGCGAGCTTTGCCTTCGATCTGATCGTGCTCGATGTGATGATGCCGGGCGAAAGCGGGCTCGACCTGACGCGCAGAATTGCGCGGCCCGGCTGGCCCGGGCACCCCGCGCATGCCCGTCCTGCTGCTGACCGCGATGGCCGAGCCCGAAGATCGCGTCAACGGGCTCGAACAGGGCGCCGACGACTATCTCGCGAAGCCGTTCGAGCCGCGCGAGCTGGTGCTGCGCATCCGCAACATCCTCGAGCGCCGCGGGATCGCGGACGATGCTGCGCGCACCGATTCGTTTCGGCACCTTTCGCTTCGATCTCGCCCGCGGCGAATTGTTCCGCAGCGGCGAGATCGTGCGTCTGACCGCTGCCGAAGCGGGGCTGCTGACCAGCCTCGCGGCGCGGGCGGGCCAGCGCGGTATCGCGCGAGGATCTGTCGCAATCGGCGCAATTCCGCGGCAATATCCGCAATGTCGATGTGCAGATGACCCGGCTGCGCCGCAAGATCGAGACCGATCCGCGCTATCCGCGCTATCTGCAAACCGTGCGCGGCACCGGCTATGCGCTCAAGCCCGAGTGAGGCCGGCGCTCCGGCCGAGGCCGCGGCGGCGCTGCCCGCCGCGCCGAACGACGTCGCGCCAGACACTTTCGACATCCGCCAACGCAGCCTGGATCAAACGCTTGCTGCCGCAGTCGATGTTCGGCCGCTCGCTGCTCTTGATCGTGATGCCGCTCGTGCTGCTGCAGATCATCTCGACCTGGATCTTTTACGACCGGCATTGGGAGGCGGTGTCGTACCGATTTTCCTCCGATGTCGCCGGCGACATCGCGATGGTCATCGACGCGATGAAGCTCGCCGGTTCGGCGGCCGAGCGAGACCGGCTCCTCCAGCGCGTCGCGACCGTCAGCGAGCTTACCTTCACCTTGCGCCGCGATGCGGCGTTGCCCCCGCCCGAACCGTCGAGCGGCACGATTCTCGAAACGCAGCTGCGCCACGCAATGATCGAGCGGGTGCGGCGGCCTTTTTCGATCGACGCCCGCAGCGACCCTCAGCGCGTGCTGGTCACGGTTCGGCTCGGCGACGGGGTGCTGGCGGTGGATGTCCCCCTCAGCCGGCTTTACACGCCGACCACCTACATCTTTATCCTGTGGATGGTCGGCTCGTCGCTGGTCCTCTTATGCGTCGCAGCGCTGTTTCTGCGCAATCAGGTGAAGTCGCTACGCCGGCTCGCGGCGGCCGCGGAGGGGTTTGGCAAGGGCCGGCCGGTCGCCTTCACCAAGATCGAGGGGGCGCTCGAAGTGCGCCAGGCGGCCGCGGCGTTCATGCAGATGCGCGACCGCATCCAGCGTCAGATCCGCCAGCGCACCGAAATGCTCGCCGGAGTATCGCACGATCTGCGCACCCCGCTGACGCGCATGAAGCTCGCCATCGAGCTGATGGACGGCGATCCGGCCGTCGCCGAGCTGAAGTCCGACATCCTCGACATGGAGCGGCTGGTCAATCTCTACCTCGACTTCGCGCGCGGCGAGGGGACCGAGAGCCCGGTCGAGACCGATATTGCGCTGTTGATCGAAGATTTGGCGGCGGCGGCGCGGCGCGACGGCACGCCGCTGGCGGTCGACCAGCCGAGCGAACTGGTGCTGCCGGTCAGGCCGAATGCGCTGCGCCGCTGCCTTGCCAACCTGATCGCGAATGCCCGCCTCTACGGCCAGCATGTGTGGCTGTCGAGCGTGCCGGTCGCGGACGGGGTCGATATCCTGGTTGACGACGACGGGCCGGGCATCCCGCCGGCGGAGCGCGACCGGGTGTTCCAGCCTTTCATCCGGCTCGACGCCTCGCGCAACCCCGCAACCGGCGGTGTCGGGCTCGGCCTCACCATCGCCCGCGACGTGGCGCGCAGCCATGGCGGCGATGTCCGCTTGGAAACCTCGCCCCATGGCGGCCTGCGCGCCCGCGTCCACCTGCCGCGCTGAGCCGAACGCCGGTGGATGAGCTTGAGCTGCTTCTCAATCTCGATGGCGCCCGATTTGAAATGGCGCCCGGAGTCATCGTCGAATTCAGCGCGCACAGGGTAGAAACGACGCCGCAACGCCCTCACGGCGTCGCCTATGCGTTTGTCATGCGCCCGACGGGTGGTGGAGCGCCTTGGGTGCGCTTCGACAACTCTCACGGGGGTTCGGAGAGACGACGCGGATACGGGCAAAGACAAGTTGCCTATGATCATTGGCATCGAACACCATATGATCGAGGCAGCCCCTATAACTTCAGCACCGCCGCACAGCTGCTGGACGATTTTTGGCACGAGGTAAAACGCACACTCGATGAGCAAGGCATCCCCAACGACCTATAGGGTCGGCTCGATAGGAGAGTTCGCCGCCTGGACCAAGGGCTTGGTGCGCAACCCGGCGGCCACGCGCGACGCGCCGCGGCAATGGTTTGATATTGAGGCCACGGCGGCCGTAGCCAACACCCCGGTTGCTCCAAATTTCAAGGATCCGGCGGAGCGGCGGAGGTGGTTGCGCGCTCTCGTAGCGAGTGCCAAACGCAATGCTCGAAAGAAGGGCATGGCCTTCGACCTGACGCCGGAATTTGCTGACACTCTTTGGAATGACGGGCGGTGCGCCGTTACTGGGCTTAATTTTAGTCTGCAACGATTTCCGGATGCCTTTGTAAAGCACCCCTTCGCCCCGAGCATTGACCGGAAGTTATCGAGCGGCGGTTATACCCAGGACAATGTACGGCTTGTCTGCGCCGCGGCAAACTTCGGCATGGGACAATGGGGAGAGGAGGTTTACCTGACTCTGGCTCGTGCAGCCGTAGAATACGAAGCCCGGACGCCCGATTTGGCTGCCGGCGAGGAGTGGCAAGCTGTTTATCGGGAACGCATCGCAGCGGCCGAAGCATTGCTGGCAGAGATGTCTCTGAGCCAACTGGCGAAGCAGCGCCACCGCATCGCCGGGCTCAAGCGCGCATTGACGTTAGGACCAGAGGGATTGCGGGCCGCCGCGTCGAAAGCGAAAGCCAGTCGAAAACTCGCCCGGGTGCAGGCTGGCTAGGCCCGCCTCGATCGGGGCGGGCCTTGCCGAAATTGCCCGCGATCAGCGCGTGGCTTGCTGGCTCGCCAGGGCGCGGATCTCGTCGATGCCCTCGGTGGCCCGCTTGTGCAGCAATTCGGCTGCCTCGGTGCCGGCCTTGGCCGCGATCGTGGCGATCTCGCGGCCGTGCGTGACGCCTTTTTCCATCATCTGCTTGACGTATTCGGTGTTCTTGGCGATCCGGTCCTCGGTCGAGGCCGGCGTCGCCAGGTCGCGCAACAGCGTCGAGAACCCCTCGAAGGTCTCGCGCGTCAGTTCGAACTGCCGCTTGGCGACCGCCTGCACGCTCTCGACGGCGAGCTGGTTGGCCTGGCTCAGCGCCTCGATGTTGCGGCGCTGCGCCGCCCATACCGCCTCGACATCGAACGGACGAAAGCGGAAATCGGCAAAGATCTTGGTCACGTCAAAATCGAACGGATTTGAGCGAGCATCAGCCATGATTGGATTCCACGGTTAGGGGCTTGGCGGTTTGTGCAGTGCACAATGCCTATATCGTGGGCGGTGTTCGCGGCGTCAAGGAGATTTTGCAGTGCAGCAAAATTCGCCGGCAGGTCAGGCGCGGGACGCGGCGGCGCCTCGCATTGGCCGCCGCCCCGATCCGAACCAGCGTTCGATGGCGCGCAGCCGCCGGTCGAGCGCCGCCATGGTCGGCGCGAGGTCGGGCGACTCGTCGCGCAGCCACACCCGCAGCGTCATCAAATAAGCGGCGGCGGTCAGCTTTACCGCCACGACGCCGCGCAACCCGTCGGCCGAAATCCCGGCGGCTTCGAGCATCCACGCCATCGAGCACAGCAAGCGCGCTGCGGCGCCAAGCGCCGCGATCGGGTCGCCCGGCAATTCGCGCCCGAGCACCTCGAGCGCTGCCCGATAGGGCCCGAGCGCGTCGAATCGCCGCATCAGCAGATCGAAGACCCGATCGCGCGGCCGCTCGTCAAATTCCGCTGCGGATTCGGCTTCGAGCGGCGTCGCCAATACCGCCTCGTCGATCCGCCGGAAAAACCCGCACAGGATTGCCGGTTTCGACGGGAAGGCGCGGTAGACCGCGAGGATCGGCAAATCGGCTGCGGCGGCAATCGCCGCCATCGACAGGCGCCGCCACCCCGCTTGCGCGATCAGGCCCAGCGCGGCATCGATGATGCGGTCCCGGTCGGTTGACGGAGACGCTGCGTTGCCGCCCGGCAGGCGCGGCGACCGGCCTTTTCCCATCGCCTCTGCTCCGCTCAGTTCGCCAGCTCGCGCGACCGCGCCGTGGCCGCGGCGACCGCGCGATCGAAGAGGTCGGGCAGGCCGTCCTCGGCCATCAGGACATCGAGGGCGGCGCGCGTCGTGCCGCCCGGGCTGGTGACGTTCTCGCGCAACCGCGCCGGCGTTTCGGACGACTGCCGCGCCAACTCGCCGGCGCCGGCAACGGTGGCGCGGGCGAGGCGCAGCGCGAGATCGGCGGGCAGCCCGGCGCGCGCGCCGGCCTCGGCCAGCGCCTCGATCAAGAGGAACACGTAGGCCGGACCGCTGCCCGACACGGCCGTCACCGCATCCATCAGCGCCTCATCCTCGACCCAGGCGCTGTCGCCGATCGCGGCAAGCAGCGCATCGCACAGAAGGCGCTGCCCGGCGCCGACCCGGGGATTGGGACAGGCGACGGTGATCGCCCGCCCGATCGCGGCCGGCGTATTGGGCATGCACCGGACGATCGCCGCGTCGCCCAAGTGCCGGGCGAGGCCGGCGATCGTCGTTCCGGCGGCGATCGAGACGAAAAGAGTTTGCGGCCGCACCCAGCGGCGATAAGCCGGCACGACTGCATCGACGAGTTGCGGCTTCACCGCAAAGACGACCGCATCGGGCGCAAGATCGGCTGGCAGAGCCTCCGCGGCGCGATAAAAGCTGACACCGGCAGCCTCCGAGAGCGCGGCCGGCGCTCCGGCCGGCTCGACGACGACGAACCGCTCGGCCGCGCCGCGCGCCAGCCAGCCGCGCAGCATCGCCGAGCCCATCTGGCCGCACCCGACGAGCAAAATTGTGCCTGTTTTCGGCCGATCCGCCGCTGGCGCGTTCATCGGCTCAAGGTGTCATCGCCGGCCCGGCGGCGCAATCCCGTTCGCGCCGCCTCGAAGGGGCATGGCTGCCCAGCCCGCCGCCGTGCTGCCGGGCCCGCCGCAAAACCGGGCGCTGCGGCGCACAAGTGAAATTCCCTCAGAACAGGGAGTTTTTCGCAATTTATCAGGGAATCCTCCGACGCGGGCCGAGGCTGCCTTGGGTCCGCCTTATTGCTGTTTTCGATATATAAACGGCAAATTCGCTTTTTCAAGAACCCCTCGGCGAGCGGTGAGCCGTCCGCTTCGCGCCGAGAGCGGTCACCCGCGGGACTGCGATCGTACTGGCCGTATTGGGAGCGAACGGCTTTCAACCGGGCTTGCTAATGTTCTAGTTTCGTTCTATACGATGCGCTATGGCAATCACGACGCAGATCGAATGGACGGATGCGACCTGGAACCCGGTAACCGGGTGCACCAAGATCACCCGCGGTTGCGACTTCTGTTATGCGGAGCGCTTCTCCGAGCGGTTTCGCGGGGTAGAGGGCCATCCTTTCGAGAACGGCTTTGATCTGACGCTGAGGCCGGAGCGCCTGCGGCAACCTCTGAGCTGGCGTGAGCCGCGGCGCGTCTTTGTCAACTCCATGAGCGACCTATTCCACAAGGAAGTGCCGAGGTCGTTTATCGAACTCGGTCTTTGACACGATGGAAGAGGCCAACTGGCATACGTTTCAGATACTGACTAAACGCAGCTCGCTCATGGTCAGATATCTTCGCGGACGGTACGGCGCAGGCTTGGCGCCTCCCCACATCTGGCTCGGCGTCTCTGTTGAAGATGCAAAAAACGCGGTTCGGATTAAGCATCTGCGGAGCGCGCAGGCATCGATAAAGTTTGTCTCCTTCGAACCGCTGTTAGGGCCGGTCGGAACCATCGACCTAACCGGAATCGACTGGGCCATCGTCGGCGGCGAGAGCGGGCCGCGCGCGCGTCCAATGGCGGAGGATTGGGCGATCGAGATCCGCGACCAATGTGACACCGCGAAAGTCGCATTCTTCTTCAAACAATGGGGCGGTATCCGGCCAAAATCCGGTGGGCGGCTTCTTCGTGGGCACGAGTGGAATCAGTATCCTTGCATTCCCAAGAGGCACGGCGTTCGAGTGATGGCCGCAGAGTAGAGAGGCAGAGCGTGGCCGATCCTTATTCAGGTCGCGAGCAGACACAGGCAAAGCATTTCATTCTCGGGCGATACCTTCAGGCGCTCGCATTTAAAGTGCTGACGTTTCAGGACATCACATACGTAGACGGCTTTTCAGGTCCTTGGGAAACCAAGACCGAAGACTTCAGCGATTTATCCTTCATGATCGCCATCGAGGTCCTGCTTGACGCTCAGAGGCGGATTCGGGAACGGACCGGCATTTCCCGCAGGATTCGATGCTTCTTTTCCGAAATTGACCCGGAGGCATTCGCGGAACTCGAACGGGCGGTGGCGCCATTTCACAAACCCGCAGAGGGCTTCGAGATCAAAACGTACTGCGGAAAATTCGAGGACGCCGTCAGCGAAATCCAAACTTTCATTGGCAGATCCTTTCCGCTGATCTTTATCGATCCAACCGGCTGGACGGGGTATCCATTCGACAAGATCAAATCGCTTTTCGCACGTCCGCGATGCGAAGTTTTGATCAACTTCATGTATGCCTTCGTGCAGCGGTTCGTACATAGCGACGACGAAGACACCATCACTTCTTTGAACCCGATCCTTGGCGGGCCGAGGTGGCGGGATCGCCTCGATCCCAGCCTCGAACGGGGGCCGGCTGCGGAGAAGCTGTTTCGGGAAACGCTCAAGTCAGTCGGGAATTTCGATTTTGTCGTGTCGACAAAGATCGACAAGGCCACCACGGAGCGCCCCCACTTTTTCATCACCTACGGCACGAAGAGCCTCGATGGCCTGAAGGTCTTCCGGCAGACGGAATATGATGCGCTGCGCCAGCATGAGAAAAACAGAGCTAACGCAAGGGAGCGGATACGCGAAGAGCGAACGAACACGCCGGACATGTTCGCCGGTCACCAGGCCACCGTGCAGGAAGCGACGATCGATGAGATCGTGGAAGATCAAATGGAGCTTGCATCAGCCGACCTGACGGGGGCTCTCGCGAAAAGCGGTCCACGCCTGTTTTCCGCCGTACTCGTCTCGCTCCTTCAGGCGTACATGCTGCGCGAAACCAACGTCAAAGATATCTGCGTCAATCTCGCCAAAGCTCGGATGATCGAAAACACTTGGGGTAGTGGCAACCGGAAGCCCCGCGATGAATGTCTCATCAAGTTTACGGCAACCGCCGGTTAAGCCGACCGATGAACTTTAGTAATTGTGACGGGCATGCTTGAGACGAACCTTGAGATGGATGAGGAGGGTATAACAGTCCCCTACCCTCCCTTGTTCAACGACGTGCGGAAAACCATGGCTTCATCGATATTCGCGGACGGCCAGAGCTTGCTTCGGAGATACCCGAGGGCTCGGATTCATTGGCGATGAGGACGCTCCTTATCGAGCTAGACGATGACAACCGGAATTGATAATCAGCACCTGCCAAACCGTGATGGCCGCTTAGGGGCAAATGCCGTCGTTGCGGGGAGCGGAACCCGCTGAACGCGGAATCGCATGCGGCTGCCGGGCCGGTTGAGGGGGCGGCCGGAACGGGACCGGGAACCGTGAGGAGGATGCTGCCGCGGCCGATCAGGCCTCGCCGATCGGCTCGATCATCGCCGTCGCCATCGCCTCCTCGGGCGTCTTGCCGCCCCAGATCACCAGCTGGAAGGCCGGGTAGAAGCGTTCGCATTCCGAGAGCGCGATATCGACGAGGTCTTCGACCTGCTCGGAACTCGCCGTCCCGATCCCGCGCAACAGGATCGCGTAGCGGAACGCCGGCGAGGTGTCGCCCGCCGCGAGATCGAAATGGCCGAGCCACAGCCGCTCGTTGGCGAGCGCCAGCAGCTCGTAGAGCGGCCCGCGCCGCCGCTTCGGCACCTTCATATCGAAGCCGCAGGAGAAATGCAGGGCGCTCAGCTCCTCCTGCCACAGAAAATACATCCGGTAATCGCACCAGCGGCCGGAGATCTCGACGATCATCTCCTCCTCGCTGGCCCGGTCGTGCGCCCAATCGTTGGCGACGACGATTTCTTCGACGAGGTCGATCGGATTGCCGGTGTGAGACGTGACTTCGACCATTGACACAGAGGTCATCGCGCCCTCCTAGAGGCCACTCGACGAGACGCTACGGGACCTGTCGCTTCGATACAGCAGCTTATCGCTCCTCCGGATTGTGTGAAGGCGGACGCAAAAATTCGGATCCCGGCTACGCTGCCAAAGCGAGGCGGCCGTGGCAAGACTAGATTTAGCGTTCCCCGTCGATTTTCCCTCAGGCGGTTGAGGGCCCGGTCTCGCCCTCGGGGGCTTGCCCCAAGGCGGCGAGGCGCGCTTCGAGCACTTCGATCCGGCGCGCCAGCAACTCCTGCTCCTCGCGCGCCTTGGCCGCCATCGCCTTCACCGCCTCGAACTCCTCGCGGCTGACCAGATCCATCCCGGCCAGCACCCGTTCGAGCTGGTCGCGCAGCCGCGACTCGATCTCGCCGCGCACGCCGGAAATCGCCCCGGCCGCACCCGAGGCGACACGCGCGAGGTCGTCGAAAAACCGGTTCTGGCTCTGCATCCCGATTGCCTCGATGCCCCCTACTCCGCGGCCTCTTTTTTTGTCTCGGCGGCACGGCGGGCGGCATGCCGGCCGATTTCCTTGTCGATCGCGGCGGCGGCCTGGCCGGTGAAGTCGACATGATGGCTGGTCGCGTAATCATAGCTGCCGCGCAGCAAGTCGCGGCTTGTCTGGAAATGCGGGTGCACAAAGCGCGCCATCAATTCGTAATGCCGCTTCGTCGCCTCCCAATCGGCCCAGTTCTGCGCCAGTTCGCAAATGACGCCAAAGCCGCCCGAGCCGGCGACCAGCCGCTCGATATAGGCGATCGCGTCGTCGGGGGTGCCGATGCAGCCGGTCCCGCTCTCGATCAGCCAGTCGGTCGGGTCCGGCACATCGGCGGGGATGATCGGGAAGGTCGCCACGTCGCGGAAATAGTTGGCGAAGGCCTGCACCCCGAACCGCACGTTCCTGCGCGCCTCCTCGCGCGTCTCGGCGATGTGCATCATGCCGACAACGCGCCAGTTCTTGCGGTCGGGCACATGGCCGTTGGCGCGCGCGGTCTCCTCGTAGAGCCCCCAATTTTCGGTGTGGCGCTCCATCGCCATGGGGCTGGTGCCGCCGATCGACAGCATGCCGACGCCGTATTTGCCCGACAGGAACGACCCCGACGGCGAGCGCGCCGCGGCGACCGCCAGTTCCATCGTCGGTTTGGTGTAGGGGCGCAACTGCAGTTGCGCGTCGGTCAGGTTGAACCAGTCGGTCTTCTGGTTGACGATCTCGCCGTTGAGCAGCCGGACGATGACATCGAAACTCTCGTACATCATCTCGCGCTGGTCGCCGGGATCGATGCCGATCTTCAAGGCATCGTGCACCAGCGCGCCCGGGCCGACCCCGAACATCGCCCGGCCGCGCGTCATGTGGTCGAGCAGGACCATGCGGTCGGCCAGCATGAACGGGTTGTGATAGGGCAGCGACACGACCCCGGTGCCGAGCCGGATGTGGCGGGTGCGTTGCGCCGCCGCGGCGATGAACATTTCCGGGCAGGCGATCAATTCGAACCCGCCCGAATGATGCTCGCCGATCCACGCCTCGTGATAATTGAGCCGGTCGAGATGCTCCAGGAGTTCGAGGTCGCGCTCGATCGACAGGGTCGGGTTTTCGTCGTGATTGTGGAACGGCGCCAGGAAGATGCCGCTGCGCAGATAGGATTGGCTCATCGTTTTGCCTCGGGAGCGGGACGCCCCCTCTGGTGATCGTCGGCGATTGCCCCCGGTTCCGGCAAGCGATTTCCCGGCGGGGTCGGACCTGCAGGCGCCTGAAGCGCGGCCTCTCACCCCATCCGGGTTGACGTATAACGCGGTGCATTTTATATCCGGCATTGGTTTATGCGATCTTCGTTGACATTGCCGATTCCCAGCGAGGATTAAGAAATGGCCCGCGTCCGCACCCATCCCGGCGAGGTTCTGCGCGAGGAATTCATGACGCCGCTAGGCCTGTCGGCCAACGCCCTTGCGCTGGCACTGCGCGTCCCGGCGACCCGGATCGGCGACATTCTGCGCGCCGAGAAGCCGCGCGCCGTCTCGGCCGACACCGCGATCCGCCTCGCCCGCTATTTCGGCACAACCCCCGAATTCTGGCTCAACCTACAATCGGCCTATGACCTGTCCCGGACGCTCGCCAAGCACGGCCCAGCAATCGAGCGCGATGTCCGTCCGCGGGTGGCGGCGTGAACCGAGATTCGACCGAAGGAGAACATCTCCCCTCGCAGCCGCCGGCGGCCGACGCTGATTGGTGGGAGGTGTTCAGAGGCGACCCGCTTCCAGCCTTAGTTGAGGCTGAAAATCTGACGACCCTAAACGTGGGACTGCGCTACCTATGGCTTGAACTCCAACGAGCGCAGTCGGAATTCAACAGCGGGAAACATCTCAGCGGGGCGTACGCCTCTCTGATCGCGGTAATCGCCTTTCTGTCGCTATTCCGACCGGCGCAGACTGAAGGTTTAGGTGTGCCGTTGCATGCACTCGAAAGCGCGCTTTGGGCACTCGACGAGGGGATTGTTGAACCCATTCTAAAGCCTGTCGGAACTCCGAAGGGTGGCCGACACCGTGCTTCTGTATTACGGCATGAGTTTAAGGGGATGACGGCATACGTCGTTGCGCGGTTGGCGGGGCTCGTGGAGCTCTCGGTCAGAGGCGGAAAAGCTCGTGGCGGCCGATTTGGCGGGAATCGGCGTCAGACCGGATCGCGGTTCCGGTAAGATCACGGCGCGGACTGTTCGTGGATGGTGCGAAAGCGTTTCTGCGGACCTCGGAGGGCATGGGATTGCTGCCCAACGCTGTCGCCGGCTACTGAATGATTGCCGCAATCTTCGCCTAGATAGCATGCCCCCTTGCTACGCGGCCGGGGTACTACGCGTGCGATTAAAGATGATGGCTCAGACGCTGGGTCAGGTCTCACATTATCCACCTAACCCCTCCTCTTAGGTGCGTTGATTCTCCGGTATTCGGGTGCGACCGCAATTCAAGGGGAGCATCAATGATCCGTTCGTTCAAAGACAAAGGCACCGAGGCGCTATTCAATGGCGAATCCGTGCCTGCATTCCAGGCCATCGACAGTGTGGCGCACCGCAAGCTCGACATGCTCGACGCCGCGACCCAGCTGATCGATCTGCGGTCGCCGCCCGGCAACCGGCTCGAAGCATTGAGAGGCGATCGTCAAGGCCAGCACAGCATCCGGATCAACGATCAGTGGCGCCTCTGTTTCGTGTGGCGCGACGGCGGCGCCGAACAGGTCGAGATTGTCGATTACCACTGATACGAGGGGCTACCGCTGCTGCGACAGAGGCTAATACCTCACGCCGCGAGCAATTTCGCGACGAGCTCGACGAGTTCCGCCGGGCGGAACGGTTTCGCCAGAACCGCGGTCGCCCCGAAGACCCTGGCGATGCCCAGGTAATCGGCCGGATCGCCCGACCCGCCGCCGGAAATCGCCAGGATCGGCAATTCCGGCCGGAGCCGGCGCGCCGCGCGCACGGTCTCGACCCCGTCCATCTCGGGCATGATGACATCGGTGACCAGCAGATCGGCAGGCCCATGCGCGAGGTGCTCGATCGCTTTGCGGCCGTTCTCGCAGCGCAGCACCGAATGTCCGGCGCCCTCCAGGGCCAGCGTGATGACGCGCCGCAGCACCGGATCGTCATCGATGACGAGAATATGGGCCATTGACCGCACGCCGCTCTCAGCCGCCGGGCAATGGTTCTATCACAGCCGCAGCCTCGGATGCACCGCTGCCGCTCAGGAGGCGCCCTCCGACACGTTGAGCGGCATGCGGTAGGAGAGCGCCTCGGCGATATGGCGGCGGGCGACGCCGGCGGCGCCGTCGAGATCGGCGAGGGTGCGGGCGACCTTCAAGACCCGGTGGTAGCCGCGCGCCGACAGCCTGAGCCGCTCGGCGGCCCGCTGCAGGAGGGCGAGGCCGGCCGGGTCGGGCGTCGCGACCGCGTCGAGCAGCGCGCCATCGGCTTCGGCATTGGTGCGGATACGGCGTTCGGGCGGGAGCGCGGCGTAGCGCTGGCTCTGCCGCGCCCGCGCCGCGGCGACGCGGCGGGCGATCGCGGCGCTGGTTTCGGCCGGCGGCGGCAGGGCGAGGTCGGCGGGCGCGACGGCCGGCACGTCGATGTAGAGGTCGATGCGGTCGAGCAGCGGACCGGAGATGCGCGACTGGTAATCCTGCGCGCAGCGCGGCGCCCGGCCGCAGGCCCGCCCCGGCTCGGCGAGATAGCCGCAGCGGCACGGGTTCATCGCCGCGACCAGCTGGACCCGCGCCGGATAGGTGACATGGCTGTTGGCGCGGGCGACGCTGACCCTTCCGGTTTCGAGCGGCTGGCGCAACGCCTCGAGCGCGGCGCGGGCGAATTCGGGAAGCTCGTCGAGAAACAGCACCCCCTGATGCGCCAGGCTGATCTCGCCCGGGCGGGTGCGCAGCCCGCCGCCGACCAGGGCCGGCAATGAGGCCGAATGATGCGGGTCGCGGAACGGCCGCTCGCGCAGCAGGCCGCCGCCGCGCAAGCCGCCGGCGACCGACTGGATCATCCCCAGTTCGAGCGCCTCCTTCGGTTCGAGCGGCGGCAATATGCCGGGGAGCCGCGCCGCCAGCATCGACTTGCCCGAGCCGGGCGGGCCGACCATCAGCAAATTGTGCCCGCCCGAGGCGGCGATTTCGAGCGCCCGCTTGGCGCTCTCCTGGCCCTTCACGTCCTTCAGATCGAGCATGGCGGCGCGCGACGGCGCCAGCTTCGCCTCGGGCGGCGGCAACAGCTGGGTCCCCTTGAAATGGTTGACGATGGCGAGGAGGCTCGGCGCCGCGATGATCTCGACCTCGCCCGCCCAGGCCGCTTCGCCGCCGCAGTCGGCGGGACAGATGATGCCGCTGCCCTGCGCAGCGGCGGCGAGCGCGGCGAGCAATACCCCGGCGACGCTGGTCAGCGAACCGTCGAGCGACACCTCGCCCAAGGCGGTGTAGCCGAGAAGCTCGTCCTGCGGCAGCACCCCCATCTCCGCGAGGAGCCCGAGCGCGATCGGCAGGTCGAAATGGCTGCCTTCCTTCAACACGTCGGCCGGCGCCAGGTTGACCGTGATGCGGCGCGGCGGCAAGGCGAGGCCAAGCGCCGTCAGCGCCGCGCGCACCCGCTCGCGCAACTCGGCGACCGCCTTGTCCGGCAGGCCGACGACAGTGAACGCCGGCAGCCCCGAGGCGATCGTCACCTGGGTCTCGACATCGATGACCTCGACCCCGTGAAACGCCACGGTGCGAACCCGCGCGACCATCTCCCGGCCCGTCTCCCTTGTCGCGCGGAAGTTTAGGCCGCTGCGGCGTCAAGCGCTAGGCAGGCGACCGAGCAACCCGCACCAACCCGCCGAGGCCGCGTTGCATGCCGGTGGGCGCTTCGCTAGTCTCCGCCGCCCGCCGCGGCGACGAGGGCGGCGCGGAGGGGTGGCCGAGCGGTTGAAGGCGCACGCCTGGAGAGCGTGTATGGGGGCAACTCCATCGCGGGTTCGAATCCCGCTCCCTCCGCCAGCGCTGCCCTTTGGAACCGTCAGCAACGCAGCGTTCATTGGCGGTTGCCGGCGCGTGGGGCTCGCTCAGCCCCAGAGCCGGCGCGAGGCGATCCGCGCGCCCTCGGCGAGGGCGGCGAGCTTGGCCCAGGCGATCGAGGGCGCGACCGCGTTCTGCTGCGCGGCGAAGGTGGCAAAGCCGCAATCGGTGCCGGCGACGACCCGCTCGCGCCCGACGATATCGGCGTAATGGCAGATCCGCTGCGCGACGAGGCGCGGGTGCTCGACGAAATTGGTCGTCGAGTCGATAAGGCCCGGCATCAGGATCTTGCCGTCGGGGATCGTCGCGCTCTTGAGGTCCTCCCATTCATGGGCGTGGCGCGGATTGGCGGCCTCGAACAGCAGCGCCTGCGGGCGCGCCCGCATGCAGGTGTCGAACATCGTGGCGAGCGGGACGTCGTGGGTGTGCGGCCCCTCGTAATTGCCCCAGCAGATATGCATCCGCATCGCCTCGGGCGGGATGTTGCGGGTGGCATGATTGAGCGCGGCGACATTGCGCCCGGCGATGCGCAGGAATTCCGCGTCGGAGAGATGCTGGTACTGGTTGTGGCGGGCCGATCCGAGGTCGGGCGCGTCGATTTGCAGGATGAAGCCCGCCCGGTGGATCGCCTCGTATTCCTCCGTCAGCGCATCGGCCAGGGCTTCGACATAGGAATCCTCGTTGCGGTAGTAGCGATCGGGGACGAATTTGGTGAGGACGCCGGGCGAGGCGGCGTTCATGAAGGCTTCGACCGGCCGCGCTGCCGCGCACGCTGCGGCGAGGTTGGCGAGATCGATTTCGAGCGGCCGCCGGTCCTTATAGGTCACCGGCCCGGTGCAGCACGGCACCGCGGCGGCGGCGTACCACGAGGTGCCGCCGCGCGCCCGGTGCAGGCGCTCGGCATAGTCGGGATGGTCGGATATGTCGCGGTGCGCCCCGGTCTGCGGCGGCTTGTCGAGGTCGCCGCCGGGCGCCGCGCCGATGCCGGAAAGGCGGTGGCGGACGTAGAAGGCATAGGAGATCTTGCTCTGTTCGCCGTCGCAGACGCTGTCGATCCCGACCGCGACCTGCCTGGCGACAACCTCCCGGACGGCATCGGCAAGCCGCGCAGCGAACGCCTCTTGGTCGAATTCCTCGCCGCGCTCCCGGGCCTCGAGAAAGGCGAGCAGGTCGGGCGGGCGCGGCAGGCTGCCGACATGGGTGGTCAGGATCCGGTCATGGCTCTGCTGCACGGCCCCGGCCCTCCTCTGGCGATTCTCCCGGCGCGGAACCGATCGTTTCATGCGGCCGTGCCCGGCGCAAGGCCGGCACAAGGCCGCGACACCGTCGTCAACTCCATGTTATGCTGCGTCGGCAGCCGGGTCATCCACCACGCGAAATTCTCGTGCCCCCTCCCGACCGAACCGTCATCTCCAGCCCCCACCTGCATCGCGCGCAGCGGCGCCACTTCATCCTGTTCGACGTTCTGCCGTTCCTCGGCACGCTCGTGGCGATCGCGCGCCTCGTCCGCCAGCCGATCGGCGGCGAGGATGTCGCGCTGTTCGCGGCGCTGTGGCTCCTGACCGGGCTCGGGCTTACGGTCGGCTATCACCGCCTGTTCGCACACCGCTCGTTCGCCACGACCGCGCCGGTCGCCGCCGCGCTGATGATCCTCGGTGCGATGGCGGCGCGCGGGCCGATGATTTCATGGGCATCGATCCACCGTCGCCATCACCGATGTTCCGATGCCGCCGGCGACACGCATTCGCCCAACCTGCACGGCGCCACGCCGGCCGGCAGATTGCACGGCTGGCTGCACGCGCATTTGACCTGGATGATGCGGCACGACTACCCGAACCCGCGGCATTACGTGCCCGATTTGCTGGCCGAGCCGGGCCTCGTCAGGATCAACCGGCTGTATTACGGGTGGGTCGTGCTCGGGCTCGTCCTGCCCGCGGCGATCGGCGCCGGATTTGGGCATGGGATGAGCGGCCTCATCGACGGTTTCCTGTGGGGTGGGGCGGTTCGGCTCTTCGTCGTCGAACATTCGATGTCGGGGATAAACTCCTTTCTTCACCTGTTCGGCTCGCGCGCCTTCGACACCCCTGCCGACAACAGCCGCAATTCGCCCTGGCTCGGCGCTCTCGCCTGGGGCGAGGGATGGCACAACAATCACCATGCCTTCCCCTATTCGGCCGCGTTCGGCCTCAAATGGTATCAGCTCGACCCGGGATTTTGGCTCATTCGAGCGCTTGAGGCGTTGGGGCTCGCCTGGGACGTCAAGCTGCCGAAGCGGCACACCATCGCCGCGCGGGCGTGACGCAGGCCCGGCCGACCGGACCGATCATCGAGGAGCGCGGCACGACATGTCTGGCGGTGTGAGCGGCGTGGAGATTCGCGACTGGTGCATCAACCATATCGCGGCGATGCTCGGACGCCGCGCCGCCGATATCGACCCCGACGCAAGATTCTCCCGCCTGGGGCTCGATTCGGCGACGATGATCAACCTGATCATCGCGGCCGAAGAATGGCTCGAGATCGAGATCGAACCCGACGCGGCCTATGAATACCGCAGCGTCAATGCGCTGTCGGCGCACCTCGCCACGCTGGCCGCTCGCCAACCGCCGGCCTAGCCGTAGAGATCGATATAGCGGCGCACGTATTCCTCCCAGGTCAACTCCACCTGGCGGAAGCAGTACCGGCGCTGCGGCGTGGCCCACAGGACGCCCAATGCGTCGGCCACTGTCGGATGAACCGGCACTTGCAGGACGCGAAACTGATCGAGCACCGCGAGAGGCGGGATATCCCCGGTGATCCCGAGGCTTCGCATGATATTGGCCATCAACAGCTCGAATATCCGGCGATTGGGACGATTGGTCGTGTAGAAGAGCTGCTCGGATTGAAAGCGGTCGAGGATGAATTGGCCGATCTCGCAATCGTATTTCTTGTCGAGCGCCAGCATGCGCCGGGTCTCGAATTGGTGGGCCCGGACGTAATTGACGATCCCGCCGAAGTTCAGCGACCGGTACGCCTGGAACCGACGCTCCGGGTCGGGAATCTCCGTGCGCAAGCGGGCGAGCAGCCCGTCCAGGTAGGGGAAGGTGAAATTGGGCGCCGACCGCTCGAACGCATGGATGTCGGTCGGGCCGTTGCAGTGGTCGAACGGCCACAATGAGGCCAGGCGGATGCACGGAAACATGATCGTTTCGGCCCGCCCGGAAACCCATCCGCGCATCGGGCAATCTTCCCAATCGCCAATGTCCTGGACGACCACCAGATCGCAGTTTTGCAGATCGCGGCGCGCCTCCTCGTGAAAATGCTCCGGAAGCTTCATCTCATAGTAGCGGGCCCGAAAATATCGCCGTAATGCGGGGATCCCCTGAAATCCCTCACGGATCATGGCAGCGTGGCAATTGCCGACGATGATCAGGTCTTTTTGTGAATTTTGCCGAATTTTCTTCAGGTTGATTTTTGTAAGGGCGAGGTCGGATCTGCTGCGATCGACAATCCTCACCTCGACTGAGGCCTCGCCACCATCGCGTTCGCTCCACGCGCCGGGCACGTCGAATTCGACCGCAGCGGCCCCCGCGCGCAGATCGCGCGCGGCAAAATCCCACCGGGCGCTCCGCCCGGCTGCCGTCTGCGCGGCCCTGCGCCCGAACATCAGGCGATGCCAGGGCCGCCGCTCGCCATCGCCGGGCCGCAGCTCCAGGCTCAACGCCGACGCCGCGCCGGCCTCCGGCCCGCCGCCCTGCGCGGACACCTCGACCGTGACACGCCCGGGCATCAGGCTCACGTGCAACGGGTCCGCAGCCAGGTCCTGTCTGCGCATCGGGAGGGCGCCGGGATCGGAATGCGGCGCTGGCGGGTAGCGCGAACCAGCCTCCGCCGGCGGCCGCACGCCCTCCTCGTCGATCGGCACGAGCTCGATTGCGCCGATCGCAAGCGCCGCATTGCGCAGGTGAATGAACCTCACCTCGATCGGGGCCGGGGTGCCGCCCTCCAGGCCGAACTCCGACGGCACGGCGAAATCGACCGAGCCCTGTCCGGCTGCCAACTCGGCCGGATAAAAATACGCCTGATGCGAGACGTCGCCGTTGACGATCTCGACACTCAGCACCGGGCATCGGGCCGACCGAACAGAATCGGCGCGGCAGCGGAACCGGAGCTGGTACCGCGCTGACGGGAGACCGACGACCGGGCCAAGCTGGCGCAGGAACTGGCCGGCAGGCGCTCGCCGCGGCACCGCGACAAACCCGTCCGCATCCGGGGGGCTCGCGCGCCGCGGATCGATCCGGCCCGTCAGCCGCCATCGGCGCGTCGAATTCCGGCCCAAACCCGCCGTCAGGCGTCGCAGCACGATGTCGCTGACGATCAGATCGGCATTGCCGAAATGATACAGCCTGAATTCAAAAAAGGCGCCGCCCGCATCGCGGCTCAGCTTTGGCGACACGACGAAATCGACCTCGCCGCTGCCCGCGGCCAGTTCCTGCGCGGTGAAATCGCGCCAGGCCGCCTGCACCCGGTTGTCGGCAATGATTTCGACGCCGAGCACGACGGCGGCGCCGATTTTCGGCGGGCCGGTCCGGCAATGAATTGAGAGGCGATGCGCGCCCTGCGACAGACGCCAGGGCGGGCCGTAGAGAAGACGAACCCCGCCCTCCTCCGCGCCCACGGAAATGCCGCCGTCAGCCCGGCGGGTTCCGCAATCGCCGCGCTCCATCAAATCGAGCACGGACCATTCCCACCGCCCTCCGACCACCCTTACCGCCTCGCGCGCCCTGATGTATGCTTCATAATCCGGCGTCTTCCGATTAAGCGTCTCCGCGCGGCATCCTGCGTTTTTTCGGCTTCGCCGGCAACGCGAATGGATGATCGGCGCCGCAGCTTGACATCCGGGCTTTCTTTGCCATTTAAGTATGATGTGTTTATGATAATTCCCGGCATACCAATGGTTTCGGCAAATTCCGTGCAAATTCCCTGCCTGATGCGAAAAAATTCCCTGCGAGACGGCAAAAAACTCCCTGCCTCGGCGCCCATCGCGCCACTCATAACCAAGCAAATCCAATGGGTTGCCATCGATTTTGCCGCCGCAAACAAAAATCCCCCTGCCAGCAGGGAATTTCCGCCTCAATACATGTGCTGGCCGCCGTTGACCGAGAGGGTCGAGCCGGTGATGAAATCGGCCTCGTCGGCGACCAGGAACAATACCGTGCGGGCGATGTCCTCGGCCTTGCCGAGGCGGCCGACCGGGATGCGCGCGACGATCTTTTCCAAAACGTCCTTGGGCACCGCGCGCACCATCTCGGTGTCGACATAGCCGGGCGCCACCGCGTTGACGGTGATGCCGCGCCCCGCGCCTTCCTGCGCCAAGGCTTTGGTAAAACCGTGGATGCCCGATTTGGCGGCGGCGTAGTTGACCTGGCCGTACTGCCCGGCCTGGCCGTTGATCGAGCCGATATTGACGATGCGGCCGAAGCGCCGGTCGCGCATCCCCTCAATGACCGCCCTCGACATGTTGAAGCAGGAGGACAGGTTGGTCTGGATGACCGCGTTCCACTCTTCGAAGCTCATCCGGTGCATCGTCGCGTCGCGGGTGATGCCGGCATTGTTGACGAGTACCTCGACCGGGCCGAGCGAGGCTTCGATCGCCTTGACGCCCTCGCCGCAGCCGGCAAAGTCGGCGACGTCGAATTTGAACACCGGGATGCCGGTGTCGGCGGCGAACTGCGTTGCCGTCCTGTCGTCATGGCCGTACGTCGCCGCAACCCGGTAACCGGCCTCCTTCAGCGCCGCCGAGATCGCCCGGCCGATGCCGCGCGTCCCGCCGGTGACCACCGCGACCCTGCCCATCGTGTCCTCCCTTATCCGCCGCCCTCGTAGGATGGCTGAGCGGAGCGAAGCCCATCTGCACTTCAGGCCGGCTGGTGAGGATGGGTTTCGCTGCGCTCAACCCATCCTACGCTGCCCGTTCTTATGGTTGCCGCTCGGTCGCGCGCCCGGTTCGAACAACGGCCCCGCGCGCCAGTCCGCGCCCGGTTCGAACAACGGCCCCGCGCGCTAGTCGCGCGCGAGGCACATCGCAATTCCCATGCCGCCGCCGATGCACAATGTCGCCAGCCCCTTCTTTGCGTCGCGCTTCTGCATCTCGTAGAGGAGGGTGACCAGCACCCTGGTGCCCGAGGCGCCGATCGGATGGCCCAATGCGATCGCCCCGCCATTGACGTTGAGCCTGGCGGGGTCGAAGCCGAGCTCCTTGCCGACTGCGCAGGCCTGCGCGGCGAAGGCTTCGTTGGCCTCGATCAGATCGAGGTCGGCGACCGACCAGCCAGCCTTTTTGAGCGCCATGCGCGAGGCCGGGATGGGCCCCGTGCCCATGATCGCCGGGTCGACCCCGGCGGTCGCCCACGAGACGATGCGGGCGAGCGGGGTCAATCCGCGCCGCACCGCGGCCTCGGCGGTCATCAGCACGACCGCAGCGGCGCCGTCGTTGATGCCGGAGGCGTTGCCGGCGGTGACCGTGCCGTTCTTGTCGAAGGCCGGGCGCAATTTCGTCAGCACATCGAGGGTCGTGCCGTGCTTGGGATGCTCGTCGCTCTCGACAATCGTGTCGCCGCGCCGCGTCTTGACGACGACCGGGACGATCTCGTCCGTGAAGCGGCCGGCCTTCTGCGCCGCTTCGGCCCTCATCTGCGAGCGGACGGCGAACGCATCCTGCTCTTCGCGGGTGATCTGCCAGCGCGTCGCGACGTTCTCGGCGGTGTTGCCCATATGGTAACCGTTGAAGGCGTCCCACAGCCCGTCCTTGATCATCGTATCGACCATCTGCGCGTCGCCCATCTTGACCCCGTTGCGCAGATGGATGCAGTGCGGCGCCTGGCTCATGCTCTCCTGGCCGCCGGCGACGACGATCTCCGAATCGCCGTTGCGGATCGCCTGATAGCCCAAGGCCACCGTGCGCAGCCCCGAACCGCACAGCTGGTTGACCCCGTAGGCCGTCGCCTCATAGGGGATGCCGGCCGCCACGGCCGCCTGGCGCGCCGGGTTCTGGCCTTCGCCGGCGGTGAGGATCTGGCCGAGGATGACCTCCGACACCTCCTTCGGCTCGACCTCGGCGCGGCGCAGCGCCTCCCTGATCGCGACCTCGCCGAGCTGGTGCGCCGCGAGGCCCGCGAGCCCGCCATTGAAGGCCCCGACCGGGGTGCGGGCGGCGCTGGCGATGACGATGTCGGTCATGACGGGAACTCCTCGCGAGGTTGGGGCGCGGTTCAACAGCCTATGTGGGCAGGACCGGCAGAATCTAAAAGCCGCGATCGGCCGAAGTCCAGCCCACCTCCGCGCGCGTCACGCGAATTGGCCGAGCAGCCACTCGGCGATCGGGTGCCATATCGCGTCGGGCGCCGCAATCGACGCCATCATTCCGATATGGCCGAACGGTGGCCGCAGCACGGTTGCGCCAGGGATCGCGGCGGCGAGCGGCTCGGCCGAGCGCGGCGGCACGATCTTGTCGCGGCTCGGCAGCACGATGAGGGTCGGTGTGGTCACCTCGTCCGGACGGACCGGCCGGCCTGCGACCTGCCAGACGCCGCGCGCCGGATCGTTGTCGCGGTACCATGACGACGCGCATTCGAGCGCGACCTTGTGCGCCAGCCTGACGCCGTCATTGATCCAATCCTCGAGCGCGACAAAGCTCTTCGCCGCAGCCCCGGCCGGATCGAGCCCGGCGAAGCGGATGAATTTGCGTTCCGCCAGGAATGGATCGAGCGCCATGAACAGGCTTTGGATCACCGAGACCGGCACCGGCTGCGCGGCGCCGCAGAACAGCGGCAGCCATTGCGCCAGCGAGCCGAGCAGCTGCGCCTGGGCCGGCCGCTCGGCATGGAAATCCCACGGGGTCGCCAGCAGAGCGAGACACGCCGTGTCGGCCGGGCGGCGCAATGCCAGGGCCAGGGTCAGGAGCCCGCCCATGCAGTAGCCGCACAGCCCGATCGGCCCGCCGGCGAGCCCGACGGCGGCGTCCATGGCTTCCGCCAGCGGGCCGGCGATGTAATCGCTCAACGCGAAATCGCGCTCGGCCGCGCCGGGCTCGCCCCAGTCGAGCACCAGGGGCCGCAGACCCTCTCGCGCGAGATGGCGCACAAAGCTGCGCTCAGGCAAGAGATCGAGGATGGTGTAGCGGTTGATCAGCGACGGCACGATGAGCACTGCCGGCCCGATGCTGTCGCGGCCGTAATCGAGCAGCCGGGCCGCGCCGCGACGCCAGCGCACCGGCACGCGCGCAGCGGGGCGGCGGAAGGGATGATGGCGGTAGGCGGCGAGCCCCGCGGCAAACGCCGCGGCGCGGCGCTTCAGCTCGCGATCGAGCGCGGCGGCGACCGCTTCACGACCGAGAAGCTCGATTTCGCCCGCGAGCGCCGCCAGCCGGCCCGCGGCCGGGTTTCCCGGGACGTTCGAGCGCGGCAACCCGCGCGGCAAGCTGGTCAACGCGGCGCGCGAGCTCAGCCACAGCAGCATCGCGCTCGCCAGATGCGCCGGCAGCGGTCGCGGCATCAGCCGGCGATCCGGGCGGGCCGCCGGAACGGGCATCACCGGGCGCGGCGGCGCGCAACGGACCGGCCGCAAAGGCGAGCCAATGGCGCAACGGCTCCGCCGTCTTCGGATCGCATGCCAGCGCCGCCAGATACTCCGCCCAAAGGGCGAAAAAGCGGCCTGCCAGATCGTCTTCCTCGCTCATCGCCGGCACTATAGGGCGGCTCGCCGGTCGCGGCAGCATGAAGCGGCGACCCCCACCCTGCCCTCCCCCGCTTGCGGGGGCGGGTCAGGGAGGGGGCAGTTTGATGAGGCGGATCGGCCGAATCGCTGTATTGTTGCACAGCAGCATCTTACCTCTGGCGGGACAGCGGGCCTATGACCAATCCGAGCAGCGAAGAGCCGGGCCGCGCCAAGGAGCCGACAGTCGTCAAGAAATACGCCAACCGCCGGCTCTACAACACGGCGACGAGCAGCTACGTGACGCTTGAAGACCTTGCCAAGATGATCAAGGCAGGGGGCGATTTCGTCGTCTACGACGCCAAGACCGGCGAAGACATCACCCGTTCGGTCCTCACCCTGATCATCGTCGAGCAGGAGCAGAAGGGGCAAAACCTGCTGCCGATCGGCTTTTTGCGGCAGCTGATCGGCTTTTACGGCGACAGCATGCAGTTCCTGGTGCCGGGCTATCTGGAGCAGGCGATGATCGCCTTCGGGCGCAATCAGGAGCAGATGCGCAACAGCCTGCGCGCCACCTTCGGCATCTTTCCGTTCGGTCAGTTGGAGGAGATGGGCAAGCAGAACATCGCGCTGTTCGAGCGCGCCTTGAAGATGCTGTCCCCCTTTGCCCGCGAGGCAACCCCGGCGGCGCCCGGCGCAGCGCAGCCCGGGGGCGGGACAGAAGAGGCCGAGGACCCGCGCCTGCGCCGGCTCGAGGCCCAGATCGAGGCGCTGCGAACGCAGATCGAAGCGCTCGGCCGAGACCGCAAGGAAGGCTGAACCGCCTCAGTTCCCGCCGGCGGCCTGCTTGACGGCGGCGAGCCGGCCGTCGCCGGCGGCATCAACGGTATCGGCGGACGCGGAAGCAAGCCAGGGGCGCTCCAGCGAAGGCCGACCGAAATAGTAGCCTTGCAGAAAACCGACGCCCTCCTGGCGCAGGATCGCCGCGTCTTCGGCGGTGGCGACGCATTCGGCCACGGTCTGGAAACCGAACCCCCGCGCCAATCCCAGCAGGTGACGCAGGAAAACCTGGGCGTCCGGGCTGCTGGCGAGATTGTGAATGAACGAGCCGTCGATCTTGACGGTATCGACGGCCAGGCTCTGCAGATGGCGCAGCGAGGTATGGCCGGCGCCGAAATCGTCGAGCGCGACATGGCAGCCGGCATGGCGCAACGCGCTGACGAACCGGGCCGACTCCTCGATATCGTAGAGCGCGGCGGTTTCGGTGATCTCGACGATCACGCGAGAGGCGATCTCGGGCCGGTTGCGCACCTGGGAGATCAGCGCACGCAGCCACGGCCGATCGGCCGCCGTCAGGCCGGAAATGTTGAAGCCGAGCTTGACCGTGGGATGGGCCGCCAGCTCCGCCAGCGCCTTGTCCAGGACATAACGGTCGATCAGCCGGATGAACCCGAGCTGCTCGATGACCGGCACGAATTCGCCGGCGGCAATGATCCGCCCGTCCGGCGTGCGCATGCGCAACAGACACTCGTAATGATCGACTTTGCCGGTTGCCGCCGCGACCACCGGCTGGAATGCGAACACGACGCGCTCTTCCTTCAGCGCCAACTGGACCTCATCGCTGATCGACAGGCTGCGCCGCTGGCGCTCGCGCTGTTCCTCGTTCAGGCGGTAATGGGTATGGCAGTCGCGACCGGCGCGCTTGGCTTCGGCGAGCGCGCTCTCCGCCCGCGTGATGACGTCGTAGGAGGTCAGACCCTGATCCGGAAACGAGGCGCTGCCGATCGATACCGTGGCATAGATCTGCCCGCGGGCGGTCGGCACCGGCATCGAGTTGATCGCGGCGATGATCTTCTCGGCGGCCGCGCCGATGTGCTCGGCCGGACAGTGCGACAAGGCAATGCCGAAACGGTCGCCGCCGAGCCGGCCGATCAGATCGCTGACGCGCAGGGTGTTGTCGAGCCGCCGGCCGATTTCGACCAGCACGGTGTCGGCCGCATCATAGCCGTACATGTCGTTGATCATCGTCATGTTGTCGACGCCGACCGACAGGAACGCCGCCGGGCTGTGCGTGCGCTGATTGGCGGCGATGATCTGGTCGACCGCTTCGCGCAGCCGGCTCTTGTTGAAATGGCCCGTCAGCTCGTCGTAATTGGCGAGCCGTTCGAGCCGGGTCTGCTGCGCCTTGCGGTCGCCGATCGTACGGATGACGCCGAGCATGACCTGCGGCCGACCGGCGTCATCGCGCCGGGCCCGGCCGCGCTCGTGCACCCAGAAGAAGCCGCCTTCGGCGTCGCGCAAGCGGTATTCGCAGTCGAAGGCACCCTCGCCCTCGAAATGCGCCGCGAGCGTCAGCTGGCGGTGAACCAGATCGTCGGGATGGATGCGACTGGCGAAGCTGCGGCCGGTCGCGACCTCGGTCGCAAACTCGATCCTCGCGGCCGCAAGATGCCCCGACCAATCGAGCCGATCCCCTTCGAGTTCCCACAAATACGCGACGTCGCCGGCCGCCTCGAGAGCAGCCGACAAATGGCCCAACAGCTCGTCGTCGCTAATGGACATCGACCCAAAACCTCGATCAGCAGCTCGCTATGGGGCCCCACCCAAGGAGGCTGCGACGACTCTAGGCCCCGACATATTGAAGAACCCTTAAATGCCGGCGACTTCCAGCAAGCGGGCGGTCGCGCGGCCGGGACCCGCTCAGCCCGGGGTATGGGAGGCGAGGAACGGCAACACGGCCTGATTGAACTCGCGCGCGCGGACCTGGGTAAAGCCATGCCCGCCCCGCGGGAAGATCTTGATCTCGGCCCCGGGGATCAGCCGGGCAAGCTCTTCGGAAAAGTAGGCGGGAGTCACGATATCGTCCTCGGCGCCGACGACGAGGGTCGGCGTCTTGATCCGCGACAGGCTTTCGGTGCGGTCGAAGGCAAGAATCGCGTCGATCCGGCTGGCGGCGATTTCGGTTGGCGGAAACACGGCAAGGTTTTGCGCCTCCTGCTGGCGCAGGCGCTCGTTGTTGCGTGCGACCCACCCGCTGGGATACAGGAACAGCGTGTTGGCCTGGACATAAGCGCTTGGGCCGAGGCGCAGCAGAATATCCTTCCGCAACGCGAACAGCCGGCGAAAATACGCGTCAGGCTTGGTCCAGGTGGCCGACAGGACCACGCTGGCGAGCCGTTTGGGATGCTCGACGGCGAGGATTTGCGCGATGGCACCCCCGGTCGAATGCCCGACGACATGGGCCCGCTCGATCTCCAGCGCATCCATCAATCCGATGACGTCGGCCGCCATCCGGTCGACGGTAAACCCGCTGCGCGTCAGGTCGCTCTGGCCGATCCCGCGATGGTCGTGGGTGACAACGTCGAAATTCTTGGCGAAAGCGGCGACCTGATCGCACCAGAACGAGGCAAACCCGGTCAGCCCCGACACAAAGAGGACGGGGAAGCCGATACCTTGCCGCTCATAATAGAGCGCGCCGTCGCCGATCACGATTCGCGGCATCGACCTGCCATCGATAGGACATGCCGTCGGTATCACCGTGACCGGCAGGCTGTCAAACGCCAACGCAGTCTGGGCGTCATGCAAGCGCAGCAGGCCGGTCGGCTGGCGTGGCATCGTGCCTCAAACCGTGCCTAAAATTTGACACACGATGCCTGTCCAATCTCAAGGGTTGAGAGGGTACCGGCGCAGCCAGCGCGTTGCGGTTTGGCGTTCGGCGCTGGCGCCGGCCCGATCCGACGGCGACCTAAGCCGCTATCCGCTCCGCAGCGTGCCATATATGCCGGACGCCCACGCAGAGAACTGCAACCGCCAACCTCATCGAGTGGACCGAGATGACCCAACAGGACCGTATCGCCAAGGCGCCCCCGGACAGCGGCAGGGGTAGCGAGCCGCCCCACCGTACCGCGGCGTCGCGCCGCTCGACCGGGCGGACCCAGGATATCGATCGCCATGTCGGCGCGCGGGTTCGGGAGCGCCGCATCATGCTGGGCCTGACCCAGCAGCAGCTGGCCGATTTGATCGGCGTCACCTATCAGCAGGCTCATAAATACGAGCGCGGCATCAATCGCGTTTCGGCCGGCCGGCTATACGAGATCGCGCAGGTGCTGAGCGTGCCGGTCGGTTATTTCTTCGAGGGGCTGGAGGGGCAAGGCTCGCGGGCGGTCAGCCCGCGCGAGCGGATGTGCCTCGAACTCGCCCGCAACTTCGCTCAGATCCCGAACGGGCGTCACCAGGAGGCGCTGAGCCAGCTCGCCCGCGTCCTGGCGGCCGACTGAACGAGTGCGCGAGTTCCGGTCTCAGAAACGCATGCCCAGGCGAACGCCGAGGTCATTGATGCTCTCATTCTGCTTGGCGAGCCCGCCGTTCGAGACGTGGTCGACAAACCAGGAAATCTCATAGACCGGGGTAATGCGATAGCCCAGGTCCAGCGCTTCGCGGAACAAAACATGCGAACCGAGGCTCTTGCGGTCGGGTGCTGTCCCGATGATGTCGCCGTTGTTGAAGCCGGGACCGAAAAAATAGCCCAAGATAATGCCGTCATCCGGCCGCAGCAGATTGCTCGCCAATAGCCAGCTCCAGGTCGCGCCGACATAGGCCTGATCGGTGAACCCGGCGGTATTGATCTCGCCTCCGACGGTGGGACGCGGCTGCGCCATCCAGCGCAGATACGATGGCACGCCGGCGGCCCAGGCATCGGCGACCGGCGATTCGAAGATCATTTCGGGATTGAGGTTGACGCCGCCTTCCTTGCCGCCGAGAAAATGTACGTCGTGCGCAAGGACGCCGAATTTGAACTCGCTGTAGGTCAGGTTCTGGGCGTGCGCCCGGGCCGGTGCCAAGGCCGCGGCTGCGGCGCAAAGGACCAGTGCCAGCCATCTGCGGCTGCGGCGCGTTCCCGGACAGCGCGCCTCGCTCGCGGCCATGACTCACCCCACCGAAAGTTCTCCGCACAAAGCTACAAGGCCGCGCCGCCGAACCAAAGCGTCGAACCGCGGGGCCGCGACGCACAGCTGCATGCTGTTGCAAAAAATCAACACAAGGGCCGCGCGAGCCTCACGGCCGGACCAACCGCAAGGGCTGCTCGGCGATCCCGATCGACACCGGCAAGCGCGCGACGATCTCGCCATCGGCCTGTACCGGGACCGCTTCGGCGGCCGACACTGACGCGTTGCGCGAGCGCAGGAAGGTGATGTCCTTGAGCCGCGCGATCCTGCCGAGCAGCAGCGCGGCGAGGGTGCGCAACACGGCAAGCCGCCCCGAGCGCTGAAACAGCACGAGATCGAGCATCGGCTCGGCCAGGTTTGCCCGCGGGGCGATTACAAAGGAGCCGGCGTACAACCGGCCCTTCGCGGCAATCACCGTCGCGGCACGGCGATCGATGCCGTCGACCCGGACCCAGATCTCGCAAGCCCGATAGCGCCATAAACACACCAGGATCGCCCAGACAAAGGCGAGCCGGCCGAGATATCGTTTGAGCCGCGGATCCACCGCGGCCACGGTCAGGGAATCGAACCCGCTGCTCGCCATCGTCACGAACAGCCGGTCGCCGACGCGTCCGGGCCAGATCGGCCGGACCGGGCCGGCGGCAATCAGCCCGGCCAATCGCTCGGCGCGGCGCGGCAACCCGATCTCGCGCGCCAGCACGTTGGCCGTGCCGAGCGGCAAAAGAGCGACCGCGCGCGGCGCCCCGGCGATGCCGTTCACCACCGCGTTGAGCGTGCCGTCGCCGCCGGCCGCGACGATGATATCGAAATCCGCTTCGGCCTCGCGCGCCAGCCGCTCGGCATCGCCTGGCGACCCGGCCCGACGCGCGACGACCGAGCAGCCGCGCCGTTCCAACGCCGCGACCACCCGGCCGATCCGGCGCCGCGATGCGCCCGACCGGCCGGCCGCCGGATTGACGATGATCAGCACCCGGCGGCGCGACACCCCCGCTTCATTTTCGATATCTTGGGTGCCCCGATTGCGAGATCGGACAGGGGGCTTTGCGTCCTTCGAGACGCCCGCTGCGCGGGCTCCTCAGGATGAGGGTTTTTATCATTGCCATCATCTATTTAACCTCATCCTGAGGAGGCGCGAAGCGCCGTCTCGAAGGACGCATATCATGCAGCAGGTGTGCGGGCAAACCTGCCCCCGCCTATGCCGCAGGGCGGTACGCCTGGCTTGCCGCCGCCCTGTCGATCCCCCGGTCGATGCCCGGATCGATCCAGGTCCGGAACCACAGTTCGAGCATCAACAGGGCCCACAGCCTTGTATGGTTGTTGGCCCGGCCGGCGCAGTGCTCGTCGAGCAGCCGCTTCACGTAGTCGGGCCGCATCAGGCCGCGTTCGCGCGCCGCCGGCGCCAGCAAGGTATCATAAGCGAGGTCCTTCAGCTCATGCCGCAGCCATTGGTCGATCGGGCAGCCGAACCCCATTTTCTTGCGGCGCAGGATCTCGCCTGGCAGGTAGGGCATCATCGCCGCCTTGAACAGCGCCTTGGTCCTCCCGCCGGCCATCTTGACCTCGGGCGGGATCCGCGCCGCCCATTCCAGGAGGACATGGTCGAGCAACGGCGAGCGCGTCTCCAGGCCGTGCGCCATGCTGGCGACATCGACCTTCACCATCAGATCGTCCGGCAGATAGGTATGAAAATCCGCCCGATTGGCGCCGGCGACAAGGCTCCCGGCGCCGGCGAAATAGGGCGCGAGCAGATCGAGCGCCGAATGCGCCAGCTGCGCCCGCATCGCCTCGCCATAGCCGGCTGCCTTGTCGGCATCGCCGAAGAAGGCGATCGCCCCGGCGTAGCGGCGCTCGGGCCGCTCGATCGGGGCTGCGAGAATGTCGCGGATCTGGGGAAGCCGAAGCCGCCGGCCAAGCCCCGGCGGCGCGAGCGCGCACAGCCGCGCCAGCGCGATCCGCCCCCACGCAGGCAGCTGGTCGAGCCGATCGAGATGGCGCATCGCCCGGTATCTTGCATAGCCGAGAAAGGCCTCGTCGCCGCCATCGCCGTTGAGGGCAACGGTGACATCGCGGCGCGCCATCTGCGACACGTAATAGGTCGGGATCGCCGACGGATCGGCGAACGGCTCGCCGTAATGCCAGACGAGACGCGGCAGGATCGCGACCGCATCCGGCTCGACGACGAATTCCTCATGCTCGGTGCCATAGCGCTGGGCGACCATCCTGGCATAGCGGGTCTCGTCGTATTCCTTCTCCGGAAAGCCGATCGAGAAGGTCTTGACCCGGCCGGCGCCGGCCCGCGCCATCATCGCGACGACCGCGCTCGAATCGACCCCGCCCGACAGAAATGCGCCGAGCGGAACATCCGATATCATCCGCAGCCGCACCGCCTCCTCGAGACGGCCGACAAGCTCGCGCTGCAATTCGGCGGGATCGGGCGCCGCGCCCGCGGTCTGCGGCTCGGGCAGTTCCCAGTAGCGCACCAGCTCGGGCTCGCGCCAGCGTCCCTCGGCATCGGCGCCGACCACCAGATAATGCGCCGCCGGCAGGCGTTTGACGCCGGCGAAGGCGGTGTCGGGCCCGGGCACGTATTGCAGCGTCAGATAATGGTCGATCGCCGTCAGGTCCGGCCGGTGCGCCAGCCCGGGCCAGGCGAGCAATGCCTTGATCTCCGAGCCGAACAGAAAGGCTTGTCCGCGGGTGCTTCCCGGCGGCGCGTAATAGAGCGGCTTCTTCCCGATGCGGTCGCGCGCCAGGATCAGCTGGCGCGAGCGCCGGTCCCACAAGGCCAGCGCAAACATCCCGCGCAGCCGCCCGAACAGGTCAGGTCCCCAGGCGTGCCAGCCATTGGCGATGACCTCGCTGTCGGTGCGGCTGCGAAATATATAGCCCCGCGCCGCAAGCTCATCGCGCAGTGGGGCGAAATTGTAGACCTCGCCGTTGTAGGTCAGCCACACCTCGCCGCCCGCACTGGCGATCGGTTGATGGCCGGCCGGCGACAGGTCGATGATCGACAGCCGGGCGTGGGCGAGCGCCCCCAGCCCGTCGGTCCACACCCCCTCGTCGTCCGGCCCGCGATGCCGCAATGTGCCGATCATCGCCCACAACCGCGCCTCGATCTCGGCGCGCGCCAGCCCCGCCTGCGGCAACACGAAACCGGCAATGCCGCACATCGCTAGCGGCGCCCCGCCCGCGGAACCGCTTGCGTTGCCGTGCGTCCTTCGAGACGCGTCCCTCCGGGACGCTCCTCAGGATGAGGCATATTTTTGCGTTGCATCAAAACCTTACTTCACCCTGAGGAGGCCGCGAAGCGGCCGTCTCGACGGACGCAAAGCAGAACTCCGGCCCAATGCGATTGCCGTCCCCGATCTCGCTCACGCCTTGACCACGTGTTCGCCGGAGAGCCCGCGGCGGGCGCAGGCGTTGCGGGTATCGATGACGAGCGGGCAGTGCTCGACGAGAAGCCGGTAATCGACCGGGTCGTGATCGGTGCAGATGATCGCGGCATCGAAGGATGCGGCGGCCGTTTCGGTCAGCGGGGTCGAGCGGCGGCCGGCGAAGTGCGCGTGCTCGCGGGTTGGCGGGATCTCGGCGAGGTAGGGGTCGTGGAACGAGACGAGCGCCCCGCGCCGTTCCAACAGCTCGATGATCGTCGAGCGCCGGGCTCTCGCGCGTGTCGTCGACATTCTTCTTGTAGGCGAGGCCGATGATCAGGATCCGCGCGCCCTTGAGCGCCCGGCCGGAGCGCTCGTTCAAGCGCCTCCATCGTTTTCTCGACGACCCGCGTCGGCATCGCCGTGTTGACCTCGCCCGCCAGCTCGATGAACCGGGTCGCGATGTCGTATTCGCGCGCCTTCCAGGTCAGGTAGAACGGATCGATCGGGATGCAGTGCCCGCCGAGCCCGGGGCCGGGATAGAACGGCATGTAGCCGAACGGCTTGGTCTTGGCCGCCTCGATCACCTCCCAGACGTCGATGCCCATCGCCTCGAAGACGATCTTCAGCTCGTTGACGAGGGCGATGTTGACCGAGCGGAAGATGTTCTCGGTCAGCTTGACCGCCTCGGCCGCTTCGAGCGAGGACACCGGCACGGTCCGCGCCACGACGGCGTCGTAGAGCGCGCACGGCCAGGCGCCAGCGCATCCGGCGCCGTCGCCGCCGACCACCTTGGGAATGTCGCCGGTGGCGAAATCGGCGTTGCCGGGGTCCTCGCGCTCGGGCGAGAAGGCGAGGAAGAAATCGCGCCCCGAGCGCAGCCCCGAGCGCTCGAGGATCGGCCGCATGACCTCGCGGGTCGTGCCGGGATAGGTCGTCGACTTCGAGCACGACCAGCTGGCCCCGCCGCAGACGCGGCACGACCTCTTCCGTCGTCGCGGCGATGAAACTGAGATCGGGCTCGCGTTGCCGGGTCAGCGGCGTCGGCACGCAGATGATGATCGCGTCGACCTCGCCGAGCCGGGAGAAATCGCCGGTCGCGGCGAGACGTCCGCTGTGCCGCAGCGGGGCGATGCTCTGCGCGCTGATGTGGGCGCAGGTACGACCCGCCGGCATTGAGCTGCTCCACCTTGGCATCGTCGATGTCGAAGCCGAGCGCCGCAAAACCGCGCTCGGCAACGGTGCGCAGCAGCGGCAGCCCGACATAACCGAGACCGATGACGCCGATCTTGGCGGTGCGGTCGCGAAACCGGGCGACGAGGGCATCGACATCGACGGCGCCGTCCGCCGCGCGATCGGCGAGGCCTGGCGGAACATCAACCCTATCGTTCATCAGCTATGGCTCGCGCTGATGCCCTTGCGCCACCGTCTTGACCATCTCGAGGAATTGGTGGCGAACCGCCGGGTCGGAGATCGCATAATAGGAACGGATCAAGTCGATCGTCTCGGGGCGCTGCAGGCGCTCGCGGGCCTCCAGCTTCTCCAGGCTCGGCTCGCCGCCGCCGGGTTCCAGATCGCTGAAGAAATAGGATATCGGCACGCCCAGGATATCGGCGATTTCCGACAGCCGCGAGGCGCTGACCCGGTTGGCGCCGCCCTCGTATTTCTGCACCTGCTGAAAGGTGAGCCCGAGCGAGCGGGCGAGCGTCTCCTGGTTCATGCCGATCAACAGGCGCCGGGTGCGGACCCGGACGCCGACATGAACGTCGACCGGGTTGGGCACGCCGGTGCCGCGGCCGAAGTGCGCGGCGTCACGATGGTTTGCTGAACTTTTCAAAGTCGCCGTCCGTTTCGGTTGATGCGCTATCATCGGCCGGGCGCCGGCCGCATGCAACCATGCCGGCAGGATCGTGGCGATGCCGGATCGTGGGGATGACTGAGCCGCCGATGCCAAACTCCGCGCTGCTCGCGGCGACAGCAGCCGGGGCCGGTCTGATCGCCTGCCTCGGGACGCGCGTCTTGATCCCGCTGCTGCGCCGCGCCGCGGTGCTCGACCGTCCGAACGAGCGCTCCCTGCATGCAGCGCCCACCCCGAGAGGCGGCGGCATCGCGGTCGTCGGCGCGATCCTTGGCGCCTGGCTTGCCCTGATTGCCGCGGGAGCGGTCGCGCCGCGCCTGCTGGCGGTCCTGTTCGGCGCGGTGCTGCTCGCCGCGATATCGTGGCGCGACGACCTTGGCGAGTCTGTCGCCGGTCCCGCGGCTGGTCGCAAACTTCCTTGCGGTCGGCATCGGCATGTATGCGCTCGCGCCGGCCGGGCCGGTGTTCCAGGGCTGGCTGCCGGCCTGGCTGGATGCCGTCGCCGCGGCGCTGCTGTGGGTGTGGTTCGTCAACCTGTTCAACTTCATGGACGGGATCGACGGCCTCGCCGGCAGCGAGGCGGCGGCGATCGCCGTCGGCCTCGTGGTCTTCGCCAGCGTCGGCCTCGGGCGCGATCCCGGCCTCGCCGCGCTGGCCGCCGCGATTGCCGCTGCGGCGCTCGGCTTTCTCGTGTGGAACTGGGCGCCGGCCCGCATCTTCCTCGGCGATGTCGGCAGCGTGCCGTCAGGCTATCTGCTCGGTTTTCTGCTGCTGGATGTTGCCGCCCGCGGCAGGTGGAAGATCGCGCTGATCCTGCCGCTCTATTTTCTCGCCGATGCGACACTGACGCTGCTGCGCCGCCTCGCCCGCGGCGAGCTTGTGTGGCGGCCGCACCGCCAGCATTTCTATCAGCGCGCCGCGCAGCGCGGGTCGGGTCACGCCGAAATCGTGCTGCGGGTGATCGCCGCCGATCTCGCCCTGATCGGATGCGGCTGGGCAGCGGAAAACGGCTGGGGCATCGCCGGCCTCATGGCGGCGGCGCTGGTGGTGGTATTGCTGCTCGCCAGCCTCGCCGGCTTGCGGCATCGCGGGCGCGCGCCTATACCGGCGGCGAAGTCCCGCGTTGAGGAGCCGCCGCCATGACCGACACGCCGCGACCCATTCGCCGCGCGCTGATCTCGGTCAGCGACAAGGCGGGGCTCGTGCCGCTGGCGCGCGCGCTCGCAGGGCGCGGCATCGCGCTGGTCTCAACCGGCGGCTCGGCCGGGACGCTCGCCGAAGCCGGGCTAAAGGCGACCGAGGTCGCCGCGCTGACCGGCTTTCCCGAGATGCTCGACGGCAGGGTCAAGACCCTGCACCCGGCGATCCATGGCGGGCTCCTGGCGCGGCGCGACCGGGCGGACCACCTCGCCGCGCTGGCCGAACGCGGCATCGGCGAGATCGACCTCCTGGTGTGCAACCTCTATCCGTTTGCCGCGACGGTCGCCTCCGGCGCCGACCGCGCGGCGTCGATCGAGAACATCGATATCGGCGGGGTCGCGCTGATCCGCGCCGCCGCGAAAAACCACGAATTCGTGACCGTCCTCACCGACCCGGCCGATTACCCTGCGTTGCTGCGCGAGATGGCGGCATCGGACGGCGGGGTCGGCCCCGGCTTGCGCCGCCATCTGGCGCAGAAGGCCTACGGCCTGACCGCCGCCTACGATGCGGCGATCGCTTCGTGGTTCGCCCGCGAGGATGGCATCGCCTTTCCCGAGACGCTGGTCGTCGCCGGCCGTCTCGCCGAACAGACCCGCTATGGCGAGAACCCGCACCAAAGGGCCGCCCTCTACCGCACCGGCGAAAACCGCCCGGGCGTCGCCGGCGCGCGGCTGGTGCAGGGCAAGGAGATGTCCTACAACAACTACGCCGATACCGACGCGGCCTTCGAGCTGGTCGCCGAATTCGCCGGGCCGGCGGTCGCGATCATCAAGCACGCCAACCCGTGCGGCGCCGCCATCGGCATCAGCCTGCGCGCCGCCTGGGACAAGGCGCTGGCGTGCGATCCGGTCAGCGCCTTTGGCGGCATCGTCGCGGTCAACCGGCCGCTCGACGCGGCAACCGCCGAAGCGATCGCAAAAATCTTCGTCGAGGTCGTCATCGCCCCGGAGGCCGAGCCGGAGGCCCGCGCGATCCTCAAGCGCCGCAGCGCGTTGCGCCTCCTCCTGACCGGCGGCCTCCCCGACCCGCGGGCGCCGGGCCGGACGCTGCGCTCGGTGGCCGGCGGTTTCCTGGTGCAGGAACGCGACCGCGTCGCGGCCGGACGCGATGCGCTGAAGGTCGTAACCAAGCGCGCGCCGACCGAGTCGGAGATAACCGACCTGCTGTTCGCCGACACGGTCGCCAAGCACGTCAAGTCGAACGCCATCGTCTTCGCCCGCGATGGCGCCACGGTCGGCATCGGCGCCGGCCAGCCGAGCCGCGTCGACAGCGTCAGGATCGCCGCCGCCAAGGCCGCCGAAACCGGCCGCGCCGCCGGCCTCTCCCAATCGCCGACGCAGGGTTCGGTCGTCGCCTCGGACGCCTTCTACCCGTTCGCCGACGGGCTCGAGGAAGCGATCAGGGCCGGCGCCACCGCGGCAATCCAGCCCGGCCGCTCGCGCCGCGACGCCGAAGTCATCGCCGCCGCCGACCAGGCCGGCATCGCCATGGTGTTCACCGACATCCGCCATTTCCGGCATTGAGCCGTTCCGCACCTGTATTCTGCACAGGAAAAGAGACAGGATTTCAATGACTTGGGCTTCGCGCAAAATTCCCTTGCTTTTTGCACCAACCAATCACAGCGCAATTAGGTCGCCGCATCTAAACCCATTACGCACGCCGTAGTCGCACCCATATCCAGTGCCCGGGAACCCAGCCAATATTCCTATATACATCACCTCGCGCGCGACCGGCTCGAAGGCGGCGCGGAAATGCTGCATCGACTTGACGCAGACCGTCGAATAGCGGGTCTGGTCTTGAGCCGGTCACATTGCCGGCCTACGCTCACGCCCATGCCGCTTGCCGGCATTTCCGGGGAGGTCAATCATGCCCAAATATCTCGTTCAGGCGTCGATCACCAAAGAAGGAATTCGCGAGGTCCTGACCAAAGCCAGAGGCACCGGCCTGCGCGAGGCGGTGACGAAATTTGCCGAGTCGGCCGGGGGAAAGATCGAAGCATTTTATTTTTCGTTCGGGCAATACGACGCCGTGGTGATCGCCGATTATCCTGATAATGCCTCAGCCGTGGCCGTATCGGTGGCGGCGAGCGGGGCCGGTGCGGTACATCTGACGCTGACGGCGCTGGTGACTCCCGCGGAGATGGATCAGGCGATCGAAAAGAGCGCCACCCTCGCGGTTCCCGGTCGCCGCGTGTAGGGTCGGCGCGTGGCTTTCGGCCGCTGGGATGCCGCCGGACGCGCGATACGGCGCGTCGAACTGGACTGGATCGAGCCCCTGCACGTCGCCGCGACAAAACATCGTCGCCTGGCGCTTTTTGGGATTGCGCAGGTCGGCGATCTCGGCTGCGCCGACCTCGATCTGCTGCCGGCGGGTGGCGATTGTCTGTCGAATTGCCTCGATTTCGTCGCCGGCGAGCGCCGCTATCTGTCGAAATATCTGTTCCGGGACACCCATCGAAAAGCGCTGTTCCGCTGTGTTCCCTGCGTCATCGACCTCGATCGATATCCCGATGTTGACCGCTATTTGGCCCGCGTCAGGCGGCACTCGAAGGGCGGGATTCTGCGCCAGGTCAGAAGGGCGCGGGCGGACGGCTTCTTCTGCAAGACCATTCATAGCGACCTCTACCGGCGTCAGCGCTTTGACATCGACACGTCGAAGTGGTTCCGCTCCGGGCTGATGCTGGCGACGCTGCTGCGCACGCCGCCGCCGTCGGAATTCGCCATAGCACCCGCCGAGCTTGCCGCCTATCTCGGGCGACCGCCGTCCGAGATCGTCCCCGGCATGGCGCTGCCGGAGCCGCCGCCGCCCGCCTGCCTCCTTCACTGGCACATCGATTGGGGCGTCTTCACCCGCGAGGGTGCCGACGATCGGCACGCCCAGGATGGCGACCGTCAGGACGGCGCCTGCGAGCGCCTCGTCGGCTATTTATTCCTGAAACGCACCGGCAATCTGGTCCAGACGACCGGCTTCATGGGCCATGGCGGCTATCTGTCCCGGCACATCATGAAACTCTTGTTCCATGACGTGATGACCTGGTTGCTGGCGCGCCAGGATCCGCGCGTCCGCGGCCTTCGCTATCTGCTCTACGGCGCGCTCGAACACGGCAACGCCGGCCTGCTGGCGTGGAAGCGCGGCTTCGAGTTCGCACCGATGCGGTTCGGCTACAGCGGAGCCGGTTCGCTCGACGGCGAGAGTCAGGTGGGCTCGATGGTGTCGAGCGGCCAGACCGGGCGGCGCACCTTGTCGAACAGTTCCGGGGTGTAGATCTCGGAGCACAGGGCGCCGGTGTCGACGAGGATCACCTCGCGCGCGATCGGCTCGAAGGCGGCGCGGAAATGCTGCATCGACTTGACCGCCACGGTCGTATAGCGGGCCGGGTCGATGCCCAATGAGGTGAACTGCCCGAGATCGACCGCCTGGCCGTTGTTGGTGATGACGATGATGTCGATACCGCCGGGGCCGCCGACCCGGAACACCATCGAGGGGCCGTAATCGCGCTCGACCCCGCCGCCCATCGGGCCATAGGCGATGAAGCGGCCGGCGGTCAGGTGGGTGACCTCGCCGGTCAAGTCCAGCGGCCCGCCGCCCATCGCCGGGTCGGTCTTGCCGCCGAGGGTTATCGCCGTCGTCGCGCCGACCCCGGCGGCGATCCCGGCCTCGACCGCCTCGGGGTCGCAGATCGCATGAAAGGCGACGCGCTCGACTCTCGCCTCAACCAGGGCCTTCAGAAACGCGGTGGCGTCGCCATAGCCGCCGCCGCCGGGGTTGTCGGTGTAGTCGGCGATGACGAGCGGCTTGTCGCCGGGTTTTCCTTCCCTGGCGCGGGCGACCGCCTCGGCGCACGAGAGCAGCGTGAAGCTTTGGTAATCGCGGGTCGCCCAGGCATGGTCCATGAATTCTTCGGCGATCGCCTGCCCGCGCGCGGCACTGCCGTCCCCGGAGGCGTTTACCGTCACCGTCACCGACGGTCCGACATCGCGGATGTTGGCGCGGCTGAACCCGGCGCAGATGCTGACCGCGAGCGCGTCGCCTTCCGCCTCCAGCGCCTCGCCGCGGGCGATCAGCTCGGCCATCGGCCCCAGCCGGTGGCGGCCGCGGTCGAGCCCGTAGATCATCGGCCGCCGCGCGATCACGGTGCGCGGACTTACCTCGCCCCGCATCGCCCGTTCGAGCAGATGGGCGCCCTGCCAGGCGCGCTCGTACATGTCGATATGCGGGTAGGTGCGGAAGGCGATGAGCGCGCTGGCATTGTCGGCCATCGCCTGCGTCACGTTGGCGTGCAGATCGAGGGTGACGACGACCGGCACCTCGGGCCCCAGCCTCTGCCGCAGCCGCGCCAGGAGTTCGCCCTCACCGTCCTCGTAGGACTCGACGACCATCGCGCCGTGCAGGTGCAGCAAGACGCCGTCGATCGGCCCCTGACGCCCGGCCGCAGCGAGGATCATCCCGCCGATCCGGTCGAACGCGTCGTCGCTGACGATGCCCGACGGGTTGGCGTTGGCCGAGACCGGGTGAACCAGGGTCCAGCCGTATTTGTCGGCCGCCTCGAAGGTCGCGCCCAATGCCGAGCGGGTGCCGCGGAACGCCGCCGGGATCTCGTTGTCGCGGTGAAAGTCGCGCCGCCGCCACAGCGCCATATCGGTCTTCTGCACGCTGAAGGTGTTGGTCTCGTGCATGAACCGGCCGGTCAGAACGCGCTTCATAGGCGGGCCTCCGGGATCAATTCACCGCGTCGGCACCGGGTGGTCGCCGCGGTAGTCGTAGAAGCCGCGGCCGGTCTTGCGGCCGAGCCAGCCGGCCTCGACGTATTTGACGAGCAGCGGGCACGGCCGGTACTTGCTGTCGGCCAGCCCCTCGTGGAGCACCTGCATGATCGACAGGCAGGTGTCGAGGCCGATGAAATCCGCGAGCTCCAAGGGGCCCATCGGATGGTTGGCGCCGAGCTTCATCGCCGTGTCGATCGCCGCGACCGAGCCGACCCCCTCATAAAGCGTGTAGACCGCCTCGTTGATCATCGGCAACAGGATGCGGTTGACGATGAAGGCCGGGAAATCCTCGGCCATGACCGGAATCTTGCCGAGCTTCAGCGCGAGATCGCGGGTCGCCGCAAAGGTCGCCTCGTCGGTGGCGATGCCGCGGATCAGCTCGACGAGGCTCATCACCGGCACCGGGTTCATGAAATGCATGCCGATGAAACGGCCCGGCCGGTCGGTCGCCGCGGCGAGCCGGGTGATCGAGATCGACGAGGTGTTGCTGGCAATCAGCGCCGCCGGCTTCAGCACCGGCACAAGGTTTTTGAAGATCTCGCGCTTGACCGCCTCCTTCTCGGTCGCCGCCTCGATCACCATGTCGCAATCGCCGAACGCTGCGTAGTCGGGTGCCGTGGCGATATGGGCCAGCGCCGCCGCCCGGTCCTCCTCGCGAATCCGGCCGCGCGCCACCTGGCGCGCCAGGCTGCCCGCGATCGCCTCGCGCGCCTTGCCGAGCGCCGCGGCGTCGATATCGGTCAGCACCACATCGAGCCCGGCCAGCGCGCAGACATGGGCGATGCCGCGCCCCATCTGCCCGGCGCCGATCACGCCGATACGGCGGATCTCCGGCGCGGCGTCCGCCTCGCTCACTCCTGGCGCTTCCCGAGCTCCTCGTCGAGCTCCGGCAGGATCTTGAACAGATCGCCGACGATGCCGTAATCGGCGATCTGGAAGATCGGCGCCTCGTCGTCCTTGTTGATCGCGACGATGACCTTGGAATCCTTCATCCCGGCGAGGTGCTGGATCGCGCCCGAAATGCCGACCGCGACATAGAGTTCGGGCGCGACGATCTTGCCGGTCTGGCCGACCTGGTAGTCGTTGGGCACAAACCCGGCATCGACCGCGGCGCGCGAGGCGCCGACCGCGGCGCCGAGCCTGTCGGCGACCTTTTCCAAGAGGTGGAAATTGTCGCCCGACTGCATGCCGCGGCCGCCCGAGATGATGATTCGGGCGCTGGTCAGCTCGGGCCGCTCCGATTTCGACAATTCGGCGCGGACGAACTCGGAGAGGCCGGCTGCGCCGGTCGCCGCCACATTCTCGATCGCCGCATTGCCGCCGGTCGCGTCGGCCGGGGCGAAGGCGGTGCCGCGCACCGTGATGATCTTGATGGCATCCTTCGATTGCACCGTCGCCAGCGCGTTGCCGGCGTAGATCGGCCGCACGAAGGTATCGGGCGAGACCACCGCGCTGATGTCGGAAATCTGCATCACATCGAGGAGCGCGGCGACCCGCGGCATCAAGTTCTTGCCCGAGGTCGTCGCCGGCGCCAGCACATGGCTGTAGCCGCCCCCGGAGCTACCAACGAGAGCGACGATCAGCGGCGCCCAGTTCTCGGCGAGACCGTGATCGTAGGCGGCATCGTCGGCGACGAGCACCTTGGCCGTCCCGGCGATGTGCGATGCCGCCTCGGCGGCGCCCTGGCAATCCTTGCCGGCAACCAGGATATGCACGTCGCTCCCGGCCTTCGCGGCGATTTCGGCGGCGGCGGTGACGGCGTGCAGCGTCGCCGCCTTCACCGCCCGGTTGTCATGCTCGGCAACGACGAGAACCGACATCAGATCACCCGCGCTTCGTTCTTCAGCTTGTCGACCAGCTCGGCGACCGAGCCGACCTTGACCCCGCCCTGCCGCTTCGCCGGCTCCTCGACCTTGAGCGTGATCAGCCGCGGCGTGACGTCGACCCCAAGCTCCTCCGGGGTCATCGGCACGATCGGCTTCTTCTTCGCCTTCATGATGTTGGGCAGCGAGGCATAGCGCGGCTCGTTGAGGCGCAGATCGGTGGTGACGACGATCGGCAGGCTGAACGCGATCGTCTCCAGCCCGCCATCGACCTCGCGCGTCACCTCGGCATGGCCGCCCTCGATCTTGAGTTTGGAGGCGAAAGTCGCCTGCGGCCACCCCAAAAGTGCGGCGAGCATCTGTCCGGTCTGGTTGCAATCATCATCGATCGCCTGCTTGCCGATGATGACGATCTCGGGGCCTTCCTTGTCGATCACCGCCTTCAGCAATTTGGCGACGGCGAGCGGCTGCAGTTCGACATCGGTCGGCACCAATACGCCGCGGTCGGCGCCCATCGCCAAGGCGGTGCGGATCGTCTCCTGGCATTGCTGAACGCCGGCCGAGACGATGATCACCTCCTCGACGATGCCGGCCTCGCGCAGGCGCAACGCCTCCTCGACGGCGATCTCGTCGAACGGGTTCATCGACATCTTGACGTTGGCGGTCTCGACCCCGCTCTGGTCCGCCTTGACCCGGATCTTGACGTTGTAATCGACGACCCTTTTCACCGCGACCAGCGCTTTCATCTCGTTCCCTCACGACGGTTCGGCGGCGAATTTGTGCACGCACCCGGCGCGAAGGCAAGAGGCCGGCGCCGCAGAGATGATGCAGGGGCGCAATGCGTCCTTCGAGACGCGCTCCTCCCGGAGCGCTCCTCAGGATGGCGAATATTTGTGTGTGGCATTAGAGGCTTACCGTCATCCTGAGGAGGCTGCGAAGCAGCCGTCTCGAAGGACGCATCTTGCCTAGTCCGCAATCCCAAGCAGGCGCGAAGCAATTCTACAGCCGGTCCTTGTGCTCGACGATCTTCCAGAAGGTGTTCTTGTGGATGATCTTGTCGCCCTGGAAGCGGTAGATGTCGCAGCCCTGGTAATTCAGCTCCTCGCCGTCATTGCCCGTGCCGCGCACGGTCCACAGCGAGAGCGCGCGGTCCCCGGCGAGGATGTATTCCTCATTCTCCCAGCGCATGTCGGGGATCTGCCCGAAGCGGTCGCTGAGCGCCTTCCGGATCGCCGCCTTGCCGCGCAGCGTGCGGCCCACCGGCTCCGGCCCGCGCGAGAGGCAGAAGACGCCATCCTCGGCGAAGCAATCGACAATCCGCTCGACGTCGCGGCTGTTGAATGCGGCCGAAATCGCCCGCATCAGTTCGATCGTCACCATTCGCGGTCCCTCCGTCCCATTATCGCAACGCCACTGGTTGACATTTTATCATCTGATGCCATTTATCTCAATCGCAATATCCGCGACTGCGGAAAGGATGCTGTGTGCCCGCAAAATCTCCCTTCTCGTGCGAAAAATCTCCCTGCTCGTGCGCAAAATCTCCCTGCAATGGCGGCAAAAATTCCCTGCAACGGCGGCATCATCGCCGCGCAAAACCGAACCAATCCAACGGGTTATCGCGGAATTGGGCGCCGTTCGGGCGAAATTTTCCATGCCGGCAGGGAACTTGCCGCCGGCGGGCCCGGGGCTCACCGGGTCGCGCCGGGCTGCCACAGCACGTCCCATCTGCCGTTGTCGTTGACCCGGCGGCCCAGCACGAACAGATGGTCGGAGAGGCGGTTGAGATATTTGACCGCCTCGGGGTTGACCGTCTCGGCAGCGGCCAGCGCGCAGACCCGGCGCTCGGCCCGCCGCGTCACGGTGCGCGCGAGATGGAGAAATGCCGCGGCGGGCTGGCCGCCCGGCAGGATGAACGAGTTCGAGCGGCTTGAGCGCCCGGTTCATCGCATCGATCTCGCGCTCCAGGCGCTTGGTCTGCGCCGCGACGATGCGCAACGCGCCGGCTGCGCGCCTGCCGTCTTCGGGGGTGCACAAATCGGCGCCGAGGTCGAACAGATCGTTCTGGATGCGCGCCAGCATCCCGTCGGCTTCGTCATCGTCTGTAATGTGCAGCCGCGCCAAGCCGATCGCCGCGTTGGCTTCGTCAACCGTGCCGTAGGCCTCGACCCGCAGCGCCTCTTTCGGCACCCGGCTGCCGTCGCCGAGCGAGGTCTCGCCCGTGTCGCCGCCCTTCGTATAGATCCGGGTGAGGCGCACCATCAGGGTCAGCGGCGGCTGCCCAGCATCATCAACAGCGCGAGCACCAGGAGCGCGATGCCCTGCATCACGACGCGCGCCTGCATCAGCTTGTTCGAGCGCCGCGAATTGCCGCCGCGGATCATCGTCGCCACCCCGGCGCCGAGCACGCCCAGGACGCCGAGCATGGCAAGCACCAGGAGGATCGTCAGGAAGGTCGTCATTGCCGGAATATGATAGCGCGGCCGCGCGGCCCCAACCCGCAAGCCCTATTGCGTGTCGTAGGTCTCGTAGCTGTTGGGGAGCGTCGAATGCAGGTTCGGGTCCTTGGTGCGCAGGTTTTCCGACTGCGTCATCGTCACGGCGGAGATGTCGTCGGTGATGGCATTCAAATTCTGAATGTCGCTCGCCCGGTCCGGCCCGCCCACGGCACAGCCGCACAACCCGCCCAGCGCCAGGGCAAGGACCAACCCGCAGCGGACCAGCATCATTGTTTTTCTCCGGTCAGACCGGAATTACATAGGAAACCGCGAATAGAATAACAACCGAGCAGCAGCGATATCGCCAGGGCATCGCGGACCGTGCCCTCCGGACCGTCATCCGATGCGCTTTTTCGCCGGGCGCCGCGCGCCTATAATGCGCCATGGCCCGGCTCTCGGTGAACCTCAACAAGATCGCCCTGCTGCGCAATTCGCGGCACACCGGCGTGCCCGACATCCTCGATTTCGCCCGGCTCGCGCACGATGCCGGCGCCGACGGGCTGACCGTGCATCCGCGGCCGGACGAGCGGCACATCCGCCGCGCCGACGTGCCGGCCCTGGCGGCAATGATGCGGCCGTGGCGCCCGGCCTGCGAACTCAACATCGAAGGCTATCCGGACGCGCGGCTGCTGGAGATCGTACGCGAGGTGCGCCCGGAACAATGCACGCTGGTTCCCGATCCTCCGGGCGCCTTCACCTCGGAGGAAGGCTGGAAGCTCGGCGGCCGGGATATGCCGCTCGTCACATCGGCGGTCGCCGCGCTGAAAGGCCTCGGCTGCCGGGTGATCCTCTTCGTCGACCCCGATCCTGGTGTGGTCGAGCTGGTGCCCGCCACCGGCGCCGACGGCATCGAGATCTATACCGGGACCTACGCCGCCGCCTTTCGCGCCGGCAACGCCGCTGCCGAGTTGGCGGCCTGTGCCGCGACCGCATCCCGCGCCGCCCAGCGCGGGCTCGCGGTCAATGCCGGGCACGACCTCAACCTCGACAATTTGCCCGGTCTGGTCGCCGCCATGCCGTCGCTTGCCGAAGCCTCGATCGGCCATGAGCTGACCGCCGATGCGCTGGTGATCGGCTTCGCCGCCGCGGTCAGGGCCTACAAGGCGGCGCTGGCCAAACCCTGAGCTTTTCAAGCCGCCGGCCAGACTAAATGCCGATCGCGGCGAGCCCGGCCGCCGCCGCGAGCAGCCCGCGCCGGGTCATCGTGTCCGCGCGCGGACCGGACTGAGGCCGGCCGGAAAGCAGAGCGCGACCACCAGCGTTGCCGCCGCGATCACCATCACGATCAGGTAGACCTCGTGCACCGCGGCGGCAAAGGCATCGGTCAGCCGGGCGATCTCGCCGGCGCCGAGCCGTTGGCGCAATGCCGGTTCGAGCAGCTGGTTGATCGCGTCGGCAGCCTGCGGCACGCGGCGGTGCACGCCGAAATTGACGATCGCGCCGAACAGCGCCGCACCCATCGACTGCCCGAGGATGCGCATGAACATATTGGCCCCGGTCGCGGCGCCGCGCTCGCCCCACTTGACGCTCGCCTGGATCGACACGAGGAAGGCCGGGTTGCAGAACCCCATGCCGACCCCCATCACCAGCGACCCGGCGACGGCCAGGGCAACCCCGCTCGCCGGCGTCAAGAGCGACAGCAGCGCGCCGCCGATCAGCAGGGCCACGGCACCGATCGCAGCAGACAGCCGGTAGGAGGTGCGGATCATCAGCCGGCCGGCGATGAAGGTCGCAAACATCCAGCTGACCGATTGGCAGCCCAGCGCAAACCCGGCGACGCTCGGGCTGCGGCCCATGACGCCCTGGACATAGGCGGGCATGAAGGCGCTGACCCCCATCATCGCCGAGCCGGTCCCGAAAATGCCGAGATTGGCGAGCGCGATGACCCGGTTGCGCCACAGCCGGAACGGGACGATCGGCTCCGCCGTGCGCGATTCCTGCACCCCGAGCAGAACGAGCGCGACGACCGCGACCGCGATGACGCCGGCAATGCCGCGCGCGCCGAGCGCGCTCGCCTGCACCAGCGCCAGCATCGCCGCGCCGACGCCGATCGTCAGCAGGACGCTGCCGAGATAGTCGATCCGGTGGTCGCGGGGTTCGACGCGCTCGGGCAGGAACACCGCATACATGAGGATGCTCGCCAGGCCGATCGGCAGGTTGACCCAGAACACCAGGGACCAGTGCAGATGCTCGACGATGAACGCGCCGAGCGCCGGCCCGATGATCGCCGAGATGCCGAACACGCTCGACGAATAGCCCTGGACGCGGGCGCGCTCGGCCGGCGTGTAGATGTCGCCGAGCACGGTGACGGCGATCGGCTGGATGGCGCCGGCGCCAAGCCCCTGCAACGCGCGAAACAGCACCAATGCGGTCATCGTCGAGGCGAAGCCGCACAACGTCGTGCCAACCATAAAGATCCCGGTACCGACGAAAAACACGCGCTTGCGGCCGTAAATGTCGGCGAGCCGGCTATAGACCGGGATCGTCACCGCCATCGTCAGCAGATAGGCGGCGAAGACCCAGCTGAACAATCGGAAGCCGCCGAGATCGCCGACGATCGTCGGCATCGCCGTCGCCACGATCGTGCTCTCGACCGCCGCCATGAAGGTGGCCATCAGCGAGGCGGCGAGCACCAGGCCGCGGCGCGGCACGATTCTGGCCGGCCGCACCTCCTCAACGATGGCCTGATCCAACAACCCCGCTCCGCCTGCCCAAATCCTGGGCAGAAACTGTAGAGCGATCGGCGACGGCAAACAATCGGCAGCGCCGGAATGGCTGGGGCGCGCCGGCAGGCCGCAAGCTATCGGCCCTCGGCGGCCCTCGGGCGGCCTTCGGCCGCTCGCCTTGCCAAGCGGCGGGGCCTCGTGTATTCCCCTGCCCCGCCCGCACCAGCACCAGGCTGCCGTAGCTCAGTGGTAGAGCACCCCCTTGGTAAGGGGGAGGTCGTAAGTTCAATCCTTACCGGCAGCACCATATAATTCAGCGGAATTATTCGTGACCTCGAAGGGGGCCGTCGCGGCTGGGTTCAGCCGGCTCCGTGATATTCCTTGTACCATTGCACAAAGCTGGCAAGCCCCGCTTCGATCGCGACCTTTGGTTCGAAGCCGAGATCGCGCCGCGCCGACTCGATGTCGGCCCAGCTTTCCACGACATCGCCGGGCTGCATCGGCAACAGCTGCTTGCTTGCGGCCCGGCCGAGCACCCGCTCCAGCACGGCGATGAAGTCGAGCAGCCGCTCGGGGCGGTGGTTCCCCAGATTGTAGATCCGGTGCACGCCCGGCGCCGGCGGCCGGTCATACGCGGCAATCGTCCCTTGGACGATATCGTCGATATAGGTGAAATCGCGCGCCATCCGGCCTTCGTTGAAGATTTTGATCGGCTCGCCGGCGAGGATCGCCCGGGTGAACAGCGAAGGCGCCATGTCGGGCCGGCCCCACGGACCATAGACGGTGAAGAAGCGCAACCCGGTCAGCGGCAGGCTATAGAGGCGGCTATAGGTTTCGGCCATCAATTCGCAGCTGCGCTTGGTTGCGCCATAGAGCGATACCGGCTGATCGGCGCGGTCCTCGACGCTGAGCGGCTGCTTGGTGTTGGCGCCATAGACCGAGGAAGACGACGCGTAAACCATTCCGCTCAGATGCGTTACCCGCCGTGCTGCTTCCAGCACCACCAGCGTGCCCATGACATTGGCGTCGATATAGCAGTAGGGATCGCGCAGCGAATGCCGCACCCCGGGCTGAGCGGCAAGGTGAATGATGCCGCGCAGATCCGCGTCGCGCTCCACGCATCCGAAAACACCGTCGCGGTCGGCCACGTCGAGCTTTGTGAAGGCGAAGCCGGAATAAGCGCGCAGCTTGGCGAGCCGCGCCTCTTTCAACGCGACGTTATAGTAATCGTTGAGGTTGTCGATTTCGATCACCCGCTCGCCGCGATCAAGCAGCGCCTGGGCGACATGAAAGCCGATAAACCCGGCGGCACCCGTGAGAAGGATCGACATCCGCTTTCCGATAGTCAGCGACCGTTCCAAGGTGGATCGATTGGGTCTCTACTCGATCCGGTTCCAGAGCACACGACAACGGGGCGCGACGCATTGCCGGCGAGAGCGTTGGCTCAGGCGGCTTCCACCGCCAGGACCGGCACCTCGGCGCGCACGCTGCGGCCGAGCAGATCGAGCAGGATGAAGACCCGCTCGTCGTCGGCGGCGCCGAGGAAGCGTCCGACCAGATCGGCGAACGCTCCGCGCGTCACCCGGATGGCGTCGCCCGCGCGCAGATGCTGCGCCGGCGAGATCAGGTCGAAAGCGCCCTCGCTCTCCCGCCGGCGGAGCGCATCGACGATCTCGGCGGCGACCGGCACCGGCTCGTCGGCGCTGCTGACCAGCCCCACCACCCCGACCGTCGAACGGATCGGCCGCCAGCGCTGCGCCAGCCGGTCGAGGCCGACGAACAAATAGCGCGGGAAAAGCGGTCGCAGCACCAGCGCCTGGGCACGCGCATGGCGCACGTGGCGACGATAGCGCGGCAGGTAGGCGGCATAGCCCTGCCGCGCCAGATGCTCGGCCGCCTTGATCTCGGCATTGGGCTGGGTATAGACGGCGTACCAGGTGAGGGCCGGGCGGCTCTGCCCGCCGGCGGTCTGCCGAACGTCATGCTCAGCGGCCCCCGCCGCTTCCCGCCGATCCACCCCGGCCCCCGTCCACGCTGCGAACATCACAGCATATGCCCCGTTCACGCCGCGAACGTCAAGCACCAGCGAACTTGTCTGTCGGGTGCACGCGGTATGACCGATCCCGGCAGCGCCATCGCCCGAGGCAAATTTACCGCCGCTTAACCGGATTGCCGCAAGCTGCCAGCCCTCGGGGGCGCGGCAGGCGGGCGGCGGCGCGATGATCGGTTGGGCATTGCGGCAGGTGGCGATCTGGGGCGCATTGGCGCTCTTGCTTTATGCCGCCGGTCAGCGCCTGTCGCCGTACCTGCACGCGACGGCGCAGTTCGCCGCCAGGTCGGCCCCAGGATCGACACCGGGATCGGCCCCGGGATCGGCCCCGCCATCGACACAAGAAAGCGCGCCCGGCGCGATGCCCAACTCGCTGGTCTTTCCAGCCGACCGGCAGGGCCACGTCGTGCTCGACGGCGAGGTCAATGGCGCGCCGGTGCGGTTTCTCGTCGATACCGGTGCGACGATGGTGGTCCTGACGCTGCGCGACGCGGCGGCCGCCGGGTACGGCCATAGCGATCTGGACTTCAGCATCAGAACCTCGACGGCAAACGGCGTGGCCCGTGCCGCCCCGGTCAGGCTGCGCGAGGTCCGCGTCGGCCAGCTCTCGATCGATGACGTGCCGGCGGTGGTCGCCGAAAATCTCGGGATCTCGCTGCTCGGCCAGAGTTTTCTGACGCGGCTCGACAGCTACGAGATGCGTGATGGGGTGTTGACCCTCAACTACTGGTAGGCCCACCCGCCTGCCGGCGCGTTTCTTGACAAGCGCGGGCGATCCGTGCCGTGTTCGCCGCGCCTTTGCCTCCAGCGCCGGATGCCCCCGATGCACGCCTATCGCACCCATACCTGCGGCGCGCTCCGCCATCCGGATGCCGGCGTCACCGCCCGGCTGTCGGGCTGGGTGCACAGGAAGCGCGATCACGGCCAGTTGTTGTTTGTCGATCTGCGCGATCATTACGGCATCACGCAGTGCGTCATCGATGTGTCCTCGCCGCTGTTTGCCGAGGTCGACGCGCTGCGGCTCGAAAGCGTGGTGTCGCTGACCGGGCGGATCGCCGCCCGCACGCCCGATACGGTCAACCCCAACCTGGCGACCGGCGAGGTCGAGCTGGTCATCGCCGGGCTTGGCGTGCTGTCGGCCGCCGAGCCGCTGCCCTTCCCGGTCAACAGCGAGGCCGAGTATCCCGAGGAAATGCGGCTCGCCTACCGCTTTCTCGATCTGCGCCGCGAGCAGGTCCACGCCAATATGATGCTGCGCTCGCAGGTCATCGCCGCGATCCGCCGGCATATGGTGGCGCAGGGTTTCACCGAGTTTCAGACCCCGGTGCTGACCGCCGACTTGCCCGAAGGCGCGCGCCCCTATTTGGTGCCGAGCCGGCTCCACCCCGGCGAGTTCTACGCGCTGCCGCAGGCGCCGCAGCAATTCAAGCAATTGCTGATGGTCGCCGGGTTCGACCGCTATTTCCAGATCGCCCCGTGCTTTCGCGACGAGGCGAGCCGCGCCGACCGGGCGCCCGGCGAGTTCTATCAGCTCGATTTCGAGATGTCGTTCGTGACGCAGGAGGATGTCTTCGCCGCGATCGAGCCGGTGTTGCATGGCGTATTCGAAGAATTCGGAGGCGGTCGCGCGGTCACGCCTGCCCCCTTCCCGCGCATTCCTTATGCCGAGGCGGCGCTCAAATACGGCACCGACAAGCCCGATTTGCGCAACCCGCTGGTCATCGCCGACGTGTCGGAGGTGTTCGCGCGATCGAATTTCCGGGCTTTCCGCCGCATCGTCGAAGGCGGCGGCGTCGTCAGGGCCATCCCCGCTCCCGGCTCGGCCGCTCGGCCGCGCTCGTCGTTTCAAGACAGAATGGATGCCTGGGCGAAGTCCGAGATGGGCGCCCCCGGGCTTGGCTACATTATTCTCGAAAGCGGTGCGTCGGGCCCTCGGACGCCGGGCCTTCCCGAAGGGCCGCTGGTTGGCCGTGGCCCGATCGCCAACAATCTTGCGCCCGACCTGGTCGCAGGAATCGCCCAGCTGGCGGGCGTCGGTGCGGGCGATGTTGTGTTCTTCGCCGCCGGCACGAAAGCCGAGGCGGAGCGGCTGGCCGGCCAGGCGCGCACCCGCATCGGTCAGGAACTCGGCCTGATCGAGGAGGGCGCCTTCCGCTTCTGCTGGATCGTCGATTTTCCGATGTACGAGCTGAACGAGGAAACCGGCAGGATCGACTTCAGCCACAACCCGTTCTCGATGCCGCAGGGCGGCCTCGCCGCGCTCGAAAACGACGACCCGCTGACAATCCTCGCGCATCAATACGACATCGTGTGCAACGGGACCGAACTGGCCTCGGGCGCGATCCGCAACCATCGCCCGGACATCATGGTCAAGGCCTTCGCGATCGCCGGCTACAGCGCCGCCGATGTCGAAACCCGGTTTGGCGGCATGCTCAACGCTTTCCGCTACGGCGCGCCGCCGCATGGCGGCCTCGCACCGGGCATCGACCGCATCGTCATGCTGCTCGCCGACACGCCGAATATCCGCGAGGTCATCGTCTTTCCGATGAACCAGCAGGCGCGAGACCCGATGATGGGCGCCCCGGCTCCGGTGTCGGCCGAGCGCCTCAAGGAACTGCACATCCGCCTCGACCTGCCACCGCCCAAAGCGCCGCGCTAGCGGGCGCAGCCCGCGCCGGCGATTGCTTTTGCGGCGGTTTCGCGCTGACATGGGCGATGCGGCAGCGGCACCGGCAGGGAATGTTCGGGCGCCGGATGGCGGCGGTCGGGGGGCGCAGGCTGGGGGGCGCGATGTCGAAACTGATGGCCGTCGCCACGGTCCTGGCGGTGATGGCATTTGCCAATGCAGCTTGTGCCGCGGAAAAGCTCGTCCTCCAGCTGCACGGCCCGGCGCGGTTCGAGTTTGCCGGCTATTACGCGGCGCTGTGGCAGGGCTTTTATCGTGATGCCGGGCTCACCGTCGAGATCAAGCCGGGGGCGGATCGCGGCCAGGCTCCGATCGACCCGGTCCGCGAGGTGACCGAGGGGCGCGCGCAATTCGGCACCGGCACGGCCGATCTCGTCGTTCGCGCCGCCCAGGGTCTGCCGTTGTTGTTGCTGGCGCCGATCTTCCAGGAGAGCGGTACGGCGGTCTATTATCGCTCCGACTCCGATTTCGCCTCGCCCGCCGCGCTCGTCAAGGCGAGGGTCGGGCGGTTGCCGGCCAGCAACATTCTCGACATCGAGCTCGTCACCGCACTGCGCGCCGAAGGGATCGACCCGGCCAAGCTCAGCTCGGTCGCGCTGGCCCCCGGCCAGACCGCCGCCGCGCTGGTCAACCGCACCGTCGATGCCGCGATCGGCTCGCCCTGGGAGGTGCCTTGGCTGGCGCGCCAACAGGGGATCACGCTCAAATCCTTCAACCCCGCCGATTATCGCGTCGAGTTCTACGGCGACACGCTGTTCACGCTGCAACGCGTGGCGAGGACCGAGCCGCTGACGGTGCGCCGCTTTCGCGCCGCCTCGCTGAAAGGCTGGAATTATGCGCTGCAGCACCCCGGCGAGATTGCCCCGCGGCTGCTTGCCGAACTGCCGCACCCGGCGGGCATCGTCGATCCCGCCGGCTTTGCCCGCTACCAGGCCGATCTCGCCCGTCGGCTCGCGCGCTATCCCTCTGTCAAGCTCGGCCATTCGAACCCCGACCGCTGGGATCGGATCGAAGCGAGCATGCTCGGGGCGGGTGCCTTGCTGCGCACCGCGGATACCCACGATTTCGTCTACGACCCCGACGCCGAGGTGCGCCACCGAAACGATCTGCGCACGTTCGCGATCCTCGGCGCGACGCTGCTGGGCGGCCTCGCCGTCACGCTGTGGCTGTGGCTGCGCTGGCGTCGCCAGCCCCCGGCGGCCGGTGGGGCCGTCGGCGCTGCGGTCGGCGCGGCTGAGAGCGAGCAACCGGCCGCCGCGCCCGCGCCGGGCGCCGAGCCTGCGGCTGCGCCGGCACGGCGCGAGCCGGCCCCGGCCGACCTCAACGCCCTCTTGAGCCGGCTCGAACGGGCGATCCGCCAGCGCGTGCCGCGCCGCGTCGCGTTTCGCCTGTCGCTGCTGCCCGAGCTGTGGCGCTGCCGCGCCGAGCCGCCGGCCGTGCGGGCGCTGGTGCTCGATCTCGTCGCCGCCGCGGGCGCCGGCCTCAAAGGCGATGGCGAACTCGTCGTCGGCACCCGCAATTACGCCTTCGATGAAGCTGCAGTCGCCGATACGCCCGGCGCGCAGCTCGGCGAATATGTCCGCGTCACGGTCCGCGACAACGGCCCCGGCCTGTCGGATGAAGGCTTCGATCGCATCTTCGATCCGCTCGCGACGCCGCGGCCCTCGGCCGCCGCCGCCGCCCGGACGATGCGCGAGCTCGGCGGCTTTGCCCGGGTGGAAAGCGCCGAGGGGGTCGGCACCGCGGTGCACCTCTATTTCCCGCGCGCCGCCGAGGCCGCGGTCGCAGCCGGCAACCCGGCCGAAGCGGCCGCGTGATCGCCGCTTAGAGGCTGAGCGGCGGCAGGTCCACCCAGCGCCGCTCGCGATGGCTCCGGTAGCACGCCTCGGCGAGCTGCACGCTCTTGGCGCCTTCGAGCAAGGGCGCCGCAAACGGCGCGTCCTCGGCGACATGGCGCAGGAACAACTCCCAGCCGGCGCGATAGCCGTTCTCGAACGGCTCGATCTCCGGCATTTCCTGCCACTGTTCGTCGAACACCATCGATTGCGGCTGCTCGGGGCTGAACAACGGCCGCGGCGTCGCGACCGCCGGCTGCACGAAGCAGCGGTGCAGCCCGGCGACCGCCGAGCCCTGGGTGCCGTCGACCTGGATCTGCAACAGGTCGTCGCGCTTCACCCGGTTCGCCCAGGACGAGCCGATCTGCGCCAGCGCGCCGCCCTCCAGCTCGAAGATCGCGAAGGCATGGTCTTCGACGTCGACATCGTAGAGCCTGCCACCCTCGTCGCGCCGGGTTGGCAGCGCGGTCATATGGCGGCACGAAACCGCCCCAATCGGGCCCAACAGCCGGTCGAAGATGTAGCGCCAGTGCGCGAACATATCGAGGATCAACCCGCCGCCGCCCGCCTTGCGATAGTTCCAGCTCGGCCGCTGCGCCGTGAACAGCTCGCCGTCGAACACCCACCAGCCGAATTCGAGCCGCACTGAAAGCACGCGTCCAAAGAACTTGGCCTCATAAAGCTTGCGTAATTTTTTAAGTCCGGGCAGGAACAGCTTGTCCTGGACGACCCCGCCCTTCTTGCCGGCATGCTCGGCGGCGCGGGCAAGCGACAACGCGTCGTCGAGAGTTTGTGCGATCGGCTTTTCGAGATAGACGTGTTTCCCGGCGGCAAACGCGGCATGGGCGCGCTCCGGACGCCCACCGGTCGCGCTGGCATCGAAATAGATCTCGATCGCCGGGTCGGCGAGGCAGGCATCGCGGTCGAGGCTCCAGCGCAGCCCGCCGCTTTTCTCGGCCAGTTCGAGGAGGCGCTGCGGGCTGCGGCCGAGCAATACCGCCTCGGGCATCAGCCGGTCGCCGTTCGCCAGCGGCAAGCCGCCCTCGCCTGCTATCGCGAGCAACGCCCGCAGATGCTGGGTGGTGCCGAGCCGCCCGGTCGCGCCGTCGATGACGATGCCGAGGGTGCGGGTAGGCATGGCGGCTTTTTTAGGCGGAAGCGTCGCGCAAGGCAATCGCGGGCGTCGCCCGCCGTCCCACTACTGTCGCTTCAAATATTCCCCCACAAGGATCGCTGCGGGATACATGACCTCCTCCTCGGCCTGGGCGTGGGAGATGATCTTTGCGGCAAGGCGCACACGAGCCTCGTCGCCAGCCGCTCGCGCCGCGCCTTCAAGGTTGCGGAGCGCAGCCGTGATTGTCTGATGCTCCGCCAGCATTCGTGGCAACTCGGCCTTGAGCCGGTCGGTCATCGCCGTGACCGATGCCGCATCCGCGATCCGCTCGCCGCGCGCCAACTTGGCAAGAAGGCCGAGGGGTGGCAGAGCGAACGCCTCCTCATCGACGAAGTGTGGATGAAGCAACTTGGCGACAGCCCGAGCCGCCTCCCCGACAGGCCCCGGAGCGTTCGTCGCCGCCGCGAGTTCGTGGTGCAGTTCGTCATGTTCGGCCTTGAGGGAGGCGGGAATGGCGACATCCATCGAATTCTCCATTGCTACGGCGCTCACCGGCGCTGGCGACACGCCCCGTTGTTCCGCCGAGTGGCGATCAGGACCACCGGCATCGAGAGGCGTCCAACCCGGAGCGTCGCTGGCCGGAAAGCTGTCTCGCGACGCGCGTTCCACGCGGTCTCGCGAAGGGTCGATGTCCGGCGAACGTGGTGCAGCAATCGCCTCCGGATCGCAGTCAATCATTTTTGGAACGCCTGTCGGTCGCCTCATGTTAAGCTTTCGGCGCGCGCAAACCGGCGGCACTTAACTTCTCCGCTCGAAGATCGTCTTCTTGATCAGCGCGATGGCCTTTCCCGGGTTGAGCCCCTTCGGGCAGGTGCGCGTGCAATTCATGATCGTGTGACAGCGATAAAGCCGGAACGGGTCATGCAACGCGTCGAGCCGCTCTTCCGTCGCCTCATCGCGGCTATCGACGATCCACCGATAGGCCTGAAGGAGAACCGCCGGGCCGAGATATCGATCGCCGTTCCACCACCAACTCGGACAGCCGCCGGTGCAGCAAAAACAGAGGATGCATTCCCAATATCCGTCAAGCTTCTGCCGTTCCGCGATCGACTGCGGCCGTTCGCGATCAGGTGGGGGCGGCGTCTCGCTTTGGAGCCAAGGCTTGATCAGGCGATACTGCGCGTAGAGGTGAGTGAGGTCCGGCACGAGATCCTTGATCACCGGCATATGATTGAGCGGATAAATTCGCACTCGTCCGCGAATTTCGGAGATTGGCTTCGTGCACGCCAGCCAATTGCTGCCGTCGATATTCATCGCGCACGAGCCGCAGACTCCTTCGCGGCAGGAGCGGCGAAACGTCAGGGTCGTGTCGATCTCGTTCTTGATCTTGATCAGCGCGTCCAGGACCATCGGCCCGCAGGCATCGAGATCGACCTCGAACGTATCGAGCCGCGGCCGGGCGCCGGTGTCCGGATCATAACGATAGATGTGAAAGGCCTTGACGCGTTTGGCCTCGGCGGGCGCCGGCCAAAGTCTGCCGGCCTGCACCCGTGAGTTCGCCGGCAGGCCAATGCCCGTTGGGAGCGGCGGGTGGTTCATCGCTACGCGATCTCCATCTTGAACTCGCTTCAAAGCGCCGCTGGGTGACGCTGGGTCGCCCAGAATTCAACTGTCCGCGTCACTACGGTCATCAAGGGTCGAGTAAAGCCACCTGCCAATGACCCGTAATTGAGGCAAGATCGGTAGAGCGCTTCTTTGACACCCTCTTCAAACAATTCGTAGCCTCGGTGCCGCGTCTCTTCATCACGAGAAGTCAACAACCTCACCAGATATTCGACCGCCTGCTCTATTTCCTCCGCCCGACCGGAGTTCAAGAGGGTCTTTAGTTTGTCCGCCGTCATTGTCTTATCCCCTGCCAATCTGATGCTCGTCGGTTCGCCGACACCTCGGGTCAGTGGTCAGTGGTAAGAAGATCGCGGAGCACTATGGCTTCATTATGGAGCTCGTCGCGGGCTGCGAACACCAGCGTGAGCCGGCCGATTTGTGCGAGCGCCCGAAGCTCGTTTAACGCGTCGGGGTGATGAGATAACTCAGCCTTGTATCTCCGACAAAACTCGTCCCAACGGCTTGGGTCGTGCCCGAACCAGCGGCGCAGATCGGTGCTTGGCGCGACATCCCTCAGCCAATGATCGATCGCAGCTTCCGATTTGGGAAGTCCGCGGGGCCAGAGGCGATCGACGAGGACGCGGACGCCATCGTCGGGCGACGGCGGCGTATAGGCTCGCGTTAGTCGAACGTCCGATTGTTTTGTTGGCCGGGTCATGGTGATCTCCCCCTGCCGAACACTCGCAGTACGATCGTTATTGGCCGCGGATTGATCGCGCTCTTCCTTGCCGATTCAAGGGAGGCCCGCCGGCGAACTGCTCTAAAGTCGACTCTTCGGGATCGACTGCTCCGTAGTCGCCTGTTGCCAATGGCAATCGGTTGCGATCCGCGGCGACAAAGGTTGCGCGGTAAAGGCCGTGCCCTGGAATGAACAGGCTATAAATATCGCGCGGTCGATCTCCGCATCGACGTGCACGTGCCCTCCCATGAACGTGCAGCGCTCGAAGACCAGGCGATCCTGTCCCGGCCCGACATCGACGACACTATGTTGACAGAACAAGGCGTCTTTTATGATCACGTCCATCGCTTTCGCCATCCCGGCTACGATTTATCCGCAATGGTAGGATAGTTGCCGATTTAATCAGGGGCGTTGATGTGGATCAACGGCCCGTGCGCGTTCCGGAGCGCGTCCTTCGCGCCCCGGAAGCGATGGGCCGATGGGTCAGAAATGCCGCTATCCCGTCGCGGCGATGATCGCTTCGCGAATGATCTGCGGGATCTTGTCGAGGATCTCTTCCGGGGTCGACAACGGCGGCGACAGGCACAGCGTGTCGCCCATCGCCGGGTCGGCGGCGCCCGGCCGCGCCCGCACCAGGAGGCCCCTCGCCATCGCCTCGCGCGAGACCTTGACGCCGAGCCCCAGGGCCGGCGCCTTGGTGCTCTTATCGGCGACCAGCTCGATGCCGCACATCATGCCGAGCCCGCGCACCTCGCCGACATTCGGCAGGTTGTAGAGTTCTTCGAGCGCGGCCAGGAGGCGCTTGCCCATCGCCGCCGAGCGCTCGACGAGGTTCTCGTCTTCGATGATCTGGACGTTGCGCAGCCCGACCGCGCAGCATACGGGGTGGCCGCTATAGGTCGCGGCATGCATGTAGCGCTGGTCCATCGGGGCCGAAAGGATCGCCTCGTGCACCCGCTCCGACAGGATGATCCCGCCCAGCGGCAGATAGCCGCTGGTGACGCCCTTGGCGAACGAGACGATGTCGGGCTCGACGCCCCAGTGCCCGAGCGCGAACCACCGCCCGGTGCGGCCAAACCCAGTGATCACCTCGTCGGCGATCAGCAGCACCTCGTAGCGGTCGCAGATCTCGCGCAGCCGCGGGAAATACGATTCCGGCGGGACGATGACCCCGCCCGCCCCCATCACCGGCTCGCAGATCACCGCGGCCACTGTATCGGGCCCTTCCGCCAATATCGCCTTCTCGACCGCGTCGGCCGCGCCCACCCCCGGCTCCTCATTGCCCTGCCAGCGATAGGCATAGGGCGGCGCGACCTGGATGAACCCCGGCACCAAGGGGCCGAACATCTTGTGATAGATCGCCATGCCCGTTGCGCTCATCGCCGCCAGCGTCACGCCGTGATAAGCGTGCTGGCGCGAGATGATCTTCACTTTGTTCGGCTTGTCCTGGACCTTCCAGTAATAGCGCGCGGTCTTGAACGCCGACTCGTTCGATTCGGCCCCCGCGGTCGTGTAGTACACCCCCGAGCTATGCGGATAGGCGTGGCCGACGATCTTCTCGGCGAGCCGTACTGCCGGCGCGTTGGTCATGCCGACATAGGCCGAGGCATAGGCGATCTTGCGCATCTGGCCGGCGGCGGCATCGGCCAGTTCGCCGCGGCCATGTCCGACATTGACGTTCCACAGCCCGGCCAGCCCGTCGATCACCTGGCGCCCGTCGGCGAGGTGCAGCATCGCCCCCCTGCCCTCCTCGACCAGGAGCGGCGCCTTGTGCTCCTCGGGATGGTGCAGCGGGTGAACCAGAAAGCGCCGGTCGCTGTCGAGCAGTTCAGTCGTGCCGTCCATTTACGCCTCCTTCGCCCCTCATCACGTCATGCCCGGCCTTGAGCCGGGCATCCATCTCGCAAAGGCCGTGGATTGCCGGGCCAAGCCCGGCAATGACGAATTTGGCGGGCTTTGCGCGGGTCAGGACACATTACGGTCACCGGTTCGGCAGGTCGAGGGGGTAGATCGGGCGGCGGACCTTCTTGAAGGTGAGCTGGCTGTAATCGGACGTGCACACGCCCATTCCGGCGCATTCGACGACTGCCTTGGCCATCGCGCCGAGCCCGGCACGCCAGTGGATCCGGCTCTTCAGCATCACATAGCGCTTCTGCATCGGGTCGATCCCCAATGCGAGGAGGCAATTGAGGTCGCTTGGCTCGACATGGCGCGAGATCACCGCGATCTCGACCCTGCCATTATCGATGACGACGCTCGGCCCCATATCCGTCAACACTCCGCGCCCCATCGGTCCCTTGTTGCGAAACCGCCCGTTGGAGATCGTCTTGACCGTGCCGGTGACGGTCAAGGGGCGGCTGTCGCCGGGGATCGCCGGCATCGCCATCCTGCCGCCGATCGACAGCGCCAGCTCGGCGCCGATGCCGGCGGCGATCGCCTGTTGCACTGCCGCCGGGTCGTAGATCGCGAACGCCGCGACGTTGTCGAGGCCCTCGCGCAGGATCGCCGCGAGCACGGCGGTCGTGTCCATCGTGCCGCCCGAGGCGCAATTGTCGTAATGGTCGAGCAGCACGATCGGCCCGTCGCCTTGCACGATCGCCTTGGCGCGCGGCAGCGATTGTTCGAGCGGCTCCAGCCGGTAGACAAACGCCTCGCGCCCGGCCCAGGCCTCGTTCAGCAACTCGTCGCGCAGCCGCTCGGCCAGCCCGCGGTCGCCGTCCGTCACCACCACCGCGCTCAATCCGGCGTTTGCGATGTCGGCATGCGGAAAGCCGGTGAAGAGGCTCGCCGCCAGCGCGCCCCCATTGGGCCCTGGGGTGCTCATCGCCGCAACGCGGGCCTGCAATTCCCGGTTCGGGTGGTCGTCCGAGCCCTGGCGCATGACATGCGGCAGCATCGGCACATTGCCCCACGCCATCACCGGGTGCACCTCGCCGCGCATCGCCCCGAAGAGGATCTCGCCGGCGCGCTTCGCGGTGTCGTAGGTGTCGATATGCGGGTAGGTGCGATAGCCGGCGACGACCGTCGCGTTGACGATCATCGCGTCGTAGAGGTTGGCGTGCATGTCGTAGGCGACCGCGATCGGCGTCTTCGGATCGATCGCCCGGATGCGGCGCAGCAATTCGCCCTCGCCGTCCTCGAAACTCTCGGTGACCATCGCGCCGTGCAGGTCGAGCATGATGCCTTCAAAGCCGCCCTTGGCGACGGCGTCGCAGATCGCGCCGGCGATGTGCTCGAAGGCGGCATCCTCGACCGGGCGGCTCGGCGGCGCGCCGGCGGCGATCGGCAATACGACCTCCGCGCCTTCGCGCGCGGCGAGGTCGAGATAAGCGCCGAGCCCCGAGCCGGTTCCGCGATACGCGCTGACCGCCGCCTCGCCGTAAAGCGGTCCCGGCCCAGTTCTATCAGAAGAGCTTGGACCAAAGCGCTGGAGCGGCGTCGGCACCGGCGAGAAGGTGTTGGTCTCGTGCTTCATCATCGCGATCATGAGGCGCATGTCGGGAGGCTCCTTCAGAACAGCGCCGGCCATGGCGCCGGCCGCCCGCTCTCATAATGGCTTTTCGAAAAACGCGATCTCTCCGCCGAGATCGGGGCCGTAGGGCGCAATCTCGACAAAGCCGAGCCGCCGATAGAGCGCGACCGCCGCACTCATGCTCGGCCGATGGGTATCGAGCCGGACCCGCTCGTACCCCTTTCGCTGCGCCTCGGCAACAGCGCGCTCGGCGAGCATCCGGCCGACACCGCGCCCGCGCGCCTCGCGCACGACATAGAGCCGCTTGATCTCGGCAATCCCCGGGCCCAGCGGTTTCAGCCCGACGACGCCGATCGCCGCGCCCTCCGCCCGGGCGAGCAGCAGGCAGCCCGCAGGCGGGATATAGGGCGCCGGCAAACCGGCAAGCTCGCTGGCGAAATTCTGAAAATCGAGGCTGAACGGCAGCGAGCCGGCATAGGCCCGGAACAGATGCCGCACGGTAGCGATGTCGCCCGGGCGGGCGGTAACGACATGCGTAGCGGAGTTGTGGACGCTCATTTCACGAATGGCTATTTGATGGCCAGATTTACACTGAGCCTCGCTACGTCCTCCTTTCCGCATCATGCTCCGAGACCGATGCGATGTACGTATTCGTCTGTATCTCGGGCATCCACTTATTGACGTGCGAGATCACGTCGTCGCCCAGGTTCTGATAGCACCCGTTCAGCGCGGCAACGAAGCGTTGCAATCCCGTCTTGGTCGGGTGGAAGAAGCTCCGGAGATACGAGAAGCCGAGCTGGACTTCGGTATAGTCCGACATGCAGTTCGTGTTCCGGAGCCGTATGGTCTGCGTCGAGATGATTTTCATCGCGCAGTCAGCCGAGGTGTAGTGCACCACCGGTCGCCGTCCGCCTGGAAAGCCAGCCGACGGCGCGTCGCTTCCGGATGGAAGAGGCCCATCAATCGGATAAGGCGCTCGCGTTCTTGCTGGGAAACCTGCGGCACTCGTGGCCTCCAGAAGAAGATCGTGCCACCCACATAGCATAGTAGCCCGAAGCAGCAAGGGCCACCATGTTGCTCGGCTCCTCGGCGCAGATCGCCGATGCGCTGACCAAGGTCGCGGCGGCCGGCATCGACGAGGTGATCCTCTACGTCAATGTCGGATTGAAGCCGCACGCCCAGGTCAAGGACGAGATGGCCCGCTTCATGGCCGAGGTGGCGCCGGCTTTCGCCGATTAGAACCGAAATTTCGTGCAGCTTGATCCGCCAGTGCCGGCCCCTCACCCCAGCCCTCTCCCCGCGACCGCGGGGAGAGGGAGGGACCCACGCGAAGCGTGAGAGGGTGAGGGGCCGGCACGGCGTGCGCCGATATGATCGAAGCCTGTTCTACAGCGTCAGCCCGCCGTTGACGATGATGGTCTGGCCGGTGATCATCGCCGCGCCGGCGCACAGGAAAAAGATCGTCTCGGCGATGTCCTCGGGCCGGCAGGCGCGCTTCAAGGGCGTCCGCTCGATCGACTCGGCCTTGCGGTTGGCCGGCCAGTCCTTGTTCCACGGGCTGTCGACAAAGCCCGGCGCCACCGCATTGACCCGGATCTCGGGCGCCAGCGTGCGGGCGAGGCTGCGCGTCAGATTGATGACGCCGGCCTTGCTGGTGGCATAGGGGATGCTGCTGCCGCTGCCCTGCACCCCGGCGATCGAGGCGGTGCTGCAGATGGCGCCCTTCGCCGCCTTCAGCGCCGCGGCCGCGGCATGGGTGCAGCGGAACGGCCCGATCAGGTTGGTCATCAGGATCGACTGCCAGAACTCCTCGCTCAGCGCGTCGAAATCGGCAAACGGGATCGGCGCCGTGGTCGCCGGGGTCCCTGCGTTGTTGACGAGGATGTCGAGCCGGCCGAGCGCGTCGATCGCCCGGGCGACCATGGCCTCGGCGTCGCCGGGATGCGACACGCTGCCCGGCGCGGCGACGATGCGATGGCCGAGGCTGGTCAGGCGCTCGACCTGCTGCGGCCCGCGCGGATCGTCGCGCAGGTAATTCATCGCAACCGTGGCGCCGCAGCGGGCGAAGGCCTCGACCGTGGCCAGCCCGATGCCCGAGGCGCCGCCGGTGACGAGCGCGGTCTTTCCGGTCAGATCGGCGGTGATCATGGCGTGGCGTCCTCTGTGAGATTGCAAAGCGACCGCCAGCATACACGCAGCCGCTCAAAGGTGCAGCGCGTGGCCGAGGCCGAGGAGGGCCGCCTCGCCGAAGGCTTCGCCGAGCGTCGGGTGAACGTGGATCGTATGCGCGACATCGTCGAGCACCGCGCCCATCGCCAGCGCATGGGCGAACTCGCCGGCCAGCTCGGCGACCCCATGGCCGACCGCCTGGATGCCGAGGATGCGCTGGTCGTCATGCCGCGCGACGATCCGGACAAAGCCGCCGCCCGTACCGGCTTCGAGGGTGAGCGCCCGCCCGTTGGCGGCGAACGGAAAGACCGAGATGGCGGCGTCGATGCCGGCGGCAGCGGCCTCGTCCGGCAGCATGCCGGCGACGATGATCTCGGGCTCGCTGAAGACGATCGCGGCAACCGATGCCGGGTCGAAACGGCGCCGCCTTCCGGCGATGATCTCGGCGACCATGGCGCCCTGCGCCATCGCCTTGTGCGCCAGCATCGGCTCGCCGACGAGATCGCCGATCGCCCAGACATTGCGCATCGCGGTGCGGCACTGGTCGTTGACCCTGACGAACGGCCCGGCCATGTCGAGCGCCATCTCTTCGAGGCCCCAGCCCTCGACCAGCGGCCGGCGGCCGACCGTGACGAGGATGTTGTCGGCATCGAGCGCCAGCTTCCCGCCAGCGGTTTCGACCATGAGCCGGCCCTCGCCGTCGAGCCCCTTGACCTTGGCGCCGAGATGCAGCTCGACACCGGCGCCGGCGAGCCAGCGCCGCACCGGCCGGGTCAGCGCGTCGTCGTAACGCGGCAGGATATGGTCGGCGGCCTCGACGAGGGTCACCGCGGCACCGAGCTTCCTGAACGCCGTCCCGAGCTCGAGGCCGATATAGCCGGCGCCGACCACCGCCAGCCGCTCCGGCAGCGCGCGCAATGCCAATGCCTCGGTCGAGGAGATCACCTTGCCGCCGAACGGCAGATCGGGCAAAGCCACCGGCTCCGAGCCGGCGGCCAAAACGACATGCTCGGCGACGATGTCGAGCGGACCCGAAGCGGTCTCGACCGTGCAGCTCTTGGCGTCGGCGAACCGCGCCCAGCCCGCGACGACCCGCACGTTGGCGCGCGTCAGGAGACCGGCAACCCCGGTCGACAGCCGGTTGACGATGCCCGCCTCCCACGCGACGGTGCGCGCGAGATCGAGTCGCGGCGGCGCGTCGATCGCGATGCCGAGCGGGTTGCCGCCGACCGCGCCGGCGACGGCCGCGAACCGGTCGGCGGCATGGATCAGCGCCTTCGACGGGATGCAGCCGCGAATGAGGCAGGTGCCGCCGAGCCTGCCGGCCTCGACCAGCACCGTGTCGAGGCCGAGCTGGCCGGCGCGGACCGCCGCGACATAGCCCCCCGGGCCGCCGCCGACGACGAGCACGCGGGGTCGCAGGGTTTCCGGCATCATTTCACCTCAACCGCGCGTGGTGAACGGTTCGGTCGCGCGATGCACCAGAGGATCGCCCCAACCATCGATCCAAGCCACCAGATGTGTCCTGAAGGCGAAAACAGGACTGCAATCACAATCGGGACCCACAACGGTGCAATCAGGAAAGCGAGAAGGGTTCGGATCACAGATCGGGCCCGTCAGGCGATGAACAGCAGCGCCGGCTGTTCGAGCAGCTGCTTGATGCGCGTGATAAAGGACGCCGCCTCCCAGCCGTCGACGATGCGATGATCGAAGGAGGAGGAGAGGTTCATCATCTTGCGGATCGCGATCTGCCCGCCCTGCACGACCGGGCGCAGGGCGATGCGGTTGACCCCGACGATCGCGACCTCCGGATGGTTGATGACCGGCGTCGCGGCGATCCCGCCGAGCGCGCCCAGGCTGGTCACCGTGATCGTCGAGCCGGTCAGCTCGTCCCGCGTCGCCTTGCCGGCGCGCGCGGCCTCGGCGAGGCGGCGCAGTTCGGCCGCTTCCTGCCACAAATCGAGCGCCTCGGCATGATGCACGACCGGCACCATCAGCCCGCTCTCGGTCTGGGTGGCGACGCCGATATTGACGGCATGATGGCGATGCAGCACCCCGGCCTCGTCATCGTAGCGGGCGTTGACCTGCGGGTGCTGGGCCGCGGCATCGACGATCGCGCGCATCAGGAACGGCAGCAAGGTCAGGTGCTCGCGGGCGGGATAGGCGGCGTTGAGCTGCCCGCGCAGTTCTTCGAGCGCGGTGACGTCGACCTCCTCGACATAGGAATAATGCGGGATGTGCTGGTGCGACAGTTGCAGATGCTCGGCGATCGCGCGGCGCAAGCCCACGATCGGCACCTCGTCGACCCCGTCGCGGCGCTGCAGCGGCGGTGCGGCGGTATTCGCCGTGGGCGCGGCAAGATAGGCGTCGAGATCCTGCCTCGTGATGCGGCCGGCCGGCCCGCTGCCCGGCACGAAGCGCAGCTCGATCCCGAGGTCCCAGGCCCGCCGCCGCACCGCCGGCGAAGCGAGCGGCTTCCCGCCCGCGCGGCGGGCGACGATCGGTGGTCGAAGACCCTCACCCGTCTCGCGTTGCTCGCCACCCTCTCCCGCGGTGCGGGAGAGGGAAGATGGTGGCGGCTGCAGCGCTGCAACCCTCTCCCGCACCGCGGGAGAGGGGGGACCCGCCGCGATTGCGGCCGGTGGGTGAGGGCGCGCAGCCTCCGCCACATTCCCCGCGCCCGACACATCGAGCACCACCAGCTCCGAGCCGACCGGCCGCTTGTCGCCGGGCTTGCCGTTGAGCGCGACGACGGTGCCGGCGACCGGCGATGGCAATTCGACCGTCGCCTTGTCGGTCATGATGTCGACGAGCGGGTCGTCCTCGCGGACCGCCTGGCCGGGATCGACACGCCAAGCGACGATCTCGGCCTCGGTCGTGCCCTCGCCGATATCGGGCAGCTTGACGACGTAGCGGCCCATCGCGATCAGCGCCTCACCCCTCCAGGGCGCGGCGCAGCCCGTCGGCGACCCGCGTCGGCCCCGGGAAATAGGCCCATTCGAGCGCATGCGGGTAGGGCGTGTCCCAGCCGGTGACGCGCACGATCGGCGCTTCCAGGTGATAGAAGCAATGCTCCTGCACGAGCGCGGTCAATTCGGCGCCAAACCCGCAGGTGCGCGTCGCCTCGTGCGCGATGACGCAACGGCCGGTCTTCTTCACCGATTGGACGATCGTGTCGATGTCGAGCGGCAACAGGGTGCGCAGGTCGATGATCTCGGCGTCGATCGCCGGCCTCCTCGGCCGCCGCCAGTGCGACATGCACCATCGTCCCGTAAACCAGCACCGTCACCGCCGCGCCGTCGCGCACGACCGCGGCCTTGCCGAGCGGCACGGTGTAATGACCCTCGGGCACCTCGCTTTGCCGGTGCGTCGTCCACGACAGCGCCGGCCGGTCGGGGTGGCCGTCGAACGGGCCGTGATAGAGCCGCTTCGGCTCGAAGAATACGACCGGGTCGTCGTCCTCGATCGCGCTGATCAGCAGGCCCTTGGCGTCGTAGGGATTGCTGACGGGATCACCGTCTTCAGCCCGCAGACATGGGTGAAGATCGCCTCGACGCTCTGGCTGTGCGTCTGGCCGCCGAAAATGCCGCCGCCGCACGGCGCGCGCACCGTAACGGGCGCCCAGAACTCGCCGGCCGAGCGGTAGCGCAGCCGCGCCGCCGCCGAAATCAGCTGGTCGGTCGCCGGGATAGATGTAATCGGCGAACTGGATCTCGACGATCGGCCGCAGACCGTAGGCGCCCATGCCGACCGCGACCGCCAGCATGCCGCCCTCGGCGATCGGCGTGTCGAAGACGCGCTGTTCGCCATGCTTTTTCTGCAGCCCCTCGGTGCACCCGGAAGACGCCGCCGTAGAACCCGACATCCTCGCCGAAGATCACAACGTTGGGGTCGCGCGCCAGCATTACGTCCATCGCCGAGTTGAGCGCCTGCGACCATCGTCATCGCCGCCATCGCTCAGACCTCATCGTGTCCGTCACCCCCGCGAAAGCGGGGGTCCAGGGCAACCTCACCGCCTTCGGGTCCCTCGATTCCCGCTTGCGCGGGAATGACGACAAATAACCGTGGCATATCGGGCCCTCACACCCCCAGCTCCTGGCGCTGCGCCCGCAAATGCCACGGCATCTCCTTGAAGACGTCCTCGAACATCGTCCGCGCGCTGAAATGCGGGCCCTGGTCGAGCGTGCCGTATTTCTCCGCCTCGCGCGCCGCGTCGCGCACCTCCTCGGCCAGCTCGCTGCTCGAGTTGCGCCTGCCGCTCGGGCGACCATTCGCCAAGCCGGATCAGGTGGCGCGACAGCCGCTCGATCGGATCGCCGAGCGGCCACTCCTTCGCCTCTTCCGCCCGGCGGTAGCGGTTCGGATCGTCGCTCGTCGAATGCGGCCCGGCGCGATAGGTGAACAGCTCGATCAGCGTCGCGCCGTGATTGGCCCGCGCCCGCTCGGCGGCCCAGCGGGTCGCGGCGTAGACCGCGAGAAAATCGTTGCCGTCGACGCGCAAGGCAGGCAAGGCCGAAGCCGATCGCGCGCGCGGCAAAGGTCGCCTCCTCGCCGCCCGCGACCTCCTGGTGCGAGGAGATCGCCCACTGGTTGTTGACGACGTTCAGCACCACCGGGGCGCGGTAGACCGAGGCGAAGGTCAGCGCGTGGTGGAAATCGCCTTCGGCGGTCGCCCCTTCGCCGATCCAGGCGGCGGCGATGCGATGGTCGCCCTTGTAGGCCGACGCCATCGCCCAGCCGACCGCCTGCGGGAACTGGTTGCCGAGATTGCCGGCAAGCGAGAAGAACGACGCATCGCGCGCCGAATAGAGCACCGGCAGCTGGCGGCCCTTCAGGCGGTCGCTGCGCGTTCGAATAGCATTGGCACATCATGTCGAGGAGCGGCCAGCCGCGCGCGATCAGGATGCCCTGCTGGCGATAGGTCGGGAACGCCATGTCGTCGGGTGCCAAGCGCAAAGGCCTGGGCGACCCCGACCGCCTCCTCGCCGGTGCATTTCATGTAGAACGACGTCTTGCCCTGGCGCTGCGCCAGATACATGCGCTCGTCGTAGGCGCGGGTCAGCATCATCGCGCGCAAGCCGCGCCGCAACGTCTCGGGGTCGAGCCCGGGTCCCATGCGCCGACCGCCGCCCCGTCATCGTCGAGCACGCGGATCAGGTGATAGGCCAGCTCATGCGTCGCGTGCGCCGGCACATCGACAGCCGGGCGCTCGGTAACGCCGGCCGCGTAGCGCCGCACATAGCTGAAATCCGGCCGCTCGCCCGGCGCCGGGTGATGCGGCGGAATGTGCAGCTTGAGGCGGGGGGTAGCGGCCTCGACGTCGGAGGAAGCAGTAATTGCTGTATCCATGGCCCGGCATCGCATGAGTGGAGAGGCGCTCGACCGCCGCGCATCCTACACGCTTCGAGCGAGCAGATCGCTCCCCAATGTGCGGGCCCGCCTACACGATGCCGAGCGAGCAAGTGAAAGCAATCGCCCGCCGGCGAGGCCGCAACCGACGACGAGGTCGCAGCGGCCTTCGCCGCCTACCCGCAGGTATGAAAGGATCTCGTTGCCGCGTCGGCTTCTCGGTCCTTTCGCCATCTAACGGACTCTTCCTCGGTCCGAAAATATTTCCTTTCATTCCGGTAGTAGGCAGAATACCCCTCGTTGTGATCCCTGGCCACCCCACGAGGTAAATTGTCTCTCTTGTTCCTCCGAATGGCCGGCCTAAAAGCGATATACTAACTGCGATCGGCGATCCCCTCTGCCTTCAGTTGACTTGCGGCCTGCAAAACACGCTCTGCTTTTTGCTTGGTGCTGAACATCCCCAGCCAAATCTGCGTTCCCTGTATAAAAATCCTTGGCGACCACGCCCCGCCCTCCTGAACCACCCGATTGACCCCCGAGGTATTGTTTCGCTGCGTGGAGCCGCTATATTTCCGGCCAATGGCCCGGTATTTCTCAGGATCGAGACAGCCCGATTTCTTCAATTCGCCGCTTTCAGCGGACACCTTCCTGGCCACATTTTCCTCTGGGCCTTGCCATATAACGCAATGCTTCCCAGACACCCTAATCTGGATCAGATACCCCCGCCCTTCATAGTAGGTGCAGTTCGGGATACCCGTCGTGTTTGCCTTATGGGAATGACGGAATTAACTTGTGTCGATTTTGTATTCCATACATTCCGGGACGCCGCCGACATTTTCGAGCGCGTTTCGAACGCAATCCAAGAACCCCAGATACGAGTGCTTAAGGATCCTAATTCCGTATTGCCCTTCCTTTCCTCCGCTATGTTTCACCACGTGGGGGAAACCTACAGCCTTCAACAAACCGATCAATCGATCAACTTCCGCCTCCGAGAAATTGTGAGTTGCTAAGGTGAGATTGCAAGCCCGCCAATTATTGTTACCATCTCCCATATACCAGCACGCCAATGCCAGCGGTGTCAGTCTGACGTCCGACGGTATTACTTTGATCCGCTGCATCTTGGCGCGTCGTCCGATACTCCTGTAGACGTAACTCCCGACAGCGTCCCGCTTATACCAATGCCTTTCCATCTCCGTCAGGTAGGAATGAACTACCGTGCTCAGGGTTACTTTTGGGTGAGAGCGACTTTCGTCTTTTATTATACGTCCATCTTCAAGGTTTACGAGACCGGCGGATAGCCCTTCGGTGATATTAGGACGCAGAGGTTGCAGTACCTTAGCCAATACCTCAACCCAGCCGCGCTGGGCGGTGGAATGACCTTCGACAAAGCTGGAATTCCTCGTCTTCGTTGATTTCGTCAAACTCCCATCCCCCAAAAGACATCCTTCAATTAAGCAGCTGATCGTCTCGCTTATCTCAAAGTCCATACCCCGGTATAGAGCGGATTTTCTGAGATTGTGCTTCCGTGCCCAATTAGTGACGGTTTTATCGACCACTCCATACTTTTCGGCCAGCTGCTTGAATGACGAACTTCAATAATCACTAATGAATTCTTCTTGATCGTAGATTATCGCTTTGGCCCTTGAATGCTTATCGAACTCGCATTTCTCGCATCCAATCTTTCCATGCAAGTGGTTGTCCGGCGTCTGGTGGAATGTTATGCCGTGCTCGATGCAATGGATCTCGATCGGCTCGCGGCTGCCATGATAACAGCCGTAGCGATAGCGACCGACCCCATGCACCTCCGCGGCCTCGTTGGCGAATTCGTTCTGAGTTTTGCGGCGGGTCACGTCTCCACGCCCATCTGGTGTGGCTGAGGCAGCCGGCCTCGGCCTTTATTGCGCCAGCCGCGCTGGCCGCGGCCGCCGACCAGGCCGGCGCGCACGCGCTGTTTGAGGAGGGCGGGGGGGCGGAAGCGCTCGCCGTAGGCTTCGAAGAGGATTTCCGAGGCTTGCAGGCAGAGCTTCGAGGTCGTCGCGTCCATCAGCTCGAAGGGGCCCATCGGGTGGCCGAGGCCGAGTTTGGCGGCGGCGTCGATGTCCTCCGCGGTGGCGACGCCCTCATCGACCAGGCGCACCGCCTCGTTGAGGAAGGCGAGAAGCATGCGGTTGACCGCGAAGCCGGCGACGTCCTTGACCCGGATCGGCACCTTGTCGGCGGCGCGGCAGAGGCGCAGCGCGGTCTCGACCGTCTCGGGGGCGGTGTCGAAGGCGGGGATCACCTCGACCAGCTTCATCCGCGAGGCCGGCGAAAAATAATGCGTGCCGATGAAATTGGCCCGGCGCGCCTCGCCGACATGCGAGGCGAGGGTCGAAATCGGAATCGTCGAGGTGTTGCTGGCGAAGATGCATTGGGGCTGGCAGATCGCGTCGAGCCGCTTGTAGGTCTCGGCCTTCACCGCCTCGTCCTCGAACACCGCCTCGGTGACGAAGTCGCAGTCGGCGAACGGGTCGAGCGCGACCGTCGTCGCGATCCGCGCCAGCGCCAGCGGCTTTTCCTCCTCCTTGAAGAAGCCGCGCGGAATGCCGCGGTCGAGCACCCGGGCGAGGCGGTCGAGCGCCGCCGCCAGCGCCGCCTCGCCGGTGTCCGACAACACCACCTCGTGCCCGGCGAGGGCGAAGACCAGCGCAATCTCCGCCCCCATCAGCCCGGCGCCGACGACGCCGATCTTCTCCTTGGCCATTGCAACGTCTCCCTCGGGCTAACAGCCCCAAAAATATCCCCCTGGCCGGGCTTGACCCGGCCATCCACGTCTTTCTTTTGATGCGCTACCGCTACCGAAAGACGTGGGTGACCGGGTCAAGCCCGGTCACGGGGGCACCTAATTGACCACTTCAGACCGCGTCGGCTTGGCTCAGCGAGCCGCAAACTGGGTCGCGCCGAACGTGTTCTCGCGCTCGGCGTCGGTGATCGGCTTTTGGGCCGGGCCTCCGGCCAGCACCGCCACGCCCCGCCTTACCGCCGGCCGCGCTGCGATCTCGTCATACCAGCGCTTCATCGCCGGGTATTCGGTGAGATCGACATAGCCGCGCTCGGCGAAACGCGGCGACGGCTCGGTGGCGGTGCGGATCCACGGAAAGGTGATGATGTCGGCCATGCTGTATTCGTCGCCGGCCAGCCAATGCGCTTCCTCGAGGCGATGGTTCAGCACCCGGCTGAGGCGCGCCACCTCGTTGGTATAGCGCTCGATTGCGTAGGGGATCTTCTGCGTGGCATAGGCGCCGAAATGGTTCCACTGGCCGAACATCGGCCCGACCCCGCCCATCTGGAACATCATCCATTCGAGGCACTTGTAATGCCCGGCCGGGTCTTTCGGGATGAGCCGGCCGCCCGCTTTTTCCGACAGGTAGATCAGGATCGCCGCCGATTCGAAGAGGGTGAACTTCTTCCCGCCCGGGCCGTCGGGATCGACGATCGCCGGGATGCGATGATTTGGGTTGATCTTGAGGAACTCGGGCTTGAACTGGTCGCCGGCGCCGATATCGATCGGGATCACCTGGTATGGAAGCCCGAGCTCTTCGAGCGCGATATGCACCTTGTGGCCGTTCGGCGTCGCCCAAGTCCACAATTCCAGCATCGCCAAGTCTCCGGTTTGGGTTTGGCGGCACGATGTCATCGCTGGCCGAAGGTTGCAATCTTGCCCTGATCAGCGGGCACAATTTGGTCATGCGGATTGACTATCCTAAGGGAACGCCTCACATTCGCATGTCGGAGGTCTCGATGAGCCAGATCAACATTGCCGAAGCGAAGGCGAAGCTATCCGAACTCCTCGACCGCGCTCTCGCGGGCGAGGAGATCGTCATCGCCCGCGCGGGCAAGCCGCTGGCACGCCTGGTGGCCTTGAAGGAAGAAAAAAAACGCAAGAAAGGCGCATGGCGCGGCTGGGCCGCCGATGTGCCGGACGAGGTGTTCCTGGCGCCGATGGACCCCGAGGACCTTGATGCCGCGGCTGCTTCTCGACACGCATGTTGTAATTTGGTGGCTGACGGATAATCCACGTCTGTCCTATCGCGCCGAAGCAGACATCACCAATCCGGCGAACGAGGTGTTTGTCAGCGCCTGCGTCGGCTACGAGATTGCATACCAGCAGCATCGTGGCCGATTGCCGCCCTTTCCGGAGCGCCTTCCGTTGCGCCTCCGACGAGACGGCATGGAAATTTTGCCAATCGGCTTGGACCATGCGCTGGAGGCCGCATCGCTTCCGGGCCCGCATCGCGATCCGTGGGACCGCATCATGATGGCACAAGCTCTGTTGGAGCGATGCCAGATGGTGACCGTCGACCGGGTCTTTGCCGACTACGGCGTGCCCGTCATCTGGTAGCCCTCGGGAGGTCATAATGACGATCCTGGTTGAAACTTGTCCCGGCTATCGCCTGATCACCCTCAACCGGCCGGAGCGGCTCAACGCGCTGACGGTCGAGATGGCCGAGGCGCTGATCGCGGCGCTCGACGCGGCGCAAGCAGATTCGGATTGCCGCGCCATCCTGTTGACCGGCGCCGGTCGCGCCTTCTGCGCCGGGCAGGATCTGGCGGCGATCGTCGGCGCCGGTTGGGCCGAGATCGGCCGCCTGCTCGACCGCTATAACCCGTTGATCCGCAAGCTGCGCGAGTTGCCGATTCCGGTGGTTTGCGCGGTCAACGGCGTCGCCGCCGGGGCCGGCGCCAATCTTGCGCTGGCCTGCGACATCGTGCTGGCGGCGCGCGGCGCCACTTTCGTGCAGGCCTTTGCCAGGATCGGCCTCATTCCCGATTGCGGCGGCACCTGGTTTCTGCCGCGCCTCGTCGGCATGGCCCGGGCCCGCGCGTTGGCGATGCTCGCCGAGCCGCTGCCGGCCGAAACGGCGGCCGAATGGGGCATGATCTGGCAGGCGGTCGACGACGACCGGCTGATGGACGAGGCGCACGCGCTTGCGGCACGGCTGGCAGCCGGCCCCGGGGGTGCACTCGGGCTGATCAAGCAAGCTCTCGATGCCGCGGAGACCAACGACCTCAAGCGACAGCTCAAACTCGAACGCAACCTGCAGGCCGAGGCCGCCGCCAACCCCGATCATGCCGAAGGGGTGGCGGCGTTTCTCGCCAAGCGCCCGCCCTCGTTCACCGACGGACGATACTGAACGGCGTTCATCATGCCGCATGCCAGCCCGGCGATTTCAGCGCGGAAAGCCGGCAAAACCTGCGATAGACTGAAATAGGCTGGATGAGTGTTGCGTTGCTGGCGCATGCACAAGCAGCTTTTATCCACAGGGAGATCAGGCGATGCAGTACCGGCGAATCTCGGCAGATTGTCATCTCGACATGCTCTGGCTCCCGCCAGACCTGTTCACGTCGAACGCGTCGAGCAAACTGCGCGACCTGATGCCCTACGTCGCCGAGAATTCGGACGGGGTGAAGCGCTGGACCGACAACGCCGGCGCTGAGTACGGCCTGTGCGGCGGCGTCGGCGCCACCGGTACGCCCTGGGTTTCGGGCAAGCAATTGCGGGCCGACAAGATGGCCGAGGCCGGCCTCTATAAAGACTATTTCGAGAAGGGCCTGCGCCGCCCCGGCGATCCGCATCTGCGGGTCAAGGAACTCGACCGCGACGGCGTCGACGCCGAAGTCATCTACGGAATCCTCGCCGCTTGCGCCAAGATGAAGGACCCCGAAGCGGCGAACGAGATGCTGCGCATCTACAACGACTTCATGCACAATTTCTGCAGCTACTATCCGGACCGCGAGATCGGCTTGGCCTGCCTGCCCTACAGCGACATCGATGCGGCGGCGGCCGAGGTGCGGCGCGTTGCCAAGCTGGGCATGAAGGGCGTCGAATTGTCGTGCTCGTGGCATATGACGCCGATGTGGCACCCGATGTGGGACCCGCTCTGGACGGCGGTCAACGAGACGCAGATCCCGCTGCATTTCCACACCTTCCCGGCGACCGACCCCGAGCTGCGCAAGTCATTGGAGCCGACGATCGCGCGGCGGATGACCTATAGCGGGCTGTGCCGCTTCCAGATGACGCTGGCGACGATCCTCACCGACCTGATGGGCGCGGCGGTATTCGAGCGCTTCCCCAACATCCGCATGGTGCTCGGCGAGAGCGGCATCGGCTGGATCCCCTACGTGCTCGACCGCATGGATTTCGAGTTCGAGGACCAGTACCAGGACCTCAAGCTCAAGTTGAAGCCGAGCGAGTATTGGCGCCGCCAGTGCAAGGCGACCTTCCAGTACGACCGCGTCGGCACCAAGCTGATCGAGGAAATGGGCGTCGAGACCCTGATGTGGGGCTCCGACTACCCGCATCCCGACGGGGTGTGGCCGGAATCGAAGAAGTACATCGACGAGCAGTTCAGCAACCTGCCGGCCGATGTCACCTTCAAGATGACCTGCGAGAACGCCGGCAAGTTCTACGGCCTTATCAACTGATCTGGCGATCCGCCCCTCACCCGCCTCCCCGCACCCGATCCGCGGACCGGCGGGTCCCCCTCCCCCTCCCCGCCAACGGGGAGAGGGTCGGGGTGCGGGGCGGCCGTGCCGCTCGGCCGTGGCCCATCGTCTATGACTGACCGTAACGCGTCGCCCTTCGCGGCTCGATCACGCTCTCCTAAACGGCAAGGATCGGCGTTGCCTCGCCATTCGCGCGCGAATGGGCAAAGGATTGAATTCCACCCAACCTCGCCGTTTCCCGCTGCCGGCGGTAATGGCCGGAATGAGGCAATCTTCAGCCGAAGGCGCGGGCAGGCGCGGCGAGCGGCTCCAGGGGTGATCGATCGCACGTCCGGCGCGCATCTGAACGGCTGGTTTTGCGCTACCACCCGACCGTCGGCCTCCTTGTCTGCTCAGTAATACACCGACCGCCCGGCCCCACCGCTTGCCGCGACCAGCTCGCCGGAGACCGCCCAAGCCTTTTCCGAGGCCAGGAATACCGCGACGAACGCGACCTCCGAAGCGTCCACCATGCGGCAGATGGCATTGCCCCGCGGCGAGTCCGGAGCGAAGTCCTGGCGCTCCGCCTCTTCCGGGGATACGCCCAGCTGGGCGGCGCGGGAGGCGAGCAGGCTCGGCGTGCGCTCGGTGCGGGTCGTGCCGGGATGGATGCAATTGACCGTGATCCCATGACGGCCCAGCTGGACTGCCAGCGTTTTTGTCATGTGCACCAGGCCGGCATTGCGGGCGCCGCCGCTGAGATTGCCGGCGTTGCGGGCGTTGCCGCCGCTGATGTTGATGATGCGGCCCCAGCCCGCATTCTTCATGAACGGGATGACCGCGCGCGAACAGCGCAGCGCTCCCACATACTTCACGTTGAAATCCTGCAGCAAATCCTCGTCGATGACGGTCTCGATCGGGCCGGTCGCGGTAACCGAGCCCCCTGGCGAGGACCCGCTGTTGACCAGGATGTGCACGCCACCCAGTTGCTGTGCCGCGTCGGCGACCATGCGGTCCACCTGCGCCTTGCTGGTGACATCGGCTGCGATAGGTACGATGCGCCGGTTCGTCTCGGCGGCCAATTCCCGCGCCGCCGCCTCCAGATCCACCTTGTTGCGTGCCACGATCGCCACGTCGGCCCCTTCGCGAGCCAATTCCCGCGCGATGGCCTTGCCGATGCCCCGACTACCGCCGGTCACGATCGCATGCTTGTCGTGCAATCCGAGGTCCATGGCATTCTCTCCCTCGTTGGAGCGCCGCGATTTTGTTGTTCCACCGCTCATTGTTCTCTCTGAGGGAACCTGGCGCAAGGCTTACCAGACGCGGGGTGATGCATCCCTACGGGCGCGATCAGGGAGCGCCTGGCAACGACGGCAATGGGTCCAACCCGCCTCTCGACTGATTTCCGCCGCGCCGGTCGGCCGGTGCCGGTGCGATGAATTTCGGGCATCGGACACGTTTTGTTCTTGACAAATGGGAAAAATTGCTGTACGAGCATCCGATCGTCACCCCATGGAACGAGACCGGGATGTCACTCTGCCGGAATCCGCCCGCCGCGATCCCTATGGCCGCTTCGTCAGGGGCCATTCGGGAATCCTGCCGGGCGGCCGCCAGGGCTGCGCAACAGGGCGACGCTCGCCGCCGAGCTGATGCTCGACGACGAGGCCAAGAATTTGACCCGCAAGGCGATCAAACTCGCCCATGACGGCGACATGACGGCGCGGCGGCGCAGGGCTTCATCACCCCGGGCGAGGCGGCGCAGCTGTCGCAGGTCGTCGAGACCTATATCCGAGCCCTCGAGGCGACCGATTTCGAGCGCCGCCTGCGCGCCGTCGAGGCCGCCCCTGCTGCAACCAGTGCGCGAATTCCGCCTGATGTCGCCCTGTAAATTCAGGTGGACGGCCGAATGCGCCTCAACGAACGGTTGTATTCCCGCGTTGCGCGTCGTTTTGCCGCTGGAACTGCCCCATCCCGGCCATTTTTGGACGATAGTAGGCGGGCTCTGCGCCTGCCCGGCCGCGCCAGGCGCGGTGTCCGATTCGACAGCCCGACCCGACAGTTTGGGAGTTGCGCTTGCCCGACAGCCTATCGCCAGCCAATCCGCTCGGCGGACCGATGCGGCCGCCGCCGCTGCCCGAGCGCTTCCTGCCGCCGCCCGGGTTCCTCTGGGGCAGCTATATCGCGGCGGACGGTGCGGTGCTGCGCTGGGGTCACCTGCCGGTCGCGCACGCGCGGGCCGAGTGCGTGATGGTCGGCGGCTTTGGCGAATTCATCGAAAAACAGCTCGAGACGGTGCGCGATCTGGCCGCGCGCGGCATCGCCGTGTGGTGCCTTGATTGGCGCGGCCAGGGCGGGTCGATTCGGCCGCGCCGCCTGCCGACCCGGCCGCGCGCCCGCAAATTCGATCGCGACGCCGAGGATCTCGCCGCGTTCGCCGCTTCCCGGCTGTCCGGCCGTCTGCCGCGTCTCCTGGTGGCGCACTCGATGGGCGGGGCGATCGCACTAATCTGCCTGCGCCGTCATCCGCAGCTGTTTGCCGCGGCGGTCTTGTCCTCGCCGATGGTCGGTTTGCGCACCGGCCGGGTGCCACCGACGCTGTTCCGCTTCATCACCCGGCCGGCGCGGGCTGCGGGGCTCGGCTTCTGCTTCATCCCGGGAGCGCACAAATGGCGGCCCGACCATCTGCCGTCGCCCGAGCGCAGCCGCATCACCACCGACGCCGAGCGGTGCCGGCTGCGTCATGCCTGGTTCTCGGCAGAGCCGGGGCTGCGCCTCGACCAGGCGACCTATGGCTGGGTCGACAGCGCGCTCGGCCTCGTTGCGCGGATTTCCAAGCCCGAATTCCTGGCCGGTATCGAGACGCCAATCCTGCTCGGCCGCGCCGAGCGCGAGGTGGTCGTGTCGCGCAAGGCGCAGCGGCGGGCGGCGCACCTCCTGCCGAATTGCACGCTGGTCGAGCTGCCCGAGTTCGAAGCATGACCCGTTTCTCGAACGTGACGCGATCCGCGACTACTGGCTTGCCTGCCTCGACCGGTTCATCGCCGAGCGTCTGATCAACCAGCCCCTGGTCAAGACGGCGCATTGAGGCTCGCCGCCGCCCTTGCGCTGCTGCTTGCGGCGATGGCTCGCGGGCACCCGGCTGCCCAGGGAGCTGACCGCCGGGTCGTGGTCGATCCCAACGAGCCGCCGTGGAACGCCGTCGCCAAGGTGCAGACCAATATCGGCGAGGACCGCACCCAGCTCTTGACGGCCGATCCTGCGTGCCAGGTGCTGCGCGTGGCATCGCGCTCCGCCGGCACCATTTTGTCTTCCACGATTGCGAGGGCACGCGCGGCACCAGCGGCGCTCCGCTCTTGACCCGGCAGGGCAGCGGCCGGGCCGTCATCGCGATCAACATCGCCGCCGGCCGGCACGCCAATTTGGGGCTCGCCGCCCCGTTCGGAGACTGAGCCTCACCCGAACTTCCCGGAGCGCGGGAAGCCCTGCGGCACGCCGTGGCCGGCGCCGCCGCGGGGGCCACGCCACGGCGTGACGTTGATCTCGGTGCGAGTGCGTGTATCGCCCTGCCGCCACGACAGCCCGTCCGCCAGCCGGAATACCTTGGCGTCGGAGAGGCCGCCGGAGCGGTAGCGCTGCAGGATCACGCCGCGCCCGCGCGCCATCTCCGGGATCTCGGCGAGATCGACGATCAGCAGGCGGCGGTTGTCGCCGACAAAGGCGGCCATTTCGCCGTCGGCCGGCACGCACAATGCCGCGCGCGCCCCCGATGCCGGGGTCAGCACCTGCTTTCCGGCGCGGGTTTGCGCCAGCGCCTCCTCGCCGTCGACGATGAAGCCGCGCCCGTCATCGGAAGCGACCAGAAGGCGCAGCCCCGGCCGATGCGGGAACAGCGCCACGACGTCATGCTCTTTGGGGAGATCAATCATCAGTCGCAATGGCTCGCCCTGGCCGCGCCCGCCGGGCAGGCGATCGACGGGAATCGTGTAGAACCGCCCGTTGCTGCCGAAAATCACCAGCCGGTCGGTGGTTTCCGCCGCCACGGCAAAGCGCAGCCCGTCGCCTTCCTTGTATTTCTGCTCGGCGCCGGTGGCATGGCCCTTGACCGCGCGGATCCAGCCTTTTTGCGAGCACAGCACGGTCACCGCCTCGCGCTCGACGAGCGCCGCCGGCGGGATCTCGACCGCGTCCGGGGTGGCGCCGAGCAAGGTGCGGCGGCAACCGAGCGGCGTGTCGCCGCCGAATTGCTTCTGCGTTGCCGCAACCTCCTTGGCCAAGGCCCGCCATTGCCGCTTGTCGCTGGCCAGCAGCGCTTCGAGCGCCGATGCCTCCGCGGCCAGCTCCGCCACTTCCTTCTGGATCGCGATCTCCTCGAGCCGGCGCAGTGCGCGCAGCCGCATGTTGAGGATTGCCTCGACCTGGACCTCGCTGAGGCCCCAGCGCGCGATCATCTCGGTCTTCGGCTCGTCGGCCTCGCGAATGATGCGGATCACCTCGTCGAGGTTGACATAGACGATGACAAAACCGCGCAGCACTTCCATCCGCCGCGCGACCGCGGCGAGGCGGTGCCGGCTGCGCCGCTTCAACACCTCGCGGCGGTGGTCGAGAAACGCCTGCAGCGCCTCCTTCAGGTTCATCACCCGCGGCACCCCGGCGGGGTCGATGACATTGAGATTGAGCGGCACCCGGACTTCCAGCTCGGTCAGCCGGAACAGCTGCTCCATCAAGACTTCGGCGCCGACATTGCGTGTCTTCGGCTCGAGAACGAGGCGCACCTCGTCGGTCGATTCGTCGCGGATATCGGCGAGCAGCGGCAACCTCTTTTCTTCGAGCAATGCCGCGATCTTCTCAACGAGGCGGCCCTTCGGCACCTGATAGGGGATCTCGCTGACGACGATCTGATAAAGCCCGTGAGCCAGCGGCTCCTTCGTCCAGCAGGCCCGCAGGCGAAAGCTGCCGTGCCCGGTGGCGTAGGCCTCGATGATATTGCCCGGCGGCTCGACGATGACGCCGCCGGTCGGGAAATCGGGCCCGCCGACATGGGCGACCAGTTCGGCCGCGGCGCAGCCGGGCTGCTCGATCAGATAAAGCAATGCCGCGCATAATTCGCCGACATTGTGCGGCGGGATGCTCGTCGCCATGCCGACGGCGATGCCGGCGGAACCGTTGGCGAGCAGGTTGGGAAACCGCGCCGGCAGGACGACCGGCTCGCTGTCCTCGCCGTCATAGGTCGACCGGAAATCGACGGATCCTCATCAAGGCCGTCGAGCATCGCCTGCGCCACCGCCGACAGCCGGCTCTCGGTGTAGCGCATCGCCGCGGCGTTATCGCCGTCGATATTGCCGAAATTGCCCTGGCCATCGACCAGCGGATAGCGCTGCGAAAAATCCTGAGCGAGGCGGACCAGCGCCTCGTAGACCGCGAGTTCGCCGTGCGGATGGTACTTGCCAATGACATCGCCGACGACGCGGGCGCATTTCTTGTAGCCAGAGGCGGGATCGAGCCGCAGCTGATCCATCGCATGGAGGATGCGGCGGTGCACCGGCTTCAGCCCATCGCGCACATCGGGCAGCGAACGCGCCATGATCGTTGACAGCGCGTAGGACAGATAGCGCTCGCCGAGCGCGTCGGCGAAATCGACATCGCGGATCTCGCCGACCACGGCGCTATCGGACATTGCTGCCAGCCTCGTTATTCGCGGGAGCGATTATACCAGGGCAGCGAGGCGCCGCATGCGTTCCGCCAGGCGTTCGCGCGCCTCGGGCAGCTTGCCGCGGTGCGGCGCGAACAGATGATGCAAGAGGAAGTACCGGGTCAATTCCAGCCCGGCGACGATCTCCGGCGGGCTGGCGGGGACCTCGCGCCACAAAAAACCCGGCAGAGGCAATAGTTTGTCATGGTAGGGCATGCCGGCCCCGCGTGAAACCGCGCAGCCCGAGCGGGGCGAGACATAGGCGAGGTCTTCGGTCGCGCCGGTCGCCGCGCAGCGCGCCAGATCGAGCCCGAACCCCAACCCCCGAAGCAGGTCGCATTCCCAGGAAACATAAGATTGCGCCCAGAAGGGGCCCGAATCGAGCGCATCGAGCAACACGGCGAGCGACGAATAAAGGTCAGCATGCGGCTCGCGTTCGGGCAGCGCCGTCGCCAGCAGAGCGAGCGCGGCGCCGAGTGCGGCCAGCCGGTCGGGGTCGTCGAACAGGCGGGCGGCGTAGGCGTGAACCAGTTCGCATTCCAGCGAACCGAGAAGCTCGGACAGCCGGCCGCGCCAGTTCGCGGCGACGAGGTTGCCCGGCTGCAGCAAGGCGCGCCGGCGCGGCGATTGCCCGCCGCGCACCAGCCCGGCATGGCGGCCGTGCTCGCGCGTCAACAGCTCGACGATGAGCGCGCTCTCGCCATGCCGCCGCGCCATCAGCACAAAACCCGTGTCGCGCCATTCCATCTACACATTGTAATCGAGTCCAAGCGCGGCATAGCGCTCGGGATCCTCGATCCAGTTCTCGCGCACCTTGACGAACAGGAACAGGTGAACGCGGCGCTCCAGCATATGCCCGAGCTCGGCCCGGGCGCGGCTGCCGATCGCCTTGATCCGCGCTCCCTTGTCGCCGAGCACGATCGCGCGTTGTCCCTCGCGGCGGACATAAATCACCTGGTCGATGCGCACGCTGCCGTCGGCGCGGTCCTCCCAGGCCTCGGTCTCGACCGTCGCGGCATAGGGCAACTCGTCATGCAGTTGCAGGAAAACCTGCTCGCGCGTCACTTCGGCGGCGAGCCAGCGCTCGGGTGCGTCGCAGAGCTGGTCTTCGGGAAACAGCCATGGCCCGGGCGGCATGGCCGAAGCGAGATGCCGCTTCAAATCTCCGACGCCGTCCCCGGTCAGGCCGGAAATCATGAACACCGGCTCGAAGCCGCCGCTGCGCGACAGCCTGTCGGCAATCCCGAGCAAGGTGTCGCGGCGGACGAGGTCGATCTTGTTGAGCGCGAGGACCGCGCGGCGCCCGCTCGCCGCGAGCCGGTCGATGATCTGCCGCGTGTCGGGGTCGGCGGGGCGCGCGGCGTCGACCAGCAGCACGACCTGGTCGGCATCGGCCATGCCGGCCCAGGCCGCTGCGACCATCGCGCGGTCGAGGCGGCGGCGCGGCGCGAAAATGCCGGGCGTGTCGACGAGGACGAGCTGCACCGGCCCCTCGATGGCGATGCCGAGCAGCCGGGTGCGGGTGGTCTGGGCCTTGGGGGTGACGATCGCCAGCTTGCGGCCGACGAGCTGGTTCAGCAGGGTCGATTTCCCGGCGTTGGGCGCTCCGATCAGCGCGACATAGCCGCAACGGGTGGGCACCGCTGCCGACTCGCCCCTCTGCCGCACCGCGGGAGAGGGTTTATCCGTTGACGCCGGGTTGTTCTTCCTTGGCATGACCGGTTATCGATCCATCGTTCAAACGCCCCAGCAAGGCCGCCGCCGCGCTGGCCTCGGCGGCGCGCTTCGAAGACGCGGTGGCGCTCGCTTCCTCCATTCCGGCGACGCGGACGGCGACGGTAAAACGCGGCGCATGATCGGGGCCGCTCGTTGCGATCAGCGCATAGGCGGGCAGCGGCAGGCCGCGCGCCTGCGCCCATTCCTGCAGCGTGGTTTTAGGGTCGCGCGGCGGCGCCTCCATCTCCGCGATCAGCGGTTCCCACCACCGCTCGATAAAGGCAAAGGCTGCGGGAAACCCGCCGTCGAGATAGATCGCGGCGATCACCGCCTCCAAAACATCGGCGAGGATGCCCGGGTTGCGCGCGGCACCGGCAGCGGCCTCGGCAGGCGATAGAAGCAGGTGACGATCGAGACCGATCGTCGCGGCAACGCGCGCCAGCGCATCGCGGCGCACGAGACTGGTCAGGCGCCGCGTCAAATGCCCCTCCGGCTCGTCTACGAAGCGCCGCCACAGCGAATTGGCGATGACGAGGCCGAGCACCCGATCGCCGAGGAATTCGAGCCGCTCATAACCGCCCCGCGGAGCGCGCCGCAGATGCCGCCGCCCCTGCCGGCGCGGCGGCGGCAATGCGCTCGGATGGGTCAGCGCATCGGCCAGAAGTTCGGGCCGAGCGAAGGCGTGGCCGATCAGCTGGGCCGGATCCTCGCTGGCCAATAGGAGCATCGACTCTTTGGGGCGACCCTCGGTCTCAGTTCACGCCATGGAACAGCCGGCGGTAGCGGACCGCAAACGGCCATTTCCAGATTTCCCACCAGCGCGCCGAGCCGTCGGTCGAGAAGAACAGGAATTGCGCCTTGCCGACCAGGTTTTCGGCCGGCACGTAGCCCACCGCCGAGAGCACGCGGCTATCCTCCGAATCGTCGCGATTGTCGCCCATCATGAAATAATCATGCGGCGGGACATCATAAACTTGAGTGTTGTCCAGCATGTTGTCGTCGCCATGTTTGACGATACAGTGTTCTAAGTCGGGGGTCCCCGGCGCGCGTGGCAGGCTTTCGATATACCCCTGAGCCACGGGATCTTCCGGGTCGCTGGCAGTTTTTTGCGGGCCGGCGCGGCACCAGCTGGTCGTTGATATAGAGTTCGCCGTGACGCATCTGGATGTGGTCGCCGGGCAGGCCGACGATGCGCTTGATGTAATCGATCGATGTGTCGGTCGGCAGCTTGAACACGGTCACATCGCCGCGCTGCGGCAAATGCGAGAAGGGCAGGTAGATCCGCCCGGAAAACAGCGGCAGGCCAAAGGGCAGCGAATACCGGCTGTAGCCATATGAAAATTTCGACACGAACAGGTAGTCGCCGACCAAGAGCGTCGGGATCATCGATCCCGATGGAATGTTGAACGGCTCGTAGGCAACGCTGCGCACGACGAGCGCAATCAGGACCGCATAAACAACGGTTTTGACGGTCTCGAGCAGGCCCCCCGAGGCCTTTTTCGCGGCAACGGCTTTGTGGCTCGGTTTGGATTTCATCAGTGAACGGCCGGCGTTGGAAGCGCGCGATAAAGCCGATCACGGCGCGGCCAAGTCAAGGTGTTCGCGGGAGATTTCACTCGCCCGGCGCCGCGGGTGCGGGCAGGGCGGTGATGATCACGACAGCCTGGGCAAGCGGCGGCTCGTCGGTCAGGCTGACGTTGAGGCGCGCCATCATCCCGGCCGGGGTGATCGCCGCGAGCCGGCGCAGCGCACCGCCGGTGAGCCGCATTCCCGGCTGTCCCGACGGCAGGTTGACGACCCCGAGATCGCGCCAGAAGACGCCGCCGCGAAACCCGGTGCCGAGCGCCTTGGCCGTGGCCTCCTTGGCCGCGAAGCGGCGGGCATAGCTGGCCGCGCGGGTCGCGCCGCGGCGGTCGCAGCGGCGACGCTCGACCTCGGTGAAGATGCGATCGAGAAAGCGGTCGCCAAAGCGTTCGATCGCCTTATCGATTCGGCGGATGTCGATCAGATCGCTGCCGAGGCCCAGGATCATTGGGAGATCATCGCGTCCTAGCCGCGCGCGCGCTCGACCGCGTTGATGACCGGCGTGGCGCGCAATGCCGCGATGATCGTCGACAGATGCTTCACGTCGGCCACCTCAATATCGACCAGGATTTCGAAGAAATCGGTCGACCGGTTGGTGATTTTCAGATTGCTGATATTGCCGCCCTGCTTGCCGATCGTGGTGGTCAGGCTGCCGAGATTGCCGGGCTCATTGGCGATCGTGACATTAATCCGGCCGACGTGCGCCGCATCCGCCTCATCGCTCGTCCAGGCGACGTCGAGCCAGCGTTCCGGCTCGGCGGCGAAGCTTTCCAGCGTGTCGCAATCGATCGTGTGGATCGTCACCCCCTTGCCGGTCGTGACGATGCCGACGATGCGATCGCCGCGCAGCGGATGGCAGCAGCCGGCGAAATGAAGGGCCATCCCGGGAATGAGACCGCGGATCGACACCGCGGTGTCGCGCGGATGCCCCTTCTTGCGGGCGCGCGCCAGCGGGATGACCTTGTCCCTCGCCTCGGGCGGCTGCGGGAAGGCCGCGTTGACCACCTCGCGCCCGGTGGCGAGCCCTTCGCCGACCGCGACATAGAGATCCTCGACCGCGGCGCAATTGAACTGGCCCAGCACCGCTTCGAGCGGCCGCTCGGAGAATTCCTGGCCCTGCTGGCGGAACGCCTTTTGCACGATCGCGCGGCCGAGATCGAGATATTGGGCGCGCTGCTGGGTGCGGACGAAACGGCGGATCCGGGCGCGCGCCTTGCCGGTGACGACGAAGCGCTCCCAGGTTGGCGACGGGGTCTGCGCCTTCGAGGTAACAATCTCGACCTGGTCGCCATTGGCCAGCTCGGTGCGCAGCGGCAACAGCCGGCCGTTGATCTTGGCGCCGACGCACCGGTCGCCGATCTGCGAGTGCACCGCATAGGCGAAATCGACCGGAGTAGCGCCGCGCGGCAGCGCGATCAGATCGCCCTTCGGCGTGAAGGCGAAGACCTGGTCCTGGAACATCTCGAGCTTCGTATGCTCGAGGAATTCCTCGGGGTTCGACGCCTGGTCTAGGATTTCGAGCAACTCGCGCACCCAGCGGTATTGCCGGCCGTCGACCGACCCTGCCTGCTGCTTGAAGATCCAGTGTGCGGCAACGCCAAGCTCGGCCACCTCATGCATGTCGCGGGTGCGGATCTGCACCTCGATACGCTGGCGCTCGGGCCCGATCACGCCGGTATGGATCGAGCGGTAATTATTCGGCTTGGGGGTCGAGATGTAGTCTTTGAAGCGCCCGGGGACGACGTGGTAGGCGGAGTGGATGATGCCCAGCGCGTGATAGCAGTCGGCGACGTTGTCGACGAGTACACGGAACGCCATCACGTCGGCAAGCTGCTCGAAAGAGACGTTTTTGCGCTGCATCTTGCGCCAGATCGAATAGGGCGATTTCTCGCGGCCGGAGATGCTGGCCGTGAGGCCGTCTTCCTTCAGGGTTTGGCCCAGTTCGGCGACGATCCGCGAGACGATGTCGCCGCCTTTCTCGCGCAGGAACCCGAGGCGCGCGTTGATGCTCGCCCGCGCATCGGGATGAAGCTCGGCAAAGGCGAGATCCTCGAGCTGGTCCTTCATCCGGTGCATGCCGATGCGCTCGGCGAGCGGGACATAGATGTCCATCGTCTCGCGTGCGATGCGCCTCCGCTTCTCCTCGCTCGTGATGAAGCGCAGCGTCCGCATGTTGTGCAGGCGATCGGCGAGCTTGACCAGCAGCACACGGATGTCCTCGGACATCGCGAGGACCAGCTTGCGGAAATTTTCCGCCTGCTTCGTTTGGTCCGACTGCAATTCGATCCGCGACAATTTGGTGACGCCGTCGACGAGGCGGCCGATCTCCGGGCCGAACAGCCGCTCGATGTCGTCGAGCGTCGCGACGGTGTCCTCGACCGTGTCGTGCAGCAACCCGGTAATGATCGAGGCGGTATCGAGCTTCATCTGCGCGAGCAGCCCCGCGACCTCAACCGGGTGCGAGAAGTACGGGTCGCCCGAGGCGCGCAGCTGCGCGCCATGCGCCTTCATCGAATAGACATACGCGCGGTTCAGCGCGTCCTCGTCGGCTTTCGGGTCGTAGGCTTTGACCAGCTCGACCAATTCGAACTGCCGCATCATGGCGCGGCTGCCTTGGTTCCATCGCCCCGGCGATGCGCCGAGTGGGTACCCGGGCAAGTCACCGGACAAACGACCTAGCGAGGGTGAATTGCCATGGCCGGCGCTCTCCGCTCGAAGGCGCGGCGCATCACCGCTCTTCCTCGCCGGTCTCGCCCTCGATGTCCCCCTCGGGGGCAGGCTCCTCGGCCAGGTCGTCCTCGTCCTCAACCGCGAGCAAGTCTTCTTCGAGCTCTCCCGCGACCGCTTCCTCATCGATCTCATCCTCGCCGATGATCGGGCCGATCGAGTCGGCGACGCCGAATAGCGTCTGCTCAAGCTCCGGGGTCTCCTCGGGCTCGTCCATCTCGACATGCTTCTGCATGCCGCGCACCAGCGAATCCTGCAGGTGATCGAGGCCTACCGTGTCGTCGGCAATCTCGCGCAAGGCGACGACCGGGTTCTTATCGTCGTCGCGGTCGAGCGTCAGCGGCGCGCCCGAGGTGATCTCGCGCGCCCGCTGCGCGGCGAGCAACACCAGCTCGAACCGGTTGGGCACCTTCACCACGCAATCTTCGACGGTAACGCGCGCCATCCTCGGATCCTTCATCCGTTTGCGGAAGTGATGAATATATGGATCGCGGCACGGCGCGGCAACCGCAACGCCGCTGCAAACCGGGCGATTCCGGCACCGGCGGACGGTGGCGGCTTGACCCTTGTCGCGCGGCGCGCCTATATCACGCCTGCCACCGGCCGGATGGCAGAGTGGCTATGCAACGGACTGCAAATCCGTGTACAGCGGTTCGATTCCGCTTCCGGCCTCCATGAGACGCAGCCCCGCCCGGCATGCATTCGTCCGGGCAGGCTCTGATCCCCGGTAGCTCAGTGGTAGAGCAAGCGGCTGTTAACCGCTGGGTCGATGGTTCGAATCCGTCCCGGGGAGCCAACCGAATCGGGGGTTAGATCAGAAATGAGCTAACCCTCTGATGCTATCCTGAGGATCGCAGCAACATGAAACAGGGTTTGGCGAGATGAAAAGGGCGCCGGCGAGACATCCCCGAACAGGCGAACGCGCCGCCCGGCGCAAGGCCAGGCTCAAGGCCAAGCACCGCCGCCAGCGGGCCCGCGCCGCGGGGTAGGCATACCCAGCAACAAGACAGGAGGTCGTTCGGCATGACTGAGCCTCATGGTCCGCTCCACGGCGTCAAGGCCGTCGCCTGCTCGACCGCGCAGGCCGGCACTGTGCCCTATATGCTGATGGCCGATCTGGGCGCCGAGGTCATCAAGATCGAGGTGCCGCGGGTCGGCGACAACTCGCGCGGCTCGACCGTGATGCCCGGCTTCCCCAGCACCTACTTCGAAACCAACAATCGCGGCGTGAAGAGCGTCACGCTGAACCTGAAAACCGCGGAAGGCCGCGAGATCCTGCACAAGCTGGTCGCGAAGGCGGACATCTTCGGACAGAATTTCCGGCCCGGTGCGGCGGAAAAGAACGGCTTCGGTTACGAGGAACTGCGCAAGGTCAACCCGAGGCTGGTTTACATCTCGGTCTCGGGTTACGGCCCCAAGGGACCGCATGCCGCGCTGCCGGGGACCGATTCGATGGCCCAGGCGCTCGGCGGCATCGCGCAAGCCTACTCGACGCCGGGCCAAAAGCTGCGCACCGGCATCGTCTCGGTCGCCGACGAAACCTGCGCCATCCTCGCCTTCGGCGGCGCGCTCGCAGCGCTGACCTACGCCCGCACCACCGGCATCGGCCAGAAGGTAGATTGCTCGTTGCTCGGCGGTCAGATCCGCCTGATGGGCTGGACCTTGACCACGGCGATGTGGTGCAACCGCGACCCCGTCACCGGCCAGGCCCGCGTGACCGGCACGCCGGAACGCCCCGGAATCAGTGCCAGCTTCAACGACCGCGAGGGCAAGCCGCTGGTCTTCCAGCTGAACGGCGCCCGCAAGTGGCGCGATGCGATGACCGCGCTGGGCTTTTATCAAGCCCTCGAAAGCGCCGGCTTCGGCGATCTCGGCGTCATCGTTTCATCCGATGAAAAGCGGGCAACCTTGCTGGGCATGCTCGACGAGCTGTTCGCGAGCGGGCCGCGCGACGATTGGGTGGCGCGGCTGCGCGGCGCCGACATCGTCGCCGCGCCGATCAACACGCTCATCGAAGCCTCAAACGATCCCGACGTGCTGGCCAACGGATACGTGACCGAAATCACCTACCCAAAGCACGGCAAGACGCTAAAGGTCCATGGCTCGCCGTGGCATTTCTCCGAAACCCCGGGCCATATCGGCGTCGCGCCGGAGCTTGGCGGGCACAACGTCCAAGCCCTCGCCGAACTCGGCTACAGCCCGGCGCAGATTGAGGATCTCAGGGAGAGAAAGATCATTTGACGCGGTTCGGCGCTGGCCGCCGACTGCGATGAGCGCGAATACCCGGGAGTTTGCGTGAGCGACGCGGATCAGCAAACCCCGCTTGCCGTGCTGCGCCGCGTCTTCGGCTACGCCAGTTTTCGCGGGCAGCAGCAGGAGATCGTCGAACATGTCATAACTGGCGGCGATGCCATCGTACTGATGCCGACCGGCGGCGGCAAATCGTTGTGCTATCAGCTCCCGGCACTGTTGCGGCCCGGACTTGCTGTCGTCGTCTCGCCGTTGATTGCACTGATGAAGGACCAGGTCGACGCCTTGCGGCAGGCCGGGGTGCGGGCCGCCGCGCTCAATTCCGGGCTGCCGGCCGGCGAAGCGGCCGCGGTCGAGCGCGCCGCCCGCGACGGCGGGCTCGACCTCCTCTACATCTCGCCGGAACGGCTGATGATGCCGCGCTGCCTCGATCTGCTCAGGGAGTGCCGGATCGCGCTGTTCGCGATCGACGAGGCGCATTGCATCTCGCAATGGGGCCACGATTTCCGCCGCGAGTACCAGGCGCTCAGCATCCTCAAAGAGACCTTCCCCGACGCTCCGCTGATGGCTTTGACGGCAACCGCGGATGGTTCGACCCGTCGCGACATCGCCGAGCGGCTGCATCTCCAGGCCGCGCGCCTGTTCACCGCCGGCTACGACCGCCCCAACCTGTTCTACCGGGTCGTGGCGAAGCACAACGCGCGCGACGACCTGCTGCGCTTTCTGAATGACGAGCACCCGGGCGATGCCGGCATCGTCTATTGCCTGACCCGACGGGCTGTCGAGGACACCGCTTCATGGCTGGCCCAGCGCGGACGCGAGGCGCTGCCGTACCACGCCGGCCTCCCGGCCGAGACGCGCGAGCGTCACCAGGAGCGCTTCCTGCGCGAGGAAGGCATCATCATCGTCGCCACCGTCGCCTTCGGCATGGGCATCGACAAGCCCAATGTCCGCTTTGTCGCGCATCTCGACGCGCCGAAGAACCTCGAAGCCTATTACCAGGAGACCGGCCGGGCCGGGCGCGACGGGCTCCCGGCGGATGCGTGGATGAGCTACGGCATCGCCGACGTAATGAACCTCCGGCGCCTGATCGAGGCGAGCGACATCAGCGAGGCGCAGCGCCGCATCGAGCGCCAGAAATCCGAGGCGCTGATCGGCTTTTGCGAGACAGTGTCGTGCCGCAGGCAGGTGCTGCTCGGCTATTTCGGCGAGCGCGATCATCCGCCCTGCGGCAATTGCGACAATTGCCGCGACCCGGTGGCAGGCTGGGACGGCACGGTCGCCGCGCAGAAGGCATTGTCGGCGGTCTACCGCACCGGCCAGCGCTTCGGCGCCCATCATCTCGCCGACGTGCTGGTGGGCAACGCCACCGAGCGGGTCCGGAGTTTCGGCCATGACCGGCTCAAGACCTTTGGTGTTGGAACGGAACTCGACAAAGCGGGTTGGCTGTCGGTGATCCGTCAGCTGCTGGCGCAGGGATATTTGCTGCCCGACCCCGACGGGCATGGCGGGCTGGCGCTGACGCCGAGCGCCGGCGAGGTGCTGCGCGGCGCCCGCGAGGTCGGCTTCCGCCGGGAAGCGCCGCGCGAGCGCGCTTCCCGCCGCAGGGCTGCCGGCAAGGGAGGCGCCGCCGGCGTGGCGCTCGACCCCGCGGCGCAGACCCTGTGGACGGCGCTGCGCGCCTGGCGCCTCGGTGAAGCCCGCCGCCAGGAGCTGCCGCCTTATGTGATCTTCCACGATGTGACGCTGATCGAGGTGGCGCGACGCCGACCGGCCTCGCTCGACGCGCTGGCCGACATCCCCGGGATCGGCCGCAGCAAGCTCGACCGTTACGGTGCTGCCCTGCTCGCGGTCGCCGGCAACGCAACGCCGGCGCTGTAATCCGCTATTCGAGCGCATGGGACCGAGCGTGGTAGCCCTCGATCCAGACGCTCACCTCTTTGACCGTCGCTCCCCGGCCGCGCTACCTTCCCGAAAACGGGAGGTGAGACGGTGCGTCGCTCGGCGATCATTGCGGCTCTATTGCTCGGAATAGCGGCGATCGCGACGATTTGCCTAGCTCCGCGATCTAGGCCACAACCAGCCGCGCTCGGCCCAGCCCAAGACGCCGGCTACTCACCGCGCGGCGCGGTCAGTGGTGAGCGGCTGTGCGACGATGAGGGGGTGATGAGACACCGTTAGGAGGGAGGCGCGGCCCTAACCGGCTTGGTCCCATTTGCGCCCGAATACCGACGTAATCCGACGGCTTGGCACAGGTACCGCGGACGAGAGGCAACGATGAGCAATCCCGCGTTCAAATTCGATCACGTCCACATCATCAGCAACAATCCGCACGCGTCGGCCAATTGGTACGTCGAGATGTTCGGTGCCACGATCGCCGCCGACACGGTGGCGCGGGGCGCCCCACAAATCTTCGTCGATCTCGGCGGCATGACGATCCTGATCCGCGGCCAACGGCCGGGCGAAACCCCGGTTTCGCCCAGGCCTATTCGGCGATACGCAGACTTTTCCAGCCATGATGCATGGGGGACCGACCATTTCGGCTTCTTGTACCAGGGCGATCTCGCGACATTCTGCGGCGAGCTGCGCGCCAAAGGCGTGACCTTCCCGGTCGAGTTGAAGAGAGGGGTGAACGGCAGTTGGTTGTGCTATGTCGCGGCGCCGGATGGCGTCAGCATCGAACTGATGCAGTGTTGAACCGGGCAGACCGTCCTGCTCAACGGGGATCTCTCGCTATAGCGGGCCGCGTGTCGCGCGCTCCCCGAGCGTCGGTCATTGTTGGTTCGCGAGCCGCGGTGGCCTCGGTATTTGCCGGCTTCGGCGAGCGGCCGGACGCGCTATCACGAGGAGAGGACGCCCGATGAAGCCATTCGATAACTGGCTGGCCGGCCTGATCGCCGTGACGGCGACGCTCACCGGCTGCGTCGGCCCGATGACCCCCGCGCCGCAATTGGTGCCGCCGCCCACTTCGCCCTCAGCGCTGTCGGCCGATCAGCGCTGCCGGCAATATGCCGACACCCAGATCGCGCCGTTGCGCGACCAGGCCAACGCGCGCACGGTCGGCAGCACGCTACTCGGCGCCGGGCTCGGGGCAGCGCTCGGTGGCGCGACCGGTGGCGGCCGCGGCGCCGGGATCGGCGCGGCGTCGGGCGCGGTGGTCGGCGCCGGGGCTGGCGCCGCCAATGCGCAGAACGCCGCGACGGGCCTGCAGCAGCAATACGACATCGACTACGCCAATTGCATGTCGGCCCAGGGCGGCCCGCCCCCCGGCTCCTCTGCGCCGCCGGGCTCGCCGATCCCGCCGCCGGCCCGCGCCTATTAGGCCGGGCGCACCGGCGAACCCGAAAGCCCCGCCAATGGCCGGGCTTTTTATCGCGGCATCCGCACTACCCGAGCGATTTGACGTGGGCGACCAGGGCGACCAGCAACGCCAGCCACAGCATCCACAGCCCGGTCCATGCCACCGCCTTCCACGGGCCGTCGGCAGCGTCGCGGGCAGCCTCGCGCCGGATCTCGTCCTCGATTTCCCGGTCCCATTGCCGGATGATGCGTTTGCTGTCGCGCTCCGCCACGGCGTGTCCGCTCCTGCCCGCCGGCGCGGCGGCTGCGCCGAAACGCCACGGGCCGCCTATTTTAGCGATTGATGAGGCTTTGGCGAGGGTCGTGCGCCGGGGCTGCCTGAGGCCGCCTGCCGGGCAGGGCCGCGCACCTCCTCCTCGCCTCGATCGAGCTGGCGGTGTTAAATGGCGGTGGCGAAGCGGCGGGCAAAACGAGGGGGTGAGCGATGGCCAAAACGCGCGGCACCGGCCTGTTAATGGTGTGGGCCGATATCGATCCGGAATTTGAAGCCGAATACCACCGCTGGTATGACGAGGAGCACATTGCCCATCTGCTCGCAGTGCCGGGATTTTTGAGCGCGGGGCGCTACGTGGCGCTGAAGGGCAGCCCCAAATATCTCGCGCTTTACGAGATCGAAGCGCCCGACGTGTTGCACAGCCCGGCCTTTCTCGACGGGGTGCGCTTCCGGCCGTCGGCGCGGCGGGTGCAGTATTCGGGCGGCACGATCGGCCGCAACTTTCTGCTCAACGGCTACCGGCAGATCTTCCCGGTGCACAGCAACCCGATCGAGCAGACCAGCGGGCCGGCGCCGTTTCTGCAGATGGGCCGGATCGACATCCCCGCCATGGTCGAGGAGGAATTCAACGACTGGTACAACACGGCCTACCTGCCGCCTTATATGGCAGTGCCGGGCTGTCTCGGCGCGCGCCGCTTCGTCGCCATCGACGGCCAGCCGAAATACCTGACCCTCTACGAGTTCGAGAACGCCACCGTGTCGGAGAGCGATCCCTGGGCGCGGGCGCGCGACAGCAATCCGTGGAGCAATCGGATCCGCGCGTTCATGCGCCACGATCGCGGCTCGCCCGGGGTCTACCGCCGGCTTTATCCGAATTAATCGCCCAAAGGGACCGAGATGCCCGCCGCCAATACCGATCCGAGCTTCCTGCCCGCCCATCGCCTCGCGGCCGAGATCGCGGCGCGCCGTCTGTCGCCGGTCGCCGTGGTCGAAGCGCTGGTCGCGCGCATCGCCGCGCACGACCCCAAATTGCACGCTTTCATCGACGTCTACGGCGATGACGCGCGGCTCGCCGCCGAGGGGGCCGACAAGGCGATCCGCTCGGGCCACGCGGTCGGGCCATTGCACGGCGTGCCGATCGCGCTGAAAGACCTGATCGATCTCGAGGGGCGGGTCACCACCGGCGGCTCGATGGCATGGCGCGACCGCCGTTCGCCGGTGACCGCCACTTTGGCGCGGCATCTGATCGCCCAGGGGATGATCGTCCTCGGCAAAACCCATACGGTCGAGTTCGCGATGGGCGGCTGGGGCACCAACCAGCATCTCGGCACCCCGTGGAATCCGTGGGATCTGGCGGTGCCGCGCACCCCGGGCGGGTCGAGCAGCGGCTCGGGCGTCGCAGTCGCAGCGGGGCTGGCGCCGTGGGCGATCGGCACCGATACCGGCGGCTCGGTGCGCCTGCCGGCTTCCTGGTGCGGGCTCAGCGGTCTCAAGACGACGATCGGCCGGGTCAGCACCTACGGCATCCTGCCGCTCGCCCCCTCGCTCGATACTCCCGGGCCGCTTGCCCGCTCGGTCGAGGATGCGGCCCTGCTCTACAGCGTCATGCAGGGCAGGGACCCGCTCGATCCGCGCACCCTGGCGGCGCCGCCGCCGGCTGACCCGCTGACGGCCCTCAAGCGCGGCGTGCGCGGCCTCAGGCTCGCACGAATGCCGGCCCCGGAGCGCGAGGGCTGCGCTGCCGAAATGCTCGCCGCCTACGATATGGCATTGGAGGCGCTGGCGCGTCTCGGGGCCGAGATCGTCGATGTCGCCCTGCCGTGCCGTTTCGCCGATGCGACGGTCATGGTCGGTCGCATCATCGGCTCGGAGGCCTACCAGCTGGTCGGCGATCTGGTCGACAACCCGGCCCTGCCGATCGACGATGCGGTGCGCCCGCGCATCCAGCTCGGCCGCGGTGTCAGCGCGCGCGATTATCTTTCGGCGCTCGCCGAACGCGACGCGCTGAAGCGCCGCTTCCTCGCCGCGCTCGACGGCATCGACGCGCTATTGACCCCGACAACGCAAACCGCGGCGATCCGCGTCGACGCGGTCGACCAGACCACGACCCCGGCGCATTTCACCCGGCTCGTCAATCTGTTGGAGCTGTGCGCCCTGTCCGTCCCCGACGGCTTTACCGCCACCGGGCTGCCCTTGTCGTTGCAGATCGTCTGCCAGCCCTACGACGAGGGGATGGCCTTGCGCATCGGCTGGGCTTATCAGGCGGCCACCGACTGGCACGAGCGCCACCCATCCGGCCTCGACGGATGAAACGCGTCGCCGAGATTGCTTCGCCTCGCTCGCGATGACGGCCAAGAGTCGCCATTGCGAGGAGCGCAGCGACGAAGCAATCCCGATGTAGAGTGGGACCGGCATGTGCGGCCGTTTTGTCCAGAAGACCCCGCTCGGCGAAATCCGGGTGCTGTTCGAGACCACGAACCCGGTGCCCAACGCGCCGCCGCGCTACAACGCGGCACCGACCCAGGACCTCGCGGTGGTGCGCTACAACCCGCAGACCCGGGCGCGCGCGCTCGATTTGCTGCGCTGGGGGCTGGTGCCGCTCTGGGCGAAAGATTTGTCGTTCGGTCCGAAATGCATCAATGCGCGCGGTGAGAGGTTAGCCAGCAACAAGATTTTCCGCGACGCCTTCGAGCGGCGCCGCTGCCTCGTCCCGGCCGACGGCTTCTACGAATGGCAGAAGCGCGATGGCAAGACCCAGCCCTATGCGGTCGTGCCGTGCGAGGGCGGGATCTTTGCCTTTGCCGGGCTGTGGGAGCGCTGGAAGAACCCGGCAGACGGCAGCATCGTCAGAAGCTTTGCGATCGTGACTGGCCTGCCGAATGCGCTGTGCCGGCCGCTCCATGAGCGGATGCCGGTGATTCTGCCGAAGGCCGCCTGGCCGGCCTGGCTCGGCGAGACCGAGGCGGGCCCCGCTGCGCTGCTCGCGCTGCTGGCGCCCTGTCCAGGCGAGCTGATGCGCGCCTATCCGATCGGCGCGCGGGTCGGCAACGTCAAGAACGACGACCCCGGTCTGCTCGACCCGGCGGCGGATTTGACCGATACCGCGCCGTTGCCGGTATAGAACCGGCGCTCAATACCCCAATGCCATGCCGTCCTTGCGCGGCTCGGAGCCGCCGATCAGGACGCCGCGGTCGTGGTCGATCCAGATCGCCTGGCAGCCGCCGAGCGGCACTTTCGCCACCTCGATGTCGTGGCCGCGGCGCGCCAGATCGGCGACGACCGGCTCGGGAATGCTTTGCTCGACCCGCAATTTGCCGCGGAAGGCGAAGCTGCGCGGGGCTTCGGCCGCCTGCTGCGGGTCGAGGCCGCGGTCGATCATGCGATGCACGAGATGGGCGTGCCCAACCGCCTGATATTGGCCGCCCATGACGCCGAACGGCATCACCGCGCGCCCGTTCCTGGCCAGCATCGCCGGGATGATCGTGTGAAACGGCCGCTTGCGTGGCGCGATCGCGTTGGGGTGGCCCGGTATCGTGCGGAAGCTGGTGCCGCGATTGTGCAACAGCACGCCGCTCTCCGGCGCCATGATGCCGGTGCCGAACGAGGAAAACAGCGAGTTGATGAACGAGACCGCGTTGCCGTCGCGATCGACGGCGCAAAGATAGACCGTGTCCGTGTGCTCGGTCCCGCCGTTCCACTCCGGGCCGGGCAGGGCGCGGTCGAGGCGGATCAGCCGGCGCGTGCGCTCGGCCCATTCATCGGACAGAAAGCCCGCGACATCGACCGCGACCTGCGCCGGGTCGGCGATGAAGTCGTCGCGCACGCGATAGGCCGCCTTGGTCGCTTCGGCCAGCAAATGCAGCCGGTCGGCCTCGCTCAGCGACTCGTCGCCGAGGGCGAAGCCTTCGAGCGTTCGCAAGATCATCAGCGCCGCCAACCCCTGGCCGTTCGGCGGACACTCATAGACCTCGTAGCCGCGATAGGCGGCGTGGATCGGCTCGACCCATTCCGCGCGCTGGGCGTCGAAATCCTCTGCTTCATGCAATCCGCCAAGCTCTTTGAGCCGGCCGAGGATGTCGCGCATGACCGAGCCGCCATAAAAGGCCTCGCGCCCCTCGCGGCCGATCCGCCGCAACGCCGCGGCCAGCGCCGGGTTCCGCATCCGGTCGCCGATTGCCGGCGGTTTGCCGCCGGGCAGCATCACCGCTTCGGTGATCGGGTCGTGCAATTTCCACTGGTTGCGCGCCCAGTCCCAGGCGACCCGCGGGGTGACGCGATAGCCGTCCTCCGCGGTCCGCGCCGCCGGCTCGAGCAATTCGGCGAGCGGCTTGGTGCCGTGCTCGCGATTGAGCAGGCACCATGCATCGACTGCGCCGGGGATCGTCACCGCGTGCGCGGTCTGCGTCGAGATCTGGCTGATCTGCCGCTCGGCGTACCACTCGACGGTTGCGTTCCCGGGGGCGCGGCCCGAGCCGTTCAGCGCCACCGGCAGAGCGCCCTTTTTCGAGTAGAGCACAAAGCAGTCGCCGCCGATCCCGGTGCTTTGCGGCTCGACGACGGACTGCATCGCCACCGCGGCGATCGCCGCATCCATCGCATTGCCGCCGGCCCGCAACACGTCGAGCCCGGCCAGTGTCGCCATCGGCGCCGAGGTCGCCACCATGCCGTTGCCGGCGACGGCCGCCGAACGGCCGGGACTGTTGAAATCGCGCATCGCCCTTCCTCGCCTTGTCACAGCCCCACCATCAAGCGCCCATTTGGGCAAATCGGACCGGCTGGCTTATCGCTTGCGCGCAACTGATGCATGGTCCCGGCGTGCCGGTCAATTCGTTACCAGGGATCGTCGATGGACGGAGTGCCGAACTTCCCGGTGGCGACGGCCTCGGCGCCCGGCGATACCAGCCGATTTCGAACCGGCAGGTTGATCCAGGTCAATTCCACGCCCTCGATCGGCGCGTATTGTGGCTGCGTTGCGTCATCCACGAGCGGCGAGGAGGCCGCGACGTTTACCGATCCAAGCGAGGTCGAACCATGTTGCAGATTCTGCTTGTCGTTATTCTCGTGCTCGTGCTGCTTTCATTCTTCGGCGGCTATTCGGGCTACGTGCCGGCCCATTTCGGTTATGGGGGCGGCGGCCTCGGTGTTATCGTCCTGATCGTTTTGCTTGTCCTACTCCTTCGCTGAGACGACTGCGGAACGTGATCAGCGCAGAGCGCGTTCATCGAAATACGCAACAGCCGAGGGAAGTCATGGCTAACCAAGCGGATAGCGATATCGCTGCATTGCAGACCGAGATCAAACAAGCTCCGGACCGACTTCGCCAAAATTGCCGGAACGATGCGCGACATCGCAAGCAATGGCGTCGCGGGCGCAGGGGAAAAGGTGCAGGCCTCAGCCAACAAGATGTGGACCGAAGTCAGGCGCCAGGCGCACGACGTGAGCCGGGAAATCGAGGAAAGGCCGATCGCCGCCGCGCTTACCGCCTTCGGTGCAGGTGTTCTGTTGGGACTGCTCCTTAGCGGGCGCCGCGGTTAGCTCCGCCTTCGGCCCGGTGGCGAGAGCGGGAGCATGGAGCGATTCCTGTCCCGAGTGCTGATCTCGATGGCAGCCGTCGTGGCCGCCATCGTCCTTGGGACAGTGGCGGTCATTTTCCTGTGCGCAGCGCTCGATCTCCAACTTGTTGCGATGTCCGCTGCGCCGCCGCTTGCCGCGCTGCTCGTCGGCTTGGCAGGGCTCGTCCTGGCGGGGCTGCTGATCCTCGCGGTCCGCATCGCGTCGCGCTGCGGCGGGGCGGGGCGAACGGGTGGCGGCACGGGTTTTGCGGATCCCGGCCTCGCCGGCAACGTCAGCGATCTTGCGGCAAGGCTCGGCGGACTGGCGGCACAGGAGTTGACCGCGCAGGCGCGAGCCCACCCCTATCGCGCGGTTGCGGCGGCGTTGCTCGCCGGGCTGGCGGTTGGCGGTAGCCCCGAATTGCGCGCCATGCTCAAGAAGGCGCTGAAGGATTAAGTGGTGGGTGCAGCAGGTTTCTCGACCAACCCAATCGAGCGCGTCACCGGCGAGATCAAGCGCCGCGCCGAGGGCGTCGGCATCTTCCCCAATGACGAGGCCATCATCCGGCTCGTCGGTGCCATCCTATTGGAACGAATTGATGAATGGGCCGTCCGACGCGTCCGCTACATGACCCTGGAAACGATCGCACCGTTGAGCGACGATCCCTTCGTCAGGCTGCCCGCCATGCCCGCCTGAAATAACCGGCAAGACCAGCCGGAGGTCGAGAGCCGCCCCGCGCTCTTACACCACGGCATGGGACACGATCGCGGGCGTCCTCGGAGGCGCAGTAGGGAGGCCCGGATACCGCCCGGCTCGCTGATTGGGATGAGCGGGCCGATTGGGTTTTGCCCCTAGAGTGAGTGATCGAGCCCGGCCATGACGTTGGCGCAGGTCCTTTGGATCAGAGCCGGGCGCGCACGAACTCGGCGAGGGACGCGAGGAGAGCGGCGAGGTCGGCCCGCAGCCGGTCGAAGCCGGGCAGTTTTTCCAAGGTCTTCTGGTCCATGTACAGCGAGCGATCGACCTCGATCTGCAGGCTGTGGCGGCGGTCGACAGGGCGGCCCTGGCGGCGCACGATCTCGACGCCCTTGTAGCCCTCGTTGATGCGCACGTCATAGCCGAGGCCGCGCAGAAAGCGGGCGACGAAATCGGTGAATTCCGGGGCACAGGTGGTGCCGTCGCGGTCGCCGAGCACGAAATCGCCGTGCTCGCCCTTGTGCCCCTCGCGGCGGTTGCCGTGCGACGGCATCGAGTGGCAGTTGATGTGCCATACCGCACCGAACTCGCGGCGCAGCCAGTCACAGCTGTCATCGAGCAGCCGGTGATAGGGCGTGTGATAGCGCTCGATCCGGGCAAGAATGTCGTCGGGGCTCAGCTTCCTGTCGTAGATCGGCACGCCGGGTTGGGCATGGCGGCGCACCAGCCCGACCCGGGTCGTCGGGCGCGGCACCAGAACAGGCGGAAGCGCGCCCGCCACGAGCCCCGGATCGAGATCGTCCACGGCCCGGTTGACATCGATATAGCTGCGCGGGAACAGCGCCCCGATCAGCGTCGCGCCATGGGAAGGCGCCGCCTCGTAGAGTTCGTCGACATAGGCATCCTCGGCCCGGCGCAACACCGGCAGCGGGCAGCAATAAGCGAAATCTTGCGGATAGACCGCGCCGCTATGCGGCGAATTGAGGACGAGCGGCACGGCGTCGGCGGACGGGTCCCGGCGCCACAGCACCCCTGGTATTTCGAAACCCGTTGCGACGCTCCGCATCCCATTCACGCCCGATCGTTGCGAGGGCAGCGACACATCGCGCGGCGGCGGACGCATCCGGCGCCGACAGCGCGCCGCGCGATTTTTTCATCGCATAAGGACCGCGGGGATGGAAGGGGCAAGGGCGGCGGATCGTCCCCGCCGAGGTGCCTCTCAGTGCATGGCGACCGGCACCAGGCGAGCGAGATTGAGGAATTTCTGCGGATCCTGCGGCTCGCCGTTGACATCGACCTCATAGATGACGTGCGGGCCGGTGCTGCGTCCGGTCGACCCTTCATAGCCGATCTGGGTCCCCGTTGCGACGCGCTCGCCGACCAGCACGACATAGCGCGCCAGATGGCCGTAGCGGGTGACAATGCCGTGGCCGTGATTGATCTCCACGATCTTGCCGTAATCGTCGCGATAGCCGGCATAGGTCACAACGCCCGGTCCGGTCGCATAGACCGGCGTCCCATAGGGCGCCGCAAAATCGATGCCGGGATGGAAGGCAAGGCGGCCGTTGAACGGGTCTTGGCGTTGGCCAAACGGGCTGGTCTCGCGATAGTTCGTCATCGGCGCGGCCAGCGGCAGCGATCCGACAACGCCGCGCAGCGCGGCGAGCTTTACGGCGCTAAACCGGCTCTCCGGCATTCCGCCGCGCGGCATCGGCACGAAGGGACCGCCAAGGCCGCGGTTGACGCCAATTTCCCCAAACAGGTGCTCGACGTCGACGCCTGCCGAGGCCAGCACCCGCTCGAATTGTGCGAGCCGCCCCGTCGCCACGGCAACGACCGGTGCCCGGGCGGGCAGCGCCGCCGCCGGAGCAACGGCCGACATCGCTACGACCGGCGCCGGCGCAACCCCGGCCGGCGCGGGTCGCGCCGCGGCGAAGGGCGGCGTCTGCAACATCGAGCGCTTTTGTTCGAGCTCGCCCAATTTGGCACGCAGCTGATCGCGCTCGCTCGCCGCCTTATCGCGATCCGCGGTCAGTTGGTGAACCCTCTTCTGCCACTGGTCGAGGCCGACCTGCGCCTGCGTCTGGCGCGCCTGCCCGGTGGCCAAATCCACCTCGGCCTTGCTGAGCCGGGCCATCAGCGTGACGCGCTGCGCCTCGGCAAGGTGCAATTCGCGCTGCACCTGTTCGAGCGCATGTGTCAACTGCCCGACGCGATCGCTCTTCGAGTTCGCGGTCTGCTCGGAGACCGCAAGCTGCTTGTTTGCCTGATCGCTCAAGGCGGTGAGACGGCTTTGCGCCGCGTTGAGTGCCTGATTGGCAGCCCCGACCTGGTCGCGCAGCCGCGCCAGAGCATCCTGAAGATCGGCATTGGCGGTTTCGGTGTGCGTGATCGCCGCCTGGTCCGCCGCGGCGAGCCGCTCGTAGCGGAAATAGAAGATGCCAAGACCAACAGCGGCAGCGAAACCGATCGCCGCCGCCATACCGAGCGCGGCCGATTGGCGGTGCCGCGAGACAAACTCGAACCCGCTGCTCGCGCGGCTCCACGGCGATTGCTTTTCCGGGAAGCTCGCGCTTCCCCAGCGCAACAAATCGGTCACCCCTTGCCCCCCGCGCTTTACCGAGCCGTGGATGCCGGCGCCGAGCGCCAACCAGGCTGAAAAGCAAAAATCCGGTGGAGCCGCCGCCGCATGCGCCCGAAACCGGCGGCCCTCGCGATCCCGAGACCACCGCTTCCCCACCCCGCATAAACGGCGTGCGGCATCCCCCAAAGCACGGGCAGCCTAACGCCACATTATCGGTCACGCAACAGCAAATGCCGCCTTCCGCGCTCGACCGCCCCCGTATATCCGGCAAACGCCGTCAGCAGCGACAGGCAGAGGCAGTCAAAGAATAATCCTGGACCCAACATAAAGGCGGCATAAAAGCGGCGCTGCGGCACCGGGTTTTCAGCTATGCGGATGGCACTGCGAGTATATTGATGCTGTACTGCAACACTATCTGCGCCGGATTAGCGAATTCCAGCGGGAGCGGGGCAAGGACGGCGGCAATTAAGCAACATATCGCGTTGCATATCGGTCACGCTCGTCACGGGGCGCTCACGCCAGCACCGGCAATGCAGCCTCGGCGGGATCCTGCGGCGCGAACTGGGTACGATAGTAGTCGGCGAAGATGCCGCCTTGCCGCAGCAGTTCGGGGAAGGTGCCTTGTTCTGCGATGGTGCCGTCGCGCAGGACAATGATGCGGTTGCAACGCGGCGCACCGTCGACAGCCGGTGCGCGATGATCAGCGTCGTGCGTCCCATCATCAGGGTTTCGACCGCATTCATCACCAAGGCCTCGGTCGCGACATCGAGCGCCGAGGTCGGCTCGTCGAGGATCAGGATCGGCGCGTCGCGCAACAGGGCGCGGGCGATCGTGATGCGTTGCCTCTCGCCCTCCGAGAGCAGCACCCCCGCCTCGCCGAGCAGGGTTTCATAGCCCTCCGGCAAGCCGGCTATCATGTCGTGGATACGGGCGAGGCGCGCGGCGTTTTCGATCGCGGCTTGACCGGCGCCGGGGCGGCCGTAGGCGATATTGTCGGCGACGGAAAGCGGGAAGATCAGCGGCGGCTGCAACACCATCGCGATCTGGCGGCGCAGCGCGGGCAGCGTATAGTCGCGAATGTCCGAGCCGTCGAGCGTGACGATTCCGGCCGTCGGGTCGAAGAAGCGCGGCAACAGCCCGAGCAAGGTCGATTTTCCCGCTCCGGTCGGCCCGACGATCGCGACTTTCGAGCCCGCGGCGACCGCGAATTCGATACCGTTCAGCACCGGCGTCGCCGGCCGGTACCGAAAGCTCGACGCCGCGCCAGGCGATGTCGCCGCGCGCGCCCTCGGGCGGAAACTGGCGCGCGCCGCTTTTGAGGTCTGCCTCGGTGTCCAGCACCTCGAAGACCCGGGCCGCCCCGACCCGCGCCCCGGCAATGAGGCCCCAGCTCTGGGTGATCTGGTTGATCGGCGCGTAGAGCTGCGCCAGGTAGGCAACGAACACGATCAGTTGCCCGAGCGACAAGCTCCCCGACATGACCGCCCGTGCGCCGGCATAGACGACGACCGCGGTGCCGAGCGCGATGATCACGTTGACCCCGCCCGAATAGAGGGTCTGCCAATTGTAGAGGCGCAGGGTGGCGCGCAGGCTGGCGCGGCTGGCGCCCATGAACCGGCGGTGCTCCTCTTCCTCCTTGGTGAAGGCCTGGACGACCTTGATCGCGGCCATGCCCCATTGCACGAGCGAGTAGACCCGGCTGTCGAGATCGCGCACCTCGGTCGCGACTTCGACGATCTTGCGGTTGAAGGTGGCGATCAAGCCGAACAGGACCGGGACGATGGTCAGCGACAGCAGCGTCAGCAGCGGGTCGATCGGAAACAGCACGATCAGCATGCCGGCGAGCAGGATCACGGCCGAGAGGATCGGCAGCACCCCGTTCATGAGCATGGTCTGGACGGCAAAGCTGTCGGCGGTAATCCGGTAGAGCAGATCGCCGACCCGCTGCCGGCTGTGATAGGCGAGCGACAGACGCTGCAGATGGGCGTAGAGGTCGCCGCGCAGGTCGTTGACCATGCTCTGGCCGACCCGGATCGTCGTGTAATTGTGCAACAGAAGTCAGCGCGCCGGCGCCGAAATTGACGATGACGACGGCGACACAGGCGAGCAGCAGCAGCGAGCCTGCCGGCAACGACAGTAACGCGCCGAGCGGGCCGCCGCTCGGGGGCGTTTTGCCGCCCAGCACATAGTCGATAACGATCTGCAGCGGCCACGGCTTCAAGAGCTCGAACCCGGCAACCAGGAAAACCTGCACCAGCGCCCAGGCGACCGGCCAGCGATGCGCCTTCAGGTAGGGCAGCAGCTTCCTAATCATCGGCCGCCCGCCTTTCCAGGGCTGGCGGCGGCGCGCGTCCGAGGCGGCGCATCGGCGATCAGAGCGCCCGCTTCCGGCCAATCGGCAATGCCGCGATGCCGAGCGGCTCGGCCGGCATCAGCCTGGTCTGCCGTGCCACCGTTTCAATGATCCGGTGCATGAGGCGGCCGAACGTCACCAGCCGCCAGAGGATCACGCCGAGGTTAGCGATCCCGATCGCAAAAAAGACGAGAGCAGCCATCGGCGAGCCGAGGATCAGGCTGGCCGCGCCGAGCCCCGCATAACCGCGCAGCAGCACCTGCGCCAGGTTCGACAGGCGCATGGCAACGCGGACCCGCAACAGGCGCTTCGAGCCGCCATGGTTCTCGGCGCAGACCGTGACCAGGGCGCGGCTCCACAGGCCCCGTGCGATCTTGAGGTCCCATTTGCTCCACCCGGTATCCGCCACGACGAAATATTTCTGCGGCAGGAGGAAATCCATCAACCCCCTGAGCAGCATCTCCTTTTCGGCTGCTTCCTCGCTCCAGTAGGACAGCACAAAGGCACGTTGCGACCAGGCGATGCGGGACCGCTGCTCGACGTGGGCGAGGCGGATATGGTCGTGCGTCTGCATCGTCTTGATCCGCCATTTGAGGCGTTCCCAGCCGCGCAGCAGCGGTCCGAGATAGATCAAGAGGGCGACCAGCGCCCGCGCCTTCGGCCCCGAAAAGCGCGCGTCGATCGGCGCCTTCAGCGCCCCGTTGAGGCACATCGCCCAGGTCGCCAGCAGCGGCACCGCGAGCAGCCACTGCCAGCCGCCGCCGACAATGCCGATAAGGGCGAGGACCAGCGCGGCAACGCTCCACTCGAAGGTCAGCGGCAACAGCGCGGTCAGGGACGAGGGCGGCTCGTACATGGTCTGGAACAGGCCGCGTCCGAACACGCCGGAATAGATCACCGGCTTGCGCGACAAGAGCAGCGCCGCCGACAGATCGCCGTAGATCCGCCCGAGCCACTTCGCCTGACCGAACAGGTTGAAACGGAACGGATGCTTGGCATAGACGAGAGCCTCGGCCTTGCCGTAGCCGCGCTGCTGGTTGATGTAGGCGCGCACCGTGTTGCGGCGGAAATGCCAGACCACCGCAGCCGCGCTGAAGCCGATCGTGTGACCGGCATCCTGGAAGCGCCAGCAGATGTCGACATCGTCGCCGGCCGCGCGGTAGATCGGGTCGAAACCGCCCAACGCCATCAACGCGTCGCGGCGGAACGCCATGTTGCAGCCGGCGATATGCTCGGCGACCTCGTCGCTGATCAGGACATGCGTCGGGCCGCCCGGCGATACCGCGACCGCGGCCGGAACCAGGCTGTCTTCGGGGGGTGGGAAATTGGGCCCGCCGCAGGCGCTGAGCGCGCCGTCCTCCATCCGGGCGACGAGGTAGGCGAGCCAGTCGGGATCGGCGACGCAATCGCTGTCGGTATAGGCGACGATCTCGCCGGTGGCCGCCTCGGCGCCGACATTGCGCGCGACGGAGAGCCCCTTGTTCGGCTGGCTGATGATCCGGCAGAACGGAAAGCCCTCGGAAATTTCGAGGGTGCGGTCCTGCGAGCCGTCATTGACGACGATGACCTCGTAATCGGGATAATCGAGGGCCTCGAGCGAGGCGAGGCACGCCTGCATCGTGCGCTCGGCATTGTAGGCGCACACCACCACCGATACCCGCGGATAGCGCGGCAACCGCGGCGGCAATGGGCCCTTGTAGCGTCGAGCGACCTCATCGAAGGCGAGCTTCGGCGTTCGGTTGCGATCGACCAGGCCAAAGGCCCAATCCTCGATCAGGTGTCCCCCGGTGAACCATTCGTCGGTCCAGGCGAAGACAAAGGTGCCCGCGACCCCCGCGGCAAACGCGGCGCGGACCTGCCAGGCAAGGGTCTGCGCCTGCTCCGCCTCGCCGGCGCGCCGCGAATCGATGCCGAACTCGGTCAGCACCAGGGGCTTGTCGACCGCCAGATTGTGCAGCCGGGCGATGTAGCGGCGGAATGCGGCCTCGTCATGGAGGTAGACGTTGAAGCACAGGAAATCGGTAAAATCGATCGTCAGATACTCGGTCGATGGGAAGTTGGCGTAGCTGACCAGCGCGCCCGGGTGCTCCCGCCGGACCAGCGCCGCGAGGTCCTTGAGAAAATGCCTTACCGCATCGGCGCCGTGCCAGCGGATCATGTCGGGCGGGATTTCATTGCCGACGAGATAGGCGAAAACCGCCGGGTGGCGAACACAGGCCCGCACCCCTGCGGCGACCGCGGCGCGGATCTCGGCCTTGAGCGCGGCGCTGTCGAGAAAAGCGACATGCTGCGACCACGGGAGGCCGACAAGAATCTTGAGGCCGGCCGCTTCGGCCAGATCGAGCAGCCAGACCGGCGGCACGGTGAACACCCGCACCGTGTTGACGCCGGCGCTCCCCATCAGCGCGAAATCGTGCTCGACCACTGCGCGCTTGGGAAACGGCGAGCCGTCGCTGCCGGCGGCAAATGGGCCGTAGGTGACGCCCTTGATGAAGTGCTTGGTACCGCCGGCGAAGAAGAATTTGCCGTGCACCCTTATCGGACCGGCGACGACCGGCGGCGCTGGCGTCAAGAGGTCATCGAGCGCGGTCGGCTCCGGCGCGACAGCGTCGCGTTCGACCGTGCGGATGTCGCCAGGTCCCCCGGTTCTTGGCTCGGCGACCAGCCGAAGGTCGGCGTTCTCTCGCGCAATCGGTGAATTTATGTCCATTTCAGATCCAAATCCAAACAATCGCCAGACCAAGAATGCCGCTGGTCATCTGCCGGCCGATCGAGCGGCCCGGCCGGCGCGGCTCTCCCAGGCCAGCGCCGTGCCGATGATCGTGTCGAGATCGGAGTGGCGCGGCCGCCATCCCAGCCGGGACCCGGCAAGCGCCGGGTCGGCGACGAGTTCCGGCGGATCGCCCGGCCGCCGCGCCACCTCGCGTTGCGGCACCTTCCGGCCGCCGATCCGCTCGACCGCGGCGATCACCTGGCGCACCGAACAGCCGCGTCCCGTCCCGAGGTTGAGCGCGGCGCTGTCGCCGCCGGCGGAGAGGTGCCCGAGCGCGCGGACATGCGCGTCAGCCAGATCGCTGACATGGATGTAGTCGCGAATCGCGGTGCCGTCCGGCGTCGGATAATCGCTGCCGTAGATCTCGACGGGATCACCGCGGCCTGATGCGGCGCGCAGCACAAGCGGGATCAGATGGGTTTCCGGCTCGTGATCCTCGCCGATCTCGCCGTCGGGATCGGCTCCCGCGGCATTGAAGTAGCGCAGCGCCATGTATCGCATGCCATAGGCACGGGCGTACCAGTGCAAAGCCCGCTCGAGCGCCAGCTTGGTTTCCCCATAAGGATTGAGCGGCGCCTTTGCGGTCGTCTCGCCGATCGGCAGCCGCTCGGGCGCGCCGTAGACCGCGCAGGTCGAGGAAAAGACGATCGTCGCGACCCCAGCCTTGCGCATCGCTCCCAGCAAAGCGAGAGTACCGTCGACGTTGTTCCCGTAATAAAGTTCGGGGTCGGTAATCGATTCGCCGACGTAGGCGAAGGCCGCGAAATGCATCACGGCGCTCACTTGGTAGGAACGCATCGTCGCGGCCAGCTTGGCGCGATCGGATAGCTCGCCTTCGACCAGCGGTCCCCAACGCACCGCCGCGCGGTGCCCGCGCGACAGGTTGTCGTAAACCACCGGGCGATAACCGGCGCCGGCCAAGATTTTGCACGCGTGACTGCCGACATAGCCGGCGCCGCCGGTGACAAGGATGGATTGCGACATCGGGCGGTTACCGGCTAGGGTTGCCAGAGCGAAGGATAACGGGCGATCGTGCCCTTCTCTTCCAATTCAGTCGGGTGCGTCGGCTCGCCGCACCGGATGGTCGCGGAATAAGCCGACAGATCGCCCGTTCTGGGCTGCATTGGCCGTCAGAATGGCAGGGGGACCGCGCTTATGCGCATCGCGATGATCGGGACAGGATATGTCGGCCTGGTCTCGGGCGCGTGCTTTTCGGAATTCGGCGTAGCGGTCACCTGCGTCGACAAGGATGCCGGCAAAATCGAACGCCTCAAGCGCGGCGAGATCCCGATCTACGAGCCCGGCCTCGACCAGCTGGTGGCGAGCAACGCGACCGCCGGTCGGCTCGGCTTCACGACGGACCTTAAGACAGCGGTACGGGGCGCCGACGCCGTCTTCATCGCGGTCGGCACACCGTCAAGGCGGGGCGATGGCCATGCCGATCTGAGCTATGTCTTTGCCGCTACTGGTGAAATTGCCGAGGCTCTCGCACCGGCAACCGGTGATCGCACGGTCGTGGTGACCAAGTCGACGGTGCCGGTCGGCACCGGCCGTCAGGTCGCGCGCATCCTGCGCAACACCTTGCCGCACCGCCGCTTCGATGTTGCCTCGAATCCGGAATTCCTGCGCGAAGGATCAGCGATCCAGGATTTCATGCGGCCGGACCGGGTGGTCATCGGCACCGACAGCGAGCACGCGCGCACCGTGCTCAAAGGGCTCTACCGGCCGCTCTATCTGCTCGAAACGCCGATGGTCTTCACCAGCCTCGAGACCGCCGAGCTGATCAAATATGCGGCGAATGCGTTTCTCGCGACCAAGATCACCTTTATCAACGAGATCGCCGACCTCTGCGAGGCGGTCGGCGGCGATGTCCAGGACATCGCCCGCGGCATCGGCCTCGACGGGCGTATCGGCCACAAATTCCTGCATGCCGGCCCTGGCTTTGGCGGATCGTGCTTCCCCAAGGACTGCCAGGCGCTGGTCCGCTCGGCAGAGATTGCCGAGACGAAGCTGTCGATCGTCGAGACCGTGCTGCGCGTCAACGAGGCGCGCAAGCGCCGGATGGCTGCCCGCATCATCGCCGCCTGCGGCGGCGATGTCTCCGGGAGGACACTGGCGGTGCTCGGGCTGACCTTCAAGCCCAATACCGACGACATGCGCGACAGCCCGAGCCTCTCGATCGTGCCGGAGCTGCGCCGGGCGGGCGCGACGATCCGCGCCTTCGACCCGGAAGGGGTTGCCGACGCGAAAATGCTGATGCCGGACCTCGACTATTGCGGCGATGCCTACGAGGCGATGGAAGGGGCCGATGCGCTCATTCTGATCACCGAATGGAACGAGTTCCGCGCGCTCGATCTCGACCGGGTGAAGAACCTGCTGCGCCACCCCGTCGTGATCGACCTGCGCAATATCTACAAGCCGGACGAGATGATCGCGGCCGGGCTCACCTATCACAGCATCGGCCGCCCCAACAGCGAGCCGATAACCGAGAAGCCCGCCGGCTTGCGGGCGATCGCCTAGCCCCTACGGACCGGGCAAACTCCGAGGATTCTCTACATGCGGACTGTCATGAAACGCGTACTCGTCACCGGCGGGGCCGGATTTCTCGGTTCGCATCTCTGCGAGCGTCTGCGTGCCCAAGGCCACGATGTGCTTTGCGTCGACAATTACTTTACCGGGCGCAAGGACAACATCGCGCATCTGCTGCATGACCCGCATTTCGAGGCGATGCGGCACGACGTGACCCATCCGCTGTTCGTCGAGGTCGATGAGATCTACAACCTCGCCTGCCCCGCTTCGCCGATCCATTACCAATTCGATCCGGTGCAGACGACCAAGACCAGCGTCATCGGCGCGATCAACATGCTGGGCCTCGCCAAGCGGCTGAAGGCCAAGATCCTGCAAACCTCGACCTCCGAGGTCTACGGCGACCCGGTCTTGCACCCGCAACCTGAATCCTACCGCGGCAACGTCAACCCGATCGGGCCGCGCGCCTGCTACGACGAGGGCAAGCGCTGTGCCGAGACACTGTTTTTCGACTATTACCGGCAGCACAATCTGCGCATCCGCGTCGTGCGCATTTTCAACACCTATGGCCCGCGCATGCACCCGCATGACGGAAGGGTCGTTTCGAACTTCATCGTCCAGGCGCTGAAGAACGAGCCGATCACGCTGTACGGCGACGGCACGCAAACCCGCGCCTTCTGCTATGTCGACGATATGATCGACGGCTTCCTGCGGATGATGGACGCCCCCGACGACATCACCGGGCCGATGAACCTCGGCAACCCGGTGGAAACCTCGGTCGCCGAGCTGGCCCATCTGATCATCGAGCTGACCGGCTCGCGGTCCAAGATCGTGCACCGGCCGCTGCCGGTCGACGATCCGATCCAGCGTTGCCCGGACATCTCGCAGGCGACGGCGATCTTGAATTGGCAGCCGCGAACCGCGCTGCGTCCCGGTCTGCAACGCACGGTCGCCTATTTCGAGGCGCTGCTGACCGAGCGCGGCGAGCTGCGCAAACGCACGTCGGCGATCGTCTAATCGGCCGCGGCGCTCACTGCCCGACCAGCGGGATGTGGGTCTGACACCGGCCGCGCGCCTCAACGAGACGACCGCTGGCGGAACCGAGGCTTTGCTCTTCGATCGGCTGATACGGCGTCGCACAGAGCTGATCGGCCAAGAGGCCATTGACCGCCGGATTGTAGGCGTTGAACTCGGCGAATTCGGGCGGGATGGCGCCATTAGGGCCGGTTGGCGGCGCCAGCGCGCTGGTGCCGAAATCATCCTTGACCGGGATGTACGGCGTGCAGCCCGCCAAGACGGCCGACAGCAGGACAAAAGCTAGCAAGGCACGCATGACACCATCCGGGGCGCGTCAAAGCCCCAGTAGTGTGCCGGCAGCGCGGCGGCGACGCAACTGCGGCGTTCAGACCGGTTCCGGTCGCCCGCCGGGCGGAACGCGCCGCCGCGGATCGGAGCCGGGGGAAATTCGTCAGTGCTTGGGGCCGCCGCCGTGACCGCTGCCGCCATGGAAGCCGCCGCCCATCGCCGCATGACCGCCGTGAAAGCCGCCTCGGCTTGCCGCTGCTCCATAGCGACCCGCGCCACGATAGGCGCTCCGCCCGCCGGCCCAGGCAGCGTGACCCGAGGTCGCCATCCGCGGCGCCGCCGACCCGAGCGATGGAGGCTGCGCGATCGGCGGCAAGGCCGCCGCCACGCATCGAATCATGGGTTCAGACATTGCCGACGAACGCGGCACGCTGGCCGGACACCGCGGCGTAGCGGGCCGGATCGACGATAATGCTGTGCCCGCCCCAATCGACGCTCCCCCACCCCCAGAACGGACCGTAAGCGGCAACGTCGATGCCCCAGCCGAAGCCGATGTAATACCCGGGTGCGAAAGCAAAGCCGACCGGGTACGGGAACAGGAAGGGCGGGTAGGCCCGGTAGAGCCAAGGACCGTAGATGTCCGCAACGTCATAGACCGGAACATAGACGACCGCAGGATTGGCCGGTGCGACGGTCACGTAGCCGGCTCTTTGCCCGACGACGCATCCGCATTGCGGCCCGCTCTTGAAGTTTCCCGCCGCGATTGCCTGCTGGCGCAGCCGCTACCCGTCCCCCCGCCCTGCCCCGAACTCGCGTTGGGGGGAATGATGATCGGAGCTGCCGTACGAACACCAGAGGCCCGTGTTTCGATCCGGCCCGGATCGCGGCTATCGGCGCGCGAGGGCGGGCACGAGCTGCGCCATCCGCTCGATCACCGGCGCCGCGCCTTCGGCGGCGAGACGCCAATCGTGACCCGGCCGGCAATGGGCGCCGCCGGTGAACCCGATCGCGGTCATGCCGGCCGCGATCGCCGCGGCGACCCCCGGCACGCTGTCTTCGATCACCACACAGCGGTTCGGCAGGACGCCCATCCGGTTCGCGGCATGGAAGAACAGATCGGGCGCCGGCTTGCCGCGCGCGACCTCGGTCGCGCTGAAAATGTTCGGGTGGAAGCGCTCGAACAGGCCGACCAGCGACAGCGCATGCCGCAACCGCTCGGGCCGACCGCTGGAGGCGACGCAAACCTTGCATTCGAGCGCGTCGAGCACCGCGGTCACGCCCGGGATCGCCGTCAGCTCCGCCTCCATCAGCGGCCACAGCCGCCGCCGGTGCCGATCAGCAAAATCGGCCGACATGCGGCCGTGGCGCTTTTCGAGACCGGCCACCATTTCGGCCCAGCTGATGCCGGTATAGCGCTCCATGATTTCGTCGGCCGAGACCGCAATGCCGTCCTCGGCCAGGCAGGCGGTAACCGCTCGGCATGCCAGCAATTCGCTGTCGATCAGCACCCCGTCGCAGTCGAAGATGACGAGATCGAAGGTCATTCCGCTGGCGTGGCGATCCCTATTTCGGGCCTTTGACCGCGGCCAGGTAGTCGGCGATGGCCGGAACGTCCCTGTCGTCGACGGGCGCCTTGTAGACGGTGCGCATCTTGGCGATCTCGGCCTGCCACGCCGGCTTGGGCATTGTCGGCTGGTTGAGGATCATGCCGGCGGAATGGCAGGCGAGGCAGTTGTTGTTGACCGCGGCGACCCCGGGACCGTCGGGCAATTGCCGGGTGCTGCCCGGCAGCGTTACGTCAACCGATTTCAGGATGATCGGGGTCTTGGCCTGGGCCGCCATCGCGATCGCGGCGATGCCGGCAAGGAGAGCGAACCCCAGGTTCTTGCGGGTCATTTTGCCCACCTCACGCCGCCGAAACGGGGGTTGCTTCGACGAGATTGCGCATGAACCCCGCCGGGTTCCAATTGGGCTGGTCGGGCTGCGCCACGCCGCCCGCGTTGGTGCACCGGGCCATCAGCGTATAGCTTCCCTTTGCCGCCGGCGCGAAGCGGGTCTGCCAGAGGCGGAAGCCGTATTTGCCCTCGTCCCTGCCGAGCGTCGCGGCATGCCAGGTCTTGCCGCCGTCCGAGGAGAAATCGACGCGCTTGACGGCGGCGTCGCCGCCAAAGGCGATGCCGCGCACCGGCGTCGGCTTGCCGACCGGCACGGTGGCGCCGGCCGTGAGGCTGGTGATGAACGAGCGCGGGTTCATCTTGTTGATCGGCACCATCTTGACCCCGGCCTGGCCGGGCTTCATGTCGGCGCCCGGCGTATCCGGGATCGTGTACGCGGTCTTCATCCAGAAATTGGTGTCCGGGTTGTCCAGGACCTCGATGTCGTTGAGCATCTTCATCCAATAGGTCGCATACCAGCCGGGCACGACGAGGCGCAGCGGGAAGCCGTTCAACAGCGGCAGCTGCTCGCCGTTCATCGCATAGGCGATCATGACCTCGCCGTCGCGCGCGTGGTCGATCGCCAGCGACTTGATGAAATCCGGGCCATCCGCCACGACCGGCGTGTCGAGGCCGTTGAACCTGACCTGCACCGCGCCCGGCTTGACGCCCGCCCGGTCGAGCACGTCCTTGAGGCGCACACCGGTCCAGCGCGCGTTGCCCATCGCGCCGTTGCCCCATTCGCCGCCGGCGACGCGCGGCTGAAAAAAGCCCCGCGAATTGCCCGAGCACTGGTTGACCGCCACGATCTCGAACTGCGGCAATGCCAGCACCTCCTTCAGCGTCAGCGCCAGCGGCTTCTCGACGTGGCCGTGGACATTGAGGCGAAAGCTGCCGACATCGATGCTGGTCGGGATGACCGCCCAGTGCCAGCGCACGAAGAACCGGTCGTTGGGCGTGAATACGCCGTTGTCGAAGACCTCGAACGGGGTCTCCAACAGCGGCGGGGTGGCGCGCTGCAGGATCATCGCGCCCTTCTGCGGGAACGAATTCGTGATCGGCCGCTCGCCGGACCCGCCCGGAAACGGCAAATTCGCGATCTCTGATGCCCAGGCCGGCGCGGCAATGGCGGCCAGTCCCGCCCCCCCGGCTTGCCGCAGCAAATTGCGGCGGGTCAGGATCCCGGCAATGGGCGAGGCGTTGTTCATCGGCGTCCCTTCCCCTGCATTCGATTTTCTGCTGGCCGGCAATCGACAAGTCACCGGTCGGCGGTTGCCGTTTGGCTTTGCCGCCCAACGCTATCAACCGATCCGACAAAAGGAAACATGAAATTCGCGCTGGAAAACAGCGGGGAAATGCCAGTCAATACAGTAGATCCTGGCGCAACCGGAACATGTCGGCGGGATTGTCCGGATATCACAGTTGCGATCTGCTAATTTGTCGGATCGGCCGCGACGATGACGAGCGTGACGTTGTCGACCGCGCCCGCCGCCAGCACGCGGTCGAGCAGCCGCTCGGCGGCGATCAGCGGCCCCGCCGCGGCGATCGCGCCGGCGATGTCGGCGTCCGCGACCATGTTGGTCAGGCCGTCGCTGCATAAGAGAAAGCGGTCGCCGGGTCGCAGCGTCCCGCGGACGATTCCGAATTCGGGCCGGCCGGCGCCGACCGCCTGGGTTACGATATGCGATTGGGGATGACCGGCGGCATCTTCCGCCCGCAGCAATCCCCCGGTCACCAGCTCCTGCACATGGCTGTGATCGAGGCTCAACTGGCGGAACCCGCCGTCGCGCCAGCGATAGGCCCGGCTGTCGCCGGCCCACAGCACGGCGAATTCGTCCATTCGCGCAAGCAGCACGACGACGGTGCTGGCGATCACGGCGCCGGGGCCGAGCCTGGACGCCCGGGCGCGCAGCGCGCCATCGATTTCGCTCAGCCGGTCGGCGGCGATGCGAATGAAATCGCCGAGATCGCCCGGCGGCTCGATCGTGCCGAGCCCGGCGACGATGGCGGCGCTGGCGTAGTCGCCCTCATCATGCCCGCCCATGCCGTCGGCCACCGCCCAGAGGCCGAGGTCCGGCCGGTCGAGAAAGGCATCCTCGTTGCGCCGGCGGACCAGCCCGACATGGGTCAGCCCGTGCGACAGGAAGCGGAGAGCGGACATTGGCGCGGCCCCGCCTCAAGTCGGCGGCGGCACGCCGGCCCGCTCCAGCGCCGTCTGCTGGCGCTCGGCGAGCACGCGCTCGTCGAAATCGTCGATCAGCTCGTGAAACAGCCGGTGCCAGTTGACCTTGGCCTTCAGATGCAGGAACACCGAACCGAGGCCGATCGCGGCGCGGTCCATGAAGACAAAGGCGCGCGGCGGCGCGATGCCGCCCAAGCGGCGGATGTCGCGGTGCACGTCGTCAACAAGGCTGCGCCCATCGGCACCGGGCTTCGCCTTCTCCTGGATCATCCGCGCCCGGTCGTCGAGCAGCGGGCCGTAGACAAAGGCGGCCCAGCGGTTGAGGACCGCGATCATGTCGTGCGACAGCTCGCCGAACCCCCAGCTGCGGTAGGCCGCGACCGCAAGCTCGCGGTCGTTGCGCTCGAGGGCGTGGTAGAGGTCGATGACGCCCTTCACAAAGCTCGGCGGGAACACCCGGATGCAGCCGAAATCCAAGAGGTTGATGGTGCGGCCAGTGGAGTTTTCTGGGGCGACCGTGTAATTGCCGAGATGCGGGTCGCCGTGGATGACGCCGTAGTAATAAAACGGCACGTACCAGATGCGGAACATGCGCAGCGCGATCTCGTTGCGCACGCCGAGCGATGCCTTGGCCGCGACGTTGAGAATCGGCGCGCCGTCGAGCCAGGTCATCGTCAAGAGGCGCCGGGTCGATAATTCGGGAATCGGGCGCGGCACGGCAACCCCGGGCTCGTCGCGCAAGATCTCGCGGTAGAGCCCCATATGCGCGGCCTCTCGCGCATAATCCAATTCCTCGCGCAGCCGGTCGGCGATCTCGGCATGGATCGCGGCGGTGCTGACCGTGCGGTCGTAGCGCTCATAAAGCCCCATCGCCAGCTTCAACTGGCGCAGATCGGCTTCGACCGCCGAGGCCATCTCGGGGTATTGCAGCTTGCAGGCGAGCGCGGTGCCGTCGGTTGCGGTCGCGCGATGCACCTGGCCGAGCGAGGCGGCGCGCGCCGCCTCGTGCTCGAAGCTCCTGTACCGGCCCTGCCAGTCCGGCCCCAATTCGCCCGTCATGCGGCGGCGGACAAACGGCCAGCCCATCGCCGGCGCGTTCGACTGGAGCTGGATCAGCTCGCGGACATATTCCTCGGGAAGCGCGTCGGGGATCGTGGCGAGCAGTTGCGCCACCTTCATCAAGGGCCCCTTGATGCCGCCGAGCGCGGCCTTCAGATCGGCGGCATGGCGCCCGCGATCGATCGGCATTCCGAGATAGCGCTCGCCGGCGAGCCGCGCCGCGAGCCCGCCCATCGCGCCGCCGACCCGGGCATAGCGGCGAAAGCGGCCGGTAAAGCTGTCGTCGTCGCTCATGGGTACAACCTTACCGTTTATTCCGGCGGCGCGGGCCAGCCTGTTCCACCTGATAATACTGGGCAGGAACAGGAGGATGACACGCTTTGGTTGCCGCCAGGCCGTCGCCGCTCAGCACCTGCTCGCGCCGGTGACGCGCCACAATCCGGATGATCATCCCATCATCGCCGGCGAGAACAAATAGGGAATTTTGGTCCGGGTTTCAATGCTCCCCGATGCCCGCGTCAGCCTGACACGGCCGGCGAATTGCGTTGCAAGAAGTCGTGTTATTACCGCTTCCAATGATTGCCGCCGTCTGCCGTCAGGCAACAAGGCGGCGCCGTAGAACAGCTCCGCCTCGGTAATGGCTGTAGTGAACAGCGCCGCGACGGGCTCCGACTGCATCCACCGCAGTACGTTCGCAGAGGGTTGCGGTCGCAATCCCTCCGACAATACGTTGGTATCGAGGACAATCACCCGAAATGAGGAGGTTCTCGCATCGGACCGCGCGGAAAAGGGGGCAGATCAAACCCACCCAGGGGTTCGACCAGGCGCCGGATGGCATCCGCCAGGTTGTCTTTCGGGCCGGGTTCCTGGGAGAGAGCGCAGCGAAGGATATCGCGCGCCTCCTCCTCCATCGAGCGGTTGCGCTCGGCGGCGCGCAGACGCAGCTTGCGCTTCAGGGCGTCATCCAGATTGCGGATCGTGATGCTGCTCATCGGCTGGCGCTCGCATTCAATGATTTCAAGTTAATCAACGCCGCATACGGCTTCAAGCGCAGCTAATCCTTGCTCGGGGCAATCGCATTTGCCGAAGAGGCTCGCTATCCCTGCATACGTCATTCCCGCGAAAGCGGGTATCCAGGGGCCACAGGCCGGAACGGCTGACCTGGACCCCCGGTTTCGCGGGGGTGACGATCTTTGGAGATGAATTCCAAGCCCATGGATCCGGCGCTCTTCATCCGGCGCAACACCGCGATCGTCGCACCGCCGCTGGTGCCGGAGATCCGGCTGCACCTCGCCACCGAGGTCACGCCGATCTGGCAGGCGAGCGAAGACAGCCTGGCGCAGGGCGCCGTGCCGCCGCCGTTCTGGGCCTTCGCCTGGGCCGGCGGACAGGCGCTCGCCCGCTATCTGCTCGACCACCCGGAGGAGGTGGCCGGACGCGACCTGCTCGATTTCGGCGCCGGCTCCGGGCTCGTCGCGATCGCCGCCGCGAAGGCCGGTGCGGGGCGGGTCACCGCCGCCGAGGTTGACCCTTTCGCCGCCGTCGCGATCACCCTCAACGCCGCGCTCAATGGCGTCGCGATCGAGGTGGTGACCACCGACCTCTTGGACGGCGACAGGCGGTTCTGGAAGTTGGTCACCGCCGGCGACATCTGTTACGAGCAGCCGATGGCGGAACGCGCGATGCGCTGGATGCGGCGCCTCGCCGGCCGCGGAGCCAAGGTCCTGCTCGGCGATCCCGGCCGCGCCTATGTGCCGGGGGCCGGCTTGTGTGAAGTGGCGCGCTATGTTGTGCCGACCAGCCGCGAGCTTGAGGGCCGCGAGCGCTGCGACGCCTTCGTGTGGCGCGTCCTGCCGCGGTGAAGGAGAAGGCGCTGGCGGCCAACAAGACCATCGTCGTCGCCGCGCTCGGCACCACCCAGACCCTGGCCTGGGCGTCGAGCTACTACCTGCCGGCAATTCTCGGCGCCCCGATCGCGGCGGCGCTCGGCCTGTCGGCAAACGTCTTTTTCGGCGTCTTCTCGGCCTCGCTGCTGCTCGGCGCGGCGATCAGCCCCTACGTCGGGCGGATGATCGACGAGCATGGCGGGCGCGTCGTCCTCACCGCCTCGAATGCGGTCTTGGCCATTGGGCTCGCTCTACTCGGCCTGGCACAGGGCACCGTGAGCCTGACGGTCGCCTGGCTCATCCTCGGCATCGGCATGGCGATCGGCCTCTATGACCCGGCGTTTGCCGCCCTGACCCGGCTTTACGGGCATAACGCGCGCGCCCCGATCACCGGCATCACCCTGATCGCCGGGTTCGCCAGCACGGTCGGCTGGCCGCTCTCGGCCTTTCTCTTAGACCATTTCGGCTGGCGCGATACCTGCCTGGTCTGGGCCGGCCTCAACCTCGTGGTGGCGATGCCGCTCAATTGGCTGGTCATCCCGCCGGCGCCGCCGCTGCCGCCGACTGCAGCAAGCGCGGACGACCCGCTCGCGGCCGCGCCGCCGCGCGGCGCGATGCCGATCGTCGCGGTCTATTTCTGCGCAACCGCGTTCGTTACCGGCGCGATGGCGGCGCAACTGCCGCGCTTTCTCGAAGCAGCCGGGGCCAGCGCGACGGCGGCGATCGCCGCCGGGGCACTCGTCGGCCCGGCGCAGGTCGCGGCGCGACTTGTCGAGTTCGGGCTGCTGCGGGCGATCCACCCGGTGTGGTCGGCGCGGATCGCGGCGTTGATGCATCCGCTCGGCGCGGCCGCACTGGGATTGCTGGGACCCGCCGGGGTGGTACCGTTCGCGCTGCTGCACGGCGCCGGCAACGGCATGATCACGATCGCCCGCGGCACGCTGCCATTGGCGATTTTCGGCCCGGCCGGCTACGGGCTGCGCACCGGCATCCTCGCCGCCCCGGCGCGCGTCGCGCTGTCGGCGGCGCCGTTCGTGTTCGGCGTGCTGCTCGACCGGTTCGGCGAGTCCGCCGTGCTGTTGTCGGCCGGGCTGAGCCTCGCCGCTTTCGGCTCGCTGCTGCTGCTGCGACCGCGTGCCGGCCCGGCGGCTGCGCCGGCGGCCAGCGACTGATCGCCAAGCCCGCACCGCGTGCCTATATAGCCGGCCATGCCTTACGCCAGTCTGCGCGACTTCATGGCCCGGCTCGAAGCCGGCGGGCGGCTCAAGCGGGTCCAGATAATGGTCTCGCCCCATCTCGAAATGACCGAGATCCAGACCCGGCTCCTCGCCGAGGCCGGTCCCGCCGTGCTGTTCGAGAATGTCGCACACTACCGCTCGGCGATGCCGGTCCTGGTCAACCTGTTCGGCACGGTCGAACGGGTCGCCTGGGGGATGGACCGCGAGCCGCACCAGTTGCGCGAAATCGGCGAGACGCTGGCCTTTTTGAAGCAGCCCGAGCCGCCCGGCGGCTGGCGCGAGGCACTCGACATGCTGCCCTTGCTGAAGACGGTGATGGCGATGCGGCCGCGCACCGTTAATGCCGCGCCGTGCCAGGAGATCGTACTGCGCGGAGCCGACATCGACCTGTCGCTCTTGCCGATCCAGACCTGCTGGCCGGACGAGCCGGCGCCGCTGATAACCTGGCCGCTGGTCGTCACCAAGGGACCCGGCGCGGCGCGCGCGGACGGCTTCAATCTCGGCATCTACCGCATGCAGGTGACCGGCCGCGACACGACCTTGATGCGCTGGCTGCGCCATCGCGGCGGAGCGCAGCACCACCAGCGCTGGCGCGCGGCCAAGCGCGAGCCGCTGCCCGCGGCGGTGGTGATCGGCGCCGACCCCGGGACGATCATCGCCGCCGTGACGCCGGTCCCCGATACGCTGTCGGAATACCAGTTCGCCGGCCTGTTGCGCGGCAAGCGGCTCGACCTCGTCGATTGCAAGACGGTGCCGCTCAAGGTCCCGGCCGAGGCCGAGATCGTCCTCGAAGGCCACGTCGCGCTCGACGAATACGCCGACGAGGGCCCCTTCGGCGACCACACCGGCTATTACAACGCGGTCGAGCAGTTCCCGGTGTTCCGCCTGTCGGCGATGACGATGCGGCATGACCCGATCTACCTCTCGACGTTTACCGGCCGCCCGCCCGACGAGCCGTCGGTGCTCGGGGAAGCGCTGAACGAGGTCTTCGTGCCGCTGTTGCAGCAGCAATTCCCGGAAATCGCCGATTTCTGGCTGCCGCCCGAGGGCTGCTCCTACCGGATCGCGGTTGTCGCGATCCGCAAGACCTATCCCGGCCAGGCCAAGCGGGTGATGATGGGGATCTGGTCGTTTCTGCGGCAGTTCATCTACACGAAATTCGTCATCGTGGTGGATGACGACATCGCGGTGCGCGACTGGAAGGACGTGATGTGGGCGGTCTCGACCCGGATGGACCCGGTGCGCGACGTGACGCTGATCGAGAATACGCCGATCGACTATCTCGACTTTGCCTCGCCCGAATCGGGGCTCGGCGGCAAGATCGGCCTCGATGCGACCAACAAACTGCCGCCCGAGACGAAGCGCGAATGGGGAAGGCCGATCCGCATGACCGACGAGATCGTCGCCGAAGTCACCCGCAAATGGGCCGATTACGGGCTGCCCGGCAGCGGCAAGCCGATCTGGAAATAATTATTCACCACGGAGGCACGGAGGACACGGAGAACAATCCCGAATTATCATTGCGAGGCGCCGCTCAGGGGCAACGAAGCAATCTCGACGGGATTGCTTCGTCGCTCCGCTCTTCGCAATGACAGAAGAGCGTCCCTCCGTGCTCTCCGTGTTCTCCGTGGTTAAAAGGATCAGAGATGACCGACAAGGAAATCGACAAGGACACGGCAAACGATATCGATCTGTTGCAGGATCTCGTCGGCCGCGCCCTCCGGGCCGGCGCCGATGCGGCCGACGCGGTGCTGGTCGAGGGCGTCTCGCTGTCGCATGCCCGCCGCCTCGGCAAGACCGAAAAGCTGGAGCGCTCGGAAGGCCAGGACCTCGGGCTGCGCGTCCTCATTGGCAAGCGGCAGGCGATCGTGTCGTCGAGCGACCGTTCGCCCGGCATGCTCGCCGAGCTGGTCGAGCGCACGCTGGCGATGGCGCGCGCGGTGCCCGAGGACCCGTTCTGCGGGCTGGCCGACCCCGACGAGATCACGCACGAGTGGCCTCATCTCGACATGCTCGACCCCGTGGAGCCGAGCGCCGAGACGTTGATCGAGCGCGCGCGCGCCGCCGAGGAGGCCGCGCTGGCGGTCGCGGGGATCACCAACTCCGAGGGGGCCGAAGCCGGCTGGGGCCGCTCGCGCATCGCGCTGGCGGCGTCCAACGGGTTCGCCGGCGGCTATGCCGGGTCGAGCCACGGGGTCAGCGTCTCGGTGATCGGCGGCTCCGGCACCCGAATGGAACGCGACTATGATTTCGCCAGCGCCGTCTACGCCGCCGATCTGCGCGACCCGGCCGAGATCGGCAGGAGCGCCGGCGAGCGCACCGTCAAGCGGCTCGGCGCGCGCAAGATGGCGACCGGCCGCGTTTCGGTCGTGTTCGATCCGCGCGTCGCGCGCAGCTTCATCTCGCACCTCCTGGGCGCCATCTCCGGGCCGTCGATCGCGCGCGGCACGAGCTTTCTGAAGGACAAGCTCGGAACGCGGATCTTTCCCGAGGCGATAACCATCACCGAAGACCCGCACCGCCGACGCGGCCACCGTTCGAAGCCGTTCGACGCCGAGGGCCTCCCCAACCGGCGGCGCGCCCTCGTTGACAAGGGCGTGCTGACGACCTGGCTGATGGACCTGCGCTCGGCGCGCCAGCTCGGGATGCACAGCACCGGCCATGCGGCGCGCGGCACCTCCTCGCCGCCCGGGCCTTCGGCGACCAATATCTGGGTCGAGCCCGGCGCGCTGAGCCAGGCCGAGCTGATCGCCGACATCAAGAGCGGCTTTTATGTGACCGAGCTGATGGGCATGGGGGTCAACGGCCTCACCGGCGACTACAGCCGCGGCGCCGCCGGCTTCTGGATCGAGAATGGCGAGATCGCCTTCCCGGTCAGCGAGATGACGGTTGCCGGCAACCTCAACGACATGTTCGCCTGGATGGTCGCCGCCAACGACCTCGAATTCCGCGTCGGCGCCGATTCGCCGACCCTGCGCATCGACGACCTGACCGTCGCCGGGTCGTGATCCAAGAAAAAACGGTAGGATGGGCTTCGCTGCGCTCAGCCCATCGCTGTGGCGGCCGCCCGATTGATGGGCTTCGCTGCGCTCAGCCCATCCTACACATCGGGAGAGATCGAATACCGGTCGAGGCAGAGTTGCATCTGGCGCGTACCTGAATGCCGCGTCCGGGAACCGCAGCTTAGCCGTAAAGCCGGGGACCGCGGCGCTGAGCGCCGGCCTTGCCAATCCCCCTGCCCGCCTCTAACACTGGCGGCGGGAGCGTTATGCGCGACAACTCACCGATTCCGCAGACCGGGGCACGCTCGTCGGTGCTGGTACGCCGGCTGGTGCGCGATTTCATCTGGCGGCATCGGCGCCGGATTGCGCTCGCCTTTGTTTGCATGGCGGTTGCGGGCGGCAGCACGGCGCTGCGCGCCTGGCTGATGCAGCCGGTGCTCGATCGCATCTTCATCGCCCGCGATTCATCGCTGCTGTGGCTGCTGGGCAGCGCCGCGCTGGCGCTGGCGCTGGTCAAGGGCATGGCGGACTACGCCGAAACCCTGCTGATGGCCCGCGTCGGCCAGCGCGTCATCACCGATGTCCAGACCGCGCTGTTCGCCCGGCTGATCCGCGCCGATCTCGCCTATTTCACCGCCCATCCGAGCGGCGTCCTGATTTCGCGCCTGGTGAACGACGTCGGCCTCTTGCGCAGCGCCGCCGCCAATGTGCTGACCGGGATCGGACGCGACGCGGTAACGGTCGTCCTCCTCGTCGGCTTGATGTTTTATCAGGATTGGGCGCTCGCGCTCGTCGCGTTCTTCGCCTTTCCGCTCGCCATCCGGCCGATCGTGGCGATCGGCCGGCGTATGCGCCGGGTGTCGGTCAACACCCAGCTCGAAATGGGCCAGCTGACCACCTTGTTGAGCCAGACCTTCCAGGGCGCGCGTTACGTCAAAGCCTATGGCATGGAGGATTACGAGCAGAGCCGCGCCGCGGGCCTGTTCGAGCGCATCTTCCGGCTGGTCGATCGCGCCAATCGCACCCGCTCGCGGGCCGCGCCGATGATGGAGGCGTTGGGCGGCGCGGCGATCGCGATGGTGATCTTCTATGGCGGTCACCAGGTGATCGTCGGCGCCCGCTCGCCGGGCGCGTTCTTCTCGTTCATCACCGCGCTGCTCCTCGCCTATCAGCCGGTCAAGAGCCTCGCCGTCCTGAATGCCTCGCTGCAGGAAGGGCTGGCCGCGGCGCAGCGCATCTTCGAGGTCCTCGACATCGAGCCGGCGATCCGCGACCGGCCCGGCGCCCGCCCGCTGCGCATCGCCGGCGGGGAGGTGCGGTTCGAAGAGGTGCGGTTCGGCTACCAGCCCGGCGCGGTGGCGCTCGACGGCATTTCGTTCACCGTGCCGGCCGGCAGCAACGTCGCGCTGGTCGGCCCGTCGGGAGCCGGCAAATCGACGGTGCTGAACCTGATCCCGCGGTTTTACGATGTCGATGGCGGCAGCATCGCGATCGACGGCCAGGAGATCGGCGGGGTCACGCTCGCCTCGCTGCGCGGCGCGATTGCGTTGGTGTCGCAGGAGGTCAGCCTGTTCGATGACACGGTGCGCGCCAACATCGCCTATGGCCGGTTCGGCGCAGCGCAGGCCGAGATCGAGAAAGCCGCGGTCGCCGCCGCCGCCGACCGTTTCATCCGCGAGCTGCCGCAAGGCTACGATACGCTGGTCGGCGAGCACGGCCTGCGCCTCTCGGGCGGCCAGCGCCAACGCCTCGCGATTGCCCGCGCGATGCTGAAGGATGCGCCGATCCTGTTGCTCGACGAAGCGACCTCGGCGCTCGACAGCGAGTCCGAACGGCAGGTCCAGGCGGCGCTGCGCATCCTGATGCGCGGCCGCACCACGGTGGTCATCGCCCATCGCCTGTCAACCATCATCGGCGCCGATCTGATCTGCGTGCTCGATCGCGGGCGTATCGTCGAGGCCGGCAGGCACGCCCAGCTGCTCGCCCGCAGCGGTCTCTATGCGCGGCTTTACGAAACCCAGTTTGCCGGGGAACGCCAGCTCGCTCCGGCCGCTGCCGCGGCGCTCGGATCATGAAAGCCCCAAGCCGCTGGGGACGGCGGGTGTTGCGCAGCAGCCGATGGCGCGGGCTGTTGTGCTGGGTCATCCAGACTCTACATCCGCTTTGTCTTTGTCACCAACCGCTGGACGGTCGAAGGCGGCGCGGTGCCGCGCCGATTGCGCGAAGACGGCCGCAGCTTCATTCTCGCCTTCTGGCACGGGCGCCTCCTGATGATTCCGATGGCGTGGCAGCGCCTCGCGCCGATGCACATGCTGATCTCGGCGCATCGCGATGGGCGGATCATCGCCGAACTCGGTCAGCTATTTCGGGGTTTCTTCGATCGCCGGCTCGACCCGGCGCGGCGGGTCGGCGGCATTGCGCACGATGCTGAAGCGGCTCGACGAGGGCGAGTGCGTCGGCATCACCCCGGACGGGCCGCGCGGCCCGGCGATGAGCGCGAGCAGCGGGATCGTCAATGTGGCCCGCCTCGCCGGCGTGCCGATCGTGCCGATCGTCTTCGCCACCAGCCGCCGCCGCGTGCTGCGCAGCTGGGACCGGTTCAATCTCGCGTTGCCGCTCGGCCGCGGTGTTTTTTTGTGGGGGGAGCCGATCGAGGTCCCCCGCGATCTCGATCCGGCCGGCATCGAACATGCCCGGCTTCTCGTTGAAGGCCGGATGAACGAGATGGCGGGCGAAGCCGACCGCCGGGTCGGGCATTTGCCGCCCGCGCAGAAAGACCCCTCTCCCGCACCGCGGGAGAGGGAGGGGCCCGCGCCGCAGGCGTGGGAGGGTAAGGGTGTGCGGGCCAATACCCTCACCCGCCTCCGGACTTTGTTCGGAGGCACCCTCTCCCGCAATGCGGGAGAGGGACTTCATCCGTGAGCATCTGGCCCCCGCTCTACCGCTCCCTGACCGCCGCTGCGGCGCCGCTCGTGGTGCGTTACCTCGACGCGCGGTGCCGGCGCGGCAAGGAAGACGGCGACCACCTCGGCGAGCGCTTCGGCGTCGCCTCGGCGGCCCGCCCGCGGGCGCCGCTGGTCTGGGTGCACGCCGCCAGCGTCGGCGAGGCGAGCCTCGGTGCTGGTGCTGATCGAGCGCATCCTCGCCGAACGGCCGGCAATCGAGGTCCTGATGACCATCGGGACGGTTGCCGCGGCGCGTCTGGTCCAAACCCGCCTTCCCGACCGGGCCCGGCATCAGTTCGTGCCGGTCGATCTGCCGCGCGCGGTCGAGCGCTTTGTCGATTACTGGCATCCCGATCTTGCGATCTGGGTCGAGTCCGAGTTGTGGCCCAACCTGGTTCTGGCGACGCAGCGCCGCGGCATCCCGATGCTGTTGGCCAACGCCCGGCTCTCCGCCCGCTCGGTGGCACGTTGGCGCTTCCTGCCGGGACTGGTGGGGCCGGTATTGCAGGGCTTCGCTCTCTGCCTCGCCCAGGACGAGGTGCAGGCGGAACGGTTTCGCCGGCTCGGCGCCGACCCGGTGGCGAGCGTCGGCGATCTCAAGGCGGCCGCCGCGCCGCTCGACGCCGACCCGGCGGCGCTCGCGCTGCTGCGCCATCAGATCGGCGCGCGTCCGGTGTGGCTCGCGGCGAGCACGCACGCCGGCGAAGAGGAAATCGCGGCCGATTCCCATGTCCGGATCGCGCGCGCGCATCCCGGCCTCGTGACGATCCTCGCGCCGCGTCACCCGGTGCGCGGCCCGGCGATCGCCGAAGCGTTGCGCGCGCGCGGTTTGCATGTCGCGCGCCGCGGCGCCGGCGAGGCGATCGCCGCCGACACCGATGTCTACCTCGCCGATACGCTCGGCGAGCTCGGCCTGTTCTTCCGGCTTGCCGGGATCGCCCTGATCGGCGGGTCTCTGGTCAGCAAGGGCGGCCACAATCCGTTCGAGGCGGCGCGGCTCGACTGCGCCGTATTGCACGGCCCGGACATGACGAATTGCGCGGCGCTGGCCGGCGCCCTCGATGCTGCCGGCGCGGCGCTGACGGTCGGCGATGCGGAGAGCCTGGCGCGCGCGGTGTCGCGGCTGCTCGGCGACCCGGCCGAGCGCAGGACCCGGGCCGAAGCGGCGGCGCGGATCGCCGCGGCGAGCGGCGGCGCGCTCGACGCCGTGCTGCACCGCTTCGCACCCTGGCTCGACGCGCTCGCCCCCATCGCGATCGCGGAAAATGCGCCGCCGCCGCACCGCGCCCGCGCCGATGCGCGCTCCTGAGTTCTGGCGCGCCCGACATGGGCCGATGGCCGGGCAAATGGCCCAAATCGTCGCCGGGCTGCTGGCGCCGCTCGGAACCGCCTGGCAGGCTGCTGCACGGTTGCGCCGTGCGATGGTACGGCCATACCGCGCCGCGGTCCCGATAATCTGCGTCGGCAACCTCGTCGCCGGCGGCTCGGGGAAGACGCCGGTCGTGCTGTCGCTCGCGTCGATGATCCGGGAGCAGCTCGATTTGCACGTCGTGACGCGTGGCTATGGCGGCCGGCTTGCCGGCCCGGTGCGGGTCGATCGGGCAGTGCACGATGCCGCCGCGGTCGGCGACGAGGCTTTGTTGATCGCGGCGGGCGCGCCGTGCTGGGTCGCGCGCAATCGCGCCGCCGGGGTGCGGGAAGCGGTCGCGGCCGGTGCCGCGGCCATCGTGCTCGATGACGGCTTCCAGAACCCGGGGATCAAGAAGGATCTTGCGCTGCTGGTCGTCGATGCCGCCTACGGGTTTGGCAACAGCCGGGTGATGCCGGCCGGGCCGTTGCGCGAATCGGTTGCGGCGGGCCTTGCCCGAGCCGATGCGATCGTGCTGCTCGGCGACGGCACCGCGCCCGCCGGGCTGCGGGACGCGCGATGCCCGATCTTCCGCGCTGACCTGGAGCCGGTGCAGGGCGAGCGCTTCGCCGGTGCCCCAATCGTCGCCTTTGCCGGCATCGGACATCCGGAAAAATTCTTCGCCACGCTGCGCGCGATCGGCGCCAACGTGATCGCGGCACATCCCTTTCCCGATCACCATCGCTTCGCCGAAGGCGAGATTGCCGACCTCCGGCGCGAGGCGGGGGGCGCCGGTGCGAGCCTGGTCACGACCGCGAAGGATTGGGTGCGGCTGCCGGCGCGGCTGTGCGGCGGGATCGAGGTGCTCGTGGTCGAGATCCGCTGGCGCGATGCGGCGGCCGTGGCGCATCTTGTCGGCGATGTCCTGCGCCAAACCCCCGGCCAAACCCCCGACCGAGGCGACCAGCGATACGAGCGCAGCACGGCCCGCTTCTGACGCGCCGGTCGCCCCGATAGCGTGGAGCCACCGGATCGAGGCGTGCGGCGCGGCGCTGTTCTTCGCCGCGATGGGTCGGCTGCCGATCGACATCGCTTCCGCATTCGGCGGCGCGCTGGCGCGGCATCTCGGCCCATGGCTCGGCATCTCGACGCGCGCCCGGCATAACCTCGCCGCCGCGCTGCCCGAGTTGTCGGCAGCCGAAATCGACAGAATCCTCAGCGGCATGTGGGACAATCTCGGCCGGGTCGCGGCGGAATACCCGCATCTGCGGCATATCAGGGTGTTCGCCTCGAATGGGCGGGTCGAGACCGCCGGCCTCGATCATCTCGACCGCGCGGTCGCGGCGGGGCGGCCGGCGATCATCTTTGGCGGGCATCTCGGGAACTGGGAGATCGCCGCGCTCGCCGCCGGGCAAAAGGGGCTCGACGTCGCGCAGATCTACCGTGCCGCCAACAACCCGCTGGTCGAGCGCATGATCGCGCGGCTGCGCGGCACCGGGAGCGAGTTCATCCCAAAGGGCGCCATCGCCTCGCGCCGGGCATTGGCGGCATTGCGGCGCGGCGCCCACCTGACCCTCCTGGTCAACCAGAAGCTCAATGACGGCATCCCCGTCCCGTTCTTCGGCCGCCCGGCGATGACCGCCCCGGCGCTCGCGCTCCTCGCACTGCATTTCGACTGCGCGGTATTGCCGGCGCGGGTCGAGCGCCTGCGCGGCGCGCATTTCCGGCTGACCATCCATCCGCCGCTGCCGTTGCCGCGCAGCGGCGAGCGCGCGGCCGATGTCGCGGCCTTGATGGCCGAGGTCAACCGGACGCTCGAAACCTGGATCCGCGAGCGCCCCGAACAATGGTTCTGGGTGCACACCCGCTGGCCGGACTGACGGGAAAATTCCCTGCGGGCAGGGAATTTTTTCGCTTGGCGCGCGCAAAAACGGCGGTAGATCCTTGATTTCGCCTGACCCACGCCGGGCGCAGTGTCGCGGAGCAGGGAATTTTTTGCGCCGGAGCAGGGAGTTTTTTTGCTCACAGCAGGGAAATTTTTGCAGCGGGCAGGGAATTCGTTCATAGACTATGTGGTAAACACAATTATCATTCCGATAATATGTATAGGGGGTCGCGCGATGTCAAGCCCCCTACTCGCGCGGCGTCGCGGCCGTGTATTCATCGGCGCAGAAGGTGCCGCCCTGGTAGCGCTCGGCGATCGGATCCTTGGGCTGGCCGGCTTCGGCCGCGAGGACCGCGGCGGCCTGGGGCTCGGAATCGTCCTGCGGCCGGTAGCCCAGCCGGTGAGCGTTCGAATTGTCGTACCAGGAACGCCGGTTGTTCGAGACGCCATAGACGATCTCGAAGCGGATATCCGGGTGTTCGAGCCCGATGCGGACCGAGCTGGGTGTAGTCGCGCGGGCTGATCCAGATCGAAAGGCGTCTACGGTCGATTGGCCGCGTCCCGAAATTGCCGATCCGCGTGCACAGAAAGCCGATGCCGTGCTTGTCGGCGTAAAGGCTGGCGAGCGCTTCGGAGAACGCCTTCGAGACACCGTAGCGGCTGTCCGGGCGCGGCACGACCCGGTGGTCGATCCTCTCGGTGCGCGGGTAGAAGCCGACCGCGTGGTTCGAGGTCGCCATGACGATGCGCCTCGTCCCGGCACGGCGCGCCGCCTCGAAGACGTTGTAGAGCCCGATGATGTTGCCTTCGAGGATCTTCTCCCAGGTGTTCTCGCCCGAGATGCCGCCGAGATGGATGATGCCGTCCACACCCTCGACCATGCGCTCGACGGCTGCCATATCGGCGATATCGGTCTGGTCAACCTCCTCGATTCCGTCGTTCCCTGATCGCGCCGGCGCGAGCGGCACCCGGTCGGAGAGCCGCAGCACCGGATAGACCCCGCGCAACGTCTCGCGCAAGGCGCGCCCGATCCCGCCGCCCGCCCCGGTGATCAACACGCGATGCATCGCCATGGCTCGTCTCCTGGTTAGGAATTCGTCGATTGTGACACGAATAGCCGTGCCGGCGGCAACCGGCCCCTCACCCTGCCCTCTCCCCGCAAGCGGGGCGAGGGCAGGGTGAGGGGTGGCTCAACCAGGGCCCAACCAAGCGAACCTTGCACGGCGAGCGCAGAGCGGCCTCCGCGAGAAAGCAACCCGGTTTCCGGCAATCGTCGATTATGCTGTGCACTGGGAAACGCCGTGTGAGCGAGCGATCAGCGGACGGAGGGACAGATGATCACGATCGTCGATGTCAAGGCCGAACTCGGGAAGCTGGCGATGCTGAAGGGCCGCACGCCGCAGATGACCGAGGCCGATCGCAAGGGGACCCGAGCCTTCGCCACGCTGACGCCGTTCCGCGACGGCAACATCTTCAGCGCCAAATTTGCCGGCAACGGCGCGTGGGAGCGCCATCCGAACGGCGACGAGCTGGTGCAGGTCGTCGAGGGCGAGACGATGTTCCACATCATCACCGACGCAGGCAAAGAGACCCATACCCTCAAGGCGGGGATGCTGGTCATCGTGCCGCAAGGGTTGTGGCACCGCTTCGAGGCGCCGGACGGCGTGTGCCTGATGACCGCGACCCCCAAACCGACCGAGCACCTGACCGTCGATATCGAGGATCCGCGGACGCTGAATTCGGCGCAGCAATCCGGCGCCACCGAGGAGAAGTGGCGCTGATGTATTTCGATCGCCGCCTGTGGGAATTGACGGCGGGGCTGCGCGGCCGGATCGCCTTGGCGATCCTGATCGGCCTCATCGCTGCCGGCTTTGGCATCGCCCGCTTCGTGCTGATGGGCGCGCTCCTGGGGCGCGTCTTTGCCGGCGCCGATTTCGCCATCGTCGCGATGCTGGCGGCCGGCGTCGCCGCGGCGGTGCTGCTGCGCCCGCTCCTCGACCACGCCCGCACGCTCATCGCCCATCGCACTGCCAGCCGGGTGCAGCAGCGAGCTGCGCGGCCGGCTCTATGACAAGATCGCCGAACTCGGGCCGGCGTGGTTCGCCGGCGAGCGCACCGGCGGGGTCATGCTGTCCTTGGTCGACGGGGTCGAGCAGCTGCAGAGCTTTTTCGGGCAGTATCTGCCGCAGGTTGCGGTCGCGGCGCTGACCCCGCTGGCGATCTTCGCCTTTATCGTCTGGTGGGACCTGCCGGTCGCCACGGTCATGCTGGCCGGAGCGCTGGTGACGCTGATCGCGCCGATGGCGTTCAACGCCATCGAGGGCGGCCGGGGCCGCGAGCGCCACGAGGCGATGAAGGGGTTCGGCTCGGAATTCCTCGATGCGGTGCAGGGTCTGCCGACCTTGAAGGCCTTCGGGCAGAGCACGGCCTATGGCAGGCGGCTCGCCGAGCGGGCGCGGCTGTTGTCGGAGACGACGATGCGCGTCCTGTCGACCAGCGTGATGACCCGCGGCATCACCGATGCCGGGGTCGCGGTCGGTGCCGCGGCGGCGCTGGCGCTCGGGGTCTGGCGGGTCTCCCATGGGCTGATGACGATCGAGGCGCTGCTCATCGTGCTGATGGCCGGGACCGAGGTGTTCCGGCCGCTGCGCGACCTGCGCGCGGTTTTGCATCAGGGCCTGACCGGGCAGTCGGCCGCGGCCGGCATCCACGCGCTCCTGGCGGCCGAGCCGCTGGTCAAGGCGCGCGTTGGCGCAAGCCCCTCTCCCGCACCGCGGGAGAGGGTGGCTCGCCCCGAGAGGGGCGGGACGGGTGAGGGTATCGACGCGGGAGCTGGTTGCCCGCCCCCTCACCCCAACCCTCTCCCGCGGCGGGGGAGAGGGGGTGCGCCTCGCGCCGACGATCGCTTTCGAGGATGTGCATTTCGCCTATCCGGGCGGGCGCGGACCGGCGCATGACGGCCTCACCTTCAGCGTCGCCGCCGGCGAGAAGATCGGCATCGTCGGCCCCAGCGGCTCGGGCAAGTCATCGGTCGCGCGCCTCTTGCTGCGCCTGTTCGATCCGCAATCGGGGGTGGTGCGGGTCGGCGGCCGGGATGTGCGCACGCTCGATCCGGAAGCCTTGCGCGGCGAGATCGCCGTGGTCCATCAGGACACCTATCTGTTCCACGGCACGGTCGAGGAGAATCTGCGCCTCGGCAAGCCGGATGCGAGCCAGGCCGAGCTCGAAGAAGCGGCGCGCGACGCCAACGCGCATGACTTCATCCGGCAGCTGCCGCAGGGTTATCGCACGCTCATCGGCGAGCGCGGCGTCAACCTGTCCGGCGGCCAGCGCCAGCGGCTGGCGATCGCCCGCGCCCTGTTGCGCGATTCGCCTGTTCTCATTCTCGACGAGGCGCTGTCTTCGGTCGATGCCGAGAACGAGGCGGTCATCCAGAGGGGGCTCGACCGGCTGGCGCAGGGCCGCACGACGCTGGTTCTGGCGCACCGGCTGTCGAGCGTCATCGGCGCCGACCGCATTCTCGTGCTCGATCACGGCCGGGTCGTCGAGACCGGCCATCATGCCGAATTGATCCGCCGAAACGGCCCCTACCGCCGGCTGATGGGCGCGCAGGCCGAGGAGCGCGGCGACGACATCGTTGTGCTGGCCGACGAGGCCGGCGGCGGCCCCGGGCGAAGCGGCAACGACCGATTATGGCGAGACCGCGCCCGATGCCGCTGCCGCCGCGGCGGCGCAGGTCGGCGCGGCGGCGACGCTGATGACGCTGGTTGCCATCATCAAGCCGTGGCGCCGCCGTTTCGCGGTCGTGGTCGCCTCGGGGATCAGCCGGGTCGCGGCCTTCATCGGGGTCGGCATTCTCGGCGCGCTGGCGGTCGCCGCGGTCAAGACCGGGGCGCCCTTTCTCTATCTCTTGATCCTGCTCGGCCTCGCCGCGCCGCTCGCCGGGATATTGCACTGGATCGAGTCGTGGCTGGCGCACGACATCGCCTATCGCCTGCTCGCCGAGATGCGGATCGATCTCTACAAGAAGCTCGATTCGCTGGCGCCCGCTTATCTGGTGCGGCGCCGCTCGGGCGATCTGATCGCGCTCGCCAGCCAGGATATCGAGACGATCGAATACTTCTTCGCGCACACGGTGGCGCCGGCATTGGTCGCGATCCTGGTGCCGTCGGCGGTGCTGGCGACCCTGGCGATCGTCGCCTGGCCGATCGCCCTGGCGCTCCTGCCGTTCGTGCTCTACGCCGCGCTCGCCCCGGTCTTGATGCGGGCGCGGATCGATCGGCTCGGCGCCGAGGCGCGCGAGGCGCTCGGCATGCTCGGAGCCTATGTTACCGAGACGATCCAGGGCCTCTCCGATCTGGTCGCCTTCCAGGCGGTCGCCCGCCGGCGCGGCGGCTTCATGCGCGCGGTCGAGGCGTATCAGAAAACCCGGCTCACCCTCCTCGGCGATCTGTCCTCGCAGACCGCCCAGCTCGAAATCGCGACCGGCCTTGGCGGCCTCGCGGTCGCGATCATCGGCGCTTGGCTGGTCGCCGGGCACGCGCTCGCCGCGACCACCCTGCCGCTCCTCATTCTTCTGGCGCTCTCCTCATTTCTGCCGATCTCGGAAATCGCCCAGGTCAGCCGCCAGCTCGCCGACACGATCGCCTCGACCCGCCGGCTCTATGCGGTGCATCGCGAAGTGCCGGCGGTGCGCGACGGGCCTTTGCGTCCGCCCGCCCCGGTCGGCGGCTCGGCGATCCGCTTCGAGCAGGTCGGCTTCGCCTATCCCGGCGCCCGCCGCGCGGCGCTCGAAGGAGTGAGCCTCGACATCCCGGCCGGGGCGACGCTCGCGATCGTCGGCCCGTCGGGCGCCGGCAAGACGACGCTGGCCAACCTCTTGCTGCGCTTCTGGGACCCGGCAACCGGCCATATCCTGATCGACGGGGTCGATCTGCGGGAGTTCGAGCTCGACCATCTGCGCCGGCGCATCTCGCTCGTCTCGCAGGACACCTATCTGTTCAACGACACGCTGCGCGCCAATGTCGCCCTTGCCCGGCCCGATGCCGACGAGGCCGCGGTGCACCGCGCGCTCGATGAGGCCGCGCTCGCCGATTTCGTCGAGAGCCTGCCCGAGGGGCTCGACACCCGCGTCGGCGAACGCGGCGTGCAATTGTCCGGCGGGCAGCGCCAGCGGGTCGCGATCGCCCGCGCCTTTCTGAAGAACGCGCCGACCCTGATCCTCGACGAGGCGACCTCGCATCTCGACGCGGTCAGCGAGGCGCAGGTGCGCCAGGCGCTCGACGCGCTGATGCGCGACCGCACGACTGTTGTCATCGCCCACCGGCTGTCGACGGTGCGCCACGCCGATCTCCTCGTCGTCATCGATCGCGGCCATATCGTCGAATCCGGCACGCATGGCGAACTCGTCGCCCGGGGCGGCCTCTATGCCCGGCTGATCCGCCGCCAGCTCGGCGCCGCGCGCGAGCCGGTGCGCGCCGTCGGGGACTGACGGGGTGACCCCACGGGGCATCGCCGACGCGCCGCCTCAGGCCATGGCTAAACCGCAGTCCCGGCGAAAGCCGGGACCCACCTATCCGCTCGCACGATGTTCTACGTCTATTTGCTCGCTAGCCAGCCGCAAGGAACCTTATATGTCGGGATGACCGACGATCTGGTCCGCCGCGTCTGGGAACATAAAACCAAGGCGATCCCGGGCTTCACCACGAAATACGGGGTGGACCGACTGGTCTGGTTCGAAGCCCACGAAACTCGGGAATTGGCTTGGCGGCGAGAGAAACAGATAAAGGAATGGCGACGCGGGTGGAAAATCAGCCTAATCGAGGAGCAGAACCCACACTGGATCGACCTATACCAAAGCCTGTCTCCGTGATTTTCAAACACCCGAGCAAGTTGCTGAATGGGTCCCGGCTTTCGCCGGGACTGCGGAACCACTGGGATGCAATGCCGACGCGCCGCCTCGTCCTTGCGGCCGCCAAAGTTACGGGGCTCGTTGCGAGCCACAAATTGCCGGCGATCTATCAGTCCCGCGAATGGGTGGCGGGTGGCGGTCTGATGAGTTATGGAGCCGATTTTAAGGGTCTTTACCGGCAGGCCGCCACCTATGTTGACAAGATCCTCAAAGGCGCCAAGCCGGCCGATCTGCCGGTCGAGCAGCCGACCAAATTCGAGCTGGTCGTCAATCTGAAGACGGCGCGGGCGCTCGGCCTGACGATCCCGCCCTTGATCCTCGCCGGCGCCGACGAGGTCATCGAATGACCCCTGCCAACTCGGCCAGGCGCGCGAGCCGGTGCGCGCCGTCGGCGATTTAAAAACTCGCGCATTTTAGTCGATTTTGGCCCATCGCCGGGCCCGCTGTGTTACCGTCGCTGCTTATTGCTGTCACGACGGTGTAGTGAGCGGGCCATGTCCACGGCGATCCCTCCATTTACCCCCGAAGAGAGCGCCCGGTTGACCCAGATCTGGGACCGGCTCTACGAACTTTATCTGGAGCAGGCGAATGGCAGCCGCGAGGGCGCCGACATCGATGCCGAAATCCAGGACCTGATCCAGGAACGGAACGCAATTCGGCCGTGGGGCTGGAATACCGGCCGCAACTGGAAGGACGACCTCCCCAAGGAAATTGCCGAGAAGCTGCTGCGCGACTAGGCCGGTTGGCGGTCGATCTCCAGGGAGGCGCCGCTCGATTACTCCCCCGGCAGCTTGCTCGGCGCGGCGCGCCCGCTGACCTCGGCGCCGGCATCCGGCGCCATCTTGAGGAAAAACGGCACCGACAGCATCGACAGGATACCGACCGCGGCGAGCGCGAACGAGAAGTCGGCGGGTCCCGGCACCGTGGTGCGATGGATTGCAAGCATCACGTAAAGCAAGAGCGCCCCGGTGGCGACCCCGATGGTTTGCGACAGCTGCTGCGCCATGCTGGTCAGGCTGGTCGCGCGGCTCAGCATGCCGGGCGGCACGTCGGCATAGGAGAGCGTGTTGATGCTGGTCATCTGCAACGAGCGGAAAAATCCGCCCGCGAGCAGCGCGAGGAAGATCGCGGCATGCGGCGTGGTCGGCCGAAAGAACGAATAGGAGAACAGGAACGCGCTGCTGACGATCGTGTTGCCGATCAGCACGCGGCGGAAGCCGAAGGTGCGGATGATCGGGCCAACGAACAATTTGTTGCTCATCGCGCCGGCGGCGCTGGCGAAGGTGATCAGGCCCGAGCGGAGCGGGTCGAGGCCGAACCCGACCTGCAGCATCAGCGGCATCAGGAACGGCAACGCCCCAAGCCCCATGCGAAAGATGAAGCCGCCGATCGTCGTCACCGCATAGGTCGGGATGCGCATCAGCGCCAGATCGATGATCGGATGATCGACCCGCCTCGCGTGGCGGACATACAGCGTCAGGCACAGCGCGCCGAGCGCGAGCAGCCCCCCGACGACCGACCACGGCAGCGCGCCCCGGCCGATATTCTCGAAGCCGAAGGCAAGGCTCGCCAGCCCGACTCCGGTCAGGACGAAGCCGGGCAGATCGAACGGCCGGACCGTCATCTCGCGGATATTGTCGATGAACAGGCTCACCAGCAGGACGCCGAGCGCGCCGATCGGGATGTTGATGAAAAAGATCCAACGCCACGACCAATAGGTCACGATGAAGCCGCCGAGCGGCGGGCCGATCACCGGGCCGACCAGCGCCGGCACGCTGACGTACGACATCGCCCGCACCAGCTCGGATCTGGGCACCGACTTCAAGAGGACGAGCCGCCCGACCGGCACCATCATCGCGCCGCCCATGCCCTGCACGATGCGGGCGACGACCAGCATCCACAGCGACTGCGACAGGCCGCAGGCGATCGAGCCCAGGGTGAACACGACGATCGCCGCACTGAACACGCGGCGGGCGCCAAAGCGGTCCGCGGTCCAGCCGCTGATCGGAATGAACACCGCAAGGCTCAACAGGTAACAGGTGATCGCCACGTTGAGCCGCAGCGGGCTTTCGCCGATCGATCGTCCGATCGTCGGCAGCGCCGTGGCGATGATCGTCGAATCGAGGTTCTGCATGAACATCGCACAGGCGACGATCAGGCTGATAACCAGTTGGCGGGTGCGCGGCGTCATGCGCGCCGGCATCACCCCGGCACCGCGGCACCTTGTGCCGTCAACCAGGCAACGATTGCACCCTGCCGGTCGGCGAGCGGCGCGCCATCGGAAATTCCCCTCATAGAGGCAGGATATAGTAGTGCACGCGGCGCGAGAAACACATCCCGCTGCGCGGTAGCAGGGCAATCGCATTTGAGGGAGGGCTCGGCCCCCTCTCCCTTTCGTCATTCCCGCGAAAGCGGGAATCCAGGGCGGCCGGACTGCGCGTTTGCCCCTGGATGCCCGCTTGCGCGGGCATGACGACCAAAGGAGAAGCCGCTCATAGCAAATGCGATTGCCCTGCGCGGTGCGCGCTTCTTATGGGCGCCTCCGCGGGTGAGGGCAGCGCCCGATACCGCCATCGGCGGGTGTCATCCGTTGGTACACAATTTACACGGGTGTTATAATATGGTTAAATGGTTTATGATCCTCATTATTCCCCGTGTGATGTTATGTTTTCGCGTTTTCGGTTCCTATTCCAGGACAATAGCGGGGTCACTCCGATTGAATATGCCTTGACCGCCGCGCTGATTGCGGTTGCCGCGATTACCGGGATGGGGGCGGCGGGAGCCAGCCTGATCAGAAGCTTCAGCATCATTGCCCGCACGCTTTGTCCTGTTGATGTAAACCTCGCTCACTGCATATGGCTGGCGCAAAACCTCGCCCCGCCGGGCTGACCGGACGGCGCGGAACGATCAGACCGCAGCGGGCGAGAAACGATGTCGCGGTCGAGGGGCGCGGTTTCTCGCGAGGCCTTGACGAGGCCTTAAGCGTGCCGACCTATACGCGTCAGATCATGAGCGAGCCTGAGCTTTCCGAACCCCAGCTTGCCCCCGGGCCGCCGGTTGACAATCGCCTGTTCGTGCTGGTCCTGCAGCATCCGCAGGAGCAGCGCGAGCCGCGCGCGACAGCCGCCCTTGCGGTCGCCGCGCTGCGCCATGCGAGGCTCGTCGCCGGCCTCTCGTGGTCCAACCTGTCGCAGGCGGCGGGTCGCCATGCCGACCCCAGGCGCTGGGCCGTGCTCTATCTCGGATCGGCGCGGCCGAGCGCGCTCATGCCGGGGCGCGAGGTCATCGCGCTGGATCGTGGCGGCGAGGCGATGGGGCATCCCGATACGATCCTGCAACGCCTCGACGGCATCGTGCTGCTCGACGGGAGCTGGAAGGAGGCCAAGACGCTGTGGTGGCGCAACCCGTGGCTGTTGAAGCTGCACCGCCTGGTGTTGAACCCGCCCTCCCCGGCGCGAATTGGCCATCTGCGCCGCGAGCCGCGCCGCGAAGCCGTGTCGACGATCGAGGCCGCCGCCCTGGTGCTGCGCCATCTCGAAGCCGGCCCTGCGGCGGCGGACGCGCTGTCGGCGGCGCTCGACCGGCTGATCGAAGCGGCGCGCCCGTCGGGTGGCGTCTCGGTGTGACCATTCGGGCTTCGACCCACCACGGTTGATCGTGTCGGTTGACCGCACGAAAACCGGTTATGGCCCTTATTTGCGCCCTCTGGCGCTCCGCTGCTCTCTGCCGGGCGCGCCAAATTGTGCCAAAATCGGCGGGCTTCGGCGGGGATGCATTTCTAAGGAATTGAAATCATTGGAGCGGGTGAAGGGAATTGAACCCTCGTCGTAAGCTTGGGAAGCTTCTGCTCTGCCATTGAGCTACACCCGCCCGCGACCGATATTAGGATAGGCAAAAGCCTCGGCGATGCAAGCGAAAGCCGGTTTGCGCCCTGCCGCGACGGGGGCCGGCCGGTCGCGCCAAGCATGTGGAAATTGCCCGGAATTCTATAGGAAAGCCTGTCGCGCCGTGCGATAGCGGAGGCGGCTTCTGCGGCTCGGTGGCCCGAACCGTACCGAACGGCAAATGACGAAGGATGCGGCGATGCGCGAACGGGTCCTCGGCACCTTGACGATCGGCCAGGCGCCGCGTCCCGATGTCACGCCGATCATCGATCGCCATGTGCCCGCTGCGGTGCGCCGGCTGCATCGCGGCGTCCTCGACGGGCTGTCGCGCGGCGAGATCGAGGCGCGCTACCGGCCCGAGGCGGGCGAGCCTGCGCTCGTCACCCGGCTCTTGGACGGCAGCGCGGTGGAGCTGTCGCGCCGGCGTATGCGCGACGGCGTGCAGCGCTCGCTCGCCGCTCTGGAAGCCGACGGCGTTGACGTGATCCTCCTGCTGTGCACCGGCACTTTCGACGGGCTCCGGTGCGATAAGGCCTGGCTGGTCGAGCCCGACCACATCATCCCGGGAATGGTCGCCGGCCTCATCGAGCATCGCCCGCTCGGCATCATCGTGCCGATCGCCGGGCAGATCCAATCGGAGAGCGGCAAATGGCGCGGGCTCGCCCGGCCGCCGATCTACGCCGCCGTCAGCCCCTACACGGCCCCACCCGAGGCGATCGGCGAGGCCGGGGCGGCGCTCAAAGCGCGCGGCGCCGCGGCGATCCTCCTCGACTGCATCGGCTTCACCGAGCGCCACCGCGCCGCGCTGACCCGGCTCGACCTGCCGGTCATCCTGTCGAACGCCGTCGTCGCCAAGGCGGTCGGCGAACTGCTCGGCGGCTGACGCGATGAGCGACGATATCGGCGCCTTCGTCAGGGGGCAGCAATTTCGCCTGGCAGGCAAACCCGACGGGCCGCTCGCGGGCCTCACGTTCGCCGCCAAGGATCTATTCGATGTTGCGGGCCATCCGACCGGCGGCGGCAACCCGGATTGGGCGCGCGCCCACCCGGTCCCGACCCGCCATGCCTGGGCGGTCGAGACCCTGCTCGCCGCCGGCGCGACCCTCATCGGCAAGACCGTAACCGACGAGGTCTCGCTCGGCATTCTCGGCGAGAACCCGTTCGACGGCACGCCCAAGAACCCGCGCGCGCCAGGCCATGTGCCGGGCGGCTCGTCGGCCGGCTCGGCGGCGGCGGTCGCCGCCGGGCTGTGCGACATTGCGCTCGGCACCGACACCGGCGGCTCGGTGCGGGTGCCGGCGAGCTTTTGCGGGATCTACGGGATCCGCCCGACGCATGGAAGGCTCGACCTCACCGGCATGATGCGCCAGGCGCCGACATCGGACACGACCGGCTGGTTCGCGCGCGAGGCGGAGATTTTTGCCCGCGTCTCGGCGGCCCTGCTCGGCGAGGCGATCCCGGATGGATTGCCGACGCGGCTTGTCGTCGCGACCGATGCCTTCGCGCTCGCCGACCCGGAAACGGCGGCGGCGCTCGAACCGCTGGTGGCGCGGCTCGGCGCGCTGATCGGCGAGGTGCGCGAGGAGGCGATGGCGCCGCCCGGCCTGGTGGCCTGGGCGCGGGCGCAGCGGACGCTGCAGCCCTACGAAGCGTGGCTGACCTTTCGCGACTGGATCGACCAGGTCAACCCGCGCTTCCAGTTCAGCGTCGCGCGCAACCTCGCCTTCGGCTCGGCGATTCCGGCGAGCGAGCGGGCCTGGGCCTCGCTGATGCGCGAGGAGGCGCGCGGCCGGATGCGCCAGCTCTTGCCGGCCGGGACGATCCTCTGCCTGCCGACGACGCCGTTCCCGGCGCCGTTCTGCGGCCAGCCATTATCCGCGCTCGATCCGCTGCGCGACCGCATCACCGCGTTGTGCTGCCATGGCGGACTTACCGGGGTGCCGCAGGTCAGCATCCCGGGTGCGATGGTCGGCGACCTGCCGATCGGACTGTCGATCGTCGGCGGGCGCGGCAGCGACGCGATGCTGGTCGCGGTCGCGCGGGCGATGCAACCGTAGGATGGGCTGAGCAACGCGAAGCCCATCACGACCATTCCGTTCTACCGGATGGCCTCGGCGCACGGCCTCGGCCGCAAGGACTGCGCCGCGGTCTATCAGTTCCTCATGCCATCGACGGACGAGGCGCCGGTGTAGCGGCGTCCCTCGCTGCGAGTTTCCTTCGCTCCGCTCACGATCGTCATTGCGGGGAACGCGGCGACCGCGCAATCTCGTACCAGCGCAGGTACCGCAAACAGAAACACATAGGGGGAGACGATGATTGGAAGGCCAATTGCCGCGGCGCTCGCGGCATTGCTGCTCGCGGCGCCCGCCGCATCGGCCCAGACCGCGGCCAAAGCGCCGAGCGGCAAGCCGATCGTGATCGGGTTCTCGATGGCCGAGACCGGCTCGCTTGCCGTCAACGGCAAAAGCGGCCTCCTGGCGATGCAGATCTGGGCCGAGAACCAGAACAAGAAGGGCGGGATCCTGGGCCGACCGGTCAAGCTCGACTTCTACGACGACCAGACCAACCCGTCCCTGGTGCCCGGCATCTATACAAAGCTGCTCGATGTCGACAAGGTTGACCTCGTCGTTTCCGGCTACGGCACCAATATCGCCGCGCCGGCGATGCCGGTCGTCATCGCCCACAAGATGACGTTCATCGGTCTCTTCGCGCTCGACATCAACGAGGAATTCAAATACCCGAACTACTTCTCGATGCTGCCGGTCGGCCAGGACCCGCGCGCGGCCATTTCCGAGGGCTTCTTCGACATCATCAAGCAGAACAAGGAGAAGCTCGGGCTGAAGACGATCGCGCTCGCCACCGGCGACGGCGAGGCGACCCGCAACAGCACCGACGGCGCCCGCACAAATCTGAAAAAGGCCGGGCTGCAGGTCGTCTACGACAAGACCTACCCGCTGAATACGACCGATTTCAGCCCGATCATCCGCGCGATCCAGGCGACCAACCCGGATGTCGTGTTCATCTCCTCCTATCCGGCCGACAGCGTCGGCGTCATCCGCAGCGTCAACGAGCTGGGCCTCAAAACCAAGGTGTTCGGCGGCAATTTGACCGGGCCGCAAAGCACCGTGCTGAAGACCGAGCTTGGCCCGATGCTGAACGGCATCATCACGTTCGACTGGTGGCTGCCGGCGCCGAAACTGCGCTTTCCCGGGGTCATGGAGTTCCTCAAGGAATACCAGGCGCGCGCGGCCAAGGAAGGGGTCAACCCGCTCGGCTACTATCTCGGCCCCTGGGCCTATGCCGATCTGCAAGTGCTGGGCGACGCGGTCAACGGTGTCGGAAGCCTCGACCAGGACAAGATCGCCGACTATATCCGCACCCATACGTTCAAGACCGTCGTCGGCAACGTCAAGTTCGGCAACAAGGGCGAATGGGCGAACTCGCGCATCCTGACCGTGCAGTTCCAGAACATCAAAGGCACCAGCGTCGACGATTTCCGCGACGGCAAGGGCGAGACGGTGCTGTGGCCCGACGAGTACAAGGCCGGCGACGTAATCCTGCCTTATACGAGCATCAAGCACTGATGGGACGGCCTTACGGCCAGGCGGCCTCGGGGGGCAATGACATCAGGATCGCCTCGACATTGCCGCCGGTCTTGAGGCCGAACCGGGTGCCGCGATCGTAGAGCAGGTTGAATTCGACGTAGCGGCCGCGGCGGACGAGCTGGTGGCGGCGCTGTTCGGCGGTCCACGCCCGGTTCATCCGCGCCCGCACGATCGCCGGGAAAACCGCGAGGAACGCCTCGCCGACCGCGCGCACAAAGGCGAAATCGCGTTGCCAATCGCCGCTGTCGAGATCGTCGAAAAAGATGCCGCCGGCGCCGCGCGGCTCGCCGCGGTGCGGCAGATAGAAATATTCGTCGCACCAGGCTTTGAATCGGGCGTAGCAGCCCGGATCGTAGGTGCCGCAGGCGGCGGCGAGGGCTTCGTGGAAGTGTTGGGCGGCCTCGGGATCGGGGTAGATCGGGGTGAGGTCGGCGCCGCCGCCGAACCACGACTTGGCGGTGACGACGTGCCTTGTGTTCATATGCGCGGCCGGCACCAGCGGCGAGCGCATATGGGCAACGAGCGAGATGCCGCTCGCCCAGAACCTCGGATCCTGATCGGCCCCGGGGATCTCGTTGCGGAATTCGGGGGCGAACTCGCCGAAAACGGTCGAGACGTTGACCCCGACCTTCTCGAACACCCGGCCATGCATCGCCGCCATCGTCCCGCCCCCGCCGCCCGGCCGCTGCCAGTCGGTGCGCACAAAGCGGCCCGGCGTCAGCGTCGCCCGGTCGGGGCCGGCATAATCATCCTCGACCGCCTCGAAGGCCGCGCAGATCCTGTCGCGCAGCGCCGCGAACCACGCCGCAGCTGCGGATTTCTCGTCGGTTGCGGCCATTCCACTCGTTCCTTGCAGATTACCAACACCCCCGCAAAAGCGGTGCCTTCGCGGGGAGGGCGCTGGAAAAATAGCGCATGCCGGCGATATTGCCGAAGATCGGCGCTTTTGATAATGCGGTCGCGCTTCTTGGAGCGGGCATGAAACAGCATCGGGTGGCGATCCTCGGCGGCGCCGGGTTCATCGGGCGCTATGTGGTCAAGCGGCTGGCCGAGCGCGGCGACGTGCTGGACGTCGGCGGGCGCACCGCCACTGCCGCCAGGTTCCTCAAGTTGAAGGGCGATGTCGGCCAGGTCGGCCTCGTCAACCTGTCGATCGACGACGACAGGATGCTGTCAGCTTTCGTCGCCAACAACGACACGGTCGTCAACCTCGTCGGCATTCTGCACGAAAGCGGCTCGCAGCGCTTCGACATGATACACCACGTGGCGCCGGCGCGCCTCGCACGCCTGGCGCGCGAGGCCGGCGCCCTGCGCTTTGTCCACCTCTCGGCGATCGGCGCCGATCCGCGCTCCTCTTCGGCCTACGCCCGCAGCAAGGCGGCCGGCGAGGAGGCGGTGCGCGACGCCTTCCCGACCGCGACGATCCTGCGGCCCGGGGTCGTGTTCGGGCCGGAGGACCAGTTCTTCAACCGTTTCGCGGCACTGGCGACGGTCTCGCCGGTGCTGCCGCTGATCGGCGGCGGCGAGACCCGGTTCCAGCCGGTCTATGTCGGCGACGTTGCCGATGCCGTGGTTCGCGTTATCGACGATGCGGCGACGGCCGGGCGCACCTACGAGCTCGGCGGGCCAAAAATCTACACCTTCCGCGCGCTGGTGGAGCTGCTGCTGGCCGAGATCCACCGCAAGCGGCTGTTGATCGACATTCCGTTCGGGCTTGCCGCATTCCAGGCACGGTTGCTGTCGCTCTTGCCGAACCCGCCCTTGACGCCGGACCAGGTCGAGATGCTGAAGCGCGACAATGTCGTGTCGTCGGGCGCGCTCACCCTGGCGACGCTCGGCATCGCGCCGACCGCGGTCGAGGCGGTCCTGCCGAGCTATCTCGACCGCTTCCGCCATGGCGGCTGGTACGCCCGCGAACGGGCTGTTTGACGCACGGTTTGACCTGGGGGGTTCATCGATGGTTGCATGGTTGCGGCGGCTGCTGCCGGCGATTGCCGCCCTTGCTCTTGGAGGCACGGCAATGGCGGCTGACCTGGAAAACACGCTTTACATGGACGTGCCGGCCGGGCGGGTGGTGATCGCGATGCGGCCCGATCTCGCGCCGCATCATGTCGAACAGATCAAGCGGCTGACCCGGCAGGGCTTCTATAACGGCGTGGTGTTCCACCGCGTCATTGCGGGCTTCATGGCGCAGACCGGCGACCCGACCGGCACCGGGACCGGCGGCTCCGGCCACAAATTGCAGGCCGAGTTCTCGCGCGAGCATTTCCTGCGCGGCACGGTCGGCATGGCGCGCGCGCAGGACCCGGACAGCGCCGACAGCCAGTTCTTCATTTGCTTCGCGCCGGCGCCGTTCCTCGACAACCAGTACACGATCTGGGGCGAGGTCACATCCGGGATGGAATTCGTCGATCAGATCAAGAAGGGCGATCCGCGCAGCGGCGCCGTCGCCAATCCCGACAAGATCATCAAGATGCAGGTCGCCGCGGACGCGATAAAAGCCGGCGACAAGGAAAAATAGAGCGGACGCTCCGGTCGAGAGGAGGCAGAACGATGTCGCAGCATCACACCGTGGCGTGCTCGCCCAATCATTGCCATTGGGGTTTTTTCGACGCGGCGCTGAAGCCGGTACTGACGGTCTTCCCGGGCGATACGGTGACGATCGACTGCGTGTCGGGCGGGCGCGACATCCTGCCCGCCGACCCGGCTTTCGAGATCCTCGCCGAGCATCGCGCGATCCATGGCGCGCTGACCCCGCGGCTCGGCGCCCACATCCTGACCGGGCCGATCGCGGTCGAGACGGCAGAGCCGGGCGACGTTCTGCAGATCGACATCCTCGCGATCGAATGCCGGCAGAATTGGGGCTACACCCGGATCCGGCCGCTCGCCGGCACGCTGCCCGAGGATTTCCCGATCCACAAGATCTGGCACAGCGGCATCGACCGCCAGCGCGGCATCGCCACCTTGCCGTGGGGCGCGGAAATCGATCTGGCGCCGTTTTTCGGGGTGATGGGGGTCGCGCCGCCGCCGGTTTATGGCGCCTGCACCTCGATCGTGCCGCGCGAGTTCGGCGGCAACATGGATTGCAAGGAACTGGTCGCCGGAGCGACGCTCTATCTTCCGGTATGGGCGCCGGGAGCGCTGTTTTCGGTTGGCGACGGGCATGGCGTGCAAGGCGACGGCGAAGTGTGCGTGACCGCGCTCGAAACCGCGCTGTCCGGCACGTTCCGCCTGACGCTGCGCAAGGACGTGAAGTTCGGTCTGCCCCGTGCGGAAACCCCGTCGCACCACATCACGATGGCGTTCAACGAGGATCTCGACGACGCCGCCAAGGCAGCGCTGCGCGAGATGATCGACCTGATCGGCGAGCGCCTCGGCCTGCCGCCCGACGACGCTTATATGTTCGCCAGCCTGGCGGTCGATTTGCGGGTGACCCAGCTCGTCGACGGCAACAAGGGCATCCACGCGATGCTGCCGAAGCGCTACGCCCCCACCTGAGGCGCGGAGCGCTATCCGGGACCCAGGAGGGCGGTGCGGAAGCGGAGGCGGCAGGCGGATGGGTCGAGGTTGCGCTTGTAGGGCGGCGGATCGTCGGGCTTGACCCGGAGCACCACGAAGGCGGTGCCGTTGCCTTCGCGGATGAGGCGCGCGCCGTCGGCGAGATCGGATTCGCTCGCCACCGTGCGGGTGCGCCTGATGCCGGACCCGGCAGCGATCCGTTCGAGATCGACGCCGAGGCTGGTGTGGCTCTTCTGGTAGCCGGTCTCGCCGTAATGGCCGTTATCGACGCAGACGATCGCCAGGTTGGCCGGGTTCAACACCGCGATCGTCGCCAATGCCCCGATATTCATCAAGAGTTCGCCATCGCCGGTCGCGACCAGCACCCGCTTGTCGGGCCGCGCCAAAGCGAGGCCGAGCCCGATCATCGCGGCGCCGCCCATCGCCCCCGCCATCGTGTAGATATGCGTGCCGTCATGGGTCAAGGCGGCGATGTCGCGCGCCGTTCCGGCGAGCCCGGTCACGAACAGGAAATCCTCGTGATGGCCGATCAGCGCCGGCACGGCGTCACGCCGGTCGAGCACGAAGCCGGCGGCAATCGCCGCCGCCATGTCGACACCCTGGGGATAGCTCGCCATCGCCTCGCTCCTCAAAATGCCTTGGCGCCGAGCAATTTCTGGGTCAGCAGCACGGCGACCGCGTTGCCGCCCTGAAACACCATCGTCAAGGCCGCATCGACGGTCGGGATCACCTCCGCGGGCTCTTCGATGCGCAGGCAGATCACCCCCATCGCCCGCAACACCGGCTCGACCGCCTGGCCCATCGGGTATTGCCAGGGGTTTCCCTCGCCGAAATCGCCGCGCATGCTGATGAGCGTCAAGAGCGGGAAATGCCCGCCCTTGACCAGGGACAGCATGTTGACGCAATTGCCGGTGCCGCTCGACTGCATCAGCAGGACGCCGCGCGCCCCGCCGAGATCGGCGCCGGCGAGCAGGGCGACGCCCTCCTCCTCGGTGGTCAATGCCACCGATAGCGCGCCGGGGTCGGCGAGCGAGCGGTCGATCAGGATGCGGTGTCCGGCGTCCGGCACATAGGCGAACTGGGTGACATTGTTGCGGCGCAAGAGGTCATAGAGCGCGTCTTGCCATCGTTCGGTGCCATTGCTGTCGGCCATTTTCGCATTCTCCGCCTGCCCTGCCCGATGCCGCCAGAACTCGCGCCGGGCAGGGCCGAGCGCAACCCCGCAATGTCAGCCGCGGGCCGGAGGCAACCGGCGCCACCGGCGGACAATCATGCCGAGCAGCAGAACCAGCGACAGCGTGGCGAGCGGGAAGACGGAATTCCCAGCCGCCAGCGCGATCGGCGAGAGCAACGCTGACATGATCGCCAGGATCTCGCCGGTCCCGAACGCATCGCCGGCACGATATCGCTCGGCGACGAACCAGATTACCGCCGTGGCCAGGATCGGCATGTCGTAGACAAAGGCGTAGGGCGTCGCGAGCAAGGCCGCGACCAGGAGCCCGGCGCCGGCCAGCGGCGCCGGGCCGGAACGGAACAATGCCCAGACGATCGCCGCCGCCATCGCCGTCGCCGCCCACTGCGCCGATTGCGCCAGCGCCGGCGGAACCCCGAGCTGCAACAGGGCGGCGAAGACCGTCGGCATCAGGTGCACGATCTGGCTGCTCTCGGCGGCGAACTGGCGCGAGAATCCGGGGAGCGCGGCGGCCCAGCTGAGCCAGATCGTACCGCCGAACAGCATGCTGGTCAGGACGACGAGAAGGATCGCCGTCAGAGCGGCAATCGCGAGGGTGCGCCAGAGGCGGGCAGCGACGAGCGCGACGGGAACCAGGAGGCCGAGCTGCGGCTTGTAGCTCAACAGCCCGAGCAGCACCCCGCAGGCGAGCGGATTGTCGGCCGCGAGGCGCATCCCGCCGGCCAACAGCGCGGCGGCGAGAAAGCCGCTCTGCCCGGAGACGATGCCGATCGCCGTCGTCGGCGCCGCCAGGGCCGCGAGCAGCGCCGGCGACCGCCAGTTCCGGCCGACCGTCGCCCAGAGGTAAAGCGGCAGCGTCGCGGCAATCAGCACGGCGCACGCGACCGGGCCGGGCAGCTGCCCGAGGGCCCACAATACCGGCAGATAGCCCGGCGGATAGGCAAAGGGGTAGGAAGCGCCCGGAGCCATGCCGAGCGCCAGCTGCGCCGAGCGCAGGGCGGCGGGATCGTAGATCGATGAAGCGGGGTGATCGCCGAGGAAACGGCCCCAGCTCCACAGCGCGAATGAATCGCCGAACCCGCCGGGCCAGCCCCGGGAGAGGCTCACCGCCAGGTAGGCGGCCCCGTAGGCGGCAGACAGCGCCAAGAGGATGGCGGCAAGCAGGCGAAACTTGTCGCTCCCGGGGCGCCATTGCAATGAAGCGGCGAGATCGCCCGCGCTCGCGGCCGCCCTCGGCGCGGCCGGCTGCCCGCTCATCGCAGTCCGGACAGGGCCGCGCCGGTCTCGATGAAATGCGGCTCCATCAATGCCCGCAGAAACGGCAGGTCGACAAAGAACAACACCCCGGCAACCAGGAAGGTGAAGGCGGCAAAGCACAGGAAGGCGACTTCGCGGTGCAGTTTTTCCGGCGCCTGCGCTGCCGAATCGCGCTTCAGCCCGATCGCAACATACCAGGTGAACAAGGTGGCGATCAGCGGGAAGAGGAGCAGGAACTCGACCCGGTATTTGATCAGGAAGATGGCGGTGAAGAACGCCGAGCACAGCGCGAAAAAGAAGCCCGACAACAGCAGCGACTGCTCGCTGTAGCGGGCGAACGAGCGGCGATAGAGCGCGGCTCGGGCAGGGTCGCCGATGCCGCGATATTCCGAATAGCGCTTGATCGCCATCAGGAAGGCGCCGCCCATCCAATAGGCCAAGAGGGCGCTGGCCGGCGGCAGGAAATCGCCGGTGACGGCAAACCAGCCCATCAGAAACCGGATCGGGTTGTTGACCGATTCGGACAGCACGTCGAGATAGGCCTTGTCCTTGGTGCGCAGCGGCGGCGCGTTGTAGACCAGTCCCATTGCCACCAGCGCCAGGCCGGTCAGAGCGAAAGGATTGTTGATCTGCGCGGCGACGGCGAGCCCCAAGGCCGCGAGCAACAGGTATTGCAACAGCACGAGGCGGCCGTCGAGCAGGCCGCGCGCGCCCGGCCGATCGCTCTTCAGCGGATGGAACCGGTCGTACTGAGCGTCGAGGAACTCGTTGATCGTGTAATTGGCCGAGGCCAAGAGGCACACGCTGACCAGCGCCAGGACGAGCGGCAGCGCCGCGATGCCGCCGGAATGCGGCGCCACGGCCAGCGCCGCCGCCCACCCTGGCACGATGAAGATGTTTTTGATCCAGTGGTCGGGGCGCGCGATCTGCACATAGTTGCGCAGGCTGGCGCCGAGGGTCGGCGAGGCACTCTGACCGGAAGGAGTAATGGCTGTCTTCAACGATGACCCGCTCATGGACAGGCGCGCGGCGGCAATCTCCGGGGAGCCGCGATCGTTGCACGCACTCCTTGCAAAATCGTTATGCGCCGTCCGCCCGGACCGATCCGGCGGCATCCCAAACCGGGCCCCCGTCGGCCGGTCAACCATAGTCGAATTCGGCAAGCCGCTCGCCAATCCTAATCCGCGGCCTTAATCCGCGGCCTGACAAGCGCGCTGATCTGATGGTAAGCTCGCCGGGCGAAGCGTTGCGCGGGGCCAACACGGCGGAGGGTGGCGATGAAGGTCAGAATCGAGTGGTGCAAGCCCTGAAACTATGAACCGCGGGCCCTCCGTGCGAGGGCAAGGCTGGTAGCGCGTTACGGTGCCGAAGTCGAGCTGGTGCCGGGGGTGGGCGGTGCGTTCGAGATTACTGTCAACGGTCGCCTTGCGTTCTCGAAAAAACAAACCGGGCGGTTCCCCAGCGACGAGGAGATCGATGCGCTAGGCGCCGGCTGAGCCGGGTCGCCTTACCGGTGGCGCCGTGACAGGGTCCGCGGCGGTGCTGACAAGCGGCGATGCCGCGGGTTTTTGCGATCCGCCGGCATCGTCTGGCGTGTGCGGATCTCCGCGATGTTGCCTCAAATGCAGATCGCATTTGCCGCGAATGCCGCGCGAAAATCTCTACCGTGTTGCGCGATCGGATGCCCTATGGCACCGTCGTGGTTGCTGACTTTAAGGCTTTGGCAAGCTTTGCCCGGTAATCTTGGAGGGGTCAGCGCCCATAGGAGGAACTGCATGTTTGCCACACTGATGACGCTCTTGAAACGCGAGGACGGGGCGACCGCGATTGAATACGGCCTTATCGCCGCATTGATCGCCGTCGCGGCGATCGCCGCGTTTCAGCTGGTCGGAACCAACCTCAGCTCGATCTTTCATACCATCGCCACGGATCTTTGATCCGACGGCAATCTCGGTCGGGTTGCCACCGCGTTCGGCGCCGCCTGGCGGTACCGAACGCGGTGTTTTTGTTCGGGGCGCGAGGGAATATGCGGTCAACTGCTCGTCCGACGGCAATAAGCTATGCGCATCGACGCGCCACAGACCCCCGACTGGAGGGCCCATGCCGCTAGACCAGGGTCTGTCGAGATCTGGGCTTCCCCCAAGCTAGACCAACGCCCGGTGGGCGAAGATGGAACCGCATTGCCGGGGAGGAAATCGGACCCCGGCCGTGGCGGTTCGGATAACCGCCGGGTGCCATAGCCGGATACTGAAGACGACTGATCGATCGCGAGAAATCGATCAGAATGCTGTCCGGAAAATTTCCGGAATTTCTACGACCGGCCCCCTAAAATCCGGAAAGTGGAAGATACCGGAGACCTCGTGGGTCTCCTTCTGCAATCTCGCAATCTCCGAGTCGAATGCGAATTCACGCGCACCCAGCTGTCGCAACAGATTGGCTGGATCGAGAAAAAACTCGCGCACGAACCGCTGATCATCGTACCGGTGATGAGCACCATGGCCCGCCGCAATAGCATCTCTCGACCAAGGAAGTTGCTGTAAGACATGTTGTCGCCGCAGCGCTTCGTCTTTATCAATCTGCTTGATATGGAACAGGTAGAGGTCCTTGTCGATATTGACGCGCTGATTGCAGGTGTGAAATCCCGGCTCCCATTTCAAGGGAACGCGGGTGATCACGGGTTTGCACATACTGGAATGGAATTGGCCGTATCGGCGCTGCAACAACAGCGGCCGCGTGAAGTCAAGGGGCGGTTCGGCGTCAACGATATGGACCACCTCGATCCCGACCGGCGATGCGTGGCGGTAACGGCTAACCCGCAGATGGGCTTCGAGCGTGTCGGCGGTCGCCGGATTGGGAACCAGCAACTCGTCGCAGTCTGTGTAGATGATCACATCGTAGTATCGAAGCAACCCCTGCTGTAATGAATTGATTAGAAAGGTCCGATCATGCTCGTCGAAGTTGTCTCTGGGAATCGGAATTTTGCTGACGCCGTGCAAATCTTCCGTACTGCCGTCATCGCTCGAATGATCGATCACGAACAAGTTGGCACTTGGCGCTATTCGACGGTAATGCCGTAGCCATACCGGAAGATTTATACGCTCATTGTAAACCATGGTAATAATAGCGATTCTCGTAACCCCTTGCCGATTGCGTAAAGAAACATCGTTAACGACAACAGAACTCGATCTAACGTCCCGCTCAGTCTCAAAGGTCTCAATTGTTCCTTGCACGATGTTCTCGCGTCAGTACTCGATACGATGCATGCCTTAGAAGGTCCCCGTTGGCCGTAATCAAGCCGTCTTCCGAAAATACATCTGGTAGAGCGGCAGGCCGCCCCATAATGCCACCTTTCGGGTGAATACGCGGCCAAATGCGTCAATCGCTAACCGAGGCATAGCAAGAAGGTCCTCGCTCCCGTGCGGAACGCCGCTCCATAAGTAATCGTCACAAATCATAAGACCACCTGATGCGCAGAGTTCATAGGATAGCACCAGATCTCCGAGCACATCCGGGGCTTCATGGCTGCCATCGACAAAAACAAGATCAAAATATTCTCGATATCCGTTGACCAACAGGGCGGACAGCATTTCTATCGACTTTCCCCTATGCTTTTGAACTTTGACAGGGTTGGCCGTTCCTGCGATTGCCCTTTGAATATTACGGTTGAACCGTTGCTCCACTTTTGCCATATCGAACCCGGTCTGGTCGGTGCCACCACTCCAGTGATCGATACAGAACACTTCGAGCGGCGCGGTCCTGCTGAAATGGTCAATCATCGTGCAGGCCGACCGACCTTCGAATGAACCAATTTCAAGAATTTTGGAGATCCTTTGATTCGCCGTCAGACTGACCCAATTATTCCAGTACTGGGAGAACCAGTCTACGGTAAACTCGTATTTATCATCCATTACCGATTTGCCTGATGTCTGCAACTCTACAGTAGTCTTCCCGTCAAGGTGGCATCATGCGGCCGCTATTCGATGGGGTCGATGCAGAGATGCAATGTAATGGGCCGCCCAGTCCCAAGCATATAACGGCGGAGCGTCATGACGCTCCCCGTGCGGTCCGCATGAATAGCGTTTTCGCAGGGGAGCGGCAAGCGCTGCCTCACCGGCAGATCCCATCACATCGCTTGCCAAAGCCCCGGAGTTACTACCCGCGCGGCACGCGCCGCGCCGACTCGGCAAACCATCAAGTTCGAGTGCCATTCATCTGCCGCAGCGCCAATTCGTCGCCGATCGCGATGTCGCCGCCCTCGATCACCTCGGCGTAGACCCCCATCAGATTGTGGCCGAAGCCGCTCTGTAAGGCGCCGATGATATCGAGGTCGCGCTCGGCGGTCGCCGGGTTGACCTCGGTCGCCGCGCACCGCGTGATCGCGGACACCACGCGCAAGCGCGTGCCGCCCCGCGCGATCTCGCGGCCGATCCAGCCGAGTTCGCTCCAGGCCGGCGCCCCGTCGAAATAGACATTGGCGCGGAAGCGGAGCGGATCGACCGGCGCCGCCACGCGCCGTTCGAGCGCGGCGACGCTCGCCAGGTTGATCAGCGAGACGTATTTATCGGCGGTCGCATCGGGCTTCTTGCGCGCGTCGGCAAAGGCATGGCCCGACGCCTCGACGATGCGCAACGGGCGCTCGACAGCAGGCCCCAGGAAATCCGCCAGAAACTCGCTGACGGCGCGGCGCCCCTCGGGTTCGGCGAGAGAGGCCCGCAGCGCGGTGCCGCCGGCAGGCTCGCCAGACTGCGATGATCGTCAGCTCGCCCGTCTCTGCCGCGAAGCGGGTATTGAGCCGCGCCAGCTTTTCGTCGCGCATCAGCATGACGAAATGGGTTTTCGCCAACCATTCCGGCCGCTCCGGATCGAACCGGGTCCCGGGCAGCGCGATCGCAAAGCGCCGGTCCTGCGGCAGGCATTCGCCGGGGGCGAGCAGCACCCGCTCCAGCCGCTCGGCGCTGAGGCCCTTGACCGGGTAGCGGTAGATAGCGGCAATCGTCATCGCCATTGATCGGCCTCGCTGATCTCGCCTCTCGGTGATCCTCGGCCGTCGGTTATACCTGATTGCGCCTTGCCGCGCGGCATGGCGTCGGAGAGAATGTGCGCGACGACATCGCAGCAACGGCAAATCGGATCGCGGCATGACCGCTCGACAGCTTGACTGGGTCAACTCGAAAACCGGCGATCGGACGGTGCGGTCGCGGCCGGTCGCATGGCTCATTCGATCGCTCAAGGTCGCCGCGGTTTCCGTCGGGCTGATCGCCGGTTCGTTCGGCGCCTATTGCGGCATCATCATCTACGAGGGCAACGTCCATGCGGTACAGGACGGCGTCCTCTACCGCTCGGCGCAATTGGGCAAGGACGGTCTGGGGTCGGTCGCCCACGAGTACGGCATCAAATCGGTGCTCAATCTGCGCGGCGCGAATGCCGGATCGCCGTGGTACGACAACGAACTGGCCGAGTCGCGCGAGCTCGGCCTTGTCCATTACGATTACCCGATATCGGCAAAGCGCTTCGTCACCGGCCGGCAGATCGCGCAGATCCTCGAGATCGTGCGCAACGCGCCGAAGCCGCTGCTGATTCATTGCATGTCGGGCGCCGACCGGTCGGGGCTGGTCGCGGCGCTCTACGAATACGCGATCGCCGGGCAAAGCGCCAAGGAAGCAGACCGGCAGCTGTCGCTCGTCTATGGCCATTTCCCGTACCTGACGAGCCGGTCGGGCGCGATGGACGACAGCTTCTGGGCATTCGTTCACGGGACGGCGCGAGCAGCCGCCAGATAGCGCCGTCGTCCCTCGGACGCCGCGCCATCAACACGGCGGAGCCAACTCGCCCGCCCGACGCAAAAGAAATTGGCCGAACCCGAAGGTCCGGCCAAGTTTGAACAGGGAGGCTTCACGTCTAGGAGACGTAAGGGTCCGAAGACCCTCTTTCCGGGCGCAAGTCCCGGAAACTCATTCGAGGCTACCCAGCCCCGGAAACTCACCGCGATCGAGTATCGCGCCGGGCGAAACATCGCGGATTACGCGGCTCATCACCAACGGGAATTCGTCCTGGCTCGTCTGCAAAAACCGCAATGCTGTCGCCGGGCCGCGCAAACCCCGCGGCAACTCGCCGCACTCGACAATTAGCTGAGGCGACCCTCGGCTACTTTGCGCAACAGGAAATCGCGGAATACGCTGATCCGCTTCGACGAGCGCAGCTCCTCCGGATAGACAAAAAACGCCTCATTCGGCGGACCGCTCAGCTCCGGCAGCACGCGCACGAGGTTGCCGTTCTCGACCGCGACAAAATCAGGCAGCGAGGCCAGGCCGAGGCCGCTGCTCACCGCCCGCAGTTTGCCGTAGGTGTTGTTCACGGCGAGGATCGGCCGGCGGTCGCGCCCCGGCTTGGCGCCGATATCGAGCAGCCAGTTCACGCCCGGCACCGGCGGGCGGGCATCCTCGCCGTAGACAATGAGGCGATGCTCGTCGAGGTCCTCGGCGCGCTGCGGCGTGCCGTATTTCTTGAGGTAGTCGGGCGCACCGTAGATGTGCACCTGGACGCTGACGAGATGGCGCTGGATCAGATCCGGCTGGCGCGGCGGCGACATGCGGATCGCGACATCGGCCTCGCGCATCGACAAGTCGAGTTCCGAAATCGTCGACGACCAGGCTGACCTGGATCTCGGGGTAGAGATCGAGAAATTCGCGGATGCGCGGCGTCAGCCAGATCGAGCCGAAATCTACCGTCGTCGTGATCTTCAACGGTCCCTTCGGCCGGTCTTTCGATTCGGAGATCAGGCTTTCCGACATCGCCAGCTTGGCGAAGACCTCGCGCGCGGTGCGGAACAACAATTCGCCCTGCTCGGTCAGGATGAGGCCTCGCGCATGCCGGTGGAACAGCGGCACGCTGAGGCTTTCCTCGAGCGCGCTGATCTGCCGGCTGACGGCGGATTGGCTGAGATTGAGCGCCTCGCCCGCATGGGTGAAGCTGCCCGCCTCGGCAACCGCATGAAAAACCCGCAACTTGTCCCAGTCCATCGCCATTTGCTTGCCTTCCGGGGCCCCTCCCCGCGCTCGCCCGATCCGCCACCGCTATTCGGCGGCGCGCGCGGCCGCGGCATCCTCCGCTACGGCGAGAAACTTCTCCGCCTCGAGCGCGGCCATGCAGCCGAGCCCCGCGGCGGTCACCGCCTGGCGAAAGATCTTGTCCTTGACGTCGCCGGCAGCGAATAGGCCGGCAATCGCCGTCGCCGTCGAATCGGGTTTGGTCAGGATGTAGCCCTCCGCATCGAGCGGCAGCTGGCCCCTGACCAGATCGGTGACCGGCGTGTGGCCGATCGCGACGAAGACGCCGTCGCAGGCGCGCTCGGCAATGGCGCCGGTGCGCAGGTTGCGCAGCCTGACCCCGGTGACCTGCGGCGGCTCGGGGATGCCGAGAATCTCCTCGACCGCGCTGTCCCAGACGATGTCGATCTTCGGGTTGCGGAACAGGCGATCCTGCAGGATCTTCTCGGCGCGCAGCGCGTTGCGCCGGTGCACCAGGGTGACCCGCCTTGCGTGATTGGTCAGGTAGAGCGCCTCCTCGACGGCGGTGTTGCCGCCGCCGACGATAACCACCTCCTGGTCGCGGAAGAAAAAGCCGTCGCAGGTGGCGCAGGCCGACACGCCAAAGCCGCGGAACGCCGCCTCGCTCGGCAGCCCAAGCCAGCGCGCCTGCGCGCCGGTCGCGACGATCGCGGTGTCGCCGAAGTAAAGATCGCCCGAATCGCCGGTGGCGCGGAACGGGCGCCGGGAGAGGTCGAGCGCGACGATGTGGTCCTGGATGATGCGGGTGCCGACATGCTCGGCCTGGGCCTGCATCTGCTCCATCAGCCAGGGTCCCTGGATGATGTCGGCAAAGCCGGGGTAGTTTTCGACATCTGTCGTGATCGTCAGCTGCCCGCCGGGCTGGATTCCGGCGACGAGGATCGGATGAAGATTGGCACGCGCGGCATAAATCGCCGCGGTAAAGCCGGCCGGCCCCGCGCCGATAATCAAGACCTTGCTGTAGTGCTGCTCCGGCATCGCGCAATTCTCAAATCCCTGGGCCGATCGATTGGACAGCATAGTACAACATTTTTTGGCGCCGCGGCGACCGCACCGCCGCCAACGTCCAGGATCCCGGTCAGAATCCGAACATATGATCGAGGCTGAACGCGCCGCCCTGGCCGATCAGCCCGTGATAGCCGAACAATCGGCAGGTTGCGTCGCGGATGATGGCGTAGGCGCCGGCGCCGGCGCGGGCGCGGGTGGCCGCGTCGAACAGCGCGTGATAGCGCAAGAGCCGCGACCCCGAGCAGGGAATCGCCAGCGCAGCACGGGCGATTTCGGTCCCCTCGCGGTGGTAGAGAACGATCTCGGTTGCGCTGGCCGGGCGCCACGGGCGCGACGCCGGGTAGATCAGGTGGCAGAGCGTGTCGTAGCCCTCCTCGCCGAGACGCAGGAACAACCGGGTCGAGAGGCCGGGCGGCCGGCCGACATAGGATTGCGGCTCGTCGCGGTAGGTGAGAAGCGTGTTGAAGACATGCGCGCCAAAGCTGGTCTCGGCGGCGTGGCCGCTCACGCGATGGCGATAGCGCAACAGCGCATGCAGCCAGCCGTCGCCACTGCCGCCATTGGCGAAATCGTAAACCAGCTCGACATGGCCATAGCCGGACCCGAGCCCATCGGCGATCGTATCGAGCGACAGCAGGGCGGCGTGGTCGCGCGGCAGGCGGCCGAGCGGCGCCCGTGCGATCTCGTTTCCTTCGCCATCGTAGACCAGCGCGGCGACCGGCAATTCGCTTTGCGACACCGCCATCGGCGTCGGCAACAGGAGGCTTTCCCATTCGCCGCGCGGCAGGATCGGCACGGGCAGCAGATAGCCCTTGCCCAGAACGTCGGCGAGCAGCGGCAGCCGGGGGTCGGGATCCAGATCGCCGCGCTCGACATTGACGTGGGCGATGCGCCGACGATCGCCGGCGACAACCTCATAGCGCGGGCGCACGACATGCTTGCCGGCGCGCAGCTCGATCTGTCGCGGCCAGGCGAGGCCCGGCAGCAGCTCGGCGACATCGACGGCGCGGCTGGCGAAGGGTCCGATCACTTCGGGGAAGGCGACGACCGCCTCCTCGCCCATCGGGTTGACGCCGATCGCGCCCGCCGGGATCGCGGTCGGGTGGCTGTTCTGGACCCACAGGATGACCCGTTCGCCGGGTCCGGGCGCCGGCAGGCCGGCATAGCGCTCGGCCGGCCAGGCATTGGCGTCGTGGGTGCACGACAGCGCCCCGTCACATGCCGTCCCGGGGTCGCCGAAGGTGTCGAGCGCGTATTTGACGACGTCGTGGCCGGCCGCGCCGACGACATGGATGAAGAGCTGGCCGGCAAAGTCGCCGAGCCCGAATTCGGCGCGCACCCGGCGGCTGTCGATCGAGATCGCGGCGCCGCCGGCGCCGCAGGCCTCGGACCACTCGGCAATCGCCTCGCCATCGCCGTCGAACAGGGTCAACCAGCAGGTCGCCGCGGGCGAACCGTAGCCCGACCAGTAATTCGCGGTGACGAGGCGGGTGTGCAGCGTACCGGTGTCGCGAAACAGCGCGAAATTGGTCGCGAAGTTGAGCGGATCGAGATAGAAGCGGCGATTGGTCAGCCGCTCCTCGGGAATGCGCATCGCATCGAGGCTGACGGGCCGCGCGCCCGCCGGCAGGTAGGGCCGGAGCTGGCCGATCAGCCGTTCCGCATCGAATGCCGCAACAAGCAGCGATGCCGCGCCGCACTCCGCGAGTTCGGTCAGCGGCAGGGCGCGGCGACCGAGCACCGTGCTGCCGATGCGCACCACATCCTGCACATAGACGCCGGCGATCTCGACCCCGTCGAGCTCGAAAATCTCGGCGAAGCCGTCCGCCGCGCCATGCGGATCGACGATCGCGGTCGGCGCCCGGGCGGCGAGCGCCGCCACCAGCGCGCGCGCCGGGGCGGCCGCATGCGGGTGGCTCAACGCCTTGTAAAGCGTGTTGCCGCCGCGGACATTGTCGAAGGTTTCGATGCGCAGCGCCATGATCAAGGGGATACTATACAAGCGGCCGGCGTGCGGCGCGCGTCATCACCAATTCGCGCAGCGCCGCCCCGGCCCGCGCGGTGTCGTCGGGCGGGGTGTAGCGCCAGCTCTCGATCCGGCCGGCAAACGGGCGGGTGATCCCGGCCTGGCGCATCGTCTCGTGAAAGCGGGCGAATTTGGCGTCGCCGCCGTCGAGGCCGAGGATATGCACGGGCTTGCCGGTCGCCGCCGCTTCGCTGACCATCGACACGGAATTGGCGGTGACCAACAGCGCATCGGCGACGGCGAGATAGGCGTAATACGGGTTGGCGCCGCTGCCGTCCCAGATCATGCCCGGCAGCCCGGCCAGCCGCTCGCGCAGCAGCGCCAGGCCCGCCTCGCCGGTGCGTCGCGACGGCGTCACCACGGCCGAGCCGCCACGCTGCCGCACCATCCCGGCGACCGCGTCGGCAATCTCGCCGAGGCGGCGCATGCCGAGGCGATAGGCCCGGTTCGAGCCGCCGATCAAGACGCCGAGGATCGGCCGCGGCAGAAGCTCGAGCGCCGGGAACCGGCAGCGCTCCGCGGCGAGCAGTTGCGCGGTCACGCGGTGAAGGGCGCCCTGCGTCACGACGATTTGCGGTCCGCGCAGCCGGTCGTGCTGGCAGACGAACAGCATGTCGAATTCGCCATGCCCGACGCGCGGGTCCTGGATCTGCGCCGCCAAGGTCCGGCCGCCGCCGGCGCGGCGGATCGCCAGCGCCGGCCGTGCCGTGTTGCGGCCGCACCCGATGACCAGATCGGGCCACGGCGGCACCAGGGGCAGCCCCGCCTGGGTCGCGGCGGAAAGCGGCATGACCCATAGCTGCGGCGGCAGCCAGGCCCAGGGGCGGCGGACCGACAGCGGCTTTTCGCTGAACGGGAAGCCGGCGGCTTCGGCGAGGCCGAGCACCTGGCTCGCCATGCCGGGCTTGCCGTCATGCAGCACCCAGACGCTCGGCCCCGGCCCGCTCATTCGGGCAGGAAAATCAGCGCGGGCATCAAGCGACAGGGCGGCCATCGGCCCGGTTTACGAAAACCCAGCCGCGGCGGCAAGGCGGCCGCGCCGCTGTCCGCGCGACCGGGGCGCAACGAAATTGCGCGGCGCCGGCGAAATTCCTATTCTTCGGGCGATTTCGGGCGCTGGCTGGACAACAGAACGGGCGCGGAACCGAACGGGATTGCGCATGCGCGGGCCAAAGCTCGACCGGATCGACCGGCATATCCTCGACCTGCTGCAGGCGAACGGCCGCATGACCAATATCGCGCTGGCGCGGCGTGTCGGCATCTCGCCGCCACCCTGCCTGCGTCGCGTGCGCGCGCTGGAAATGGCCGGCCTCATTCGCGGCTATCATGCCGATCTCAGCCCGGAAGCGCTTGGTTTCGCGGTCACCGTGTTTGCCCAGATCGGCCTCTTGAGCCAGGCCGAAGCCGATCTCAAGGCCTTCGAGAACCTGGTCGCGGCCTGGCCCGAAGTGCGCGAGGCGCACATGCTCGCCGGGGAAACCGATTTCCTCCTAAAGATCGTCGCGCCCGATTGGGACAGCTACCAACGGTTTCTGAGCTCCAAGCTGACCGCGGCGCCCAATGTCGCCCAGGTCAAATCGGCGCTGGTGCTGCGCGTCTCGAAATCCGTCCCCGGCGTGCCGCTCGCCGAAGCGCCGGAGGCCGAAGAGACGACGGGTTCGCTGCGCCCTCACCCGAAGGCGACGGTGACGATCTCGTAGGATTTGTTGCCGCGCGGGGTCGGCACCTCGACGCTGTCGCCCTTGCCCTTGCCAATGAGGGCGCGCGCCAGGGGCGAGGTCACCGAGAGCCGGCCGTTTCTGATGTCGGCCTCGTCCTCGCCGACGATCTTGAAGGTCTGCTTCTCGTCGCTTTCCTCATCGGCGAGGGTGACGGTCGCACCGAACTTGACCGCCGATCCCGACAGCTTGGATACGTCGATGACTTCGGCGCGGGCGATCTTGTCCTCCAGGATGCCGAGGCGGCCTTCGATGAAGCTCTGGCGCTCGCGAGCGGCGTGGTACTCGGCGTTCTCCGCCAAATCGCCGTGCGTGCGCGCCTCGGCGATGGCGCGGATGACCGCGGGGCGATCGACCGATTTGAGGCGCTTCAGCTCCTCCTGCAGCCTGGCGTAGCCGTCCACGGTCATCGGGATCTTGTTCATCGGCGCGGGCGCGTCCCGTGATAGCCAAACAGGCGTTCAAAGGTAGGATTGCAGGGGCGCGACTTCAAGGCAACCCTCACGCAGCGCGCCAATTGCCTGCACCGCCGCGCGCGCCCCGGCGACCGTCGTATAATACGGAATGTCGTGGGTCAGCGCGGTGCGCCGCAGGCTGAAACTGTCGGCGATCGCCTGGGCGCCTTCGGTGGTGTTGAAGACGAGTTGGATATGCCCGCTGCGCATTTCGTCGACGATATCCGGGCGACCTTCCTGCACCTTGTTGACCGAGCCGACCGGCACGCCCTCCTCGTTCAGCTTCCGGGCCGTGCCGCGCGTGGCGACCAGCTCGAAGCCCCAGGCGGCGAGCTGACGGCATGGCGCGACCAGCGCCTCCTTGTCGCTATCGCGCACCGAAACGAACACGCAGCCCGAGAGGGGGAGCTCGTTGCCGCTGCCGAGCTGAGCCTTGGCAAAGGCCCGCCCGAAATCGGTGTCCAGCCCCATGACCTCGCCCGTGGATTTCATCTCCGGCCCGAGGATCAGGTCGACGCCCGGGAAGCGCGCGAACGGAAACACCGCCTCCTTGACCGCGACATGGCCAGAGGCCAACCGTGCTCGGCGCTGGCCGTGCGGCAGCAGCGCCGCCAGCTTTTCCCCGGCCATGACCCGCGCCGCGATCTTGGCGATCGGCACGCCGGTCGCCTTGGCGACGAAGGGCACGGTGCGCGACGCACGCGGGTTGACCTCGAGCACGTACACATCGCCTTCTTTGACGGCGAACTGCACATTCATCAGCCCGACGACATGGAGCGCGCGGGCGAGGGCGACGGTCTGCCGCTCGATCTCGGCGATCGTCTCGGCATCGAGGCTGTAGGGGGGCAAAGAGCAGGCACTGTCGCCCGAGTGGATGCCGGCTTCCTCGATATGCTCCATGATGCCGGCGACATAGACCTCGGCGCCGTCGGCGACGGCATCGACATCGACCTCGATCGCGTTCTGCAGATAGCGGTCGATCAAGACCGGGCTGGCGCCCGAGACGATCACCGCGCGGCGGATGTAGCGGTTGAGCCCCGATGTGTCGTGCACGATCTCCATCGCCCGGCCGCCCAGCACGTAGGACGGCCGGATCACCACCGGATAGCCGATTCTCTGGGCAATCGCCTCGGCTTCTTCCGGCGAATAGGCGGTGCCGTTTTCCGGCTGGCGCAGCCCGAGGCCGCGCAGCAGGAGCTGAAAGCGCTGGCGGTCCTCGGCGAGATCGATCGCATCGGGTGAGGTGCCGAGGATCGGGATAAGGGCGCGTTCGAGCGCCTTGGCGAGGTTGAGCGGGGTTTGCCCGCCGAGCTGCACGATGACCCCGAGGAGCCGGCCGCGCGAGGCTTCGACCCGCACGATCTCGATCACGTCCTCGGCGGTCAGCGGCTCGAAATAGAGCCGGTCGGAGGTGTCGTAATCGGTCGAGACCGTCTCGGGGTTGCAGTTGACCATGATCGTCTCGATGCCGGCCGCGGAAAGGCTGTAGGCGGCATGGACGCAGCAATAGTCGAACTCGATCCCCTGGCCGATCCGGTTGGGTCCGCCGCCGAGGATGATCACCTTGTCGCGCTCGCTGGGATCCGCCTCGCATTCGGGCGGGCTGATGCCGTCGCCCTCGTAGCAGGAGTACATGTAGGGGGTCAGCGAGGGAAACTCGGCGGCGCAGGTATCGATGCGCTTGTAGACCGGATGCAGCCCGAGGCGGTGCCGCAACGCCGCCGCCTCAGCCTCGCCGGTGCCGGCGAGCCGCGCCAGGCGGGCATCGGAGAAGCCCATCTGCTTCAGCCGCAACAAGGCCGTCGGACCGGCCGGCAGCCCCTGTGCACGCACCCCCTCCTCGGCCGCGACGATCTCGCCGATGCGTTCGAGAAACCAGCTGTCGTAACGGCAGGCGGCGTGGATCTCGGCGGTCGTGAGACCATGACGGTAAGCCTGCGCGATTAACAGGAGCCGGTCGGGCGAGGGCCTGGCGAGCGCCGCCTTGACCGCCGCTTTGACCGCTTCCGGGCCGGCGCCTTCGACCCCCTCGATCGCGACCTCGTTGAAGCCGTCGAGCCCGGTTTCCATCGACCGCAACGCCTTCTGCACCGATTCGGCAAAGCTGCGGCCGATCGCCATCGCCTCGCCGACCGATTTCATCGAGGTCGTCAACAGCGGCTCGGCGCCGGGAAATTTCTCGAAGGTGAAACGCGGTATCTTGGTGACGATGTAGTCGATCGTCGGCTCGAACGAGGCCGGGGTGACGCCGGTGATCTCGTTGTCGAGCTCGTCGAGCGTGTAGCCGACGGCGAGCCTGGCGGCGACCTTGGCGATTGGAAAGCCGGTGGCCTTCGAGGCGAGCGCCGAGGAGCGCGACACCCGCGGGTTCATCTCGATGATGACGAGCCTGCCGTCCTCGGGGTTGACCGCGAACTGCACGTTCGACCCGCCGGTATCGACGCCGATCTCGCGCAACACTGCGATCGCGGCGTTGCGCATCAGCTGGTATTCCTTGTCGGTCAGCGTCAATGCCGGGGCGACCGTCACCGAATCGCCGGTGTGCACCCCCATCGGATCGACATTCTCGATCGAGCAGACGACGATGCAGTTGTCGTTATGGTCGCGCACGATCTCGAGTTCGTACTCCTTCCAGCCGAGCACCGATTCCTCGATCAGCACCTCGTGCGCCGGCGAGGCGCGCAGGCCGCCGCGGACGATCTCCTCGAATTCCTCGGTGTTGTAGGCGATCCCGCCGCCGGTGCCGCCCAAGGTGAAGGACGGCCGGATGATCGCCGGCAATCCGATCGCTGCCAGGGCCTCCGTGGCAGCGTCGAGCGAGCCGACCAGTCGGCTGTTCGGCGATGCGAGACCGATCCTGTCCATCGCCTGGCGGAACAGCTGGCGGTCTTCGGCCTTGGCGATCGCTTCTTCGCTGGCGCCGATCAGCTCGACCCCGTAGCGCGCCAGGACCCCCGAGCGGGCGAGCGCCATCGCCGTGTTGAGCGCGGTCTGCCCGCCCATCGTCGGCAACAGCGCATCAGGGCGCTCGCGGGCGATGATCTGCTCGACGATGTCATGGGTGATCGGCTCGATATAGGTGGCGTCGGCCAGATCCGGATCGGTCATGATCGTCGCCGGGTTGGAATTCACCAGGACGATCCGGTAGCCTTCCGCCTTCAGCGCCTTGCACGCCTGCGCCCCGGAATAATCGAATTCGCAGGCCTGCCCGATCACGATCGGCCCGGCGCCGATGATCAGGATGCTCGCGATGTCGGTGCGCTTAGGCATCGCGTATCCGCCACGGGGGCTGGATAAGCGCCGTGCGTCCTTCGAGACGCGCCCTTCGCAACCTCCTCAGGATGACGACTTTTTTTGATGGCATTACGAAATCTCCGTCATCCTGAGGAGCGCGCGAAGGGCGCGTCTCGAAGGACGCGGAGGCCGTAAAGCAGCATCCTCACTTCGCCCCAGCCATCAGCGCGACAAACCGCGCGAACAGGTAATGGCTGTCCTGTGGGCCGGGGCTGGCTTCGGGGTGGTGCTGCACCGAAAAGACCGGCAGCCCGTTGATACGTAGGCCCTCGTTGGTGTGGTCGAAGAGCGAGATGTGGGTCGGTTCGACCCCGTCGGGCAGGCTTAGGGGATCGACGACGAAGCCGTGGTTCTGGCTGGTGATCTCGACCTTGCCGGTCGCCTCGTCCCTGACCGGGTGGTTGGCGCCGCGGTGCCCCTTGTCCATCTTGCGGGTCGTGCCGCCGAGCGCCAATGCCAGCATCTGATGGCCGAGGCAGATCCCGAAGATCGGCTTGCCCGAGGCGATCAGGTCGCGCAAGACCGGTACGGCATACTCGCCGGTCGCGGCCGGGTCGCCCGGCCCGTTCGACAGGAAGATGCCGTCCGGCTGGTGCCGCATGATGTCCTCGGTCGAGGCCGACGCCGGCACCACGGTGACGCGGCAGCCATAGGTGGCGAGCATCCGCAGGATGTTGCGCTTGGCGCCGTAATCGACCGCGACGACGTGAAAGCGCGGCGCCTCCTGACGGCCGTAGCCGGTTTCGCGCTGCCATACCGTCTGATGCCATTCATAGCTCTGAGCGCAGGCTGACCTCGCGGGCGAGATCCATGCCTTCGAGCCCCGGCCAGGCCATCGCCTCCGCTCGCATCGCGGCGATGTCGAGCCGGCCCTCCGGATGGTTGGCGACGACCCCGTTGGGCGCGCCCCGGTCGCGGATGAGGCGGGTCAGCCGCCTGGTATCGATGCCGCTGAGCCCGACGATGCCGTGCGCTTTGAGCCACGAATCGAGCGACTGCTCGGCGCGGTAGTTGGCCGGCCCGGTGATTCGATTGCGGATGACGAGGCCGCGGGCGGCCGGCGTCGTCGTCTCGATATCCTCGTGATTGGCGCCGACATTGCCGATATGGGGAAAGGTGAAGGTGATGATCTGCCCGGCGTAGCTGGGGTCGGTCAGGATTTCCTGATAGCCGGTGATCGAGGTGTTGAAGCAGACTTCGCCGACCGCTTGTCCCGAAGCCCCGATGCCATGCCCCCAGAAAACCGTACCGTCCGCCAGAACCAGCGCCGCGTTGCAGTCGGGCGGTCGCGGCGCAGGCCAGGCCGCGCTCGGGTATTCCATCAACGCTATTTTCCTGCAGGCGTGATCGCGAAGATAAGGGCTGGCGCTTTTTTGTCAATTCGCGGCGCGCTAAACAGGGTATCCTGAAGGCAGAGCCGCGACCTCCGGAGGTGACATGCTGCGCGAGGGCTTTACCGAGCGGCTCAAAGCGGCGATGCGGGCGAAGGACACCCGCACGGTTTCGACGGTGCGCATGATCCTTGCGGGGTTGAAGGACCGCGACATCGCCGCCCGCAGCGACGGCAACAAGGCCGAGATCGCCGATCCCGAGATCCTGCGCCTGCTGCAGGGCATGGTCAAACAGCGCCGCGAATCGATCGCGCTGTTCCGGCAAGGCAACCGCCCCGACCTCGCCGCGCAGGAAGAGGAGGAAATCGCGATCATCGAAAGCTTTCTGCCGCGCCAGATGAGCGATGACGAAATCGCCGCCGCGGCCAAGGCCGCCATCGCCGCCAGCGGCGCCGCCGGGGTCAAGGATATGGGCCGGGTCATGGGCGTGCTGCGCGAACGCCATGCCGGGGTGATCGACCTCGCGCGCGCCGGCGCGGTCGTCAAAGAGCTGCTGGGCTGAGACGGCGATAGTCGAATGGCCTTCCCGCCCGGCTTTCTCGACGAATTGCGCGGCCGGATCGCGCTTGGCGATCTGGTCGGGCGGCGCGTCCGGCTGACCCGTCGCGGCCGCGAACACGCCGGGCTCTGTCCGTTTCACAACGAAAAGACCCCGTCATTTTATGTCGTCGAGGACAAGGGGTTTTTTCATTGCTTCGGCTGCGGAGCGCATGGCGATGCGATCGGGTTCGTGATGCGCGCCGACAATCTCGACTTCATCGAGGCGGTCGAGCGGCTGGCCGGCGAGGCCGGGCTCGCGGTGCCGACGCAAACCCCGCAGGATCGCGAGCGGGCGCAGCGGCAAAAGACGCTGCTGGAGGCGCTCTCGGCAGCCGCCGAATTCTACCAGACGCGGCTCTGGTCGCCTTCAGGCGCCCGCGCCCGCGAGTATCTGACGGCGCGCGGCCTCGACGAGGAGACGATCCGCCGCTTCCGCCTCGGCTGGGCGGGCGAAGACCGGCAGGCGCTGCGCCGCGCGCTCGGCAAGGAATTTCCCGAGCCGCTGCTGCGCGAGGCCGGGCTCGTGCGCATGCCGGAGGATGGCGGCAACCCCTACGATTATTTCCACGGCCGGGTGATGTTCCCGATCGGCGACCGCACCGGCCGGGTCATCGCCTTCGGCGCGCGCACCCTGGGCGACGACCAGCCGAAATATCTCAACTCGCCCGACACTCCGCTCTTCGAGAAAGGCCGGGTTCTGTACGGCTTGTCGATCGCGCGAGCCAATGCGCCACGCGATGCCGAAGCGGAGGGTGCGGCGCCGGTCCTCGTCGTCGAGGGCTATATGGACGTCATCGCGCTGCACCGCGCCGGGTTCGGCACCGCGGTGGCGCCGCTCGGCACCGCCCTCACCGAGATGCAGCTGCGCGAATTGTGGCGACTTTCGCCCGAGCCGGTGCTGTGCTTCGACGGCGACACGGCCGGCCAACGCGCGGCGTTGCGCGCGTTGTTCCGCGCCCTGCCAACCTTGCAGCCGGGCCACAGCCTGCGCTTTGCCACCCTGCCGCCGGGCGAGGATCCGGATTCACTGATCCGCGGCGCCGGACGATCGGCCTTTGCCGAGATCGTCGCGGCCGCACGGCCCTTGTCGGAGATGCTGTGGCAGGCCGAGCTCGAATGCCCGCCCGATCGATACGCCGGAGCGGCGCGCCGATCTCGAACGCCGGCTGATGGCGCATGCCGTGCTGATCGCCGATCGCGCGGTGCAGCACGAATACCGCCGGTTTCTGCGCGACCGTCTGTTCCGGCTGGGCCGGGTTGCGCGGCCCGGCCCCGGGCGAACGACCGGGCGAACGACCGGGCGAACGGCGGACCTTGCGCTGGGCTTGGCGCGCGAAGGGCCGCCGCCTCCGCCGCCGCGCTCGCCGGGGCGTGTCAATCGCGAAGTTTTTCTCGGCGTGTTCGTCGTTTGCCCCGGGCTGATCGAGGAATGGATCGAGGAGATTGCGGCGATCGATGTTCCCGAGCCGGAGCTTGACAGCCTCAGGCGAGCGATTTTAGAGAGCGCGCACGCACATCCGGGGCTTGACGCCGAGGCGCTTCAGCAACACTTAGCTCTCTGCGGCCACGCAGAAATTCTTAGCGCTTTGACGATCACCGTCGCAAGACACGCAGGGTTCGCTGCGCGCGGAGGAGACGATCCTGAGGTGATTAGGCTCGGCCTTACCGAGACGCTCCAGCTCCTGCACGCACGGCACCCAAGCGACCGGGAAGCCGCTTCCCGCGCATTTGGCGCAGATGCGACGGACGAGAACTGGCAAAGGCTGAAGGCGCTGAAGGATCGCGAAGCGCAGGATGGCCCGGTCGGCGGATTTGGATAGCAGGCCGGCAGTGGCCCCACAGGGACCCTGCGCGGCGAACGGGTATGGCGGCCGTTCCACGGCAGACGGGCGCAGCCCTCACGGTTCATTTAAGGATGGCGGTATGGCGAGCAAAGCTGTTGCGGCGGCGGAAACGGTGGAAAACCGGGAGGATGCGGCCGAGGCGCCGCTCCTCGACACGATTGCCATCGCCATCAAGAAGATGGTGGCGCGCGGCAAGGAGCGCGGCTATCTGACCTATGATGAGCTGAACGCCGCGTTGCCGCCGGATCAGGTGTCTTCGGAGCAGATCGAAGACACGATGACGATGCTGTCCGAGCTCGGCGTCAACGTGATCGAAAGCGAGGAAAGCGAAGAGCCCGCCGAAGCCGAGGCCGAGGACGGCGAAAGCGAAGTGCGCGGCAACGTCGATGATGACGACATCGGCCGCACCGACGATCCCGTGCGCATGTACCTGCGCGAGATGGGCTCAGTCGAGTTATTGTCGCGCGAGGGCGAGATCGCCATCGCCAAACGCATCGAGGCCGGCCGGGAAATGATGATCGGCGGCATCTGCGACAACCCGCTGACGGCGCGCGCGCTGTTGCTGTGGCGCGACGCGCTCAACGAAAACAAGATGCTGCTGCGCGACATCATCGATCTCGATGCGGCGTACGGCAGCGCTATTCTCGATGAGGCCGAAGCGGCGATGGTCAAGGCGGCGGCCGAAGCCGGCGGCGAGGAGGAGCCGGCCGAAGGCGAGGAAGCTGCCGCGGAACCCGCCGAGATCGAGGCCGAGGCCGAGGACGGCGAGGGCGAGGACAGCTCGATTTCGCTCGCCGCGATGGAAGCCCAGCTGAAACCGGGCATGATGGCGATCTTTGATGCGCTCGCCGAAGCCCACCGGAAGATCGCCAAGGTTCAGGACCAGCGGATTACCGCGGTCGTCAAGGGAATCGCGTTGCCGCGGGCTACCGAGCGCCGCTATGCCAAGCTCAAAGTGGAAATCGTCGAGTTGTTGAAGCGGGTGCGTTTCAACAACACCCGGATCGAGCACCTCGTTGAGCAGCTCTACGACCTCAACCGCCGCCTTGTCGTCGAAGAAGGCCGCCTCTTGCGGCTCGCCGAGGGCAGCGGGATCAAGCGCGGCGAATTTCTGCCGCACTATATCGGCGACGAGCTCGCCGCGGATTGGCTGGCGCGGGTCGCCGCCCTGCCCGGCCGCGGCTGGGCGCGGCTCGGCGAGCGCCATGCCGACGAGGTCGCCAAGCACCGCGCCGCAGTCGCGCAGATCGCCGGCGAAGCCAAATTGCCGACCGCCGAATTCCGCCGCGTCGTCCAGATCGTGCAGCGCGGCGAGCGCGAGGCGAGCCGCGCCAAGAAGGAGATGGTCGAAGCCAATCTGCGGCTCGTCATCTCGATCGCCAAGAAATACACCAACCGCGGCCTGCAGTTCCTCGACCTGATCCAGGAAGGCAATATCGGGCTGATGAAGGCGGTCGACAAATTCGAGTACCGCCGCGGCTACAAATTCTCGACCTATGCCACCTGGTGGATCCGCCAGGCGATCACCCGCTCGATCGCCGATCAGGCGCGCACGATCCGCATCCCGGTGCACATGATCGAGACGATCAACAAGCTGGTGCGCACCTCGCGCCAGATGCTGCACGAGATCGGCCGCGAGCCGACCCCCGAGGAGCTCGCCGAGAAGCTGGCGATGCCCTTGGAAAAGGTGCGCAAGGTCTTGAAGATCGCCAAGGAGCCGATCAGCCTCGAAACCCCGATCGGCGACGAGGAGGACAGCCACCTCGGCGACTTCATCGAGGACAAGAACGCGGTCCTGCCGCTCGATGCGGCGATCCAGGGCAATCTGCGCGAGACGACGACGCGCGTCCTCGCTTCGCTGACCGCGCGCGAGGAGCGCGTTCTGCGCATGCGCTTCGGCATCGGCATGAACACCGACCACACCTTGGAAGAGGTCGGCCAGCAATTCTCGGTGACCCGCGAGCGCATCCGCCAGATCGAGGCGAAGGCCCTGCGCAAACTGAAGCACCCAAGCCGCTCGCGCAAACTCAGGAGCTTCCTGGATACGTGACGGGTCGGGCGGCGTCGGGTTTGAACTCGGCGACCGCCCTCGTATACCCCGTCATGGCCGGGCTTGACCCGGCCATCCCTGCGCGCCCAGGCACGACCGAAAGACGTGGATGGCCCGGTCAAGCCCGGCCATGACGGCTTGCTGGTTTCGGGCCCGTAGTTCAGCTGGTTAGAACGCGCCGCTCATAACGGCGTTGTCGCAGGTTCGAGTCCTGCCGGGCCTACCATCCGCCGCTTTCAACCCTTGTCTATCCCGGAACGCGGAACCCGACATCGCCTTCGCGCTCGATCTGATGCACCAGCTCGATCTCCCAGCGCAGATAGCGTTCGCGCGCACCATCGCCGGCGTAGGAGTCATAGGGCCGGCGCCAGCAATCGTCGGGCGTGTCGGCCATCGCCTCGCGGCCGGTGGCGAGCGGCAGCCCGGCTTTGCGCCACCCCTCCGTGCCGTAGTAGAGCACTCGCACTTCGGAGAAGCCGCAATCCGAAAGCTCGGCTGCGGCAAGCGTCGCCAGTTCGCCGCCGCCGGGCGAGGTCAGGACCAGCACGCGCCGCTTCGGCACCCGCTCAAGGCTGCTGGGCAGCCGCGCGCGCACCGCAAACCACGCGCCCGGGATGTGGCCGCGCTCGTACTCGATGCTCGGCGCGAGATCGAGAATCGCGACTTCGTCGTGATCCAGCAAGGCTTGCAATTCCGTTGGCCCGATTGTCGAGACCTGCGCCGTTTCCAGTTCCGGAATGACCACTTCGGGCCTACGGCGCGTCAGCGGCCGGCCGGCGATCCCGCCGGCGAGCACAAAAACCTCGGGCCAGCCCATCTGCACCAGCCACGAGCCGGTCATGATCGCGCGCACGCCGTCATCGTCGACCAGGACGATGCGGGCATTGCGGGTCGCCATATAAGCATCGGTCGCCTGCACCAGCTGGCCGCCCGGCGCCGAGCGGGCGATCGCGAGATGGCCCGCCGCATACTCTTCCGGGCCGCGCACGTCGAAGACATAGAGCGTGCGGCGCTCGGCCTCGCCCTCGAAATGGGCGAGCGCAGCGTCGTCGATGCGCTTGATCGCGAAGCGCTCGGCGACCTGGTCAGCCAGCGCGCGGGCCCCCGCCAGACCGGCGGGCGACGGCGGCGGCAGTGCGTCATCGCGGCCGCGCGCCAGTTCGAGCCCGGCCAGTTCCCAGCCCATCGTACCGTTTTCGAGCGCCATCACGGGGTTCGCCAGCCCGGCATTGCGCAGCGATTGGGCGCCGATGATGCTGCGCGTCCGCCCGGCGCAGTTGACGACGACCAGGCTGTCCGGCGAGCGCAGCCGGTCGGGTACGCGGTACACCAGCTCGGCGCCCGGGCAGTCGAACGCGCCGGGAATGCTCATATTGCGGAATTCGCCGATCGGCCGGCTGTCGACGATCAGCACCTCTTCGCCGGCGTCGAGCCGCCGCTTCAGCTCGGCGGCGGCGATATGCGGCGTCTTGCAGCGATGCTCGACCAGCTCGCCAAACGCCTTGCTCGGCACGTTGATCCCGGTGAACAGCTCGAAACCGGCCGCCGCCCATGCCTGCGCCCCGCCCGCCATGACCGCGACATTGCAATAGCCCATCAGGGCGAGCTTGGTCGCGGCACGTTCGGCGAGGCCCTCCTCGCCGCCGTCAAGGACGACGATGCGCGTCAGAAGTCGCGGCACCAGGTCGCGGATCATCAGTTCAAGCCGCGAGAGCGGCACCGAATTGGCAAAAAACGGATGGCCCTCCTCGGAGAAGACGCCCTCCTCGCGGACATCGAGCAATGCCATCTCGCCGCCGTCACGCAGCAGGGTGCGCACCTCGGCGGGCAACGCGACCGGCCCAAAGGGGCCGGTTTCCGGCTGCAGTGCAGGGAGACCGCCCTCGCTGGTGATCGCCATGGTTCCTCCTCGAAGCTGCCGCGGCGAGCATAGCAATGCGCGGTCCAGCGGGCCATCCCGGCGGACCGTGCTGCGGCGGCGACTATGGGGTATAGTCGGTTGGCAAACCGGCCGGCGGCGAGCCGGACCAGGCGTGGAGGCCGACATGCCCGACGGACAGAGCAAGGTGCGCAACAAGACCGAGGACGACATCACCGCCGAGGCGCTGGCGCGCTTTGCCGCGACGCCGGACCCGCGGTTGCGTCGGATCATGCTGAGCCTGATCGGCCACCTCCACGCCTTCGTCAAGGAGGTCGAGCTGACCGAGACGGAGTGGTTTCAGGCGATCGAGATCCTGACCGAAGCGGGCAAGATGTGCAGCGACAAGCGGCAGGAGTTCATCCTGTTTTCAGATACGCTCGGGGTATCGATGGTGGTCGATCTGATCGATCACAGGAAACCCGAGGGCGCCACCGAATCCACCGTCTTCGGCCCGTTCCACCGGCTCGGCGCCCCGGAGATGCCGCCGGGCGGCAACATCGCCCAGCGCGACACCACCGGCCTTGCGACCCTGGTCGGCGGCCGGGTGCTCGACCTCGAAGGCCGGCCGATCGCCGGCGCGGTGCTCGATGTCTGGCAGGCGCAGACCAACGGGCTTTACGATTCGCAGGACGAGAACCCCGACGCCTTGCATATGCGCGGCAAGTTCCGCAGCGATGCCGAGGGACGCTATCTGATCCGCACGGTGCTGCCGGTCAACTACCCGATCCCGTCCGACGGTCCGGTCGGACAGATGCTGAAGGCCACCGGACGCCACCCCTGGCGGCCGGCGCATATCCATTTTGTTGTCTCGGCCGAAGGCTACGAGCCGGTGACGACCCACATCTTTGACCGTAGCGATCCCTACCTCGCGAGCGACGCGGTGTTCGCGGTCAAGGATTCGTTGATCTGCGATTTCGCCCGGCACGAGATACCCGAGCCGGAGGCGAGCCGGCTCGGCGTCGCACCGCCCTTCTGCACCGCGACCTTCGATTTCCGCCTGAAGCCCGCATCGGCGGCGCCGGCGGAATTGATGGATGCCCAACGCCGGCTTGCCGCCCTCGGCGCCCGCGTGGGTTGAACCGAGCGTCTTACCTGCTTATGATCGATCAGCGTAATGGCGGATAACTCGGGAGACAGCAATGACCATCTCCGACCCCTCCGATTTCTCATGGACCGAGGGGTGGGGGAAAGAGGAGCCTACCGGCCGCGATCGCCGGGAAGCCGAACGCGTGATGGCTTATTGGGAGAGCAAGCTGGCTGAGCTGGGCGACAGCATCACGGTCGCGGCGCTCGATCTCGGCAGCACCAACAGCAGGGATTGGTCAAACCGGTTCCTGATTGCCGTCGACCCGGTGATCGAGCGATCCTCGCTGCTGCTGTACGGCCCAAAATTCGCGCGGCTGCTTCATCTGCCGCAGCAAGCCAGGCCGGACCTGCCGATGCTGCGCCAGCTGCCCCAGCGATATTCCGAGGTATTCAAGCGCGGTTGCTCGCAGGCGCAGAAAGAGATGGCCGCGGTGCGTCTGGAAGGCGAGGTCGAACGCTATGATGGTCGGCTGGAGCAGTACCGCGCCATCTTCATCCCGGTCGGGGTGAAGCCGAATTCGCTGACGTGCTTCGCCTTTGGCGCCCTTAACAGCCGGATTGTCGAGCCGGAATGACTGCTTGAGTTTGGCGAGGGCGCTGCAATCCAAACCGATCCGAACCGTCAGCAGGGTTCCGGCGACATCAGCGGGTCGCCGGCCCCGCCTCTCGCCAGAGACAGCATCTCTCCCCAGAGTGGACGAGCCGCGTAATCGCCCGGAGCCCGTGTTGGCCGCCATGCCCGAAGAGTTCTACCGCATCAAGCGTCTGCCGCCTTATATCTTCGCCGAAGTCAATGCGTTGAAGGCGCAGGCGCGCGCCGAGGGGCGTGACGTCATCGATCTCGGCATGGGCAATCCCGACGGGCCGACCCCGCCGCATATCGTCGCCAAGCTGATCGAGGCGGTGCAGAACCCGAAGACGCACGGCTACTCGACATCGCGCGGCATCGCCGGGCTGCGCCGCGCCTATGCCGCCTATTACGCCCGTCGCTTCAATGTCGAGCTCGACCCCGAGCGCGAGATCATCGTCACGCTGGGATCCAAAGAAGGCCTCGCCAACCTCGCCCAGGCGATCACCGCCCCCGGCGACACGGTCCTCGTCCCCAACCCGTGCTACCCGATCCATGCCTTCGGCTTCATCATGGCGGGCGCTGCGGTGCGTCATGTCCCGATCGGCCCGAACTCGGATTTTCTCGCCGAGCTGAAAAAGGCGGTGCAGCACAGCATTCCGGCCCCGCTCGCGATTGTGCTCAATTTCCCGGCCAACCCGACGGCGCAGACGGTCGATCTCGATTTCTACGGCGAGATCGTCGATTTCTGCCGCCACCACGGCATCATCGTGCTGTCCGATCTGGCCTATGCCGAGATCTATTTCGACGGCAACCCGCCGCCCTCGATCCTCCAGGTGCCGGGCGCGCGCGACATCGCGGTCGAGTTCACCTCGCTCAGCAAGACCTATTCGATGGCCGGCTGGCGGATCGGTTTCGCGGTTGGCAATCAGCGGCTGATCGCGGCACTGGGCCGCGTCAAATCCTATCTCGACTACGGCGCGTTCACGCCGATCCAGGTGGCGGCGACCGCGGCGCTCAATGGCCCGCAGGACTGTGTCGCCGAGATCCGCGAGCGCTACCGCGCGCGGCGCGACGTGCTCGATCGACGGCCTGCGGCAGGCCGGGTGGGACGTGCCGCCGCCCGCCGCCTCGATGTTTGCCTGGGCGCCGGTCCCCGCGGAATTCCGCGGCCTCGGCACGCTCGCCTTCTCGAAGCTCCTGCTGGAACGCGCCAATGTCGCGGTCGCGCCGGGGGTCGGGTTCGGCGAGTATGGCGAAGGTTTTGTCCGCATCGCGCTGGTCGAGAACCGCCAGCGCCTGCGCCAGGCGGCGCGCAACATCAAGGCCTTCCTCGCCGGCCGCAACGATCTCCCTGAACTGCGCCGCACCGCGCACGCCGCCGCCGCGAAATAGCGCGGCATTCCGTCAAATCAGCGCGGCTCGCGCAGCTGCGCCCGCGGGTGCGCCGCGTCGTAGACCGCGAGCAGGCGCTCGGTCTCGACGCTGGTATAGCGCTGCGTCGTCGACAGGCTGGCGTGGCCGAGCAATTCCTGGATCGCGCGCAGATCACCGCCGGCGCCGAGCAGGTGCGTCGCAAAGCTGTGACGAAGCGCATGCGGGGTCGCGGTTTCAGGGAGGCCGAGCGCGCGGCGCAGCATTTCCATCTGGCGCTGTATGAGGCGCGGGCTGAGCGGGCCGCCGCGTGCGCCAACAAAGAGCGGGCCGTCGCCTGGCAGCGCATAGGGGCAGGTGGCAAGATAGTCGGCGATCGCCTGACGCACCGCCGGCAAGACCGGCACGACCCGCTGTTTCCGTCCCTTGCCGGTGATTGTGATCAGGTCGCCCTGCGGCGCTTCCGAACGCTTCAGGCCGAGCGCCTCGGAAACGCGCAACCCGCAGCCATAAAGCAGTGTCAGCACCGCGACATCGCGCCTGGCCTGCCACGCGCTGGCGACGAGGTCGATCGGAGCGTCGATGATCTCGGCCGCGTCGCCGACCGTGAGCGCTTTCGGCACGCTGTGCGGCAGCTTCGGTGCGCGCAGCACAACCAGCGCCGGGCTGGATGCCAGCCCGCGGCGTTCGAGAAACCGGATGAAGCCGCGCACCACCGACAGGCCGCGCGCGATCGAGGCGCGCTCGACCCGCGCCGCCCGACAGGCGAGATAGGCGCGGAAATCGGCCGGGAGCAGCTGGCCGAAGGTCGAAAGTTCAGGTATCTCGCCAAGATGCCCGGTCAGGAAGTCGAGGAAGAAGGCGAGGTCGCGGCCATAGGCGGCGATCGTGTGTGCCGAAGCGCGCCGCTCGCCGCCGAGCCACGCGATCCACAAGGCGATCGCGGTGCGGAGATCCTCGGCGGCGGAAAACCGGGCCAACGGCAGCGGCTCGGGAAGCGCGGGGAAAGGCCTCCCGCCCGCGCCGCCCGTCACCGCGGCGGGTTCAGCCATTGCGCGATGGTGATGCCGAGGGCCCGGGCGAGAAAGCTCAACGAGCTCGGTGCCGAGCCCGGGATGAAAATGCCCGGGTTGGCGCGTACCGATGCACAACAGCCCGACCGGGGCGCCGCGCCCAAAGGCGAGGCGCAGCAGCGCCTGCGAGCGGACGAGCCCGGCAGCGGCGCCAAACAGCGCCGCCTCACCGGGCATATCGGCGCGCAGCAGCACATTCCGCTCGGGGCCGAGCACCGCGTCGATCGCTCCTGCCTTCAAAAGGCAAATGCCGTGCAATGTGAGCCGGCCCGCCGGTGCCGCCGAGCTTTCGACCCCGATCGTCACGATGTCGACGTCGAGCAGCACGGCGAGGTCCGTCGTCGCGATCTGCAGCAGCTGTTCGAAGCTCGGAGCAGCCAGGATCGCGAGCACCGCCTTGTGCACCCGGCACTGGCTTGCCAGATTGCCGCGGCTGGCGCCGATCAGGGTGCGGTGTTCGAGATTGGCGCGGGCCAGGTCGCGGCGCAGTCGCTCGATCAGAAAGTGCTGGAAATCGAAGACATTCTCGCCGACCTCGCGGGTCGGGGCGCGCAACAGGCGGAGCGCCTCCGGGTGACGATCGATGAACTCGGGATGCTTACGGAGATAGGCGATGACATCGCGAGCGCTGATCCCTCCCGGCAACTCGGGCGCCAGGCCGGTGTCGCGCCCGTCGCGCCCTGGGTGCGGCTTGTCATGCGGCAGGTCCGCCACGACGCGCTACCTCGCCACGGCGAGGAGCCGAGCGCGCTGAACGCGGCGAACCGGAGGCAAGGCGATCATTCAACAATACCCAACACCTGATCCATGGCCCCTTCCCTCCCCCGCTTGCGGGGAAGCGTCAGGGAGTGGGCCGCCGAACGCGGCGACCCGGGGGTCAGTGTAGCGATGCCCGACTGCCCTGCCAACAGCGCCGCGGAACCCGACCGGCCGGCCTCGCCGCACGCGGTGCGCGTGATGCTGCCGTTGCCGTTGCCCTTGCCCGAGCCGCTCGATTACCTGATGCCGGACGGCGCGGCGATGCCGGAGCCCGGCAGTTTCGTGCGCGTTACGCTCGGTTCGCGACGCCTTGTTGGCGTGGTGTGGGAAGGATCGGGCAAGGAATCGGACGCCGCGGTCCCGGTCGAGCGGCTGAAGCCAATCATCGAAATCCTGCCGGCGCCGCCGCTGAGGCCGGAGCTGCGCCGTTTCGTCGAACGCGTTGCCGCCTATACGCTCAGCCCGCCGGGCGCGGTGTTGCGCATGGCGATGAGCGTCGAAGAGGCCTTGCTGCCGCCCCCACCGCACCGAGTATGCGCCGCGACCCCGGCGGGTCTCGCCGCACTCGCCGAACCGACCCGCGACAAGCCGCTGACGGCGGCGCGCCGACGGGTGCTCGAAGCGCTGCGCGACGGCTCGGCATATTCGCTCGCCGAGGCTGCCCGGCGGGCGGGATGCGGCACCAGCGTCGTGCGCGGGCTGATCGCCGCCGGCCATGTCGGCGAATTGCTGCGGCCGGGCGAGCCGCCGTCACCGCCGCCCATCGCCTGGGGTGCCGCGGGGCCGGCGCTGTCGCCCGACCAGCTTGCGGCGGCGCGCCGGCTGATCGAGCGCGCCGGCACCGGCGGCTTCAGCGTCACGGTGCTCGACGGGGTTACCGGATCGGGCAAGACCGAGACCTATTTCGCGGCAATCGCGGCATCGCTCGCCGCCGGCGGTCAGGTGCTGGTCCTCCTGCCCGAGATCGCGCTCGGGGCGCAATGGCTCGACCGCTTCCGCCGGCGTTTCGGCACGATGCCGACGGAATGGCATTCCGACGTGTCGCACACCGCGCGACGCGACGCCTGGCGGGCGGTCGCCGCCGGCCGCGCCCGCATCGTCGTCGGCGCGCGCTCGGCGCTGTTCCTGCCGTTCCCCGAGCTCGGCCTCATTGTCGTCAACGAGGAGCACGACCCCTCCTACAAGCAGGACGACGGGGTGTGCTATCAGGCGCGCGACATGGCGGTGTTGCGCGCCTCGCTCGCCCATATCCCGATTGTGCTGGTTTCGGCGACCCCCTCGCTCGAAACCGTCGTCAACATCGCGCGCGGCCGCTACGAGCGGGTTTCGTTGCCGCGTCGCCATGCCGAAGCGGCGCTCCCGCAGATCGCCCTTGTCGATATGCGGCGCGAGCGGGTCGAACCCGGGCATTTTCTGTCCGCGCCGCTGGTCGAGGCGCTCGGCCGGACCCTGGCGGCCGGCGAGCAGGCGCTGCTGTTCCTCAACCGGCGCGGCTATGCGCCGTTGACCCTGTGCCGCGCCTGCGGCCACCGGATGCAATGCCCGAGCTGCACCGCCTGGCTGGTCGAGCATCGCTTTACCGGGCGGCTCATGTGTCATCATTGCGGTCATTCCGAGCCGGTGCCGGCGCTGTGCCCCGAATGCCTCGCCGCCGGAACCCTGGTGCCGTGCGGGCCCGGGGTCGAGCGGCTCAAGGAGGAGGTCGCGGCGCGGTTTCCGGGCGCGCGTACCGCGCTGATGGTCAGCGATTTGTTGTCGGGCCCGCGCGCCGCGGCCGAGTTGGCCGACGCGATGGTCGCGCACCGCTATGACGTGCTGATCGGCACCCAGATCGTCGCCAAGGGCCACCATTTCCCGATGCTGACCCTGGTCGGGGTGGTCGATGCCGATCTCGGCCTTACGGGCGGTGATCTGCGCGCGGCTGAGCGCACCTATCAGCTGTTGCACCAGGTCGCCGGCCGCGCCGGGCGGGCGGAACGGCCGGGTCAGGCGCTGATCCAGACCTACATGCCCGATCAGCCGGTGATGCAGGCGCTCGCCGCCGGCGACCGCGACGGCTTTCTCGAAGCCGAGGCCGCGGCGCGGCGGGCGGCGGGGCTACCGCCGTTCGGCCGGCTGGCCGCGCTGATCGTCAGCGCCGGCGATCCCGACTCCGCCGATTTCGCGGCCCGCGCCTTGGCCCGCGCCGCGCCGCAACTGCCCGGCATCAGCGTGCTCGGCCCGGCGCCGGCGCCGCTCGCGATCCTGCGCGGCCGCCACCGGCGGCGCTTTCTAGTCAAGGCCGAGCGGACGGTCAATCTGCAAGCGGTGCTGCGCGACTGGCTCGGCCGGGTGCGGCTCGGCGGCTCGGCGCGCCTCCAGGTCGATATCGACCCATACAGTTTCCTGTAAGCCGCCGACGTCCTGTAAGCCCTTGGAATTGCGGATCTCTGGCAGAAACTGGCGGTGGTTGCGCGGTGGCACCAACTGTGTTACCAACCGCGCGGGTTTCGCGGGGTCCGGTGGCCCCGAGAGAGCGTGTTTGCGCCGAGATCCCCCGCAGCAACGAGTTGTCGCGACCGTCCTCCGGCCGGCGCGCCGATTGGGGACCGCTTTCCATTGGCTTCCGAGGGTACAGGCGTTTCCGGCCTGGCTGAACGTTATGCGGCGGCGCTGTTCGATCTGGCCGATGAGCGCCACGCGCTCGATGCCGTCGCCGGCGATCTGCGCGAGCTGCGGGCGATGCTGCAACAAAGCGGCGATCTGGTCCGATTGCTGCGCAGTCCGGTTGTGTCGCGCGACGAGCAGGGCAAGGCGATCGCCGCCCTCTGCGCGCGTGCCGGGTTGTCGGGTCTGACCCGCGATTTTCTCGGGGTGGTCGCCAGGAACCGGCGCCTCTTTGCGGTGCCGGCGATGATCGAGGCCTATCTGAAGAAGCTGGCCGTGCGGCGCGGCGAGGTCACCGCCGAGGTGACCGTCGCGCAGCCGCTGAACGAGGCCCGCCAGGCCGCGCTGACCGAGCAGCTGCGCCGCGCGATCGGGGCCCGGGTCGCCGTCGACATTCGCATCGATCCCGGCCTCTTGGGCGGCATGATCGTCAAGGTCGGCTCGCGGATGGTCGATGCCTCGTTGAACAGCCGGCTGCAGCGCTTGCGGCTGGCGATGAAGGGTATCGGGTAGTTTCTATTCTCGTCATGGCCGTCCCCGGACTTGATCCGGGGATCAACCCGGCCATCTAGACCCGCGGGTCAAGCCCGCGGGTGACGAAGAGGAGAGGTGCAGGGACAGACATGGAAATCCGTGCGGCGGAAATTTCGGCGATCCTGAAGCAGCAGATCGCCGGTTTCGGCAGCGAAGCCGATGTTGCCGAAGTCGGCCAGGTGCTGTCGGTCGGTGACGGCATCGCCCGCGTCTATGGGCTCGACAAGGTCCAGGCCGGCGAAATGGTCGAGTTCCCCAACGGGATGAAGGGCATGGCCCTCAATCTCGAAAGCGACAATGTCGGGGTCGTGATCTTCGGCGAGGACAGCGGCATCGGCGAAGGCGACACCGTCAAGCGCACCGGCGCGATCGTCGATGTCCCGGTCGGCCGCGGGCTGTTGGGCCGGGTCGTCGACGGGCTGGGCAACCCGATCGACGGCAAGGGCCCGCTCGTCAACGTGACCCGCACCCGGGTCGAAGTCAAGGCGCCGGGCATCGTGCCGCGCCGCTCAGTGCATGAGCCGGTGCAGACCGGGTTGAAGGCGATCGACGCGCTGGTGCCGATCGGCCGCGGCCAGCGCGAACTGATCATCGGCGACCGCCAGACCGGCAAGACCGCGCTGGCGATCGACACCATCCTCAACCAGCGCCAGGTCAATGCCGGCACCGACGAATCGAAAAAGCTTTATTGCATCTACGTCGCGATCGGCCAGAAGCGCTCGACGGTCGCGCAGATCGTCAAGACCTTGCAGGATTACGGCGCGCTCGACTACTCGATCGTCGTCGCCGCGACCGCCTCCGAGCCGGCGCCGCTGCAGTTCCTGGCGCCCTATTCCGGCTGCGCGATGGGCGAGTTCTTCCGCGACAACGGCATGCACGCGCTGATGATCTACGACGATCTGTCGAAGCACGCGGTCGCCTATCGCCAGATGTCGCTGCTGCTGCGCCGCCCGCCCGGCCGCGAGGCCTATCCGGGCGACGTGTTCTATCTGCACTCGCGGCTGTTGGAGCGCGCCGCCAAGATGAACGACGAGCACGGCGCCGGCTCGCTGACCGCGTTGCCGGTGATCGAGACCCAGGCCGGCGACGTGTCGGCCTATATCCCGACCAACGTCATTTCGATCACCGACGGGCAGATCTTTCTCGAGACCGATCTGTTCTATCGCGGCATCCGCCCGGCCATCAATGTCGGGCTGTCGGTCAGCCGGGTCGGCTCGGCGGCGCAGATCAAGGCGATGAAACAGGTCGCCGGGCGCATCAAGCTGGAACTCGCGCAATACCGCGAGATGGCGGCGTTCTCGCAATTCGCCTCCGATCTCGACGCCGCGACGCAGCGGCTCCTGGCGCGCGGCTCGCGCCTGACCGAACTGCTGAAGCAGCCGCAATTCTCGCCGGTGCCGGTCGAAGAGCAGGTGGTGGCGATCTTTGCCGGCACCCGCGGCTATCTCGACCGCGTCGATGTCGCCGATGTCGGCCGGTTCGAGTCGCTGATGCTCGGCGATTTGCGTGCCAAACACCCCGAACTGCTCGACGCGATCCGCAACGAGCGCGAGATCTCCGAGGGCACCGAGAAGGGCCTCGCCGCGTTCCTCGACGACTTCGCGCGGACCTTTGCGTGATGATGTTTTCGCGCTTTTCATGGTCATTCCCGCGCAAGCGGGAATCCAGGGCGACTGGCTCCGTCGCTCGCCCCTGGGTGCCCGCTTCCGCGGGCATGACGGTTTCGGATAGGCCGCCATGCCCAGCCTGAAGGATCTGCGGGTCCGCATCCGCAGCGTCCGCTCGACCCAGAAGATCACCGCGGCGATGAAGATGGTCGCAGCCTCGCGGCTGCGTCGCGCGCAAGAGCAGGCCGAGGCGGCGCGGCCCTATGCAACGCGGATGGAGCGGGTGCTCGCCTCGCTCGCCGCAGGCATGGCCGGCATGCCCGGCGCTCCGCCGCTCCTGGCCGGCACCGGCAGGGACGATGTGCACCTGCTGGTCGTCGCGACCTCCGACCGCGGGCTTGCCGGCGGCTTCAACGCCACAATCCTGCGCGAGGCGCGGCGCCGCATCCGCGACCTCGACAATGCCGGCAGGACCGTCAAGATCCTGACCATTGGCAGGAAGGGGCGCGACAGCCTGCGCCGCGACTACGGAAGGCTGATCCACGACAGCCTGACCGAGATCGGCCGCCGCCGCGTCTCGTTCGACGAGGCGCGCGATATCGCCGCGCGCCTCTTTGCGCTCTACGAGGCCGGCGAGTTCGACGTCTGTACGATCGTCTTCAACCGCTTCCGCTCCGCGATGACCCAGATCGTCACGGTGCAGCAGCTGATTCCGTTCGCGCCGCCCGCCGCGGCGAGCGAAACGGCGGCCGAAGGGCTTGCCGGCGCGGTCTACGAGTTCGAGCCCTCGGAGGAGGAGATCCTCGCCGAGCTGTTGCCGAACAACCTCGCAGTGCAAATCTATACCGCGCTACTCGAAAACGCGGCGAGCGAGCAGGGCGCGCGGATGACCGCGATGGACAACGCGACGCGCAATGCCGGCGACATGATCGACCGGCTGACGATGAACTACAATCGCACGCGCCAGGCCGTCATCACCAAGGAGCTGATCGAGATCATCTCCGGCGCCGAGGCGCTGTAACAGGGACCATCAGGATGATTGCTTCGAATATCGTCGGTACGATTACCCAGGTCATCGGCGCGGTGGTCGATGTGCATTTCGAGGGCGAATTGCCGTCGATCCTCAATGCGCTCCACGTCGACAACGGCGGGCGCACGCTGGTGCTCGAAGTGGCGCAGCATCTTGGCGAGAACACGGTACGCACGATCGCGATGGACACCACCGACGGGCTGGTGCGCGGCGCCGAGGTGGCCGATACCGGGGGCCCGATCATGATGCCGGTCGGCCCCGAGACCCTGGGCCGCATTCTCAATGTGATCGGCGAGCCGGTCGACGAGCGCGGCCCGATCGTGACCCGGCAGCGCATGCCGATCCACCGGGCGGCGCCCGAATTCGTCGACCAGTCCACGGAGGCCGAGATCCTCGTCACCGGGATCAAGGTGGTCGATCTCCTGGCGCCTTATGCCAAGGGCGGCAAGGTCGGCCTGTTCGGCGGCGCCGGAGTCGGAAAGACCGTCATCATCATGGAGTTGATCAACAACATCGCCAAGGCGCATGGCGGCTACTCGGTGTTCGCCGGCGTCGGCGAGCGCACCCGCGAGGGCAACGACCTCTATCACGAGATGATGGAATCCGGGGTCATCGTCGCCGACGGCCCGGGCTCCAAGGCGGCCCTGGTTTACGGCCAGATGAACGAGCCGCCGGGCGCGCGCGCCCGCGTCGGCCTCTCGGGGCTGACCCTTGCCGAATATTTCCGCGACGAGGAAGGCCAGGACGTGCTGTTCTTCGTCGACAACATCTTCCGTTTCACCCAGGCGGGTTCCGAGGTGTCGGCATTGTTGGGCCGCATCCCGTCGGCGGTCGGTTATCAGCCGACCCTGGCAACCGACATGGGCGCGCTTCAGGAGCGCATCACGACGACCAAGAAGGGTTCGATCACCTCGGTGCAGGCGATCTACGTGCCGGCCGACGATTTGACCGACCCGGCGCCGGCGACCTCCTTCGCCCATCTCGACGCAACGACGGTCCTGTCGCGCCAGATCGCCGAACTCGGCATCTATCCGGCGGTCGACCCGCTCGAACTCGACCTCGCGCATGCTCGACCCGCGGGTTGTCGGCGCCGAGCATTACCAGATCGCCCGCGACGTGCAGCGCGTCTTGCAGACCTACAAGTCGCTGCAAGACATCATCGCGATCCTCGGCATGGACGAATTATCCGAAGAGGACCGGCTGACCGTCGCGCGGGCGCGCAAGATCCAGCGCTTCCTGTCGCAGCCCTTCCACGTCGCCGAGGTGTTCACCGGCAGCCCGGGCGTGTTCGTCAACCTCGAAGACACGATCAAGGGCTTCAAGGGCATCGTCGCCGGCGAGTATGACGAGATGCCCGAAGCGTCGTTCTACATGGTCGGCACGATCGAGGAAGCCGTCGACAAGGCCCGCAAGATGGCGGCGGAAGCGGCCTGAGGACGGTGGCCTCCCTCTCGCTCGTCATTCCGGGGCGCCGCGAGGCGGCGAACCCGGTATCCATATTCCACAGGCCCGCGTTCCTGGATCCCAGGTTCGGCCCTTCGGGCCGCCCCGGAATGACGGGTTGAGGAGGCCTGCCGATGGCCGACCGCGTGCTGTTCGAGCTGGTGACCCCGGAGCGCCTGATCGTCTCGACCGAGGTCGAGATGGTCGTGGTGCCGGGCAGCGAGGGCAATTTCGGCGTGTTGCCCGGGCATGCGCCGCTGATCTCGACGATCCGTCCGGGCACGGTCGACATCTACGAGGGGCGGACGATCACCGAACGCATCTTTGTCGTCGGCGGCATCGCCGAGGTGACGCCCGAGCGCTGCACGGTGCTGGCCGACGAGGCGCTGGCCCCCGATTCGCTCGACCGCGCGGCACTCGATCACGAATTGACCGAGGTCGAGGGCAATCTGCCGAGCCTGCGCGAGCAGGTGACGCGCGCCGCCGGCACCGAGCGCGAGCGCCTCGCGGCCGAGCTGCGCCACCTCGAACGCCGGCAGAGCGTCGCCCGCGCCAAGCTCCAGGCCCTGGCCGAAATCGGCCGCTGAGGCGCCCGGCCGCGCTGACCGGAGCTTTCCCGCACGCTGGTGTATAAGACAGGTTGGTTTACAGCATCCCCTCGGGGGACAGCATGGGCTCGTGGACGCTCGACGATATTCCCTGGGACCGTTTCGATCGTAAGAGGCTCGATCCCGGGATCATTCGCATCGTCAAGGCGGCGAGCCTCGTCGAGTACAACGGCGCGGCCTATGCCCATCATCTCGGCCGCATTTTCGCCGACGATCCGCTGTTCCAGGAAACCGCGCGGCGCTGGGGCGAGGAGGAGATCCAGCACGGCCGCGCGCTGGCGCGCTGGGCATCGCTCGCCGACCCGGAATTCGATTTCGATGCTGCGTTCGCCCGGTTCCAGGCCGGTTTCCGGGTCGATTTCGACAGCGCCCGCTCGCGCCGCGGGTCGCGCGCCGGCGAGATGGTGGCGCGCTGCGTCGTCGAGATCGGCACCAGCTCGCTATTACACCGCGTTGCGCGAGGCTGCCGCCGAGCCGGTGCTGCAGGAGATCTGCCGGCATATCGCCGCCGACGAATTGCGCCATTACCGGCTGTTCTACAAGAACCTCGACCGCGTTCTGGCGAAGCGAGCGGATCGGCCGGCTGGCGCGGCTGCGCGTCGCGCTCGGACGGGTCGCCGAATCGGAAGACGACGAATTGGCCTACGCCTATTACGCCGCCAATGCGGGCGAGATTCCCTATGACCGGCGGCGCTATAGCCGTGCCTATGCCCGCCGCGCCTATCCGCTCTACCGGCCGCACCATGTCGAGCGCGGCGTCGCGATGCTGTTGAAGGCGGCCGGCCTCACGCCGAACGGGCATCTGAGCCGGCTCGCCGGCCGCCTCGCCTGGCAGGCGATCCGCCTTCGCGCCGCGCGCCTCGCCAGACTGGCGGCGTGACGGGACGCAAGCAGCGTGGATGCGCGTCGCGGCCTGTTCGACGATTTCGCCATCGCCACCGCATTGCTGACCCGGCTGCCGGTCGGCATGGCGATGCCTGCGGATGGCGCGATCGCCGCGTCGGGCTGGGCATTTCCGCTGGTTGGCGCCGGGATCGGCGCGCTGGCTGCGCTCGCGTTCCTGATCGCGGAGCCGCTCGGTTGCGGCAGCGCCCTAGCCGCGCTGATCGCGGTGGCCGCCGGCCTCGCCGTCACCGGCGCCTTCCACGAGGATGGGCTGGCCGATACCGCCGACGGCTTTGGCGGCGGTGCCGGCCGCGAGGAAAAGCTCGCGATCATGCGCGACAGCCGGCACGGCAGCTTCGGCGTTCTCGCCCTCGTGCTCAGCATCGGGCTGCGCGCCGCCGCGCTCGGCACGATCGGCGAACCCATCCATGCCGGCCTCGCGCTGATCGCCGCGCACGCCGCCTCGCGCGGCGCGTTGCCCGCGCTGATGCGGATCCTGGCGCCTGCGCGGCCGGATGGGCTCGGTGCCGCAGCCGGCCGGCCAGGCCCGGCCGTGGCGATTGCCGCGGCAGCGATCGGCGGCGCGATCGCGCTCGCGGTATTGGGGCCGCGTGCCGGCACTATCGCGCTGCTGCTGACCGCTGGCGCCCTCGCGCTGGCCGCGATGCTTGCGCGGCATCAGATCGGCGGCTACACCGGGGATGTCCTCGGCTTTTTCCAACAGATCGGAGAGATCGCGATGCTGCTCGCAGCGGCGGCCAGATGAGCGGGGCTTCGCCAGAGACACCGCCGGGCAAGGCCTCGCCTTTCAGCGCGGGGGCAATCGGGCGGGCGGTGCCGGGACCGCCGCGACGACGACGCGCTTCTGGTGGGTGCGGCACGCGCCGGTCGAGCATGGCGGCCGCATCTACGGCCAGAAGGACATGCCGTGCGACTGCACCGACACGGCCGTCTTTGCCGGCCTGGCACGCCAATTGCCGCGCGACGCAGCGTGGGTGACGAGCGATCTGCGCCGCACCCACGAAACCGCGCGGGCGATCGTGCGCGCCGGGCTGACCGGGCCCGACCCGATCCCCGGCCCCGACGCGCCGGCGCTCCACGACCTCGCCGAGCAGAATTTTGGCGAATGGCAGGGCCTGACCTATGACGAGTTGCGCCACTCGCGCGGCGGCGCGTTCCACCGCTTCTGGCACGCCCCGGCGCATCAACGCGCGCCGGGCGGCGAAAGCTTCGTCGACATGATGCAGCGCGTCGCCAGCGCCATTCACCACGTACTCGACAAAAATCGCGGGCGCGACATCATCGCCGTCGCGCATGGCGGCACGATCCGCTCGGCCCTCGGCCTGGCGCTCGGCCTCGACCCCGAAGCCTGCCTCGCCTTCACGATGGAAAACTGCTCGTTGACCCGGATCGACCACATCGACGGCCCCGGCATGGGGCATGGCTGGCGGGTCGTCACGGTCAACCGGCCCCCTCGGTAAGACGGGCGCGCCAGGCCACGCTGCATTCGGCTCCTGCATCCTTCGAGACGCGCCCCGCCGGGCGCTCCTCAGGATGACGTAAGTTTGTGATAGCATTTAAAAAATCCGTCATCCTGAGGAGCCGGCGAAGCTGGCGTCTCGAAGGACGCTCAGCGCCGATCCCGCCGAGGGGTGACGGCCCTCTTGCGGCGTGCTAGCGTCGCGCCAGCGATGCGACAGGGAAGTCCGGTGCAACACCGGCGCTGCCCCCGCAACTGTTAGCGGCGAGCCCGCGGCATCCGCCACTGGCCCTGCCCCTCCGGGGGGCGGCCGGGAAGGCGCCGCGGGCGACGACCCCGAGCCAGGAGACCTCCGCATCGCCGCCCTCTGTTTGGAGGGAGTAACCGGCACGATTCCTCGGGCGGAGGAGGAGCCTTTGTCGTCACCCTTTGCGGGGAAGCTGCCCCCGCTCACGCTGGCCCTGGGCGGCGCCCGCTCGGGCAAGAGCCGTTATGCCGAGCGCCTCATTGAAGCCGCCGCGGCAGCGGGCACCTATTGCGCGACCGCCGAGGCTGGAGACGACGAGATGGCGGCGCGGATCGCCGTGCATCGCGCCCGCCGCGGCCGGTTCTGGCATACCGTCGAAGCACCCTTCGCTGTGGCCGGCGTCATCGCCGCCGAGGCAACCCCCGCGCGCCCGCTGCTGATCGACTGCCTGACCTTGTGGCTGTCGAACCTGATGCTGGCCGAGGCGGCGCTCGATGCCGAATTCGTGACATTGCGCATGGCCTTGCGCGACGCGGCGGGTCCCATTGTCCTGGTCGCCAACGAGGTCGGGCTCGGCCTGGTGCCCGAGACACCGCTCGGCCGCCGTTTCCGCGACGCCGCCGGCATTCTCAACCGGGAAATCGCTGCACTCGCCGACCGCGTGGTGTTTGTCGCCGCGGGCCTGCCGCTTGTCCTCAAAGATAATTCCTCAAGCCCCTCTCCGCCCTTCAGGGGGGAGAGGGAGGGGCCCATCGCGCAGCGATGGGAGGGTGAGGTGGGCATCGGCAAGCGCTCTGTCATCCGCCCCCTCACCCCTACCCTCTCCCCCGGTGGGGGAGAGGGAGAAAATCGAGGGGGCTGAGCCATGCGCCGCATCCCCGCGACGATCGTCACCGGGTTTCTGGGCGCCGGCAAAACCAGCCTCGTCCGCCATCTGCTCGCTGCGGCGTCGGGTCACCGTCTGGCGATCATCGTCAACGAGTTCGGCGAACTCGGCATCGACCGCGAATTGCTGCTGGGCTGCGGCGACGCGACCTGCCGTGACGACGATATCGTCGAGCTGGCCAATGGCTGCCTGTGCTGCACTGTCGCCGACGATTTCCTGCCGACCCTGACCCGGCTGATCGACCGCGCCGCGCCGCCCGACCATATCGTCGTCGAAACCTCGGGCCTCGCCTTGCCGAAACCGCTGGTCCAGGCCTTTGCCTGGCCCGAGATCCGCACCCGTCTGACGGTCGACGGCGTGGTGACGATGATCGACGCGAGGGCCGCGGCCGAGGGCCGCTTCGCGTCGGACCCGGAGGCGGTCGCCCGACAACGCTCCGCCGATCCCGCAATCGATCATGACAACCCGCTCGAAGAGGTGTTCGGCGATCAGCTCGCCTGCGCCGATCTCGTCATCCTCAACAAGACCGATCTGGTCGACCGCGACCGGCTCGCCGCGCTGCGCCGCGACATCGAAGCGCGGCTGCGCCCCGGCGTGAAGCTGGTCGATGCCGAGCAGGGCCAGGTCGCGCCGGCGGTGGTGCTCGGCCTCGCAGCTTCCGCCGAGGACGACCTCGCCAGCCGCCCGTCATGCCACAACCTCGAAGCGGAGCACGACCACGACGATTTCGCCAGCTTTGTCGTCGAGCGCGGGCCGGTCGCCGATGTGGCTCTGTTCCGCGCCCGGCTCGCCGCGCTGATCCGCGCCCACGACGTATTGCGGGTCAAAGGCTTCCTCGATGTCCCCGGCCGCGACCGCCGACAGGTCGTGCAGGCGGTCGGCGACCGGATCGAGCAACATTTCGACCGCGCCTGGCTCCCGGGCGAGCGCCGGGCGAGCCGGCTCGTCGTGATCGGCCGCAAGGGGATTGATCGGGTTGCAATACGCGCGGCGCTTGCGGCGGAGGTGTGAATGCACCTGCTCGCCACCGAACCCGGGATCATCGCCGACGGATCGGAAGCGGTCGATCTCGCCCAGTCGCCGGGCGACATCATCGTGCTGGCAAGCGCCGACACCGACATCGCACTGCTCGCCGCGGCACAGGCGCGACGGCGCGCCGAAGATCCCGCGGCCCCGAGCCTGCGGCTCGCGCCGGTCATGCGCCTCGGCCACAATTTCTCGGTCGACCTTTACATGGAGCTGGTCGCGCGGGCCCGGCTGGTCGTCGCGCGGCTGTTGGGCGGCAGCGCCTATTGGCCGTACGGGGTCGAGCGCCTCGCCGAGACCTGCCGCGAGCACGGCATTCCGCTGGCATTGCTGCCCGGCGACGACAAGCCCGACCGCGAACTGGCGCGGCTCTCGACCGTGCCATCTGCCGGCTGCCGGCGGCTCTGGCGCTACCTCGCCGAAGGCGGGCCCGGCAATGCCGACAATTTCCTGCGCTATGCCGCGAGCCTCATCGACAAGGACACTGACTGGGCCGAGCCCGCGCCGTTGCTGCGCGCCGGGCTGTACTGGCCGGGCCATGCCGTGCCGAGCCTCGGCGACATCGCCGCGCAATGGCGCGGGGATGGCGGCGTGGTGCCGATCGTCTTCTATCGCGCATTGGTTCAATCCGGCAACGCCGCCCCGATCGATGCGCTCGTCGAGGCGTTGCGTTCGCGGCGGCTGCGGCCGTTGCCGGTCTTTGTCCACAGCCTCAGGGAGCCGGAAGCCGCCGCGCTGCTGGCGCAAATCTTTGATGCCCATCCGCCCGATATGATCCTGAACGCGACCGGCTTTTCGGTGATGGCCTCCGGGGGGAACGACCCCTTACAAACCGGTTGCCCGGTATTGCAGGTCGTCTTCTCGGGCGGCGACGAGGAATCGTGGCGCGCGGGCACGCGCGGCCTCGGGCCGCGCGACCTGGCGATGAACGTCGCCCTGCCGGAGATCGACGGCCGCATCCTGTCGCGCGCGGTGTCGTTCAAGGAACCGTTCGGCCGCGATCCCGAGACCGAGGCCGATCTGGTTGGCTACCGCCCGGTCGCCGACCGGATCGCCTTTGTCGCCGACCTCGCGCGCAACTGGGCGCGGCTGCGCGCGAAACCGCCGGCCGAGCGGCGCGTTGCGATCATCCTCGCCAATTATCCGAACCGCGACGGACGGATCGGCAACGGGGTCGGGCTCGATACGCCGCAATCGGCGGTCGCGATCCTGCGCGCGCTGCGCGAGGCCGGGTACCGCACCGGCGACATGCCGGAAGACGGCGCATCACTGATGGGACGACTGCTCGCCGGCCCCACCAACGCGCGGCCGCAGACCCCGGCCGCCGAAACCCTGTCCTTCGCCGAATATTCCGCCTCTTTCGCCACCCTGCCATCAGTCATGCAACAGCGCGTCGCGGCGCAATGGGGTTCGGCCGAGCGCGACCCGTTCTTCCGCCCGGGCCGTCTCGATTGCGGGCATTTCGCGATCCCCGGCTTTTGTTGCGGCAATGTCGCGGTCCTGATCCAGCCGGCGCGCGGCTTCAATCTCGACCCGAAATCGACCTATCACGACCCGGCATTGGTGCCGCCGCATTCGTACTTTGCGGCCTATACCTGGCTCGCCGACAGCTTCCGTGCCGACGCGGTGATCGACCTCGGCAAGCACGGCACATTGGAATGGCTGCCCGGCAAGGCGCTGGCGCTGTCGTCCGAATGCTTCCCGGAGGCGGTGCTCGGCCCGCTGCCGCATCTCTACCCGTTCATCGTCAACGACCCAGGCGAGGGCAGCCAGGCCAAGCGGCGCTCGCAGGCGGTCATCATCGACCATCTGACCCCACCCCTGACGCGGGCCGGCAGCTATGGTCCGCAGGCCGAGCTGGAGCGCCTGATCGACGAGTATTACGAGGCCGCGCGCGGCGACCCGCGCCGCATCATGCCGCTCGCCGCCGAGATTTTGGAGCGCGCCAAGACCGCCGGGATCGACCGCGATTGCGGCATTGCCGCCGACGAGGACGCTGCCCGCGCGCTGCAAAAGCTCGACGGGTTTTTGTGCGAGCTGAAGGAATTGCAGATCCGCGACGGGCTGCATGTCTTTGGCGAAAGCCCTGCGGGCCAGCGGCTCGACGGGCTGCTGCTCGCCTTCGCGCGGACCCGGCGCGGCGGCGGTGCAGAAGCCGAATTGCTGCTGCGCGCGCTCGCGGCCGATCTCGCCCTCGGCGCCGACCCGCTGATGCTCGACCTCGCCGAGCCGTGGGTAGGGCCACGGCCGGTGGTTTTGACCGGCGGTGACGATACCCCCTCTCCCGTATCGCGGGAGAGGGGGCCCGAGGGCGATAGCCCGAGGGCGGGTGAGGCTTCCGCCGCCGAAAGGCCCTCACCCTTCCAGCGCTGCGCGCTGGGCCCCTCCCTCTCCCGCAATGCGGGAGAGGGATCAAGCTGGCGCACCGCCGGCGACACCGTCGAACGGCTGGAAGCCTTGGCATTGCGTCTGGTCTGCGGTACCGCCGAACCCGCGCCGGAATGGCACGCCGTGCGCGCCGTGCTCGGGTGGATCGAGCGGGTGTTGCGCCCGGCGGTCGCGGCCTGCGGCGCGGCGGAGATCGCCGGCGTGCTGGCCGCGCTCGACGGCCGGGCCGTACCGCCTGGCCCGAGCGGCGCGCCGAGCCGCGGCCGGCCCGAGGTGTTGCCGACCGGGCGCAATTTCTATTCGGTTGATACCCGCGCGGTGCCGACCCCGGCGGCCTGGCAACTGGGCTGGCATTCGGCGGGATTGCTGGTCGAGCGCTACGCCCAGGAGCACGGAATCTACCCGGCGCGCCTCGCGCTGTCCGCCTGGGGCACGGCGAACATGCGCACCGGCGGCGACGACATTGCCCAGGCATTGGCCCTCATTGGCGCGCGCCCGGTATGGGAAGGGGCGAGCGGGCGGGTCACCGGGTTCGAGATCCTGCCGGCCTCGGTGCTCGACCGCCCGCGCGTCGATGTCACCTTGCGCATCTCCGGGTTCTTCCGCGATGCCTTTCCCGGCCTGATCGATCTGTTCGACAGCGCGGTGCGCGCCATCGCGGCGCTCGACGAGCCGGCCGAGACCAATCCGCTCGCCGCGCGTGTCGCCGCCGACCGGCAGGCGCTCGAAGCCGTTGGAATCTCGCCGGGCGAGGCGGCGTTGCGCGCCGGATACCGGATTTTCGGCTCCAAACCCGGCGCTTACGGCGCCGGCCTGCAAACCCTGATCGACGAGCGGATCTGGCAGGAGGAGGGCGATCTGGCCGATGCCTATCTCGGCTGGAGCCAGTGGGCCTATGGCGCCGGCGGCGAGGGCCGCGCCGAGCGCAGCCTCCTCGAAGCCCGCCTCGCCGGCGCCGATGCGGTGCTGCACAACCAGGACAACCGCGAGCACGATCTCCTCGACAGCGACGATTACTACCAGTTCGAGGGCGGCCTCACGCTCGCCGTGCGCCACCTCTCGGGACGCGATCCGGCGGTCTACCACATCGATCATTCGCAACCCGACCGGCCGCGCGTTCGCACGCTTCGCGAGGAGATCGGCCGGATCGTGCGCGGCCGCGCCGCCAACCCGCGCTGGATCGAGGGCGTCATGCGGCACGGCTACAAGGGCGCCGCCGAGATCGCCGCGACGGTCGATTATCTGTTCGCCTTCGCCGCCACCGCGCGCGCGGTCGACGACTCGCATTTCGAGGCCCTCTACGAGGCCTATCTCGGCGACGATGCGGTGCGCCAATTCATGGAAGCGCACAACCCCGCGGCGCTCGCTGAAACAAGCAGCCGCTTCCGCGAGGCGATCGAGCGCGGCCTGTGGCGGCCCACGCGAAACAGCGTGCGCGCGGAGCTGATGCGCGATGCATGACCCGGCGCCCAGCGAAGAGGAGATCAACCGGCTGCATCGCGAGAAGATGGAGCGGCGCCAGGCAGCGCGCCGCCGCGTACTCCTTACCAAGACCGAGGAGCGCGGCCTGTTGATCGTCCACACCGGTCCCGGCAAAGGAAAAACCACGGCCGCCTTCGGCATGGTGTTGCGCTGCCTCGGCCACGGCATGCGGGTCGGCATCGTGCAGTTCGTCAAGGGGGCGTGGGGCACCGGCGAGCGCACGGTGCTCGCCCAATTCCCCGATCTGGTCACCTGCCGGGCGATGGGCGAGGGCTTCACCTGGGACACCAAGGACCGCGCCCGCGACATCGCCGCCGCCCGCGCCGGCTGGGAGATGGCGCAGGCGATGCTGGCGGACCCGAGCTACCGGCTGGTTCTGCTCGACGAATTGAACATCGTGCTGCGCTACGGCTACCTCCCGGTCGCCGAGATCGTCGCGGCGCTGAAGGCGAAGCCGCGTGATCTCCACGTCATCGTGACCGGCCGCAACGCGCCGCCCGCGCTGATCGAGGCCGCCGACCTCGTCACCGAAATGGCGCTCGTCAAGCATCCGTTCCGCGCCGGGGTCAAGGCGCAGCAGGGCATCGAATTCTGATGTTTCCCCAACCCCCCTTGCCCGGACTTGTTCCGGGTATCCACGAATTTTTGAAACGGTTTCGTGGATGGCCGGGCCAGGCCCGGCCACGGGAAATATCCTGGATCGCGTGGCAATGACCCGCGCCTTGATGCTGCAAGGCACCGGCTCCGATGTCGGCAAATCGCTGCTGGTGGCGGGGCTGGCGCGGGCCTTTACCCGGCGCGGGTTGAGAGTGCGCCCGTTCAAGCCGCAGAACATGTCGAACAACGCCGCGGTCACCGCCGATGGCGGCGAGATCGGCCGGGCGCAGGCACTGCAGGCGCGCGCCTGCGGGGTCGCGTCGACAGTCGACATGAACCCGGTGCTATTGAAGCCGCAATCGGAGGGCACGGCGCAGATCGTGCTGGGCGGCCGGGTCCACGCGACCCTTTCGGCGCGCGATTACCGCGCGCTTGCCCCCTCGCTGCTGCCGACCGTGCTCGCTGCCTTCGGCCGCCTCGCCGCCACAGCCGACCTCGTGCTCGTCGAAGGCGCCGGCAGCCCGGCCGAGATCAATTTGCGCGCCGGCGACATCGCCAATATGGGCTTTGCCGAGGCCGCCGATGTGCCGGTCGCGCTGATCGGCGACATCGAGCGCGGCGGCGTCATCGCCCAGCTTGTCGGCACCCATGCGCTGCTGGGTCCCAGCGAACGCGCGCGGCTCGTCGGCGTTATCGTCAACAAGTTCCGCGGCGATGTCGGCCTGTTCGCGGGCGGCATCGCCGCCATCGGCGAGCGCACCGGGCTGCGGTGTTTCGGCGTCGTGCCGTATTTCCCGGCCGCGTCAGCCCTTCCGGCCGAAGACTCGATGGCGCTGACGGTGCCGGCCCCTCACCCCCCTCCCTCTGCCCGCGGCCGTGGGGAGAGGGTTGCAGTGAGGGACCGGCACAGTCGGCTCAAGATCGCCGTCCCCCTCTTGCCGCGCATTGCCAATTTCGACGATCTCGACCCGCTGCGCGTCGAGCCCGGCGTCAAGCTGGTGCTGATCCGGCCGGGTACGCCATTACCGCGCGATGCCGCTCTGATCATCCTTCCGGGATCAAAGGCGACCCTGGCGGACCTCGCCGTTCTGCGACATGAAGGCTGGGACATCGACATCCTGGCGCACCGCCGCCAGGGCGGGCACATCGTTGGCCTGTGCGGCGGCTACCAGATGCTGGGCCGCCACATTGCCGACCCGGACGGGTGCGAGGGTGCGCCGGCCGAGGCAGCGGGGCTCGGGCTGCTCGACGTGGCGACCGTGCTCGGCGGCGACAAGCGGCTTGTCGAGACCGCCGGCACCGAGGTCGCAAGCGGGACGCCGGTGCGCGGCTACGAGATGCACCTCGGCGTCACCAGCGGCCCCGGCCTCGCCCGGCCGATGCTCGACTTGGGGGATCGGCCGGACGGCGCGGTCAGCGCCGACGGCCGGGTCGCCGGCTGCTATCTCCATGGCATCTTCGCCAGCGACCCCTTCCGCCGCGCGTTTCTCGCGCGGCTCGGCATAGAGGGTGGAGCCGTTGCCTACGATGCGCTGATCGAGACGGTGCTCGACGGCCTCGCCGACCATCTCGAACAGCACCTCGACCTAGCGGCATTGCTCGCGGCGGTACGCTCGCCCTGCCTCACCCGGGCCGCGTGACATGCGCCATCAGCCACGCGCCGAGAACGAGGCCGGCGAGCAGCAGGCACGCCAGCGTGTAGAGCCGCAATGCCCTGAAAATGTCGGCCGGCGTCGCGTCGGGCGTGCCGTCGCCGAGCCACGGGTCGAGGACATCGCCCTCGGCGTAGGGGCGTGGCCCGGCGAGCGCGAGGCCGAGGGCGCCAGCCATCGCCGCTTCGGGCCAGCCGGCATTCGGCGAATGATGCTTGTGCCCGTCGCGCAGCATCACCGCGAAGGCATGCCCGGGCAGCGCCGCGCCGGCGAACAGCGCCGCGCCGACCAACAACACGCCGCTCAGCCGCGCCGGCACGAGGTTCAACAGATCGTCAACGCGGGCCGCCGCCCAGCCAAAGCTGCGATAGCGCGCCGAGCGGTGCCCGATCATGCTGTCGAGCGTGTTCGCCATCTTGTAGGCGAAGAGGCCCGGCAGCCCGAGCACCAGGTACCAGAAGACCGGCGCCACGACGCCGTCGCTGAAATTTTCGGCGAGGCTTTCGATCGCCGCGCGCGCGACGCCATGCCGGTCGAGCCGCATCGGGTCGCGGCCGACGATATGTCCGACCGCCTCCCTTCCTGCGCTCAACCCGCGCCATTCGAGCGCCGCGGCGACCGCGGCGACATGCTGGAAAAGGCCGCGCTGTGCGACCAGGATGCCAATCGCCAGCGCCTCGACGAAGGCGCCGGCGAGGCTGCCGCGGCACAGCCGATGCAATGCCCAACCGAACCCGGAAGCGGCGGCGACCAGCACGATGACCGTGACGATGCCGCGCTCGCGCCGGCTCTTCTCGCTGCGGTTCGGGCGATTGAGCTTTCCCTCGAACAACGCGATGGCGCGGCCGGCCAGCACGATCGGGTGCGGGACATGGGCGAACACCGCCCGCATGTCGCCGAACGCCGCGTCGATCGCGAGGCCGGCGAGCAGCAGCAAGAGCGGGTTGTGAAGGTTCGGCGGGATTATCGTGACGGTCATCGGTCAGGGCATCTCGACGCCAATGTCGGCCGCGCCGCGGCCGCAATCAACCGACAGGAGGGTTTGCGATGAAGGAGACCGCGGTGCTGCTGTGCGGGCATGGCAGCCGCGATCCCGAGGCGGTCGGCGAGTTCGAAGAGGCTGCTTCGGCCCTGCGCGCGCGCCTCGCGAGCCTCATGCCGGGCAGTGATTTCGCCACCGGCTACCTCGAATTCGCCCGCCCGACGATCGGCGAAGGCCTCGCCGCGCTGGCGGCGCGCGGCGCCCGCCACATCCTGGCGATACCGGGCATGCTGTTCGCCGCGAGCCACGTCAAGAATGATCTCCCGTGGGAGATGAACAGCTTCATGGCCGACAACCCGGAAATCGAGGTTCGTCTCGGCCGCGACCTCGCGATCGACCCGAAGCTGCTCGAGGCCGCTGCCGCGCGGATCGCCGCTGCGGTGCCGGAGGGGCGCTCGGATACGCTGCTGGTCGTTGTCGGGCGCGGCACCAACGACCCCGACGCCAATTCCAACATCGCCAAGATCGCGCGCATGCTGTGGGAAGGTATGGGTTTCGGCTGGGCCGAAGTGGCCTTCAGCGGAGTCGCCGATCCGCGGGTTGACGCGGCGCTCGAACGCGCGGCACGGCTCGGCTTCCGCCGCATCGTCGTGTTTCCCTATTTCCTGTTCACCGGCGTCCTGGTCAAGCGCATCTATGCCCAGACCGATAGCGTGGCATCGCGCTTTCCCCAGATCGAGTTCGTCAAGGCAGGCTACCTGCGCGACCATGTCGGGGTGATCGATACGTTTGTCGAGCGCGTCGGCGAATTCACGGCGGGCGAGCCCAAGATGAACTGCCAACTGTGCAAATACCGCACCCGGATAATCGGCCACGAAGATGCGGTCGGCACGCCGCAACAGGGCCATCACCATCACGTCCGCGGCGCCGGCATCGATCATCACCACCACTCTCATCCGGACGGTCATCATGACCATGGATAGCAACCCAAAGACCCTCCCCCACCCGTCATTGCCGGGCTTCACCCACGGCTGTCCGGTCCAGCAAATTCGATTGTATGCTGATGCTCGCGATCAACCACAGATACCCCGTGGCCGGGCTTGACCCGGCCACCCACGTCTTTTCGCGGGCCATGGTCGCTGGGCGGAAGACGTGGACGGCCCGGTCAAGCCCGGCCGAGGGGAGTCTTTGCGATCAAATCGCCCGTAGAATTCCTCGAAAAAGCGGAACCGGACAGCTGTGGGTCAGAGCCCGGGGATGACGATTGAGGAGGCTGAACTGCTGTTCGATACGTATGTGATCGTCGACTGGAGCGCGGCAAGCCAGCCGAAGACCGGGCGCGACAGCATCTGGATCTGCCGCCTCGGCGCGGATGGGGAGACTGTCTGCAATCCCCCGACCCGCCACGCGGCCAGGGAGCTCCTCGCCGACATGCTGGCGGGAGCGAGTGAGCGCGGCGAGCGCGTTATTGCGGGCTTCGACTTTCCGTTCGGCTACCCCGCCGGGTTTGCCGCCCGACTCGGCCTCACCGGTACGCCGTGGCGCGTCCTGTGGGGCGAGATCAGCAAGCTTGTCGATGACCAGCCGGACAACCGTAACAACCGCTTCTTCGTCGGCGCGACGCTCAACCGGCGCGTAACAAACGGGCAAGGGCGATTTCCGTTCTGGGGCTGTCCGGTTGGTTTTACCCACGACTTTCTCGGTCCGCGTCATCACCGGGGCCATACAAGCAATGAACCGCTAAAGGAGCGCCGGCTGATCGACGAATGGATGGTCGGGGCGCAGCCGTGCTGGAAGCTGGCCTATACCGGTTCGGTGGGGAGCCAGGTCCTGACGGGAATCCCTGTCGTTCGGGCGTTGCGCACTGATCCGCGCTGGGCGGACCGCGCGCGCATCTGGCCGTTCGAGACCGAATTGCGGCTGCCCGACGAGGCCCGAATTGTATTTGCCGAAGTCTGGCCGTCGTGGTGGAAGGTTCGCCCGGAACTCGGGCCGCCGCGCGATAAAGCCCAGGTTCGCACCGTCGCCGAGATATTCGCTGCGCGCGACCGCGCCGGCGACTTGGCGGCGTGGTTTGCCGGCTCCCCCAACTTGACCAAAGCCGAACGGCAAATCATCGAAAGCGAAGAGGCCTGGACATTGGGCGTCACCGTACCGAAGCGCCCGCTGCGAGCAGCCGCCACTCCGCCCCCTTCAGACGATGTTGTCCCGAGATTGCTTCGCTTCGCTCGCAATGACGCCGAAGAGGCAGCGAAAGAAAGCTGCCATCGCGACGAGCAAAGCGACGAGGCAATCGCGACCCGCCCATCAGCCGGGCGCACTCGAAACACGACATACGCCTACCTCCGCAATCCCGCGGCGATCTACCGCCGGTCGTTTGCGCTGATCCGGGCCGAGGCCGGCGTCGCGCGCTTTCCGCGGCCGCTGCGCCCGCTGGCGGTGCGGCTCGCCCATGCCGCCGGGGACGTTGCGCTGCTCGACGATCTCGCCTGGTCGCGCGGCGCCGTCGCTGCCGGACGACGGGCATTGATGGGCGGCGCGGCGGTCCTCGTCGACAGCGCGATGGTCGCGTCCGGCATCGCGCGCGACCGGCTCCCCGCCGCAAACCCGGTCATCTGCACCCTGCGCGACCCCGCGGTCGCGGCGCTCGCGGCAACCCATAAAACCACCCGCAGCGCCGCCGCGGTCGAATTGTGGCGCCCGCACCTCGCAGGTTCGGTGGTCGCGATCGGCAACGCGCCGACGGCGCTGTTTCGCCTGCTCGAAATCCTCGCGGCGGGAGCCGACCGGCCGGCCGTCATTCTCGGCTTCCCGGTCGGCTTTGTCGGCGCCGCCGAGGCCAAGGAAGCGCTGATCGGGTTCGGCCGGGGGATCGCCTATGTCACGCTCAAAGGCCGGCGCGGCGGCAGCGCGCTGGCCGCCGCCGCGGTCAACGCGCTGCAGGGGAAAATGCCCGGATGACGCCGTGGCTCAGCGTCATCGGCATCGGCGAGGACGGGCTTGCCGGGGTGACCCACGCCGCGCGCACTCTGATCGAGACCGCAGAAACCCTGGTCGGCGGCGCCCGCCATCTGGCGCTGGTGCCGGAGGGCGAGGCCGAGCGGCTGTTGTGGCGGCAGCCGCTCGCCGACACGCTCGCCGACATCGCAGCCCGCCGCGGCACAAGGCTCGCGGTGCTGGCAAGCGGCGACCCGCTGTGGTACGGGGTCGGCGTTGTGCTGGCGCGCCATTTCCGGCCCGACGAGATGACGATCGTGCCGACGCCGAGCGCCTTCAGCCTGGCCGCCGCCCGACTCGGCTGGGCGATCGCCGATTGCACGGCGCTCTCGCTGCACGCTAGGCCGATCGACAGTCTGCGGCTTCATCTCGCGCCAAATCGACGCTGTCTCCTGCTGTCGCAGGATGGCACGACGCCTGGTCGGGTGGCGGCGCTTGTGGCAGCGGCCGGCTGGGGGCCGAGCCGGATGACCGTGTTCGCGCATCTCGGCGGGCCGCGCGAGGCAGTCCAGCACGGCACGGCGCGCGACTGGGGCGAGCGGCAGAGCGCCGACCTCAACATGATTGCGCTGGAATGCGAGCCGGTGCCCGGCATCAGCGCGCTGTCGCGGCTCGCCGGGCTGCCGGACGACGCCTTCGAGCACGACGGCCAGCTGACCAAGCGGGAAGTGCGCGCGATGACGCTGGCGCGGCTCGCGCCGCTGCCCGGCGAAACCCTGTGGGATATCGGGGCCGGGTGCGGCTCGATCGCGATCGAATGGCTGCGCGCGAGCGAAGGCGGCGCCGCGATCGCCGTCGAGCAAGACCCAACGCGCGCTTCTGTCATCGCGCGCAACGCCACGGCACTCGGTGTCCCGGAGTTGCAGATCATCGTCGATACCGTGCCGGCGGCACTGGCCGGCCTCCCGCCACCCGATGCGATCTTTGTCGGCGGCGGCATCGGCCAAGCCGTGTTGCTGCCGGCGCTGTGGGCGGCGTTGCGCCCGGGGGGCGGCTCGTCGCCAATGTCGTCAGCATCGAGGGTGAACGCGCAATTCTCGATTGGCAGGCACGATATGGCGGGGAGTTGACCCGGATCGCGGTCAGCCGCGCAGCGCCGCTTGGCGGCCACCATGTCTGGCGGCCGCTATTGACCGTGACCCAGCTGACCGCGACAAAGCCCGGCTGAGATGCGGTGCTCGGCCGGTGTGCTCTTCGGCGTGCGGCCCTTTGTCCTGCTCGCCGGGCTGTGCCTGGTGCTCTACCTCCCGGGAATTGCCGCGATCCCGCCGCTCGACCGCGACGAAGCGCGGTTTGCCCAGGCAACGCGCCAGATGCTGGAAACCGGCGATTTCCTGCGGATCCGCTTCCAGGACGAGGCGCGCAACAAGAAGCCGGCGGGCATTTATTGGCTGCAAGCCGTCGCAGTCAGCGCCTTCAGCACCCCGGCTTCCACCGCGATCTGGCCCTACCGCGTGCCGTCGCTGTTGGGGGGAATGACGGCCGTGTTGTTGACCTTCGCGTTCGGAGCGGCGCTGTTCCGCGGCGCTATCGGCATGATCGCAGCGGTGCTGCTGGCGAGCGCGCTCAGCGTGGTTGCCGAGGCGCATATCGCCAAGACCGACGCGGCTCTCTTGGCCGCGATCACGGCGGGCCAGGGGGCACTCGGCCTCGCCTATGTTCGGGCCCGTACCGGCCAGCCAGTGCCGTTCTCGATACCCGCCCTGTTCTGGACCGGCGAAATCGCAGCGATTTTTCTCAAGGGCCCGCTGGGGCCGGCCCTGGCGATCACGACTGCCGCTGCGCTGGCGATCGCCGATCGCGACGTGCGCTGGCTGCGTGGCCTCTATCCGGTGGCCGGCATCATCGTCCTGATCGCTGCCATCGCGCCCTGGCTGGTCGCGATCGAGCGCGCCACCCAAGGCCGCTTTCTCGCCGACGCGCTGGGCGGCGATCTGATGATGAAGCTGATCGGCGCGCAGGAATCGCACGGTGCGCCGCCGTTCTCCTATCTGCTGATGTCGCTGGCGAGTTTTTGGCCCGGCTCGCTGCTGCTGGTTCCCGCAATGGTCCGCGGCTGGCGCCGGCATGACAATCCGGCGGAGCGCTTCCTGCTCGCCTGGCTGGTGCCGGCCTGGGTCGTTCTCGAGCTGGTGCCGACAAAGCTGCCGCATTATGCGCTGCCGCTGTTTCCAGCGCTCGCCCTCCTTGCTGCCGCCGCTCTTGCCGATGGCGCGAAGCTCCAGGAAGCGGGCTGGCCGCGGCGGCTCGATTTGCTGGTCAAGGGGCTTTGGGTCGTGGTCACCCTGGGGCTGGCGGCGCTGCTGGTCGGATTGCCGCTGCGCTTTGGCGATCACCTCGCGATACCCGGCGTGATCGGCGCCGTGGCGCTGCCCGCTCTCGCGGCGGTGCTCATCCATTATCGGCCGGGCCCGGGCATCGCGACGGCGGTCTTCGCGGCGTTGTCGCTCGCGTTTGCGATGCCGGCGGCATTGAGCGTGCTGCCCGGGCTGGATCGGCTGTGGCTGAGCCGCGCGGCGGCCGGCCTGATGGCGCGCCACCCTGCCGGCGCGGCGATGCCGCTGGTAGCGGTCGGCTACAGCGAGCCGAGCCTGGTCTTCCTGGCTGGTACCGACCTGCGGCTTACGACGCCGGACGGCGCGGCCGAGGCGCTCGCCGGCGGCGGCGAAGCTCTGGTCAGCGGCCGCGACGATACGATGTTCCGGCAGGCCTTGAGCACGCGCAATCTCGTAGCAAGACCCGTTGGCAGCGTTCGCGGGCTTGATTATTCGAATGGCCAGCGGATGGTCCTGACGCTTTACAATGTCGCACCAGACTGACATGACAAATGGGCGCCTCTATGGGCTGGGCCTCGGACCTGGCGACCCCGAACTGGTGACGCTGAAGGCGTTGCGCCTCTTACGCGCCTCCCCGGTCGTGGCCTATCCGGCACCCGAGGGCGGCGCCAGCTTCGCCCGGGCTATCGTCGCGGAGTGGCTCGACCAGGGCCAACGGGAGATCGCGATCCGCTTCCCGATGCGGCCCGGGTCGCCGCCGGCCGCGATCTACGAGGCGGCGGCGGCACAGCTCGCCGCGGTGCTCGATGCCGGCGAGGATATCGCCTATCTGTGCCAGGGCGATCCGCTGTTTTACGGCAGCTTCGCCGGGATCCTCAATCTTCTCGCCGCGCGCCACCCGGTCGCGATCGTGCCCGGCGTCTCGTCGCTGACCGCCTGCGCCGCTGCGGCATCGGCACCGCTCGTCCAGCGCGACGACAGCATGTCGGTGATCCCCGCCACCCTCAACGAGGAGGCGCTCGCCCGGCGCCTGATGGCGGTCGATGCGGCTGCGGTCATCAAGCTCGGCAGCCATTTCCCGAAGCTGTGCCGGGTTCTGGCGCGCCTTGGGCTGCTCGATGGCGCGATCTATGTCGAGCGCGCCAGCCTGCCGAACCAACGGGTCGCGGCGCTCGCGACGATCGACCCGGCGAGCGTGCCCTACTTCGCCACGGCGCTGGTATGGCGTGGCGGATCGAAGGTCCGCCAGCCCGATAGGCGCGGGCTATCTCCCGCGCCGGAAGGGGGGCAGGGCTAATGAAACGCGGGCTGCCGACCGGCGCCGCGATCGTCGTCTTGGGGCCGGGCGGCGCCGCGCTCGGCCGCCTTGTGCGCGATGTGCTGCCCGGGGCATGGCTTTACGGTCCGCGGGCGCAGGTCGGCGACTGGGACGAAGCCTACGACCGGGTGGTACCGCTCTTTGCCGAGCTGTTCGCCGCCGGGCGGCCGATCGTCGGGCTGTGCGCCAGCGGCATCCTGATCCGCGCCCTCGCCCCGCTGATCGACGACAAGCGGATGGAGCCGCCGGTCGTCGCGCTCGCCGAAGACGGCTCGGTCGCGGTGCCGCTGCTCGGCGGCCATCGCGGCGCCAATGCCCTCGCTCGCGCGCTCGCCGAGGCACTCGCGGAGGAGGTGAATTGCGTCGCCGCGATCACCACCGCCGGGGATTTGCGGCTCGGTTTCGCCCTCGACGAGGCGCCGCCCGGCTGGCATATCGCCAACCCCGAGCGGATCAAGCCGATCGCCGCCGCGCTGCTCGCCGGCGAACCGGTGGCGCTGATCGACGAGTCCGGTGCGGCGGATTGGCTGCGCGCGGGTTCGGTCGATTGGACGCCAGCAGCTTCCCGCCAGGTCATCGTCACCGACCGCGCCTGTCCCGCCGATAGCGAGGCCCTCGTCTTTCACCCCCCGGTTCTGGCGCTCGGGATCGGCTGCGAGCGCTTCTGCCCGGCCGAGGAGATCGCCGCTTTAGCGCGCGACAGCCTGGCGCAAGCCGGGCTTGCCGCGGGTGCGGTGGCCGCCATCGTATCAGTCGCGCTCAAGGCGGACGAACCGGGTATCCATGCGCTCGCCCAGTCGCTCGGGGTTCCGGCGCGGTTCTTTCCGGCATCCCGCCTCCTTGCCGAGACGCCGCGTTTGACCGTGCGCTCGGAAGCGGCGTTTGGCGCGACCGGCTGTTGGGGGGTGGCCGAGGGCGCGGCGCTGGCCGCTTCCGGGCCCGAGGGCCGGCTCGTCGGCCCCAGGCGTCAGTCGCGGCGTGCAACATGCGCCGTCGCGTGCGCTCCGGCTCCGATCGATGCGACGGCAATCGGCCGCCGGCGCGGCCGGCTGGCGGTCATCGGCATCGGCCCCGGCGACCCGGCCTGGCGCACGCCCGAAGCGAGCGCCCTGCTCGACAGCGCCGAGGACATCGTCGGCTACCGGCTCTATCTCGATCTGCTCGGCCGCGCGATCGCCGGCAAATGCCGCCACGACAGCGAAATCGGCGCCGAGGCGGAGCGCGCGCGCCTCGCCCTCGACCTCGCCGCCGCGGGCCGCTCTGTGGCGCTGGTCTCGTCGGGCGATCCCGGCATCTACGGCCTCGCCGCGCTGGTTTTCGAGCTGATCGACCGCGAGCGGCGCCGCGACTGGTCGGCGGTCGAGATCGTCGTCGCCCCCGGGGTCAGCGCGATGCAGGCCGCAGCTTCCCGCGTCGGGGCGCCGCTCGGGCATGATTTCTGCGCGATCTCGCTGTCCGACCTGCTGACCCCGTGGGGCTCGATCCGCGCCCGGATCGAGGCAGCGGCGTGCGCCGATTTCGTCATCGCGCTGTACAACCCGCGCTCGGCGCGGCGGCGGGACCGGCTCGCCGAGGCCGCGCGGCTCGTGCTCGCGCATCGCCCGCCCGATACGCCGTGCGTCATCGCCCGCAATCTCGGCCGCGCCGGCGAGAGGCAGCAGGTGCTTCGGCTCGACGAATTGGCCCGCGCCGACGCCGACATGCTGAGTTTGGTGCTGGTCGGCAACCGCCGCACCAGGCTCATCGCCGGCGAGAAGCCACGCCTCTATACGCCGCGCGGCTATTTCGATGGCGGGAAGCGATGACCGTGCACTTCATCGGCGCCGGGCCGGGGGCTCCCGACCTGATCACGGTGCGCGGGTTGCGGCTTATCGAGCGCTGCCCGGTCTGCCTCTTTGCCGGCTCGCTGGTGCCGACGGCAATCGTCGCCGCAGCCCCGACGGGGGCGCGGATCGTCGACACCTCAGCTCTGACCCTCGACGAGATCATCGCCGAAATCGCCGCGGCGCACGCACGGGGCCTCGAAATTGCCCGGGTCCATTCGGGCGACCCGTCGCTCTACGGCGCAATCGCCGAACAGATGCGGCGGCTCGCGGCGCTCGGCGTCCCCTACGACGTGACCCCCGGGGTGCCGGCCTTTGCCGCCGCCGCCGCGGCGCTCGGCCGCGAGCTGACGCTGCCGGGCGTGGCGCAGAGCGTGATCCTGACGCGCACCGCGACCCGCGCCTCGGCGATGCCCGATGGCGAGCGCCTCGATCGCCTCGCGGCGAGCGGCGCGACCCTGGCGATCCACCTGTCGATCGCCAATTTGGCGCGGGTCGTCCGCGACCTATTGCCTCACTATGGAGAGGATTGCCCGGCGGTCGTCGCCTATCGCGTCAGCTGGCCGGACGAGCAGCTGATCTGCGGCACCCTTGGCGATATTCGCGACAAGGCAAAGCGCGCCCGCATCACCCGGACGGCGCTGATCCTGGTCGGCCGGGCCTTGGCCGGCGACGGCAATGACAGCCGCCTCTACGCCGCAGACCACCACCATCTGCTGCGGCCCCGGGTGCGGGGACTATCACCTGGCTAACCGGCATGCCGCTGAGATCCTGAAAAAATGGGCGCGCTCAGCGTCCGCGTTCTCCGTCATCGCCACGCCCTTCGGCCGCCCGCCGCCTGCGTTAAACACCCGGACGGCTCTGTCGAGATCCGGCCATCAGCGAACCGGCGCCACCGCGATCAGGTTGACCAGACCGCTCGCGCGTCGGATCGGATTGTCGTCGCTCGGCAGCAGCAGTGTAGGGTCCTCCCTGCGCAACCAATCCATCAGCGTCTCGCAGACATACCCCAGCACAATCTGCGCGGCGTCATGTTCGGCCTGATCGAACGCGCGCATGATCCCCTTCAGTTCTTCCGGGGTATGCACGTCGCTGATGTAGCCGGCGATCGTACAAAACGGATAGAGCATCGCGTTCTCGACCTCGACCGAGAGGAAAACGCGCGACCATCGGGCGATCAGCGCTTCGGCGCTCTCGATCCCGACATGGCCCTCCATCACAACATATTTGCGGAGCGGATCGTCGGGTGCATCCGTCATCTGGTCATAGTTGACGGGCGCTGACTCGATGATGTGAACCGACCGACCGCCCGGCTTTGTGACCCGCTGGATCTCGGAAATCAGCCGGTCCTTGTGGCGGAACTCGATGTGCCCGAACACATCGCACGAGAAGACGGTGTCGAAGGACCCGCTTGGGAACGGCAGGCGTTCGCTTATGTCGAAGGGCGCAGCCTGGTCATACACCCGCGAGGCCGCCGCAACACAAATCGGATCGAGATCGACGCCGATGAACTCGCGCGCGTCGGTATTGGATCGCAGGGTTTGCGCATAGGGGGCCGAGCCGCAGCCCAAATCCAGCACCCGCGGCCCCCTGACATTCTTCGCGAGAAAACGGGCGCGACCGTATTCGATACTGAAGCGGTTCTTTGGTTCCGCCAGGAAATCTGTCGTTCCCGATCCGCCGGCAAACTTCCCGGCATAGAACTCGGCCGGGTCCAAGCCGAACGTCGCATAGGTGATATGGTCGAAGTTCGCTGTCGCGGGGTGGCCCGAAGGGCCGGAGGCGAGATCATTACCTGTCGGCGGCGGGATCGCGGCCCGCCGCCCGTGCCCTGTCGAGCTTCCGGCTCGCCGAGCCGCGGCGCTCCCGAACCGCCGCCACAGCGGCACCTGCCAGTTTCGCACCGATTGCTTCCAACCGAAAACCCGCCGCACAGGAGTTTACCTGAGACGACAGCGGCCGGCCCTGTCAAGGGCCGGCCGCCGCCGCGAGACGAGCGCGATATGCCTTAAGACGTAAACTTGATCGAACCAACGTTGGCGATGTTGACCCCGGCCAGGGTCATCGTCGATCCGTTCAACAAAGTGGAGCGTTGTGAGGGAAGCGTTCCCCGTTGCTGACGCGATGAGGGTAGCCGCTGACGAGGTCCCCGACGCGATCGTGTCGCTGGCGATGGCGAACCCGGTTACGCTGGTCTGGTTGGTTGCGCCGGTCAGAGTAGTACCACCACTAGAGACGTCCACATCCCGGAGGGTCGCGGCGCCGTGGGTGGCGCCCAAATTGATCGTCTCGTTTCCGCTTCCGGGCAGCGTGCTGTTTGTGTTGGTTGCGGTGATGTTGACCAGCAGCGCTCCGGTGTTGCCGGCGATCGTGTCGAGGTTGGCGCCGTTGATGGTGGTCGCGCCGTTAGCACCGCTGGCGCCGGTGATCGAGTTCCCGGTGCCGGCGTTGACAAACATGCTCCCGGTGCTGCCGGTGATCGTATCACCTGCGCCGCCGGTGATGAAGCTGTTGGCGGCTATCCCGCCAAAGGCCGCGGGTACGCTGCTCGTGCCGCTGCCGCCGGTGATGCTCGAACCGGCGCCGGCAAGCGTGTCGTAGGAGTCGTTGATGACCGACCAGCCCGCGGTGCTGCCGCTGATCGTATTGCCTTTGCCGACGTTGAACACGTCCAGGCTGCCAACGCCGCCGGTGACGCTCAGCGACCCGCCATGGCTCGGATCTTCGACCGTCAGCAGCCCCGTGCCGCCGGTGATCTTGTCGCCGCCGCCGCCCGCAACCACCGTGGTGGCGCCGCTGCCGCCGGCGATCGTCATCGAGCCGGGCGTGCCGTCGATGCCGGTGGCGCCTGCCCCGCCGGTGATGTTGTCGCCCTTGCCGCCTTCGATGGCGGTGTTGATGGCGATCAAAGTCCCACCGGCCTGAAACCCGGCGATCGAGCCCGTGACCGTACCGCTGCCGCCCGTGACGGTCGCCCCGCCGCCCGTTGCGTTGATGAGGGTCAAGTCCGTCCCGCCGGTAACCGTGTCGCCGGCGGCGGTCTTGATAAAGGTGTTTTCGCCGTCGGCAAGGAGGCCCGTGGTGCCGCTGCCGCCGGTTATAAGCGAGCCGCCGCCGGATCCGTAGCTGTCGTCGATGTACGTGGTCCCGCCGGTGCTGCCGCCGATCGTGTCGCTCTTGCCCAGATCGAAAGCCGTCAGGCTGCCGGCGCCGCCGGCAATGTTCTCCTGACCGGAGTGCCCCTGATTCTCGTTGACCAGGAGCGTGCCGGCACCGCCGACAATGCTGTCGCCCCCCGCCCCATAAACCGTCATGTTGCCGGTGCCGCCCCTGATCGTGTCCGCCGCCCCGATGCCGGGATGGCCGTCCACCAGGGTGGCTCCGGCGCCGCCGAGAACACTGTCGCTGAGGCCCAGCAGCATCCCGGTCAACCCGGCGCCGCCGATCAGCGTCATCGGCCCGACCACGGCGTCGGCATTCGGGTTGGCTTCGATTATCTGCGAGTTGGCGGCGATCGAGCTGCCGGTGATCGTGTCGCCGTTTGAACCGATCACGGTAATGGCCGAGCCGCCCGCAGCGGCCCCGACGATCTGGATCGCCTCGCCGCCGGTTCGGTCGATCACCACGTAGCTGCCGTCGAGGAGCTGCTCGGTCGAGGCGCTCGACCCGGCAAGAATCTCGTTGTTGTCGCCGGCAATCGCTGTGGCGCCCTGGATGAAGACGGCGGCCTGATACCCGGCCGCCAGCGTACCTGGGGTTGAGGTAAAGACCTCGATGTTGAAGTCCCCGGCGACCGGCGTCGGCAGATTGCTGCCGGAGGTCGTCAGGCCGAGGTTGACGATGCTGCCGGGTTGACCGGCTTCAAAGAACGCGAGTTTGGAACCGGGAACTGATGCCATCGAGCTAACCCCACCCACGTCTTAAGCACGCCAAACTGCCCCCATGCGTCGCATCGGGAAGCGACGCACCCTAGCCTGCCCTTGCCAGTCGCGTCTTGTCACAAATGGCGGCGAGCTATTTCAAGTTGCTACAATTCGTTACAGGTCGCGGCATTGCCGGTCACGATCCCAATCGCGCCTGCAGCGGCTCTGCCTGCGTGACCAGCCGCGGCCCGCGCAGCCCGGCGAGCTTCGCCCTGGCCGCTTCATGCCCCTGGCTCGCCGCCTTCTCATACCAGCGGCGCGCCGCGTCGGGATCAGCCGCGACCCCGACCCCGATGGCGTAGAGATCGCCGAGCGCAATCTGCGCCTCCGGCATCCCTTGCTCGGCCGACTTTTCGTACCATTGCAGCGCCTCGCCGATATCGCGCGCGACGCCGTCGCCGCGGAACAGCATCACCGCGAGATTGAACTGCGCCGTGCGTTCGCCTTGCTCGGCCGCCCGGCGATACCAGGCGGTCCCCTCCGCCAGATCGCGCGCGACGCCCTCGCCCGTGCAGTGCATGACGCCGAGTTGGAACTGAGCTCCGGCATGCTCCGCTTCGGCCGCCCGGCGAAACCACGATGCCGCCGCCTCCGCATCCCGCTTCCCCCAGGCGCCGGAAAGGGAATTGTGCGCAACGATCATTTGCGCCGCGACCACCCCCGCTTCGGCCGCTGCGCGGTAGCAACGGACCGCTTCGGGCTGGTTCGTTCCGGCACCCAGATCCGCGGCATAGAAATGACCGAGCTGCAGCAATGCCGGCCCGTATCCGCGATCGGCCGCGCGGCGCAGCAGTTGTTCCGCCAGCGCCGCATCGCGCTCGATGCCGGCCCCTTGCAGATGGAGGGTCGCCAGTATCGTCTCGGCTTCGGCGTCGCCGGAAGCGGCGGCCCGCCGCAGCCATTCGGCCGCCGCTTGATGATCCTGCGGCACGCCCTCGCCGGCAAGGTAGAGCTGGCCGAGTTTGGTCTGCGCCAACGCCATGCCCTGCTCGGCGGCGCGGGCATACCACGCGGCCGCCTGGGCCGGGTCGCGCTCAACTCCGCTGCCCTTGAGGTAAAAGACGGCGATGTTGAATTGTGCCGCGAGATGCCCCTGCTCCGCGGCCCGGGTGAACCATCGCGCCGCGTCCGCGAGCCGCTGTGGCACGCCCTCGCCACGGGCGTGAAGAGCGCCCAGAGCAAACTGCGCCTCGGCATCGCCGGCATCGGCGGCAGCGCGGAACCACAGCGCGCCTTCCACCAGGCTGGGTGTCACGCCTTCACCGGCGGTATGCATGCGCGCGAGGTGCAGCATCGCCGGCACATACCCCATTCGGGCCGCTCGCCGCAGATGCGTCTCCGCCGTGACGAGGTTCTGCGGAACGCCGTCGCCCTCCAGCAGGTGCACGGCGAGGTGGTGGCGGGCCCGCGCATTGTCCCGCTCGGCCGCCTGTTGAAAGAGCGAGACCGCCCGCGCCGAATCGCGCGCCACGCCCTGCCCCGCCTCGCACATCAGCGCAAGCGCGACTTGGGCCTCCGCATATCCCCTGGCTGCCGCCTTTTCGTACCAGGAAGCGGCGGCGGGCAAATCGATCTCGACCCCGAAGCCGTTCGCGTAAATGACGCCGAGGCCGAACTCGCCGGCGGCATCGCCCTGGTCGGCAGCGGCCGAATACCAGCGGCGCGCCTCTGCGTAATCGACCTCGCAGCCGAGCCCGCGCGCATACATCAACGCCAGGCTTGCCTGAGCTTGCGCCACCCCCTGTTCGGCAGCGACACGGCACCAGCGCAGCGCTTCGCCGTGGTCGGGTGCAATCACGATCCCGTTGGGAAACATCAGCTCGCGATTGCGGTCGGCGATGTCTTGGTCGACTGCCGAGGCACGGTTGTACCAGTCGGGGATCCCGCCATCGGCCCGGCCGCCATGCAGGTAGGCAAGGTTCAGCTGATATTGCGCCTCGGCATGGCCCTGCTCCGCCGCCCGCCGGAACCACACGACCGCGTCGCCCAGGCTGCCGACAACTCCCTGGCCGTGCGCGTATAGGAGACCCAGCCGGTACTCGCCCTCGGCATCGCCGGCCGCCGCCGCCTTCGCAAAGCTGCGGAATGCTTTGGCATAATTGTGCCGGGCACAGGCGGCCAGCCCGATGCGGACCAAACGGCTGGCGGCGCCGGGACGCGGGCGACCGGTCGGCGACGATGGTTCAGGGCTCACGCATCGCCTCGTTCATGCCCTGCACCGCGCCCTCGACGACGTACATCAACACCGAGCGGGTGCCAATATGCACATCGGCCTGCAGCGTCATGCCCGGAATCAGGCGAAAGCCCTCCGGGACGTTGTGCAAATCGACCTTGGTCAACGCGACTCGAACCTTGTAGTACGGCTCCCGCGTCGGCCTGTCGTCGTCGTCGGTGGTGAACGCTCCTTCGCTGATCCATTGCACGGTTCCCTCGGCCGTGCCGTGCTCGATGAAATTGAAGGCGTCGAGCTTGACCTTCACCGGGTCGCCGTCGCGAATGAACCCGACATCGCGCGGCAAAATATGCACCTCGGCTTCCACCGGAGAGCGTAGCGGCGCCAGGTAGATGAACGGTTCGCCTTCCTTCAGCACCGAACCGACCGACAGCTTGGCCATCCTCAGCACCACCGAGTCCTCGGGAGCGACCAGACGCACGAGGTCCTTCAGCTTTGCAGCCTTTTCGAGCTTCTGCAGCGCCTCGTCGCGCTGATTGCGGGCGGTGACCAACTCCTTGCTCGCCTCGCCGAGCCATTCTTGGGTAAAGGCGTTGCGGGTAGCGATCGCTCCTTGCAGCTGATGCTGGCTCTCGACCAGGCTGTTGCGATCGAATTCGACATTGCGCAACAGCTCGGTCTTCTGGTCGGTGGCCGCCAGCAGATTGAGCCGGCTGCCCACCTGGGCCGCGGCAAGCGTCGCCCGCATCTGCTCGACTTCCTTGGCGAGCTTGGCGCGGTCGGTGTAGAGCGCCACGTTGGTCTCCAGCTTGCCGATGGTTGCCGTGACCTCCGCGATTCTTTCGTTATAGGCGCGCATCTGGTCATCAAACTGCGCCTTGCGCTGCACGTAATAGGATTTCTGCAACGCGGCATAGCGAGCTGCTGCCGGGTCCGCGGTTTCCGGCGGCTCGAACGGGCGATTGGCAAGCTCGGCCTCGCAGCGCGCGATCTGCGCATTGAGGCTCGCGATCTGCAGGTGAAGGGCGTCGACATCGGCAGCGGCGAACGTCGGATCGAGCGTCGCCAGCACGTCGCCCGCTTTGACGCGCTGACCCTCGCGGACAGCTATCGTTTTGATGATCGAAGGATCGAGCGCCTGAACCACGATCGTCGGTTGGGTGGTGACGATGGTCCCGGACGTGCTGGTGACCACGCGGTCGAGCCGCGTCACGAGCGAGAGGACAACCAGCGCGACGAGGAACGCCGCCAGCACGTAAACCATGGAGCGCACGGCACGCGGTTCCGGCGCCTCGATGATCTCCGCGGTTTCCGATTGAAACAGGCGGACGATCTTGTCGGGCGCCGCGTCACTGTGCAGCAGCGGGGCGGAGCGGAACGACTTCATGCGATGAAGGCCTGGTGTGGAGATGGCGGTGCTGCAAATGCCACAGCCCGGCGTAGATGTCGCAACGCTCGAGCAGCTCCTCATGCGTACCGATGTCGTACACCGCGCCGCGTTCGAGCACGAGGATCGAGTTCGCCGCAACCAGCGCGGAGAGGCGGTGCGAGATGATGATCAGAGTGCGCCCCTGAGCGATGCGCAGCAGGTTGGCATTGACGATCGCTTCGCTGTCGGCGTCGAGCGCACTCGTTGCCTCGTCGAGCATCAGAATCCGCGGATTGCCCATCAGCGCCCGCGCGATCGCCAGCCGTTGGCGCTGGCCGCCCGATAAATTGGTCGACCCCTCCTGAATGAAAGTCTCATAGCCGGCCGGCAGAAGCTCGATGAATTCCTCCGCGCCGGCAAGCCGGGCCGCCTGCACGACCTCTTCGAAGGTCGCATCAGGCTTGGCGGCCGCGATGGTCGAGCGGATCGTGCCGCGGAACAGAAAATTCTCCTGCATCACGACACCGAGGCTCGAGCGCAGATGATCGACATCGATCTCGCGCAAATCGTTGCCGTCGATCTTGATCAGCCCTTGATAATTGCTGTGCAGCGCCTGGAGGAGGCGGGTCACCGTCGTCTTCCCCGAGCCGCTCCGGCCGACGATGCCGAAGACGGTCCCTTCGGGAATGGTGAACGAGACGCGATCGAGCGCCGGCGAGGATGCGCCCGGATATTTGAAGGTCACCTCATGGAATTCGACCCGGCCGGCAAACGGGGTGCGGATCCCCCGGCCCGAGCGCCCCTCCTCCGGCGGAAGGTTGATGATGTTGGCGACCATGGCAACCGAATTGCGGGCTTCATCGATTTGCACGATGCCCGTTGCCGCCTGGATCACCGGCATCGTCACGCGCTGGGTCATGATCATGAAGGCGAAGATCGCGCCGAGATACATCGGGTCGTGATTGACGAGCGCGAGATAGACCGCGACGGCGACGACCCCGTTCGTCATCAGCATCTGCGGCGGGTGGACCACGGTCTGGATGAGGTTTGCCGTCCGCCCCTCGTCGAACCGGGTTTCCGCCACCTTGGCAACATGCACGTCCCATTCGTGGCGCTGGCGCGAATCGAGAGCCAGCGATTTTATCGCGCGGATGCCGTGCACCGCCTCGACCAGATGCGTGCCTCGCTCGGTCTCCGCCTGCACCGCCAATCCGACCTTGCGCCGGATGGTCGGCAGCATTGCCACCAACCAAAGGCAGACCAGCAGGCACAACGCCAGGATACACGCCGTCATGATCGTGCTGATCATGAACATGATCGGCAGAAAAATCACAATGACAAAGGAATCTAACAGGGTGCCAAACAGCTGACCGGTTAGAAAGCTCCGGACCCTATAGATCTCGTACATATCATGGACGATTACGCCGGTCGGGGTCCGTTCGAAAAAATCTATCGGCAGATTTAACATTTTATTAAACATGTGCGACCAAATCTTCACGTCGACGCGGGTCGTAACAAAAAGAACCAGATAACGGCGCAGATGGCCAAATATCGTCTCGAACACCAGCAAAATGCCAAAGGCAACACAAATCATGGTAAAGGTGCTCATGCTCCCGTAGTACATGACCCGATCGATCATGACCCGCCAAAATATGACCGGCGAGACGGCGAGCACCCCGAGGAACACGGCAGCAATGCCGAGATCGCGCGCGACCCGGCGGTCGCGCAACAACTGTCCGGCGACCCAGCCCATGCCGAATGGGCGATCCTCATCGCGCAGCCGATAATCGCGCTTAACGAGAATGACCTCGCCTGCCCATGCCGCGGCAAGGCGCGCCTCATCGAGCACCAGCGGGGCTTCTTCATGGCTATTGGGGTCGCGCAGAACGACAACGGGAGGCCAGCCGGGCATCTTGGCCTCGGTCCGCAGCAGCACCATGGCGGCGCCATTGCGCAACAGCATGATCGCCGGCAGCGCCGGGCCCATGTTGAACAGGTCGCCCCAGCGCAACCGCGCAGCGCTGGCACGCAACCCCGAAGCGTGAGCAATACGCAGCGTCTCCGCTACCGAGGCATCGCCAGCCGTGAGCAGGTGGTCGCGGATGAGCTGCTCGCGAGACAGATGCACCCCACGGTGCCGCGCCACAATGACCAAGCTGGCGAGCAGCGTGCCGGTTGCTTTGTCGGTATTGCCAAGCAGGTTGACGCTCGATGGTTCGTTCAACGCCAAAGTCACGGTATGCACCATCTCGTCAGGATGCTCCGGCCGCCGTCGGGCGACCGAGCCGGGTGGGGCAGCGCGTCGCCGCGGTCAGGCGGTTCGCGCGCGCCGCGGTGGATCGGCCTGCTCGGCCGCGACAGGCGCATCAGCAGAAACCTCCGCCACGAACACATAGCCCCGACGGAATTCGGTTTTAATGACGCGCTGTGCGGCGGGCCCGCCGAGGGATGCGATCTTTTTGCGCAGTCGCGTCACGACGACGTCTATGGCGCGCTCGCTGTTCGGGCGTTGACGGCCATAAAGCGCCTCGGCGAGAGCATCGCGGGTGCACAGTGTCCAAGGGTTGTTAACAAAATGGACGAGCACCCGGTTTTCCGACGTCGTGAGTTTGCTCATCGATCCATCCGCCCCGATCAGCAGGTTTTCATGCGATTGCAACCTCAGTCCGGAAAAGTGGATGGCTTGCGTCGGGCTCGGCACGGCCGCCATGGATTGGCGCGCCCCCTTGGAAAGCTGGATGATCTTTTGAACAGTTAGATTCAGCCGCATGATATCGACGGGTGCCTGCATGCATTCGGCGGCGCCGGCAAGGCAATACTCGCGCATCGTCGGGTCATCAGGTTCGCACACGACCAGAATAGGCACACCGGTCCGGCGGCGGATCTTGAGAATTGTGGCGATTCCAGTGCTGTGCGATCCGGTGAGGTCGAGCACGATCACGTCCGGATTGTACTGCCGGACCACGTCAAAGAACCGTGTCGCAAGCTCAGCCGCGCTGGACACCGCCCCGTTCCCCTGATCGGCGGCTCCGGGAATCGACAAATCCTCCCGCGCGACGACTATTGTCGATGCCCCCATCGATCCCTGTTCTATGAATCCAATCTGGCGCGAGCGAGCGCGCGCACTGCGGCCGCCAAGTCGGACGTTACAGGCATGGGCGGCAAGACGCAAGGCAATGAGTAAGCATTAAGATAGAATCCGCGCGCAGGCTGACTTGTCGGACGCGGTTTATACGCTTTTTGGATACCGTGACGCGCCATGACCCTTCTCGGGAGTGCCCGGCATCGGGTTTAAACATTATTTTCTCTGTTTAGTTGAGTTGAGTTGATAGACCAGACCGCTCGGTATGAAACCCAAGCGGCTCGGCGAGCATCACGGCCTTAGTGGCTCGCGAGGGCGCTCAACGCCGGCGCGGCGAGGCCTCGTTGGCCAAGGGCGAGGTGATGTCGGCGAACGACACGGCGAGCGAGGTCATCACGTCGATCACGGTCGGCACGCGGGCGGCCAGCGCTTCGTGCAACGCCGGGGCGAGCGCCGCCGGGTCCTCGACCCGGTTCCGCGGCAACCCATCGCGCGGGCGATCGCGGCATGATCGAATTCGTTGAACTCGGCGGCGAACGGCCCGGAGCCGTGCAACACCCAGCCCAGCGCCTTGTTGTTGAAGACCACCACGACGATCGGAATGTCGTGTTCGAGCGCGGTCATCAGCCCGTTCATCGTCATCGCAAACCCGCCATCGCCGACCGCCGCGACGACCGGGCGGTCCGGATGGACCAGCTTGGCCGCCAGCGCCGCCGGGATTCCGAACCCCATCGGCCCCGTGCCGGCCGCCTGTAAGAAGCCGCCGGCGGCTTTAGTCTGATAGAAATGGGTCATCATGATGCGGTTCTCGCCGGCATCGCAGGTAACGATCGCGTTCTCCGGCAGGCCGCGCATCAATTCGCCGATCACCCGTTGCGGCAGGATCGGCCGGTCATCGGCGGTGTAGGCCGGGGCGTCGAAAAAGCCATGTGCGTCGCGATGTCGCGCGACCCGCCGGACCCCGGCCGCGCGGCGCCCCTCGCCGCGCGAACGCACCTCCGCGCCGAGCTGCGCCAGGATCCGCGCCGCATCGCCGAGCACGACCGTTTCGGCCGGGAAATTCCACGAGGCATGGCGCGGTTCGATATCGATCTGGACAAAACTCTGCCGCGTCGGATCGAGCAGCTTGGTGTTCTCCCAGGCAGTATCGCTCGGCGACAGTTTGGAGCCGACGACGAGCACCAGATCGGCTTCGCCGAGGCAGGCGTTGGCCACCGCGGTGCCGAAAGTGCCGAAGACGCCGAGCGCCAACGGATGCGTCTCGGGAAAGCAGCCCTTGCCGGCCGCCGTCGTCGCCACCGGCAGCCCGGCCGCCTCAGCCAAGTCGCACAGCTCCCCGTAGGCCTGGGCGATGCGCACCCCGTTGCCGGCGATGACGACCGGTCGCTCGGCCGCAAGAAGGCGCTCGGCCGCGGCGGCGATCAGCGCCGGTTCGGCCGGCGGCGGCGCGGGCGGCAGATAAAAGCGGGTCGGGTACAGCACCGGCTGCGAGTTGGGCGCCACCGAGCCGGCCAGCGCGTCATGGCTGAACAGCACCGCCACCGGGCCCGGCTGTCCGGCCATCGCATGCTTGATCGCCAGCTGGGTCGCCTGCACCGCGGCGATCGGGTCCTGCGCCTGCATGACCTGCTTGGTGACGCCGCCAAAGGCGCGGCGCGCGTCCCAACTGCCATAGTCGCCGGTCGCCTGCTGGTAGGGCGCGTGCAGCGAAAAGCGCGGCGCATCGCTGAAATCGGTCAACAGCAGCATCGGCGAACTCGACAAATAGGCTTCGAGCGTGCCGATCAGCCCGTTGCCGAGCACCCACGGGCCCTGGCCCAGCATGACGCCGGGGCGCCGGGTCAGCCTGCCATAGACCTCGGCCATGACCCCGGCCAGCAACTCTTCGCGCACGGTGACCATGCGGACCTGGTTCTGGACCTGGCTCAGCCCGGAGACGATGCGGCCGGTATGGCCGCCCGAGATGCCGAAGACATACTCGATGCCGGCTTCCGCCAGGACGCGCGCGACCAGCACCCGGGCCGGCAATTCCTCGGTCAGCATCCGTTCGATCGCCATCGCTGCTCCTCCCCTGGGACGGCGCAAGCTTGCCCCGCACGGCAGCGGAACACAACGCATCTGCGCGCGAGAGCGCGCACGGTTCTGTGACGGCAAACAAGCTGTCATTGCGAGGAGCGCAGCGACGAAGCAATCTCGCTGGCATCGAAGCATGCCGGAGGATCCGCCGATGCCGAGCGTCCAACCTTTCGCCCCCGGGGGATATCGCTTCCTGACCCACCAGTTCCAGTATTCGGGCGGCGTCGTCGCCGAGCCCGGCTTCCGCATCGAGCGAGCGCGCTTTGCCCGCCTGTTGCCGCTTGCCGAGGGCTTTGCTGCGGTGGAAGCATACCTCGCCCGGCTCGGCCGCCCGCCGACCGCGTTCTGCGCCTGCGAATTGCGCTCGCCGGCGCAATTCACCGAGGCCGGGTTCGTCGCGTTCAACCGCCACTATGTCCAGCAGCTCGCCGCCTGGGGGATCTTCCGCGACGAGGTCAATCCGGTCGCGCGCTCGAATGTCTGCCCGGAGATCGACCCGCCGGCGGCGCCCTCCTTGTACGCCTTCAGCTATACCGTCCCGGGCGAGGGCGGCGGTTTCGTCGCAGCCGGCAGCGGCGAGGCGGATGAGGGTCCGGGTAGCTATGCCGACCGGATCGTCCGGCTCGGCGACCAGTCGGCCGCCGGTATGCGCGACAAGGCGCGTTGCGTCCTCGGCGCGATGGAACATCGCATGGCCGCGCTCGGCGTTGGCTGGAGCGCGGCGACCGCGACCCAGCTCTACACCGTCTACGACATCCACTCGTTGCTCGCCGACGAGTTCGTCGCGCGCGGCGCCGCGGCGGCCGGGCTGACCTGGCATTATGCAAGGCCGCCCGTCGAGGGCCTCGATTTCGAGGTGGACGTGCGCAGCGTCAGTCGCGAGCTGGTGGTGTAGGCAATCGTATAGCGCGGTAATCTTCCAGTGCGTCTGCATCAATTCTCACTGAGACGGGCTCCGCCCAATGAACATTGGAGCCTCGTTTTTTAATCCCGGAAACCCAGTATTCCTCGCCGGTTGCCGTATCAAGGAAATTCCCACGAATGCCCTGGCCGTTGTTCTTCTCTAACGCTCTGCCGCGGTAGTAGACTGTTTGTCCCGATTTGGAGAACGTCACCCAGCCGATGCGGGCATTGGTCCCGTCGATCTCCCCGTCCTTATTCTCGATATACATTAGGCGCCGTTTCTGGCCGCGATTGAGTTGAGTTTTCATCCCGTCTCCTCAGGGCTTCGCGTCCCACTCCGGCGGCCGGCTGGCGAAGGCTGCTTCCCAGTTGCGCCCGTCGAACAGCCGGCGCGGCCGCATCGTTTCCGGGTCGTAGCCGTCGAGGCAGCGCGCGTTGACGCTGTAGTTCTCCGGATCGGAGCGCGGCTGGTAGAACGCATGGATGCCGCAATGCCGGCAGAAAGTGTGCTGGGCCGTGCCGGTATTGAACCGGTAGGTCGCCAGTTCATCGGCGCCGCGCAGGATTTCGAGGCGCTCGTGCAGGACGGGCAGATGCAGAATGCCCTTCTTGGTGCAGATCGAGCAGTTGCACTCGCCGATGATGGTTTCCGCCAGATCGACCTGGATGCTAAACCTGACCCGGCCGCAATGGCAGCCGCCCTCGTAAGTCTCCAGCATGACCTGATGCCTCCCTGCCCGTCGCGTTATGCCGGTGCCCGCTTGAGCAACAGGACGCCACACAAACCCGCCGCCGACAACAGCGCCATGAACGGGTAGGCATGGCCGCCATAGGCGGCGTAGAGCGCGCCCGCGGCAAGCATGACGAGGCCGCTGCCGAGACCGGCCGACAGCGCGGCATAAAGCGATTGCGCGCTCGCCGCCGCTCCCGGCGGCACGTTGCGCGCCATGAAATGCATCGCGCCCAGATGGCTCGCGCCAAAGGTCAGGGCATGCAGCAATTGCAGCGCCGCCGCCGCGGCGAGCCCGGGCAAGAGGCCCATCAGGCTCCAGCGCACGATGCCGGCCGCGCCGCCCAGTGCCATCAGCCCGAGCGGCCCGAAGCGGGCGACGAACGGCGCGCTGTACCAGAAGAGGACGATCTCGGCGACCACCCCTTCGGCCCACAGCACGCCGATGACCGTGTCGGAAAAGCCGAGCTGGCGCCAATAGAGCGTCCCGAAGCCGTAATAGAGCTGGTGGCTCGACTGCAATGCGGCGGCGCTGACGACGAAGAGCCAGAACCGGCGGTCGGCGGCGAGCCGCCAGAGATCCCCATGGTGTGCCGTCCAGCCCGACCGGACGATGCCGGCGGGCCGGGAAGCGGCGGGAATGCCGATGCAGGCGGCGACCAGTACGGCGGAGGCGGCGAGCACGAGGAACAGCACCTCGTTGCCGGCTCGCGCGGCAGCCGGGCCGACGGCGAGCGCGGCGCCGCTGCCGATCGCGGCGACAACAAAGCTGATCGAGCCCCATACCCGGATGCGGCCGTAATCGAGCCCTTCATGGCGCACCGCCGCGAGCGTGATGCTGTCGCCGAGCGGCATCAGCGCCGATTGCGCCACCCCGGCGACGAGGTTGAGCGTCATGAGCGCCCAGAAGCCGGCGACCGGCCATAACCCGGCATAGGCCGCGCAGGCGCAGGCGGCGAGCGCGACCATCACGGCGCGGCGCTTTCCGAGCCGGTCGGCCAGCGCGCCCAACGCCGGCGTGGCGATCACCTTGGCCCAGATCGCGGCGGCAAACACAGTCGCGATCTGTTGCGCGTCGAGACCGCGGCCGGCCAGCCACACCGGCCAGAACGGCAGCTGGACCCCGACGACGAGAAAACTCGCCGCATAGAACGCGCCGAGCCGCGTCGCGTTTTGGTCCTGGGGTCGCCCGGAATGGCGCGGCGGCGCCGCTGTCGTCATCCGCTTGGCCTCGACGATGCCCTGGTCAGTGCTTATGTCGCGGGCGTGCTGGTGAACCTGGGACAGGCGAGCACGCTCGTATCGGTGGTGATCATCGATGTCGTGCTTGCCGGCGACAATGCGATCGTCGTCGGCATGGCCGCCGCCGGGCTTGCGGCGGACCGCCGGCGGCGCGTCATCGCGTCAGGCATCGCCGCCGCGACGGTGCTGCGCATCCTGTTCGCCTTCGTCGCCGTGGAAGTGCTGCGCTCGACGATCGGCATGACGCTGGCCGGGGGGCTCCTGTTGTTGTGGGTCGCCTCGAAGATGTACCGCGAGATCCGCGACGCCGGGCCCGCAGTCGCCCCGGCCGGCGCCGACGGCCCGATCGCGCCGCTGCGCCGGCGCACCAAGACAACGGTCCAGGCGCTCGGCCAGATCATCGTTGCCGATCTGTCGATGTCGCTCGACAACGTTCTCGCCGTCGCCGGGATCGCGCGCGCCCACCCGCTCATCCTCGCGCTCGGGCTCATTCTGTCGGTCGCTTTGATGGGGGTCGCCTCGACCTATATCGCGCGGCTGCTCGATCGCCTGTTCTGGATCTCATGGGTCGGGCTCGGCATCGTCACCTTCGTCGCGCTGCGCATGATCTGGGAGGGGTCGGCGCAGATCGTCCAGCACGGCGCCGCGCTCGCCATCGGCTTTTCGTAGGGTGGGTGAGCAACGCGAAGCCCACCATGTCCGGCTTCACAGCACCAGCTGCGTCTGCGTCACCAGGGCGACGAGCCGGCCTTCGGTGGTCGTAACCCGCGTCTGCCACACCTGGGTGCGCCGGCCGCGGTGCAGCGGGGTCGCCTCGCCGCGCACGCGCGTTCCGGCGGGCGCCGCAGCGATGAAGTTGGTCTTGCTCTCGATCGTCGTCGTGCCGGCGCCCTCGCGGAGATTGAGGATTGTGCCGGCGGCGCCGAGCGTGTCGGCAAACGCCATGATCGCGCCGCCGTGCAATACCGCCGGTCGCGTGCACAAATCCGCGCGCACCAGCATCTCGGCAACCACCCGCCCGGCCGCCGCCTCGACGAATTCGATGCCCATCAGCTCGGCAAACGGCAGCGAGAGTTCCCTCAGCCTATCGAGCGGGGCCATCACGTGCCCCCTCCTTCCTCACCCATCGCCAACCGCAGGCCCGACGACAGCAGCTCGCGATCCCTCGGATTTCGCAGTTGGGGCGGCATGACGACAGGCGTAATGGCACGCAATTGCGCAATAACTCGTTTCGCCTCTTCAAGCCGGCCCATATGCGCGTAGCAGGCGGCCAGGTTGCGATACGACTGCGGATAGCTGGGATCTTCCTGAATCGCAAGAAGCAGCTTCGGCACGGCCACGTCAAAGCGCCGGGCAAGAAAATGCGCCGCGCCAATGTGCGCGAGCGACGGACCGACCCGAGCTCGGGGGCTGAGGCGCATCGCGGCTTCGAGATGGTCAATCGCAATGTCGTGTTCACCGGCAAGCATTCTGAGAAGACCGCTAACGTGCCAGCCCCGAGCGAAGCTTGGATTGAACACCAGAGCGCGATCGAAGCGCGATCATCGCGCCAGTGTCCTCGCCGAAAAAATTCAACGCCAGCGCGGCGTTGGCCAGGACGCCGGGGTCTTCGGCGGCCACTTGCAGGCTTCGCCTGGCGAAATCGGCCCCCTTGCGCCGGTCTCCCTCGGGATCTTCGCTGCGACCGTCAAGCAGCAGCCGATCACAGCAAAGTGCGGCAAAAGCGAGCGCGGGCCCGTATCGCGGATCGCGTGCGATCGCCTCCTCCACGAGGCGGAGCGCCTCAGGGATTTGGCGCGCCGAGAACATGAACATGGCATAGGCGCGCAGATACAGGTCGTAGGCGGTAAGGTCAGCAGTCGGGCGCTGTTCTGAACGGGCGGTCTCCGCGGCCTGCAAAGCCGGTTCGATGACCCCGGCGACGCTTGAGGCGACCCTGTCCTGAAGCTCGAACACGTCTTCCAAAGAGCCGTCGAAGCGGTCGGCCCAGAGATGCGCGCCGGTCATCGCGTCGATCAGCTGCGCGGTGATGCGCACCCGATTTCCGCCCTTGCGCACCGAGCCCTCGAGCACATAGCGCACGCCAAGCTCGCGCCCGACCTGCTTCACATCGACCGCCTGGCCCTTGTAGGTGAAGCTCGAATTGCGGGCGATGACGAAGAGCCAGCGGATGCGGGAGAGCGCGGTGATGATCTCCTCGACCATGCCGTCGACGAAATATTCCTGCTCCGGGTCGCCGCTCATGTTCTGGAACGGCAGCACCGCGATCGACGGCTTGTCGGGCAGCGCCAAAGGCGGCTGGACCGCGGCCGTCTCGCCCGCATGCGGCCGGGACGGCCGCGGTCCGACGCGATAAACCCGCACCGGCCGGGCAATGTTCTTCAATTGCTGCTCGCCCAAATCCTCGAAGGCGAGGTCGAGCCGGCCGGCGGCGTCCTCCTGCACCCGCGCCGAGACGCAGATCCCGCCCGGCTCGGCCAGGCCTTCGAGCCGGGCCGCGACATTGACCCCGTCGCCGAAAATGTCGCCTTCCTCGACGACGATGTCGCCCTGGTGGATGCCGATGCGGAATTCGAGGCGCCGGTCCGCTGCTGTCGGGGCGCTGCGTTCCGCCATCTCGCTCTGCCATTCGGCGCCGCAGCGCAGGGCATCGACGACGCTGGCAAATTCAGCCAGCAAACCGTCGCCCGTCGTCTTGACGATGCGCCCCTTATGCTCCCCGATCTTCGGATCGATCAGCTCGCGCCGCAACGCCCTGAGCGCCGCCAGAGTGCCCTCTTCGTCGGCGCCGATCAGCCGCGAATAGCTGACGACATCGGCGGCGAGTATCGCCGCCAGACGCCGCTCTGTCCGCACCTCGGCCATCGCATTCCCCGAATCCCAAGGCCATCATATCACGCGTCATTCCCGCCAAAGCGGGAATCCAGGACCACAAGCCGGTTCGGTTGCCCTGGATGCCCGCGTTCGCGAGCATGACGACCGCGGGGGGCCCTAGCAATCAGCGCCCCCCGGCGCCGCGTTGTGCTACAATCGGCGCGCCCCAAAGGAGGCCCGATGAGCCCCACCCATCCCGCAAATATCGACATCGCCGCGGCATTGGCCGAGGCGCAGGAAGAGTACCGCGCGCGAAATCCGAAGAGCCTGGCGCAATACGCGGAGGCCTGCGCCGCGCTGCCCGGCGGCAACACCCGCTCGGCGATCTTTGTCGAGCCGTTCCCCTTGACCATGGTGCGCGGCGAAGGTTCGCGCATGTGGGATCTCGACGGCCACGAATACGTCGATTTCCTCGCCGAGTTCACCGCCGGCCTCTACGGCCACTCGCACCCCCTGATCCGCCGGGCGATCGACCGCGCCCTCGACGACGGGGTCAATTTCGGCGCGCATGGGCCGGCCGAGGCGCGCTTCGCGGCGGCGATCTGCGCGCGCTTTCCGTCGATCGACCTCGTGCGTTTCACGAACAGCGGCACCGAGGCCAATCTGATGGCGGTCAGCGCAGCCTGTGCCTTGACCGGCCATGCCAAGATCCTGGTTTTCGCCGGCGGCTATCACGGCGGCGTCTTCTATTTTCGCGGCAAGGGCAGCCGGATCAACGCGCCGTTCGAGTTTCTCGTCGGCGACTACAACGACATCGCCGGCACCCGCGCCCTCGTCGCGCCATACCGCGACGATCTCGCCGCGATCCTCGTCGAGCCGATGCTCGGCGGCAGCGGCTGCATCCCCGGATCGCACGAGTTCCTCGCCGATCTGCGCGCCCTGGCGAGCGAGACCGGCGCCATCCTGATCTTCGACGAGGTGATGACCTCGCGCCTGGCGCCCGGCGGCTTGCAGGAGGCGCTCGGCATCCTCCCCGACATGACGACCTTAGGCAAATATGTCGGCGGCGGCATGAGCTTTGGCGCATTCGGCGGCAAGGCGTCGCTGATGGAATGGTTCGACCCGCGCAGGAAGGACGGGTTTCAGCACGCCGGCACCTTCAACAACAACGTCTTGACGATGAATGCCGGCTATGTCGGGTTGATCGAGGTGTACACCCCGGAACGCGCCCGCGCGCTCAACGCCTTCGGCGAGGATTTGCGCGAGCGGCTCAATGCGACAGTCCGCCGGCGCGGCCTCGCGATGCAGTTCACCGGCTTGGGCTCGATGATCGGGGTGCACATGACCCTTGCGCCGATCCGCTGCGAGGCCGACGCCGCCAGGGGCCATGCCGGCCTCCTCGATCTGTTCTACTTCGACCTCCTGGCGCGCGGCATCTGGTTCGCCAAGCGCGGCATGATGGCCCTATCGATCGCGCTCGACGATGCGGATGCCGACAGGCTGATCGCCGCGGTCGAGGAATTCGCCGAAACCCGCGCGCCGTTGTTCGCCCGAGCAAAATAAATCGCGTTACTTAAACAGCTATCCCGTCATTCCCGCGAAAGCGGGAATCCAGAGGCCCGATGCTTCCATCGCTTGCCCTGGACCCCCGCTTTCGCGGGGGTGACGATGACCATAAAAGGAGAACGAGGATGAGCGAGCCGCGCGCCAACCCCAGGGTCAATCACCGCGTCGCCTATTTCAACGGCCGCATCGTCCCCGAGCGCGAGGTCGTGCTGCCGTTCCGCGACCGCGGCTTCAAGTACGGCGACGCCGCGTTCGACATGACCCGCACCTTTCACGGCCGGCCGTTCAGGCTTGGAGAGCATGTCGAGCGGCTCTACCGCTCATTGCGCTATCTGCGCATCGACCCGGGGCTGAGCGCGACCGAGATGGTGGCGGTCAGCGAACAGGTGCTGGAGCGCAACCGGCATTTTCTGACGCCGGACACCGACTACTGGCTGGCTCAGCGGGTGTCGCGCGGGGTCGACGCGGTCGGCGACGAGGGCTGGGACCATACCGGGCCGAATGTGATCGTCGAATGCATCCCGCTCCCGCTCAAGGCACGCGCCCGCCTGTTCCGCGACGGCATCGACATCATTGTGCCGCCGACCCGGCGGGTCGCGCCCGAGGCCTTATCGCCGCGCGCCAAGACGCACAACTACCTCAATCTGATCACCGCCGATCTCGAGGCGAAGGCGCAGGACAAGGAGGCGTGGTCGGTGCTGCTCGACGCGCAGGGCCATCTCGCCGAGGGGATTGGCAGCAACGTCTTTGTCGTGCGCGACGGTGCGGTCCTGACCCCGCACGCGCGCTGGGTCCTGCCCGGGATCAGCCGCGCGACGGTCATGGCGCTGTGCGGCACGCTCGGGATTCCCTGCTGCGAGGCCGATCTCGACCTTTACGATTCGGCGACCGCCGACGAGATCTTCATGACCTCGACGAGCCTGTGCATCTGTCCGGTGCGCAGCATCGGCGGCCGCATGTTGCCCGGCCCGCTTCCCGGGCCGGTGACCCGGCGGCTCGGCGAGGCCTATGCGCGCGAAGTCGATTGCGACTTTGCTGCGCAATACCTGCGCCACCTCTCCTGACCGAAACGGGCGCCGCCGAAACCGGCTGCGCCCGTTACCGATCGAGGCCGGATTAATGCCCGCTCGGCCGCGGACCCGGCGAGGGTGGCGTGGGGGCCGGGGCCATCGGCATCGGCGCCGGCTCGGCCGTCGGGGCCGGCGCCATCGGGGCCTCTGCCGCCGGCTTCTTCTTCACGTGATGCACGACATGGTGCACGACGTGGTGGTGCACGACGTGGTGGTGCACGACGTGATGCACGTAATGACGGTGGTGCCGGACCACAACATGGCGCCGCGGCGGTACGGTGCCCGGCGCGATATAGGGTTCTTCCGGCGGCGGCGCCGGCGCAGCCATCGGGGGCGGCGCCATCGGGGGCGGCGGGGGCGGCGGCGCCGGAGCGCACGCAGCGAGCAATGCCAAGGCGGAGGCAACGAACAACGGCTGAACTAGCTTGACCACGGAACTCTCCTGGGCCGGGGGCCTCACATGGGAATAACGTGCACATAGCACTTCCGTTCATTCGACTAAAGCGGCGAATTGAACATCCCCGCCGGTCGATGCGCGCCTGCGTCATTTTCGCGCTGCACCGCCCGCCCGGCAGCGGATCAGCCGCGCCGCACGAGATGGCGCAGGCGATAATGCGCCTCGACGCCGGCCGGCCGGTCGCTGGCGACGATATCGCGGCCGATCAGATCGATCAGGTGCGCCAGCACCGATCGCCCGGCGGCCCGGCGCAATGCCGGGTTGAGGCCGACATAAAGCCGCTCGACCATCGCATCGATGGTCTCAACGCCCGCTTTGAGGCAGTCGAGGATGCCGGCCTCGCGCTCGCGGCGATGGGCGATAAACGCGCGGACATGCCGCCGGGGCTCGCTGATTGCCGGGCCGTGCGTCGGCCAATAGACCCGATCGCCGCGCGCCAACAGCTTGTCGAGCGAGGCCATATAGGCGGCCATGTCGCCGTCGGGCGGGGCGATGACGCTGGTCGACCAGCCCATCACGTGATCGCCGCTGAACAGGATCCCGGCGTCAGGCAGGGCGAAGCACAAATGGTTCGAGGTATGGCCGGGCGTGTGCACCGCCTCGAAGCGCCATTTGCCGCCCGATTTCCCGCCGGCGACCGATTCGCCGTCATGCATCACGATGTCAGGGACAAAATCCCAGTCGCCGCCTTCCTCGATCCCCGGCTCGCCGCGCCTGCTCCCGGCGTGCGGGCCGAAACCATGGGTCGGCGCGCCGGTCGCCGCCTTGAGCGCCTTGGCTGCCGGCGAATGGTCGCGATGGGTATGGGTGACGAGGATGTGCGTCACCCGTTCGTCGCCGAGACCCGCCAGCAGCGCCTCGATGTGCTCGGCAAGCTCCGGGCCGGGATCGATCACCGCGACCTCGCCCTCGCCGACGACATAGGTCCCGGTGCCCTTGAAGGTGAACGGGCCGGGATTGCGCGCGACGATGCGGCGGACCCCCGGCGCCACCGGTTCGAGCCGGCCGTAGTCGAACGCGAATTCGCGGCGATAGGGAATGTCGACAGCCATTGAGAGCACTTCACAAAAGACCCCCCGTGGCCGGACTTGTTCCGGCCATCCACGTCTTCCTGCAGCCGTGATGCTCGACAAGAAGGCGTGGATGGCCGGGTCAAGCCCGGCCACGGGGGCAAATTACATCGCCTGGCGCGCCATCCGGGTCGCGCGGCGTTTTGCATACGCTGCGGCGCTCGGTCCGGTGGGCGGCGGGACGTCCGGCAAGCGCACGTTGGAGCGGCGGATCTCCCAGTCCCACGCATCGCCGCCCATCTGGTAGCTCTGCTGGCTCTGCGCCGGGTTGCGGTTGACCAGGGGCCGCGCATAAAGCAGATGCGTCATGCTGCGGATCTCGTGCTCGATCTCAAACAGCGTCTCGTTGGTGTCGACATCGACGATGTTTTCCCAGCGGTATTGGTAGGCGTTGCTCTCCTCGGTCATCAATTCGCGCTTGATCAGCTCTTTGTAGGGGCCCGAGAAATCCTGGACATAGACCTGGATGTGATGCCCGTCATAGGCCGGGATCGGCTTGTCGGTCTCGCGGAACAGCAGGTCCTGGTGATAGCCGACATTGATCCGGGCGGTCTTTCCGGAGCCGTTGCCGTCGAGCCTGGTCTTGGCGCCGAAGATCTTTTTGTAGAAACGCTCGATCCCCTTGGCAGTCCCCATCGGCACGTCGAATTCGAGATAAGGCATGCCGAGATTGATCGCGCCAAAGCGCTCGACATCCGGGCTGTGCATGTTGAAGCGGTTGCCCCACGGGCAGGTCACCGTGACATAATCGTTGTTCGGGACGACCTTGAACCTGGTGCCGGCGAGTTGTTTCTTGACCCCGTCGAGGCGCTTCAGCAGCGCATCGCGGTCCGGGGTCACCAGGCCGATCGCGCCGCGCAATACCCAGGGGTCGCCGGTCGGCAGGTGGAACTGGCTCTTCCCGACATTGATCCACATGTTGGCAAGCCCGGTATTCATATAGGGGTCGCGCGTCAGCCCGAGCCCGCTGATGTAGAACAGCGTCCCCTGCGCCTGGTCCGGGATCTGCAGGTTGACGTGTTCGAGCCCGGTGATGTTGCCCAAATCCTCGGCCTTGCGGTCGTAATGTTGTGCCATCAGAACCTCCGTTGGTGGATCTGTCACCATTTGTTGCGCAGTTCCCGCAATTTCAGGAACACGGTCTTCTGGTCGGGATGCTCGGGCAGGTCGGGGAACGCTTCGCGCAGCCGCCGGATCACCGACGGGCTGGCCAGCCGGAAAAAGGTGTTGATCTCCTTCTCCAATGCCAACGTGGTGACCAACGCCCTCGTCGTGTCCTGCTTCTCCATCGTCGGCAGCATCGCCTTGGCCTTGGCGTTGTCCGGCTCGCGGTCGAGCGTAAAGCGCAGATTGTTGCCGATATAGTCGTGCCCGGGATAGACCAGCGTCGCTTCCGGCAATTTCGCCAGTTGGCTGGCGAAGGTGTTGTACAGCTCGTTGGGGTGGCCGCCATTATGGCAATTGCCGGCGCCGGCATTGAACAGCGTGTCGCCGCAGAACAGCGCCGGCGTGTCATCATGCGCCAGGATGCAGATATGCGACATCGTGTGGCCCGGCGTGTCGAGGCACTCGAGCTCGACCGTTCGTCCCACCTTGATCACATCGCCGGCGTGCAGCCCGCGATCGATGCCGTCGATCTGGTCCTTGGCGTTGGCGTGGGCCAGGAGCTTGGCATGGGTCGCCGCAATGACCTGCTCGTTGCCGCCGGTATGGTCGCGATGATGGTGGGTGTTAAGAACCTGGGTGATCGTCCAGCCCTTCGCCTTGGCCGCGGCGAGGCATTTCTGATGGTCGAGCGGATCGACCGCCAGCGCCTCGCCGGTCTCGCTGCAGGCGATCAGGTAGTTGAAATTGCGCCCGGCATTGCCGGTCCAGATCTGTTCGACGATCATCGCTGCACCCGAACGTGGTTCCCGGCCACAAGTATACGACCCACGCCCGACCTGTGCCACGTCTCAATCGGCATTCTTCCGGCATTCTTCGCGCCCGCGACAAGTAAAACGCTTTACCGCAGAGGCCGCAGAGGGTACGCAAAGGACGCGAAGGTAACGAAGCCTTTGGCGCGAAGCGCTATCAGTCAATACGCCGACATGCGGCCTTTATGACCACAGTGACCTTTCGGATCGGCGGCATTCGAGGCCCGGCGGATCCGGTCCGCGATAAAGTTGCGTTTTCGGTAATTGGACGAGGCGACGTAATTGTCAAATCGCCGCTCGGACCCGAAGCGTCTCCCAACGATCATCTTTTGTGGCTATGGGGGATGCTGAAACACGAGCGGCGGTTTCTGAAGAGAATCCAGAGCGAAGGAGCAACCTTGTCTTGCATATGCTCGCTACCAAGCAAGACAAAAACCATCCGCCTCGGGCCGAACGGCGCCGAGATGCTCCATTTGTTAGGCACCGACTTTCTAATCGAAATCCGGTAGCAGCGTAATACTGACGCTCCGCGCCGGCACACGGCTTCGCGTCCTCCGTGTATCCTCCGCGTCCTCTGCGCTAAAGCTTTTCTTTTTCCTCACGTCTGCTTGAAAAACCGCGTGGCGTTGTCCCACAGCAGCTTCTGCCGCGTCGACGCCTGAAGGCTCTTCCAGGCGAGGATGTTGTCGACCGACTCGGGGAACTGGCACTCCGAGTGCGGATAGTCCGAGGCGTACATCAGCACCTCGTCGCCGAGAAAGCCGGTGACGCTGGTGAACATATCCTCGCCTTCCGAACGCTCGATGCTGCAGAAAAAGCGGCCGCTCGACAGGTACTCGCTCGGCTTCGTCTTGAGTTGTGCGGTGCTGCCGACATAGGCGTATTGCTCGTCCATCCGGCGGCCCCAGAACGGCAGCCAGCCGAAGCCGCATTCCAAGGTGCCGAAGCGCAGGCTCGGATAGCGGTCGAGGATGCCGCCGCCGATGAACGCGGCGACAAAGCGCATCGCGCCCCACGGATGCGAGGCGAGGCGACCGAGGAAGATGTTGTCCCACATGTCGGTATGGCCCGGGTAGTAGGGCGGGTTCCAGGTCGAACTGTGGTGCACGATCGGCAGGTCATACTCGGCGGCGGCACGCCAGATCGGATCGAGCGAGGGATGATCGGCCGGGACCTTGTAGATCTGCGGCTTGACCGCGACCGCCCAGTCCGATTTGCCCCATTGGCGGATTTCCGCGACCGCCGCGTCGACATCGCGGGTCGAGGCAACGATCGGTCCCTTCAGCCGATCGGGGTAGCGGCCGCAATACGTCGCCATGTGCCGATGAAAGGCGCGGATCATCCCGGTTTCGAGCGAGGCATCGTCGAGCCCGATCAGGCCGCTCCAACCGCCCGGCACGAGGAAATGAACGTCGGTTCCCTCATCGTCCATATCCTTGACCCGGTTTGCCGCGTCGTCATCCTGCACGCCGGGTCTGGGCAATTGGCTGCCGCGCCAAGTGGTCTCGCGCCCGCTGTGGTCCGGACGCGGCGCCGCCTCGCCGAGCACCCGGCGATAGGATTGCTGCGCGACGCGGTAGCCATGCATCCCGCCGCCCGAATGCTCGGCCGACTGCCGGATCGGCACGCGGTAGGCCGCCAGCTCGGCGAGGCGCGGGCGGAAGCCCGGGTCGACGTAGCGCTCGATGACTTCAGCCGCCGGTAAGACGTGCGTGTCGGCGTCGTAGACGCGCCAGCCGTCTTTCATGATTCGACCTCCGCCTAGGCCTCGCGTGAGCCGGAGTTGAGCACCCGCGCCGGTCCGTCCACCTCGCGCTCCAGCACGGCGGCGTTCCAGTCGCGCGGCGTGCCTTTCTTGGTTTCGGCGACGGCCAGGTCGCGGGCCTGCCTGGCCGTCTCGGCGATCAGGGTCACGTAGAAAAAATCTTCGCCGCCGGCGACCAGCGTGCAGCCGAACTTGATCATGTCAGGATTCTCCCTGCTAGCGGCAATGCGGCATGACCTCCTGGGCGAACGCGCGCATCGTCTCCCTGACCATTGGCGGGGTCCATCAGCCCGCCCTGGTTGAAATAGCAGATGAACTCGTCCATGCCGTACTCGCGGTGCAGTTCCCGCACCCGCTCGACGCAATAATCGGGATCGCCGAACACCCCCATCTCGCGGTCGATGTCGGAGAACGTCACGCGGTCCATGCGGGCCAGCACCTGGCGGAACGCCTCGAAGCTCTTGACATCGTGATCACCCAGCGGGCGCAACCGCGCCGCCGCCTCGCGCATGAAGCGCATCAGGCCGGGCTCGCATTCGGCGCGTGCCGCTTCCCGGCTCTTCGCCACGTGAACCGGGAAGGCGAGCGCGGTGTCGCAGGGGTTGCTGCCGAGCCCGTCCCGGTAGACGGCAAGACCCGCCTTGAGCTTGTCCGGCGGGTTGATCATCGGGGTTGCGAAGATCGGGAAATGCCGGCGCGCCGCGAACGGGAACGTGTCCGGGCTGTTGGCCGCGATGCGCACCGGCGGATAGGGCGATTGCAGCGGCCGCGGCACCACGCTCAGCTCATGCGCGCGGTAGTATTTCCCCTCGAAGGAAAACGACTCGTGGGTCCACGCCCCGATGAGGAAGTCTAGCGCCTCGTCGAAGCGCTCGCGGCTCTCCTCTTGTGCGATGCCGTAGCCGGCATAGTGCAGCGGCGCGGTGCCGCGCCCGACGCCGAGTTCGAGACGGCCGTCGCTGAGGATGTCGCAGATCGCGGCTTCCTCGGCAATCTTGACCGGGTTGTGCATCGGCAACAATGTCACCGCCGTGCCGAGCCGGATGCGGCTCGTCCGCTGCCCCGCGGCGGCCAGCACCATCAAAGGATCGGCAAGTATCGAAAAGCCCCGGCTGAAGTGAAGCTCGCCGAGCCATACGGTATCGAAGCCGACGGCATCGCCGAGCTCCTATTTGCGCGATGATGTCCTTGTAGCGCTGCCGCTCGGTATATCCGGGCGCGCACGGCAATTGGTCGAAGAACCCAAAGCGCATTCGGCCTTCCCCCCAAGCCATTATTGGGCAATGCCCCAATCGGATAACATGGCGGAAGCTAAACGGGCAAGCCGCGAATGTAGCAGTGGCCGGGACCGCATCTTTCGCCGATGATCCGCCCACGATACCAGGAGAACCCATGGACGATGCGCTCGGCCTGCCGCAAGGCGCCTTCACGAGAATCGACAACGAAGAAGACGAGCTGTTCTACGAGCCGTCGCGGCTCGTCTACCACATCGACGATGGTGCGGTCGCCGCCCTGACCGAATTCTACCGCGCGGCGTTGCCCGCGGGCGCCGTGTTGCTCGACCTGATGAGCAGCTGGGTCAGCCATCTGCCGTCCGAGACCCGCTACGCCGAGGTGATCGGGCTGGGGATGAACGCGGCCGAACTGGCCGCCAACCAGCGGCTCGACCGCCGGTTTGTCCAGAACCTCAATCGCGACGCGCAACTGCCGCTGGCCGACGCCAGCGTTGACGCCGCGATGATCTGCGTCTCGGTGCAATACCTGCAGCAGCCGGTCGAGGTATTGCGCGAGGTCGCCCGCGTGCTGCGACCCGGCGGACCGGTCGTGATCAGCTTCTCCAACCGGTGCTTTTGGACCAAGGCGGTCGCGATCTGGCGGGCGCTCGACGATGACGGCCATGCCGCGCTGGTCGAGCGCTATCTGCGCCACGCCGGGTTTGCACCGATCGAAAGCCATCGCCTCGCCGAATGGGTGGAGGATCAGAGCGATCCGCTGATCGCCGTCGTTGGTCGATCCCCCGGGGGCCGAAGCGCTTGAGACGTGAGCCGAACGCGCGCGGCGCGCTCGATCGCCTTCGCGAGTTGCTTTTTTGGCCGAGGCCGTGCTACACAATTGCCTATCATGCCGAAACGGCATTATGTTCCGCGCGAACAGTCACGCCAGGAGATCAACCATGATTAGAAAACGGGCCATCGCAACCGCTGCCTTCTCGGTGGCGGCTTTGATTTTGGCGGCATGTGCGCCCGCCCCACCGCCACCGCCCCCACCGCCGCCGCCGGCGCCGCCACCGATTGTTGGGCCGCAGACGATGTCGGAGCGGACCCTCTTGACGATGGCGTCCGATCAGACCTTCCCGTCGGGAGGCTTTACGCTGACCCGCGTGGGCCGGGCGAAGCTCGACGAGCTGCTCCCCGCCCTGCAAGGGTTGGCGCCGAACGCCAAGATCGTGGTCTACGGCTACACCGACAATCAGCCGGTCGGAAAGGCGCTGCGGGCCAAGGGGGTCGTCGACAACCTCGACCTGTCGTCGAAGCGCGCCGACGCGGTCGTCAGATACCTGACACAAAGGGGCATCAACCCGGCGATCATCTCGTCCAAGGGTCGCGGCGACACGCACCCGATCGCCCCGAACGACACGCCGCAGGGCCGGAGGCAGAACCGCCGCATCGAGGTCTCGGTCGAGCAGCCCTCGGGCTGAATTCGGCGCGCGTGAAAACGCGAGGCTGACCCGAGTTTTGGTGTAACCTCTCCCCGGCATCAGTCGGGGAGAGGGACCATGCAGTTGGGCGCTTTGTTGCCGCTCGGCGATATCGGCGGCGAGCCCGGCGTCATGTGCGACTTCGCGCAGACCGCGGAAACCATCGGCTACGATTTTATCGAGGCGCCTGACCACGTGCTCGGGGTCAATGCCGCGAGCCGGCCGGGCTGGGACCGCAATACCTCGGAAGACCTGTTCCATGACCCGTTCGTGCTGTTCGGGTTTCTCGCCGGCTGTACCGGTAAGCTCGGCTTCTCGACCGGCGTGTTGATCCTGCCGCAGCGCCAAACCGCGCTTGTCGCCAAACAGGCAGCCTGCCTCGACGTCTTGTGCGGCGGCCGGTTCCGGCTCGGCATCGGGGTCGGCTGGAACGAGGTCGAGTTCACCGGGCTCAACGAGAACTTCCACAACCGCGGACGCCGCTCCGAGGAACAGGTGCAGGTCATGCAGGCGCTGTGGGCCGAGCCGCACGTTAGCTTCAAGGGACGCTGGCATACGATCGAGGATGCCGGCATCAACCCGCGACCGGCGAGCGGCAAGGTGCCGGTGTGGTTTGGCGGCCATCACGAACGCACGCTGGAGCGCATCGCCAAACTGGGCGACGGCTGGATGCCGAACGCCTATCCGCCGGACCAGAGCGCCCTCGACGTCTTCGCCAAATTGCGCAGGCTGACCGAAGCGGCCGGCCGCGATCCCGCCAAGGTGGGGATCGAGGTCTGGGTCGCGATGGGTTCGGGTAGTGAAGCGGATTGGGCAAACGAGGCACGCTTCTGGAAACAGGCCGGCGCCTCGCATCTCTGCCTGACGACGACATTCAACCGACGCCACCATCGCCGCATTGCGGGCCACACGATGGCCGACCATGTGGCGGCGCTGCGGCGCTACCATGCGGCGGTCACCGACGAACTGTAGATCGGCCATCGGCTGTAGGATGTAGGATGGGCTGAGCACAGCGAAGCCCATCACGCGGCCGGCCAGGCAGGATGGGCTTCGCTGTGCTCAGCCCATCCTACGGAGCTGCGGAGGGACGATGAAAATCAGCCTCGATGTTGACTGCACGCCCGACGAGCTGCGCGGCTTTTTCGGCTTGCCCGACGTGAAACCGCTGCAGGAGAAGCTGTTGAAGGAGGTCGAGGACGGGATGCGCGCCAATCTGAAGGCGCTCGACCCCGAGACGATGCTGAAGACCTGGCTGCCTGCCGGGCTCAAGGGCTTCGAGCAGCTCCAGGAAATGTTCCTCAATCAAATGAGCGGGCAGATGAGCGGGGGCGGCGCCGGGAAGAAATAGCCATGTCGGTCGTGTTGCGCACGCCGCGCCTCTTGTTGCGCGAATGGCGTGATGAGGATGCGCAGTCATTTGCCGCGATGTCGGCCGACCCCGGGCTGACCGAGTTTCTTTTGCCGCCGGACGAGGCATGGATCACCCGGGCGCGGGCATACTGGGATCAGCATGGGTTTGAGCAATTTGTCGTCGAGCTTCCCGGTGTCGCCTCGTTCATCGGTGTAGTCGGCCTTGGCGATGCTCATGCGGCGGTGCCGGCCGCGCCCGCGATCGAGACCGCCCGGCGGCTTGCCCGGCCGTATTGGGGGCAGGGCTATGCGGTGGAGGCGGCGCGCGCGGCGATTGATGACGGGTTCGGCCGGCTGGGCCTTGCCGAGATCGTCGCGATCACAGTGGCAGGCAACCGGGCTTCGCGGCGCGTCATGGAGCGGCTCGGCATGATTCGCGATCCTGCCGAGGATTTCGATTTCAATCATCCGCGGCTTCCGCCGGGCCACCCGCCACGCCCCCACGTGCTCTATCGCATCCGGCGATGACGATTTTCCTGGTGCGCCACGGCGAGACCGAATGGAACCGGGCGCGGCGCTATCAGGGCTGGAGCGACTCGCCGCTGACCGCGCGGGGCATCGGCCAGGCCGAGGCGATCGGGCGGTGCCTCGCCCCAATCTCCGAAGCCGCCGGCGCTGCGATCGTCGCCAGCCCGCTCGGCCGGGCGTGCCGCACCGCCGAGATCATCGCCAAATGCCTCGGCCGCTCCGGCCCGCCACTTCTCGACGATCGGCTGCGCGAGATCTCTTTGGGTTCGTGGGACGGACTCGACCGTCGCGAGATCCGCCGGCGGATGGGCCCGCGCTTCGCCGAATACGAATGGTATTTCCAGACGCCCGAAGGCGAAAGCTGGGAGGTGTTTGCGGCCCGCATCGCTGGATGGCTGGCGGACCAACGTGACGGGCCGGCTATCGTCGTCTGCCATGGCGTCGTGACCCGCGTCCTGCGAGGCATCTACGCCGGCCTGCCGCGCGCCGCCGCGCTGCGCCTGCCGGTGCCGCAGGACCGCATCTTCCGGCTTGCCGGCGGCATGATCGACGAGATCGCGGTCTGATCCGGGCCAGTGCCGCATCACCCGCTACAATCGATTAATTCGATCATAATAACATAATTCAAGAGCTTTGGCATGAAATTGAGGAGACATACATTAACAAAAATCAAATTCCTTCCCTTTGTCATCTGGTCGGGCGCAATTGGAGTATTAATATCACTTCTCGTTTACGGCGCGATGTGGGCCTGCGATTATGTACCGTCAGTCGTTCAATGCTGGGTATCCATCGGTTGACCTTCAGTAGTGCTGTGGCCATTTTCTTTAATTATGCTGAGTCCTAAAATTCAAATGCCGCTGATTATCGTTTTGTTTCTGTTAAATGGACTCTTATATATCTCATTAGGGACCATGTTGTGGTATGGGCTCGTCAGACGCATATGGTTTTTATTTCTTCCATTAACGATCTTAGCGGGTCTTTGCTGGTTCGCCGCCGTGCTTTGATTTAAACGTGCCGGTGCATAACCCTCTGCATGATCGCCGGCAAAACGGGGATAAGTGCACCATTATGTAGCAGACACACGGTGTGTCTGCTACATAATGGCGGATAAGTGCGATTTCCAGGGGATAGGTCCGATACTCCCGATTTTACTCGTTGCACCGCGCGAAAGTTTCCTTAGCGTTGGCATGGTGCGGGCTCGCATGACAGGGGAAAACGGCGGCCCGCACCGCACAGCGTGATGGGCGGCCTGCAGGGGAGGCCGCCCATTTCGTCATGCTGCCAGCGATGGCGTTGCCGCCGAAGGCCCCTTGCACCAGGGTAAGTGAGCGCTTACTTCTTCGCGCCATGGCAATGACCCAACTCGACAGCGAGGAGCGCCGCAAGGCGATCGTCAGGGCAGCGGTGCCGCTGTTTGCGCGCAAAGGCTTCGCCGGTACCACGACCCGCGAGCTCGCCGAGGCCGGCGGGATCTCCGAGGCTTTGCTGTTCCGCCATTTCTCGAAGAAGCAGCTGCTCTACCGGGAAATCCTGCGGCTCGGCTGCGAGGGCGATCCGGCGCTCGAAAAGCTCGCCGCCTTGCAGCCCTCGACGGCGACGCTGATCTGCATGGTGCGTTTCATGGTCCGCCGATTTCTGTTGGGCGGCGAGACCGAACGCGCCGAGCTCGATTCGCGGCTGCGGCTGGTGCTGCACAGCTTCCTCGAAGACGGCGATTACGCGCGCGAGCTGTTCGAGACGGTGTCCGGCAGGGTGGTCCCGCTGTTCGCGGCCTCACTGGAGGCCGCGATCGCCGCGGGCGATGCGGCGCCGATCGGCAACCGCGCGGCGAACCCTTTCTGGTTCGCCCAGCATGTCGCCGCGATGATGGCTTTTGGCGCGCTGCCTGGCCGCGGCCTGCATCCCGTACGAGGGCAGCCTCGACGACCTGGTCGAGGAGGCGAGCGCCTTCATCCTGCGCGGCATTGGCATGCACGATGCAGTGATTGCGGCGGGCGCTGGCCGCGCGCTGCCCGCAGCCGCGGATTAGCCCTCTTGTAGGTCAGCCGATCATGGACGGTGAACTCAACCCTGTTGTGTCGGCGCACGGCGAGGCCGCCGACACCGTCGCACGGGCGCCGGTCGGGCCGGCGCGGCCGGCCGCGGACAAGCCGAAGACGGTGCGCTGGCTCGTCATCGTCGGCGTGCTGCTGGCGCTGGTTCTGGGCGGGCTGTACGGGTTCAACCGCTTCCGCGCGCAGGCGATCGCCGATTTTTTCGCCCATAACAAGCCGCCGCCGGCGCAGATCTCCGCGGTAAAGGCGACCAGCGAAGCGGTGCCGCATTTTGCCAACGGCATCGGCTCGCTCGCCGCGGTCCATCAGGTCACGGTGATGCCCGAGATCGGCGGCCGGGTGACCGCGATCCTGTTCAAGCCTGGCGCCCTGGTCGCGGCGGGCGATCCGCTCGTCCAGCTCAACGACGCGCCCGAGCAGGGCGACCTCGCCAATTACGAGGCGCAGGCGCGGCTCGCGGCCGTCACGCTGCAGCGCTCGCAAGATCTGGTGAAGCGCCAGTTCACGCCGCAGGAGACGGTCGACCAGAACCAGGCCCAGCTCGATGAGGCGCGCGCTGAGATCCTCAAGACCGAGGCGACCATTGCGCAGAAGCTGATCCGCGCACCGCTCGCCGGCCGTCTCGGGGTGCGCCAGATTGATCTCGGACAATATCTGAGCCCGGGCGCGGCGATCGTGACCCTGACCGATCTGCAGCACCTCTACGTCAATTTCACGCTGCCCACCATCGATCGGGCCGAGATCACGCTCGGGCAGAAGGTCAAAATCACCGCCGACGCGTTCCCCGGCCGCAGCTTCACCGCCACGATCACGACGATCGAGCCGCAGATCCGCGCCGACACGCGGACCCTGACGGTCCAGGCGACGATGGCCAACCCGGACGAAGCGTTGCTGCCTGGAATGTTCGTCAACGCGGCGGTGGTGCTGCCGCCCGAGCCGGACCGGGTGGTGTTGCCCGACACCGCGGTCGATTACACGCTTTACGGCGACAGCGTCTATGTGGTCCGCGAGGACGGCAAGGACTCCGGCGGCAAGCCGATCCTCAAAGCCTTCCGCACGCCGGTCAAGACCGGGACGCGCTGGGGCAACAACGTGGCGATCTTGTCCGGCGTCGCCCCCGGCGCGCTGGTCGTCGCCGCCGGCCAGATCAAGCTGCAAAACGGCGCGCCGGTCATCGTCACCGGCAATCCGCCGCCGCAGCCGCCAGCCCACCCGACCCCGCAGTAAAGGCGGCGGCATGGCGTCTTTTTCTTCGTCATTCCGGGGCGGCGCGCAGCGACGAACCCGGAATCCAATATTTCAGAGGCTGGTGTCCATGGATTCCGGGTTCGTCGCTGCGCGCCGCCCCGGAATGACAGCATCGAAATGAAATTCACCGACATCTTCATCCGCCGGCCGGTGCTGGCGCTGGTCGTCAGCCTCCTGATCCTGCTGATCGGGCTCAAATCGATGCTCGGTTTGCAGATCCGGCAATATCCGCAGCTCTACAACACGACGATCACCGTCACGACGGTCTATCCCGGCGCCTCCCCAGACCTGATCGAGGGCTTCATCACGACGCCGATCGAGCAGGCGGTGGCCACCTCGGAAGGCATCGACTACCTGACGTCGAACTCGATCCAGGGCACCAGCACGGTCACCGCCTATATCCGGCTCAACTACGACCCGAGCAAGGCGCTGACCGATGTCATGGCCAAGGTCCAGCAGGTCAAATACCTGATGCCGGCCCAGGCGCAGGACCCGATCATCCTCAAATCGACCGGGCAGACCACAGCGGTCATGTATATCGGCTTCTCCAGCGCGGAGCTGCAGAGCGCGGCGATCTCGGATTACCTGACCCGGGTGGTGCAGCCGTTGCTGGCGACCGTCGACGGCGTCGCCTCGGCCGACATTCTCGGCGGCCAGACCTTTGCGATGCGGTTGTGGCTCGACCCGGCGCGCATGGCCGCGCGCGGCATATCGGCCAGCGATGTCTCCGCAGCGATCCTCGCCAACAACTACCAGTCGGCGCCGGGCCAGACGAAAGGCTTCTTCACGGTCACCAACATCGACGCCCACACCGGGCTCGCCGATGTCGCGCAGTTCAAGCGCATGGTCGTCAAATCCGCCGGCGGCGCGCTGGTGCGGCTCGAAGACATCGCAACGGTCGATCTCGGCGCGCAGAGCTGGACCTCGAGCGTCATGATGAACGGTCAGCACGCGGTGTTCATCGGCGTCCAGGCGACGCCGACCGGCAATCCGCTGTCGCTGGTCGCCGGGGTGCGCAAGCTGCTGCCCGAGATCCGGCGCAACCTGCCGCCCTCGGTCAAGATGCAGGTCGCCTACGACTCGACGAAGTTCATCCAGGCCTCGATCGACGAGGTCCAGTGGTCGCTCGGCCTGGCGGTCGTCATCGTCGTCGCGGTGATCTTCCTGTTCCTCGGCAGCTTCCGCTCGGTGCTGATCCCGATCGTGACGATCCCCTTATCGCTGATTGGCGCCGGCATCATCATGGCGGCGCTCGGCTTCAGCCTCAATCTGTTGACCCTCTTGGCGATGGTGCTGGCGATCGGGCTCGTCGTCGATGACGCGATCGTCGTCTTGGAAAACATTTACCGCCATATCGAGGAAGGGAAAAGCGCGCCGCAGGCGGCGTTGATCGGGGCGCGCGAGATCGCCGGCCCGGTCATCGCGATGACGCTGACCCTGGCGGCGGTCTACACGCCGATCGGGTTTCTCGGCGGCGTCACCGGCACCCTGTTCCGCGAATTCGCCTTTACCCTCGCCGGCGCGGTGATCATCTCCGGCATCGTCGCGGTGACCTTGTCGCCGATGATGTGCTCGCTGCTGTTGAGCCGCACCTCGGCGCAGGGCCGCTTCGCGCGGCTGATCGACCGCGTCTTCTCGCGCTTGGCCGAGGCCTATGGCAGGCGGCTCGAGCGCTCGCTCGACTATCGGCCGGTGACGGCGCTGTTCGCAGCCGCGGTGTTCGCCACGCTCGCCTTCATGTACGTCAATACCAAGAAGGAACTGGCGCCCGAGGAAGATCAGGGGGTGCTGTTCGCGCTGACCAAGGCGCCGCAATACGCCAATCTCGACTACAGCGACGCCTACGGCGCCGAGCTCGACAAGGCGTTCACCTCGATCCCCGAAGCCGATCTGCGGTTTGTCGTCAACGGCCGTTTCGGGCCAAACCAGGGCATTGCCGGTGTCATCCTGAAGCCCTGGGGCGAGCGCTCGCGCAGCGCCCAGCAGTTGAAAGCGATCCTGCAGCAGAAGGTCAACGCGGTCGAAGGCTTGCAGGCTTTCGTCTTCTCGTTGCCGCCGCTGCCCGCCTCTATCGGCGGCCTACCGGTGCAGATGGTGATCTATTCGACCGGCGATTTCGTCTCGATCTTCAACGCGATGGAGAAGATCAAGGCCGCCGCGCGCAAGAGCGGACTGTTCATCGTCGTCGACAGCGACCTCGCCTTCAACCAGCCGACGATCCAGATCGATATCGACCGCGGCAAGGCCAACGAACTCGGCATCACGATGCAGTCGATCGGCGACACGCTCGCCCTCCTGGTCGGCGAGAATTACGTCAACCGCTTCAACCTCGCCGGCCGCTCCTACGAGGTGATCCCGCAGGTGCCGCGGGTCGAGCGGCTGACCCCGGAGAGCCTGACCCGGTATTACGTGACCTCGGCGGCGGGCCAGCAGGTGCCGCTGTCGAACCTCGTCACGGTCAAGACGACGACCGCGCCCAATGCGCTGACCCGCTACAACCAGCTCAATTCCGCCACCTTCCAGGCCGTGCCGATGCCCGGCGTCACGATGGGGCAGGCCGTCGATTTCCTCGAACAGCAGGTGGCGCCGGGACAGAAGGGGGGAGACGGCCTGCCGGCCGGGTTCAGCCACGACTACCTGTCCGACGCCCGCCAATACGTGCAGGAAGGCAACCAGCTGGTCTTCACCTTCGTGTTCGCGCTGGTCGTCATCTTCCTGGTGCTGGCGGCGCAGTTCGAGAGCCTGCGCGACCCGCTGGTGATCCTCGTCAGCGTGCCGATGGCGATCTCGGGCGCGCTGATGCCGCTGTTTTTCGGCTTGGCGACGATGAACATCTACACCCAGGTCGGCCTCGTCACGCTGGTCGGGCTGATCAGCAAACACGGCATCCTGATGACCGAGTTCGCCAACCAATTGCAGATCAGCGAAGGGCTGGACCGCCGCCGCGCCATCGAGCGCGCCGCGCGCGTCCGGCTGCGCCCCATTCTGATGACCACCGCGGCGATGGTCGTGGGGCTGGTGCCGCTGGTAATCGCGACCGGGGCGGGCGCCGCGAGCCGCTTCTCGATCGGCATCGTCGTCGTCGCCGGCATGTCGATCGGCACGCTGTTCACGCTGTTCGTCTTGCCGGCGGTCTACACGGTTTTGGCGAAGGACCATGCCGCCGCCGCCCATTCGGTGCGGGCGCGCGAGCTAGCCGAGATTTCCTGAGCGGCGTTACGCTGCCGCGGCGCGATGTCAGCCGCGCCGGCCGCCGCCGGTCCGGCGAAACCATTGGCCGCCGGCAGCCCCCGCTTCCACCTGGGTCTTGTGCTTGACGATCCACGCCTCGGCTTCTTCGGCGTTGGGAAAGGGCCGGACTGTTGTCGGATAGGTTTCCGGGATGGCGACCTGGACGCCGAAGGTTCCGTCGTCGAACGGAACCACCGTGTAGGTTGCCTCGGAGTGCGGGTGGGTTCGTGCCATCGCCCTAATATGGTGTCGCGGGGCGGCGATCGAAACCCCGGCGCGATCCACTCAGGGTCTTAACATGATCTATGGGCTTTGACGCCGGCCGTCAAAGCCCATAGATTCGCGCGTCCCCGTCGAACGGAGAGCATCGCCATGGCGTACACGATCACGCCCCTAAGCCCGCACACCGGAGCCGAGATTCGCGGCCTCGACCTGACGCAACCGGTCGACCCCGAAACCCGGGAAGCGGTGAACCGCGCCTTCGCAACCCACCATGTCCTTGTCGTGCGCGACCAGAAATACCAGCCGGCGGATTTCCTGCAGGCGGTGCAGGTGTGGGGCGAATTGCAGCCGCACCACCAGCGGGAAATGCACGTGCCCGGTTTTCCGCAGATGTACTACGTCTCGAACGAGCAGACCGTGCCCGGCAAGCGCTACATCTCGGGCGAGACGTTCCACACCGACCATTCCAACCATCCGGCCCCGCCCAAGGCGACGATCCTCTACCCGGTGTCATTGCCGAGCCAGGGCGGCGACACGCAATACGTCAACATGCACCTCGCCTACGACGATCTGCCCGAGGCGATGAAGCGCCGGATCGACGGCCTCAAGGCGGTGCATGTCTATTTGAGCAAATACAGCCCGCGCGAGCTGAAGCCCCTGGACGAGGGGAGCCTCAAGGTATTGCCGCCGCCGGGCGTCCACCCGCTGGTGCGCGTGCATCCGGAGAACGGCCGGAAGGCCCTCTTCCTCAACCCGGTGCGGATCGAATCGATCGTCGGCCTGCCGGACGACGAAGCGCTCGACCTCGTCGCCGAGCTGATGATTCATGCGACGCAGCGGAAATACGAATACCGCCACCAATGGCATTACGGCGACATGGTGCTGTGGGACAACCGCAGCGTCATGCACAAGGCCAACCCCGATTACGACATGAACGAACGGCGCTACCTCTACCGGCTGATGCTGAAGGGCGAGACGCCGATCCCGGTCGCCCAGGCGGCGTGAGCAGCCTTTTCCAGCCGGGGCCAAATTTGCGCCGCCCGGCAGGCACAATGGGTCCTTCGAGACGCCCGCTGCGCGCTCTCGTCGTCAGGATGACGGTCTGTCTTAATGCCATAAAACCAATGCCGTCACGCGCGTGATAACTTTCGTTCGCTTTCCTCTCGCCCGCGCGGAACTCAGAGCGCGAGCTCGCACCAGATCGGGGTGTGGTCGGAGGCCCGTTCCTTGCCGCGCGGGGTCTTGTCGATGTCGCAGGCGGCGACCCGGTCAACCGCGTGCGGCGACAGCAGCAGATGGTCGATGCGCAGCCCCTCGTCGCGGTTCCAGCGGCCGGCCTGATAGTCCCAGAAGGTGTAGCGCTGCGGCTCGCGGTGGAAGAGGCGGTAGGCGTCGGTGAGGCCGAGGTTGATGAGCGCGCGGAAGCGCGAGCGGGTCTCGATCCGGCACAGCGCATCCTCGCGCCAGGCGACCGGGTCGTAGACGTCCTCGTCGGCCGGGCAGACGTTGTAATCGCCGGCGAGGACGAACGGGATCTCGCGGCGCAACAATTCCTGCGCGTGGCCGACCAGCCGCTCCATCCAGGCGAGCTTGTAGGTGAATTTGTCGCCTAGTCCGTCGGGGCCGACCGGGTTGCCGTTGGGCACATAGGCGGAGGCGACGCGAACTTCGCCATCCACGGCGCCGAACGAGGCCTCGATATAGCGCGCCTGCTCGTCGTCAAGGCCGGGGATGCCGCAAACGATGTCGCGGGCGGGCTCACGCGATAGCAGGGCCACCCCGTTATAGGCGCGCTGGCCGAGCGCCTCGACCCGGTAGCCGAGCGCGGCGATTTCGAGCCGGGGAAAATCGTCGGCGAGGCATTTGGTCTCCTGCAGGCACAAGACATCCGGCTTGGCGTCTTCGAGAAACGCGAGCAGGTGAGGCAGCCGCACCTTGACCGAATTGACGTTCCAGCTGGCGATTTTCACCGGCGCCTCACCCCACCCGAAACACCCCGGCCGCGGCAACCCCAGGTTATCCACCCGACCATGCTCACCTGATGTATCAGGCCAGGATCAGGCGAAAATCCCCTTTTGGTTGAAAGAGGCATGCCGCGTTGCTGCGGATCGCGCCGTGAATATGGGTTCTTGTTATGTCCAATCAAGCCGATGCTGGCGGGCTGATACAAGCGGAGGCCAGTACCCGGCCGCTTCGCGCCGATTGCGGCCGTTCGGGATGCCCGCGGGTTAACGGATCAGATCGACCCTTAAGAGCCATTGCTGGCCATGCCAGTGGATCGTCGAGTTGTTTGGGAGCGGACGTTCGCACCGGATTTAGTGGCTGCTCCGCCGTCGGCGACGGTGGAATGAAGACTTCTTGGCTTCCACTTGGCTTCCGCCGCCGTCTGTGCCTTGCCGCGACCTTGTGCTACTGGTTATGAGTCTGGACCGTAGGGCGGTGCGCGGAACCTCAGGCGATTGTTCTCCCCCAGGCGGCCTCATAGTTGGTGACGAACTCGGTTATCAGGTCCGCCGGGATCGGCCGGCTTATGTGATAGCCCTGCGCCGTATTGCAGCCCATGCCGATCAGGGTCTTCAGCGCGGCACCGTCCTCAACGCCCTCGGCGACGCTCTTCAGCCCGAGCTTGCGCGCCAAATCGACGATGATCTCGACGATGAACTCGGCAACCGGCGTTGCTCATCATTTGCGTGACAAACGAGAGGTTGACCTTGACCTCCGAGAACGGCATCTTTTGCAGCTGGACGAGCGAGGAATACCCGGTACCGAAATCGTCGATCGACAGTTTGAACCCTTTGAGACGCAGGCGAGTGAGGACGTCCATCATCTGCACCGCCTCGCGCATCGCCCCGGTCTCGGTCAGTTCAAGCATCATCAATGCCGGGGCAATGCCGGCATTTTGGCAATGCCGGTGCAATCGCTCCGGCAGTTCGAGGTCCTCGATGTCTCTGGCGGAAATGTTGACCGCCACTTCAAGACCGGGCATTCCGATGTGCCACGCAGCGGCCTGCTTCGCCGCCGTGGCGAAAACCCAATCGGTCAGCAGGTGAATGAGATCGCTCTCTTCGGCGAGCGCGACAAACTGGTCGGGCCGAACGATGCCGTGGATCGGATGACGCCAGCGGACGAGGGCCTCGACCCCGGTGATCCGCCCGAGACGACAATCGAGCTTTGGCTGGTATTCAAGGAATAGCTGACCGGCTGCGATCCCGTCGGCCAGATCAGCCGCGAGAAGCGTTTTCGGCACCGGTTTGAACTCGCGCAGAAATTCCCGCAGCGTCTCGACCCGCACCGGCTTCTGGAGCATTTTCCCCATGTTCAGGCCACGTTCCTGGCCGAGCCGCTGTGCTGCTTCCAAGACCTTGCCATCGGCGCCACTGGTCAGGACGATATGCGCCGTGCATTTGTCCGCGGCGAGGCCGCGCAACAGCTGGATGCCATCGGTGCCGGGGATGTTGAGGTCCAGAATGATGACGTTCGGATGCCATTGCCGCGCCGTCTTCGCAAAGACCGCCGGATCTTCGGTCGCGACCACTTCGAACCCAAGACTTTCGGCAACCCTCTTGACGAGGCGACCGATGCTGGGCTCGTCATCGACAACGAGCAATCGATTCCCGAAAAGATCGTCAGCCATTTGCCGGACCCCACTAAGCGATCCAAACCTGGGCAGAAATCTTCAGTCGATCACGTTAACGCATGCTTAACGAGGAAGACACCTACCACAACGCATAGCCGGCATCAGATTGCGACAGGTTCATACGGCAGTATGTCAACATGGTTATTAACAATTCTTTCATTGCGAGAGTCTACGATTAAGCCGGATCTAAACCACCTTTGACGGACGACGGACGCGACGTTCGAGCGAAAGATGATCGAATCCTCCCCATCGCTCCCAAGCCTTGTGATCCGTGCAAGCTAACGGACAACACCTGACGAAAGATCCGAGCCATGCGTAAAGGAAAACCTTTCGCTGCTACGATCGCGGTCCTTGCAATCGGTGTACTTGGCTTTGCGTGCTCTCTGGCGGTGTTTGACGCCGCGCGACACGCGGACGATGCGCGCGTAGAGGCCCTTCTAGCGTTGCGCGTCGAATGGCGGGCTCGGGATTTTGAGTACAAAATCCGCCGTGACGCTGACTCTGTGGGGATACTGGCGAGCTACATCGCTGCACAGGACAAGCTCGACGCGAAGAGCTTCCATCGTTTCGCTCAACTCAGGCAGGGCGATGACGGTCCGAAGAACGCGCTCTCCTGGTACCCCTGGGTCGAGGGGCGCGAGCGTGCGGCCTTCGTTGCCACGGCGCGCCAGGACACCAGGCCCGACTTCGAGATCAGGGAGATCTCGCCGGAGGATAGTTTCGTGCCGGCGGGAGCGCGCGAGGCCTATCTACCGGAACTCTATGAAGAAACATACGGCGACGTCCCAGGGGTTTCCGGTTTCGACCTTCTCTTCCGGCCGGAGCGCAAGGCGCAAGTAGAGCGCGCCCGAGACACCGGGAATCCTTTCGTTACACCGATCTTCTCGATGTTGCTTGGTGGCGAGCGGGTCGCCGGGTTTCTCGTTCTATGGCCGGTCTACACGACAGGCACGGTTCCACCAACCGTGGAGCAGCGGCGTTCCGGTTTCCGCGGCATGGCGGTGGGTCGGTTTCGGTTGGACCGCGTGTTACAGGACGCGATTGCTGATACGCCAAAGATGATCGAAAGCATCGACTTCTTCATCGATCGCAGCAGGGAGAGCGCCGCCCCGCAGCTGGCGGCGAGCTACGACCCGGTGACGGCTAAATTCACGATCGGCGCGCCGTCCAATGCTGCGATGGGAGAGAGCCTGGAGCTACGCCGGGAACTTGACCTATACGGCCGCCATTGGACTCTCGTATCGCGTTTTTCACCTGCGACGGTGGGAGGTCTTCGCTCCGACGACCCTTGGACCTGGCTCGTCGGCGGTTTGGTGATTACCGGCCTGATTACATTCCTTTTCCGGCGCGAGCAGCTACGACGGGTCGCCGTTCAGCGCGCGGTCGAGGAGCGCACGGCAGAACTCTCCCTGGCCAATTCATCGCTCAGTCAAGAGATAGAGGTGCACCGGCGCGTCGAGCAGCTCGCGAGGGAAAGCGAGGAGCGGCTGAGTTGCGCGCAGTCCCTCGCCCATATGGGCAGCATCTGCGTCAATCTCCAGACCGAGGAAACCGTTTGGTCGGACGAGGTCTATCGGATCTTCGGCGTGTCGCGCGAGACATTCGTCCCGTCGATGGACAGTTACTTGCAGATGATTCATCCGGATGATCAGGCAACCGTGCGCACCATTCAGGAGCAGGTCCGGCAGGGCATAAACCCGCAACCTATGGAATATCGCATCATTCAGCCCGACGGCACGGTCCGACAGCTTTACCGAGAGAGCGAGCTCGATTCGGGACGACGCCGGCGATCCCTTGTACGTGAACAGCACGCTCCAGGACATCACCGAGCGGCACCAAACCGAGGCGCAACTGCTTCAGGCGCAGAAGATGGAAGCGATCGGCAATCTGACCGGCGGCATGGCGCATGACTTCAACAATCTGCTCGGCATTATCATCGGCAACCTCGATCTCCTGCGTGACCGGCAAACCGGCGATGCCGATGCAGACGAACTCACCGGCGAGGCCCTCGACGCGGCGTTGCGGGGCGCCGATCTGACCCGGCGGCTGCTCGCCTTTGCCCGCCGTCAGCCGCTGCGGCCGGCGCGCGCCGACATCAATGGGCTGATCGGCGGGATCGTCAAGCTGCTGGAGCGAACGCTCGGGGAGCAGGTCCAGATCACTCTCGATTTCAATCCTGACACCTGGCCGGTGGTGGTGGACCCGGCGCAGCTCGAATTTGCGCTGACCAATCTGGCGACCAACGCGCGCGATGCGATGCCCGGCGGCGGCCAGCTTATTATTGTGACGGGAAACAGATCTCTGGATGCGGACTACGCGTCGCAACATGCCGAGGTTGAGCCGGGCGACTATGCGATGATCGAGGTCAGCGACACCGGAACCGGCATGCCCGCGGAAGTCGCGAACCATATTTTCGAGCCCTTCTATACGACCAAGGAGCAAGGCAAGGGCACCGGTCTCGGGCTCAGCATGGTATTCGGGTTCATGAAGCAGTCGGGCGGGCATATCAACGTCTATAGCGAAATCGGGATCGGAACGACGTTTCGTCTCTATCTGCGGCGCGCCGATGCCGATGTCGGTGCAGAGGCGGGCGGGACGGTGTTGCCCGCCGCGCTCGTTCGCGGCGTCGGCGAGACCGTGCTTGCGGTCGAAGACAATGCGAGCTTGCGCCGCGTGGTCGCGCGTCAGCTCACTGAATTGGGCTACCGCGTCATCGAGGCGGAGGACGGTCAGTCGGCGCTCCGCGTCCTCGAGAACGAACGAGTGGATGTCCTATTCACCGACATCGTCATGCCGGGCGGGACCAGCGGCTTCGAGATAGCCCGCACCGTGCTGTCGCGCTGGCCGGCGATCAAGGTCGTGCTGACTTCCGGCTTCCCCGAGGACAGGATCAATGGCCTCGCCGACGCGCCCAACCTGCGGCTGCTTAGCAAACCATACCGCAGGGACGATCTTGCCCGCATTATTCGCGACGTTCTCGATTCATGACGCCCGGTCTCACTCGGCATGCAATCGGCTTAGTCCGTGCCAATTCACAGAAGTGGCACTGCTTCAAACGAGCGCAATCCTAATGGGCAACGATGGACCTGTTGCCCTCTGCGCTACCCGCGGCAGAGCTGAAATACGGGTCCCGTGTGTAGCGTGGTGAACGACTGCTTTTGAAGTGTCGGCCTCACCGGCGGGGCAAATCGGGAAGGACGGCTCTTCACACCCCCCTGCGCCGTTCCCCGATCGCGCCGGCAAGGTCTCCTTTGGGGGCATAACCCGCCGCCTCCGCGCCGGGGGCAGCGTCAGATTGAAACAGCGTCAGAGGGCGATCGAGAACGAATTGCCGCAGCCGCAGGACGAGGTCGCGTTCGGGTTCTTGATCTGGAACGAGGCGCCCATCAGATCCTCGACGAAATCGACCTGGGCGCCATTCAACAGGTCGAGCGAGGTATCGTTGACGATGACCGCGACGCCATCGCGCTCGAAGACGAAATCGTCCGGGTTTTGCCGGTCGTCAAAGCTCAACCCGTACTGAAACCCGGAGCAGCCGCCGCCCGACACCGCGATGCGCAGAAAGGCGCCGCCGGCCTCCTCCTGTTGCTTCAGAGCGGCGATGCGGCGCGCCGCGCTCTCGGTGACGATGACGCCGCGTTCGCTCCTCGCTTCCGACACGACCTCTGACATCTACTGCGCCCTCCATCTCGCCCGCGCCATCGCAACGGTGTATTTAGGCATCCTCGGCCTTTTGTGAAAGCACCAGGATATGTACACATTTCAACCGGACTGGATCGACCCAATGCGTCCTTCGAGACGCACCCCTCCGGGGCGCTCCTCAGGATGACGAGAGTTTTTATGCGGAAACAATAACTTATCGTCATCCTGAGGAGGCGCGAAGCGCCGTCTCGAAGGACGCATCCACGGAAGGAGCCGATCATGCTGCGGGCATTGCCCGGCGGACGCAGTCGCGAGAAGGAGGCGGCATCGGCCAACAAGCTCGCCTGCCTAGAGGCGCTCGAAAAGAAGGTGCTGTGGCTGTCGACCTGGATGATCCACAACGCCAATCACCTGCGGCCGTCGCGCGACGGGCTCAAGGTCGGCGGCCATCAGGCCTCCAGCGCCTCGGTCGCGACGCTGATGACCGCGCTCTATCTCGATGTCATGCGGCCACAGGACCGCGTCGCGGTCAAACCGCACGCCGCGCCGGTATTCCACGCTCTGCAATACCTCTTGGGAACGCAGAGCCGCGAGAAGCTCGAACGGTTCCGCGCCTTCGGCGGCGCGCAGGCCTATCCGTCGCGCAGCAAGGACGGCGACCTCGTCGATTTCTCGACCGGCTCGGTCGGGCTCGGCGTCGGCATGACCCTGTTCGCCTCGCTGGTGCAGGATTACCTGCGGCTGCACCGCCTGACGAACCAGCCGCCGGGGCGGATGATCGCGCTGGCGGGCGATGCCGAGCTCGACGAGGGCAACATCTTCGAGGCCCTGCTCGAAGGCTGGAAGCACGATGTGCGCAATTTGTGGTGGGTGATCGACTACAACCGCCAAAGCCTCGACGCGGTGGTATCCGACCGGCTGTTCGGACGCATCGATGCGTTGTTCGAGATGTTCGGCTGGCGCGTCGTCACCCTCAAATACGGACGGTTGTTGGAGGCCGCCTTCGCCCGCCCCGACGGCGCCCATCTGCGCGAATGGATCGACGCCTGCCCGAATTCGCTCTATTCGGCGCTGGTCTACAAGGGCGGCGAGGGCTGGCGCGAGCATTTGCGCCGCGACCTCAACCGCCATCCCGGCATCCGCGCCATTCTCGACGAGCACGACGATAGGGCGCTGGCGCGGCTGATGACCAACCTCGCCGGCCACGACATGGGCGCGGTGCTCGACGCCTTCCACGCCGTCACCGACGACCAGCCGACCTGCTTCATCGCCTATACGATCAAGGGCTACGGCCTGCCGTTTGCCGGCCACAAGGACAATCACGCCGGGCTGATGAACCCAACGCAGATGGCCTTGTTCCAAGCGAGCATGGCGGTGCCGGAAGGCGCCGAGTGGGACCCTTTCGCCGGGCTCGAGCTGCCGCCCGAGCGGCTCGCCGATTTCCTCCATCGCGTGCCGCTCGCCCGCGCCGGGAAGCGCCGCCATGATGCCGCCCGGATCGCCGTTCCGGACGCGTTGCCGGTGCCGCGCGGCCGGCATTTGTTGACCCAGGAAGCCTTCGGCCGCATCCTCGGCGGCATTGCCGCGAGCGACAGCGCGCTTGCCGCCCATATCGTCACGACCTCGCCCGATGTGAGCGTGTCGACCAATCTCGGCGCCTGGGTCAATCGCCGCGGCATCTTCGATCGCGCCGAGCGCACCGACACCTTTCGCGAGGAAAAGGTCGTCTCGGCACAGCGCTGGGCGACGGCGCCGCAGGGCCAGCACATCGAACTCGGCATCGCCGAGAGCAATCTGTTCCTGCAGCTCGCCGCGCTCGGTCTCGCCGGACCGCTGTTCGGCGCACGCCTCCTGCCGATCGGCACGGTCTACGACCCGTTCATCAAGCGCGGGCTCGACGCGCTCAACTACGCCCTTTACCAGGATGCCCGCTTCATCCTGGTGGCGACCCCGTCGGGAGTGACGCTGGCGCCCGAGGGCGGCGCGCATCAATCGGTGGTAGAGCCGCTGATCGGCCTCGGTCAGCCGGGGCTTGCCGGTTTCGAGCCGGCCTATGCCGACGAACTCGCCGTTCTGCTGCGCTGGGCGCTTGCCGAGATCCAGCGCGACGACGGCGAATCGGTGTATTTCCGGCTGTCGACGCGGCCAATCGAGCAGCCGCAACGCGAGCTCGATGGCGCGCTCGCCGAGGCGATCATTGACGGTGCCTATTGGCTGCGCGAACCCGCACCAGAGGCTGAACTGGCGATCGCCTATTGCGGCGCGGTGGCGCCCGAGGCGATCACCGCGTACCAGGCGATCCGCGAAGACCTGCCGGGAGCCGGTCTCCTGGCGATCACCTCGCCCGGCCGGTTGCACCGCGACTGGCGAGCGGCGCTGGCGACGGGAACGATGGGCGTGGCCGAGCGGCTGCTGGCGCGGTTGCGTCCGGGCGCCGCGCTGGTCACCGTCGCCGACAGCCATCCGGCGACGCTCTCCTGGCTCGCCAGCGTGGCGCGCAACGTCGCGGTGCCGCTCGGGGTCGACCGGTTCGGCCAATCGGGCGACATTCCCGACCTGTACCGGGTGTACGGCCTTGACGCCGATGCGATCGTCGATGCCGCGGCGCGCGCCTGCCTGCGTGCCACGCGGCCGACCGGGCCGCATTAGCCGGTGGTGACGCCAAGGTGCCACACACCAGCGGCGATCGGCGTCCGCGGCTCAACCCGGAGTACACGGCTATTGCGGCTGACGACCCGGCTTTGCTATAGCCTGAGTTGAACGAGGCGGGCTTCGTCCGCCGAGCGGGAAGCGCCTCTCGCTCGCTCCGCAAGCTGCGAACGTTGCAAGAAGATTCGGATATTTCGGGAGGCGGCTACCTCCGCAGTCGGTTTCGTTCTTCCCGGCTTGGGCGCATCGCTGCCTTGGTGTCACGATTGTCGCGATGGTTGAACGATGGATCACGTAGAAGACGTTCGAGCGGTTATTCTCGTGGCTGAAGGCGCCCATGGTGCATTACCGCGAATTCGCGCCACAGGTCGAAGTCGCCGCAGCCGTCGCAACCTGGCCGAGCGTGCATAAGGCAGCCGTCCGAACCGGCATCGCCGCCGAGGACGAGGCCGCGCCCCAGGGCGATATCGCCGCCAAGGAGCGCCTCGCCCGCGAGCGCATGACCTTGCCAGCGGCGGTCGCGCGGGCAGTCCAGCCCGAGGCGGCGGCGCCGCCCGCACCGCCAGCGGACAACCAGCCGGGGGACCAGCTTCTCTCCGCTCTCGGCCAGCGGGTGCAAGCGGCGCGGATCGAGCCGGTTGCGGCTGCGACCGAGGCGGCGCCGCAGACCACGCCGCGCCAAAGCACCGAGCGGCGGCACGACGCGGCGGAGCCGACGATGGCGGGCTTTGAGGAGCCGCCGGCGCCGGTGCGGGAACCGCCGCCGGCTCGCGGACAGTCCTATGGCGGCGAGCCCTCCGACCCGGCCCGGCATTACGCGGCGCGCGAGGGCGCCGCGCTGTTCGGGGGCGAATATCGCGGACGCGAGCGCGCGGCAAGACCGCGCAACCGGGCCGCCGACCGGCAGGACCGGTCGCTCGACGCCGTGTTTTCGCGCCTGTCCGGCGCGCGGGACCGGCTGCCCGACCCACGCGAGCGGGCCCGGACAACCCCGGGGCTGGGCACCGTGTTCGGCCGGCTGCGCTGATATGCCGATCGTCTGCTTTACCTCGCCCAAGGGCGGTGTTGGAAAGACGACGCTGGCCGCGACCGTCGGGGTTGCGCTGCATCGAACTCGGCTGGCAGGTCCTGGCGATCGATCTCGATCGCCAGGATGCGTTGCGTCTGAATTTCCAGTTGCCGGATGAATTGCGCGGCATCGGCGATGAAATCGATAGCGGCCGGGATTGGAACGAGTTGGCGGTCGAGACTGCGACCGGCATCTCGCTGATCCCGTTCGGGGCGGTATCGGCGGCCGCCGCCATGCACGTGCACGCCCACGTTGCGCAGAACCCGGGGTGGCTGCGTCAACGACTGACGCGGTTCGCCGAGCAGCGCGATCTCGTCGTGGTGGTCGATATGCCGCCCGGGCCATCCGCCTTCAACGTCGAACTCGATCCGCTCGCCAATCTCCACGTCCTGGTGCTGCTCGCCGACGCGATGAGCCTCGCCCTGCTGCCGAAACTGCGGCGAGGCGATTACCTGCTCACGGAAGCGGCCGCGCGGCTGCCGCAGATCGGCTATGTTCTCAATCAGGTCGACCCGCGGCGCCAGCTTTGCCGCGACGTGCTGGCGCTGGGCCGGGACGTCCTCGGCGACGCGCTTTACGGCATGATTCATCAGGACGAGGCGGTCGCCGAGGCGGCCGCCTGCCAACTGACGGTCGTCGATTATGCGCCCGACAGTGGCGCCAGCCACGATATCATGGCCGTCGCGCAGCGCGTACATGGCAGTTTGGCGCAGAGTTAAGCGGGAGGGGGAATAGCCGATGGTGGGGGTTCTCAGGCGGATTGCACGCTCGGAATTCGCCGGCCAAAACCTCGTCCTGGCCGCGTTGGTGATCGCCGGTTTGTTCCTGCTTGGCATCGTGATCGTCACGCCGCTTGATCTCGTCTCGCAGGCCTTGTTCGGGCTGCTGACGATCACGGCGATGATGCTGATCAAGGGCCAGGGGTCGCGGGGCGTCACCCTGATCCTGATCACGCTGTCGGTCGTCGTTTCGCTCCGCTACATCTGGTGGCGCCTTACCGCGACCCTGGATTTCGCCTCGCCGTTTGAGGCGTTTCTCGGGATCGGGCTGATCATGGCCGAGCTGTACGCCATGTTCGCTCTGATGCTGGGCTTCATCCAGAGTGCTTGGCCATTGCACCGGATGCCGGTTTCAATGCCTCAAGACCTCGGCGATTGGCCGACCGTTCGACCTGTTCATTCCGACGTATAACGAACCGCTCTCGATTGTGCAAAACACCGTCTTCGGCGCTCTCTCGGTCGATTATCCGGTCGACAAGCTGCGGATCTATATTCTCGATGACGGCCGTCGCGACGAATTCCGCGAGTTCGCCGAGGCGCTGGGCGTCGGCTACATTACGCGCGACAACAATATCCACGCCAAGGCCGGCAATCTCAATCACGCGCTGGGCCTGACGGATGGCGAACTCTTGGCGCTGTTCGACAGCGATCACGTTCCCAACCGCGCCTTTCTCCAGGCTGACGGTCGGTTGGTTTCTGGTCGATCCGAAGCTCTCGCTGGTCCAAACGCCGCATCATTTCTATTCGCCCGACCCGTTCGAGCGAAACCTGCGCGGCGGCGACGCGGTGCCTAATGAGGGCCTGCTCTTCTACGGCCTGATCCAGGACGGCAACGATTTGTGGAACGCCTCGTTTTTCTGCGGCTCCTGCGCCGTGATGCGGCGCAGCGCGGTCGAAGAGATCGGCGGGTTTGCCACGCAGACCGTCACGGAGGACGCGCACACCGCCCTGCGCCTGCACCGCGCCGGATGGAATTCGGCGTACCTGAAGCTGCCGCTCGCGGCCGGGCTGGCGACCGAGCGGCTGGCCATTCACGTCGGACAACGCATGCGCTGGGCGCGCGGCATGACGCAGATCTTCCGGGTCGACAATCCCTGGCTCGGGCGCGGTCTCAGCTTCGGACAGCGCATTTGCTATCTCAACGCGATGCTCGGGTTCTTTTTTGGCATACCGCGCTTCATCTTCCTGACCGCGCCGCTTGCCTATCTGATGTTTGGACTGAACATCATCGCGGCAAGCGGTCTGATGGTGATCGCCTATGCCCTGCCGCACCTCTGGCATGCGACGGTAACCAATTCGCGGCTGCAAACGCGCTATCGGCATTCGTTCTGGGGCGAGATCTACGAATCCGTGCTCGCCATGTATATTATAAGACCCACCGTGACAACGCTGATCAATCCCAAGCGTGGTAAATTCAACGTCACCGAGAAGGGTGGGCTGTTGCCCAGCGATTATTTCGACTACAAGATTGTGCGGCCACAATTGATAATTTTTGTGTTGTTATGTCTGGGTATCGTGGTCGGCGTCACGCGATGGTTTCTGACAGACTTCCCGCACACCGAGGTGCTTCTGCTGAACACCTTCTGGGCGATCTACAATTTAGTCCTGGTCGGGGCAGCAATCGCGGTGGCGCGCGAAGTGCGGCAGCTGCGCGCCGCAGTCCGCCACGACCTGGTGCTGCCGGCGGTGATCCACCTGCCGAACGGGCACACGATCGCGACCCAATCGGACAACCTGTCGACCACCGGCGCCCAGTTCGCCACGCCGCGCCCCGAGGGACTAGAACCCGGCGACATGATCGACGTTGAGTTGCCGATTGGCGACAGTTCGGCGGTCATTCCGGGCCAGGTCGTCGGCACGCGCGGCCGGTTGCGCTGCATGTTCACCGGCATGACCTTACACCAGCAGCGCGATATCGTGCGGATTGTGCTGTGCCGGGCGGATGCGTGGCTCGACTGGGAGGATATCCCGGTTGACCGGCCGCTGCACTCGGTGAGCCAGATCATCCACAGCATCGGCGGCCTGCTCGTCAGGCGCGCCGTCGCGCCGCCCCGGACGGTACCGCTCGGCCCCACTCCGCCACCCGCGCCAGCGCCGGGCGGCGAGCCGGGCCGGGGGGCGCGCGAACGCGTGCTGTCGCGCATCATCGTTGCGGCCGGGATCGGCCTCGGCGCCTTGACCCTGACCGGTGCGGCGCAGGCACAGACGACGCCGCTGGCGCAGACTCCGGCCCAGCCGCGCGGTGCGGCGGCGCCGGCGCCGCAGGGCGCGCAGGTGCCGTTATCCGCGCCGACCCAGATCCTCCCGGGCGCTCTTCCGCCGCAGAGCCAGACCCCACCGGGCCAGCCGGGCCTGCCCGGGCCGGCCGGCCCGGCGACCGCAACCGCCGCGACCGGCACGACGCGGCAAGAGGTCCTGACGCTCAAGGATCTCGGCGCGAATTCGCCGCTCCGCCTGCTCGGGGTGCAGGGCGAAGGCAGCCTGCCGTTTTCGATCCGCCGCGACGAGGTGGCGACCGGCGGCAAGATCGACGTGTCGTTCGCGTACTCGCCGGCGCTGATCCCCGAACTCAGTCATCTGACCGTGCTGCTCAACGGCGAGGTGCTCGGCTCCATCCCGCTGCCCAAGGAAAAGGCGTCGGGGCAGACCGTCGCCTTGCCGATCAACCCGGTGCTGTTCCAGGAAGACAACCGCATCCTGTTCCGCTTTATCGGCCATTACACGCTGGGCTGCGAGGATCCGCTTTATTCGAGCCTGTGGCTGGTGCTGAGCAATGCCAGCGCGATCACGATGCAGCTGCAAAAGCTGACGCTGGCGAACGATCTGTCGCTACTGCCGGCCCCGTTTTACGACTCGAAGGACATGCAGGCGTTGACCCTGCCGTTCGTGTTTGCGGGGCGGCCATCGCCCTCGACCCTGCAGGCGGCGGGGATCGCGGCGTCCTGGTTCGGCAGTCTTGCCTCGTATAAGGGCGCGACCTTCCCGGTCAGCTTCGACACCATTCCGACCACCAACGCGGTGGTCTTCGCCACCAATGCCGAGAAGCCTGCCGGGGTTTCGCTGCCCGACCTCAGCGGGCCGACCATTTCGGTCGTCACCAACCCGAACAATCCCGAGGCCAAGCTGCTGCTGGTCATGGGCCGCACCCCGCAAGAACTGGCCGCCGCCGCGCAGACCCTGGCGCTCGGCTCGGTCGCGCTCAGCGGGCAAACCCAGGTGGTCGGGGCGCCCGACATCCCGGAACGCAAGCCCTACGACGCGCCGCGCTGGATCCCGACGGATCGGCCGGTCCGTCTCGGCGAACTGGTGGCGCCCACCGACCTTCAAGGCAACGGCCTCGTCCCCGGGCTGCTCACCGTCAACTTCCGCACCGCGCCCGACATCTTCGTCTGGGGCAACGCCGGCATCCCGCTCGATGTGCGCTACCGCTACCCGGCGGGCAGCTGGCTGGATTTCGCCGATTCGCGGCTGGACGTGTCGATCAACAACTCCTACCTGCACAGCCTGCCGCTGACCAAGGAGGGCCTTGTTCCTCAGGTCAAGGACATCATCTCGCCCGATTTCGTAGTGAACCAGCAGAGGGTGCGCGTCCCGCCCTATTACATTTTCGGGCAGGACCAGCTGCAATTCTACTTCGATCTGCGGCCGTTCAAGCGCGGCGAATGCCAGGATGTGCTGCCCAATAATGTGCAGGAATTGATCGACCCCGATTCGACGATCGATTTGTCGAACACCGAGCGGTTTGCCTCGCTGCCGAACCTCGCCTTTTTCGTCAACTCCGGTTATCCGTTCACCAGGCTGGCGGATTTGAGCCAGACGGCGGTGGTCATTCCCGATCAGCTCGACGCCGGTGGACGTCCAGACCTACCTGACGCTGATGGGCATGATGGGCGATTCGACGGGTTTCCCGGTCGTGCGCGTCAGTGTCGTGACCGCCGGCGGCGTTGACCGGGTGGCCGACAAGGACCTGATCGTGCTCGGCGCGATCGGGCATCAGCCGCTGATCGCCAAGTGGAGCCAAAACGCCCGGTTGCGGGTCGAGGGCGGGCGTCTGCGGGTGGCGACGACCTCGCCGCTCGACCGCGTCTATACGGCACTCGACCCGAACACCAAGCCGCAGCGTGAGCGCGTTGACCAGCTTCTCGTGCAGCAGGGCGATGATCTGGCGACGATGATCGGGATGGAGTCGCCGCTAAAGTCGGGGCGCAGCGCCGTGATGATTACCGGCTCGACCCCGGAACAGCAGATGCTCGTGCTTCGCGCATTTCGCGATTCCGCGCTCAGTCCGCTGATTCAGGGCGATTTCACGGTGGTGAGTCCAAACCCGGGTCCGGGAACGACCGGGGTGCCGGGACGGGTGACCAGTTTCCGCGTCGGATCGGAATACACGGTCGGGCACCTGCCGGTCCTGACCCGGATTCGCTGGTGGCTCGGCAATTCGCCATTGGTCCTGATCCTGTTCACCTTGATTGGGGTTCTGATCATCGCGCTGGTGGCATACTGGGTCCTGAGCCGGTTGCTGAGGCGGCGGCCGGCCCGCCGGCCCGCGCCCTGAACGGAAAGGCGAAGGTAAGTGTGTTGCGGACCGGCTGAAACAGGATCGCCGCGAATGCCAGAGGTCGCTGCGCCCGCGGCGATGCGGGGCGGCGCCCCCGGCAAGCGGCGGCGCGATCGCGTTCTCGCGCAGATCGTTGTCGCCGCCGGGATCGGCCTCGGCGCCTTGACGTTGACCGCCGCGGCGCTGGCGCAGGCACCGCCGCCGGCGACCGGAGCGGCGGCGCCGCAGGGCGCGCAGGTGCCGTTATCCGCGCCGACCCAGATCCTCCCGGGCGCTCTGCCGCCGCAGAGCCAGACCCCACCGGGCCAGCCGGGCCTGCCCGGGCCGGCCGGCCCGGCGACCGCGGCGACCGCGACCGGCACGACGCGGCAAGAGGTCCTGACGCTCAAGGATCTCGGCGCGAATTCGCCGATCCGGCTGCTCGGGGTGCAGGGCGAAGGCAGCCTGCCGTTTTCGATCCGCCGCGACGAGGTGGCGACCGGCGGCAAGATCGACGTGTCGTTCGCGTACTCGCCGGCGCTGATCCCCGAACTCAGTCATCTGACCGTGCTGCTCAACGGCGAGGTGATCGGGTCGATCCCTCCGCCCAAGGAAAAGGCGTCGGGGTTGACCGTCGCCTTGCCGATCAACCCGGTGCTGTTCCATCAAGACAACCGCATCCTGTTCCGCTTTATCGGCCATTACACGCTGGGCTGCGAAGACCCGCTGGATCCCCGGCTGTGGCTGGTGCTGAGCAATGCCAGCGCGATCACGATGCAGCTGCAAAAGCTGACGCTGGCGAACGATCTGTCGCTGCTGCCGGCCCCGTTTTACGATTCGAAGGACATGCAGGCGTTGACCCTGCCGTTCGTGTTTGCGGGGCGGCCATCGCCCTCGACCCTGCAGGCGGCGGGGATCGCGGCGTCCTGGTTCGGCAGTCTTGCCTCGTATAAGGGCGCGACCTTCCCGGTCAGCTTCGACACCATTCCGACCACCAACGCGGTGGTCTTCGCCACCAATGCCGAGAAGCCTGCCGGGGTTTCGCTGCCCGACCTCAGCGGGCCGACCATTTCGGTCGTCACCAACCCGAACAATCCCGAGGCCAAGCTGCTGCTGGTCATGGGCCGCACCCCGCAAGAACTGGCCGCCGCCGCGCAGACCCTGGCGCTCGGCTCGGTCGCGCTCAGCGGGCAAACCCAGGTGGTCGGGGCGCCCGACATCCCGGAACGCAAGCCCTACGACGCGCCGCGCTGGATCCCGACGGATCGGCCGGTCCGTCTCGGCGAACTGGCCCAGCCGGCGGACCTGCAGGGCAGCGGCCTCGTTCCCGGGCTGCTCACCGTCAACTTCCGCACCGCGCCCGACATCTTCGTCTGGGGCAACGCCGGCATCCCGCTCGATGTGCGCTACCGCTACCCGGCGGGCAGCTGGCTGAATTATGACGGTTCGCGATTCGACGTATCGATTAACAACTCCTACCTGAGCAGCCTGCCGCTGACGCAGGAAGGCACGGTTCAGCAGGCCAAGGAAATCATCTCGCCCGACTTCGTACTCAACGAGCAGACGGTGCGGATCCCGCCGTATTACATTTTCGGGCAGAACCAGCTGCAGTTTTATTATAAGCTGAACCCGAGAAAGCTTGAGGCATGCCAGGGCGTGCTGCCGAGCAATCTCCAGGAATCGATCGACCCCGATTCGACGATCGATTTGTCGAACACCGAGCGGTTTGCCTCGCTGCCGAACCTCGCCTTTTTCGTCAACTCCGGTTATCCGTTCACCAGGCTGGCGGATTTGAGCCAGACGGCGGTGGTCATTCCCGATCAGCTGACGCCGGTGGAACGTCCAGACCTACCTGACGCTGATGGGCATGATGGGCGATTCGACGGGTTTCCCGGTCGTGCGCGTCAGTGTCGTGACCGCCGGCGGCGTCAACCGGGTGGCCGACAAGGACCTGATCGTGCTCGGCGCGATCGGGCATCAGCCGCTGATCGCCAAGTGGAGCCAAAACGCCCGGTTGCAGGTCGAGGGCGGGCGTCTGCGGGTGGCGGCGACCTCGCCCTTCGACCGCGTCTCCACGGTCCTCGATCCCAATGCCCTGCGGGAGCGCGCGCGCGTCGACCAGCTTCTCACGCAGCAAGGCGATAATCTGGCGACGATGATCGGGATGGAGTCGCCGCTGAATTCGGGTCACACTGTCATCATGATCACCGGGTCGACCCCGGAAAAGCAGCTCGCGGTGCTCAGCACCTTCCGAAATCGCGACCTCAATCCGTTGATCCAGGGCGACCTGATGGTGGCGACGCCCGACAAGGTGACCAGTTTCCGCGTCGGATCGGAATACACGGTCGGGCACCTGCCGGTCCTGACCCGGATTCGCTGGTGGCTCGGCAATTCGCCGCTGATCCTGATCCTGTTCACCTTGATTGGGGTTCTGATCATCGCGCTGGTGGCATACTGGGTCCTGAGCCGCATCGCGGCGCGGCGGCTGGCCGGCCGGCCCGCACCGTGACGCGGCAGGGGGAAAATCGACAGGGGTTGCGGAGCGTCCGCATGGGATCGCCCTACGCACCGAGCCGGGGCGAGCGGGGGCGGTCTTCCCGGGGGGAGGGGTAATGAAATCCTGGGCTCGCGATCTGGCACTCGGGTTGCTGCTGGCAACGGCGGTGCCGTCGGTCCCGGTTCTTGCTGCGCAAAGCGCCGAGCAGATCTTGCTCGACAAGGCCAATTACTGGCGGCTCAAGGAGCGGCCGGACCTCGCCATCGATGCGCTCCGGCAACTCCTCAGCATCGATCCGAACCAGCCTGACGCCCTTTACCAGTACGGCATCATCGAGGTGCAGGAAGGCAAGATCGACAACGCGAAAAATTACCTGGCGCGACTGCGGAAGGTCGCCCCGTCAAGCCCGCACATCGCCGATCTCGAAAACTCAATTCGCGCCGGCCAGGTCTCGCCGAACGAATTAAGCCAGGCGCGTCGGCTCGCGCAGAGCGGGCAGTTCGCGCAGGCGGTGCAGAAATACCAGCAGACCTTCCAAGGCCCGCCGCCGCCGACGTTTGGCGTCGAATACTACATGACCCTCGCCGGTACGCCGCAGGGCTGGGACCAGGCGCGCCGCGGTCTCGATACCCTCGTGCAGAACTCCCCCGGCGACAGCAAGGCCAAGCTGGCGCTGGCCGAGGTTCTGACCTACCACGCCGAAACGCGCGGGCGCGGTATCGGCATGCTCGCGCAGCTGAGCGGCGACCCGATCGTCGGCGCCCAGGCGACACAGTCGTGGAAGCAGTCGCTGATGTGGCTGGGCGCCGGTCCGGATGACCACAAGCTCTACAACCAGTATCTCGCGAAGTTCCCGCAGGATGCCGCGGTTCGCCAGCATATCGCGGATGCGGCGAAGCAGGCTGTCGGGGGTCCCGGCGCGCCCAGCACCCCGGGCTACGGCGAGCTGAACCGCGGCGATCTGGCCGCCGCCGAACGCCAGTTCGCGGCTGAGCTGCGCCGCACCCCTGGCGATCCCAACGCGCTCGCCGGCCTTGGTCTCGTCCGCCTGCGCCAGCAACGTTTCGGCGAAGCGCGCGATCTGCTCGGCCGCGCGATGCGCGCGGCCCCGACACAGCGCAGCAAATGGGCAGCGGCATACGACAGCGCCGAGCTGTGGGGCGCCATCAACGAGGGCAAGGCGGCCGCTGCCGCAGGCGACAACGCGCGGGCCGAAGCGGCCTACCGTCGGGTGCTCGCCGCGCATCCGGACAATCCGATCGCCATCGTCGGGCTCTATACGGCGCTGATCGCCGAGGGCAAGACCGCCGAAGCGGCCAGCCTGTCGGCGCGTCTGGCGACGCTCGCGCCGAGCCAGATGGCCGGCCTGAAACGTGCCCGCGCCGACCTGCTGCGCGCCGAGGCCAAGGGCTTGGATGCCCGCGGCGATGTCGCGGCCGCGCAGGTCAAGTATCAGGAGGCGATTGCCGCCGATCCCAATGACCCCTGGGCGCGCCTCGACTACGCCCGGCTTCTCGCGCGCCAGGGCGAAACCGCCCAGGCCTTCGCGATGATCGACCCGGCAGCCTCCAGCGGCACCGCCGAGGGCCTGCAGGCCGCGGCGACCTTCTACAGCGAGCAGAACCGCGTTGCCGAGGCTCTGACGCTGCTTGACCGCATTCCCACCGCATCGCGCACGCCCGACATCGCCGCTTTCCGCGAGGGCATTTTCGTCACTGCCGAAATCGCGCGCGCCAAGCAGCTCGCCCGCAGCGGCAACCGGGCGGCGGCGCGCAACGCACTGCTATCGCTGAATTCGCGCCCGCCCGTCACGCCCGAGAAGACAGCGCTGATCGCCGATGCGTTGGCCGATATCGGCGATACGCAGGAGGCGTTGCAGCTGGGGCGTCCGAATCCCGCCGCGGCGGGCAGCAGCAAAGCGACGGTGGATTACGTTGCGCTGCTGCTGAAATCCGGCCGCGATGCCGAAGCCACCGCCTATCTTGCGCAGGCCGAAAACAATGGCCGCATCAGCGCTGCCGACCGTCGAGAACTCGAGAACCTCAAGATGGAGATCGCCGCCAAACGGGCCGATCAGCTGCGCACCCGCGGCGATATCGCCGGCGCCTACGACCAGATCTCGGCGTTGCTTGCAGCCTATCCGAACAACCCGACCCTGCTGCTCGCCGCCGGGCGGATCTACGCCGCTGCGGGCCAGAACACCGTTGCGATGCGCTTTGTCGATGCCGCCTTCCGCCAGGCGCCGGGCGACCTCGGCGTCATTCGCGGCGCCATCGGCGGTGCGATCATGGCGGGCGATCTTTATCGCGCGCGCGCCTATCTCGGCGAGGGCATGCAGGTCTTCCCAAACAACCCGCGGCTCTATTATATGGAGGCCGAGATCGCCCGGGCGAGCGGCGATAACGGAGCGGCGGTTTACGCCCTGCAGACCGCGCGGAACCTCGACAACCGGCAGGCCAGCGCTTTTGCGCCGGCGCTGGCCCCCGCACCAGTCGCCGCGCCGGGATCGCCGGGCAATCTGCCGCCGAACCCGTTCCGTCAGTCGCAGGCCGATGTGCCGCGACCGACGTTTTTGCTGGCGGCGGCGACCTCCTCGGTCGCGGCGACGGACGCCACCGACTCGCTGCCGCCGCCACCCGCAGCGCTGCAAGATACGGCGGTTTCGGCGGACAGCGACGATCTGATCGTCCCACCGCACGCCGACAAGCGGCCGCTCCGCCCGATCCCGGCAAGCCCGACGGCCGTATCGACGGCGCAGGCTCAGCCGGCACTCCAGCGCCAGCTGGCGCTGCTGCCGTCGGCAGTCGATCCGGACGGCGTATTGGGTTCTGGCGAGGCCGCTGGCCAACCGTTGCCTGTGGCGCAGCCGCGCCAGTTGGCGCAGCTTGCGCCGTTGCCGCCGCCACCGATCCCGGGATATCAGCCGGTTTCTTATGGCCAGCAGCCGGCTTATAGTCCGCAGCCGGCTTATAGTCCGCAGCCGGCTTATAGTCCGCAGCCGGCTTATAGTCCGCAGCCGGCTTATAGTCCGCAGCCGGCTTATGGCCAGCAGCCGGCTGCGTCAGCGCTGCAACCGCTGCCGCCGCCGCCGGTCCAGGGATATCAGCCACCTTCCTTCGGCCAGCCGGCGCCGGTGCCGCAGGAACTCGCTGGGGCTCGACATCGACCGCAGCATGGCCGCGATCGCGGCGGAATCCGGGCCGATCGTTCAGGGCGGCCTGGCATTCCGGTGGCGCGACGGCGAGCCCGGGCTCAGCCGGCTGACCGAGATCGGCGTCCCGGTCGAAGGCTTTTTCTCGCCGTTCTACACCGGCACCGTGCGGCTGCAGGCGATCCCGACCTTCTTGGACGCGGGGAAGGCGGCGTTCACCGCGCTGCCGCGGTTTGGCCACGAGGCGCTCCTCGCGTTGACCCCGGGCGCGACCCTGCCGTTGGCCCCCAGCCAGACCGCCAATGGCGTGTCGCTGAATGCCGCCTATGCCTATCAGTTCTTTGAGGGCGAGATCGGCAGCACGCCGCTCGGGTTCCCCATCGAGAACCTCGTCGGCCGATTGGCGCTGGTGTGGCCCCCTCCCTCTGCGGACTCGACGGTTCTCCCGACCATTCCGCTCGCGCCGACCAGTGTAAGCAACCCGCTGCATGTGACCGTTGAGGGGGTGCGAAAGCCGATCACCGACAGCGTGCTGTCCTATGCCGGAACGCGAGACCCGGTTACCGGGCAGCTGTGGGGCGGCGTCATGAAAACCGGCGGCGACGCCCTCGTCTCTTACGATGACGGCTTCTTTGGGATGTACGGCGGCGGCGGTGGCTGGAGTATCGAGGGCAAGTCGGTCGCCAGCAATTCCGAGCTGGAAGGGCTTGTCGGCGCTTACGTTCGCCCCTATCGCAACGGCACCAACGCATTCAAGATCGGGCTCAATTTGTCCTATATGGGATACGACAAAAACTTGCGGTTCTTCACCTTCGGCCAGGGGGGATATTTCAGCCCGCAGACTTATCTTAACTTCGGGGTTCCGATGGAATATTCGGGGCAGACCGGGCGCTTTACATACCTCGCGGGCGGTGCCCTCGGGGTGCAGACCTTCAATGAGAGCAGCAGCCCGTTCTACCCGCTCGAGCCGGCCAGCCAGGCGGCGTTGCAGGGCGCTTTCGGCAATGCCGCCGTTTATCCGTCGCGCAGTGTCACCGGCCTTGCCTTCAATGCAAGGGGCCAGGTCGAGTACCAGCTCGACAACGGGTTCTCGATCGGCGGGCTCGCCTCGGTCGACAACGCCCAGAACTACACGGAACTCATCGCCAAGCTATATCTGCGGAAGAACTTTGGGGTGCCTGCTACCGATGTTCTTCCCAATTCGCTGCCAGGGAGCCTGTGATGTCGGCGGCTGATGAAGAGCTCGACCTCGCTGCGCTATTACGTCGAGCAGCACTGCTCGCGCCAATGGGTACATTTCCTGGCAGCAATGTTTGCCGAGTTCGAGGAGCGGGTCGACCCGATGGAGGCGGACCAGTTCCTCGAGACATTGGGGTCGAGGATGGCGCGGGCGCTGCCGCTGCGGCGCTGTGAAAGCCTCGAAGAGCTCGAGGACGACATCAACGCCGTGCTCGAGGGCATCGATTGGGGGTGGGTGCGCATCGCCGAGAGCGGCCGCTTCATCGAGATCAGCCACGGCGCCTATCCGCTGATCCCGCAGGACGAGGCCCGGCGAAGCTGGCTCGTGCCGATCCTCGAGGGCGTCTACACCGAATGGCTCGCCTCGCAGGGCGGCGACCCGGGATTTTCCGCCCGGCTGACTGGACAGCGCCGAGCTTTCGGCACCGCCTTTACCTTCCATTACGGCCGGCACGGTTGAGCGTTATCGGTTAACCCGGCGGTAACCTCCCGGTCGCACCATCGCCGGCGTCGGCCGCGCAGTTGTTTTACCGGATCGATGCGGATGCGCTTTCGTCGCCTCGCCTTCCTTGCCGCCGCGATCGTGCTGCTGCTGAGCGGCAACGCCGGCTTTGCGCAAACCGCGTCCATCGGGGCGGAGTGGGCGAAATACCGCGACCGGTTCGTGACCGGCGATGGCCGCGTGCTCGATACCGGGAACAAGGCGGTCAGCCACACCGAGGGGCAGGGCTGGGGGATGCTGTTTGCCGAAACCGCCGGCGACAGGGCGTCGTTCGCCAAGCTTTGGGACTGGACCCACAACAACCTTCAGCGCCACGACAACGCGCTGTTCGCGTGGCGCTTCGACCCGGACAACGGCAAAACCCCGGTGGCCGACCGCAACGATGCATCGGATGGCGATATCCTTATCGCCTGGGCGCTGATCCGCGCCGCTCGCCGCTGGCACGAACCGGAATACGCCTATGCGGCGCGGCGCATCGTCGCGGACATTCGCCGCCGGCTCCTCGTCGCCGTGCCGGACGGGCTGGTGCTGCTGCCCGGCTCGACCGGTTTCAAGAGCGCTGACGGCACCACAATCGTCAATCCCTCCTACTACATCTACCCGGCGCTGACCGATTTCGCCCGCATCCTGCCGTCGCCGGAATGGCAACGCCTGCGGCGCGACGGGCTGCGGCTGCTCGCCGATGGCCGGTTCGGGCGATGGGGGCTGACCCCCGACTGGATCGACATCGGCAAAAAGGGCGGCCTCGCGCCGGCGGTCAAGTTCCCGGCACGCTTCGGCTTCGACGCCATTCGCATTCCGCTCTACCTGATCTGGGGGCGGGAGGCGAGCCCGGAGCGGCTCGCCTCCTACCTCGATTTCTGGAACGATTACGGCAACAAGCCGATCCCCGCCTGGACCAATGTCGAGAACAACAGCCTGGCGCCCTATGCCGGCTCAACCGGGTTTCGGGCGATCGTCCAGCTGGCGCGCGGCTATGGCCAATCCGCCCCCCCGCCATTGCCGACGATCGGCGACAAGGCCGGCTACTATTCCGCAAGCCTCACCCTGCTTGCCGAGGTTGCGCAATGGGAAACGGCGCAGTGAGAGGCCTCTGCTATTGCGGGCCGCTGCGCATTGAGGCGGGCTGGCCCGGAAGCTTGAAGCGCTGGCCGGTGTCGATGAGCCGGTCGCCGCTGACCCGCAATACCGACAAATCCTTGTCGATGAAGTTGCCGACATAGAGATAAGCGCCATCGGCGCTGAACACCGCACCCTCGGGCAGCTTGCCGACCGTGACCTCGCCGACCTTGGTCACCTTCTTGCCGGCGATCTTGAGGACGCTGACTTCGCCGCCCGGATGATAGAACCGAACGTCCTTGGCCTGGTTCGAGCCCTGCGCGTCGATCGACACGGCGAGATTGCCCTTGGGGCTGATCGCCAACCCTTCCGGCGAGTCGCCGACCGTGACGTGGCCGATGACCCGGACCGGGTTGGCCGCGAGATCGATGACGCTGACCGTCTTGGCGTTGCCGTCGGAGCCGCCGTGATTGCCATTGTCGACGGTGAGCGCCAGCTTGCCGTCCGGGCTGATCGCGACATTGTAAGGAAAGATACCGGTCGGCAGGTCGCGCTTGTCGTAGGTCACCTTGTCGCCGGCGATCGACAGCAGCGCGATCTTGTTGGCGGCGGGTTTGGTAGCCAACGCCCGCTTGCCGTCGGGGGTGATCGCGACCGCGGAGACATTGTCGGCGCCGGTGCCGATGGTGACCGTGTCGGTCACCTTGACCTCCTTGCCCTTGATCGACAGCACCGAGATCGTGCCGTCGTCGCGGTTGGTGACCAGCGCCATCGTCCCGGCGGCGTTGATTGCCAGGCCCGAGGGCCGCTTGCCGAGGTGCAGCGTGTCGATGATTTTGGGCGGGCTCGCCGTCAGATCGACGACGAACAGCCGATCGTCCGAGACCGGGGCAAACCCGCCATTCTTCGGAGCGTTGTTTACCGAATTGGCGACCAGCGCGAGCTCGCGGTTCGGGGTGATCGCCAGATTGGTCGGCGGCCCGATGATCGAGTTGTCGAGCGGGATTGTCGCGATGATCTTGAGCGCCGCCGGCTTCGACATGTCGATGATCGACAGCGTGTCGTGACCCCCTTCCTTCTGGGTCGCCTTGCCGTTGACGATGCTGATCTTCTCGTCGTTGCCGACAATCATCAGCTGGGCGCGCGCCGCCACCGAACCAAGGCCGACCGCCAGCACCGCAGCCGCGATCACGCGTCCCGCAAGCCCGAACGAGCGCATGCGTTCCTCCCAAATCTCCGTGCCGTTAGCGGCATCGCGGCGATGCTGACGCGATCCGCACCTCGCGGCAAGCAATTAGCGGCGATTTAGAACCGATCGCACGCTTCCGCCGCCGTCACAAACCGGTCGGCGTCGTTTTGCAGCAGCACGCGTTCGGCAACCAGCGCGTCCACGGTTGCCTTGACCTGCGCGACATAGGCGTCGCGGCCGCCGTAGCGCTCTTCGAGCGAGGGGCGCGGATCGCCGCTTGCCTCGCGCTCGGCCCGGGTGCGGGCAAAGGCGATGAACGAGCCGTCGCGGTCGGCCAGTTCGTCGGGCTGCGCCCGGTAGACGTTCCAGCCGGTATGGGTGCCGAGCGGCACCGCGATCGACGGCAACCGGATGCCGGCCACTTCATTGCCGTCGCTGTCAACCGCCGACACGAAAGTGTCGTAGGCCCGCGCCGGCTCCTCTTCCGGCGGATTGACCCAATCGACCGGCGCGATGACGCGGTTGGCGCCCGGCGCGTGGGCAAAGCCGGGAACGGCGGGCATCCTGACAGCGCTAGCAGGGACCGCCGCATCGCCTAACCAAGGAACGCAGCTCGGCGGCGGCTCCCTGCCCTTCGTCACCCACTCTTCGAGCGCCACGAACAGCGCGCGCAACGCCGGCGTCGCGCTGTGCCAGTTGCGCGGGTTAACACAGGGGCCCGGTCGCGGATCGACCCCCGGCCGGCCACCGTGCTGCGTTCCGGCGATCAGGTAGACCCGCGTATCTCCCGGCCGAAACAGGCCGCCGCCGGTGCCCAGGTCGGTATGGATCAGCGAGGCACCCTTCTGCCAGTATTCGGTCGAACTGTTGGTCTCGATCACCTTGGGCTCGCTCGCCCTGGCTCCGAGAAGGCCGGCCTTTCGCCCGCTGATCGGGTCCGTGGTGCTGGCCATGCTGAAGGGAAACCAGTTTTCCGGATAGAGCCGGTCCTCGTGCTGCGTCGCGGTCCTGCCCGGCATGCCGAAGCGGTGATTGGCGAACACCTTGCCGGCGCCGGCAACATGGCTGAAAACGCCGTCGAACACCGTGTTGCCGGCCTCGTCGGCGTTCATTCCGAGTTCGAGGAAATGGCGCAGAAAGCGCCCACTCTGCGACACGCCAAAGGCCAGCGCGTGGCGGATCTCGCTCGTCCCCGACGACAGCGGGTTCGCGATGCCGCGGCGGTAGCGCAGAAACGAGACCAGGTCGCGCACGCTGGCATAGCCGATGCCGAGCACCTTGGGCCCCGTCGCCTCGTACCACAGCTCGTAGATCTTGACCGGCTCGAACCTGCTTCCCTCGGGCAACAGCCGGATCGAACGGTCGTCGGCGAACTCCCACTCGCCGCGCGCGATCTCGCTGCGGCGGTCGCTCTCGCGGTCGCGCACGGTGAGGCGCGCATCCGGCTGATCGGTCGAGGCCGCCGGGTAGGAGAGGCGCCGGACGCTGCCGTCGCCCGCCGCGCGGGTGCCGAAATGGAACTCGTCGCGAATCCGGCCGGTCGCCGGTTTGCCGGCTTCGAGCGCGGTTGGAAAATCGGCGCCGAGCCCATTATTGGCGCGCGGCGCGCCGGGGTCCCAGCCCGACCACACCAAGGAATACCCGCGCCCGAGCAGAAAGCCGAGCCCGGCATCCTCCTTTGTCTTCGGGTCGTTGGTGCGGGCGGGATCGTTGGCGGGAATGTCGTCGAGCAGGTTGAAAATGCGCTTCGAGCCGCGGTTGGGCACGTCGTAGACGAGGATACCGCTGCCGCGCGCCGGGTCCTTCGGCCTGATGATGTCGAAGTCGGTCGCGTAGTCGACGAGGCCCCGGGCGTTTTTCGGCGCATGATCGAGATCGACGATGCCGGCATTCCCCGGCGCGGCGGGATCGAGCATGCCGCGCGCCACGCCCTTGATGCGGACATATCCGCCGGCGGCGCCGAACTCATTTCCGTCGGCGAAATCGGCGATGTCGGTGACGCTGATATCGGTGATCGGCATGGCTCTTCTCGCGTTAATGAGCGTGGTCAGGGCGAAAATCCAGGCAATGGCGGCGCGCACTGTGCCCGCCCCTCACCCTCCCACGCCCAATAAACTCCATTGGGCGGGTCCCTCCCTCTCCCAATTGGACCAAGACTGGGGCCGCGGGGAGAGGGCCGGGGTGAGGGGCCGGCACGGGCGCATCAATCGTCTGGGACAACAGTCAGCCACCCAGAACGGTGTAGAGATGCCCTCTTCGGGCAGGCCGCGCAGCGCATGAAGGCCGCGGTCCTCGAAGCGCAGCCCGGAGCCGGCGACGAGATCGCGCACCGTGCTCGACACCAGGGTTTCGCCGGGTCCGGCCATGGCGACCGTTTCGGCGGTTGCCCTGGACCCCCGCTTTCGCCGGGGTGACGATAAACCGGCATTTGAAAACCTAGCCCGCGCGGCCGTAGCGGCGGCAGTCGAGGCGCAGGAAGTCGCGGAAATGGGGCCGCATCCGCTCGGTCCAGGGCGTGTTCGCGGCGCTCTTCCAGGCCGCCGTATCAGGTACCTCGGGATTGGCGAAATGGTAGATCGCAGCGTAGCGTTGGGTCGCGCCGGTCCCGCGATAGCGGCGGGCGCCCAGCACCCCGGGCACGCCGGCGAGGGCAGGCAGGTGCTCGCTGTTGTACCATTCGTTGAACTCGCCCTCGTGCTCGGGCGCGACGTTCATCGCGATCAGCAGCAGCGCCGCCGCCCCTGCCGGCGCCAGCGCATCGCCGGGCCGGATCTGTTCGCCTTCGAGGCGGATGATCGATTTCGTGCGGCCGGTCACCCTTTTGGTCCACGGTGTGCCGTTGCTGCCGCCGACCGCGCGGTAGGGCGCGCTCTGCAGCACGTTGACGGTGTCGAGGTCATAGAGCGCGACCGACACCGTCGGGCTGGCATTGCCGATCCAGCGCTCGGCATTGCGGAAGCCCGGCACGCGCAGCCGCTCGGGGATGTGCTCGGTGTCGTACCAGTCGTGGAACTCGTCCGCCGCGACATCCGAGAAATCCATTGCCGCGATCAGGATGCCCTTGGCCATCGTTTCCTCCCTTGCGTCGCGGCTACGCTAGCACGCCATCGTCAGCCGCGCAGGGTCAGGATGATGCCGCCGACGATCAAGCCGATGCTGAGCACGACATCGGATGTCACCGCGCCGCCAAAGATCGCCGCCGACAAGAGGAAGCCGCCGATCGGGGTCAACGCCATGACCTGGCCGGCGACCGCGGCCGGCATGACCGAGAGGACCTTGTTCCACAGAAAATAGCCGAGCGCCGTGGTGACCACCCAGTTGTAGGCGAGGATCGCGACGAGGCCGGCCGACCAATGGATCGGCCGCCCGAGCACGCCCAGCAGCGCGCCCGGCAGCGTGATCGCGGCGACCACGGCGGTGCTGCCCGCGAGCTGCCAGAAGGTCTGTGCCCAGAAGGTCGAACGCCAGACGCGCCGGCGGTAGAGGATCGAGCCCAGCGCCCAGCAGATTGCCGCGCCCAGCAGCATCGCGTTGCCGACGACGACGCGCCGATCGCCCCAGTCGACGAGGCCCGGGTTCATGAACAGCAACAGGCCGGCAAAGCCGACCGCCGCTCCGGCAAGCTGGAAGCGGCCGAGCCCCTCCCTCCCGAGCCACAGCTCGATCGGAATGGCCCACAGCGGCATCGTATAGGCGATCACGATGGCCCGCCCGGCCGGCACGATCGACAGGCCGAGGATGCTGCAGATCACCCACAAGGTGATCTGCAGCTGTCCCACGACAAACAGGCCGAGCCGCTCGCCCGCTACCGGCAAGAGCGGCTGGCGCAGCGCGAGGAGCGTCGGCATTACCAGGGCGAAGGCCCCGACCAGGCGCAGCAGCGCGAAAGCCAGCGGCGGCGCGTCGGCGAGCGCCAGCTTCATCAGCGGCCAGTTGCCGGCCCAGCTGACGACGATGATCGCCAGATAAAGATAGACGATGCGCGGCCGCGCCGCCCGCTCGCCCGGGGCCGTCAACACCACACGCCGTCAACTCGGCGAAGAATCACGGGATCTCATAGACGGCAAATTCCTCCGGAATGCCGCGCAGTTGCCGCTGCTGCGGCACCGGGGTCAGGCCGCGCGCGGATAACAGATCGGTGGACTTCGGATGGTCGACCACCGATCCGGTGGCGAAGATCGCGCGGGAAACCGCAAGACCCTGGACGCGCGAGGCGATGTTGACGGTCTGCCCGAAATAATCCTGCCGGTCGTTGAGCACGACGGCAAGGCAGGGACCCTCGTGGATGGCGATCTTGAGCAGCAGATCGTCGCGGTCGTGCTCGGCATTGAAGGCGCGCATCGCCTCGCGCATGCGCAGTGCCGCGGCGACCGCGCGGTCCGGGGTCGGGAAGGTCGCCATCACCGCATCGCCGATCGTCTTGACGACGGCGCCGGCCTCGGCGGCGACGATGTCGTTGACCACGCGCCGGACGCGACGGAAGCCTCAGAGATCGGCGGGGTCGGCGATGGCCACCGCGAGATGTTCGTATGACTCGCAAACCGTCCCGCAGATCTGCCTGATCGCCTGCAGCTGGGCCTTCGCGCGTGCCATGTCGCCTTTGAGGATATAGGCCTCGCCGAGATATTCGCGGACCTGCGTGTAGCGCGGATCGAGCGCGGCCGATTTCAAATAGTAGCCGATCCCTTCGTCGATCCGCCCCAGTTTGCGCGTCGCATAGCCGCGGTAATTGAGGGCGACCGCGGTATTCGGGTTCTTCATCAGGTTGAGCACGCCGAGCGCCTCGGCGTAGCGGTGGGCCTTGATCAGCGCGTAGGCGTAGTCGCTGAGCGCCTTGTCCGGCAGCACCCCGCTGTGCTGCTTCACGCAGCTCTTGCTTCCGGAATCATAGACTTCGCCCGGGGCGCAGGTCGTCGTGTTCGAATTGTCGCTGCCGCCGCTGTCGGCAAGGGCCGGACCGGCCGCGATCGCGCACAGCCCGATCGTCGCCGCAAGGATTGCCTCGATTCTCATGATCTCCCCCTTGGCTCGCGCCTTACCGCTTGGCTTTCATGCTATACCGGCATATCGTCCCGTCATAGTCCTGCCTCACGCCTAAGATGTGGGCGGCGTTTCACAATCCCGTTATGGGCCGCCGCTCACGCCGCACCGGCGAGGCGATAGGTCCGCGCCGCCGTACCGCCGAACAGCGCGAGCTTTTCGTCGCGCGAGGCGCCCGATGCGATGCGCTTGAAGGCATTCCACAGCGCGGCATAGCCGATCGCCATCTTGTTGACCGGGAAGTTGCTCTCGAACATGCAGCGCCCGGCGCCGAACAACTCGATGCAGGTCTCGACATAAGGGCGCCACAGCTGCGCCATCGTTTCGGACGACGGCGACGCCGCTGCGGCGTGGAAATCGAAGCCGGCGCCGCGGTTGATCATGCCGCCGAGCTTGACGACGACATTGGGGCATTGCGCCAATTCGCTCATCGAGCACTTCCACGCGGCGAGGATCTCGGCCGACCGGCCGGCATAGGGGCCGTAGCCGAGCACCCCGCCGACATGCCCCATGACGATCGGCGTCGCCGGAAAGGCGCGCGCCAGATCGACCACATCGGCGAGCTGCGGGTGATAGAGCCAGGCATCGAAGCTGAGGCCGAGCGCGGAGAGGCGCGCGAGGCCGGCGCGGAAATCCGGCCGCGCGTAGAGATGCGGCTGGCTGTCGGAGCGGCTGTTGCCGATGACCGGATCGGCATCCCAGCCGGCCGAGTGGCGCACGCCGCGGAAGCGGCCGCCGCCGGCGCGCAGCTGCGCCAGCAGCACCGGCTCGACCCGGTCGCCGAGCGTCAGATCGGCGGCGCCGACGATGCCGGAAGCGACCCGGGTCTTGCCGTAATTGCCGCTTTCGCTCATCGCCGCGATGCCGGCGACGAACTCGGTCTCGCCGACGGCGCGCATTTCGGGCGGGCCCTCGGCGCGGTACATCGAGCGGCATTCCTCGAACACGGTGGCGGCGATGTTGTGGCCGGTGTTCAGGTCGGCGAGCAGCTCGGCGAGCAGATAGCGATGGTCCGCCCGCTGCCACAGATGGTGGTGCGGATCGACGATCGGCAATTCCGGATCGAGGATCGGCTCCACCGGCGCCGTGGCGAGCCACGCCTCTTCGGGCGTGTAGATCCTGCCGAATTGCCATTGTTGCCGGGGCGATGCCATCACAAGCCTCCGTCGAGTAGGGCAGGCTCACGCCGTGATGCTGGCGCGCAGCCTGGCGATCGCGTCGAGGTGGCGGCGGTGGTCGCCGGCGAAGCGCAGCACCAGGTGGCCGACCCCGGCCCGCACCCAACTCGACAGCCATTCCGCCGCGCCCTCTGCCGGCCCGGCATAGGTGGCCTGCCGCGCCCGCATCTCGGCGGCCGGGCGGCCGTAATAGCCCGCGATGAAGGCGTTCATCCGGTCCTCGGCGTGCGCCGCGTTGTCGTCGATCGTCAGGGTCAGATAGACGGCGCCGGTCAGCTGTCCGGGATCGCGCCCGGCGGCGCGCGCGATCCCCTGGATCTCGCTCCATTGCGCGTGCCACCGTGCGGGGTCGGGCGCGTTCGGGAACCAGCCGTCGTAGAGCCGGCCGACCCGGTCGAGGCTGGCGCGCACCATGCCGCCGATCCAAATGGGCGGCCCGCCCGGGCGGTACGGCACCGGGCCGAGCGTGGCCTCTTCGACGACCCAGCGGCCGTTCCAGCTGACCGGCTTGCCGGTCCACAACTCGCGGGCGAGGCGCAGTCCTTCGAGCATGCGTCCGACGCGCTTTTCGAACGGCACGCCGCAGGCGATGAACTCGGCGCGGATATTGGGAACGTCGCTGGCGATGCCGACGCCGAGGATGAAGCGCCCTTCGCTGATCTGGTCGAGCGTCGCGATCCCGTGCGCCAGGACGACCGGGTTGCGCAGCGCCGGCAACAGCACCGCGGTGCCGAGTTCGGCCCGCCTGGTGCGCGCGGCGACCGCAGCAAGCAGGGTCAGCGGCTCGTGCCGCGGCCGCGCCAGGATCGAATCGCCGACCCAGATCGAACTCGTAGCCGAGCTCCTCGGCACGCTCGGCCAAAGCCAGCAGCGGCGCCGCTTCCGGGCGGCCCTCCATGACCTGCTCGCGGGTCGGCAGCAGGTATCCGATGCGCACGGGCATGCCATGGCTCCTGTGATGCATTTCGGCGAATGATAGCTGAATCCGGCGCGGCGAGGGATGTTGATGAACCCTCTCCCGCATCGCGGGAGAGGGGGGACCCGGCCCAATAGGGCCGGGTGGGTGAGGGTCTTTTGCGGCAACCACCCTCATCACCCGTCCGCCGCTTGCGCGGCGGCCACCCTCTCCCGCGGTGCGGGAGAGGGGCTCTTGCTCAGGCGCGCCGCGCGGCGCCGGCCTTCGCGACGAGTTCTTCCAGCACCTCATAGGGTTGGGCGCCGACGACGCCATGGCGGCCGGCGACAAAGGTCGGAACCCCGGTCACGCCGTAGGCATGCGATTTCGCCCAATCGGCATCGACCGCATCCTTGAAGCGGCGCTCCTCCAATACGGCGCGCGCCTCATCCGCCGGAAGCCCGACCGACCCGGCGATCTCGACCAGCAGATCAACGTCGCCGATGTTGCGCGCCTCGACGAAATACGCCTTGTAGAGCCTGTCGTGGATCGCCGCGCCGCCGGGCTTTGTATCGGCCCATTTGCCGAGCTCCTGCGCGAGGCGGCTGTTGTAGGTGTGGGTGCGCCTTTCGTAGGGCAGCCCCTCGGCGTCCATCAGCCCCTTCATGCGGACGTACATCGCCTCGGGGTCGACATTGCGCCCGGCATAGACCTCCGCCATCGTCCGCCCCTCCAAGGGCGTCTCCGGGTGCAGCGGAAAATGCACCAACACCGTCTCGACCGCGAACGCCTCTTTCAGTTTTTCAACACGCACGGTGCTGAGGTAACACCAGGGTCAGACGTAGTCGGTGAAGATCTCCAAGGTGACCTTCTCGCTCATCCCGCGTCCTCCTCGCCCGAAATGTCGTGCCGCCATTGTAGAGCAGCCGGCGGGTCTGGCAATGCCATCCCTGCCGCCATCATAATCGTGCGAGCTGTCGCGCGCATCCCCGACACCTGCCCGCTGGCCAGATAGCTGAAGGTGCGCGTGTTGCTAGGGGTGGTAATCGTGGCGATCCGGTTGTTGCCGGACGTGCCGGACGGTTAGGCATAGGTCTCCGTGGTGCCGCTGACCACTCGCGTCAGGCGATTGCCCACCCCGTCATAGGTATAGCTCTGCGAGCCGTAAGCGCCGCTGGCCGAGGCGACGCGATACATATTGAGTAAACTGTCATGTATGGACGCCCCCAACCCCGTCATGCTGAGGGGCGCCCGGGCGAAGCCGGGGCGCGTCTCGAAGCACGCAGTATAGCGATGCCGTGTTTCAGCCGGCGTGTTCGGTCGTCGGATCGATCATCTTGCGGATTTCGGTGATCCTGGTCGCCGGGAAGCCGCTGATCTCGGCGTGCTTCTTGATGATGTCCTCATCCCGGGCGAGGTAGACGCAGAAGGTCTTGTCGGCGGCGACATAGCTCTCGACCCATTGGATGTCGGGGCCGAGGTCGCGCAAGACGCCGTTCGATTGCGCCGCCGCGCCGCGCAGCTGCTCGCGTTCGAAGCTGCCGACGGCGGGAATGTCGCGCTCGATGATGAATTTCCGCAGGGCCATGTTTGCCTCCCTCGATGCGGCAACGGATGCGCCGCCAACCCATGTTATGGATTCCGGCGAGGGTTGTCATTTGACGAGGCGCAGGAATGGAATACACGACGCTCGGGCATACCGGGCTTAGGGTCAGCGTCGCCGGGCTCGGCTGCGGCGGCTTCAGCCAGTTGGGGCTCGGCACCGGCAAGAGCGAGGCCGACGCGATCGCGCATCGTCCGCGAAGCCCTCGATCTCGGGGTCAATGTGTTCGATACCGCGGCGGCCTACGGCACCGAGCCGGTGCTCGGCCGGGCTTTGCGCTCGGTGCCGCGTGAAAAAGTGGTGATCTGCACCAAGGCGCCGTTCGGCGTCAGCAACCCGAATGCGACGCCGGAGAGCGCGGTCGCCAGCCTCGATCGCTCGCTCAAGGAACTCGGCACCGATTACATTGATGTCTACCAGCTGCACGGGGTTGCCCCGCGCGGCTACGACCATGCGCTGGAGGCGATCGCCCCGGCGCTGTTGCGCGAGAAGGAGAAGAGGAAAATTCCGCCATCTCGGCATCACCGAGACCGCGCCGGGCGACCCCGAGCACGAAATGGTGCAACGCGCCTGCCATGACGGCGTGTGGGAGGTGGCGATGGTCGCCTTCCACATGATGCACCAGAACGCCCGCGACCGCGTGTTCCCGCTGACCCGGCAATACCGCGTCGGCACGCTGATGATGTTCGCAGTGCGCAACATCTTTTCCCGCCCCGAGCGCCTCGCCGCGACGCTGCGCGAGCTGGCGGCCGAGGGCCTGGTGCCGCAGGCGCTCGCCGACAGTCCCGACCCGCTCGGGTTTCTCGTCCATGAGGGCGGCGCCAGCAGCGTCATCGACGCCGCCTATCGCTTTGTGCGGCACGAGCCCGGCGCCGATGTCGTGCTGTTCGGCACCGGCGAGCCTGGCGCACCTGCGCAGCAATATCGCCTCGATCCTGGAGCCGCCGCTCCCCGAGGCGGACCATGCCCGCCTCGCGCACCTGTTCGGCCATCTGGTCGGGGTCGGGCTCGACGCGCCGCATCTCACGCCGCGCCCGCGCTGAATTCGCCGCCGGGTTGGCTACTTCTCGCTGTACACCAGCGGACGAATTCGCTTAACTGGCGCCCCCGCCGCTGCGATCCCCGGGAGAATCCATGAGCGACGCACCCGAAACCTTGTCGGCGGCGCTGTCCCGGCGCGCCATGTTGCGAAAGCTGGCAATGGGCGCCGGCGGCGCGGCCGTGCTCGGCGCGACCGCGAGCGCAAGTCGCGATGCCGCGGCTCAAACCAAGGTGCCGCAGACCGCGGTCGCCTATCAGGACACGCCGCACGGCGACCAGCGCTGCGACAACTGCCTGCAATTCGAGCCACCGTCTTCGTGCAAGACCGTCGCAGGCACGATCGTCGCGGGCGGCTGGTGCAAGATCTACGTGAAGAAGCCGACCTGAGGTTCCTTTCCGCCATACGCGCCGTTCTGGCGGAGGACATCGGAAAAGCATGTCCAGCAGCGATACCCCGGGAGAACAGGTCGCAAAAGTCGCTTCCATCGCGCCGGCAATCCTCACCGTCGCGCTGGTTCTTGGGGCCACCGCAATGTGCATCGTCGGCGCGCGACGGGTGCAGGCATTGCCGAGCTATGCCCGTCAGACCGGACAGGAATGCGCCGCCTGTCATGCGACCGGGTTCCCCGAGCTGACGCCATACGGCAGGCTGTTCAAATTGAACGGCTACACCTTTGGCGGCGGCACCTCCGACTATCCGCCGATCGCCGTGATGACCTACGGCTCGCTGACCCACACCCAGGCCGATCAGGCCGGCGGCGCCGCGCCGCATTTCGGCCCCAACAACAATTTCGCCTCCGATCAAACCAGTCTGTTTTATGGCGGCGAGATAGCGCCCAATCTCGGCGCCTTCGCTCAGATTACCTATGACGGCGTCGGTCGCGCGTTCAGCTGGGACAATACCGATATCCGTTATGCCCGCACCGCAAGTCTTTTCGGCTCCGAAACCCTGTGGGGTGTCAGCCTCAACAACAATCCGACCGTGCAGGATGTCTGGAACACGACGCCGGCCTGGAGTTTTCCCTATGTGTCGTCGGCCCTGGCGCCGTCGCCGGCGGCCGCAACGATGATCGAGGGCGGCTTCGCCCAGCAGGTGACCGGCCTGACGACCTACGCCTATTGGGACCGGCTGATCTACCTGGAGGCCGGCGGCTACGGCACCTTGTCGCCGAATACGCAGTCGGCGCTGGGGGCCTATTCACCCGGCAATAACGGCATCAACGGCATCGCTCCCTATTGGCGGCTCGCGGTCCAGCACGATTGGGATCGAAACTCGCTCGAGGGGGGCGTGTTCGGCATGACCGCAAGCATCATGCCGCAGCGTATGCCGGGCTTCGGCGCCGACCGCGTGACCGATGTCGGCCTCGACGCGCAATACCAGTTTCTCGCCGATCGCGACAGCGTCTCGGTCCAGGCCAGCGCGATCTTCGAGAACCAGAATTTGGACGCAAGTTCGGCCCTGGGCCTCGCGTCGAACGGTCACAACACGCTGGGCAGCCTCCATGCCAAGGCGACCTATTTTTACCAGCAGACTTATGGTGCGACACTGGGCGTGTTCCACGTCGAGGGCACCCCGGATGCCACCCTCTATGCCAATGCTTCGGGCAGCAATAGCCCCAATTCGACCGGTGTGATCGGCGAGATCGACTACATCCCGTTCAATCATGGCGGCCCGGCCTTCTGGCCCTGGCTCAACCTTAAGCTCGGCATCCAATATGTCTATTACCCGGAATTCAATGGCATGACCGGCCGCGCCGCCACCAACAACAACACGCTCTATGCCTTTGCCTGGCTCGTCTTTTGACGGTTGCAGCGAGAGGCCGATGACGATCGGTTCGCCGACCGCGCCCGATCGCGGAAATCGCATCGACTGGGCTGAGTTCAGTCGGCGGGAAGCTCCGCGTGGCGGTCATGTTGGTCGCGATTGTCGCCGCGCCGGTTTGCTCGGCCACTGCACAGCCCGCAGGCAAGCCCAGCGCCGCTGTTCATGCCGCCCCTGTGAGCCAGGAACAGGTCGAGGGCACCCTGCATGTCTGTTCTTCCTGCCATGGCTTCGGCGGCAGGAGCATATCGCCCACCTTTCCGCGGCTGGCCGGCCAGCAAAAAGCCTACCTCGTCGCGCAACTCACGGCATTTCGCGACAAGACGCGCGCCGACCCGCATGCCCAGACGTATATGTGGGGCATGGCGGCGCATTTGAGCGACCCGATGATCGAGGCGATCGCGGCGTATTATTCCGCTCAGCCGCCGGTCGCGGGCATCCCCGCCACGTCGCCGCAGATAGCCGCCGGGGCAAAGATTTTCGCCGAAGGCATTCCTTCCGGGAATGTTCCCGCCTGCATGACTTGCCATGGCGCCAAGGCAGCGGGTGTCGGCCCGATCCCGCGTCTGGCGGGACAGCACCCGGCTTATCTGGCGCGTCAGTTGGAAGCGTTTGCGTCCAAAGCGCGGGCCAACGAGGTCATGCATGAGGAATCAAAGCACCTGACCTCCGAGCAGATCAGCGAGGTCACCGCCTTTCTCGCGACGCAGTAAGGCCATGCATTGGGATCCTGAAGAGGCGGCTCTGACGATCCCAGGTGAAACAAAGGCAAGATCGCCGCATTAAACGCATAGTCGGGAGGAAACCATGCATGCACGTGACAAGTTGGCGAGCCTCGCCATCGGTCTACCGCTGCTGCTTGCCCTCGCCGGCGTTGCCGATGCCCAGCAATTAGCCAGGGGTGGGGACACCGAATACGCGGCAAGGGCGACGACCGCGGGTCCGCCGGAGGTTGTTCACGATGCGACCATTGTGCGCATGGTGAACGGCGCCGTGCAGACGCTGAAGAAGGGCACCAACGAGTACACCTGCTTGGTAATGAATGTCGGGCCGATGTGCATGGGGCCCATCGCCATGGAGTGGGTACAGGCGTGGCAGACCCACACGCAGCCGCCTGAACAGCTCGGATTTGTCTACATGCTCAATGGCGACACGGGGATGAGCAACACCGATCCGTGGGCGACCAAACCAGAGCGCGGCAATCATTGGGTCAAGACGGGCGCTCACGTGATGATCGTCGGTCCGGGCGTCGAGAAGATGGCGGGTTTTCCCCGCACGCCCGATCCCGATCCGACGAAGCCCTACGTGATGTGGCCAGGGACGCCGTACGAGCACCTTGTGCTCCCTGTAGACCGGAATCCGCGCTGAGTGCGTCGGCGGGCGCACCTCGAGAGCCTCCTATATTTGCGCCATTTCGCGCCGGAGCGGGGCGTCTGGCCGCCGATCGGTTTGCCCTCGGCAAGCAAGCCCCGGCGCGCCCCGCCGATTGAATTACGGCGCGAGCTCCTGAACCAGTTCGAGGATCTCGCGGCGGCGCGGCACGCGGCCGGCCCACACCCGGTCGAAATCGGCGACCAAGGCCTTGGTCCCCTCCGCGGTTTGGGTGGCCTCGGCCGCCTCGACCGAGTCGAACTCGTAAAAGGCGATATGGAGCGCGGGGTCGGTCCGACTCCAATAGCGCCAAGCCCGGCGCGCCTGGAAAACCCGCATCGCCCAGGGCAGGTGATCGGTCGCATACCAATGGTCGAAGCGGGCGCGCTCGGCTTCCGGCACCTCGGCGCGCACCGCGAGATAGGCTTTCGGCATGGCGCTCACGCGTCTTCGACCGTGAAGCCGAGCTTCAGCACGGCCTGGTAATAACTCACCTTGCCGTCCTCGATCTGGCCGCGCGCCTGGATGACCTCGAACCAGCGCAGGTTCCGGAGGGTTTTCGAGGCGCGGGTGACCGCGGTCTGGATGGCATCCTCGATGCTCTTTTGCGACGAGCCGGTGATCTCGATGATCCGGTAGACGTGGTCGTCCATGCGATCCTCCCTGGTGGGCCCGACGCCAGACGCGGGCCGATGATGCAATAGCTCGTGCCGCGCCGATCGGGTTTAAACCCCCCCGGCCCACGCTACGGCCCGGCGCGCCGGCGCGCCGACCACGCCACCAATGCCCCGGTCGCCGCGGCGGCAATTCCGGCGAGCCGGAACATCGTGTGGTAGGCGGTGAGAAACGCCTGCGCATCGCCTGCTCCGCCGGCGCGCGCGGCGCTCTCGATAGCCTGAAAGCCGAGCGTCAGCAGCGCCGCGGCGATGACGACGCCGATCGTGCGGGTCAGCATCGACAGGCTGCCGGCGACGCCGCGATGCGCCGGAGGCGAGGCGGCAATCACGATCTCCATGTAGGCGACCTGGAAGAAGCCGAGGCCGAGCCCGTGCAGGCCGAGCGCCAGGACCATGACAAGGGGCGCGGTATCGGGCCGCCAGCTGCCGACCAGGAAGAGGCCGGCGCCGGTCACGAGCGCGCCGAGCAGGGCGACGCGCTCGGCGGCGAGCCGCGCGACCAGGGCGCCGGCCAGGGGCGAGGCCGCCGCCATCGCGACAAACCCGGTCGCCAGCACCGCGCCGGCGAGCGGCAGCGACATCGCGGTGTAGCGCGCAAAAAAATAGGGCGCGAACAGCATCACCGAGAACGTCACCAGGTACATCAGGACGCTGGCGAGGTTGGCGATCGCGAAACGCGCGTCGCGGAACAGCTCGACCCGGACGATCGGCTGGGATGCCCGGCCTTCCCACCACACGAAGGCGACGAGGCTCGCGCTCGCCGCCGGGATCAGCACGAGGGCGAGATAATCGCCGTCGCGCAGCCGCGGCAGCGCGTTCAACGCGAGCAACAGGCCGGCGAGGCTTGCCGCGAGCAGCACCGCGCCAAGAATGTCGAAGCGCCCGGCACGGCCGGAAGCCGCGATCTGCGGCAGGCCGCGCAGAAAGAGGAGGCTGGTCAGCGCGATCGGCGCGCGGAACCAGAACACCCCGGGCCACCCCCAGCGCGCGACCAGCGCACCGCCGATCAGCGGCCCGACCGCGGAACCCAGGGCATAGATCAGCGTGAAGACGCCGAGCGCGTGGCTCCGCCTTGCGTCGGGGTAGAGGCTCGTCACCAATGCCGGCGTGCAGCTGATGATCAGCGCGGCGCCGATCCCCTGCAGAAAACGGGCGAACAGCAGCCAGCCGAAGCTCGGCGCCGCGGCGCACAACAGAAAAGCCGCGACGCTCCAGGCGAGCCCGGCGCGAAACACCCGGCCGTGGCCCCACATGTCGCCGACCCGCCCGAAGGCGAGCAATGGACTGGCATTGGTCAGCACATAGCAGATGATGACCCATTGGATCATCGGGATCGGCAGCCCGAAGCTGCCGGTAATGTCAGGAAAGGCGATGTTGACCGCGGTGTCGAGCGGCACCACCGAGATGCCGAGCCCGACCAGCACCAGCCGGAGCCGCGGCCAGGCCGTCGCCGGCGCGACCGCAGCGGCGCCGCTCACCGCCTTAGGACGAGTGAACCATCGCGAACGGGACGTATGTCCGTCCCATGCGCCACCAAACGGATGTCATGGGTCAGGGCCCGCTCACCCGCAGGCCGCCACGGCGCGGCGCGCCATCACGTTGACCAGGTGGGCGCGGTATTCGGCGCTGGCGTGGATGTCGGAGTTGAGGTCGGCATCGGGGATCGCGATGTCCTTGATCGCGTCCGCGGTGAAGGATTTGGCGAGCGCGGCTTCCATCGCGGGAACGCGGAAGACGCACGGCCCGGCGCCGGTCACCGCGACCCGCACCCCGGCCGGGGTGCGGGCGACGAACACGCCGACGATCGCATAGCGCGAGGCCGGGTTCCGGAATTTCTGATAGTTCGCCGACGCCACTTTCGGGAAGCGCGCCGCGGTCACGATCTCGCCCTCGCCGAGCGCGGTTTCGAACAGGCCGGTGAAGAAACTGTCGGCGGCGATCTCGCGCTTGTTGGTGCGCACCGTGGCGTTGAGCGCGACGACTGCCGCCGGGTAATCGGCGGCCGGGTCGTTGTTGGCGATGGAGCCGCCGATCGTGCCGCGGTTGCGCACGGCGGGATCGCCGATCATGCCGGCGAGGGCGGCCAATGCCGGGATCGCGCGCTTGACCAGGGCCGAGCGGTTGACGTCGGCATGCCGGGTCATTGCCCCGATCACCACGGCGTCGCCATCTTCGCTGATGCCCTTCAATGCCGGGATCGCGCCGAGGTCGATCAGTTGCGAGGGCTTGGCGAGACGCATTTTCAATGTCGGAACCAAAGTCATGCCGCCGGCGACCAGCTTGGCGTCGGCATCGCTCAGCGCGCGCGCCGCGTCGTCGAGGCTCGCGGGCTTTGAATAATCGAATTCGTACATCGGGCCTCTCCCTTTCACACCCCGTCATGCCCGGACTCGATCCGGGCATCTGCGAGATCGGGGCTCCGGCTCGCGCCGGTAGGCGTGGATGGCCGGGTCAAGCCCGGCCATGACGAAAACAGTTACTGCGCGGCCGCCCGCGGTTGGTGCTGGTGGATCAGCCGCCACAGCTTTTCCGGGGTCGCCGGCATCTCGACATGGCGCACCCCCAATCCCTTCAGCGCGTCGACGATGGCGTTGGCGATCGCCGCCGGCGCGCCGATCGCGCCGGCCTCGCCGCAGCCTTTGACGCCGAGCGGGTTGTGGGTGCACAGCGTCGCGTGGGTCGACAGCGCGAAGCCGGGCAGATCGTCGGCGCGCGGCATCGCGTAGTCGTTGTAGGAGCCGGTCAGCAATTGCCCGGTCTCCTTGTCGTAGACGCAGCCTTCGAGCAAGGCCTGGCCGATCCCCTGGGCGAGACCGCCATGGACCTGGCCGGCGACGATCATCGGGTTGATGATGCGGCCGAAATCGTCGCTCGCTGTGAAGCTGGCGACGGTCAGATGCCCGGTGTCGGGGTCGATCTCTACCTCGGCGATATGCGCGCCCGACGGGAAGGTGAAGTTCTTCGGGTCGTAGAACGCGGTCTCGTCGAGCCCGGGCTCCAATTCGTCATGCGGGAAATTGTGCGGCACATAGGCGGTCAGCGCGACCTCGGCCAACGTCTTCGAGCGGTCGGTCCCGGCGACGGTGAAGGCGCCGTCCTTGAACTCGATGTCGGCTTCGGACGCCTCCAGGAGATGGGCGGCGATCTTCCTGCCCTTGGCCACCACCTTGTCCATCGCCTTGACGATCGCGCTGCCGCCGACCGCCAGCGAGCGCGAGCCGTAGGTCCCCATGCCGTAGGGGATCTTGGCGGTGTCGCCATGGACGATCTCGATCGACTCGATCGGGATGCCGAGCCCGTCGGCGACGAGCTGGGCGAAGGTCGTCTCGTGTCCCTGCCCGTGGCTGTGCGAGCCGGTCAGGATCGAGACGCTGCCGGTCGGGTGGACCCGCACCTCCGCCGATTCGAACAGCCCGGCGCGGGCGCCCAATGACCCGACCACCGCCGAGGGCGCGATGCCGCAGGCCTCGATATAGGTGGCGATGCCGATGCCGCGCAATTTCCCGCGGCGCGCCGCCTCCTGGCGCCGCGCCTCGAAGCCGGCGTAACCGGCGGCCTCTTCGGCCATCTGCAGGGTCGTCTGATAGTCGCCGCTGTCGTATTGCAGCGCGACCGGCGTCTGGTAGGGAAAGGCATTGGCCGGGATGAAGTTGCGGCGGCGCAATTCGGCCGGGTCGAGCCCCAGTTCGTCGGCCGCGAGATCGACGACGCGCTCGACGAGAAAGGTCGCCTCGGGCCTTCCGGCGCCGCGATAGGCATCGACCGGGACCGTGTTGGTGAACACCGCCTTGGTCTCGACATAGATCGCCGGGGTCGTGTAGGTGCCGGCGAGCAGGGTCCCGTAGAGATAGGTCGGGATGCAGGTCGCGAAGGTCGACAGGTAGGCGCCCATATTGGCGACCGTCGAGACTTTGAGCGCGAGGAACCTGGCGTTCGCATCGAGCGCCAGCTCGACATGGGTCGCGTGGTCGCGGCCATGCGCGTCCGACATGAAGCTTTCCGACCTGTCGGCGGTCCATTTGACCGGCCGGCGCACCTTGGCCGCGGCCCAGGTGACGATCGCCTCTTCGGCGTAATGGTAGATCTTCGAGCCGAAGCCGCCGCCGACATCCGGAGCGACGACGCGCAGCCGCGCTTCCGGCAGGTGCAGCACGAAGGCGCCCATCAGCAGCCGGATCACATGCGGGTTCTGGCTCGTCGTGTAGAGCGTGTGCTCGCCGGTGGCCCGGTTGAACTCGCCGATCGCCGCGCGCGGCTCCATCGCATTGGGGACGAGCCGGTTGTTGACGAGGTCGAGCTTGACGATCTTCGCCGCCGTTGCGAAGGCGGCATCGACCGCGGCGGCGTCGCCCAGGTGCCAGTCGTAACAGACATTGCCGGGCGCCTCGGCGGGCCACACCTGCGGCGCGCCGGGCTTGAGCGCATCGACCGGATCGACGACCGCCGACTCGACGGCATAATCGACCGCGATCTGCTCGGCAGCATCGCGCGCCTCAGCCAGGCTCTCGCCGATGACGACCGCGACCGGGTCGCCGACATGGCGCACCCGCCCATCGGCGAGCACCGGATGCGGCGGCTCCTTCATCGGCGAGCCGTCCTTCGAATTGATCAGCCAGCCGCACGGCAGGCCGCCGATGCCGTCGGCCGCCAGGTCCGCGCCGGTGAAGACCGCGACGATCCCCGGCGCCGCCGCCGCGGCGCCGGTGTCGATGCCGCCCACCCGCGCGTTGGCATGCGGGCTGCGCAGGATATAGGCATGGAGCTGGCCCGGGCGGTTGATGTCGTCGGTATAGGTCCCCTGTCCGGTCAGGAACCGGTAGTCCTCGCGCCGCCGGACGGGCGTGCCGATCGCCGTCATCGCCGCTACTCCGCCGCCGCTCCATGAGCGGGCGCAGGGGGCGTCTCGCCGCGCATCACTGCCGCGCCCTCGACGATCGCCAGCACGATGTTGTGGTAGCCGGTGCAGCGGCACAGATTGCCTTCGAGATACTCGCGCACCTCGCGCTCGGTCGGGCGCGGATTGTTCTTCACCAGGTCGAGCGCGCTCATCACCATGCCCGGCGTGCAGAAGCCGCATTGCAGCGCGTGGTTGTTGCGGAAGGCCTCTTGCATCGGGTGCAATGTGTCGCCGGTGGCGACGCCCTCGATCGTCACCACGTTGCGGCCCTCGGCCTGCACCGCCAGCAGCGTGCAGGACTTGACCGCCTCGCCGTTGACATGGACGACGCAGGCGCCGCACTGGCTGGTGTCGCAGCCGACATGGGTCCCGGTCAGCCCGAGCTGCTCGCGCAGCAGCTGCACCAGCAGCGTGCGCCCCTCGACCGTCGCCGAAGCCGGCTTCCCGTTCACGGTGAGGCTCACGGTCTTCTGCATCGCACCCTCCCTCGACTCGATCGTGGCACCCGATCCGCCGCGTTGTCCGGGCGAAGTTTCGTGCGCCGCCGCCTTCCGGTCAAGGCGCGTCGATCAGTTACGACCCGGCGGCGGTTTGCGGGCTCATCGCATTGACAAAACGGCTGAAGAACTCGTCGGCCATCTTGCGCGCCGTGGCGTCGATGAGGCGCGAGCCGATCTGCGCCAGCTTACCGCCGACCTGACCCTGGGCGCCGTAGCGCAATACCGTCTCGCCGCCGTCTTCTTCGAGCGCGACCTTGGCGCTGCCCTTGGCGAAGCCGGCGACCCCGCCGGTGCCCTCGCCGGTGATCGTGTAGCCCGCCGGCGGATCGAGGTCGGAGAGGGTGACCTTGCCGGAAAAGCTCGCCTTGACCGGCCCGACCCTGGCGACGACCTTGGCGGTGAACTCGGTGTCGGAGATTTTTTCGATCGTCTCGCATCCGGGAATGCAGCGTTTCAGCGTCTCGGGGTCGTTGAGCCGTTCCCACACAAGCTGGCGCGGGGCGGGGATGCGGCGCTCGCCTTGCATTTCCATGCGGGGTGTCCTCGGCAGCGGGGGCTGGCGCGAGTGTGGGTCCCGGCGTGCGCGATTGCAACGGGGACCGCAACGGTTTGTAGGATGGGCTGAGCGCAGCGAAGCCCATCACAGGGCCGGCCGGAATGATGGGCTTCGCGGCGCTCAGCCCATCCTACGTTCCTTCAGTCCGGAACCACGGCGATCGCGCTGATCTCGATCAGGGCGTCGGGCGAGGTGAACTTAGAGACCTCGACCATCGTCGAGGCTGGCAGCGGCTCCTTGAAGTATTCCGCCCGCACTTTGTGGATTCCGGCGAACTGCTCCATGTTGCGGACATAGACGTCGACCCGGCAGATGTCGGCCATCGTGCCGCCGGCCGCCTCGACCGCGGCCTTGAGGTTCTCGCAGACCTGGCGGGTCTGGGCTTCGATGTCGCCGACCCCCTCCATCGCGCCATCGAGCCGGCGCGCCGTCATGCCGGAGATGAAGACGAGCCGGCCCTTCGCCTCGATCGCCGTCGCATGGGAAAACACCCCGCTCGGCTGGCGCAATCTGTCGGACCGGATCTGTTGTTTCGCCATGGCTGTTCTCCTCAATCCGCGGTCTGTTATACGACAAGCGCGATGACGGTCCCGTTCCAAAAGCGATTTGTCACCCTCGCCGCAGAGCGGTCTCCCCTGTGTGTCGGAATCGATCCCTCGGCCGATAGCCTGAAGGGCTGGGGGTTGGCCGATGACGCGCAGGGGTTGCTCGCGTTTTGCGAGCGCATGGTCGAGATCTGCGCGCCGCTGGTTGCCGCCGTCAAGCCGCAGACGGCTTTTTTCGAGCGGCACGGGCCGGCGGGAATGGCGGTGCTGCGCCGCACCGTTGACGCCACCCACAGCCATGGGGCGCTCGTCATCATCGACGCCAAACGGGGAGACATCGCCTCGACGGCAGACTGCATACGGCGACGCCTTCCTCGGGCCGGACAGTCCGTTCGGCGGCGACGCCATCACCCTGAGCCCCTATCTCGGCTTTGGCTCCCTGGCGCCGATACTCGAACGCGCGCGCCATGCGGCCGCCGGGGTGTTTGTCGTGGTGCGGTCCTCCAACCCCGAAGGAACCGAACAGCAGCAGGCGAGGATGCCGGATGGCCGGTCGGTGGCCGAATACCTGGCCGACCGGATTGCCGCCGGCAACGCGGCCGACGGGGAGCGCGAGCTTGGCCTGATTGGTGCGGTGGTTGGCGCGACCCTGGGGCGGGAAGCTGGCGATCTCGCCGCCCGTCTGCCGAACGCGCTGTTGCTTGTCCCGGGCATCGGCGCCCAGGGCGCGACGACCGCCGGCGTGCGCCGCGATTTCGGGGTGCACTACGCACGGGTCATTCCTTCCCTGTCGCGCGCCATCGCCGGGGCCGGCCCGGACACGGCCGGGTTGCGGCGCGCGGTCCTGCGCCATATCGCCGATATCCGGGGTGCCGAGTGCTAGAAGGGCTTTTCCGGTTCGTCGTCGCGCTGTGGCATGTCGCCGGCATCCTGCTGCTGGTCATCCTGTTCACCGAATTCGGCATCGACGGGCTGCGCCGCCTCAGCCGGCGATTGCGTTATGGCCGGGGCCGGCTGCCCGACCGCTCGGCCACCGCCGACGCCTATGCCGGCGCCGACTGGGCGACCGGCTATTTCGACGAGTTCAATCGCTCCGTCCATGTCGATTGGCGGCCCTATGTCGAATGGTGGCAGCGGCCGTTTCGCGGCACCTACGTGACAATCGACGAGCGCGGCTTGCGGCCGACCCCGGGCGAGGCGGCGGGCGACGGCGCGCTGCGCATTCTGTGCTTCGGCGGCTCGACAATGATGGGGATGGGGGTGCGCGACATGGCGACGATCCCCGCCATCCTGGCGCGCCGCCTCGCCGAACTCGGGCACCCGGCCGCACTGACCAATCTCGGCCAGCTCGGCCACAACAGCACGCAGGAGATCATCAGCCTGCAGCAGATGCTGAAACGCGGCATGCGCGCCGACCTCGCCCTGTTCTACGACGGCATCAACGAGATGCTCTGCGCCGAGCAGACCGGCGAGGCCGACCGTCTGTTCAACGATGCGCGGCGCGTCGCCGAGTTCAACCTGCTGCAGCCGGGCCGCCGCGGAGATCTCTGCCGCGCCGCGCTGGTCGCGTTGCTGCCGCGCAGCCTGCGGCGGCTGCGCTCTCTGACCGGCCTCGCCTTGCGCGGCCCGCTGCCGACGCAAGCGGCCGATCTGTCGCAGATCGACGTTGCCGATCTCGCCCGGCAGGTCATCGACGTCTATGCCGCCAATCTGCGCCTCGCTCGCCTTCTCGCCCGCGAGCACGGGTTCCGCACCTTGTTTTTCTGGCAGCCGGTGCTGGTGACCAAGACCGTCAAGTCCGCGGACGAGCAGCGGTTCGAGGCGGATTACACGACCGATGTGGCCGGGCGGCGGCGCCTCTACCGCGCGATCCTTGCCGAGCGGCGGCGGCGCCCCGAGTCTGATGGCGGCCGAGGATGCGATCGACCTGTCGGCGATCTTCGACGCGGTCGCCGACCCGCTCTACATCGACGCCTACCACCTGTCGGAGAGCGGCAATGCCGCCATTGCCGAGGCGATGCTGCCGGCGCTCGTCAAGGCCGCCGCCGCTTGCCGAGGCGACGCGTGAGCCAAGATGCCACACCGCTGCCGGCACCGTTCCGCGACTGCGCCCGGAACTGGATCATCCGCCGGCGATGCGCTATAGGCGTCGCGGGGGGCATCAATGCCGCTGGAGTTATGGATCCTTCTGGGCCTGGCCGCCGCCGCGATGGCGGTCGGGGTCGTCAGGCGCCTCGGCGGGTCCGACAGGCGAGACCGCGCCAAGGAAACCAAAAACGTCTACCCGCTGTGGTAGCGGCGGGAGGACCGACATGACGAGCGCCTTCGAGCGCCTGCGCGTCGTCGATTTCACGACGACGATCGCCGGGCCGCATTGCACACGCCTCCTCGCCGATCTCGGCGCCGCGGTGATCAAGGTCGAGCCGCCCTCGGGCGACATGATGCGCTCGCGCCCGCCGCTGCGCGACGGCGCCAGCACCTCGTTCGGCCAGCTCAATGCCGGCAAGCAGAGCGTCGTTCTCGACCTGAAGCGTCCCGAGGGGGTCGCCGCCGCCCGCCGCCTCATCGCGACCGCCGATGTGCTGGTCGAGAATTTCCGCCCCGGCGTCATGCAGCGTTTCGGGCTCGATTATCCGGCGCTCAAGGGAATGCAGCCGGGCCTCGTCTATTGCGCGATCTCGGGCTACGGGCAGAGCGGACCGTCGGCCGGGCTGCCGGCCTACGCGCCGGTGATCCACGCCGCCTCGGGCTATGACATGGCCCATCTCGCCTACCAGGGCGGCGAGCGCCGGCCCGATTATTGCGGGATCTACATCGCCGACGTTTTGACCGGCACCTATGCGTTCGGGGCGATCATGAGCGCGCTCTACCAGCGTGAGGCGACCGGCGACGGCCAGCTGATCGACGTGTCGATGCTCGAAAGCATGCTGAGCCTCACCCTCAACGAGCTTCAGCTGGCGCAGTTTCCCGCATCGTATGTTGCCGGGCGGCCGGTGTTCGGGCCGATCGTCACCAGTGACGGCTATATCAACCTGTCGGTCGCCAGCGAGCGGACGTTTCAGAACCTCGCGGCGGCCTGCGGCAGACCGGACTGGATCAGCGATCCGCGCTTCGCCCGATACCCGGACCGGCGCGCCAATTGGGGCCTCTTGATCGACGAACTCGAAATCTGGTCGAGACGGCTGACCAGCGCCGAAGTGCAGGCGGTCTTCGATGCTCACGGCGTCCCCGCTTCGCCCTATCGCACGGTCAAGGAAGCGATGGCCGACCCGCAGCTCGCCCATCGCCACGCCCTTGCCGAAGTGCGCGATCGCGGCGGCAGCTTCCGCGTCCTCAACCCGCCGTTTCGCTTCTCGGCGGCCGAAGCTGCCGCCCGGCCGTTCGTCGCCGCGCTGGGCGAGCACAGCGCGGCGGTGCTTGGCGAACTCGGCTATGGCCCGAGCGACATCGCCGCGCTGGCCGAGCCGGGCGTCGCCCGGCCCGGCGCCAGCGGCGCTACTGGGCGGTGAGCGGGCAGCTCGGCGCGTTCGGCACGAACGAATACAGGCTCGATCCGCAGGCGGACTGGCATTCCTGGACGCTCGACAGGCAACGGATCTGCCGCCTGTCGTGGTCGGCGAGGCACTGGCAAATTCCGGTGGCGACCTCGGCGGCGGCAGGCGGCGGAGGCGGTGCCGCGACCGGCTGGGGACCGCCGGGTGCGGCGACCGGCTGGGAACCGCCGGGTGCGGCGACCGGGTGCCCGATGGTGCCCGCCAGGAAACCGCCTGCCAGCACGACGGCGAGCGCGATGCGGCGTGCTCTGCCCGGGCTGGCGCGGCGAGGGTAAGGGCGGGTCATGCCGGGCCTCGTGTGCGCTAATTCGGGTAGACGATCGTGCGCAGCATGACCCGGCGCTCCTCGGGGTGGTAGTCGCCGGCGCCGCGATGCATCGTCGCCTGCTCGTCCCACATCAGCAGATCCCCGACCCGCCACGAATGATAATAGACGAACCGGTCCTGCGTCGCATGCGCTGCCAGCTCCTCGATCAGCTCCCAGGCTGCCTCGCGATCCATGCCGACGAAACCGTGCACGTGCATCGGGTTGACGAAGAGAATTGGGCGGCCGGTGACCGGATGGGGGATCACCGCCGGGCGCGGCTGCTCGGGGTATTTCTTGTCGGTCATCCGCTCCCCTTCCTCGAGCGTGTACAGTCTTGTGCCGGCCGGGCCGTCGGTCCGGCCATGCAATCCGACGAGGCCGGCGAGGCGCTGTTTCATCGCATCGGAGAGCGCGTCGTAGGCGGCGCGCATATCGGCGAACATCGTTCCGCCCTTCGTCGCCGGGACCTCGAGGGCATACAGCATCGCGAGCAGCGGCAATTCCTCCTCATAGGTCGAATCGGTGTGCCAGTCGGTCGCCCGCTTGACGCCGTACCAGTCGATCCCGCCGGCCTCGTCGACATTGCGCAGCCAGGACACTTCGGGATGATCGGGATGGCGGTAGCTGACCAGCGAGTGCTTGAGCGGGGCGCCAAAGCGCCGCCCAAACGCGGCGAGCTCGGCGGCGCCGAGCTGCTGGTCGCGGAACACCAGCACCGGGTGTTCGGCGAAGGCGCGTTCGATCCAGGCGAAGCTCGCGTCGTCGAGCCGGGACAAATCCACCCCGACCGCTTCGCTGCCGAGCGCCTCGCCGAGCGGGCGCAGTTGCGGTGTACCGGGCATCGGCGATCCTCCTATCGATAGACGACACACTATGACCGCGATCGGCCCGTCGCCGCAATCGGCTCGGCGCAACGCCGGGTTGCGATCCCGGCCGCCAACGCAGCGCCCATCCGGTCCCTTGCTCCTCCTGCTGGATGCGCCGACGCAGCGGGGTCGTCTGAGCCATCGCCCGCTCCCCTTTCGAGCGGTTCTAAAACCGGACAGATCACGAGTCAGCCGCAGCCGTGCGCCGCGGCGATTGCGCGCCACGCGCGAAGCCGCCAGGATACCAGGGCAAGCCCGGCCCCGGCGCCGCGGCATTGCGGCAGATCAGAACGAAAACGCCAAGGGAGAACGCAATGACATCGCGGCAATCGTGGGCGGTCGGCCTGGCTGCAGCTCGCTGCTGCGCTGCCGGCGGCCGCGCAGACGCCGACCTCGACCCCGAAATACGGCGGCACCCTCACCTACATGATCCCGGCGGACGCGCCGCCGAGCTTTGATGGGCACCGCGAGAGCACCTACGCGACGGTGCATGCGGTGGCGCCGTTCTATAGCGTGCTGATCCGGGTCGACCCCCACAATCCGTCGGACACCAGCCACTTCGTCTGCGATCTGTGCACGCAGATGCCGACGCCGGCCGATGGCGGCAAGACCTGGACCTTCACGATCCGCTCGGGCGTCAAATTCCAGAACGGCGACCCGCTGACCGCGGCCGATGTCGCCGCCAGCTTCAACGAGATCGCCTTCCCGCCGCAGGGCGTGCTCAGTGCGCGCTCCAGCAATTACCTGATGATCGACAAGATCGAGGCGCCCGACCCGACAACGGTCGTCTTTCATCTGAAGTTCGCCACCAGCGCCTTCCTGCCGGCGCTCGCCGATCCCTTCAACTGGATCTACGAAAAGAAGATCCTCGACAAGGACCCCCACTGGTACGAGCACAACATCAATGGTTCCGGTCCGTTTCGCTTCGCCGGCTACACGACGGGTCAGGAAATCAAGGGTGTGCGCAACCCGGATTACTATCACAAGGGGCTGCCATACCTTGACGGATTTGTCGGGATTTTTGCGGCGCAGCAGGCGGTGCAGATCGATGCGATCATGGCCGATCGCGCGGCGATCGAGTTCCGCGGCTACCCGCCCTCTGCCGTCGAGCAGCTGAAGAGCGCGCTCGGCGACAAGATCGCGGTGCAGCAGGACGATTGGAACGTCGCCAGCGCAGTGACCCCGAACCACATGAAGAAGCCGTTTGACGACCCGCGGGTGCGCCGGGCGCTCAGCCTGGCGATCAACCGCTGGGGCGGGGCGCCGCAATTATCGAAGATCGCCATCGTCAAGGGCGTCGGCGGCTTCGTTTTCCCCGGGTCGTCGCTGGCCCCCTCCAAGGACGAGCTCGAAAAAATCGCCGGCTACTGGCCCGATATCAAAAAATCGCGGGACGAGGCGCGGCGCCTCTTGAAGGAGGCGGGAGCCGAAGGACTGAGCTTTCAGCTGCTGAACCGCAATGTCGACCAGCCGTACAAATACGTCGCGACCTGGCTGATCGATCAGTGGAGCAAGATCGGATTGCACGTCACCCAGCGCGTCCTGCCGACCGGACCCTGGTTCGCGGCGATGCGCCAGGGCGATTTCGACGTCGTTCTCGAAGCCCCGGGACACGGCATGGTCAACCCGCTGCTCGACATTCAGAAGGTCATGCCATCCGATTTCGACTCGGAGAATTACGGACACTACAAGGACCCGAAGGCGGTCGACATGTACCTGAAGCTGCTGCATGAGTCAGATCCGCAGAAGCAGCGCGCCGAGATGTACGATTTCGAGAAATACATGATGGATACCGAGGCGCACGTGATCTGGGTGTTGTGGTGGCACCGGATGGTGCCGTACCGGACCTATGTGCACGGCTGGAAAATCGCGCCGACCCACTTCATCAACCAGGACCTGTCAACGATCTGGCTGGCGCCGCCGCATTGCGGCTATTGCGGATCGCAAGCGAAGCCGGCAGGGTAGCGCGGCCCCGCTGCGCCGCGAGAGGGCGAATGTTTCGATACATCATCAGCCGCGTGCTGCTGGTGGTTCCGACCCTGCTCGGGGCGGCGACGCTGGTCTTCATCCTGATGCGCCTGATACCGGGCGACATCTGCATGGTGCGGCTCGGCTCCGGCGGGGAGAGCTTCACCGCCCAGGCGCTCGCCGCCTGCCATGCCGAGATCGGCATCGACCGGCCGTGGATCGTGCAATACCTCGAATTCGTGTGGGGCTTGGCGCGCTTCGATCTCGGGATCTCGATGTGGTCCGGCAAGCCGGTCGTCGACGAGATCGCCGCCCGCTTTCCGATCTCGCTGGAAGTCGCGGTGATGGCGACGATCATCGCCGTCTCGATCGCGATCCCGCTCGGCACGATTTCGGCGCTGAAGCAGAACAGCTGGATCGACCTCCTCGTCCGCACCTTCTCGATCGCCGGCCTGGCGACCCCGGCTTTCTGGCTCGGCATCATGTCGATCCTCTTCGTGCTCGACATCACCCAGGCGATTACCGGCCGCCCCTGGATGCCGCCGATCGACTATGTCCCGCTGTGGCAGGACCCGGTCCGCAACCTGTCGATCGTGATGCTGCCGGCGTTGACGATCGGCTACCGCTATGCCGCGGTGTCGATGCGGATGACCCGCTCGGCGATGCTCGAAGTGCTGCGCGAGGACTATATCCGCACCGCGCGGGCCAAGGGGCTGATCAACCGCATCATCATCAACCGGCATGCGCTGAAGAATGCGCTGTTGCCGGTCGTCACCGTGATCGGCATCGAGTTCGCCTTTCTGATCGGCGGCCTCGTCGTCACCGAGCAGGTGTTCAATCTGAACGGGCTTGGCCGCCTGTTGGTGCAGGCGTGCAGAACCAGGACTACACGCTGACCCAGGCGCTGGTGATGCTGGTCGTCGCGATCGCGATTCTGAGCAATCTCGTCGTCGACCTGCTCTACGCCTGGCTCGACCCGCGCATCCGCCTGGCCTGATAAGGTCGGACCGATGACCGTCCTCGAACCGACCCCGCACAGCCTTCCCGCCCTCGCCGAGGATGGCGGCCTCGCGCCGCGCGGCCCCTTTGCGGTCACGCTCGACTTTCTGCGCCGCCAGCCGGTCGGCGCGATCGGCATGGCGCTGGTGCTGATTTTCGGGCTGGCCGGCGTGTTCGCCAATTGGCTCGCGCCCTACAACCCGACCGCCAACGACTTTGCCGCGATGACCCAGGCGCCGAACTGGGCGCATCTGGCTCGGTACCGACGAGTTCGGCCGCGATATCCTCTCGCGCATCCTGTTCGGCGCGCGCACCGCCTTCATCGTCGGCCTGACCTCGGCAGTGGTCGGCGGGTTCAGCGGCCTCATCCTCGGGGTCGCCAGCGCCTATTTCGGCGGCTGGATCGATCTGTGGCTGCAGCGCCTGCTCGATATCGTCATCTCGTTCCCGCTGATCATCATGGCGCTGGCCGTCGTCTCGATCTTCGGCACCGGCGTGCAGAACGTCATCATCGCGATCACGATCCCGCTGATCCCGCGCTGCTCGCGGGTCGTGCGCTCCTCCGCGCTGGCGATCCGCGAGGTGCCCTATGTCGATGCCGCGCGCGCCCTCGGCTACGGCCATACGCGGATCATCCTGCGTCACATGGTGCCCAATGTGATGGGCCCCTTTCCTGGTGATCGTCACCGCCTTTGTCGGGCAGGCGATTCTCGCCGAGGCGGCGCTCTCCTATCTCGGGCTCGGCGTGCAGGAGCCGGTGCCGGCCTGGGGCCTGATGCTGCAGGGCGGCGCCGAGGAATACGCGACGACGGCGCCGTGGATCGCCATCTTCCCGGGCCTGGCGATCATGCTGACGGTGTTCGGCATCAACCTGTTCGGCGACGCGCTGCGCGACGTGCTCGATCCGAAAATGCGCGACCGCTGAACCATGTTTCCCGCCCGCTCGCGCGTGCGCCTTTCTTTTGGGAATTATATTTTTGACTCCCGTAAATCAGATATAATGAGCGTGCAGCGCTCGGGGTGGCGCCAACCAGCACAAGCGCTTCCTCGAAACCGCTCGCGCGCTCGAATGCGATGAGGACAAGGAGCGGTTCGAGGGGAAGTTAGGTAAGATCACAAAGGCGAAGCCAAAGCCAAAAGCGGCAAACAAGTGAAGTTCGGCGAGGAATCTCACCGAATGGTTCGGCCGCAATCCGATCGCATAGATTTTGCTTGGCCTTCTGGCGCTTTGCGAGTGGGGAAACTACACGGAAGGCCGTGATCTACAACGGGTTTGCGAGCTTAGCGGCCCCCACAACATCAGCGTGCCGGATCGGTACGCCATCACTGCTCAGCAACAGATCGACAACATCTGTCTGAGGCATGAACCAGCCAACTCCATAGACTAATATAAGCATGGGTTTGTCAAAGGGAATATCGCCCATCGAAAAGCCGAAAGGTTGAAATGGTGCTGCGGCTCATTGCCTTAACGCTCGGTTTCTGCGTGGATTATAGCCCCTCGGGGTACGGGAGTTCGATATGTAATTCCCTTTCTTTTATCGTCATCCTCGGGGGACCCCGGCGCGCCGGGGTCGAGGAGGGTGAGAGTGGATCGGCTTCCCTGCCGTTGCCGGACGAGCCCTCGCTCGCCCGCCGCGTTCCAATAGGCAGGCGACCTCGGGTCTTGCAGCATCGCCCCGCCATCACCACTTGTTTGCGCAATTACGATTATGATAACCACGGTCGGCGCCCTTCGATGTTCGGCAAAAATTCCCTGCCCGCCGCGCTGAATTCCCTGCTCTGTGCCGGAAATTTCGCTGCGCGCGCACCGGAATTTCCCGGACATAGCAAGCGATCCCAAGCGCTTGATGCGCCTCTGCGACAGAAAAACGCAAAACTCCCTGCCCGCAGGGAATTTCCCCGATCGCCCGCCACCGCAATGATTGCGGCCGAGGTCAACGTTGCGAATATGGCGACGCGGACGCGGTAGGCTCGATCGGCGTTATCGGTGTACTCGTAGAAGACCGGAATGACCCTTAACGGCCCCAGCGCGAGGAAAAGGATCGTGAACACGTATTCGATGCGCATTAGAACGCCCGCGTGTCTCACTGAAATAGAGATCGAACTCCATGCGTCGAACCCTACATGCGCACGAAGAAACGCCATGCTACGCCGCCGTGAGTTTTCGGATGCGGGGTTATCAAGCCGACATTCCGCGGATTTCCGGGTCTGCTGGCTGCGATGTCTCAAAGTTGGTCATTACCGGACGACTGCGGGCCTTGCCCCCTGCCCGCGGTTGCGCATAGCCTCGCGTTCAGGGAGGGCGCGATGGACATCGGCTTCAGCGAAGAACAGGAACTCTTGCGCGACACCGCGCGCAAATTCCTCGACGCCGAATGCGACACGAAGTTCGTCCGCCGGATGATGGCGACCGACGAGGCGGTCACTCCCGAATTCTGGCACCAGCTGGCCGAGCAGGGCTGGCTCGGCATCGCCTATGCCGAGGAAGACGGCGGCAGCGGGCTCGGCCTCATTGATCTCGTCGTCCTGATGGAGGAGATCGGCCGCGCCGTGATGCCCGGGCCGTTTCCGGCGACGGTGCTGCTCGGCGGCGCGGCGATCGCCGAGGCCGGCGCGCCGGCAACGCGGCAGGAATGGCTGCCGCGCATCGCCGCCGGCGAAACCAAGGCGACCCTGGCGGCGAGCGAGCCCAATGCGCGCTGGGATGCCGCCGGCATCACGGCGAGCGCACGCGAGACGCGCGGCGGGTTCACCCTCTCGGGCACCAAGCTGTTCGTCCCCGACGCGCATCTCGCCGATCTGCTGGTGGTCGCGGCGCGCTCGCGCGACGGCAGCACGATGGAAGACGGGATCAGCCTGTTCCTGGTGCCCAAGGCGACGAACGGTGTCGCGGTCCGGCTCTTACCCTCGGTCGACGAGACCCGCAAGCTGTGCGAGGTCCGGCTCGACAACGCGGCCCTGCCGGCGTCGGCCTTGCTCGGCGAATTGCATCAGGGCTGGCCGGCGCTGAGCCGGGTCATCGACCGCGCCGCGGTGGCATTGTCGGCCGAGCTGTGCGGCGCGGCGCAGCGGGTGCTCGATATCACCGTCGATTATGCCAAGATGCGTGTCGCCTTCGGCAAGCCGATCGGCAGCTACCAGGGCGTCAAGCACAAATGCGCCGACATGCTCATTGAGATCGAGAACGCCAAATCCTTGACCTATTACGCCGCCTGGGCATTCGATCAGGGCGAACCCGATGCCGCGATGGCGGTGTCGATGGCCAAGGCCGCCGCCTCCGATGCCGGCCGCAAGGTGTGCGCCGCCGGCATCCAGCTGCATGGCGGCATCGGCATGACCTGGGAGCACGATCTGCAGCTTTACCTGAAACGCGCCAAAGCCTCCGAGATCGCCTTCGGCGACGCCACCTGGCACCGCGAGCGCATCGCCCGGCTGATGGCCGCCTAGGTCCCGCCACCGGAGCCGCACCACAATCAGGATAACGCGATGAACAAGACGACAGGACGGCTTCTGGCACTAACCGTGGCTTTTGCGCTTGCCGGCTGCGTCGAGCCGTATCCGCCGGCCTATTACGCAACGCCGGCGCCGCCCCCCTTGCAGCCCTATATGGGGCCGGCCGCGTACGCGACACCCGCGCCGGCGAGGCGAATCATCCACCGCCGCTACGTCCGCAAGCGCCATCGCCGGGTGGTGCACTGCCAGTGCATCCCGGTTCGCTGATCCCGCAGAGCCTGCGCCTCATCGCCCCGGGCCGCGACCGGCTGGCGCAATACGCGGCGGCGCTCGCCGCGGGCTGGTCGCCCGACACGACCCACGACGCCAGCGCGACCCAGCTCGCCGCGCTGCGGCGCGATCCGCGCGCCTTTCTCGCGGAGCTGACCCGCCAGGACGGCACGGTCGTCACGGCATCGGGCCGCGCCGTGCCGCGACTGCCGTCCTGCGCCTACTGGCTCGACGACGGGGAATTCTGCGGAGTCATCAACCTGCGCTTTGTCCCCGGCTCCGACACGCTGCCCGATTATGTCTCCGGGCATATCGGCTATGCCGTCGTACCGTGGAAGCGGCGGCGCGGCTATGCGACCCGGGCGCTCGCGCTGTTGCTGCCGGTGGCGCGCGGGGTCGGACTGAAGCGGGTCGAGATCACCTGCGACGAGGACAATGCGGCCTCGCGCCGGGTCATTGTGAAGAACGGCGGGCAATTGATCGGCACCCGACCGGCGCCGCGCAGCACGACCAAGCTGGTGTTCCGGATCGATCTTGCGGAACCAGGCTGAGCTAAGGGCCGGTCGATTAATAACCGGATCGGTGCCGTGGGATTGCCGATCGAGGATTCCCAGGTTGACTTGAAGTTTATAGAATTGGCGGGTGATCGACCGAGCGGCGATCAGATTGCGCTATGAGGCGCTTGATGCGATTCCCCGCCGGCTGAACCGGTTGATCGAGCCGGTCGATCGGCCGAGCCCGAAGGCGCCGAGCAGGAGGCATTCAACGCTGTTGGCGAACGGCATTTCCGAATCGGCGGTCAGCCTCGATACCGCCGATGGTCACGCGGTATTCGTCCCACCACCGCCTGAGGTGATGACTTCAACCAGCCACCTTGGGGCAAAACTCGCCCCAGGTCTTGGCCTAAAGCGCACACGAACTTGGCTGTGCACGCACCCGTGGCGATTGCCTCTACAGCACCGCCTCGGCGATGACGCGCATTGCCGCGATATCGGCGCCGGCCAGGACGAGGGAGCCGACCCAGTTGTTCCGGGCGATGTCCTGCCAGGCCTGGAGGCGGTCGCGGATCATCGCGGGCGGGCCGATCAGCGAGATTTCGTCAATGAGGGCGTCGGGCACCGCCGCGGCGGCCTCCTCGCGCTTGCCGGCAAGGAACAGGTTCTGGATCTCGGCGGCCGCTGCCTCATAGCCGATGCGCCGGGTCAGTTCGTTGTAGAAATTGGCGGTCCGCGCCCCCATGCCGCCGATGTAGAAGGCGAGGCCGGGCCTGAGCGCGTCGCGGCAGCGCGCCAGATCGTCGCCCATGCTGACCCGCACGTAGGGGGCGTTGTCGAAATCGGCGAGGCCGCGCGGTTTCCCGGCGCGCGCCCGGCCCTCCTCGATCGGGCCGACGATCGCCGCGGCCTTTTCCGGCGACATGAAATACGGGAGCACGCCGTCGGCGACCTCGCCGGCGGTGCGCAACCCGGCGGGGGAGACCGAGGCGGTGTAGATCCTGAGGCTCGGGTCGCCGTGGATGATGCTGCGCAGCGGCTTGGCCAGCCCGGTCGAGCCCGGCCCGGTATAGGGGATGTCGTAATGCGCGCCGTGGTGTTCGAGCGGCGCCTTGCGTTCGAGCACCTGGCGGATGATCGCGACATATTCGCGGGTGCGGGCCAGCGGCCGGCCGAACGGCACGCCGTGCCAGCCCTCGACCACCTGCGGCCCCGACGGGCCGATGCCGCACAGAAAGCGGTTGCCCGACAACGCCTGCAGCGTCATCGCCGTCATCGCCGCGCAGGCCGGGGTGCGCGCCGGCATCTGCATGATGCTGGTGCCGGCCTTGATCCGACTGGTGCGCGCCAGGACCCAGGCGACCGGGCTGACCGCGTCGCTGCCGTAGGCTTCGCCAGCCCACACCGCGTCGAAGCCGAGCCGTTCGGCCTCCCACACCAGATCCATCTCGATCCCGGCATAGGCTGGCGAGAATTTGAGGGTGGCGGAGAGCTTCATGCCAGCATCCCTTCGCCGGCATGGGCGATGCGCTCGACCGCGGCGAGCCAGTCGGCCAGCTCGCGCTCGCCCGGCTCGACCAGGACGTGACCGACCCCGACCGCGCCATAGGCCTGGAGCCGGGCGCGCAATGCGCCCGCGTCCCTGCCGTCCCAGCCATAGCGCAACGATACGGCGAAGCCGGCATCGGGGCGGGCGGCGCGCAGCCGCGCGACGATCGACGCGGCCTGCTCGGGGGTGGCGCGCGAGCCGTGCCAGCCGTCGAGCCGCAGCGCGCGGCGCAACGCCGGCTCCGAGGTGCCGCCGATCCATATGGGGATCGGCTTTTCCGGCTTCGGCAGCATTCGCATGTCCTCGATGACCGCCGGAATAGTGCGCGCCGCGAAGCTGACCGGGTCGTCGTTCCACACCGCGCGCATCATCTGGATGCCCTCGTCCATGCGCCGGCCGCGCTCGCGGTACGGCACCCCCAATGCGTCGAACTCGGCTTCGAGCCAGCCGACCCCGGCTCCGAGAATGAGCCGCCCGCCCGACAGGTTCTGCAACGTCGCCAACTCTTTGGCGAGCGGCAGCGGGTGGCGCAGCGGCAGAACGAGGACGCTGGTGCCGAGCCCGACCCGGCTGGTATAGGCCGCCGCCCAGGTCAGGGTCAGCACCGGGTCCCAGAAGATCGCCGAGGGCGGGTACATCGCGTCCTTCGGAATGATGATGTGCTCGCTCGTCCAGACATCGGCAAAGCCGAGCTCTTCGGCCTGAACCGCGGCACGGCGGATCGCTTCCGGCCCGGCCTTGCGTCCGATATGGGGCAGATGAATGCCGAGCCGCATGACCCCTCCTCCTCGCGGTAGCCTGCCCACAGCGAAACACCCCTCGCGCCGGGCGCGAAATGACGATACCGTTGCCGAAAAGCCCGCCTCAAGACCGAAATCGATCCAGGGAGAACATGCCATGACATTGCGGCTTGCCAGTCTTGCAGCCTTCGCGGTCTGTGCGACCTTGTCGGCGCTGCCATTCTGCCCTGCCGCCAGGGCGGATGCCCAGTCGGACATCAGGGCGCTCGAGAACAGCTTCATCGCCGCGTTCAAGGCCAAGGACCTGGACGCGATCATGAAGGTCTATGTCCCCGACCAGAGCCTTTTTGTTTTCGACGTGGTGCCGCCCCGCCAATATGTCGGCGCCGCTGCCTACCGTAAGGACTGGCAGGAGTTTCTCGACGGCTTCAACGGCCCGATCACCGTCGAGCTGAGCGACCTTGCTGTCGTTTCCGATCACACCCTCGCCTACGGCCACAGCATCCAGCGCGTCGCCGGCACCGACAAGAAAGGCAACAAAATCGACCTGACCGTGCGGGTGACCGACGTCTACAAGAAGATCAAGGGGCACTGGCTGATCATTCACGAACACGTCTCGGTCCCGGTCGATCTCGATACCGGCAAGCCGGATCTGGCCTCGAAGCCATAAGATCAAAGCCATAAGATCAAGGTTGCACGAATGCCGGGCTTGCCGACAAGGCGTCATAGACCAGCTTTGCCGCGGCGATGTCCTCGACCGCCAGGCCGACCGATTTGAATACGGTCGTTTGTGCGACCGGGGCCGGCTTGAGGCCGGCAAAAATCTCGCCGAGTTCGGCATAGATCGACGCTCCCGACAGGATCACGTCGCCGGATTCCTGCAGCACCGCGTCGCGCGAATCGACGACGACGACATTCGCCATCGCCCGGTCGTCGAGCTCGCGCCATCCCGGGCGCGGCGACCCGACGGCATTGACATGCGCGCCGGGCTTGAGCCATTCGCCCTTGAGGATCGGCTCGATCGCATTGGTCGCGGTGACGACCACATCGGCGCCGCGCACCGCGCGCTCCACGTCCATCGGCATCGCCCCGTGGCGCGCGGCAAAGCGCCGGGCGTGCTCCGGTGTCCGGCTCCACACCCGCACCTCGTCGAACGGGCGGACATGGCGGAGCGCTTCGAGATGGGCCTGCGCCTGGACGCCGCTGCCCAGGAGGGCGAGGACATGGCTGGCGGGGGCGGCCAGACATCTGGTCGCCGCTGCCGACACCGCGGCGGTGCGCATCTCGGTGATCAGCCGGCCGTCCATGACCGCGAGCGGCTCGCCGGTCTCGGGCCGGAACAGCAGCACGAGCGCCATGTGGGTCGGCAGGCCGGTCCCGGCGTTTCCCGGATAGAAGCTGACGGCCTTCAGCCCCATCGCATCCTCGGCGACCGCCGGCATGATGCCGAGATAGCGCCTGCCCTCCTCAATCGTCAGCATGTTGCGGACCGGCTGCACCACATGGCCCAGCGAAAACGCCGCCAGCGCCGCCTCCATCGCGGCGATCAGCGGGTCCCAGTGCAATACCGGCCGGATCGCCGCCTCGTCGAGATGCATGACCATCCGCGTTCTCCCCGCCCGCCCGCTATTGGACAACCGGCGTGCGTCCTTCGAGACGCGTCCTCCGGGCGCTCCCCAGGATGACGACTTTTCTTAATATCATCAACAATGTGCGTCATCCTGAGGAGGCGCGAAGCGCCGTCTCGAAGGACGCACAAGTTCGATGCACTTATCGAATTGGGACACTGCCGGACGGCCGTTTCCGTTGCTTGCGGCGGCGCTCGGAGCGGTTCATGCTGCCGCGATCGACAATCGCCGGGGATCGCGATGAGCACGCTGCCGCGGGATGGCTTGGTCGCGGTCGTCAAGCGCGACTGTGAGACCTGCGTGATGACCGCGCCGGTCTTGGGCGAATTGGCGCGGCGCGCCGGCCTCACCGTCTACAGCCAGGACGACGCAAGCTTTCCCGATACGGTGCCCGGCCCGCTCGGCGATCTCGGTCTGGATGTCTCGCATCGCCTGAAGATCGAGATCGTACCGACCCTGATCCGGTTCGAAGGCGGCCATGAGGCGGCGCGCACCTATGGCTGGGACCGCGGCGAATGGGAACGGCTTTCCGGGCTGACTGATCTCGGCCATGACCTGCCGGAATCGCGTCCGGGCTGCGGCGCCAAAAACATCGAGCCGGGAGCTCTCGAACGTCTCAAGGTGAGGTTCAACGAGACCGGGCTCACCTCGCGCCGCATCGAGATCGGCGAGGACGAGGACATCGAGGAGGCGATGTTCTCGCGCGGCTGGTCGGATGGCCTGCCGTTGGTGCCGCCGACCGAGGAGCGGGTGCTGCGCATGCTCGACGGCACCGCGCGCGACCCGCAGGAAGTTGTCGGCCTGGTGCCGCCGGCACTCGCCGCCGCGACGGTCGAGAAGATCGCGATCAACGCCGTCATGGCCGGGTGCAAGCCCGAATACCTGCCGGTCGTGCTGGCCGCGGTCGAGGCGGTGCTCGACGAAGCTTTCGCGATGCACGGCGTCCTGGCGACGACGCAATTTGCGGGGCCGGTCATTATCGTCAACGGCCCGGTGCGCCGGCATATCGGCATGAACGCCAAGGGCAACGCGCTGGGCCAGGGAAACCGCGCCAATTCTTCGATCGGCCGCGCCTTGCAGCTGGTGATCCGCAACATCGGCGAGGGCCGGCCGCAGGAGGTCGACCGCGCCACCCTCGGCAACCCCGGCAAGCTCGGCTATTGCTTTGCCGAGGACGAGGAGGGCTCGTGCTGGGAGCCGCTGTCGGTCGAGCGCGGGGTGAAGCCCGGCGTCTCGGCGGTAACGGTGTTCGCCGGCTTTGGGTTGCAGGGCGTCATCGACCAGAAATCGCGCACCCCCGAAAGCCTGGCGCGCAGCATGGCCGAGTCGCTGAAGGCGATCCAGAGCGTCAAGCTCGCGCCGGCCTGCGACGCGATCCTCGTCGTCTGCCCGGAGCATGAGCGCACCTTCCGGGAGGCCGGCTGGTCGAAGGCGCGGCTTTATGAGGAACTCTACCGGCTGTGCGAGATCCCCGGCGAGGAGCTGATCGTCGGGGCCAAGGGCATCGCCGAGGGCGGCCCAGCTTCGCTCGCCGGCAAGACCGTCAACAAATTCCGTCCGGGCGGCCTCTTGATCGTCCGCGCCGGCGGCGGCGCCGGGATGTTTTCCGGCATCATCGGCGGGTGGTCCTCGGGCGCCCGCGGCAGCGTTCCGATAACCAAGGAGGTGAAACCATGACCGTGCTACTCGACCCGACCTCGGAGCGAAGTCCGACGCAGCGACCGCGCCTGCCCCGGCCGGAGCGGCTCGACGGGCTCGTGATCGGGCTCCTCGACATCGCCAAACCGCGCGGCGATGTGTTCCTCAAGCGGCTCGGCGAGCGCCTCGCCGAGCGCGGCATTGCCGTCAGGCACTACGCCAAGCCGACCAATGCGCGGACCGCGCCGCTGCCGTTACAGCAGCAGATCGCCACCGAAGTCAACCTCGTCATCGAAGGTCTCAGCGACTGAGGGTCCTGCATATCGTGCTGTACGCATGACATGGCAGAACTCGAGGCGCGCGGCATTCCGACGGTCGGCGTGGCGACGACCGAATTCATCGAGGGGGCGAAGGCGCAAGCCAAATCATTGGGTACCGACCCGGCCCTGGTATTCGTCCCGCACCCGGTGCAGGACCGCACCGACGACGAGTCTGCGCCGGCTCGCCGACGAGCATTTCGACGCGATCGTCAAGTTGTTGGTGAAGTGAGGCAGGAAAAGCTCTCCCGCATTGCGGGAGAGGGTGCCGACTCCCGGACGAAGTTCCGGGGGGAGGCGGGTGAGGGTGTTTGCGGCTAGAGCTTCCCGGACCAGCCGAAGTGTGACTCCCTGCGCCGATCGCAAGGGGTGCTGTGCAGGAGCATGAGATCATTTGCAAAGGTGGTTGCGGGGATAGGATTTGAACCTATGACCTTCAGGTTATGAGCCTGACGAGCTACCGGGCTGCTCCACCCCGCGTTGAGGGTCATCGTTGTGTCGGCACGCCGGGTCTTGCGGTGTGGCGCCGGGGTTTGCGATCGCCGGGTGTGATCGGCGGCAGGTTTGCCGACGGCGGCGCGTCCGGGGACGCGGTTCGGCGGTTTGGCGGGCCTGGCGGCGACCTACTCTTCCGCGCCTTCGTGGCGCAGTACCATCGGCGCTGAGGGTTTTCACGGCCGAGTTCGGGATGGGATCGGGTGTTTTGCCCCTCGCTATGGCCACCAGGCCGGCCAAGACCGCCGCCGGTGTTGCCTTGCAACACCGCCGGGCGACAGGCGGAACTCGTTCCGCCGAAAGCCTGCCGGTGTTGCCTCGCGACACCGTCGGGCGACAGGCGGAACTCGTTCCGCCGAAAGCCTGCCGGTGTCGCCTCGCGACACCGTCGGGCGACAGGCGGAACTCGTTCCGCCGAAAGCCTGCCGGTGTTGCCTCGCGACACCGTCGGGCGACAGGCGGACTCTTCGCCGAAAGCCCGGGCGCGCGGCGTCCGCGGATTGATCCGTAGGCCGGCCGGAAGCGGGTTGTGCGGGTGTCTTCGAGGAGAATGTTTGCCGCGCCGGGCCTTTCGGCGAAGCTGGCTTCGCCTGTCGGTTCGGTGGCACCGTGGTGCCACCGGACATGGTTCTTGCCGCTGGGCGGGGGAGCGCGATCGAGCGATTAGTACCGGTCGCGCGCGGGTTGCCCCGCTTCCACCTCCGGCCTATCGACGTGGTGGTCTACCACGGCTCTCGAGCGAGACCTGGTTTTGAGGGGGGTTTCCCGCTTAGATGCGTTCAGCGGTTATCCCGTCCGCACGTAGCTACCCGGCGGTGCGGCTGGCGCCACAACCGGTACACCAGAGGTGCGTCCCTCCCGGTCCTCTCGTACTGGGGAGAGCGCCTCGCAAGTCTCAAACACCCGCGGCAGATAGGGACCGAACTGTCTCACGACGTTCTAAACCCAGCTCACGTACCGCTTTAAATGGCGAACAGCCATACCCTTGGGACCTGCTCCAGCCCCAGGATGCGATGAGCCGACATCGAGGTGCCAAACGACGCCGTCGATATGGACTCTTGGGCGTCATCAGCCTGTTATCCCCGGCGTACCTTTTATCCGTTGAGCGATGGCCCGTCCACGTGGGACCACCGGATCACTATGGCCGACTTTCGTCTCTGCTTGAGCTGTCGCTCTCGCAGTCAGGCGGGCTTATGCCATTGCACTCGCGGGCTGATTTCCGACCAGCCTGAGCCCACCATCGCGCGCCTCCGTTACGCTTTGGGAGGCGACCGCCCCAGTCAAACTACCCGCCATGCAGGGTCCCGGGTCCGGCTTCACGGGCCACGGTTAGATGTCAGAGACCATAAGGGCGGTATTTCAAGGGTGCCTCCCCCCCAACTGGCGCCGGGGGTTCGTCGGCTCCCGCCTATCCTACACATATGATCCCTAACACCACTGCAAAGCTGTAGTAAAGGTGCACGGGGTCTTTCCGTCTGACCGCGGGGACTCCGCATCTTCACGGAGAGTTCAATTTCGCTGAGCCGGTGTTGGAGACAGCGGGGAAGTCGTTACGCCATTCGTGCAGGTCGGAACTTACCCGACAAGGAATTTCGCTACCTTAGGACCGTTATAGTTACGGCCGCCGTTTACCGGGGCTTCGATTGAGAGCTTGCACCCCTCCTCTTAACCTTCCGGCACCGGGCAGGCGTCAGACCCTATACGTCGTCTTGCGACTTCGCAGAGCCCTGTGTTTTTAGTAAACAGTCGCCACCCCCTCTTCTGTGCCCCCCGCCCCGGCTTGCGCCTGGACGGGGCCCCCTTCTCCCGAAGTTACGGGGGCAATTTGCCGAGTTCCTTCAACACCGTTCTCTCAAGCGCCTAGGTATGCTCTACCAGTCCACCAGTGTCGGTTTCGGGTACGGTCTTGATGCCGGCGCTGTTTCCTGGAAGTCCCTCACCCGCCCCGCCAATCCGATAAGGCGGAACAAACTCGGGCCTTCGTCGCGCCCCGGCAGGCTGGGGAATGTTCACCCCATTCCCATCGGCTACGGCTGTCGCCCTCGCCTTAGGGGACCGGCTAACCCTGCGCGGATTAACCTTGCGCAGGAACCCTTGGACTTTCGGCGCGAGGGTTTCTCACCCTCGTTGACGCTACTCATGTCAGCATTCGCACTTCCGATACCTCCAGCGCCCCTCGCGAGACGCCTTCGCCGGCTTACGGAACGCTCCGCTACCGCGTGCGCTGACGCGCACACCCGCAGCTTCGGTGCGTGGCTTGAGCCCCGTTACATTTTCGGCGCGGGACAGCTTGGAATAGACCAGTGAGCTATTACGCTTTCTTTAAAGGATGGCTGCTTCTAAGCCAACCTCCTGGTTGTCTTGGCCGTCCTACATCCTTTCCCACTTAGCCACGACTGGGGGACCTTAGCTGGCGGTCTGGGCTGTTTCCCTCTCGACGACGGACCTTAGCACCCGCCGTCTGGCTGCCACCCTCCACTCGCCGGTATTCGCAGTTTGGTTAGGTTTGGTAAGGCTCGCGCCCCCCTAGCCCATCCAGTGCTCTACCCCCGGCGGTGAGCGGATGACGCTCTACCTCAATAGATTTCGCGGAGAACCAGCTATTTCCGGGTTTGATTGGCCTTTCACCCCTAGCCACCGGTCATCCCCTGCTTTTGCAACAGCAGTGGGTTCGGTCCTCCAGTGCGTGTTACCGCACCTTCAACCTGCCGATGGCTAGATCACCCGGTTTCGGGTCTGATCCCACTAACTCAAGTCTATCTCTAGACTGGCGCCCGTTTCGGACTCGCTTTCGCTGCGCCTGCGCCTAACGGCTTAAGCTCGCTAGTAAGACCAACTCGCTGACCCATTATACAAAAGGTACGCCGTCACCCGGTGACAGGAACCAGAAACCAGGAACATCCTGGTGCCTGATACCTGGCGCCCGGCTCCGACTGCTTGTAGGCATCCGGTTTCAGGAACTGTTTCACCCCGCTCATCGCGGTGCTTTTCACCTTTCCCTCACGGTACTGGTTCGCTATCGGTCACTGAGGAGTACTTAGGCTTGGAGGGTGGTCCCCCCGCGTTCAGACAGGGTTGCTCGTGCCCCGCCCTACTCGAGGACTGCAGTTCCGGTTTCCCGTACGGGGCTGTCACCCGCTGCGGCCCGCCTTTCCAGACGCTTCCGGTACCAAAAACTGCAGCCACTGGCCTGGTCCGCGTTCGCTCGCCACTACTAGCGGAGTCTCGGTTGATGTCCTTTCCTCCGGCTACTGAGATGTTTCAGTTCGCCGGGTTCGCCTCCTGGCCCTATGGATTGAGGCCAGGATACCCCGGAACGGGTCCGGGGTGGGTTGCCCCATTCGGAGATCCCGGGATCGCCGATCGCGCGCATCTCCCCCGGGCTTTTCGCAGCGTGCTACGTCCTTCATCGCCTCTCAGTGCCAAGGCATCCACCAGATGCCCTTGTTTCACGCTTCGCCACGCCCAACGGCAAGAACCACGGTGCGGCCCCCGCGTTGCACCGCAACGCGGCCGGTCGCAGCGTGCCCCGGCCCCGGATCGCGTCCGGGATCAACTCCGGCCGGAGGCCAGGAGCGCGGCAGACACTTCTCTCCCGGCGACACCGCTGACAGCGGCGCCGCCGCATGAAGACACATTGTGTGGCATCCGCTGCCGCCCGGCCGCCGGCGCTGCGGCTTTGCCTGCGCAAAGCCGGCCGCGCCCGGCGACGCCGCGCGTCGTCGGAGCCACTACGGTCACACAACTCGCTTCTATACGATGTGCCATCAACAACGCCGGCGCGCCCCGCAATGGAGGGCGCCGGCAATCTCGGATCTGCTGCCGCGTGCGGACCGGCCCTCGGCCCCTGTCGGACGCCCGGTTCCCGGTCGCCGTCCTGCGCTCCCTGCCCGACATCCCGGCCGGCCACATCGCGACCGGCCGCGATCGCGGCGGCCGGCGCCCTGAATGCCGATAGGGCGATGCCAATATGGAGGTGACCGGGCTCGAACCGGCGCCCTCCTGCTTGCAAAGCAGGCGCTCTCCCAAGCTGAGCTACACCCCCGTCAGGAACCGGACGCCCGGCGCCGGGAATGGGCCAGGGAGGATTTGAACCTCCGACCTCACGCTTATCAAGCGCGCGCTCTAACCAGCTGAGCTACTAGCCCGTCCAGAAGCCGGATATCAGCCGGATATCAGAACGCGGACAGCCGGTATTGCAAGTCCGCCGGGCCAGCGGCCGGCCGAGGCCGGAGGGGCCAGGCCGGGGCCTCTGGCCCTGGTCTGTGACCTCTGATCACGCGGCAGAAGGGATGCGCGGACGGCGGCATTGCAGGTGAGCAAGCCGGGAACCGAGGTTCCCCGCCAACCGCACCCGCTTGTGGACGGTCAGGATCGGCCGCGCCGTTCGCCATCGCTGGCGTGGGGCTGTGAGCCTGGCTCCTGACATCCAGAAAGGAGGTGATCCAGCCGCAGGTTCCCCTACGGCTACCTTGTTACGACTTCACCCCAGTCGCTGACCTTACCGTGGTCGGCTGCCTCTCTTGCGAGTTAGCGCACC